>QFQP01000021.1 GCA_003243425.1 Archangium gephyra | reverse complement strand
AGCGCACGGAGCCGATTTGCCGCCTCGCTCTCGCCGCGACCGATCACGCTCGCGGGTCCTCTCACGCAGTAGTGCTAGATGCTGACGATATTCTCGTTGTCTTTACCGACGCGATTACGTTCAAATCTGAGTCCTCCAGACTGACGCTATTCCTCGAACGACTAAACATAACTTCACATCAGGCAGGGCTCACCTCGAGTCGCGACGTCTTCAAGGTCGATGACTCCGTGACGCTATCGGGCATCTATCGAGCCAAAGGCAACGAAGCACCGATGGTGTACGTGGTGAACGCCGACGAGTGTGCTGATGGCTACAACCTGGAGCGGAAACGAAACATCCTATTCACAGCCATCACACGCTCTCGTGCATGGGTCCGCGTCTGCGGTGTGGGAGAGCGCATGGCGATGCTTCAAACCGAAATTGAGAAGCTCAAGTCGTCTGACTACGAGTTGTGCTTCAACCAACCCACAGCACCACAACTCGCCAGTATGCGCAGAATCCATCGGGACCGCTCCGCGCAGGAGCAGGAGGCCATTCGAAAAGCCAAGGCGAGCCTCGAACAACTAATGCAGCAACTCGAAGACGGCAGCCTCGACATCTCGGATATTCCGCTCTCCGTGAGAGAGAAATTCTCGGACTACTTTTCCGGCCAAGACGAATGAGCCTCAAGACCGACATCATTAGAGCCGTGGAGAACGGGCTACTTCGGCTGCGAGAGCACGAGATCATTGTCAAAAGCGCATCTATAAGCGCAAAAGAGAGCGATGGCGTATGCCGCATTCGAACGGGGAAGCTGCCACGATACGAACATTCAATTGAGTCGTACTTGTCCGTACTTGAATCAGACACAATCGTGACGAGGACGTATTCAACAATCCATCTTGAGTACGACGTGCGCGATGACGAGATTGTCGGCCATCGGCTTGTATATTTCCCATGTCCCGTTCTGATCCGCGAGGCAGACGAAGAGTTCGACGTGGCTGATTACGTGGCAAGTTGTGATTTGCGCTCGCAAGCCATGCTAATATCACCGCTTCGATTTGACTTCACTCCAACCGAGGCGCGCGAAAACCACAGCGCGTCACACGTTCATCTGGGGCCAGACGCACGGCTTCCTGTATCAGGACCTGTGCATCCAATACGGTTCTTTAGAACTATCGTCGGACTGTATTACCCTGAACAGTTCGAAGCAGTTGAAGCCGACTTAGCATCATCGGGATTCGGCCGGCGAACGTTGACCGCTCGCGAGAATATTGAATTGTTTTTGAATGCAGATTGATGCCGCGATGAACGCGCGATCATCATCAACCCCGGCGACACGTTGTCGGTGCCATGTACGTGGGACAACACGGCCGAGAATCAGCCGGTCATCGACGGTCAGCGTGTGACGCCGAAGACGCGCAAGTGGGGCGCGCGTACGGAAGACGAGATGTGCGTCGCCGGCATCTACGTGACGCAGTGACTCACGCCTTCGCGCGCGGCTTCAACCTGAAGCTGATGCCGAGCCGATTGATGGCGTTCATCGCCGCGATGGTGAGCGTGAGGTCGACGAGGTCCTTCTCGTCGAACGCCGCCGCGGCCGCTGCGTACGCTTCATCTGACGCGTGCGTTTCGCTCACCCGCGTGACCTCTTCGGCCCAGGCGAGCGCCGCGCGTTCCTGATCAGTGAAGAGATACGCCGCCTCGTGCCACACCGGAATCAGCACCGTCTTGTCGACCGACACGCCCTCTTTGAGGAGATCTCGGGTGTGAATGTCGATGCAGTGGGCGCAGCCATTGAGCTGCGAGACCCGCAGGAAGACCATGTGGGTCAGCGTGCTCGGCAACTTCGTGTTGGTGAGCACGTATTGATGAAGTGCGCCGACAGCCTTCGCACCATCGGGAGAAACGACGAACCAGTTTGCGCGATTCATGTGCGGCCTTTCGTGACCTTGCGACCCGGAAGCGGGGCGACGGCCGCATGACGAAATGACCGGAGAACCTGTGACATGTCACAGCGCCCCCGGCTGCCTCGTCACGAAGACAAACGCATGAACGACTTCGAACCGCATCGTGAGTTTCTGCTGGGCGTCGCGTACCGAATGCTCGGCTCTCTGGCCGAAGCCGAAGACATCGTGCAGGACGCATTTCTGCGCTGGTCCGGTGTCGACGCGTCGGTCATCGAGAACCCGCGCGCGCACCTGGCGAAGATCGTCTCGCGGCTCTGCCTCGATCGCATGAAATCAGCGGCGGCGAGGCGCGAGCAGTACGTCGGCATGTGGCTGCCCGACCCGCTCGTGCAGCCGGTCGAAGCCGCGTCCGTCGACGATCTCTCCGTCGCGCTGCTGCTCTCGCTCGAGCGCCTGTCGCCGCTGGAGCGGGCGGCCTTTCTTCTCCATGACGTCTTCGACATGGACTACCCGTCGCTCGCCGAGACCCTCGGCCGCAGTGAAGCCGCCTGCCGTCAGCTCGCCACGCGCGCTCGCGAGCACGTGCGGAACGGCCGCCCGCGCTTCACGCCTTCTCCTCGAGCGGCCGCGCGCTTCGCCGAGGCCTTCAGGGCCGCTTTGACGGGAAAGCTCGACGAGTTCGCGGCGCTGCTCGCCGACGACGCGGTCGTCTACAGCGACGGCGGCGGCAAGCGCCTCGCGCCGCTCAAGCCCATCTTCGGGAAGGAGAAGATCGTCCGCTTCTTCGAGGGAACGGCGCGCAAGGGCATCTTCGGGCCTTCCCTGCGGTCCGAGCCGGTGCGCATCAACGGCATGCCCGGCTTCGTCATCTGGACCGACGCAGGCCCGGAGACGATGTCACTCGAGATTGAGAACGAGCGAATCGTCGCCATCTACGCCGTTCGCAACCCGGACAAGCTGCGCCACCTCGCGAAGCGCTCAGAGGCCGTTGGGAATGACGGTGACGGTCGATGAACCTCGGTTGGTCAAGATGAGGTCGAGGTAGCCATCGGCGTTCATGTCGGCCGTCGTGATGGCATTGAGGCCCGGTGATGCGCCGGTCGAGACGACGCTGCTCGACACGAAGGTCCCGGCGCCATTGCCCGTCATCGGGCGCACCCCGCCATTGGCCGCCGTCACCAGAATGTACGCGTCGAGCTTGTTGTCGCCGTTGAAGTCGCCGGTCACCACGCCCAGCGCGGAGTTGGAGACCGCGCTCGCCCCCGTCGACGAGGCGACGCCATTGGAGACGGTGCCATCGCCGTTACTCTTGAAGAAGTACAGGTACGCGCCGGCGGCTCCGTTCGAGAGGATGTCCACCTTGCCGTCACCGTCGACGTCGCCGAACGCGATACCCGCGGTCTGACCGTTCTGACTGTTCGTATACGCGACCGGCGCCGCGAAGGAGCCGGTGCCTTCATTGACGAGAATCAAGAGCCGCGCCGACGACGGGCTCGTCACCACGAGGTCGGGATACAGGTCGCCGTTGAGATCGCGGCACGCGATGGTCGACTGCACGCCGCCGGTGGCCGGAATCGAGATGAGCGTTGGAACTCCGAAGCTCCCGGTACCGGCGCCGAGCAGCACGCTGACCTGGTTCGAGACCACGCTGGTCGTCGCGATGTCCGCGTGCCCGTCGCGGTTGAAGTCTGCGGTGCACAGGTGAACCGAGCCGGGCGCTCCGGTCGTGAAGTTGAGCAACTGACCAAACGTACCCGGCGCCGCCGCTCCGAGGTTCCGGTACACGCTGATGCTGCCGTTCGTCGTCGCGAGGTTCGGCTGACCGTCGACGGTGACCGCGTCCAACCAACCGTCTTCATCGACGTCGACCGCGACCACCGCGGAGCTCGAGAGCGGCGCGCCCGTGTAGTTGACCTCCGGCTGCACCGTCGAATCGGCGTTGCCGAAGAAGACCGAGAGAGAGCCAGACGGCGTGGCGGCCGAACCCGACTCCGCGTTCGCCACCAGAATGTCGAGCTTCCCGTCGCGATTGAGGTCGGCCACCGCCGGCGCCATCGGGTTGTGCGCCGCGGCGCTGTTCACGGGAACACCGGGCTCCTGCGAGACGGGCGGCACGCGGCACGCGCCGTTCGAGCAGATCTGCATGCTCGGGCACGCGGCGTTGCAGGCGTTGCAGTGCTGCGCGCTGCTCTGGAGATTCGCCTCGCAGCCATCACTCGCGACGCCGTTGCAGTTGGCGAGCGTGCCCGGGCAGCCATTGCACGTGGTGCCCGTGAAGTTCGCGGCGCACTGGCAGGTGAAGCTGGCCACGCCATCGGTGCAGGTGCCGCCGTTGAGGCACGGGTTGGGCACACACTCGTCGATGTTCGTCGCGCACGTCGCGCCCGAGTAGCCAGCCGCGCATGCGCACGTGAACGCGTTCACGCCGTCGGTGCAGGTGCCGTTGTTGAGGCACGGGTTGGGCGCGCACTCGTCGATGTTCACCGCACAGTCGGCGCCGGAGTAGCCGGGCGCACAGGAACACGTGAAGTCAGCGACGCCGTCGGTGCAGGTGCCGCCGTTGAGACACGGGTTCGGCGCGCAGTCGTCGATGTTGGTCGCACACGTCGCACCCGAGTAGCCGGTCGCGCACGCGCAGGTGAACGCGTCGACGCCATCGGTGCAGGTGCCGCCGTTGAGACACGGGTTCGGCGCGCAGTCGTCGACGTTCGCCTCGCACGTCGCGCCGCTGAAGCCCGCAGGGCACGCGCACGTGAAGCCGTTCACACCGTCGGTGCAGGTGCCGCCGTTGAGGCACGGGTTCGGCGCGCACGCCTGCACGTTGGTCTCACACGTCGCTCCGAAGAAGCCCGCCGCGCACGCGCAGGTGAACGCGTCGACGCCATCGGTGCACACGCCGCCGTTCAGACACGGGTTCGACGCGCAGTCGTCGATGTTGGAGCACGCACCACCCGACGCGGGGCACGACCACCCGGGCTCGGTGACGCACGCGGCAGAGCAGCCGTCTTCGGCAGCGGTGTTGCCGTCGTCACAGGTCTCGGGTGCGGCGACGGTGCCATCGCCGCACACCACATCGGGGTTGCAGCCGGCCAACGCGAACATCACTGCGAACGAGACGACTGCTCTGAACGACACGGAAGAAGAAGGCGAAGTCACGGTCGCGGACTGTAACGAACGCGCTGATCACGCCACTGGAAATGAAGGTGTCGTCAGGCGGCGCACAATGTGTCGTCGGCTGCAAAATGAGCCGCACCAACAAGTCGCGTCACCGTTGGTCCCACGGCTACGTGTCCAACCACCTGCGTTGGGAGCAACGCCACGAGCGGAAGGTCCACCGTCGTTGGGCGCGTCAGCAGTTGCCGCTCCTGAGCGTGTCGGTCTTCGAGCAGCTCCTCGAAGACATCGCCGCGGACCGCCTCGAGGCGCATGGTGCACTGGAGCAGGCGATGCGCCTTCGCAACCCCGTCGAGCCGGACCTGCGGTGATCACCCGAGCGTCGAGCGCGCGAGCTCGGCGAACGCGAGGGCAGCGCGGCTCGGCGACGGCGGCAGCAGCAGGCCCACCATCCTCCGCTCCGCGCCCGCCAGCGGCCGGGTGACGAGCTCCTTCGCGGACACCTCCGCGCGCACCGCGAGCTCGGGCACGACCGACACGCCGAAGCCGAGCGCGACGAGGCGCTTCAAGACCTCGAGGCTGCTCATCTCCATCACCACGCGCGGCTCGAGGTGCTCCGCCGCGAAGTGCCGCTCGAGCCACGCGCGTGAACCGGTGGTGCGGTCGAGCAGCACGAGCGGGTGTCTGGCCAGCTCGCTCAACTTCACCCGCTGCCTGCTGGCGAGCTCGTGCGTCGGCGGCGCGATGACCACGTCGTGCTGAGGCACCAGCGGCACCTGCTTCAGGCGCGAGACCTGCGGACTTCCGGGCGGCAGCGGCAGGGTGACGACCGCGAGATCCAGCTCACGGCTCGCGACGCGCTCGGCGAGCGTGGGCGAGGGCCGGTTGTCGAGGCGCAGCTCGACGTCGGGGTGCGCGCTGCGAAACGCCGCGAGCACCGGTGGGAGCAGGTGCGTGGCGAGCGTGTCACTGGCCCCGAGCGCGAGCGAGCCGCTCACCGCCGACCCCAGCTGCTGCAGCGCCGCGCGTGAGGCGTCGAGCGCGTCGAGCACCGTGCGCGCATGCGCCGCGAGTGACTGACCGGCCTCCGTGAGCCGCAGCCTGCGGCTCGAGCGATCGACGAGCTGCGTGCCGATGTCCTGCTCGAGCGCGGCGACGTGCTGACTGACCGACGACTGCGGGAGGCCCAACACCCGCGCCGCCGCCGAAAAGCCACCGTGCCGCACGACCGCGTCGAAGATGGCGAGGCGATCGCTGCGAAGCTCAGGCTTCATGGCGTGTGGTTCCGCGCGCACACGCACGCACTGAACGTCTGTCCATTCATTTCTCTCTGTCGCGCTTTCAAGGCTCCGCGGGGCTGCTCCGGTTCTGCGGCTGACGCGCGGCGCGCTGAATGAAGTCGGCCGCGTTGTCCTGCGAGTCGCGGTTGTTGCCGGCGCTCATTTCGCTGCCCGTCATCGTCGCTTCGGTCGAACCCGCCGAGGCCTTGCGCTCGAGCGACGCGCCCGCGTACGGCGAGCTGCTGCCCCAGGCCCCGACGGGCGACGTCGTGCCCTCACCGACGGTGCCGCCGTAGCCGACGGCATCGGACACCACGACCGGCGTTCCCGGCAGCGCGAGGCGAACCGCGCCGCTCGTCGCGCTCAGGCTCAGCGCCTTGGGCACCCCCGCGCCGGTCACCACGATGAAGTCCGGCGTGGCGCTGCCGCTGTAGCCCGCCGAGGTCTTCGAGGTGACGAGGTAGAAGCCACGCGCCGGAATCGAAGCGCCGCCGGGAAGCACGCCGATGCTCTGCACCGAGCCACCCGACGACACGTACTGCAGCACCCAGCCCGCCACCGGCACCGCCTGGTTCGACGCGTTGAAGAGCTCGACGAACTCGTCATCGGCGCCGCTCGGGCCGGCGGCGGCGAGCTCGCTGATGACGATGTCGCAGACGTCACCTCTGCCATCGCCATCGGCGTCGGTCTGGTCGCCGGGAACAGTCGGGCAGTTGTCGCAGGCGTCTCCGAATTGGTCGTTGTCGGCGTTGGTCTGCGCGGCGTTCGCGGCGCTCACGCAGTTGTCGCAGGCGTCACCCTTCCCGTCGCCATCACCATCGAGCTGATTGGCGTTGGCGGCGTTGAGGCAGTTGTCACACGCGTCACCACGGCCATCGGTGTCGACGTCGAGCTGCGAGGCGTTGCTGACGCTCGCGCAGTTGTCGCAGGCGTCACCCTTCCCGTCGCCGTCGCCATCGAGCTGATTGGCGTTGGCGACGTTCACGCAGTTGTCGGGCGCGTTGGCCACGCCGTCGTTGTCGGAGTCGTTGTCGCACGCGTCGCCGAGGCCATCGTTGTCGGCATCGCCCTGCGTGGGGTTCATGACCGAAGGGCAGTTGTCGCAGGCGTCGCCACGACCATCGCCGTCGGTGTCGGTCTGCGCGGCGCCGGGCGACATCGGGCAGGTGTCGCACGCGTCGCCGACACCATCACCGTCGCCATCGGTCTGCGCCGCGTTGGAGTGCAGCGGGCAGTTGTCACAGGGGTTCGCAGTGCCATCGCCGTCGGGGTCCATCTGGCTGGCCACACACGTCGTTCCGTCACCGTTGGCGTTGCACGCCGTGACACCGCAACCCGGCCCCGACAATGTGCAGCGAACGCCGAGCCCGCTGACGTCAGGCTGACCGCACGCGTTGCAGTTGTTGCGGTTGGGCCCGCCGCACACCGTGCCGTTACCGGCGGCGTTGCACGCCAGCGTCCCTGAACAACCACCGGTGGTGCAGGCGTCTCCCACGCCGTTGACGTCCGGCAGGCCGCACACGCCGCAGTTGTTCTTCTCGGGCGCGACGCAGGTCGACGTCACGCCGTCATCGGCGCACGCCGTCACGCCGCCACAACCGTTCGCGCCGGTGCACGAGGCGTTGAGGCCGGTGACGTCAGCGGCGTCGCACGCGCCGCAATTGTTGAGTCGGCCGCCGGTGCAGGTGAGCGCTTCACGACCTGAACAGCTCCACGTGCCACACGGCGGGCACCCGTCACCGGGCTTGTTGGCCAGGGTCGTACAGCCCCCGCACGCGTTGGTGACGCCCTCGTCGAGCTCCGCGTCGCAGTCGTTGTCGTCTCCGTCACAGAGCTCGGGCTGGGGAGTCGTCTCACCCATGCAGGCGCCCAATGAACCTGACGCGCCGCACAGCGCCGTGCCGCCGTGACACAGGCCGACCCCTTCGGTGCCTGCCGCGCCCGAGTAGCAGGGGTACGTCTTGCCCGGCTCACACTCGCCCGCTGATTTCCCGCACGCCCCCAGGAAGAGAAGAGCCAGCCATGGGGCAAAACGGGAGCACGAGCGCATCGACCGGGGAGATCCGCACAGCCTCACTACGGGCGCAAGTTACGGGTCGGTCTCGGGTAGCCTGCGCCTCCGCAGTGGTTCCGCCCGCCGATTCCCCCAGGCTCATGAAGCTCCCCACCATCGAGGCGCTGCTCTCGGTGGCGCGTGGTCGCGTCTCGGCCAACGCCGTCATGCAGTTGGCCGATGTCGGCCTGTATCTCGACGGTGACCCCGAGCCGACGATGGAAGCCGAGAAGTGGGGCCGCGCGGTGAAGGTGCTGTGCAGCGACCTGTTCCCGGAGATGGAAGCGACCGACGCACAACGCCGCATCGCCCACCTCGCGCTCGACGCGTTCACCAATTCGCTGGTCGGCAAGGTGATGGTGACCGTGGGCCGCATGATCGGCCGCGAGCGCTCGCTGCAGCGGCTGACGCACAACTTCCGCACCGGCACCAACTTCATCGAGTGCCGCATCACGCCGCGGGTCAATGGCATCTACGACGTGTGGATCAACGATGTGAGCGACGTGCCGGGCTTCTACGCGGGCATGCTCGAGTACCGCAGCATCAGCGCGCCCACGCTCGCCGAGCGCGTTGACATTCACGCGCGCGAGGGCACCTCGGCCACGTTCCGGCTCACGCAGCTGGGCTGACGTCACGGCTGGGCGACACGCCGAACTTCCGCGCGTACTCACGGCTGAACTGGTTCGGGCTCTCGTAGCCGACGTCGAAGGCCGCGCTCGAAACACTGACCCCTCCGCGCGTGAGCATGCGGCGCGCTTCGATGAGCCGGAGGTCCTTCTGGTACTGCAGCGGCGACGACTCGGTGACCTCCTTGAAGTGCTTGTGGAACGCCGACGTGCTCATACCCACCTCGCGGGCCAGCTGGGGAATGCCGATGGTGCCGCGAAAGTCTCTGCGGATGTGGGCGATGGCGCGGGCCACGGCGCTCTCGCGGGAGTCGTGCCGCACGAGCTTGCGGAGCACGCCCCCGAACTTCGCGGTGAGCAGCCGGTAGTGGATCTCCTTGAGCAGCAAGGGCCCGAGCACCTTCGCGTCGGAGGGCGACTGCGCCAGCTGCAGGTAGCGGCTCAAGGCGTCGACGAGCTCCGGTGACGCCCTCTGCACCTCGAACGCGCTGGCCTGCATCGACTCGCGGATCGACGTGGCGCTCGGCGCCCGGTCACGGCAGTGCGAAGGACGCCACGATGCAGGCGGCGAGCGAACGCGCTGACTCTCCCTTCAAGCTGCTGGCCAGGAAGCACGGCGTGACCGAAGCCCAGGTGCTGCTGCGCTGGGGCGTGCAGAAGGGCTACCCGGTGCTGCCGAAGAGCACGAACCCGCAGCGCATTCGGCAGAACGCTGACCTGTTCTCGTTCGCGCTGACCGACGCCGAGATGGCCGACATCGCCACCATGGACCGCGGCGACGGCGTGGCCTGGAGCGGCGGCGACCCGATTCACTTCACGTGATGGGTCATCACGAAACGACCGTGTCATTGCGACACGGCTGATCCACCGCTGATCAGGGCAGCGTCGCTGGCAACGTTCATGCAACCGCTCGGGAGGTGATGGTCCCTTCGGGCTTGCCAGCGACGCTCACCGCTGCTTCGTCAGTCGACAAGGTCTCCATGCGCCTCGTCACCCGCCTCACCATCGCCTTCCTCACGGTCGTCATCTTGATGCTGGCGTTGCACGAGTTCCGCCAGCTCGACGAAGCGCGCGCCGACTTCGAGCGCGACATGGACCGCACGCACTACCTCGTCGCCACCACGCTCGCCGACTCGGTGGAGCTGCTGATTCCCCGCGAGGGCGTCGAGGCGGCGCGGAAGATCGTCGAACAGACCGGCGCGCGGCACGACAGCGACGTGCGCATTCGCTGGGTCTGCCTCGAAGGGCAGCTCGACGCGCCGCCCGCCCCCGTCGACTGCTCGACGCTCAGCGAGCCGCAGACCACCACGCGCACCAACGCCAACGGTGAAATTCGCCGCTTCACGCTGGCGCCGGTGCGCATCGCAGACACCACGCACGGCGCCATCGAAGTGTCGGAGCCGCCCGCGCACGAAGGCGACTGGGTTCGGCAGCACTTCAACGCCACGCTGCTGCTGGCGCTGATGACCGCCGGCGGCATGGCGCTCGCGGCCTTCGTTCTCGGCTGGTGGCTGGTGGCGCGGCGCACGCGCGCGTTGATGGAAAAAGCGCGCGCCGTCGGCCGCGGCGAGCTCGAGCCCGACCTCACCCTGCCCGGTCAAGACGAGCTCTCGCAGCTCGCCGGAGAGATGAACGCCATGTGCCGGCACCTCGGCGCGGCGCGCGAGTCGACGGCGCGGGAGACGGCGGCGCGCATCGCCGCGGTGGAACAATTGCGCCGCGCAGATCGCCTCGCGGGCGTCGGCCGGCTGGCCTCGGGCCTCGCGCACGAGCTGGGCACGCCGCTCAACGTCATCGAAGCGCGCGCCGGCCTCATCGTCGAAGACACCGACGCCAGCACGCCGGTGCAGAGCTCGGCGCGCATCATCATTCAGTGCACCGAGCAGGTGACCAAGCTCGTGCGTCAGCTGCTCGACTACGCGCGGCCACGAAAGCTCGAGCAGCAGGTCTTCTCGCTCGACCGCCTCGCGCAGACGGTGACCGAGCTGGTCGACCCGCTGGCCACGCGCCGCCACGTGGCGCTCAAGGTCGAGACCTCGGCGACGGTGCTCACGCAGGGCGACGAGGGCCTGCTGCAGCAGGCGCTCACCAACGTGGTGGTCAACGCGCTGCACGCCTGCAGCGAAGGCGGGCACGTGAAGGTCAACACCAGCGTGGTGCACGCACGCGAAAAGAAGTGGAGCACGGTCAGCGTCACCGACGATGGCGTGGGCATGTCGGACGAGGTTCGCGCGCGGCTGCTCGAGCCGTTCTTCACCACCAAGGCCGTCGGTGAAGGCACGGGGCTCGGGCTGCCCATCACCGCGAGCATTCTCGAAGATCACGGCGGGTTCCTCGGCGTGGAGAGCGCGCCGGGCCGGGGCAGCACCCTCACACTGCACCTGCCCTTCGTGCCATGAGAGCTCCATGAGCGGCCGCGTTCTTCTCGTCGATGACGACGCCAACCTCACTTCGACGCTCGAGCTGGGGCTCGCGCAGCGCGGCTATCGCGTGGTGACTGCACAGCGGGCCGAGGTCGCGCTCGCGCAGCTCAACACCGAAGACGTCGACGTGGTGCTGACCGACCTCAACATGCCGGGCCTCGGTGGCCTCGAGTTCGCCGAGCGCGTCGCCCAGAGCCACCCCGACACGCCGCTCATCGTGCTCACGGGCTTCGGGAGTTATGAGAGCGCGGTCGCGGCGATTCGCGCCGGCGCCTACGACTTTCTTTCGAAGCCCGCGAAGCTCGACAGCATCGTCATCGCGCTGGAGCGCGCGATTCAGCACCGCAACCTGCGCCGCGAGGTCGCGCGGCTGAGAACGGAGGCGAGCTCGGGTTCGCGCTTCGAAGGGCTGGTGGCTGCGAGTGAGGCCATGCAGCGCGCGCTCGACCTCGTCAGCCGCGTGTCGTCGTCGCAGAGCTCGGTGCTCATCACCGGCGAGTCAGGCACCGGCAAGGAGGTGCTCGCCCGCGCCATTCACGCGCGCAGCGGCCGCAGTGGGCCCTTCGTGGCGGTGAACTGCGCGGCGATGCCCGAGACGCTGCTCGAGAGCGAGCTCTTCGGGCACGTGCGTGGCGCCTTCACCGACGCGCGCGAGAACCGCGTCGGCCTCTTCACCGAAGCCAACGGCGGCACCCTGCTGCTGGACGAAATCGGCGACATGCCGCTGGGCCTGCAGCCCAAGTTGTTGCGGGTGCTCCAGGAGCGGAAGGTGCGGCCGCTGGGCGCGCGCGCGGAGCATTCGGTCGACGTGCGCATCATCGCGGCCACCAACCGGGACCTCGAGGCGCGCATCGAGAAGGGCGAGTTCCGCGAAGACCTCTTCTTCCGCATCAACGTGGTGCACGTGCCGCTGCCTCCGTTGCGTGAACGCAGCGCCGACATTCTTCCGCTGGCGCAGCGCTTCCTGAAGGAGTTCGCCACGCGCGCAGGCAAGACGGTCAAGGGGCTCTCGGCGCCGGCCGCAGCTCGGCTGCTGGCGTGGGACTGGCCGGGCAACGTGCGCGAGCTCTCGAACGTGATGGAGCGCGCGGTGGCGCTCACGCGCTACGACGAGATCGGCGTCGATGATCTGCCCGAGAAGCTCCTGAAAGACCGGCCTGCGAGCGTGGTCGTCGCCGCGAACGACCCCAGCGAGCTGGTCACGTTGGAGGAGCTCGAGAAGCGCTACATCCTCCGCGTGCTCGAGGCGCAGCAGGGCAACAAGACCGCCGCCGCGCGCACGCTCGGCATCGAGCGCAAGACGCTGTACCGCAAGCTCGAGAGCTGGGGCGTCAGCGGGAAGGACTGAGGCGCCGGCGCCGCGCCGCAGCCTTGCGGAGGCGCGGTGACGCAGCTGCCGCTCTGACAGAGCTCGCCCGGCGCGCACGCCACGCACGCGTTGCCGGCGGCGCCACAGGCCATCTGCGACGGGCCGGGCTCGCAGCGGTACGTGCAGCCCCCCGAGCATCTCGCGGCGGAGCAGGTGGGGCCGTAGTGCCCTCCGCCTCCACCGCTGGCGGCGAGCGCCGGCAGCGCGAGAGCGACGACGATGACGAGGAGGTCTTCATGCCGCTTCGACACCGGGGCGCGGCCACGGGGGACCACGCCCGTCGCTCAGCCCGCTTTTCTTTCAGGGGAGGCGAGCTTCGCTGACGCCGAGTCGGCGAACAGCCCGATGGTCAGCAGCGCGGCGCCGATGACCACGTGCAGCACGTCGTCGACGCGGGTCCAACGAAAGTGCTGCTCGGGCCAGAGGTGCAGGAAGCTCGCGACCGCTTGCAGGAGGTCGATGACGCCGAAGCCCACGTTGAAGGCACGCGCGAGGTGCTGCTTGTTCGACGCCGCACACACGAACCCGATGACGCCGAAGACGAGGTGGAAGACGTTGTACGCCGGCGCGCCGCTCGTCATCGCCATCGACGGCGGGAGCACGAAACCCAGAACGCCGACGAACACCAACACCACTGAAAACACGCGGGCGACGGCAGCGTTCACGGGCATGGCCGCAGCTACGAATGGAATGCGCACTCGGATTTCGTGAAGCTGCGCGACCCATGGCGGCGAGACGCGACGAGTGGTTGAGCCGTGCCGAGGCGAAGCGCCCCGAAGACGTGGCGGAACTCCTCGCGTCGTTGCGCGACACCAGCGTTCCGAAGCTCGAGCAGCGACTGCTGGCGCTCACCCACTTTCCGGCCACGTCGGCCATCGGGGAAGCGGCGGCCGCGTTCCTCAACGACTTCCCGCTGAAGCAGGCCGAGAACCTCACGCTGGCTGCCGTCGCCGTGGGCCTCGTGGTGCTCCACGGCGCGAAGGCGCTGAGGCGCGAGGTGCCGGTGCCCGAGCGCCTCGCGCCGTGGCGTGCGCAGGTCGTCGACGCGTTGCTGAAGACCCTGGCGCGCCCGTCGAAGACCACGCCGGGAGATCTCGACGCGCGGCTCGCGGTGCTCGGCGACGGCCCCGGCACGCAGATCACCAGGAAGGCCGCCGAGCTCATCGACGTCGCCCGTGACGCGCGCATCGCCCAGGCGGCGGCCACGTTGCTCGAGCGCCCCCCGGTGAAGTTCGACGCGGCCAACGCCTACTTCACCGTGGCGGCCCTGCTGCTCGTCGTTCACGGCGGGCGGGCGCAACGCAAGACGGTGACGGCGCTCGGTTCGAAGCTCGTGCAGCTCACCTGGCTCGAGCGTGCGCTGGCCGATGACGACGCGCCCGCGTCGGTGAAGAAGGTCAGTGGCGAGCACGAAGACGACTTCCTCGAGCTCATCGCCGAAGACCCGCGCGACGCTTCGCGCATCGCGGTGTTCACCGACTGGCTGCTCGAGCGCGGCGACCCGCGCGGCGACTTCAACGTGCGGCAGCGCGCAGGCAAGAGCGGCGCCTCGTTGCAGAAGAAGCACGAGAAGCAGTGGCTGCGGTCCCTCGCGCGCGGCGCCCGCCGTGGCTCGACGGTGTTCCGCGACGGCGTTCCACGCGAGGTGTTCCTCTACCTCCAGCGCGCCGCCGACGTGCCGCTCGCCGACGACCCGGTGCTGGCGACCCTCGAGAGCCTCGAGGTGGTCGCGTCCCTCCCCGTCGAGCCGCTGCTGACCTCGCCGAGGTTGAAGTCGCTCACCACGCTGGTGGCCACGCCCGAGCACCTGGCGCTCGCCCCGGCGGCACTTCGCGACCGCCTCACCACGCTCGGAATTCGTGGTGAAGCCAGGCGTGCGCTCGAGGTGCTGGCGCTCGCGCCGAACGCCACCACGCTCCGCCTCGTCGAGAACTGGCGCACGCCGTTGCCTCGCGACGCGGTGCCACCGCGCCTCACGCACCTCGACGTACAGACGTCGGCACCTGCCGCGTGGTTTCCACTCGCCGCGCGGGTGGCGAGGCTCGACGTGCGGCCCGCGTATTGGCGCGAGTCAGAAGACGGCAGGCGCCGCGTGCAGTTTCACTTCGAAAACGGCCGCCTGGCGCGCATCGCCTGTGACGACGTTCCCGACGCGCTGGCGCTCGACGTGTTCCTCTTCGCGCCGCTGGCCTCGCTGGCGCCCGAACACCGACGCGGCGTGGTCTCGCACGTGACGTTCACGCCGTCTCAGAAGAAGAGGTTCCTCGAGCTCTGCGGTTGAGCGACCACTTGAGCACCGGCGGCGTGACCATGGTGGTGACGATGACCATCACCACCACGGCCGAGAAGACCTTCTCGTCGACGACACGTTCACCCAGCACCGTCAGCTGCGCGCCGATGCTGGCGAAGATGAGCCCGACCTCACCGCGCGGCACCATGCCGATGCCGATGCTCAGGCGATCGAGGTTCTTTCCCAGCGCGCCCAGCCCCGCGAGCAGCTTGCCTGCGATGGCGACGACGGTGAGCGCCGCCGCCAGCGACAACACACCGGGCGCGGCGAACGACTTCAGGTCGGTGCGCATGCCCATGAGCACGAAGAAGATCGGCACCAGGAAATTCGAGAGCGGGTGAATCAGCTGCTCGAGCGTGTGGTCCTCCTTCGTCTTCAGCTCCTCGTAGTGCACGTCTTCGAGAATGAGGCCGGCTGCGAAGGCACCGACGATGGGCGCCAGCCCGATGAAGTCGGCCAGCCACGCGAGGCCGAAACAGAAGGCCAACGAGAAGGCGAGCAGCACCATGCTCGCGCGCAGGCGCGACGCGAACTTGAACATGCGCGGCGACAACCAGATGCCGATGACCAGCGAGAGCACCAGGAACGCGACCGCCTTGCCGAGCGTGAGCGCGACCTCACTGAGCGCGAGCGAGCCGCCGCGGTCTGCCGCGCCGATGATGCCGGTGACCACCGCGAGAATGACGAGCCCGAGCACGTCGTCGATGACCGCCGCGCCGAGGATGATTCGTGACTCCGCCAGCTGACTCTTCTCGAGGTCTTTGAGCACGCGCGCGGTGATGCCGACGGACGTCGCGGTGAGCGTGGCGCCGATGAAGAGCGCCACGTACAGGCTCGACGACGGCATCAACGCCCGCGTCACGAAGTAGCCGACGATGAACGGCACGGTGACGCCGATGACCGCCACCAGCAGCGCAGAGACGCCCACCTTGAGCATCTGCCCGACGGTGCTCTCGAGCCCCACTTCGAAGAGCAGAATGATGACGCCCACGCGCGCGAACATGTCGACGAATTGATCCGTCGCGATGGTCGAGAACGACGTGAAGCCGACCAGCGAGAGGTTGCCCAGCAACACGCCCACCAGCAGCTCGCCCAGCACCGCGGGCTGCTTGAAACGAATCGCGGCGTGACCGCCCAGCTTCGCGGACAAGAGGATCAACGCCAGCGCGAGCACGACCGGCGCCGAGGGGTCTCCGTGCCCTGAACCGCTGGCGAGAGAGGGCATCGACATCGCGGCGATGAACACGGCAAGCAGGCGCGTGACGAGGCGGGAACGCATCGCGCGGTTGTCGCTACGCTGTGGCCGCGACGCAATCGAAACCGGCATACATTCGGCCGCCATGAAGCGAGTCCTCATTCCCCTCGTGCTGTTCGCGTCATCGTGCTCCGTCGTGAAGTCTGCTCGCGTTCGCGACGACTGGTCGCAGGGCGACAACGCCGTCGTGAAGCGGCTGGCGATCGTCGTCTCGCCCCTGCCCGACGGAAAAGAGAAGGTCGGCGAGGCGTGGGGCCGCATCGCCCGGCGCTACGTGAATCAGAAGCGCGACTTCCTGGTGAAGAAGGAGCTCGTCGCGCATCCGTCCCCCGGGCTCGCCGAGGTGTGTGGAGGCGAGGACAACATCGAAGGGGTGCTGTGGCTCAAGCCGGCGCTCACCACGAAGGGCAGCGGCTTCGAGGTCGAAGTGCTCGGCGCGTTGTCGCGTTGCAGTGATGGGCGCGAGGCGTGGAATGGCACCGCCGCCGGCAGCTTCGATTCGAAGGACCCGCTGCTCGTCGAGGTGACGAACATCTACGTGCAGGAGTTCGGTGACGAGGTGGGGCCGTACGTGCCGCCCGCGCTCAACGTGCTGCGGCCGTTGCTCGACACGTTGCCGCAGCCGGTGCTGACCGAAGCGGATCAAGACGAGAAGATCACGCTCGACTGATCAACCCCAGACGCGGGTGAAGAGCTGATCGAGCGCAGCGATCAACTTGTCTCCGTGACGGGAGAGCGACGCCACTTTCGGCCCGAGTTGGCCGACAGGGACAGAGACGAGATCGAAAGGGTTCAAGAACACCGTCACGCCGCCGACGACGAACGTCGGCGTGAGCAGTGCGTGTGGCGCTCTCCCCGCGATGACCTGCTTGGTCAGAGGCGCGACGACACGGCGGTCGTGCCCGTCATAAGCAGCCGATTGGAGAACGACGACGTAGGGCATGGCGTCGCGGTTCTTGCCCGGATTCCTGTGCACATCGAACTGAGCCATGGCGCCTCAGAGCGTCGAGAACTCGTCGGCGAGCGAACCGTGCTTTCGCGTGAAGTCCGACATCGCCTTCGCGGCAGCGGCGAGCTTCGCCCGCTCTTCTTCGCGTCGCGATTGTTCACGGTTCACGTACTCCGTGAGCAGGTCTTCGACGATACCCGACAAGTTGTCCGTGAGCTGTCTGGCCTTCTTCACGAGAGGCACGCTCAACGTGAGGTTCACCGGCTTCTTGAGTGCGGAACGCTTCATCTCGCCTCCATGCGCATCAAATGCGCATGAACACGATACGGCGATTCACGCGCGGCTGAAACGGCCGGTCAGGTGCGGCTTCTCACGGTTCTCGTCGAGCAACACGAAGTCGACGTCGCGCCGCTCCATCACCAGTTTCGCGGGCAGGAACACCGGCAGCTTGAACTGCACGTCGAGCGTCCGAGGACCGTCCGCCGGCAGCTGCGAGACACAGCGCGCGAGGCTCCACATGCCGTGGGCAATGGCGCGCTTGAAGCCGAACCACTTCGCCGTCGCGCTCCACAGGTGAATCGGGTTCACGTCGCCGGCGAGCGGGCCGTAGCGGCGGCCGATGTCCGACGGTGCATCGAACGAGAACGTCTCGTCGGCCGCCGGGCGCTCGACCTTTTCCGGCGCCGCCCTGCTGCCGCCCTGCTTCGGCGCGCGCGAGAGGAACGTCATCGTCTCGCGCCACGGAACCTCCGAGCCCTGCCGCCACTCGGTGTGGAGCTCGAACTCCTGGCCGCGCGCGGTGTCGCGGTGCCCTTCGAGCCACGCCACCAGCTCACCTGACGAGCTGGTCGGCAACGGGCCGCGTTGAGCGATGTGGTTGGCGACGTGCACCAGCCCCATCAGGCGCACCGGGAACAGGGGCGACGACAGCAGCGCGAGGTGGAGGCCGCTCGCCAGCACGTGGGGGTACGTCACCGGTACGTCGTCGCCACGAAAGCCGCACAGGTCGCGGTACTTCGCGAGGTGCGCCGGGTCGATGCGCACGCCACGCAGCACGCCGTCGAGGCGTGGAACCTGGCCGCCTTCACGAACCCGCGCCGGCTTTCGCGCGGCGAGAATGCGTGGGTACAGACTCCACAACGACGGCGAGCGGTCGAACGAGAGCATCGAAGCGCCGCCATACACGTGCTCAACGTGCTCGCGTAACGGGTAACGGCATGGAAACTTCCGGCTCCGTGAAGCGCGCAATCATCGCCCTGTTGGTGCTGCTGCTGGTCGCCGTCATCGGTGTCGGCGGCTACGTCTTCCGCCTCGACTCACTGGCGCTCACGCCCGGTGCGCCGGGTGAAGACGTGGAGTTCGAGGTGCCCAAGGGCGCCAACGCGCGCAGCGTCGGCGGGCTGCTCGAGAGCAACGGCCTCATTCCCGACACCACCGTGTTCCGCTACGTGGTGTGGAAGCGCGGCGGGCTCAAGCTGAAAGCCGGCAAGTTCCGCATTCAGCGGCCCATCAGCCCCATGGAGCTGGCTGCGGCGCTCGAGAAGCCGCCGCTCGCGGAAGACGAGCCCTTCGTGGTGGTGGAAGGCTGGCGCCTGCGTGACACCGACGACGCGTTGGTGGCCGCGGGGCGCGCGCTGCCCGGCGAGTACCTGAAGGCGGCGTCGTCAGCCGAGGGCTACAGCGCGCCCTTCCCGCTGCCGAAGGGAACGCTCGAGGGCTACCTGTACCCCGAGACGTATCAACTGCCGAAGGGCCGCATCGACTGCAGGCAGCTGGTGCAGAAGCAGCTGGACCTCTTCACCGCGCGCGTGTTCTCGCCGTTCGAGGCCGACATCAAGGCGCAGACCAAGACGCTGCACGACCTCGTCACCATGGCGTCGATGCTCGAGCGCGAAGAGCCCACGCCGGCCAACCGCCCGCTGGTCGCGGGGATTCTGTGGAAGCGCATCGACAAGGGCTGGGCGCTCGGGGTCGACGCCACCAGCCGCTACGAGCTCGAGAAGTGGAACGATCGCGTCGCCTTCCTGGCGAAGTTGAGAGACCAGAAGGACCGCTACAACAGCCGCTACGTCAAAGGCCTGCCGCCGACGCCCATTGGTGCGCCCACCGCGGTCTCGTTCGCGGCCGCGTTGAAGCCGGTGCAGAGCGAGTACCTCTATTACCTGCACGACGCGCAGCGCATCTTGCGGCCGTCGCGCGACGCCGATGAGCACGAGGCGATGCGGAAGAAATACGACGTGTATTGAGTCACGGCGCGCCGAAGCGCACGGGCACCGAGAAGCATCGTGACGCCGCTTCGACGGGCAGCGGTGATGACTGGGCCAGCACGCAGTTCTGCGCCGCCGCGTCGAGGAGCGAGGCGCCGGACGACTGCGCGACGGCGCCGTTGACGATGCGCGCGTCGAGATCTCCGCAGAAGGTCACCGTCACCGTGCCGCGCTGGCGAAAGCGCCTGGCGGCCGCCGGGTAGCAACGCTCGGCCGCCGACGAGAGCCGCGCGTGCACCAGCGCGTTCACGTTGACCTCTGGAGTCTCGCTGTCCTGCGAAGCGGGCGCGGGGCGCGGCGCAGGCGCCACCTCGACCTCGGCTTCACGGACCGCGGGTTCGGCCGCGCCCACTTCGAGCTCGAGCGCAGCCACCGCAGCGACCGATTCCGGCTTCGCGGCGGCACCGCGGACACGCGCTCGGGGTGGCGACCTCGCGGGCTGCTCACCGCCACGCTCTCCTCGGGGCCGAGGGGGCACTTCGGTGATGGCGACTTCGAACGGCACCGCTTCGATTGGCGCGACCACCTTCGCTTCTGCCGGCGACAACGCGAACAGCAACGCTGCGTGAGCGAGCACCGCAACGACGGCCGCGAGCACGAACCTCACGGTGTCCACCTCGGCACGAACGCCGGCTCGCGCGACATCTCGATGTCGTACAGCCCGCTCAAGCGCTCGGTCGTCAGCACGTCGGCGACGGGCCCGCTGGCCAGCACCTTCCCCGCCTTGAGCAGCACGACGTGCGTCGCCAGCGCACGCGCGAGGTTCACGTCGTGCAACACCGCCAGCACCGCGAGCCCCTGTTCGACCTTCGACTTCACGACGCGCAACGTCTCGACCTGGTGCCGCACGTCGAGGAAGGCCGTGGGCTCGTCGAGCACCAGCAGCTTCGGCGCCTGCAGCAGCGCGCGCGCCAACCACACGCGGCGGCGCTCACCGCCAGACACCTGGGACAACGGGCGGTCGGCGACGTGGCCCACGTCGAGCGCGCTCAACACCTCTCGTGCGCGCGCTTCGTCGGCGGTGCCCGGCGCCGACCACGACGAAAGGTGCGGCGCGCGGCCCATCAACGCCACCTCGAGGCCGGTGAAGCCGGTCGCTTCATCGACGACCTGCGGCACCCACGCGACCCGCCGCGACAATTCACGCGGCGCCGCGCTCACCACGTCGGCGCCGCACACCCGCGCGCGACCACGCGTCGGCGGCAACATGCCCATCGCCACGCGCACCAGCGTCGACTTGCCCGCGCCGTTGGGGCCCAACACCACCCAGGCCTGGCCGGGTGAAACCGTGAACGAGACGCTCTCGAGCACGCGCGCGCCGCCGTACCCTGCGTTGACGTCTTCGAGCTCGAGCGCCGGCACCATCACCGCGGGGCTTTACCGCTGTTTGGAGAGCGCTGCCTTCACGTCTTCGTGGAGCGCTTCGACGCGGCTGAGGAAGTCGGGCTCGTCACCCTGCGCCTCGACCTGCCCCTGGAGCTGCGTGAGCCGCAGTCGGAACTGCCGCTGCACGTCCTCGTCGACCAGCTTGTCGAAGTCGCCCTTCACCTGACGCAGCGCCACCGCGCCCGGGCTTCCTCCGGCGACGCTCGGCGTGGCGGCGACCTTCTTCTTCACCGCCGGCTCAGGGGGCTTGCTGGGCGCGACCTCGGCTTCCGGAGCCTGGGGCGCGCTCGGCTCGTCGACCTGCTCGACCGGCGGCGGCGGGGGGGCGCGCTTCTTCGCGGGCGGGCCCTTCGGCACGTCGACCTGCACCGGGGCGGTCTCTTCGGTGCCGCTCTGCAGTTCGCGCTGCTTCTCGACCTGGAGGTCCCACGCGATGAACACGCCCACCGCGCCCACGGCGAGAATCGGGATCACGAACCACGCCCAGCTCGCGCTCTTCTTCTTCACCGGCGTCGCGTTGCGCTGCGACGACATCGGCGCGTCGATGAGCGGGTTGCGCATCACCATGGTGTCGGTGCGCTGCGGCGGCGGCAGCGGCGAGGGCTTCGGCGCCTGCTTCGAGACCTTCGGCACCTGGCGCTCACCGGTGCGCTCGGGGCGGTCGAGCTTCTTCGACGTACGCGCGGGCGGCTGCACCGGCGCCTTCTTCTTCGGCGCGGGTCTGGGCGCGGGCGGCGGCGCCTCCTGCGCGGGAATCTCGAGCTCGGTGGGCGGCGCGTCGGTGACGCCGGCGATCATGATCGACGGCAGCGGCTCGGGCTCGGCGATGATGGGCGTGGCCGCCTCGGTCGCTTCGTTGTCGAACGACTTGGCCAGCACCCGCGCGCGCACCGGGGCGGGCGCAAGCGGCGCCGGCTTCTCGGCCTCCGCCTTCATCTGAATCGCCGGCAGCGTCTCCTTCTCGTGATCTTCGCCCTTCTTGAGCGAGGCCACCGAAGCGTTCGACTTGCGCGTGGGCGCGAACGACAACGCCTCGGGGTTCAAGGCGCGCATGCGGTCGGCCGACGGCGTGGGCTCGTCACCCGAGAGCACGATGTTGCGGGCCGGGAGCTTCGCGCTGGCGAACGGAGACGGCGCACCGTCCATCGTCTCGTCTTCGGTCTTGCCGGGGTTCTCGGCGTCGAGCTGGCGCGCGGCGTCCTTCACGCTGGCGAGCATGCGGCGCTCCTGCTGGTACTCCGGAGCGAACACGTCACGCATGAAGTGGCTGGTGCTCTCGGCGCCGGCCAGCGGGTCGATGTCGGCGAGGATCAACTGCAGCCGCGTGCGGAACTCTTCGGCGGTCTGAAAACGATTCGCGGCGTCGGGCGCCAGCGCGCGGCCCACCGCGTCCGACAGGGCCTGGGGGCACAGCGGCTCGACCGAGTTGAGCGGCGGAATCTGGGGGTTGCCCACCTTCCCCATCAGCTCGTGCGAGGGCACGTCTTCGAAGGGGTTCCTGCCGGTGACCAGCTCCCACAGCACGAGGCCCACGGCGTAGAGGTCGCTGCGCTTGTCGACCTTCCCGTGCTTCGCCTGCTCGGGCGACATGTACATGAACTTGCCGAGCAGGATGCTGGGGTTGGTGTTCGACACCGAGATGGTCGACTTGGCGAGCCCGAAGTCGATGACCTTCACCTCGCCCTCGTATGAGATGAGGACATTCTGCGGGCTGATGTCGCGGTGCACGAGGTTCAGCTCTGCGTCGTCGTCGCCGCGCTTGCGGTGCGCGTAGGCCAGCGCGTCGAGCACCCGCGTCATCACCGAGAGCACGAACGACAGCGGCAACGGCAGCTCGCGCTCGCGCATGCGGGCCAGCACCCGCCGCAGGTCTTTGCCGTCGACGAACTCCAGGGCGATGTACGGAGCGCCCTCGTGCACGCCCATGTCCAGCACCTGGGCGATGCTCCCGTGCTGCAGCTTCACCAGAATGTGCGCCTCGTCGACGAAGCGGGACACGAAGCCCTGCTCCTTCGCCAGATGCGGGAGGATCTTCTTGATGACGCACGGCTTGTCGAAGCCGTGGCTGCCTTCGAGGCGCGCCAGGAACACCTCGCCCATGCCGCCCGTCGAAAGCGGCATCAGGAGGGTGTACCGACCGAAGCGTTGCGGCTTGAACGGTCGGAGTCGCTGACTGCTGGTGGCCCCGGAACTCATGAGAGGAAGTGGGCTTCGGTGAATACTTCAGTGGGCGAAGTGCACCACTTTCATTTGTCGGACCATCGGAGGTGAAAGGTGCCTCCACCGCTGTCATCACGCTTGACGAAGTGAACGGTGAGGTCCGTGGCGCCCGCGATTTCGAGCCCGCGGCCGACGAGCCCCTCGTACCACCCGGGCAATTGCACCTCGTTGCACCACAGCTCGAACTCCGTGGGGCCCAGCTGGGTCAGCCGCGCGTCCGAGAAGTTGTTGCCGGTGCGGAACTGTCGGGTGAGGCGTTCAAGTGTGCGACGGGGGCCGATGATGCGAATGGCCGCGAGCATCGCCTTGCCGACCAGCGTCTGGTCGTAGCCGTCCATGAAGCCGCGGGCGGTGAGGCGAATGGCGTCGTTCTGCTCGAGCTCCGGGTGCAGCTTGCGCGCGAGCAGCCGGAGCACCTCGATGAAGGTCTGCTGCGGGTAGGCCGGCAGCAGCCGCTCGGGGTCGAAGCCGTAGAGCCGGAAGTTGGTCTGCAGCTCGTGGTCGAAGTGCGAGCCATAGGCCCGCGTCAGGCCCTCGAACGTCTGCAGAAAGACCAGCTTCTCGGTCACGACGCGGGCCGTTTACATGAAGTCGTCGCAGGGCGTACCGAGCCGCTGCCCCGAGTACGGCCCGAGGTCGAGGTAGACCATGCGCACGGTGTCGAAGTTGTCGAGGTTCACCTCGACGAGCGAGGTCTGCTTCTTGCCGACGATCCACTTGCCTTCGAACTTGTCGCCCTTGGTGACGAGGCGCAGATCTCCGGTCTTGGTGGCGAGCACCATGCCCTGCGTGTCGTCGACGATCTCCTTGAGCGGCATCTGCTTCATCGCGCCCTTGTGACCGACGAACACGCGGAAGTCGCGGCGGTCCGACGGCTCGCGCGAGCGGAAGCGGTCGACCAGGTAGTACACGCCGGTGTCGTCGCGCAGCAGCTTCTCGGGCTGACGCGTCCACGTGGTGTCGGTGAACGTCGCGGCGTCGACGATCTTCTTCGACTCCTCCCGGGGCACCACCGTGAGCTCGGTGTCCTTCTTCGCGCAGCTGGCCACGTGCTTCTTGCCGCTCTCCTTCATCTCGATGGTGCCCGGGCCGTTGCCGCTGTGACGAACGCGCGGGTCCCAGAAGGCCATGCTCCACGACTCGGAGCCGCTGCGCCCGCCGCTGAAAATCGGAATGCGCGCGAACGTCTTCCCGTCTCCGTAGAAGCTGGTGGTGGCCTCGTAGGGCGTCGCCGGGTCGAAGGCCACGTAGTGACCCTTGCCATCGGTGAGCAGCACGAGCTTGTCCTTGAACAAGGAGACGTCGACCGGGGCCGGCGTCTGCGCGAGCGTGAGGGCAATCAAGGGAATGAGCATGTGGGCGACTCTGCGCAAATCCGGGGCGGAACTCCAGACACGTTGGTAGAGACCGCGACACGATGAGTGAAGTCACCTCGCTGCTGGCGCCGGGCGTCGTCATCGCCGACACCTACGAAGTCGAACGTCAGCTGGGCCGCGGCGGCATGGGCGAGGTGTGGCTCGCGCGGCACCGCCGCCTCGCCGGCAAGCTGGTGGCCATCAAGGTGCTGCACGTCGACTCGTCGTTGCCGCAGGAGGCGTTGGCGCGCTTCCGCCGCGAAGCGGAGATCGCCGCGCGGCTCGAACACCCCAACCTGGTGCAGGTGCTCGACTTCAACCTCCTGCCCACCGGCGAGCCGTACCTGGTCATGGAGTACTTGAAGGGCCAGAGCCTCGCCGCGCGCGCGCACGGCAAGCAGTTCACGCTCGAGCAGGTCTCGGCGGTGATGCGCCAGGTCGGCGCGGGGCTGCAGGCGGCGCACAAGGCCGGCGTCGTTCATCGCGACCTCAAGCCCGAGAACATCTTCCTGGTGCCCACCGCGCTGGGAGATCAGGTCAAGGTGCTCGACTTCGGCATCTCGAAGCTGTCCGACTCGAACACCGTGCAGACCACCGACTCGGTGTTGATCGGCACGCCGCTCTACATGTCGCCCGAGCAGGCCATGGGCCAGAACCGCGACGTCACCGGCCAGAGCGACCTCTTTTCACTCGGCAGCATCTGCTTCGAGCTGTTCACCGGGCAGGCGCCCTTTCAGGCCAGCAGCATCGCCACCGTGGTCTTCCGCATCGCCTACGAGAAGCCGCCTTCGCTCGCGGCGCTGCGCCCCGACCTGCCGCCGCACGTCATTCACGCCATCGAGCACGCGCTCGAGAAGGAACGTGAGAAGCGCACGCCCGACATCGAGACCTTCGTGCTCGAACTCACCGGCCAGGTGCTGGCGACGGTGAGCGACGACGAGAGCGGCGTCTTCAAGCCGGGAATGCGCGTGTCGCCTTCGATGATGTCGGGAGCCACGCGCGCGCCGTCGAGCCACGCCCTCGCCACGCCCGCGCCGAGCGCAGCGCCGCAGCTGGCCGACCAGGGTCCTCCGCCGGCGAAGTCGGTGTCGGGCCGCAAGGTCATCGTGGCGATCCTCATCGGTACGGTGGGCATCGGCGCGGTCGTCACCAGGGTGCGCATGGACAACTGGGCCGAGCGTGAGCGCTACCGCGCGGCGATGCGCGACGCGGGCTACGTGATGCGCGCCGATGGCACCTTCGACACCGACGCGGGCGTGAAGTCGGCGGTGGTGGTCGACGCGGGCGCGGCGGTGGCCGTCGCCGAGACCGACGCGGGTGTCGAACCGGTGGTCGACGCGGGAGTGGTGGCCGCCGTCGAGCCGGTGAAGCCGAAGGTCGTCGAACCGCCGACCGCCGCCGAGGTCGAGGTTCTCAAGAACATCGAGGCGCTCGAGAAGCAGGGCAAGTGGGACGTCATCTGGGAGACGCGGTCGCGCTACCGCAGCGACTTCAAGACCCAGGGTGGCCGCTCGCGCGCGATGGAGGCGGTGGTGCTCGCCGCCTGCAACCGCAGCGACAACGCGCAGTTGATGGTGGTCATCAACGAGCTCAAGCAGGTGGCAGTGCCCGGGCAGATGAAGTCGGTTCGCGCCAGGTGCCTCGCGAAGTACCCGAGCGCCGAGTACTTGAACTGGTGATCAGCCCAGCTGCTTCAACATGGTGCCCGAGTCGCTGACCTCGAACTTGCCGGGCGCCTCGACGTTGAGCTGCTTGACCACGCCGTCGTCGACCAGCATCGAGAAGCGCTGAATGCGCAGGCCCATGCCGGCCGCCGTGAGGTCCTTCACGAGGCCGGTCTTCTGGGCGAACTCCGCCGAGCCGTCGCCCAGCATGCGCACCTTGCCGATGGCGCCCAGGTCCTTGCCCCACGCGGCCATCACGAAGCCGTCGTTCACGGACACGCACCACACCTCGTCGACGCCCCTGCTCTTGAGCGCTTCGAGGTCCTTCACGTAACCGGGCACGTGCTGCGCGCTGCAGGTCGGCGTGTACGCGCCGGGCAGGCCGAAGATGACGACCTTCTTGCCCTTGCTGGCCGCGGCGACCGACACCGGCTCGGGAGAGAGCGGGCAGGCGTCGCCGAACTTCGTGGTTTCGAACAGCGTCGCTTCAGGGAGCTTCGAGCCGATGGCGATGGTCATGGACCGCTTCCATAAGGCCTCAGCGAATGCCCGACAACGTGCCTGAGTCGTTGTCTTCGTCGAGCACCTCGAAGACCGCGGCCTTCACCTTCTGACCGGCGAGCGCGCGCTCGCCCAGCGGCGTGACGTCGAAGCGCGCGCCCACGTGCGCGAGCGTCTTGCCGGTGATGAGCAGCTGCCCGGGCTCGGCCGAAGCACACAGCAGCTGCGCGACCTGCGCAGGCTCCCCGAGGAGCACGGGGTCGAGCCGTGCGTCGCTGCCCACCGCGCCTGCGAACACGCGCCCGGTGGTGAGGCCCGCGCGAACCGCGAAGCGCTCCTTGATGCTGCGCCGCGCCGACACTTTTTCCCACTCGGCCTTGAGCGACATCGCCGCGCGCACGGCGCGAATCGCGTCGTCACCGCGCGCCCACGGCACGCCGAACACCGCGCGCACCGTCTCGCCGGTGACGAGGTCGATGGCGCCCTCGAAGCTCATGAGGAACTGCGTGGCGATGCGGTGCCACTCGCTGGCCAGCTCCGCGATGCGGTCGGGGTGCAGCCTGGGCGCGGCCTGCGTCAGCCCCACGAGCTCGGCGAACAACACCGTGCCGTTGACCTCCTGCACCTGGCTGAGCGCCGCGCCGCCACGAATCTCGGCGTACCGGCGCTTCGAGACCTCCGGCGCGTACAGCCGCTCGAGGTTCACTTCGAGCCGCTCTCCCCTGGCGCTCGGGGCCGAGGTGGCGAACTTCTGCACGCCGGTCTCGAGCAGCTGGGTGATGGCCGTGCACACGTCGAGCAGCGCGTCCAACGGCTCGGAGCCCGCGCGCGAGCGGTTGAGGTACAGCACGCCGGCGAACGGCGCGCGGGTGCCGATGGGAATGCAGAGCACCTGGTCGACACCGTAGAGCACCACCGACTCACGTTCGGCGAAGCGCTTGTCGTCGTGCACGTTGGCGACGGCGATGGCCTGACCCTTGGCGAGCGCGGCTTCGAGCACGCCGTCGCTGACCGGCACTTCACCGCGCGCCAGCTTCTGCTCGTGACGCACCGCGGAGGGCACCATGACGCCGGAGGGGTGACGAAGCAGCACCACGCCGGTGGTCGCCTTCACCCGCTTCATGACGAGGTCGCAGGTGTCGTCGAGGAAGGTCTGCAGGTCGGGTGCGCGCGCGAGGCACTCGGCCACGCGATACATCAGCACCAGCGAGGCCACCGCGACGCGCGAGGTCTCTCCCGACGAAGAGCTGGTCGCTTCGCCGCCTTCACCTTCGTCGGTGTCGCTCTGGCGCGGCCCGGCGAAGGGCAGCGGCGGCTCCGAGAGGTCGAAGGGCGCGAAGTTGTCGAGCGCCTTGAGCACGTTGGCGGGCTTGATGTCGCGCGCCGCCATCACCGCTTCGTTCACGTCGACGCCACGGCCGAAGCGCTTGACGCGCCCACCGCCGGCCACGTCGACCATCTCGGTGTCGAGCGCCTCGGAGTTCGAGGGCTGCTTGAGCGCGAGCGAGTTGTCGCCGATCTGCACCACGTCGCCTTCGTGCAGGTCGATGGTGCCCTTGAGCGGGTCGCCGTTGAGCCTGGTGCCGTTGCGGCTGCCGAGATCTTCGAAGCGCACGCCGCTGGTGGCGACGTGAATGCGGCAGTGCTTGCGAGAGACGAGATCACCCGAGAGCACGATGTCGTTCTCGTCGGCACGGCCCACCTGGGTGACGCCTTCAGGCAGGTCGTAGGCCGTGTCGAAGTAGCCGGGTCCGTTGATCAGCAGCTGCCACATGTTGAGGTCCAACGATGCCACACCCGCGAGGTGCACCAACGGTGCTATTGCCTCGTGTTTCGCATGAGCATCCGCCTCGTCGTCACCGACATGGACAACACGCTGTACTCGTGGATCGACTACATCGTGCCGTCGGTCGAGGCGATGGTCGACGCGGTGGTGCGCGCGACCGGCTTTCCGCGCATTCAGGTCGTGCAGGCGCTCAAGGAGGTCTACGCCCGCTACGAATCGAACGAGTACCCGTTCGCACTGCAGGAGAGCGCCATCTTCAAGGCGTTCCCCGAGTTCGGCAGCTTCGACAAGCTGATCATCGAGCCGGCGCGCACCGCGTTCGCCTACGCGCGCAAGAAGTACCTGGTTCCGTACAAGGAGGTCGTCGACACGCTGGCGGCCTTGAAGGAGCGGAAGGTCATCGTGGTGGCGCTCACCGACGCGCCGATGAACCCTGCGCAGGCGCGCGTGAAGGCGCTGGGGCTCGATTCGTATCTGTCTGCCATCTACACGATGCCGGGGTTCCAGTTTCCCCGCGGTCAGGACGGCTCTCCGCTGGTGGCAGCGGAGATCATCCACAAGCACGAGGCGCGTGCGTACGAAGCGAAGTGTCAGGCCATCGAGCTGCCGCGGGAGTGGGAGAAACCGAACCCGGCCGGCCTCAAGAAGATCCTCAGCACCTACGGGCTGTCGCCGAAGGAGGTGCTGGTCGTCGGTGATTCACTCAAGAAGGACATCGCCGTCGCCCAGGCCGTCGGCTGTCACGACGCGTGGGCCGAGTACGGCACGTACGTGTCGACCGAGTACCGGGAGCGGCTGGACATCGTGTCGTCGCCGGCCATCACCCGCCGCCACGCCGCCCACGTGCTGGAGGGAGGCACGCAACCGGTCAGAGCGTCGCGTTCGCTGTCGAGCTACGGACAAATCCTGGGACTCGTCGACACGCTTTGAGCCGCCACATGTAGGCGAGGCAGTCGGTGAAGCCCGGTTCAGTGGCCGACGGGCTCAGCGTGGCGGCTTCGGCCACGGTGACGTTGGCGCCGCTCGGCGGAGGGCCGAGCGCTTCGAACTTTCCCACGTCGAGCGACTTGTCCTTCGGCAGGAAGGCTGCGCCGAGCACGGCGAGCGTCGAACCCACCACGCTGGTGGCGAGAGACGCGGCGTGCGTGTCGAGCCAGAGGTCTTCCGCCAGCAGCAGGCCGAGCACCACGCCCGGCATCGCAGCAGCGACGCCGATGCGGAGCACGCGCGTGGGGCGGGCTGCGTTTTCACGAGGCGCGAGCAACAGCCCGAGCACGGCAACGACCGCACCGATGGCCAGCGCGAACGCGAAGGTCACCATGACGCGACCCCCGCGACGTTCTGCGTGCTGCCGCCGCCTTCGTTCTGCCAGCGGTCGACTTCCGCTTCGATGCGCGTGTTCCGGTTGTCCACTGAGAACCAGTTGCGCCACCACAGCTGCACCATGCGCCGCGACCAGCGCGACAACACGGCCTGCGTCTGCGTACCAAGTTCGGTGAGGCCCACGGTCAGCGTGCTGGGGCGGGCAATTTCATCAGGGGTATGGGTCAACATCGTTCGCCTCCTTGCCCGGCAGCAATGCAGCGGCGATGCCACTGGCCCTTTCAGAGGGAAATCAGCCTGCGGCCTGCCTGCTGATCGAGCGGCTGCGCCACAACTCCCTGCGCTCTGTGGCGGCAGTGCGGCAGCTGATCCACGCATCGCACTGGAAACAGGTCGCGGCACGTCACGTGAAGAGGGGAAGAAGACGTTTCACCTCAAACAAAGGAGAACTCACATGAACCGCTTCAAGATTTCGATGCCGAAGCTCCCGGCGCTGACGATTGCGGGCGTGCTGTGCGGCATGGGCCTCGAGCGTCGCCGCAGCGCGGGTACCCGGGTGGCGACGGGTCTGGGTTTCGTGACGTTGGGCGCTGCGCTCGGCGCCGGTGCGGTGCTCGCCCGGGCGCTGATGCTCGGCCGCGCGCGCCAGAACGCCACACTGGCGGCCGCGAGTGAGGCGAATTCGTCGGCTCACCCTGCCTTTACCGGTCGGGATCAGCGCCCGGCCACGCAGCGCGCCGTATCGTGAGGACACCCGCGAACTGAAACTGGAAATCGGGGGCAAGGAACGTGAAAATGACGGAGTGCAGCGGGTCCCCGGGGGGACGCAACGGCTGACACTCACCAGCTTGAGTGGAACTGGCAATGTTGAACTTGTTGATTGTCGATGACGATGCAGTGGACTTGATGACCGTGAAGCGCGGTCTGACGAAGGCTGGTGTTGCGCACCAGCTGACGGAAGCCGCCAACGGCGTCGAGGCGCTGCAGTTGCTGCGTGACGGCAAGGTGCCGGCGTCGCGGCGTCTCGTCCTCCTCGACCTCAACATGCCGCGCATGAATGGGCTCGAGTTCATGCGAGCGCTGCGCGCAGACCCTCAGCTCGCATCGACGCCGGTGGTGGTGCTGACGACCTCGACGCAGGAGGTGGATCGCCGTGAAGCGCACCGCCTCAACTGCGCCGGGTACTTCGTGAAGCCGCTCGACTTCAACGTGTTCGTCGATCTGCTGCAGACCATCGACCGCTATTGGTCCAACGTGCAGTTCGCGAGCTGACGCTCGTTTCCGGGGCGCGTCGGCGACCGACGCTGCTCCGTCCCTCGTCGTCCCGCTGTGCGGGCCGCTCACAACTCCACGATGAACGCGGTGAGGCCCTCGGGCGATGAAGTCGCCGTGAGCTTCCCGCCGTGCGCGTGCACCACTTCGCGGCTGATGAAGAGCCCCAGGCCCAGGCCCTCGCGCACCGCCGACGTCTGACCCTGAACGAAGGGCTCGAACAACGTCGCCAGCAGCGTGGGAGGAATCCGCTCGCCGCGGTTCTCCACCACCAACGTCGCGCCGGCACCGCGAGGCTCGAGCTTGATGGTGATGGGGTGCGCGCTGTCACCGTGCTTCACGGCATTGCCCAGCAGGTTGCTGATGACCTGGCTGATGCGGTCGGCGTCAATCTCCATGGTCACCGACTCGGTCTTCACGTCGAACGTGCGGCCAGTGGCCAGACGCGTCTCGTCGACCAGGGTCTCGACCAGCTGCTTGAGGTCGATGGGCTTCCTGTCGAGCGGCAGACCACCGCCCAGGCGCGCGCGCGTGAGGTCGAGCAGCTGCACGATGAGCTTCGACATGCGCTCCACGCTCACCGAGATGTTGGTGACCAGGCGTTGCTCGCGCTCGTCGAGCGACTTGCTGCGCGCCAACAACGTGGCGCCCATCTTCACCGCCGACAGCGGGTTGCGAAGGTCGTGACTGGCGATGCCCATCAGGCGGTCCTTCATCTGCAGCATCTGCTCCTGCTGGGCGCGTGACTCGCTGATGTCGTGCACCGTGCCGAAGTCGCCGCCTTCTGCGTCGTCGTGCCGGCCGCGCAGCTCGACCCAACGGCCTTCGACGTTCAGCACCTTCAACGCCAGCTTCACCGAGCCGGCGGCGAGCGCCTTGTCGAGCGCCTCCGCGTCTTCCGGCGTGAAGCCCGCGCGCCAGGTGTCGAGCGACCAGGTGTCGCCTTCGGGCAGCCCGAACAGCTCACGGAAGCGCGCGTCGCCGGTGATGGTCTTGGCGCGCGGGTCGGTGCTCCACGTGCCTGCGCCGGCGGCGTCGAGCGCCAGGGCCAACCGTGCCTGCGCGCGCTGCGCGGTGTGCCGCAGCTTCGCGGTCTCGTGCGTGTGCTCGACCAACTGCGCCAGGCGCCGCGGCTCGGTCACCTGCGTCTTGGGCAGGTAGTCCTCGGCGCCGGCCTTCATGGCCTCCACGGCGACCTCTTCGCTGCCCTGCCCCGAGAGGAACAGGCACGGAATGTTGGGCTGAATCTTCCGCAGCCGCGCGAGCACTTCCGGGCCGGTGTCGGGCGGAATGAAGAAGTCGAGGATGACGACGTCGGCCGCCAGGTGGCGCAACGCGTCTTCCGCGTCGCGCGCGTTGGCAGCCTCACGCACGATGAAGCCCTTGAGCGCACGCCGCGTGACGAGACGATCGATCTCGTCGTCGTCGACGATCAACACGTTGGGTTTGCTCACGAAGCCGCTCCGGCAGCTGCGGCCGCGTCTGCTCCGTCAGCGCGCTCCGTGGGCAGCCCCCAGCCTTCGAGGCGGCGGTAGAGCGTACGGCGGTCGATGCCCAGCATCTGCGCGGCGCGGCTGCGGTTGTCCTTCACCAGCTGCAACACGCGCAGCACGTAGCGCTTCTCGAGCTCTTCCAGCGTGACCACTTCTTCAGCAGCGTCGACCTGCATCGCGAAGCGCTCACGCTCGTGCAGACGAATGCCGTCGGGGAGGTCCGCCAGCGCGACCTCCGTGCCGCGCGCCAGCGCCGCCAGTCGCTCGATGCAGTTCTCGAGCTCGCGCACGTTGCCGGGCCACGAATACGCGAGGAGCTTCTGCGCCACGTCTGCCGGCACCTGCAGCGCCGGGCGCCCGTCGCGCTCGCACACGCCGGTGAGGAAGCGCGTCGCCAGGTGCACGATGTCCATGCCGCGGTCGCGCAGCGGCGGCAGGTCGATGCGGATCACGTTCAGGCGATAGAAGAGGTCCTGACGGAAGCGGCCGGCCTCCACCTCGGTCTCGAGGTCGCGGTGCGTGGCCGCGAGAATGCGCGCGTCGAACGGCACCTCGCTGTTGCTGCCCAGCGGGCGAACACTGCGCTCCTGCAACGCGCGCAGCAGCTTGGCCTGATTGTCGAGGCTCAGCTCGGCCACCTCGTCGAGGAACAACGTGCCGCCGTTGGCTTCGACGAACAGGCCCTGACGCGCCGCGCGCGCATCGGTGAACGCGCCCTTGGCGTAGCCGAACAGCTCACTCTCGACGAGTGAGGCCGGCAGCGCCGCGCAGTTGATGGCCACGAACGGGTTCGAGGCGCGCGGCGACTGGGAGTGCAGCGCGCGCGCGACGAGCTCCTTGCCGGTACCGGTCTCTCCGTGCACCAGCACGCTCGCGCCCGAAGGTGCCACGCGCGTCACCAGCTCACGCACCGCGCGCATGGTGTCGCTCTGACCGAAGAGGCCCGACTCGGAGGCCGGCACCGAGGCCGTCACTTCCTTCAACTCGCGCGTCAGCCGCTGGCGCTCGACGGCGCGGCGCACGCACGGCAGCAGCAGCTCGACTTCGAGCGGCTTGGTGAGGAAGTCCCACGCGCCGGCACGCAACGCCGACACCGCGTTCTCGACGCTGGCATCGGCCGTCACCACGATGACGGGGAGATCGGGCCGCGACTGCTTGAGCGCGCCCGTCAGCTTGAGCCCGTCGAGCCGCGGCATCGACACGTCGGTGATCAACACGTCGACGCGCGTCTTGCCGGCCTCGATGGCTTCGAGCGCGGCCTGGCCGTCTGGGAACGCCGAGACGTCGTACCCCTCGCCGCTGAGCGTGCTCTGCAAGAGGTCAGACTGGATGGCGTCGTCTTCTGCGATGGCGATTCGGAAGCGCATGTGGGTCAACTCGCCATAGCAGTAACCACCAGGCGGGGCGTTCTGGAGGCGTTACACGTCAGAAACGTAACGAAAGCGCCTCATGGTGTGGCGGTTCTGCAAGCGGTGAGACCAGTGATCAACACGTTGAACTGGCACGCCAGCTGCTGAGTCTTCTGCAACCTGATCGACAAGGAGGAAGACATGGGTCTCATTGCCATCATCGTCGTCGGCCTTCTGGCGGGTCTCGTGGCCCGCGCGCTGATGCCGGGAGCGCAGTCGATGAACCTGCTGGCGACCACCGTCCTGGGCATCGCCGGCAGCTTCGTCGGCGGGCTCGTGAACAACGTCATCTTTCAGAACGCCGACTGGTTCGAGCTGCGCCCCACGGGGCTGCTCTTCTCGGTCATTGGCGCACTGGCGGTATTGGCCCTGATGGGCGTCGGCCAGCGCGTGCGCTCATGACGTCGAGGCGGCGCGGCCAGGTGATGAAGAACGTGGCGCCGTGGCCGGGGGTCGACTCCAGCCACGTGCGGCCCCCCTGCGCCTGAACGACCTTCCGCACCACGGCCAGCCCGATACCGGTGCTCTCACGCTCGTCGCGCGACGACAGCGTCTGAAACATGCCCCAGATGCGCTGCTGGTACTCCGGAGGAATGCCGGGCCCGTGGTCCTTCACGCTGAAGCGCACGAACCCGCCGTCGATGCTGGCGCCCAGCTCGATGGGGCCGTCTGACGGGCCGTGCTTGAGCGCGTTGCTGATGAGGTTCATCAAGGCCTGCTGCAACAGCGCCTTGTCACCGTGAAGCGAGATGCCGGGCTCGGGCAGGGTCACCTTCAACGTCGACCGGCTGCTCACCAGCTGCACCGCTTCAGCCGCGGCCTGGCGGGCGTCGAAGGTCTCCATCGTCTGGGTCGACTGGCCGGCGCGCGCGTAGTTGAGGATGCCGTCGATGAGTGACTGCAGGCGGCGCACGCGGCCCTGAATGAGGGCGAAGTGCTTCCTGGCTTCGTCGTTCACCGCCGGGCCCAGGTCTTCTTCGAGGAACGCGGCGAGCTGCGCGATGCCACGCAGCGGGGCCTTGAGGTCGTGGCTGGCGACGCTGGCGAACTGCTCGAGCTCGGCGTTCGAGAACTCGAGCGCGGTGATGAGGCGCTCGCGGTCGGCTTCCGACTTGATGCGCGCGGTGTCGTCGCGGCTGATGATGACCGCGCCGGCGCCGCGGCCCTCGGCATCGCGCAGCGGCGACGCCGAGCCGATCATGAAGGTGTCTTCGCCGTCGCTCCTGCGGACGATCCACCGGACCTCCTTGATGGCCTCACCCGCGACGGCGCGAAACATCGGGTGGTCGGCTGGCGTCATCTCTGAGCCGTCGGCGTTGAAGACCGACCACGGGCGGTTCCACACCTGCGCGGCGAGGTCGGCGTCGCTCACGCCGTGCTGCCGCGCTGCCGCCGCGTTGAAGATGCGCACCGTGCCCGACGCGTCACCCATGATGATGCCGTCGGAGCTCTGCGCGATGACGAGGTCGAGGAGGATGCGCCGACGCTGCGCTTCGTCGAGCGCGTCACGCAGTGCCTGCGCAGCCAGCTCAGCGTCGCGGCGGGCGCGCTGCTGTTGGAAGACGAGGCCCGAGAGCGCGAGCGCGAGCAGCGTACCGGCCGAGAGAATCGCGATGGCCGCCTGGCGCTCAGACCGGTCGTACTGCGCGTCGGTGGGCGCCAGCTCGACGGCCAGCGAGTAGCCGCCGAAGTTGGCCGAGCGGGTGACGATGTTGTCGAACTTCGCGGGGTCGAAGCCGGGCGACTGCGCGATGGGCAGCGACTTCCGGGACACGTCGACGATGCGGTACTCGAAGTACGGCGACATCGACTCCAGCGCGGTGCCCAGCAGGTGCCCCGACGTCGCGCGCACCAGCACCACGCCGCGGAAGGCCACGCGCCGCATCTCGAGCGAGTCGGGCCTCGGGCCGCCGTACACCGGGTAGTAGATCTCGATGCCCTCGTCTTCGTCGAGCAGCGACGAGGTGAGCGTCATCGACATTTCACCGTCGTCGCGCGCCTTCTCGATGGCCTGCCGACGCTCCGGGTCGTCGCCGAGGTCGAAGCCCAGCACGCCGCGCTGCTGCTGCGGCTTGGGCGTGACGTAGACCACCGGAAAGCTGGGGTCGGACCGCTTGAACGCATAGCCGGGGAATTCACGGCGGCCTTCGGCCAGCACGCTGTCGGCGGTGGTGTTCTCGAGCGCGCGCACCCACGCCACGGTGCCTTCACCGAACCAGCGCGGCATGCCCTGCGCGGCCACGTAGGCGTGGAACGACTCGGGGCGCACCGTGCCTTCAGCGGCGAACAGGCCGGCCGTGCCCCGCCCCACGCTGGCGGCGCTCTGCAGGCGATCGATGACGCGATCTCCGAGCGGCCCGGCCAGCAACTCGAGGCGCGCGCGCTGCGCATGTTCGAGTGATTCACGCGTGACCGCGGCCGCAGCCACGGCCATCGCCACCGTCGCCAGGAAGACCACCACCGGCAGCGCCATGAGCCACGAGCGGCTCGGCGGTGACGGTTTGGGCTCTCGCGACAAAGGCATGGGCCGCACCTCATACACGGATGCTCCGAGCGCGCAGCCATTTCGTCGCGACGTGTACTCTTTCGTTTGAGTCCCTACGATTTCGTGGCGGCGCGCCACAAACGTGCATGCGCGCCACACACAGCTGGCTGCTCCACCACCACTGACGCGCGACAACTCCGCGAGGTGACTGCATGGCACGACCGGTGCTCACGGTGCCGGCGGCAGTCCACCAACGCAAAGGGAGCAACACCATGCGTTCACTTCTTCTCTCCGGCCTCGCGCTCGGAATGTCATTGACCCTGTTCGGATGTGACCCCGGCAACGGCGGCGATCCCGGTACAGGTGGCGGGTCAGGCACGGGAGACCAGACCTCGGCGCTCGAAGGGCGCGTGACGGACGAGAGCGGAGTGAGCGGCGCCGCCGACGACACGGGCTCGTCGCTGACCGGCTTCGCGGGCCGCGGCACCGTGTCGGCTACCTGCAACGTGCAGGTGGTGGCGGTGGAAGACAGCGGCGAGCTGACGGTGCTGGCCACCGGCGCGGTGAGCGCCGACGGTGCGTACACCATCACCGTGCCGCGCAGTGACCGCGTGCTGCTCGTGCAGTCGCTCGACGCGCAGGGTGCGGTGCTCGGCCGTGCCATCGTGAGCCGCAACCCGGCCACCGGTCAGCGCCGCCAGGTGCAGCCCATCACCTCCGAGTCGACGGTCGAAGCGTGGGTGCTGGTCGAGCTCGCCGCGGCCGGTCACCGCCCCGGTGACGTCGACGTGAGCACGCTGCGCCTCTACGTCGACGAGCGCGCGGCGATCATCGTGCGTTCACAGGGCAACGTCGAAGCCGCCACGCTTCAGGTTCGCGCGCTCGCCGCCGCCGTGTGGTCGGCGCAGACGTCGGCTCGCGAAGGCTTGACGCGCGCCGGCGCTGACGTGAACGCGCGGGTGCAGGCGCAGCTCGACGCCTTCGCCGCCTACGACGCGAACCTCAACGCGCGCGCAATGACGGAAATCGACGCCGACGCGGACCTGCGCGGCCAGCTGGCGGCGGCCGACCTGCGTGACGACGTCGATGTCTCGGTGGTCGCGTCGATTCACGCCAACGCCTCGGCGACCGCCCGCCGCGTGCTGGCCGACGCGAGCCTGCAAGCCAACGCCGGGTTGATCGCCGCCTACCAGCACGCCGCCGCGATGCACGAAGCGTCGCTGCACGCCGCGGTGATGGTGCAGGTGATGACGCGCGCCGCGGTCGATGAAGCGCAGCTGACCGCGCTCCGGACGCTCAACGCGAGCCTCTACGCGGCGGTGCGCGTGGCGAACGACGACGCGGCCATCACGGCGGCGTTCAACACCTGGCGCACCGGCGTGCGCGGCGTGGCGTCGGGCGCGAGCACCTCGATGGGCCTGATGAGCGCGGTCACGCAGATTCAGGTCGCGCTGCTCGCCGAAGTGGTGACCAGGAGCAACGAGCTGGGCGCTTCGCTGAACGCGCGCATCGTGGCGGCCATCGCGGCCAACCACGGCTCGAATGGCTTCGACTTCGCGGCGCTGGCCCGTGCGTGTGCCGACATCGACGGCGACTTCCGCACGCAGGTCGACGCCATGGTGCGCGCCACCGTGGTGGGCATCGACGACCGTGATGCGTCGCTGTTGATCAGCGCGCTGGTGACGACTGAAGGCGCCTGGCGCTGAGTGGGCAGTTGCCGGGAGCCGTGGGCCTCTCCTTCGCTTCGGCGTCGGAGAGGCCTTTTTTTGTTTCTGCAGCCGCGCCCCACCCGCTGAGCGCCGGCGCCAACTGTGGTGAGGCGGAAGTGCGCACTGAGGCGCCCGTGCAGGCCTTGCCCCACGCCAAACGCCCGGATCTCCGAGCCGATCGGTTGGCATCGCTCTTGGAACGTCTCCCTGCACCACACGCAGCACGAAAGGGAATCCACATGAAGAAACTTCATCTGCTCGGCCTGTTGGCGATGTCGCTCTCGCTGCCCGCGTTCGCCCAGTCTGCTGGCGAATCCATCAAGGACACCGCGAATGACGCCAAGCGCGGCGTGAAGAAGGGCGCCAACCGCGTCGAAGAGACGTTCTGCACCGGCACCAAGGCCGAGTGTGCGGCCAAGAAGGCCAAGAACCGTAGCGAAGAGGCTTCGGACGCCGTGAAGGACAAGGCGACCGAGGTGAAGGACAAGCTCGACGCCGACAACAAGTGACTTCCTTGATCAGCCCGTGACCTCCGGGCCCGGTTTCGGCGCTCCGGGCTGATCACCGCAACACCGTTGATCAACCTCGCAACACTCAAACCCACTCAGAAAGCACAACATGATCTCCACGATCTTCCGCAGCATCGTCGTTCGTACCGCCCTCATCTCGGCTGGCCTGATGGCCCTCACCGCATGTCGCCCGGTCGACGCTGCGCTGGACTGCAACACGGTCTGTACGCGCTACAAGGATTGCTTCGACGGTGACTACAACGTCGAGAGCTGCGCGACGCGTTGCCGTAACTCGGCCGAAGGCGACACCAGCTACTACAACAACCTCGACCGCTGCGAAGCGTGCATCACCGACCGCGCGTGCGCCTCGGCCACGTTCAACTGCGGCAGCGAGTGCAGCAACGTCGTGCCGTAACCAGCCTTCCGTCGAAGAACGCGCGTCGTGAGCCCCTGCGGTTCACGACGCGTTTTCTTTTGTTCACGCCAGCTCGGGATACTTGCGGCGGTAGTACTCGCGGAACTCGCCGGCGGTGATCTGCCCGTTGCGGTTGAGGTCGAAGATCTTGTTCTGCCGCGCCACCGTCGCCCCGCCGATGTTGTAGCTGTCGGGCTTGCCGAGGCCCGCGGGCCAGAACGTGGCCATGTACATGTCGGGCCCGCTTTTGATCTTCCCCGCGTACGGCTTGAAGTACTTCTCGACGTACTTGAGCTGCTCGGTGGCGCTCATGCGCTTCAAGGCATCGACCGACGTGCCCAGCGCCCGCGCCGTGTCGGGCATGAACTGAATCAACCCTGTCGCGTTGCTCATGCCGTTGACCGCCGCCGGGTTCATGCCGCTCTCGTTCTTCATCACCGCGAGGATCCACTCGGGCTTCACGCCGAGCCGGCCCGCCATGGCCTTCACGCCATCGACGAACGCCTGACCGTGCCTGGCGCGCGCCGCGGCCTCGAGCTGCTGCGCGGTCGCCGAGTTGCCCGACTCGACCGGGGCCGCGTCGTCAGCGCCCTGCGTCGGCGGCGCGTCGTCGGTCGGAGGCGTCTGCGGGCTCTGACCGCTGCCGGGCTGCGTGGCCTGGAGCCCCAGCAAGGCAGCGCGGGTCTGCGGGCCGACGATGCCGTCGACCTGGAGGCCCTTCGCCTGCTGGTACGCGCGCACGGCAGCCTCGGTCTTCGGGCCCATCTTCCCGTCGATTTCTCCCGGGTCGAAGCCGGCTTCCTTCAACTTGCGCTGGAGATCTTCCACCGCCGAACCCGACGCGCCCTTGCGCAGGAACGTGGTGCGGTCCGTGGTGATGTCTTCGACCGAATTCACACCCGAGCTGCGCGGCGACGTGAGCGTCACCGGGCCCGAGCGCGAGGGCTCGAAGCCGTCGCTCACCTGCGGCGGAGGCCGGGGCGGGAGCGCCTGCGTCGGGCGCTGCGTGTTGGTGGTCGGGAGCGAAGGTCGCGGCGAGTTGATCTTCATGCCGACATCATCCGCGCGAACCTTCGATCTGTTGCCGTGTGGGACAGGATTCCGAGGGCTTTGCACGCGTCCCACATGCCCCCACTGAACACCTGTCTGTACCGTATCTCTTCCGGGCGCTCAGGGCCGCCACGTGTAGGTGACCTTGGCCACCACGCGGAACTCCGACGGCGGCGTGTTCGGCGCCACGTACGCGTTCCGCGTGTCGGTCAGCACCACGTACACGAACGAGAGCGGCAGGAACTCCCACGCCAGGCGCGCGTTGAGAATCGACGCGTTGCCATCGGTGTCGCGTTGATAGCTGCCGATGAGCTGCAACTTCGGCGAGAGCGCGAGGCGCCCTTCGACCAGCAGCAGGTGCGTCTGAGCAAACGCGCCGACCACGCCCGGGCCCCAGAAGTGGTTGTACGTGTACTGACCCGCCACCGACACGTAGGGCAGCGGCTGCACCGACGCGCGCGCCATCGCGTGCACGGTGCTCGCCGTGTAGTACTCGCCGCCCGCGACCTCGCCCTGCAGTGACGCCTTGCGGCTGGCCTGCGTGAGGAACGCGGCGCCGAAGCGCTCGTAGCTGTAGCTGCCCGGCGCGAACGAAACGTTGTTCACGGGCTCGAAGGTCTCGGTGAGCACCTGCTGCGAGCTCTCGGCGAACAGCCACGCTTCGTCGCCGCCCGAGAACAGCACCCACAGCGGCGAGAAGTACGTGGTCGCTTCCTGGAACTGCTGCGTGCTCGCGGCCCACAACACGAGTGAGTCGACGAAGGGCCCGATGGAGCGGATGAACGACGGCAGCCACTGCGGCCGGTAGTCGAGCTCGGCTTCGGCGCCCACGCCGAGAATGTCGGTGCGGCCGACGAACCCGGAGCGCGCTTCGAAGCCGGGAGACACACCGAGCGCGTTCACCGCGATGGAGCCCCAGTTGCCCTGCACCTTCGCCTCGAGCGTGCCTGCGCCACCGAAGGTCGTGCCGACCGACCTGGTGGAAGTCGTGGAGCCCATCAACGTCGCCTGCAGCGTGAACGCGCCGACGCGATAGAGGCCGTCGATGGTGGGCACCACGTTGGTGTTGCCCTCGCCGCCGACGCCGTCGAAGTCGTGCCGCGCGACCACCATGCCGCCGAGCCGGCTCTGCTCGCCCAGGTTCTGCGAATACCGCGCGACGCCGAACAACGACGAGTTCGCGCTGGCGGTGGGCAGGGTGTGCACCACGAGGCCGCCGATGCTGCGCTCGGTCGAGCGGTACACGAAGCGCCCGCCTGCGGTGATGGTGACCGCGCGACCGTCGTCATCGAGCCCGATGCGCCGCGAGAAGAACGGCATCAACAGGCCCTGCGCGCCGGCCGCGAACACGCCCGCCGACTCGAGGAAGAACTGACGACGCTCGGGGAAGAACACCGAGAAGCGAGAGAGGTTCACCACGCGGCGATCCACGTCGGTCTCGGCGAAGTCGGTGTTGCCGGTGAGGTCGAGCACCGTGTTGTCGGTGGGGTTCCACGTCACTTCGCCGCCGCCACTGCCACCGAACACCGGTGCGCCGTCGCCGGTCACGTCCATGCGGCCGATGAGGTACGGCCGCAGTTGCAACGAGAGCAGCGACGGCTTCGCGGCCTCGAGACCGACGGTGAGCCCCGAGTACGCCATGCGCCACGGCGTCACGGTGCGTGGAATCGGGCTCCACACGGTGTCTTCGTTGCGGCCACGCTCACGTCGCGCGAACTGCACGCCCCAGCGCACGCCCGGCCCGCCGTGCCGAAGCGACTTCCACGGAATCGCGTACTCCACGGTCCACCCGTTTTCGTCGCGCTTCGTCGCCACGCGCCACACGGTGTCCCAGTTGGGCTCGAACAAGGTGTCGTCGACCACCTGCTCGTCGCGCTGCGCGCCCCACGGGTTCACGGAAAAGCTGAACGCGTTCCGCCCGTCGCCCAGCGTGTCGAAAATGACGGTGAAGCTGTCGGACTCGTGGTTGGGAAAGTCGCGGCGCATGTCGCGCTGGTTGAACGCGGTCCAGCCGCCGGGTTGCTCGAGCTCGGCGGCGACGTAGAGCGCGTCATCGTCGAACACCACGCGCACGGTGCTCCTGTGCGTGGCCTTCTCGCCCTGCCGCGGCTCGTATTGAACGAAGTCACCGCTCGGTACCGAGTCGAGCCACGCGTCGTCGTCGAGCGCGCCGTCGATGGTGGGCGGCTTCTTCACGCGCACCGTGTAGAGCTGACGCCGCGCTTCGGTCGCGGGTGGGTCGAAGAACGCAGGCACCTGCGCCGAGGCCATCGACGCGATGACGGTGAGCAGCAACACGGTGGCGGCTCGTTACTCGAAGTCGCCCCGCGCACGCACGGGCCGATGATCCGACAGCTGACCGGTGTCGAGCACGGTGGCCTCGCGGAGGACTCCACCGCGGCACAGCACGTGGTCGATGTGCTGGCCGTCGTTGGCCGACCGACCGAAGCGTGTCGCGAGCTGTCCATGCAAATCGGTACACGTCAGCGCGGTGCCCAACGCGGCGTGCACCACGTCACGCCGCTCGTTGAAGTCACCCATCGCCAGCGAGCGCACCGTCATCAACTGCGACAACTTCGCGAGCTGCGCGTCACGCTTGTGGCCCACGCTCACGTGGGTGTTGAGCACCGTGACGCCGTTGGCGAGTTCCACCTCGAGCACGCCCTTCCCGCCGTCGTCTTCGTATGGGTGACCCTGGGTGCGAGCGGTGTCGAGCTTCGTCAGCGTGACCAGAAACTCCGCCGGCCGTTGCAGCTGCGTGGCCGTGGGCTTCCTGAACCGCGGCAGGCGCGGGTGACGGTGAGAAATCACGTTCACGCGAAGGGCAGACCGCAGTGACTCCAGCTGGTCGCCGCTGACTTCCTGGAGGCAAACCACGTCGACATCGGCCTCGAGCCACGACGTCACGACGCCGGTGATGCCGTCGACCCGCGTCGCTTCATCGGGGAACGCCGCCACAGAGCCCTCGGCCCAGTTCTCGGCGTGAATGCGGTGCAGCACGTTCCAGGTGACGACTCTCACGTGTGCCTCGCGACGGAAACTTTCGGGGGGGTGCGGACGATAAGGCATCGAATGAAGACCTCGTCGACCGATCGTCAGCAGAAGGCCCTGGAAGCAGCGCGGCTGCAGCGCAGCAAGCAGACCGACGGTTTCGAAGCCAGCAAGGGGTCCACCACCGCCGGCGCAGCGCTCGATCGCCGCGCGCAGCGCAACTTGAGCAACCTCGCAGGCACCAGCAACTTCAGCTCGTCGAACCTGCCGAAGGTCGGCGGCGCGATGACCCGGCAGTCGACGCCCGTGGCCAAGGCTGCTGGCGCTGACCCGGTCGACGTGCAGGCCGAAATTCAAGACGGCCTCATCACGCGCACCGACGCGCTCACCGCCGCCAACGACGCGGTGCAGGAAAGCGAGACGAAGCTCGCCGAGCACCTCACGCACCTCAAGGACGTGCTGCCGCCGGACCAGCTGCAGGCCTACGCCGACGACTACCGTCAGGACCACGCGGCGCTCTACGAGACCGCAGAGACCGCCGCGGCCGACCTCGCGCGCTACCTGACCGAGAACGCCGCGCCGCTGGCCGAGGCCGAAGCGCAGATCGCCGCCGAGAACCGCATTCCCGCCATCTACCAGGCAGACATCACCACCGAGTACGTCGAGAAGGCCGCCGCCGAGCTCGACACCGCCGTCACGCAGTCACCCACCGGCTCGCCGTCGCTGCAGGACGCGCTGTCGGCCCTCGGCCACACCGCCACGGCAGGCGAGAACGTGGGCGCGGCGCTCTCGGGTGTCGGCGGTCGCCTGGGCGAGCTCGCCGAGCGCGCGGGCAAGGCCTTCGGAGGCGCCGGCGCCGCGTTCGACATCGCGTCGAACCTCGACCGCATCGTGGAAGACGGCGGGCGCGTGGAGCACTGGGCCGGTGTCGCCGCCAACGCGGTGGTGCTCGCCGAGATTGCAGGCGTCACCGTCAGCGCTCCGGTGTCGATGATCGCCGGCGCCGTGGCGCTCGCGGCCGGCGGCGTTTCGGAGTACCGCGACAACGAAGCGCGCGTGGCCGACATGTCGGGCCGGCTCGCCGAGCTGGGCTTCGACGAGGCGCAGGCCGAGCGCATCTCGCGCAGCAACCCGGCGGCGCTGCGGGTGCTCGGCGAGGCCGGCTACTCGGCTGATCAGCTCCAGCAGCTCATCGCCCAGGACGGGCTCACGCTCGTCAACGGGAACCACACCGAAGCGGAGTACTTCGTCAGCGCCATGCAGATGCTCGGCGTGTCACCGGCCGACGCGACGCAGCTGCTGGTCGAGGCCGGCACGCAGGGCTCCAAACTGGTCGGCCACGTCGCCAACGCCCGCGTCACCAGCGAGCGCACGCGTGAAGATCTGCTCCGCGCGCTGCGCGTGCCCTACCCCGGCACCGAGGCCATTCGCGAGCTGCTCTTCCAGACGCTGGGCTGACGTTTCACGGTTGCCTCGCGCGGGGACCGGGCGCATGACGGGCCCATGTTCGACCTTCTCCTCCGTGGTGGAACGTGCGTGACGCCGTCAGGTCGCGTGCAGGCCGATGTCGCGGTTCGTGACCGGCGCATCGCCGCCCTCGGCGCCCTCGATGCCTCACAGGCGAAGGAGGTCTTCGACGCCACCGGCCTCCACGTGCTGCCGGGCGTGGTCGACCCGCAGTGCCACTTTCGCGAGCCCGGCCTCACGCACAAGGAAGACCTCAATTCAGGCAGCGCGCAGGCGGCGCTCGGGGGCGTCACCACGTTCTTCGAGATGCCCAACACCACGCCGAACACCGACAACCCCGAGCGTCTCGCGTGGAAGGTCGAACGCGCGCGGGAAACGTCGTGGGTCGATTTCGGCTTCTTCATCGGCGCCACCAACGAGAACGCCGAGCACCTCGCGCAGTGGGAGACGCTCGAGGGCTGCGCGGGCGTGAAGATGTTCTGCGGCTCGTCGACCGGGACGTTGCTGGTCGACAAGCCCGAGAATCAACGCCGCGTCATGAAGTCGGGGCGCCGCCGCATCTGCTGTCACAGCGAAGACGAAGCGCGGTTGAAGGAGCGCAAAGACCTGTTCGCCGGCAAGCCGGTGCACTTCCACCCGGAGTGGCGCGACGAAGACTGCGCGGTGATTTCGACGCGCAACCTGCTGCAGATCGCGAAGGAGACCGGTCGCCGGCTCCACATTCTCCACGTGACGACGGCGGGCGAGATTCCGCTGCTGTCGGCCAACAAGCACCTCGCGAGCTTCGAGGTGTGTCCGCAGCACCTGACCCTGGCGGCGCCCGAGTGTTACGACCGTCTGGGCACGCTGGCGCAGATGAACCCGCCCATTCGCGACGCGCGTCATCAGGCCGCGCTGTGGGAAGCGATTCGCAACGGCGCGGTCGACGTGCTCGGGAGCGACCACGCGCCGCACACGCTGGAAGAAAAGTCGAAGCCGTGGCCCGCGTCACCGTCGGGCATGCCGGGCGTGCAGACGCTGGTGCCGTTGATGCTCAATCACGTGGCGGCGGGCCGGCTCACGCTCGAGCGCTTCGTCGACCTCACCTCTGCGGGCCCCGCGCGCGTGTTCGGCATGCGGGCCAAGGGCCGGCTGGCGCCGGGCTACGACGCAGACCTCACGGTGGTCGACCTCAACGCGCAGAAGACCATCACCAACGAGTGGTCGAAGTCGCGCTGCGGGTGGACGCCCTTCGACGGCCTGAAGGTGACGGGTTGGCCCATCGCCACCATCGTGCGCGGTTCGTTCGTGATGCGTGACGGTGCGCTGCAGGGCACGCCGCGCGGGCTCCCCGTTCGCTTCGACTGAGCCGCCAGCGCGCTCACTTCAGCAGCGCTTCGGCCTTGTCGCGCTTGAAGTGGAACGACCCGAGCACCCGCTTCTTCTGCTCGGCGTTCAGCTTCGGCGCGTCGGGTGACGAGAGCGCCTCGAGGCGCGCGTCGTCGAACGTCATCGAGGTGACGCAGTCGACGAAGAAGTCCACGCGCTCGTTCTCGGCCACGCGCGGCAACAACACGGGGAGCGCGCGCTGCTTGCCCTCGTCGAAGCCGGTCTGCGCGAGGAACGCGCGCGCCTCACTGCGCGACAGCGTGGGAAGAAAGTCCTGCACGGCCTCGAGCCGCGCGCCATCACGCGTACATCGCTTCAACCATTCGAACACCAGCGCGCGCCGCTCGGTCGGCTCGAGGTCGACCACCAGCTCGCGGGCCGCGGCGGACAGTTCGGGGTCAGTGCGGATGACGTCGAGCACCTCGACCCGCTGCGCCGCGGTGAGCGTCGTCGTCGCTTTCCAGTTGCGCAGCAGCGACAGCCTTCCGGCGTCGAACGACATTCCGCGCAGGCCGGTGAAGAGCAGCGCGGGCAGCTCCTCCTGCTTCGCGCGCGCCCGCACGCCTTCGAGCAGCGCCACCCGCTGGGTGTCGAAGGGCAGCAGCTCGAGCACGTCTTCTCCGTGGCCGTTGCGTACGAGGCGGTCGACCCACGCGGGCACCTTCTTGAGCAACGCGACCTTTCCGTCGGACGTCTCGGCCTGCGCGACGCGAGCGAAGACCGCGAGCCCTTCTTCGTCGGGGAGCCGCTCGAGAAACGTGGCGAACGACTTCTTGCGCGCGGCTGGCGACATCAACGCCACCAGCGCTGCACCTTCGCCGGGCGCCAGGCTCGCCGTCTGCAGCGACTGCAACGACGCGGCGTCGAGCGGCGCGTTGCCAGCGGCCACCGCCTCGAGGTTCGGCATCACACCGGCGAGCAGCCCTTCGACTCCACGGGCCAGCGCCGGTTCGACGGAGACCAGCGCCGACGCCTGCAGCTCGAGGCGCTCGGTGGTGGTCGCGGCGTGCAGCGCGTCGGCGGCCCTCAGCCTCGCCACCGCGCGCGTGAGCAACACGTCATCGTCGACCGTCTGTCGCGCCAGGCGGAGCAGCGGCCAGCGATCCAGCTCCGGAGCACGCGCGGTGAGCGCGACCACCACGTCGAGCGACGGTGTTCTCGACAACACCAGCAAGGCGCCGAGCGTCTCGGCATCGACCTCATCAGCCAGCTTCAACCTGTCGAGCGCCGCCTTCGTGCGTGGGCCGGTGCGCCAGGTGTCCAACGTCTTCTCGAGGCGCGGCGTCGGCGGCGGGTCCATTCGCGCGACGACCGACGTGTCAGAACTGCCGGGAATGATGATGCCGGCGGTGACCAGCCCGAGCGCCAGCGACGCGAGCGTCTCGCCGGTGTGGTCCTTGTCGCGGCTGACGACGACCACCAGCGGCAGCTCGGGCTGATGGAGCGGGCCGCCGGGGAGCCCCGAGCAGGTGGCGTCGAAGTGGCCGAGCAACTTCGATTCACACGGCACCCGCTCCATCGACAACACCCGCGGCGGGCTGGTGCGCGTGACTGCGAGCTCGCCGCCGGAGTTCTTCGCAGCGGCCTCGGCGTAGAGCGCGACGCCGTTCTCGTTCCACACCTCGAACTCCGACTTCCGCGTGGCGTCGCCTCTGCGCACCGTGAAGGTCAGCGGCATGCGGCCGTCTTCGCGGCGAGCGCCGGTCTGAACCGTCCACCACTCGCGCGCCTTGCGTGCAGGAGCCGGCGCTTCGATGAGCCACAGGAACCGCGACGAGGAACCGCCGCCGCTCACCACCGACCAGGACCACTTCGACTTCTCGGGCAGCTCGGCGTGCGCCACCAACGACACGCAGCAGACGAGCGCGAGCACTCGAAGAACGTTCATGGGAGCCCCACTCTGGCCTTGTCTTGCGCGCGGTGGAACGTGCGGCGAGTCGCGGCCGTGGGTTCGTCGGGCGTTCGCGCCCAGCACGGCGGAATGGTGCGCGGCGGCGGTGCAGGCTGGGAGACGCCGAGACGTCGGTCACGCGCGCTGCCGCGCTCGACGCACCGGGGTTCGGCGTGCGCGACGGCGGAGACGCGGCACAGCGACACGAGCGCAGGCATGGTGCCGGGCTGACCCGCGAGCCCCGGAGCCCGCGCAGAGTTTCGTCAGAGCGACTCGCTCTTGAAGACGATCATCTTCTCGTGCGTCAGGTCGTGCATGGTGAAGGGAATGCCGCCGATGCCGTAGCCGGACTGTCGGTGCCCGGCGAACGGCATCCAGTCGGTGCGGAACGCGGTGTGGTCGTTGATCATCACCGCCGACGCATCGACCCGCTTCGCGACCTTCAACGCGGCGTCGAGGTCGCTCGAGAACACGCTGGCCTGAAACGACCACGGCAGGGAATTCGCAGCTTCGATCGCCGCGTCGAGCTCGGTGAAGCCGTACACGCAGGTGACCGGCCCGAAGATCTCCAGCGTCGACACCTTCGCGTCGGCCGCGGGCTCGACGAGAATCGACGGCTTCAACGTGGTCTCTGACATGCGCCCGCCGCCGATGAGCCGCGCGCCGCCCTTCACCGCTTCGTCGATCCACGACTGCACGCGCTCGGTCTCACGCGGGAGAATCAGCGGGCCCATCTCGGTGTCCTTCGTGAGTGGATCTCCCACGCGCAGCTTCGCCACCCGCGCCGAGAAGCCCTCGATGAAGTCGTTCAGCAGCGACTGGTGAACGAACACGCGCTGCACGGAAACGCACACCTGCCCTGCGTGGTAGTAGCCGCCCTTCACCACCGGCTCGATGAGCTTCTCGAGCTTCGCGCTGCGGTCGATGATCACCGGCGCCGCGCCACCGTGCTCGAGCGCACACCGCGTGCCCGGCGGCAGCTTGCTGCGCAGATACCAACCGACCTTCGCCGAGCCGATGAAGCTCAGGAACGCCACGCGCGTGTCCGTCGCCAGCTTCTCGGCGAGCGCGTTGTCGTCGGTGATGAACGTCTGGCACCAGGCTTCGTCGAGCCCGGCTTCGCGGAACAACGCGACGAGCGCGAGGCACGAGAGCGGCGTGACCTGCGCGGGCTTGATGATGACGGGCGCACCGACCGCGACCGCCGGCGCCACCTGGTGAACGATGAGGTTCAACGGGTGGTTGAACGCCGAGATGGCCGCGACGACGCCAATCGGCTCCTTCGTGGTGAAGGCGAGGCGGCCTTCACTGGCCGGCGTTTGACCGAACGGAATTTCACGGCCCGCGAAGTTGCGCAGCTCGTCGGCTGCGTTCTTGAGCCCGTCGATGGCGCGAATCACCTCGACCACCGCGTCGGGCCACGGCTTGCCGCCCTCGCGCGCGATCAACGTGGCGAACGCGTCTTTCCGCTCGCTCAACAGCTGCGCCGTCTTCAGCAGCACCGCGGTTCGCTGGTGCGTCTTGAGCCAACCGCCGCGCTTGCGGAACGCCTCGTTGGCCAGCGCCAGCTTCTTCTCGAGCGCCGCGGCGTCGTCCATCTCCACTTCTTCGATGAGCGCGCGATCGAACGCCTGCACCACCTTCAACGTGCTCATCACTTCTCTCCGGTCACAGGCAGCCGCTGCTTCAACTCCTCGACCAGCACGCGCTGATTCTCGGAGTAGTCGATGGGCACCACGACGAGGTGCACACCACCGCCGGTGAAGGCGCGCTCCAGCGTGGGAATGAAGTCCTTGATGTCGGTGACGCGAGACCCCTTCGCGCCGTAGGCCTCGGCGTACTTCACGAAGTCGGGGTTGTTGAAGGTCATGCCGAAGTCGGGGAACTCATCGACCGCCTGCTTCCAGCGAATCATCCCGTACGCGTGGTCTTCGAGCACGAGCACCACCAGGTTCAGCTTGAGACGAACCGCGGTCTCCATTTCCTGGCTGTTCATCATGAAGCCGCCGTCGCCACAGACGGCCATCACGCGACGCTTCGGGTACAGCATCGCCGCGGCCATCGCCGAGGGCAGCCCGGCGCCCATCGTCGCCAGCGCGTTGTCGAGCAGCAGCGTGTTGGCCCGGCGCGTGCGGTAGTTCCGCGCGAACCAGATCTTGTACATGCCGTTGTCGAGCGCGAGCACGCCGTCTTCCGGCATCACCGCGCGCACGTCGTGAACGATGCGCTGCGGCGTGAACCGGTCTTCCGTCGCGCGTGCGCCGATGCGGCCCAGAATTCCCTTCTGCAGCGAGCGCAGCGCCTCGGCGTTGGCGATCTTCCCCTCCACGCGATCGGCGAGCTGCGTGAGCGACGAACCGATGTCGCCGATCACCTCGAGGTGCGGGAAGTAGACCTGTTCGATGTGCGCCGGTTGGAAGCCGACGTGCACCACCTTCGGCCCGTTCGCGCCCATCAGGAACGGAGGCTTCTCGGCGGTGTCGTGGCCGATGGTGACGATGACGTCGGCGCGTTCGATGGCCTCGTGCACGTAGTCGCGCTCGGACAACGCGGCCGTGCCCATGAAGAAGTCGCTGCCGCCGGGCACGGTGCCCTTGCCCATCTGCGTGGTGAAGAACGGAATGCGCGTGCGCAGCACGAACTTCGCGAGCGCGTCGGTGGCGCGCGGGCGTGACGCAGCAGCGCCGAACATCAGCAGCGGCGCCTTCGCGTTGCGAATGAGCTCGGCCGCCGCGTCGAGCGCCGCGGCGCTCGCGCTCGAATAGTCGACGAGGTGCGGCGGAATCAGCGGCGCCTCGTCACAGCTCGCCCCCGCGATGTCTTCGGGCAGCTCGAGGTGAACGGGGCCCGGGCGCTCGTCGGTCGCCACGCGGAACGCTTCGCGCACCGCGGTGGGGATCAACTGCGGCGAGACGATTTGGTGCGAGCTCTTGGTCAGCGGCTTCATCGCCGCGACCGTGTCGACGATCTGAAAGCGCGCCTGCCGGCTCGACATGATGCCCTTCTGGCCGGTGATCATCACCATCGGCATCGCACCCAGCAGCGCGTACGCCGCGCCCGTCGCCAGGTTCAGCGCGCCAGGCCCCAGCGTCGACAGGCACACCCCGGGCTTGCCCGTGAGCCGCCCATAGGTCGCCGCCATGAACGCGGCCGCCTGCTCGTGGCGCACGAGCACCAGCTCGATCTTCGAGTTCCGCATCGCCTCCAGCAGGTCGAGGTTCTCTTCACCCGGCAAACCGAAGATGCGCTCGACGCCTTCGTTCTCGAGCGCGCGGACGAACAGTTCTGCTCCGTTCATGAAGTCTCCTGATTGGGCCCGTTCTCTAACGACGCGCATGACCCGCGCCCCGGTCTTCTGGGCTCGCGCAAACACTTCGGCCCGCGCAGAACATGCAGGCCGTCGCGTCGATTTCTGCGTGCCACGAATCAGTCGCCGTCGGGCTCGGTGGGCGCCGGCTCGCTCGGCGCATCGTCGGTCGGCGGCTCGTCGGTCGGCGCCTCGTCGGTCGGCGGCTCGTCGGGCATCACCTCATCGTCGAGCACCTGAATCGTCTTGCCGCTGTCGGTGGTGACGTCGATGACCGACAGGCTCCACACGCCGCTGCGCGAGGTGCCGACCACGTGCATGGTGCCCTTGCCCTTCGGCCCTTCGACGCCGACGTTGAAATCGGCGATGCCGTTGGCGCTCTCGTTCTTCAGCTCGCCGGTGACGTTCATGCCGCCGGTGAGCGGTGTCCCCAGCTCGGCCTGCACGTCGGGGTGTTGTTGCGCGCGGGTGATGGCTTCCTTGTAGGCGCCGCTGCCTTTGATCATCACGCCGACGCCGAAGTACGTGGCGCCAGCGAAGGTGATGCAGCACAGAAACGGCACCAGACAACCGACGGGAACGAGCCACTTCCAATTGCGGGAAAACCACGACGGCTGCTGCAGGGGAGCGTCAGGGTTGGGCGTCATGTGCGCGGCACTCTAATGAGCGCCAGCGCGTGACCAACTTCAGAAGTGGAAATCGACGGTCAGCACCGAGTCGTTCGCCACGGCGCCGCCGTGACATGCGTTACAGGTCTGCCCCGACTTCGAGTAGTTCTCACCCAGCGGAGGCCCGAGGCCGCGCCACTTGATGCGTGAGACGTCGTTGGCGTCGCGCGTGAGCTCGAACCACTCCCAGCCCTTCGCGCCGTTCTCGTTGTAGCCGTTGCCGCGCTTGACCATCGCGAACGTCGTGAAGTCCAACTCCTTGACGAAGATGGTGCCCACCGGCCACTCGGTCGAGCCGGACGGCGCGCGCTTGTTGAGGAACACTTTGCGCGGCCCCGCGGTGTGCGCTTCGTCGACGAACTCGCCTTCGAAGGCCTTCACCTCCCACGTGTCGTAACCGATGAAGTCACGCTCGAGGGCGATGAAGCCCGCCGGCGGCGGTGGCTCTGGTTCAGGGCCACAACCGGCGACGATGAAACACACCAACAGGGCTGCCGCGTACCGCATGGGCCTTCCTTATTCCGGGAGCGCCGCGATGCCGAGGGCGTCGGCCGCCTTCAACATGTTGGCCACCAGCGCGTCACCGGTGGTGGCGGTCTCGTCTTCGACGAGCGTGTAGAGCTTGCCAAAGTCCGTCGCGCGGTCGGCTTCAGACGGGTTGGCGGCGCTCCACGTCGCCGGCGGCGTGGGGATCGACTCACCCGAGATGGCGTCGTACGCGCTCTTCACCTTCGCCAGCCCCGCGGTGATGCTGGTGTCGAGCGCGTCCTGGCCCTTCGACTTGAGCCACGGGCGGAACGCCTCGTACGTCTTCGTCGCGCCCTCGAGGTTGGCGCGCATGTCGGCCAGCGTGTGCTTCGAGTAGCGCGACTCCTCTTCACCGGTGGCGGCGAAGGTCGTCTTCTCGAGCTGCTCTTCCATCGAGCCGATGACGCCACGGAACGCGGCAGGCGTGTCGAGCGCGAGCGGCTTGTAGTCGTCACGCATCTTCTTCGAGTCGGTGACCAGCTTCGCGCACAGCTTGTTCTTGAAGTCGCTGGCCTGGGCTTCGTTCGCGGGGAACGCGGCGGCCACGTAGTTGGGCAGGCCCTCTTCGTAGGTCTTCACCTCGGCGGGGATCGAGTCGCTCCACAGAATGCGCTCGATGCCGTGCACGCCGGTGACGATCTGATCGTCGAAGAGGTTCTCGTCCTTCTCGTTCTCGACGAAGCCGTCGTAGCGCTCGTCGGTCGACGCATCGAGCTCGGGGAAGAGCACGGCGATGGAGCCCTCGACGCGCTCGTAGGCCACGCGCGCCTTCTTCCACTCGGTCTTCATCTTCGTCACCGCGGCGGCGTCGGCCGTGGCGTTCCACCCGTCGGCGTCGGGCGCCGGAGCCGCGTCGCACAGCGCGGTCGTCGCGCTCACGAAGGCGTCGAGGTTGGTCTCGACGTACGACTTGGTCTCGGTGGCCGCGACCTCTTCAGGAGGCGTGCAGGCAGACGCGATGATGGAAACGGCGGGCAACAGCAGACGCAAACGCATGGTGTCTTCAGCTCACAATGACGACACGTATTCGAGCAGTGCGACCCGGTCGTCTTCGGCCAGCGCTGCGTAGGACTCCACGGAAGACTTCGCTTCGCTGCCCTCGGCGCCATGGAGGCGGATGGCTTCGTCGACGGAGGCCGCGCGGCCATCGTGCAGGAACGCGGTGAGGAACCGCACGCCGATGAGGGGGGCGGTGCGCCACTCACTCGCGCTCGCGTCGCCGTCGACGATGCCGTCGGACAGCGTGGGCCCCAGGTCGTGCAGCAACAGGTCGGTGAAGATGGGGGCGTCGGCGCCGGCGAGCTGTTCGATGGGGTAGTCGTCGCGCGTGCGCAGCGACGGCACGTGGCAGGCGTTGCAGCCCACCGCTTCGAACTTCTGGCGGCCGTTCTCGTTGGCGGCCTTGCGTCGCGGAATGGCGATGAGGCGCACGTAGTCGGCGAGCGCGTTGGTCTGCGCCATCGTCATGTCCACGCCCGGCTTGCGGTCGTCCGCGAGGCCTTCGGCGTTGGGCACTTCGTGCGTCCGCAGCGGCGAGGTCAGCCCCATGTCGCCCTGCAGCGCGTCGGCCGCGAAGTCGTCGAGCATCGGCTGACGCGCCTTCAAGCCGAAGCGGCCGATGACGGTGTCACCCAGGCGGTGCTGGTGAAAGCGCGTGTCGCTGTTGGGCTCGCTCATCCACTTCACGTAGTTGATGCGGCCTGAAACACCGTCGGTGCGCAGCGCCTGCTCTGCGGCCACGCGAACGAGCTCCGAGTCGGCGACCGCCTCCAGCCACCCGCGGCCCATCACCGGAATGCCGGCGCGGCGGGAGACCTTCACGTCGTCGCGCATCGGCGCCAGCAACGGCGTAGCGCCCGAGTTCGCGTACGGGCGAACCACCGAGCCGTAGGGCAACGCGGGCTGACCGGGCGTGGGCCTGCCGTCGAAGTCGACCTGCACCACGCGCTCGACGAGGCCGGGGCCACGCGCCGCGGCGCGGTGACAGTTGCCGCACGACGTGCGGATGAAGAGCGGGCCCAGACCATCAGCCTCGCGAAACGGCAGGTCGAAGAGCGCGTCACCCTCGTTGAACGCGGTCTCCCACTCGAGCGACACGCCGGAGATGGGCAGGTCTGAAGAGAAGTCGGGCCGCGTCTCGACGGGCAGTTCGGGACCACACGCCGCGAGGCCGAGCAGCAAGAGCCACTTCTTCATGCGCGCACCTGCGGGGCCTGCGAAGCCTCGAGGCGAGCCGCGGCGTCACGCATGGTGAGCGCCACCGCGCGGAAGACGTCGGGCTCCATGCACACGGTCACCGGGCCGACGGTCAGGTGGAAGTGGCCACCTTCACAGCGGGTGACCTTCGCGCACGGGCTCTGCGCCAACAGCTCGACCGTGGAGTGCATGCCCGCGGCGCTTAGGGGATTTTGAGAATGATTGTCAACAACGTCGCAAACTGCCCCAACAAGCGTGGCTGATGCGGATCAGTCGGATCACACCGGGTCGAAGCGCTCGAAGGGGTTCTCCATCATGTCGCGCACCGTCTTGGCGATGAGCCCGGCGTGGAAGCCGTCGATGAAGCGGTGATCGAACGACGCGTTGAGGTGCATGATCTTCCCGGGCACCACCTTGTCGCCTTCGACGACGGGCACGTCCTGCACGGCTCCGGGCGCGATGAAGATGGGCGTGTTGGTGTACGGCACCAGCGGCACGTACGCGATGTCGAGGCCCAGGCTGCCGACGTTGGTGATGGTCACGCCGCCGAACGCGTCTTTCGGCATGCCGAGAAACGAGAGGTCGAGGTTGAGCGTGTACATGAGGAAGCCGAGCAGCTTCAGGAACGCGTTCATGAAGAGGAAGGGGATCTTGTGAATGGTCCCCTTGCTCTCCTCGAGCGCCTTGTCCTTGCGGTTGCGGACCTTGTCGACCGCCTCCTGCATCTCGGCGGCCATCTGCTTGAGTGACTTCTGATCAGCGTCGGCGATGCGCGCGGCCGTGAGGTCGACCTTTCCGTCGCCTTGATCCGTCTGCACCACGAGCACCGACAACGTCACCTGCTTGCGGAGGTAGATCTTGTTGAAGCGCAGAATGGCGTTGGCGTCGGGGCACTTCTTGAGCCCCTCGGCGATGGCTTTGGCGACGAGGTGCGTGACCGTCAGCTTCACGCCGTGCACTTCACGGAAGCGCTCGATGTAGTGGAGCGACTTCTCCATGCGGATGCGCATCGTTCCGTAGACGGTGGGGTCGTAGGCCGTCTGCCACGTACCGATGGCCAGCTTGCGGAAACTCGAGACGTCCTTCTTCGGAATGAGGTCGAGGTGGGCCATCGGGCGAGCGTGACACCCGCCCGGCGCGTTGACGACGAAATCAGCCCGGCGGCCAGGTGAGCTGACGGCCCGCAAGCATGTGCAGATGCACGTGGAACACCGTCTGTCCCGCCTCGCGGTTGGTGTTCATGACCACGCGATAGCCGGCATCAGCGAGGTTGTTCTCACGCGCGTACTTCGCAGCGCTGATCATCAGGTGCCCCAGCAGCTCGCGGTGCTCCGACGTCGCGTCGTTCAGCGTCGCGAGGTGCTGCCGGGGAATGAAGAGCACGTGCTGCGGCGCCTGCGGGTGAATGTCTTTGAAGCCGATGCACAACTCGTCTTCGTGAACCTTGTTCGCGGGGATCGCGCCCGAAACGATTTTGCAGAAGAGGCAGTCAGACATGACCCGTAGTTACCGCGTTCCCACCTGAGTTGTCGCTTTGCTCAACGCGCGTAGGGTTCGGGCCGCTCGGGGGCGAGGGGGAAGAAAATGAGTGCGGAGAAAGTCGACGAGAAGCGCCGCGGTAAGAAGCCATACCTGCCTCCGCAGGTGGTGACGCGTCCCGCAGATCGACCGGTGCTGTTTCTGGCATGCACCGGGCGGGGCGAGCAGTGCCTGAGCGAACCCGGTGAGTGCTGCGTTCCCGACATCGCGCTGTGCGACGAGGAAAATCCACCCTGCTCATGACCGGTGTACGTGCGGTCTCCGCGAGGTGAAGCGGAAGGCGACAGCCGCACTCAGCGCAACGAGACCCCGGAGCCGACGCGCACCGGGCCGGTGCCGCGATGCACCAGGTTCATCCCGAAGATCGCCCCGCGCCCGGTCACCCCGTGCAGCGCGGTGAGCGTCTTGAGCGGCGCGTCGCCATCGGGGCGAGCGCCGGTGCGCTGATCCGTGTTGATCATCACGCAGCGCGCGCAGGTCTTCACGCCTTCGAACGAAACGCCGTCGATGACGAGCTGAGACCACCCGTCTTCGGCCCACGGCTGATCAGCGCGCACCACCAGGTTCGGGCGGAACCGCTCCATGGGCACGGGTGAGGCGAGCTTCGCGTTGAGCGCGTCGAGCGAGGTCTCGTTGGTGATCAACAGCGGGTAGCCGTCGGAGAACGAGGTCTGCGCGTCGCGCGCGTAGTTCGGGTCGACGTCGCGGCGAACGTCGGGCGCGAACTTCACGAGGCGCACCGTCGTCTTCAGCTGTGCCGAGAGCCACGCGGCCGCGGCCTCACCCGCGTCGAGCGCGTCGAAGCTGTCCTTCCACACCGTGACCCGGCGACGTGGTCCGTCGGCCGGCGGCTCGTCGACCCGCAGCGACGCGTCACTGGCCTGCAGCGTCAGCTGGCCCGAAGCCAGCGCAGGCTGAATCGTGGCCATCGCCGGCACCGAGCGCTGCGTGACGAAGCGGCCTTTCTCATCGACCACCATCCACCGGCGATCTCCGACGGGCCCCAGCGCGTCGAGCTCGAGCGACGGCACCTCGACCCCGCGCAACGACTTCACCGGGTAGATGAAGGCGCGCAGCAGCTTCATCACTGCGTCTCGAGCCAGGTTCCGAAGCGCTTCATCACCCGCTCGTGAATCAGCGACTGGGTGAAGCGGTAGAGGAAGAACGGCAACGACGGCTCGTAGCCGATGATGCCCGCCAGCACGCTGCCGTCGAGCAACACGCGAAACTCGAGCCGCCCCTTGCCGCGCTCGGCGAAGGCCCCGTCGGCGATCTCGAACCACGCGGTGTCGTCGTCGGAGCGCCCCGGCTCACGTCGCAACACCAGCGCGCGAATGCCCGCGAGGTGCAGCGTGAAGACACCGTTGACCCGCGACACCTTGGTGAACGGCGCGTTGCCCGGGAGCCACGCGAAGTACGCCTCGGCGAGCCTGGTGGCGTTCCAGCCCTTCGGCATCACGTAGCGCTGCACCGAACACGTGCGCCAACGCGGCTCGTCGCGCGTGGGCGTGCTCGAGCTCCACGGCGCCGGAGCAGGCACCGCGCCACCGTCGATGAGCTGGGCGAGCGCCGTCACCGGATCTGGCCCGCCACCGCGCAGCGTCGAGACCACCAGCCCGCTCTTCTCGAGCAACGGCACGCGCCGGTCGTCGTCACCACACGCGAAGTGAACCAGGTGTCGTGCGCCCACCAACTTCGCCGCGCGCGCGACGGAGTCGGCCATCAGCTGGTCCACGTCATTCAGCGCGGCGGTCTTGAGCGCGGCGAGCGGTGCGCGGGCCTGCGCCAGCATCACCACCACTTCGGCACCGGCGAGCGCGACCTCCGCCTCGTGGCGCGCGGTCAGGTCGACGCCGGTGGTGAGCCGCACCTCGTGTCGTGAACCGAGGTGCGTTTGGAGCTTCTGGGCCAGCGAACCGGCCCCGGCGATGACGACGCGCGACATGCGCGCCGTGTATCAGGTCAGGCCGGTGGGCAGCTTGCCCAACGAGCACAGCGGGTCACCCCAGCTGTTCACGTCGCTGAAGCCCATGTACTTGAACAGGTGCACCTGCAGGTCCGAGAAGCTGTTCGAGCCGTTGGCCGCGGCCGTCAGCTTCACGTAGCGGTTGGTGCGGAAGTACTGCCTGGCGCCACCGCCGCCGAACATCACCAGGTTGTTCGAATTGGAGTGCGTGTCGCCCTGCGCGAGCTCGCTCCAGTGCATCACCAGCGTGTTGTCGTACACGGTGCCGCCGTACTCCTGCACACCCTTGAGCGCGCCGTACAGGTCGGCCACCGTGGTGGTGTGGAGCAGGTTGTGAATCTGGCGGATCCTGGTGAACGCCGCGGCGCTCGAGTCGTGCGAGATGGTGTGGTGACCGTCGGTGTGACCGAGCTCGGCGTACACGCGGTCTGAGGTGTTGCCCGACCAGTTGAAGTTGACGACGCGGGTCAGGTCACACGCGAAGGCCATGGTGATGATGCGGAAGAAGAGCTTGCCGATCTCGTTCCAGTTGGCCGCGGTGTACGGGTCGATGGCGGTGCCGGTGTCGACGGTGGTGCAGGCCGGCACGTTGGCGGTCATCGACGACAGGCTCTGCTCGATGTCGCGCACGCTCTGGTTGTGCTGCTCGAGGCGAAGCGCGTCGGCCGCCGAGAGCTTGGGCTTGAGCGCCGCCAGCTCGCTCTTCACCATGTCGAGCGCCGACTGACGCATCGCCAGGCGACGCAGCGCCGCTTCACGCGCCTCGGGCGTCACGTCGGTGAAGATGCGGGTGTACGCGGTGAACGGGTTGGTCTCGGGAGGAATCGGCGCCTGCGTGCCTTCGGGGCCGTTGTGCGCGTGCTGGTTCCAGATGTTGTTGCCGCGATCTCCGACGCGGTACACGAGGTTGCCGTGGCGCACGTTGTCGCGCGCCTTGACGAGGTCTCCGAGCCGCTTGTCGAGGCTCGGCCCCAGCACGTAGCCGATGGTGGCGCCGTTGCCGCCGCCGATGGGGAACGAGCCGGTGCCCGACTTCCACGGCGCGAGCGCGCTACCGCCCTGCTGGTGGCCGTCGGAGCGCTGACCGTCAGGCAGGCGCCCGTGGTACTTGTCGACGCCTTCCACGAACAGCATGTCGGCGCGCTGCGCCTCGTACGCGCGCAGGAAATCGCCCAGCGTGAAGCCGGTCTCGGTGCGCGTGCCGAAGCGCGTGGTGATTTCGTCGCCGTTGGCAGTGAACACCGTGATGACGCGTCGGGGCGCGGTCATCGTCTGGCCCCACGCCGCGCGCGGCAGAAGCGATTCGAGCATCGGCAGCGCCAGCACAGCGCCGCCCGCGCGGAGAAAATTGCGCCGATTCATTGCGTCACCGCCGCCTTGAAGAGGAAGTCATCGGTCTGGGTCATCGCGACGAACAGCTCCTTCACGTTGAAGTCCGAATTCGTGAACGACTCGAGCGCGCGCTGCCGGCTGCACAGGTCCGCGTCTTCTTCGATGCGGCCGTTGCCGAAGCGGAAGAGCTGACGCACGAAGCACTCCTGCACTTCGGGCGCTGCCGCCAGCTTGTTCATCAGGTCCATGCCGTCGGCGACCTTGCCGTTGACGGTGGTGGTGTTGACGATGCCGCCCTCGGTCTTGATGGTGTGGCCGCCCTCGTCGACGACGCGCTCACGGCCCACGGCGTCGATGGTCTCGAAGGGCTCACCCAGCGGGTCGAGCAGCGAGTGGCAGCCGGCGCAGCTGGCGTTGGTGCGGTGCGCGGCGAGGCGGTCGCCCTGCGACGCCGTCGAGTCGATGGGGCCCAGGTTCAACGGCACGTCGTCCGGCGGCGAGGGCACGGTCTGACACAAGAGCAGCGTGCGAACGCGCAGGCCGCGGTTCACGATGGACGTGCGCGTCTGCTTGTCGTGGCTGACGAGCGCGCCCGAGAGCATGAACAGACCGCCGCGCTTGCCGCTGGTCCAGGAGACCTTCTGGAAGTCGCTGCCGGTCACGCCGGTCAGCCCGTAGTGGCGCGCGAGCGGGGCGTTGACCCACGTGTATTGCGCGGTGAGGAACTCCTGCAGCGACACGCCGTCTTCCAGCACCGTGTGCTTCACGTACTGCCGCGCTTCTTCGCGCAGCTCGCTGGCCAGCGTGGGGCTCAGGCCCGGGAAGGCGGTGGCGTTGCGCGCCATGGAAGGCAGCTCGTCGATGTCGAGCCACTGCTCGAAGAACTCGAACACGCGTTCGGCCTTCGGGTCGGTGAGCATGCGGCGCGCCTCACGTTCCACGTCGGCCTTCGTGGCCAGCTTGCCGGTCTGGGCGGCGGTGAGCAGCGCGTCGTCGGGCATCGAGCGCCAGAGGAAGAACGAGAGGCGGTTGGCCAGCTCGTACGGCGCGACGGCGCGCGCGTCCAACGCGCCTTCGACCTCGGGGCGGTAGAGGAAGTGCGGCGACTGGAAGGCGGCCAGCAGCATCCACTCCACGCCGGTGGCGAAGTTGGTGTTGCTGCGGCCCTGCCGGTAGATGGCGAGGTACTGGTTCACTTCGTCGGCGGTGAGCGCGCGGCGGTAGAGCTTGCGGACCACGTTGTCGATGACGGTGCGCGCGCACGCCTCGTCACCGGTGGCGTGGCACGGCGCGATGGCTGGCAGGTTGGCGCTGGCGACGGAGCGCGTGGCGAGCGTCTCGGCGGCCTTCATGTACGCCTGCGCCATCACCAGCTTCACGTCGAGGAACCGCGCGCTGTTGGTGAAGCCCAGCGACATCGGGTCGTTGATGAAGTCCCTGGTGACGTTGCGGCTGAGGGCCTCGTCGCCGAAGAGGTCGGTGATGACGTTGCGGTACTCCTCGTGCGAGAGCCGGCGCAACGGCGCGGTGCCCGGCGTCGGCGTGTCGGTGCACGCGGTGACGATGGGTTTGACTTCCTCCACGACGGGCGTTTCGGGATCGACCGGGTTCGGCCCTCCCTCGCCGGGAAGGAACGTCGCCTCACAACCAGTGACAGCGATGAGTAGAAACGGGAGCGCGCGACGCATGAGGGTGTGGAGGATCGACCTCATGAAAAACTCCTGCAAGATGGGAACTGGTGTTCACAGCGGGTGCGACATTGGACTCCATTGATCTTCCAGCGGGTTTTGATTTCGGGTGGGGAGCGCACCCCACGGTGTTAGAGGCGCGCGCGTGACGGCTCTGCTGCCCAGCCTCGTTGGTCTCGCGCTCGGCATGCGCCACGCACTGGAGCCGGATCACCTGGCGGCGGTCTCGACGCTGGCGACCGAGGAGCGCGGCGCCCACGCCGGCTTCCGGCTCGGCGCGTTCTGGGGGCTGGGTCACACGCTCTCGCTCCTCGTGGTCGGTGGCTCGCTGGCGATGCTCGGCGCGCAGATGCCGGAGCACGTGTCGGCGGCCTTCGAGCTGGCGGTGGCGGTGATGGTGATGACGCTCGGCGTACGCGCGGTGATGAAGGCGGTGCGCGAAGGCCGGCTCGGCGCCGAACATGCGCACGCGCACGGTGAGCTGGTGCACGTGCACACGGCGCCGACCTCGCACGTACACGTCAGCCGGTGGACGCTCGCCACCCGCCCGTTGCTCATCGGCTTGATGCACGGGCTCGCGGGCAGCGGCGCGTTGACGGCGCTGGTGCTGGCCGAGTTGCCGACCGCGGCCGCGCGCATCTCGTACATCGTGCTGTTCGGCGCTGGCAGCGTGGTGGGCATGGCGATGCTCACGGGCCTGGCTGGCGTGCCGTTGATGAAGCTGGCGCGCTCACCGAAGGCGACCGCAGCGCTGTTGCTGGTGACGGGCCTCGTGTCCGTCGTCATCGGCGCGTGGTGGGGCGTGGAGTCGGTCTCGCGACTCTGAGCCGCTTCGCTCAGTCGGACGCGAGGTCGAGCCGGCCCAGCGAGAAGAAGAACGGCGCCGGCGGCGGTGGCCACTTCCGGCGCCGCAGGCTGCGCCACGCGAGCGACCACCAGTTCCTCCGCGAATCGACGCCCGAGAAGAAGACGCAGGCGCTGGCGCCACGAGGCGTCGGCTGTTCCAGCGTCACCAGTGACGGGCCGAAGGGACCGTGGCGGTACCACTCGGGCGTCTGGGCGTCGCAGCGCAGCAACGCGCCTTCGCTGCGCCAGTTGTCCCGCGCGCCGAAGTTCTGGCCACCGCTGGCCAGCCACAGCCCCTGCTCGGGAAACGGCGCGCGCCCGTAGAGGTTGGTGCTGCGACACAGCAGCAGCGTGAAGTCGCGCTCGCCGGCGCGCGACACCGCCGCGTCGTAGTAGCCGTCGGCCTCGTCGAACACCGTCACCGGCTTCGACCAGCCCGTGAGCCCGTCGTCGCTCTCGACGTAGTCGATGCGGTAGCGAACCTGCGCGTGCTTGCCCGCCTCCTGCGGCGTGGTGGTGAACCACACGCGCCACTTCCCATCGAGCTACGCGGCCTTGGGCTCGAGCACGTTGGGGCTGTCGCCGGTGCCGGTGAGCACGGGGTCCGGGTGGCGGTGCCACGCGCCCTCGCGCCGGGTGAGCACCCCGATGGAGTACGGCGTCGTGTTGTCGACGACGCGCGTCGACCCGCGGCCCGCATAGAAGATGCGCTCGACGGGAACACCGCCGACTTCACCGCGCACGTAGCTCGGCGTGTGCAGCCCGAAGTGGTCCCACGACGTGCGGTCGGGCTGGGAGATCAACGGCGTCGCGCGGCCGCGTTCACCGACGAACTGCCACGCGTCGGAGTCGAGCGCCGCGTGCTCCGGCGACTGCAGCGCGAAGAGGTTGTTCTTGAAGTTCGTCTGGAAGCCGCCGACGAACATCGTCCATCGGTCCTCGAAGCGGACGACACATGGGTCTCCGCAACCCAGCAGGTTCTTCGCGGGCGTGCCGTCGAGCATGCTCATCAACGGCGTCGGCGAACCCAGAACGCGGAATTTCCCGACCGTGCGCATCGCGCGCCGTACGCGCGACACGGGGGCTCATTTCACGACGCAGCGACTGTCAGGCGGCGCTCGGCAACCGTGGGCAGGCACTCGGCAACTGCGAGCAGGCACTCGGCAACTGCGAGCAGGCACTCGGCAACTGCGAGCAGGCACCCGGCAACTGCGAGCAGGCACTCGGCAACGGCGAGCAGGCACTCGGCAACGGCGAGCAGGCACTCGGCAACTGCGAGCAGGCACTCGGCAACTGCGAGCAGGCACTCGGCAACTGCGAGCAGGCAGTCGGCAACTGCGAGCAGGCACTCGGCAACCGTGGGCAGGCACTCGGCAACCGTGGGCAGGCACTCGGCAACTGCGAGCAGGCACTCGGCAGCTGCGAGCAGGCACTCGGCAACTGCAGGAAATCGATCGGAAACTGCAAAACGTGTGTCGGAGAGCGAGCACCACCTACACCGAACCACTCTTCGGCAGATGGCCGTCGAACGCGGCTCACGCCTCCGCGAAGAGCGCGTCGAGCATCACCGCGGCGACCTGCGGAGAGGGGAGCCCCGCGAGCCGCGCGACGTCCGGGTCGTAGGCCGTCTTCACTTCTTCACGCAGTGCTTCGAGTGCACGGCGACGCGCCAGGTGCACCGACACACGCTCCGCCGCCGAGAGGTTGTGCATCGCCCACGCATCGATGGCCCACGAGAGCTCCGCGTGACGGGTCTCGTCTTCGGCGATGCGCGTCATCGTGGCGCGCACCTCCGCGTCTTCCGCGTGCCGTGCCTGGTACTGGGCGACGAGGGCACCGAACGTCTCACGCACACAACCTTCGACCGCGTTGTCACGCGCGAGGGAGAGCAGCGAGCGCGGCGTGAACGCGGACAGCTGCGGCGCTTCGGGGTGCGCACCGAAGCGGTGTGACAGCCCGGTCATCAACTTCGTGTGATGGAACTCGTCGAGCGCAGAACGCAGGGCGTCGCGTCGCAGCTCTACGGGCGCGCCGTGCAGCGACAGCTCGTCGTGCAGTTGTTCGAAGGCAGGCACCGAAGCCGCTTCGAGGTGCGCGAGCTGCGCGAAGTGGCGGCCGACCGCTTCGTCACAGGCGCTCACGCCGCGCGACGAGAGCCCCGCAGGCCGGCGCCCGATGGCACAGCCGGGCATGCCCCGCTGCAGCACTTCGGACCGCTCTTCGGTGAGCTCGCCGTCGGTCGACACGTGCAGGTAGTGACGAATGAGCGCCGTGCCTTCACCGCAGGCGTGACCGCTGGTGGCGATGACCTGCCAACCGCCCCGGTCCGATTTCGCCGAGCCCCGTGACGCATCGTCGCAGCTCACGCGGAAGCGATTGGCGAACGCGATGAGCATCGCCTCCTGTGGCGTGTCGATGGGCCCGAGGAAGTTCTTGAGTTGCTCGAGCGTCGCGACCGCGGTGACCGTGTCTCCGCGCGTGGTGGCGAGGTGGTAGTCGACGCACAGCTGCGAGCATTCGGCCGCGAAGCCGCCGCCCGGCTCGAGGGTGGCGAACGCGGCTTCGCACGTCGGCTTGTCATTCGCGGTCAGGCAGACCACACCCACGCGGCTGCTCGACGTGGAAGACCGTGAGGCCGGGTCGTTGAACTGCCGGTTGGAGACGGTGCGCAGCTCCATCACGTCGGGAATGACGGGGAGCTCGAGGCCGGTCAGCGCAGGGTGAAACTCTTCACACTGGAAGGCCGTCGAGTTCTTCAGGTCGGGGCCACAGGCCGTCAACGCGAGCGGCGCGACCACCGATAGCTGCAGGGCACGACGGATCCAGGCGCGAACCGGTGAAGACATGCGCCCATGGTGTGCAACGACGGGGCCGCGTTGCAACTGCGTGAGATCAGTCGACGTGGTGCATCGAACCGCCCCCAGAAAGTTGAGGCGTCAGACCGCGAGGTCGTGGCGGAGGCGCGAGAACACGACCGAGACGGGTTCAGGGGAGCTCTCGAGGACAGCGCGCACCGCGACCCGCGCGACGTCAGCGACGACGGCTCAAAACTGCCCCTGAAGCACCGCTTCACTGCAGCGGCGCCAACCGAAGCCGTCACAGAGATCTCCGCGCTCCTTCGCCTCGGCGCGCGCCAGCTTGAGCGGACCTTCGACGGTGGCGAACGGAACCCCGCGTGGCGTCAACGCGCTCGGCGACTGCCGCAAGAACGCCTCGAGCAACCGCATCACGCCCGGCTCGTCCTGTACGCCCACGTCGATGACCGCGGCGTCGGCGCGCTCATAGTCGTACGGCGAGTTCGCCACGTGCAGCGAGAAGCGCAGCTGATCAGCCCACTTGCTCGAGCACGCTTCGACCAGCGACGGCGCGGCTTCGTAGGTGATGGGCAGGAACAACTTCGTGTAGCCGTGACCGACCACACACCCACCCTGCCCTCCGAACAGAGAGAAGCGGTGCGGGTGCAGGTTCTCGCGCGCGCGCGGAAGTCGCAGCGCCACCGTGTCACCCGGCCTGGCGTCGTTGGGCACGTACTGGCCGGGCTCGTCGACGAACAACGTCAGCTTGCCGTCGCTCAGGAACGCCCACTCGTGGCCGGTGCGAACGAGGCGGAAGCTCCAGTCCCACCCGGTGGCGCCCTGTGTACAGGCCGACAGGTGCGCCACGTAGCCCGAGTCACCCGAGGCGCGGTGGAGCTCCGGTTCTTCTCCAGCCCGCAGCGTGAAGCGCCGCGAATGGAAGTAGCGCACGCGCGCGTCGGTCGAAGGTGAGGTCACAACTTCCCCCACAGCACCGTCGGCCATTCGGCGGGCTTGCCGAGCATCTCGCGCGCCTGCCGCGCCACACCGAGCGCACGCGCGTCGAGGTGCTGCTCGTAGTGCGAGATGCCGTACACCGAGATGAGCAGGGCCGTGCCGATCCACCGGACGACGCGCTGCTGGAAGTCGTCGTCGAGCTTGAAGCCGGGCTCACGCGCCGCCGCGTAGGCCTTCAGCAACGCGTGCGCGAACGTCTCAAGCACCGGGCGCGCCAGCACTTCGCTGCGATGCTCCGGCGCGATCCACCCCATCACGTAGTCAGACAGCAGGCTGCCGAGGTCGCGCGCGGGGTCTCCCCAGAACGAGAGCTCCCAGTCGAGGTACACGATGCTGGTGGCCTTCGGGGTCTTCGTCACGCGCAGCAGGTTCGCCTGGCGCAGATCTCCGTGGAGCAGCGCGTTCTCGCTCTCGCGCAGCTGCTGCGTCGAGAGCGCCTGGAGTCCCGTCATGGCCTGCGCGTCGGCCTGCACGCTGGCGAAGAAGTCGATGCCCGCCGTCGACAGCCGCGCGTAGAAATCAGGGCGCATGCGCAGGAAACACTCGAGCAGATCCGAGTCGTCGCGGAAGGTGTCGGCCAGGGCGTAGTGCGCGCGGCCTTCACGGCTGCTGCGGTGCAGGTACCCCAGCGCGTTGCCGACCTGCTCAGCCACGAGCGCCGGGTACTCACCGGAGCGGCGGTGAAAGTGGTGCAGCGTCTCGGTGTTGGGGATCCACTCCAGGCCGAGCAGGCCGTGCGCCGGGTCGAACGCGTACACGTGCGGCAGGTGCAACGGGCTGCGCGCGACGCGCGAGAGCGGTTCGACGCGCTCGAGCACGGAGCCTTCGCGCAGCACGCCGACGTTGCCCGGGCCGTCGGCGATCTTGACGAGCACCCGCTTCTTCCCGTTCTTCACCTTGCACACCACCGTGCGGTTCTTCGACGGCGGCGGGTTTGTGATGGAGGGGTCGCGGACCAGGCCAAGCCCGGCAAGGCGGGCGTCGAGCTCGGCGTCAGTCAGCGGTGCGCGCATCTACGGGCGCGTAGATGCCGTTCTGCAGGCGGCGGTGCAAGCACCGTCTACCGAAGGCGCGAGGCCCACGGCGGTCACCGGCTCGGGCGAAGCCGACGACGTTTCAGGGGTCGCAGCACGCCAGTCCCCGAGACGCGGCCCAGCGTTGCACTCGACGACCGGTACCGCGTGCTCGCCGAGCACGACACGTCACATCTCGGGGCGCTTGAGCTCGTCCTTCGGGGCTTCGGCACCGTCGAGGAACTCGAACTTCTCGGGCTCGGTCTTCACGGGCTGCGCAACGGGCGCGACCTCTTCGGCCCTGGCGGTCTCGACGGGCGCGGCGACCGGGGCCGCACGCTTCACCGGCCTGGGAGGCGCCGCAATGCGCGGGAGCGGCGCGAGCTCTTCGAGCACCGGCCGGGCAGCGACGGGCACCGGCGCGACGGGGGCGGGCACCACCACGACTTCCGGCGCACGGTGCGCGAGCAGAATGACCGTCACCATGAGCCCGAGCGCCGCACCACCGAACACGCCGAGCATCATCCACACGCGGCGGCGTGACGCGTCGTAGGCGGCGACGTCGTCGGCCGTCATCGACGTTGCCCCGGCGGCCAGCAGGTCAGCCGACACCGCGATGCCGTCGTTCAACGGAACCGTCGAGCGCACCGCTTCGAATTCCACCGTCGGAATGCGAACCGCTTCACGCTGCACCCCGACCGCTTCGATGACGCCATCACCACTGACCGTGCGCGCGTGAATCGCCGAACGCATGAACGGGTGCTCGTGGGTGTTGCTCGCCGGCGCGGTCACCGCAGGCACCGCGTCGGAGCTGGCGCTGCGAGGCTGCGGCGCTTCAGCTGCGTGGAGCGCGGCGCGCATGAACGGGTGCGGCGTGGGCTCGACGTCGGGCTTCTTCTCTTCGGCGACCACCGGCACTTCGACCGTCACCGCCGGCTTCGCTGCTTCGACGACCACCGGAGCCGGCTTCAGCTCCAGCGACGGCAACGCATCGGTCTCGAGCGGCAGCGCGGGCGTGGGCGTCACCGGCGTCAGGTCGACGCTGGCAGCCGCGGCGGCCTGCACCGCTTCGAGCGAGAGCTCACGCGTCGGCGCGCGCATCGCTTCGACCTGTGACTTCATCAGCGCGTCAGCCGCTTCGAGAATCTCGGCCGGCAGCCGCACCGCGGGCAGCTCGGGCACGGTGGGCAGCGAGCCCTGGCCCGGAACACGCGCGAACGCCAGCGCGACTTCAGCGGCCGTCGGGCGCTTGCTCGCGTCGCTGGCCAACATGCGCTCCAGCATGGTGCGCCACTGCTCGGGCAGCGACGAGGGCACGCGCGGCGACCACTCACCGGACGACACCTGGTGCACGGCGCCCAGCGTGGTCGACGCGGTCGGCAGCGGCGCCCCACCGGCGATGCACAGCACCGCGGCGAGGCCGTAGACGTCGGCCGGCTGGCTCGCGCCTTCACCCCGCGCGCGCTCCGGCGCGAGGTACGGAGCGGTCTTCACCAGGTTCTGCATCAGGCGGTTCTCGCCGCGGCGGTCTGCGAGGCGGTTGGCGATGACCAGCGGCATGTCCCACAGCACGGCGCGCCCGTCCCGGGTCAAGAGCACGGAGTCACGGCTCATTTCGCCGTGCACCACGTTCTGGGCGTGCACCGTGGCCAGCGCGTCAGACAGCTGCGCGGCGAGCTTGAGCAGCTGTTCGTTCTCGAGCCGCTCCTCACCGCGCGCGGCGAGCGTCTCGCCCATGGGAAAATCGAGGGCCACGAAGGCCGATGCGCCGACCTGCCCGGTCTGAAGAATGCGCGGCAGCGTGGGGTGCGCCGGGAGCTTCTCGCAGGCCTTCACCGCGAGCTCACCGTTGGCGTCGAGCGGAACCCAGCGAACCGCGAGGCGCTCGCCCGAAACCGAGTCTTCGGCACAGTCGAGACGACCGATGCCGTCACAGCGAAGCGGCGCACGGATTTGGAAGCGCGGATCCAGCTCAGGCATTTGAAATTCCTCCACTTTTGGAACTTCAGTCTCCTTCGACGATGGCGCCGAAGGTCCCACCCCATACCACTCGAGACCCCTGCTGCACACCCCCCCCCAGCGAACCCGAAACCGTCACCAACCCCGTGCTCCAGGCCGCGCCGTCGAAGCGCTTCACGACCGTCGAACCGCCGGTCACGAACGTGCCGTAGACCTCTTGAGACGAGCGCGCGACGAGGCGGCTGAGGCCCGGTTGTGACGGCAACGACGACCAACCCGTGGCGCCGTAGCGCGCCAGCACGCCGTCGCCGCCGACGTACGCGCCGCCCATCACCAGCTGCACCGTGGTGAGCTTTTCGGCGCCCGGGAAGGCGGGCGCCACCGTGGTCCAGCTCCCGTTGCCGAAGCGAAGCACCGTGCCTTCGGCGCCCACCGCCACCGCGTTGCCAGCGGCACAGTCGAGCGCCACCAGGTCCTTCGTGGTGGGCGACACGACGCGCGTCGCGCCCGAGTTGGTGAGCCGGTAGATGACGCCCGCGGCGCCCACCGCCCAGCCGTCGCTGTCGGACACCCGGCACACGGCGTTGAAGGGCGTGCCGGTGGCGGTGGCCACGGTGGTGAACGCGCTCCCCACGTTGCGCACGATGACGCCGTCGTTGCCGTTGGCGCCGACCAGCAACACGCCGGTGCCGTTGCGGGCTTCGACGGCGCGCGCCGCCCAACGCGTCATCGGCCGGCGCAACTCGAAGGTGTTGGCGTTCGGCGCGCGCAACACGACGTCGCCGCCGCTGGTGGCCAGCACCAGCGTGCCCATGCCGTCGAACGACGCGCCGATGAAGTCTTCACCCACGTCGAAGGCCTCGTTGGTCACCGGGCCGCGGCGGAACACGTTGTTCACGTTCTGCGCGCGGCGCACCTCGGCCACCAGCACGCCGCTCGAGTCGTTGGACGAGATGGTCTCTTCACCCGAGTACGTGGTGAGCGCGTCGTTGGCGGTGACCCCGAGCGCGCCGCGGACGAGGCGATAGAGGTGCCCGACGCCCGCGGGAGCTGCAGAAGACGTGAGCACGTAGACGTCGCGGCCGCTGCCACCGGCCTGGGCGGTGATGCCGACCACACCGGCGCCGCTCAGCACAGGGTTGGTGGCTTCGTTGCCGTAGAGGCCGTTGATGTAGTGCGTGCGCAGCAGGTTGTCGGGCAGGCCCAGCAGCCCTTCGCTCGTGAGGTTCGTCGGCACGTCGAAGCCACCGCCGATGGCCGTGAACGTGCCGGCCTGATCAGGGTCGGCGTTGAACGTTGTCGCCGAGCCGCCGAGGTTCCGGTACGCGACACAGCGCTTGCGCGTGGCACCGTCGGCACAGTTGCCCGCGAGCCGCTCGCGCTGTGTCTCGTCGAGGTGCGCGCCACGAATCACCCACGGGGCGTTGGCGGCCGGCAGTGTTCCACTCGTCCACGCGCCGGCGCGGTTGCGCCACCAGCCACCGGCCGCGTCGGCGATGAGCACGTCGTTCTCGCCGCGGCCGCTCACGAAGCGCAGGTTCGCCGACGCGCCACCGGGCAGCTGCACCGGCGTCACCACGTTGGTCGACGGCCGCACCGTGTAGACCGTGTTGGCGCCACCGACGACGTAGGCCACGGTGCCGCTCACGAAGCTCACCGCGTTGAGGTTCGAGGTCGACGGCGTCGTCACTTCGGTCCACTGCACGCCGTTCCACTTCGCGAGCTTGCCGTTGTTGCCGACGGCGATCGCCGAGTTGCCCGACGAACCGGGCGCCACGTCGAGCCCATTGATGGCAAAGCGCAGGCGCGGGCCGGTCTGCGTGAAGGTGAGGCTCGGCGTGAGGCACACGCCCAGGGCACAGCCGTTGGGGCACGGCGTGTCGCTCGACACGTAGCGGCATTGACCGGTGCCCGGCTCACACGTGCCCGGCGTGGTGAACGTGCGGCGCGCGCCATTCACACACACCGCGTCGGGAGGCGTGGTGCAGGTCACGTTCATCACCGCGCAGAGGTCGACGCCCTTGCACGACGCGTTCTCGCAGCCGTTGGGACAATCGGTGTCGGTCTGCGTGTAGCGGCAGTCACCGTCTTGACAGGTCCCTGTCATCGCGAAGGTGCGCAGGGTCAGGGCGTCGATGCACGCGGTCGACGGCGGCGTCACACAGCTGACGCCCGCGCAGGCATCGACACACGCTCCGCCGGCGCAGGAGGTCGCGCACGTGGTGTCGAGCGGCTCGTACCGGCACTGCCCCGAGACGCAGCGCCCCGAGAAGCTGCGCACCACCGTGTTGCCGGCGCAGACCGGGGCCGGCGGCTCGTCGCAGCTGACGCCTTCGCACGAGGTGTCGACGGGCGCGCCCCGCCGGCACGAGCCGTCGAGGCACACGTAGCCTGCGGGGCAGGCGTTGGTGGCGTCGCAGCGATGACCTTCCGGGTCGACGGCGACGTTGGTGTCACAGCCGGCCAGCACGACGAAGACGGTCAGGGCGAGGCGCTTCACTTCGAGGCTCCCGATTTCATGCCCGGCTCGGGCATCGAGAAGACGAACATCAACGCGCCACCGGCCACCGCCGCGCCGCCGATGCCGAAGAGGAGATTGGCACCGAGCGCCTTGCCGTTGGCCGCCTGCGCCGCGCGCTGCGCCTGGGCGACCGTCAGCGACTTGTCTTGCGCGTCGCTCTTGTCGCCGTTGGCCAGCACACCCAGCGTGCCACCCGCGATGAGGGCCGCGAGGCCGGCAGCGGCCACCACGTAGCTGGCGACACGGAGCGGCTTCACGCCTGGAGACGGCGCGGCCTCGACGCCCTGGGCGATCTGCTCGGCGGTCAACGCGTCTGCGAGGTGAAGCAGCGGCGGCTGCACCGGCTCGAAGGTCACGGTCGTCATCTTCCCCGAGCGGATCTGCACCGACATGGTCTTCACGCCGGACGTGAACTGCGCGCTGACCTCGTAGTCACCGGGCGGCAGGAACGCGGCGACCGGCGGCGACGGGTACACGTTTCCCTGCAGCGTCACCGCGTCGGCGCGCGGCGCGTCGAGCTCCAGCACGCCTTTCCCTTCGGCCTCGAGGCGCGCGATGACGATGCCCACCTTCTCGGCGACCTCGAGCGTGTCTGGCGCGTTGGGCGCGCGGCGCAGGTACAGCCGGTAGTAGTAGAGCGTGAAGGCCTCGTCGCCGAGCCGCTCGAAGCACCGGGCCAGGTCCCAGGCCACTTCGGGTGTCGCCCGCGCACGGTCGGCTTCCTTGAAGTTGGCGATGGCCGCGCCGAAGTCGCGCGCCTGAAACAACGCCTCGCCCCGTTCGAACGCGGCTTTGAAACGCGCCGCTTCGGCATCGCCGGGCATGGGCGCCGCCAACACGCTGATCAAGAGGAGTGGGAGCAAGGGCGCGCGGCACTACCAGAGAGCGTGGCGCACGAACAACCACCCCACCCCACATCGTGCGTTCCATCCGTCAAAGAAAGTTTCGACAGTGGTGCGTGACGTGCGACGTCCCGCGAATAGGGTTCGCCACCCGATGAAAGACAGACCCTGGAGCCGAGAAGCACCGACCGCTGCGTACGACGTCATCGTCATCGGTTCGGGCATGGGCGGCATGACCTGCGCCGCGTTGCTGGCCAAGCAGGGCAAGCGGGTGCTGGTGCTCGAGCAGCACTACGTGCCCGGCGGCTTCACGCACACCTTCTCGCGCAAGGGCTACACGTGGGACGTGGGCGTGCACGCGGTGGGCGAGGTGATGCCCGAGGCGATGCCGGGGCGGCTGCTCACGGCGCTCACCGACGGCGCGTTGTCGTGGGCGTCACTGGGCAAGACCTACGACCAGTTTCATTTTCCCGACGGCTTCAAGATCGACTTCCCCGACTCGCCGACGCAGTTCCGCAAGAACCTCGCGGCCGCGTTCCCGAAGGAGGGGCAGGCCATCGGCAAGTACCTCACGCTGTGCAAGCAGGTGACGCGGCACTTCATGAGCTACGCGATGTCGCGCGTGCTGCCGAACGCGACGTCGTGGCTGACCGACGGGTTCCTGCAGCGCGGCATCAAGCCGTACCTCGAGCGCACCACGGCCGACGTCATCGGCGAGCTGACACAAGACGAGCGCCTGCGGGCGCTGCTCACCGCGCAGTGGGGGTACTACGGCGTGCCGCCGCATCGCTCGGCGTTCGCGATGCACGCGCTGGTGGTGAAGCACTTCCTGTGGGGCGGCTTCTATCCCGTCGGTGGGTCGGCGCAGCTGGCCACCACGCTGCTGGGCACCGTGGCGAAAGCCGGAGGCTGGACGCGCATCGTGTCCGACGTGCAGGAGATTCTCATCGAGCGTGGCCGCGCGGTCGGCGTGCGCTTGAAGGACGGCGCCGAGTTCCGTGCGCCCGTGGTGGTGAGCGCCGCCGGCGCGCGCCCGACCGTCGAGCACATGCTGCCCGAAGCGCACCGCGAGAAGCCGTGGGCCGACAGCGTGGCGAAGTTGAAGGCCTCGCCCGCGCACGTGTGCCTGTACGTCGGCTTCAAGGGCGACATTCGTGAAGCGGGCTGCACGCCGGCCAATCAGTGGTTCTACGACACGTGGACGCACGATCAGGAAGCGTGGCCCGTGGCGGTGGGCAGCAAGCCCGACCCGGCGAAGGTGCTCTACGTGTCGTTCCCGTCGCTCAAAGACCCCGAGTTCAAGGGCGACAAACACACCGCGGAGGTCGTCACCTTCGTCGACTACGACGTGTTCGCCGAGTGGCGTGACAAGCGCTGGCGCCGTCGCGGTGATGACTACGAGACCCTGAAGAAGGACATGCAGGACATGCTGCTGGAGCAGCTGCTCGGCCGGCTGCCGAAGCTGCGCCCGCTGGTCGACTTCGTGGAGCTGTCGACGCCGCTGTCGACCGAACACTTCGTGCGGCCGGCGCGCGGTTCGATCTACGGCCTCGAGCCGACGCCCGACCGCTTCGCGAACAAGTGGTTGCGGCCGCGCACGCCCATCGACGGGCTGTTCTTCGCGGGCGCCGACATGACCTCGGTCGGCGTCATCGGCGCGATGATGGGCGGGTTGATGGCCGCCACCGCGGTCGCGCCCATCGACGTGGGTCGCTACGTCGCGAAGTACTCGCGCAACTGATCAGGGCTGCGGCGGCGGAGGCGGCGGCGGCAACGGCTGCACCGCGCCCGTCGATTCACCATTCGACGGCGGCGGCATCGGCGGCGCGTCTGCAGGGATCGGCTGCACGGGGTACGGCATCGGCTGAGGCAACGGCGCGTCTTCGACCCGCGGCCTCGGCCGCTCGTACGCGTCGCGTGAACCGAAGAGGAACCCCACGCCCGCCTGCAGGCTGAACCCGCCGACGCCCGCGCCCGCCACCACGCTGCTCGTGCCCGAGGTGTTGGCGCCGACGGCCGCGAAGAACGGCACCAGCAACGCGACTTCGGGAACGATGCGCACCGACGCGCCGACCTTGATGGCGAAGCCGACCGTCATGCCCGCCGACAACAGGTTGAGGCTCACGCTCTCGATGCCGTTGCCCGTCGACACCGTGCCGAACGCGAACTGATTGTGCAGCCGCGGCCCCAGCACCAGCTCGTGGCCCGAGAAGTCGAAGCCCACCAGCAGCGGCAACTGCGCGGTGAGATTGCCGACGCTCGCTCCGGGCGCCGCGATGCCCACGAACGAGGCCTGCGGCGCGATGGACACGTTGACGCCGTTGTCCATCGTCTCTGGCCGCGCGAGCGCGAACTTTCCTTCGAGGCCGATGCCGTTGAAGCCGAGCTTGGCGCCCAGCTCCACGTGGTCTGACGCACCGAAGCGCACGCCACCTTCCACGTTGGGGAAGCCGACCGCCGTGGTCGTCGTACTCCCCGGCGTCGTGGTCACCGGCACGTTGGCGCCACCTTCCGCCGCGACCCAGCCCTGCACGGCGCCCCGATTCAGCGTGCGCGCCAACCCCATCGTCGACGTCGACGCACAACCGCTGGCGATGAGCGCCAGGACGACCACCGAAACTCGAAGCATGAACTCTCCCCGGAAGACGAAACGCGAAGCGCGTCGCGATCGGCAATAACGACATCGACCTCGCGCGTGGGGAGGCCCTCGCATCACACTTGAGGCGTTGTAGCCGGACTGAAATCGAGCGATGAGGCCCCATGTACCGTTCTCTCGTCGCTGCGGCGTTGGTCGTGCTGGTCGGTTGTTCTCCTTCGAAGTCGTCGCTGATCGCGCTCAGTGATGAAGCTGCCGGTGAACACTGCGCGAATGGCGGCTCGAAGATCGAAGCGGGCCTCGACGCCGACGGCAACGGCGCGCTCGACGCGAGCGAAGTGACGCAGACCTCGTACGTGTGCAGCGGCGTCGCGGGGCTGCCGGCAACGATGGCACCAACGGAGCCAACGGCACGTCGTGCACCGTCGCCGACACCGCGGGCATCAAAACCATCAGCTGCGCGGGCGGCACGCAGGTCACCATCTCCGACGGCGCGAAGGGCGACACCGGCGCGACCGGCCCGACGGGCCCCGCCGGTGCGGACGGTGCTTCCTGTGAAGCGACCGACAACGGCAACGGCACCGTGACCTTCACGTGCGGAGCGACCAGCGTCACCGTCACGCTCGGCGGCGGCAGCGGCGGTTCCGGCCACAACTCGCTGGTGGCGATGACGGCAGACACCAGCGGCACGTGCGCGAACGGCGGCACGGTCGTGAAGTCGGGCCTCGACGTGAACGACAACGCGGTGCTCGACGCCAGCGAAGTCGCCAGCACGCAGTACGTGTGCAACGGGACGAATGGGACCAACGGCACGAATGGCACCAACGGTCACAACAGCCTCGTGAGCCTCACCGCCGACACGGCGACCTGCACCTCCGGCGGCACGCGCATTCAGGCGGGCATCGACCTCAACGACAACGGCACGCTCGACGTCAACGAGGTGCTCAACACCCGCTCCGTGTGCAACGGCGCGGCGGGGGCGACTGGAGCCACGGGCGCGACGGGAGCGACCGGCGCAGCAGGCGCCGCTGGCCGTAACAGCCTCATCGCCATCGCCAACGAAGCCGCGGGCGCGAACTGCCCGGCCGCTGGCAAGCGCGTTCAAGTGGGCGTCGACACCAATGGGAACGGCACGCTCGACGCGGGTGAAATCACCTCGACGCAGTACGTGTGCAACGGCGCCGGCGCGTCCATCTTCGGCAGCGGCCAGGACGGCGCACTCACGATTCCCGCTGGCGGCCTCAACTGGGTGACCTCGGCGCCGAGCGGTTCGCTGCAGTTCACGACCATCACCGTCAACGGCCCGTGGACCATTCCCTCCGGCCTCAAGCTGCGCGCGACGGGCACCATCACCATCGCGGCGGGCGGCTCCATCACCGTGCCGCCGAGCGCCTCGAATGGTATCGGCATCGCGACGTCGGCGTCGGGCCCGCTGGTCAACGGAACGGCGGTCATCGCCGGAGGTGTCGGTTGCAACGCCTCGTTCGCGCGCCAGCTCTTCAACCCCGGTCGCGAAGGCGGGAGCGTCGGCGGTGGTTCGGCCACGACGTTCGGCGCTGGCGGCGGCACGGTGGTGTTGCTCGCTGGCGGCGCGGTGTCGCTCGCCGCGGGCACGTCCATCAACGCGGTCGGCGGTGCCGGCCTCGTGGGCAGCACGTCAGCCAACACCGGCGGTGGCGGCGCGGGCGGCATCATCGTGGTCATCTCGAACACGTCCATCACCAACGCGGGCACCATCTCGGTCGCGGGGGCCAAGGGCGGCGACGTGCTCGCCAACCCCAACTCCAGCGCTGGCGGCGGCGGTGGTGGCGGCCTCATTCAGCTCGCCGCGCCGGCGATTACGCAAGACACGTTGAACGTGGCGGGTGGCCCGGGTGGAAACGGAAGCTCCACGGGCGGCTTCGCAGCGGGCGGCGGCGCGTCGGTCGGCAACGGTGGACAATCGGGCGGCAACACGGCGGCCACCGCGTCGGCCGGCGGCGCCGGTGCGGCGTACGCGACCGTCACCAGCGACCCTTCGGCGCTGTTCCTGACGTCGACCACGCCGTAATTCACCGCCGCTGCTCGTAGGCGTCGGCGGAGCCCAACAGCACGCCGACGCCAGCCTGAAGCACGACGCCCTTCACCGCGAGCTCGCCGGGGCTCCCGAACGCCGCGGTGTGAAACGGCATCAGCGCCGACACCTCGGGAACGATGCGCACCGGGCCCACTTTGATGGCCACGCCGAGCGACAAGCCGGCCGAAAGCACGTTGACCGAGTACGTGAGGTCGCCGAGGCCGCCGAAGCCGACCATGTCGTGCAGCCGCGGGCCGATGATCAACTCGTGGCCGGCGAAGTCGATGCCGATGAGCAAGGGCAACGACACCGCGACGTTGCCACCCCAGAGACCGCCGGACGGCAGCACGATGACGCTCGCCTGCGGGTTGAGCGACACGTTCACGCCCCGGTCCATCGTCGAAGCGCGCGCGAGCGCGAACTTCCCCTCGAGACCGATGCCCGCAAGACCGGCGCGCGCACCGAGTTCGACCCGGTCGGTGACGCCCGTGCGAACACCGGCTTCGACCATGGGCAGGGGCGCCATGCGCCCGTCGTTGGGCGGTACCGGGGCAAAGGCGCCACCACCAACCCAGCCCTGCACGGCCCCTTTGTTGAGCGTGCGCGCCAGGCCCATCGTCGAGGTCGAGACACAACCGCTGAAAAACAACGCCACGCCGAGCGCGAGAGTCCTCATCGAAGACCCGGACACCAGCGGGCCCGTGGCTTTTCAGCGAATCGTCAGTGGGCGTTGAGCGCGTCGGCGAACTTCTTGCCCGCCGTGCGCGCCGCGGTCGGGTCGAGCACCGTCAACTCACGCAGCAGCGCGATCGACGAAAACCCGTCGTGCTTCATCTTGCGGAAGCCGGCGTCGTCGGCCCTGGCGAGCTGCGCGGTCTCCGAATTGATCACCGCTTCGAGCCCACGCTTCACCGCAGCCGGCGCTGAGTCCACGAGGTCCGCCGGGTTGTCGGTGAGGAAGTGCGAGAGCTCGTTCTCGAGCAACGCGGTCGCGCGCGCGAGTCGTTCGTCAGCCGGAGCGCGCCTGAGCAGCTCGGGCAACTCCACGCTCGTCCCTTTCGTGAGCGCCTCGACCACCGCCGACAACTTCTCGACGTTGGGCGCGCGCTTCGCGAGCCCGGCCGTCCCGATGGACTCACCCAGTGACGTCCTCCGGCCGTTGTCGAAGCGCTTCAACGCCATGCGCAGGTCACTGGCGTCGGTGTCCTTGAAGCCCATGCTCTTGAAGTGCGGCCACATCGGCTCCGCCATTCCGAGCCCGTTCAACTCGTCCAGCATGTCCTGCGCCTGCCGCGGCGCGAGGCCCCCTTTCGCCATGCGTCTGGCTTCATCGCTGATGACCGTCGACTTCACCTTCACGCCCTCGAGCACCGGCGAGCGCAACCGATGCCAGCGGTCGAGCGGAACCTCCGCGCGGGGCTTCTTCGCCCCCGGCTTCCACGCGGTCTGGGCGGTGACGACCTTGTGCTGCGCCGAAGGAATCGAAGGACGACGAATCGAAGCCGAAGACGACGTAACGCGTTGGGGCATGTCGATGAGTTGCCGCGTCGTTTCATTTCGTTTCGCGCGCGTGCACAAAAGTCGAGGGAGTACGGAAGCCGCTGCGCTTAGCTACGCCTCATGCGCGTTCTGCGTGTCGCGTTCTGCATCCTGCTGTCCGGCTGTGCGGGCATCCCGCTCTACCCGTCGCGCCCTGCGGCTTCGACGTCGCCGCTCGTGGCCGATCCACTCCCCGCCAAGCTGGTGGTGCATCTCGACGCCACGCACGACGGGCTCACGCACGCGCTCGACTCGACGGTGCCAGCCGAAGGTGAGCTGCAGTTCGAGTTCCACGGCGCGCGCACGGTGAAGTGGAAGCGAAGCGGATTTTCGCTCCGTTTCGCCGACGGCCGCGTCGAAGCGAAGACCGACCTCACGCTCGACGTCGCCCTGCCGATGCTCGGCGCGCAGGTGATTCCCGTGACCATCACCGTCAACGGCGAGCCCATCATCACCAGTGACTGGAAGGCGCGCCTGCAGGGCGCGAAGGTGAAGTTGGAGTCGAAGGACATGCGGCTGCGCACGCTGCAGGGGCTCGGCGGCGCGATGGAAGCCGGCCGTCAGCTCACCGAAGAATTCATCGAGCGCTACTCGTGGGACCTCAACCCGCGCGTCAAGGAGGCGTACCAGCGCGTCGCCACGCCGATTCAATTCGAGGTCGGCGAGGCCAACGCCTGCGCGGTGCTGCGCGTGACGTCGATCGAAGCCGGGCCCACCGTCATCGCCGGTGGCATGGAGAAAGACCTCGCGTTCGTGGTCGAGCCCGCCGTGATGTTGCCGTGCGGCACGACGTCGCTGCCCAGCGAGCCTCCGCGGCTGTCGAACGTGGCCACGCTGCCGTCGGGCCCGTTCACCGTCGTGGTGCCGGTGGCCGCGAAGTACGACGAGCTCGCGCAGGCGATGTCGACGGCGTTCACCGACGGAAAGCTCTTCTTCTCGAAGTCGTACCCGAAGTTGTTCCTCGAGAAGCCCGAGGTCTACGCGTCGGCGCGCGACGAGCTGGTGGTGAAGCTGCACCTGCAGGGGCCGATTGAAGCGTCGGGCATCAAGGCCAACCTCGATGGAGACCTCTATTTCGCGGGTCACCCGGTGGTGGTCGACAACGAGCTGCGCATTCCCGACCTCGAGCCGACCGTCGATACCAGGAGCTTCCTGCTCGGGTTGAAGGCGAGCCTCGACCACAACGGCATTCGCGACCAGGCGCGTGAAGCGTTGAAGCTCGACCTCGGCGCGCGCTTCGAAGCGGTGCGCAACAAGCTGTCGAAAGACGTCGGCTTCGGTGGAGACCTCGGCTGCATGCGCTCGCACGTCGCGAAGATCGAGATCACCGGCGTGTACCCACACGCCTCGTACCTGCGCGTGTACGTGGCGACGACCGCGCAGGCGTCGGTGCACCTGCCCTGCCCTGCGGAGCCGGCGCCGGTGGCCGTGCTTCCGTGAACCCGCGACGGGCGATCCCACTGGCAGTCGCCGTCGCGGTGCTGCTGGTGGCGGTGCTCGGCTTGCGCACGAGGAAGCGCCGACACGTCGTCACCCCCGAGGTGCCTCGCGTGGCGGTGCCTGCGCCCGAATGTCCCGAGAAGTCGATGTCGCCCCGGCCGGTGCTCGCGGAGCGCTCGCAGGCCCCGGTGATCATCGACGCGCCCGACGTGAAGGTGACGTTCGATGGTCGTGAAGTGAACGGGTTCGTCGCGGCAGGCACGCACCTGGTGGAAGCATCGTCGCCCGACGCGCGCAGCTCACGGTTCCAGGTGCGCGTCGAGGCCATGCAACCGGTGCTCATCGACGCGCGCGTGACCGAAGGCGTGGTGACGGTGCTGCTGCTCGGCGCGAGGTGTTCGACCTGCGCGGTGGCCGATGCCGACATCAATCTCGAGTACCGCACCAGCGCGATGGGCTCGCTCGGCGACGTCGCTCGCGCCTTGACGACCGGCGACTGGCTTCGTGCCGCACAGTCGATGCGCGCGGTGCCGATGAGCGACCGTGAGTCCGACGAGGCGACGCGCCTCATCGCGGTGCTGCACGCGTTCGCCGGCCGGCAGTCAGACGCCGAAGCGCTGCTGGCGAAGCAGGACGTGATGAGGCAACAGGTCGCGAAGCGGGCTGCGCTCTTGAAGGCGCTCGCGCCGCGACAACTCGAAACGGCGGTCGCCCGGTGGAACGCGACGACGGAACGCTTTCAGCGACTGACCGAAGCCTTCGGCATCGACGCGCCGGCTCAAATCACCGCGCTGACGTGGGCCTTCGACGGCTTCTCGACGCGCTTTCTCCAGGCGTACGGCGCGCACGACGTCATCGCTGGCGAAGCGTCACTGCACTCGGCTTCGAAAGCGCTCGACGAAACCATCGAGGAGCTCCGCGCCATGAGACCGGACGACTGCGAGTGGCAGCGCCGCCTCGTCGCCACGTTCTGAACCGCGGACATGGTGCGTGCGTCATCGGCGCGTCGCGATTCCCGCAGACTTGAAGACCTCGTCACGCAGCCAGCGATGCGCCGCGTCGTCCTGACGAAGCGGGTGCCACAGCTGCTGCACCACGAGCGCGTCGTGCGAGAGCGGCGCGGGCCTCACCTCGAGCGGAAACCGTTTGGCGAAACGCGTGGCGATCGACTCGGGCAGCGCCGCCAGCACGTCGGTGCTCACCAACACCCACGGCGCCACGAGGTAGTGCGGCGTGAAGAGCACCACGTTGCGGCGCAGCTTCGTCTTCCGCTCGAAGCGCCCCTCGGTGCCGCCGCGCGGTGAAACGTGAAGTTGGGGGAGCGACAGCTCGAAGCGCGCCCCCTTCTTCAACGCCGGGTGCTTCTTTCGGCCCACGACCACGTAGCGCTCGTTGGCGAGCACCTGCCGTTTGAGCCCCCGTGGCGCGCGGTCTCCCGGCGCGAGGTCGAACACGCCCGCCACCAGGTCGAGCTCGCCCGCTTCCAACTCCCCCAGAGGAAAGTCGCGCGGCAACGGCACCACGCGCAGCCTGAGCCCCTCGAACTTCGCGAAGCGCTTCATCAACGCCGGAAGAATCAGGAGCTGGGCGTGGTCGCTGGCGGCGATGACGAACGTGCGCCGCGCAGACACCGGGTCGAACGGCGCGGGCGCCACGAGCGCTTCCCGGAGTTGGCGCAGCGACGCGGTGACCGGTCCTCTCAGGGCGAGCGCGCGTGGCGTCGGCACCATGCCCTCGCGGGTCCGCACGAGCAGCGGGTCTCCCAGCGCCTCGCGGAGGCGGTTGAGGGCGCTGCTGGTCGCGGGCTGAGACAACCGCAGCTTCGCGGCAGCGCGGCTCACGCTCTGCTCGTTCATCAACGCCTCGAAGACGCGAAGCAGGTTCAGGTCCAGCTCATTCATGAATCAAATATGCATCATTCGCACATCCATGCGGCGAATGTGGCGGCGTGCACGCACGCTGGCGGCATGAACCGACTGATTCCACTGCTGATGCTCGCGGGCTGCTCGTCACTCCCTTCGCCGGCCCCGCATGCCTTCGTCACGCCACCCCGCCCGACCACCGACCTGACCGTGTGCTGGATAGATACCGGTGGGCTCTCGGCGCCCGGCAGCTACGGCAGCGGCGGTACACCGACGGCCGAGAAGTGGGAGGTCACCTCGGCGGCGTTGCTCGTGCGGCACCCGGGCGGAGACGTGCTCATCGACACCGGCGTTTCCCCGAGCGCCAGTGAAGACGCCCGCGACCTCAGCGCGTGGAAGCGCTTCGTGTTCGACAACACCGCCGGCCGCAACGTCGCGCGTGAGTCGCTCGTGGAGACGCTCGCGACCCTCGGCGTGACGAAGTTGAAGGCCGTCATCCTCTCGCACGCGCACCCCGACCACGCAGGAGGGCTCACGGCGCTCCCTGAAGTGCCTGTGTGGTTGGCGGCGGAAGAGAAGGCGTTCGTGGATTCGGGGAATCAAGCCGTGGTGCCCGCGCACGTGAAGGCGCTGACGGGCCGCATGGAGCCGCTGGTCTTCGAGCCGGTCCCCTACGCGAACTACGACGCGCGCGCCGACGTGTTCGGTGATGGCTCCCTGGTGGTGGTGCCGGCCTTCGGGCACACCCCGGGGAGCGTGGTGACGTTCGTGAACACCCCGACGCTGCGGGTCGCGCACGTGGGCGACCTCATCAACCTGGGCGAGTCCCTGAACCGCAAGGTCCAGAAGTCGTTCCTCATGCGCACCCTCACCGACGAAGACGAAGCGGCGAACGACGCGCAGGACGCGAAGTTGATCCAGCTCCACGAAGCCGACCCAGAGGTGGTGATTCTGCCCGCGCACGACCGCCCGCGGTGGGCCGCGACGCTCCCGAAATGCACCGCGCCCGGGAAGTTCTGACGCGCCCTTCGTTCACCGGGAGCAGTCCGAATTTCCACGCTCACCCGGAGACCTCCATGCGCAAACTCTTCATCGCTTCATTCCTCGCCCTCGCCGCCGTCAGCGCGTGTGGCAACTACGACGACTACGAAGGCCTCGACGACACCGAGCTCGGCATGGCCCGTTCGGCGCTGGGCAGCAGCCGCGGCTGGACCCAGGCCGACGTCACCGCCATCGAGCGCGAAATCGCCGGCGAGAGGTCCTCGACCTACCGCCTGCGGCTGCCGGTCTTCCGCGGCACCACCATCGTCGGCGCACGTGAAGTCGGCACCATGCCGATCAGCGACGTGAACCTCATCGCCACGCGACTCAACGTCGCGGTGCGCACCGACGGCTTCGCGATGGCGGCGCGCATGTGCTGCGGCGGCACGATGTGTGGCGCCAGCGGCGGCGGCTCCGGTGGTGCCAACGGTGGCGGCAGCGGCGGCACCAACGGTGGTGGGAGCGGCGATCTGGGCCCCATCGCCGAGCGTCTGTCGCGCGTGCTGGTCGACCTGAACGCGTCCGAGTACCAGTTCCTCTTCTGACGAGGCGCGCATGAAGACCGCTCTCGCCCGATGCTTCGCATGCCTCGCGTCGCTGCACGTCGTGTTGGTGGCCGCATGCCTGTGGGGGGGCGTGGGCGAGAGCGGTGGTGGCGTGCTCGGGGGCGCGCTGCACACGTACCGCAGCGCTGCGGGCCTGGGCACCGACTACAGCTTCTTCGCGCCGGCCGTGGCGTCGGCCATGCGCGTCGGGTTCGTCCTCGACACACCGAGCGGGCCGCGGTTCGAGCCGCTCGAACCGCACAGCGCCAACGCCGAGGTGCGGCTGCGCGTCGGGTGCGTCACGTCAGCCGTGCTCGCGCAGACCACCACCCGGGAAGTGATGACCGCGTCGCTCGCCGCGCTCGCGCTGGGCCGCAACCCCGACGCGACGTCGGTGACGGTGGTCGGGCAACGACACGACCTGCCTGCGCCGACGGCGTGGGTCCTCGGGGAGCGCCCCACGTGGACCACGCTCTTCGCGGCGCAGTTCGGCCGCAAGACCACGCCGGCGACCGTCGCCACGCGGGAGGCGCGATGAAGAAGCCGCTCGAGTCGTTCTGGAACTTCTGGCTGGCGCCCGCCGACGTCGCGCCGGCAGCGACGCTTCGAATCGGCACGGCGGCGGTCGGCCTCGCGCAGTTGGCGATGGTGTGGTCGTCGTTGACGATGCTGTACGGAAACTTCGGCCTCGTGCAGTGGCGCGTCATCGACGTCGCGCGCGAGGGCGTGATGCCGGGGCTCTCGCGCCTGGCCATCGCCGTGGCGCCACTCGGGGTCTCGTCGGCGATGGTGGTGCACGCCGTGTTCGCGCTCTACGGCTGCACGCTGGTCGCGCTCGGCGTGGGGCTGCTGCCGAGGTTCTCAGCGGCGGCGGCGTTGCTCACCCACCTCGTCGCCAGCAACAGCGGCGCGCTCGCGGTGTACGGCTTCGACACGCTCCTGCACGCCGCGCTCTTCTACCTGGTGGTGATGCCGTCAGCGGGCCGCTGGTCGGTCGACCGCTGGCGCGGCGCTGCTGAGGCGAGCCCCACCTGGCTCGGCCGGCTCGGGCTCCGCGCGCTGCAGGTGCACCTGTGCCTCGTCTATTTGAACGCCGGCCTGTCGAAGGCGTCGGGCGACCAGTGGTGGTCGGGTGAAGCGCTGTGGCGCGCGTTGCGCTCTCCACAGTTCGAGCAGGTCGACCTCGCGCTGCTCGCCGAGTGGCCGCTGGTGCTGCAAGCGGGCTGCTGGCTCACGCTGTTCATCGAGTGCGGCTACGCGTTCGTCATCTGGGTGCCGAGCCTGCGGCGCCCGTGGCTGCTGGCCACCATCGCGCTGCACGCCGGCATCGCGGTGTTCATGGGGCTGTGGTTGTTCTCGGCGTTGATGGTGGTGCTGAACGTCGCCTGCTTCTGGGTGAGCGCGGCGCCAGCACCGACCGCGCCACCCGTGCTGCCCACGGAGCAGGCTCCCTCAGCGGAGCCCGCGTCGTAGCTGTTCAGCGCATCGCGGCCGACGACAGCGCACGGTGCACCGCCTCGAGCGCCTTGCGCGCCTCGAGCAGCTCCGCGCGCTCCCGCGTCAGCTCGCTCACCTGCCGGGCCAGCGTGTCGCGCTCGCCCTTGAGCGCATCGGCGCTGCGACGCAGGGAATCCATCGTCTGCTGCGCGAGCTCCAGCTCCGTCGCCAGGCGCTCTTCTTCCGCGAGCGAATCCGAAATCTCCGCGTTCTTCTTCGCGAGCACTTCCTGGAGCTCGGACTTCTCCTTCTCGCTGACGTCGAGCAGCTGACGCGACTCCTGCAGCGCGAGCAGTGACTCGTTGCGCTCGCCTTCGAGCGCTTCCAGCTCACGCTCCAGCTCCGACAACAGCGTCACGCGGCCTTCCATCTCCTTCGAGAGGCGGCGCGCTTCGTCCATGCGCATGCGCGCTTCTTCGGTCGCACGCTCCGACTGCCGGCGCGCGGCTTCCAGGTCCTGCGCGAGCGCGAGGTTCATCGCCCGGGCCTTGGTGAGCTCGCTCTGCAGCGCCGAGATGCGCTCGACCGCCAGCACGCCCGCTTCGGCGACCGTGTCGGGCAGCGGCTCGGGCCGCGGGTTCTCACGCACCGCCTTGAGGCGCTCACGCAGCCGCTCGCGGCGCTCGCCGGGGTCGCGCTCGTCCTGCATCGGCGGCGGCGCGGTCTGCACTTCGGTCATGTCGGGGTGCGGCTCGGCGTGCGCGACGACCTGCGCCACCGGAGCGGCCGCCACGGGTGAGACCGGCGCGGCCACCTGAGCCACCGGCGGAATCGGCGGCGCCACGGGGGCCTCGCCCTGCGCGTCACGGTGCATCGACGCATCGGCGAGCGCCGACGTGAGCGCCTCGGCGGCGGTCGGTCGGTTGGCGCGGGCGAACGCGCGCGCGCGCAACGCTGCCCCGAGGTCCGGCGAGGGCATCGGTGCCTCAGTCACCGAGGGAGTCACCGACGGCGCTTCCGCCGCGACCTGCATCGCCAACGCTTCGACGGTGTCCGACGACATCGTCTCCGTCACTTCCGCCGACGAACCCATCAGCGCACCGAGCCGCACGCGGGGCTTGGCCCGGCTCACGTTCGCGTCGAAACCCTTCTTCATTCCGTCCTCCAGAATCTTTCGTGAAATCAGTTACGCGCTCTTCGCCTGCGGAGCAGCCTTCGCCGCGTTCGACGCCGCCAACCGCGCCATCACTTCGTCGATGAGCTTCTGCACGTCACCCGCGCCCTTCGAGTCGCGATCGAAGCGGAAGATGGGCATGCCCTCGCTCGAGGCCTGGGCGAAGCGCGTGCACTGGCGAATGACCTGCGGCATCAGGAACTCGGGGTAATGCTCCTTGAGCGCCTCGAGCGCTTCCTTCGCCAGCTTGAAGGTCGCGTTGAAGCTGTTGACCACGATGAACACGTGGTCGAGCACGTGGCCGAGATCCTCCTCGAGCGAGTTCACGGTCTCGAAGAGCAGCTTCAGCCCGTGGAACGACAGGAAGTCGGCCAGCACCGGCACGATGAGGTCTTCGGCCGCCATCAGCGCGTTGAGGTTGAGCAGACCGAACGAGGGCGGCGCGTCGAAGATGATGAAGTCGTAGTGCGCCTCGACCTCCTTGAGCGCGTTCTTCAACTTGAACTCGCGGCCGGCCATCGGCATCAGCGCGAGGTCGACCGTCGACATCGAGAGGTTCGACGGAATGAAGTCGAGGTTGGGCAACGACGACTTCTGCACCACCTGCGAGACGGGGACCTTCTTGACCAGCACGTCGAGCAACGTGCGCTCGAAGTCTTCGCCTTCGAAGCCGAGGCACTTGGTGGCGTGGCCCTGGCTGTCGAGGTCGATGAGCAGCACGCCGTAGCCCATCTCGGCCAGGCGCCAGGCGTAGGAGGTCGACAGCGACGTCTTGCCGGTGCCGCCCTTGAAGTTGAGGAAGAGCTGCTTGCGCGGCCCCAGCGCCGGCGGCTCGAGCTGCAGCTTTCCGCGCAGCTCCCACACGTCTTCCGGCGTGTACTCGTCTTTCTTGAGCGCGGCGGCGAGCGCTTTGGGTGCGATGCCGAGGAGATCCGCCGTGACTTTGGGTGTGTAGCGAATGGCGTCCATCGGGGTCTCCTTCAGGCGACGAAGTACTTGATGCCGCGGCGCACGACCTGGCCCTGCGCGATGAGCTCACCGCACGCGCGCATCACTTCGTCGTGGGGTGCGTTGAGGCCTGACGCGAGGTCGGCCAGTGGGCGTCCGCGAATGGCGGCACGAAGCTCGCGCAACACGGACGACGAAAGTTCGGCAGTTCCCCGCTCACCACCGGGCAGCGGGTCGGGGCGCGCGGCGGTCACGACCGCCACGCGAGCGACAGGCGCGGGCGCAGCGACGACGGCTCGCGGCGCGACCACGGCTTTCGGCGCAGGCGCGACCAGCGCGCGCGGTTTCGGCGCCTGCACCGGCACCCCATTCAAGCGCCGCACTTCCCGCCGGCGGTGCGCATCGTCGAGGCCCACCAGCGACGTCACGTCCTGGCCCAGCAACCGCGACAACGACTGTGAGGCCGCGCGGCGAACGCGGGTGTCGTGGTCCTTCATGGCGTCGAGCAGCAGCGGCCGCGCGACCTCCGCGTTCGAAGCACCGAGCACCAGCGCCGCCAACGCGCGCACGTCGGCGTCGACGTCACGAATCGCGTCGCGGCCCAGCTCGAGGGCCTGCCGCCCCGACAGGCCCAGCGCCAACAACGACGCGCGACGACGCACCGCCTTGTCGGGGTCCTTCGTCGCGGCCGCGAGGTGCGGGCCCGCAGCCGAAGGGTCCAACTTGATGAGCGCCTTGAGCGCCGCGATGCGCACCTCGGGCGCGGGCGAGGTCAGCAACGGCGCCACCACCGGCACCGCTTCTGCCTTCGCGAGCGACGAGAGCGCCGACAACAGGGCGATCTGCACCGCGCCTTCGGTCTCGCCGTGCAGCGCGGTCGCCAGCGCGGGCGCCGCCGCAGGGTGACGGAGCGCTTCGAGCCGCTCGGCCGCTCGCACGCGCGCCGAAGTGTCGAGCGCCGACAACTCACGCACCGAGAACCCGAACAGCGTCTCTTCACTGCGCCCGGGGAAATCGGTGGCGCCGGTGAGCGACGCGAGGTCGCTCGCCGTCACCTGCAGCCGGCCCTGGCTCTTCAATTCTTCGGCGACACCCGCGACCGTGTTCGCCGACATCTGCGGCAACGGCGCGACGCTCGCGCCGCGCTTCTCACGCGACAGCAGCACCTCTTCGCGCAGCGTGGCGATGAACTGGCTCAGGTCGAAACCGTCGTGGTCTTGATCGACGCCATGAATGCGCGAGGCGTCGAGCATCTTGCCGACCAGCTCCGAGCGTTCGCGCCGGAGCGCGTCGACCACGCGCGCCATTTCTTCGCGCTCGGCGTGCGCGCGCTGCGCCCGCACCTCCAACTCGGCGATGACCCGGCGGAGCTCGATTTCGCGCTGCGAGGCGGCCGCGAGGTCGGCCTTCACGCGGTCCAGCTCGCCGCGCGAGCTGTCAGCGTCGTTGGACAGCTGCGACGCGCGCGCCTCGAAGTACACGATCTTCTCGAGCGCGCTCTTCAACAGGGCTTCAGGCTTCTCGTCGCTCATCAGTGCCTTCGTTCGGGTCCGACTGCCAAACGCACGCTACAGGCCTGTGTCGGCTTGTCTCTTTTTTGACAGCGCGGGCACCCTATGCTGTCCCACATCAGTTGTAAACCCACGGATCCATTGAGCTTTCTGAGATACCCACACGAAACGTCGCCGAGGCCGATTTACCGGCCCCGGAAGCGTGTCAGCCCTCGCCGGTAAGATGGCGCCGACCTCCCCGGCCGTGTCGCGGTTGCACTTGCCAGCGGTGCACCGGGGGTGAAAAACGACAGGCGTGAGCACCGAGCTCGTCGAACTCCCGCCGCACCTGCAGCGCTACGTGGTCGACCAGGACTACGCGTCGTACACCCCGAGAGATCAATCGGTGTGGCGTCACGTGCTCAAGCGTCTGGCCAAGCACCTCGAGTCACGCGCGCACAGCAGCTACCTGAAGGGCCTCGCCGAGACCGGTGTCGGGCTCGACGAGATTCCCAGCCTCGAGGGCATGAACGAGAAGCTCGACCGCCTGGGCTGGCGGTGCGTGGGCGTGCGCGGCTTCGTGCCGCCGGCGGTCTTCACCGAGCTGCAGGCGCGCGGCGTGCTGGCCATCGCCGCCGACATCCGCAGCCACAAGACCATCAACTACACGCCAGCCCCCGACATCATTCACGAGAGCGCCGGCCACGCGCCGATTCTGGCCGACGCCGCCTACGCCGCGTACGTGCGCAGCGCCGGTGAGGTCGGCTTCAAGGCCATCGCGTCGGCGGAAGATCGCGCGCTCTTCGAGGGCATCCGCAACCTCTCGGTCGTGAAGGAAGACCCGCTGGCCACGCCCGACGACGTCGAGCACGCGCAGGCCCGGCTCGACGCGGCCGCCAAGTCGGTTCGCTACGTGTCCGAATCGACGCGCGCCTCGCGCCTCTACTGGTGGACGGCCGAGTACGGCCTGGTGGGCACGCTCGAGCAGCCCAAGCTGTACGGCGCCGGCCTGCTCTCTTCCATCGGCGAGGCCGAGCACTGCCTGACGCCCGAAGTGAAGAAGCTGCCGCTCTCGGTCGAGTGCGCGAACATCGCCTACGACATCACGCGCATGCAGCCGCAGCTGTTCGTGGCGCGCGACTTCCGTCACCTGAACGACGTGCTGGCCGACTTCAAACACTCGCTCGCGTACATCCGCGGTGGTGACTACGGCCTCGACGAAGCGCTGCGCAGCCGCGCCGTGAACCACCTCGTGCTCCGCAAGCGCGGCGGCGACATCATCGAGATCACCGGCGAAGTCAAAGAGGTGCACCGCTCGGGCAAGGACACCGGCCCCGGGCTCACCGCGTCGGTCATCGAGCTGACCGGCCCCACGATGATCAGCGCCGGCGGCAAGTGCACCGAGATCCCCAAGCGCATCGACTCGGTGGTGCTCATCGGCTCCGAGCGGCTGCCGCTGCGTGGCCGCTTCTCGGTGCGCCTCGCGTCGGGCGTCGAAGCGTCGGGCTACGTGGTCGACGGTCACGAGGTCGTCGACTTCCGCGTGTGGCTGCACGGCCGCCCGGTGCCGGTGTCGACCTGGGCCTATGTCGCGGTCGCCGAGGCGATCCCCTCCGTGGCCGGTGGGCCCGCCGACCCGCAGCGCTGGGACGACTACTTCGGCGCGCTCGACAGCTTCACCGCGGGAAACTCGGAGAACATCGCGCGGCAACGCAAAGCCGAAGAGCTGCCCAGGGAGCTCGCCGCGCTCTACAGCGAGGTGCGCGACATGCGGCGCAGCAAGAAGGCCGACCGCAAACGCCTCGGAGAGATCCTCGAGGCCAGCAAGCGCTTCGGTGACGAGCCGCTGCTGCGCGAAGAAGTCGAAGAGCTGCTGACCGCGAACTGATGACCAGCGTTCCCCCGGAAGACCGCATGCGCGCGGCGTTCAACGCCATCGAGCGCCACGTCGAGACGAAGTACGGCATACCCATTCGCATTCGTGACGTGCCCAACCCGTTCACCGGCGACCTCGACGGCGCCGAGATTCACGTCGACTACGACGAAGACATCGAGAGCGCGCTGTTCATCATCGCGCACCTCTTCGGCCACACCGTGCAGTGGAACACCGACGAGGCCGCGCGCGAGATCGGCTACCAGCTCTACCCGAACGCCGACGCCGAGATGATGAAGCGCCTGCACGCGTACGAGTTCGAGGCGTGCCGCTACTCGATGCAGCTGTTTCACGAAGCGGGCGTGGGCGACCTCGACCAGTGGCTGTCGGACTATTCGGCCTGCGACTTCCGCTACCTCGCGCACTTCTACCGCACCGGTGAGAAGCCGCCGTTCAAGACGTTCTGGCGCGAGGCCTCTCCGCTGCTGCAGCCGCTGCCCATCCCTCCATTCACCCCCACGCGCTGGGTCTCACGCTGGGAAGGAATCGTGGTGTGAAGATCCGGAAGATCGACGAACACCAGTCCTGGGCCGTGGAGATCGGCGAGCGCCGCATGCTCATCGACCCGTGGCTCACCGACGAGCTCAGCCTGCCCGCACACTGGTTCTACGGCCGCCGCCGCGAAACGCCGAAGGTCGCGAGCTGGGCGTGCGACGCGCTGCTGCTCACCGCCCCGTTCGCTGATCATCTGCACCCGAAGACGCTGGCCATGCTCCCCAGGGAGACGCCGGTCTTCACCCACAAGTTCGCCGCGCGCGATGAAGAAGCTGGGGTTCACCCAGGTGACTGCCCTGGCCGACGGCATGCGCGTCGAACCGTGGCCGGGGTTCTCGATGGAGGCCGTGGCGCCCGCGATGCCGTACGCGCACAACGCGCTGGGCCTCATCTTCGAACACGGCGGCGCGCGCGCGTACCTGGAGCCGCACGTCATTCACCTCGAACGCGCCAGACAGCGCGTGGGCCAGGTCGACCTCGTCATCGCGCCGGTGCGCGTGGTGGGCGTGCCCTTCGCCATGTCGGCGGAACGTGCGCTCGAAGCGGCGAAGGTGTTGAAGGCGCCGCGCTGGGCGCCCACCGGCGTCGACGCGCACCTCGCGCATGGCCTCTTTTCGGCCACGCTCATCTTCTACCGCGGCCTGGTGAACGACTTCCGCGAGCTGGTGACGAAGGCGGGGCTGACGATGGAGATCGTCGAGCCCGGCGCCGGCGACGTCATCGAGCTCTGAGCTCGGCGAGCAGCTGCACGACCTCTGCTTCTGTCGTCTCTGGCGTCAGCACCGCGCGCACGCCGAGCACCTCGAGCTTCTCGGGCGGCCACTCGTCGACGTGAGAGGTCAACAACACGCGTGCCCCCGGCGCGTTCGTCTCTTTGGCCACGAGCAGGAACACCTCGTGACCGATGAGCACGTCGAAGCCCTGTGAATCGAGCAGCGGCGGCACCTCGAAGAAGTCTCGCAAGACGATGACGTGGGTGCGGGCATCGTCGAGCCACGCCTTGAGTGACTCCGTCGCCATCTCGCCATCGTCCAACAACAGCACCCGAAGTTCTTCCAACCCGCCCATGTGATGCCCCCTGACCCGTGAACCACCGCGCACCATGGCACATCACCGACTTCCCGGAACGGTGACGTTCGTCTCCGCGGCTGCAATCGCGAAAGCAGCTGCGCTACACGCCCTCGGGTGCGCGCGCTCATTCTCGTTCTTCTGGCTTCGACGGCAGTGGCTCAGGGCTTCGAAATGGAGCGCGTGCAGCTCAACGCCGGCGCGAAGGAGACGTGGCTCGCGCAGACCGGCGACGGGCTCGACCAGATGCAGCTGCGCGTGGCGTTGCTCGGCCACTACCAGCACCGCCCGCTGATTCTGACCGTCGACGGGCAGCCCGACGGTGCGTACATCGGCAGCCGGTGGACCGCGCACCTGCTCGCGGCGTACGGCATTCACAAGTTCGTCGAAGCGTCGGTGCAGGTGCCGGTGGTGCTCGCGCAGCAGGGCGACGACCTGCGCGGCTACGGGCTCCCGGCCCCCACGCCCACGGCCTTCGGTGCGCTGTGGCTCGGCGTGCGCGGCACGTTCCTGCGGCAGCGCGACGCGCACCCGCTCGACCTCGGGCTGTCGGTGAACGTCGGGCTGCCGACAGGTGACGCGGCGGCGCTCACGCGAGACCCGGGCGCGGGCGTCGCCTTGGCGCCGAAGCTCGGCGCCGGCCGCGCGTTCGGCCCCGTTCGCCTCGGTGTGGAGCTCGGTGCGCTGGTTCGTGGCGCGACCGCGCCGGTCATCACCGAGAGCACCACGCAGGTGGGCAGCCAGTTCAACGGCGCGCTGGTGGTGTCCACGTACGACCTGCCGGTGCACGCGGAGCTCGCCGCGCGCGTGGTGGCGCCCTTCACCGCCGCGCCGGCGTCGGTCGAGGTGACGGCGGCGGTCCGCTACACGTTCCTCAAGCAGCTCGAGCTGTCGCTGCTGGGTGGGCCCGGTATCGGCAAGACGCCCGGCACCCCGGCCTTCCGCGTGTTGTTCGGCCTCGCGTGGACACCCGACTTCAACGACCGGAAAGCCGAAGCAGCACCGCTTGCAACTCCCGCTGGCTGAGGTTCACCCGCTCCACGACGCGGCCGTAGAGCTCCATCGCCGAGACGTGGCGGCCACCGTTGGCCTTCTGCATTTCCTGCAACGTGGTGAGCACGACGCGCTCGGTGGCCGTGAGGCCGTCGCGCACGTCGGGCAGCTCAGTGCGCGTGCGCGTGGGTGTGCGCTTCACGGAGCAGCTTCCGGTTGAGCCAGTGCGCGAACATCATCATCGCCGCGCCCACGAGGCTCAGCGCCGTTTCGACGACGAGGCTGCTGTGGAACACGAACGCCGCCACCGCGAGGAAGGTGATGCCGCCGAGCGCCAGCCCCAGCACGCGCTTGTCGTGGTGGCAGCGGTAACCGGGAATGAAGGCCCACAGCGCCACGCCGATGACGAGCGCGAGCAGAATGGGGTGCGCGCCGCCGAGCACCGAAGCCGCCGCCGGCGCCAGCACCACGAACAGCGGGGTCGTCACGCAGTGCACCGCGCAGACCGCCGACAACACCTGCCCCAGGGTGTCCGAGGGCTCGGAGTGCGGCTGGTGAGGATGCTCATGCGTGTGCGCCGACATCGCGGTCAGCGACTAATCCGCAGCGGGGGCTTTCGCAAGTCGTGGGTTCTTGCAACCAGGTTGAAAGAACGACGACCGCTGATCACTTCTGCTTGAGCGTGAAGAAGAAGCGCGCGCCGCGGCCCTCGGCCGAATCGACGCCCACCTTCCCGCCCAGCGACTCCACGATGCGCCGGACGATGGAGAGCCCGACGCCGGTGTGCTCCGGGTTCTGCGGGCCGAGCGTCTGAAACAGCTCCCAGATGCGGCCGTGGTGTTCGGGGGCGATGCCGGGCCCTTCGTCGATGACCTCGATGAGCACCTCGTCGCCCCTGAGCGCCGCGCGGAGCTTCACCACCGTGTTCGGCGCGTGTTTGAACGCATTGCCGATGAGGTTCATCAGCACCTGCAACAGCGGCATCCACGGTGCTCGGAACGTGGGGAAGGGCTCGACCATCTCGAGCCGGCTGCCGGGCGGTGGGCTGAGCATCACCTGCAGCTCCTGGCTGAGGCCACGCGGCTCGATGACGCGGACATCGGCGCTGCCATCGAGCGACCGGGAGTACGTGAGGATGCCGTCGATCAGCTGCTGCATGCGCAGCACGCGGGTGTTGAGCGCCGACAGGTTCTGACGAACCTGCTCCGTGAGGTCTTCTCCGAGGTCGTCGACCAGCCACTGCGCGATGGTGGCGATGCCCCGCAGCGGCGCCTTGAGGTCGTGCGAGGCCACGTAGGCGAAGCGGTCCAGCTCGCGGTTCTTGAGCTCCAGCTCGGCGATGAGCCGCTCACGCTGCTGTTGCGCGGCCTTGATGTGCTCGATGTTCGCGTTGTGGCCGAACCACTTCACCACGCGGCCTTCGGCGTCGCGGTACGGAATGCAGCGCGACATGTACCAGCGGAAATTGCCGTCGGCGTGCCGCATGCGGAACTCGCCCTCCCACGGCGTTCCTTCCGTCTGCGCGACGCGCCACGTCGCCGTCACCTGCGGGAGGTCGTCGGGGTGCATGAACTGGTGCCACCGGGTGTTGATGCCCTCCACGTCGAGGCCGAGCTCGTCACGCATCGGCCGGTTCGCCCACGTGGTGCGGCCATCAGGGCCCGCCATGTAGAGGTGCACCGGCGCCTGATCAGCCATGAACGCCTTCTCGAAGATCGCCTCGTCGGCGCGGGCACGTTCGTCTTCGCGGGAGCGCTCGGCCTCCACGCCTTCGCTCATGTCCTGCCCCATCACGAAGATGCCGGCGGTGCGGCCGTTCTCGATCATCGGCTGGTAGATGAAGTCGAGGTGGAACTCCTGCAGCTCGCCGTTGCGGAGCAACTTCACCGGGTTGCGGCGCGCGCGGTGCGGCTCCTGCGTCTGGTAGCAACGGTCGAGCAGCTCCACGAAGCCCTGCGCAGCGACCTCTGGCAGCGCGTCGGCCACCGTCTTGCCGATGATGTCGCGACCGCCGACCAGCTCGATGTACGCGCGGTTGGCGATCTCGAAGACGTGCGTCGGCCCGCGCAGCACCGCCACGATGCCCGGCGCCTGCTCGAACAACGCGCGCAGCTGTTCCTTCTCGAGGCGCAGCACGGCGTTGGTCTCGGCCATCTTCTCGGCGCGCTGCAACACGCCGACCTCGGCGGCGGCGTTGCTCGAACCGCGCGTCAGCGGCGTCACGTCGACGGTGTTCTGCAGCACGAACTCCACGGCGCCGTGGGCATCGCGCAGCGGCGTGTGCGTCGCGCTCCAGACGCGCTCCTTTTCGACCACCACGCCATCGACCGTCTCGGGCACGCGGTACCGGATCGCCGGCAGCACGTCGGTGCGCCCCGTCTGGAAGACGCGCAGCAGCGAGTCGCGCAGCAGCGCCGCGTTGGCGTTGTTGGGGTCCTGCGGGTCGTTGGGGAAGACCTCGAGAATGGCGCGACCCAGCAATTGCTCGCGGGGCGTCGCGGTGACTTCACAGTAGGCGCGGTTGGCCGCCACGTACCGGAGCTGCTTGTCCACCACCATGTAGGCGGTGGGCGCGTGCTCGAAAATCTCGGCGTACATCCACGGGCTGTTCATGAGGGCGCCGGGCGACACTGCCTCCGACGCTCGTCGCGTGCCAATGAAACATCGGGACCGACACCGTCAGGTAACGCCTACTTCTTCTCGAACAGCAGGTCGCGCTGCTGCACGAGGTCGAGCTCGCCCGCGAACTGCGCGAAGCGGTCGTAGTCCTTCGTGGGTACGCGGCTCTGCTGAAGCCTGAAGTCTTCGTCGAAGGTCACCACGTTGCCGCTCTGCACTTCGTGGCGCACGTAGGTGCCGCTGGGGCCGGTCAACTTCACCTCGGGCAGCGCGCCCTTGAGCGACCAGCCAGCGGGGAGCGTCAGCGTGGCGCGGGTGAGGCTGGCTTCGCTCGCTTCGATGAACAGCGGCGTCACGCGCGAGGGCACCTGCAGGAAGCGACGGCCCAGCATCAGCGGGTAGGTCGGCGACGAAGCGACCAGCCGCCCGGCCCCTTCGAGCCGCGCGAAGCGCTCGGCGCGGAACTCGTAGCGCACGGTGACCGTCGCCCCCACGGCGCGCGGCGCGTCGACCTCGAGCTTCGACAGGTCGGCTCCACCGAAGTAGCGCGAGAGCGACGACTGCAGCGCCTGGTCGCGTTGCTCCGGCGAAATCGACTCGAGCGCCTCGGCCAGCTGCGCGGCGTCGAAGCCGGTGTACTGCTCTTCACCCCTGCCCGAGAGCACGCCCTGTTCGTCGAGCGAAAGCGTGAGCGTCACCGTCTTACCCGGGCGCGAGTTGCGCTCGGGCGTCTTCACCTGTTCCAGCGGACGGCCGGGCTCGGGCAACAGCCAGGCGTCGAGACCGCCGAGCGCGAACTCGGGCAGCTCGCCGAACGGCGCGAAGCGGACGAGCGGGTCGAGCCACACGAAGCTGCCGTCGCCCAGGGCCACACGAATGCAGACGTACGGCATCAACGCCTCGTTGGGGAACAGGTACGGCGCGGGGTCTGACGTGAAGGCCCGCACCGCGACGAGGCGCGCGTCGAAGCCCAGCGCTTCGAGCGACGCCTTGAGCAACCACGTGCGGCTGCCACGGTCCTGCGCGGCCGAGGTGGCCGCCGAGATGGCAAGGCCGCCGTCACGACCTGACAACTTCTTCTGCACCTCGGCGTACAGCTGCTTCACGGCCTCGAGGCCCTTCGCGCCCTTCACCGCGTCGCGCGCGAACACCTCGACCTCGTGGGTGACGAGGCCCTTGTCGAGGAACGCGTCGGCGTAGGCGCGCAGCACCCCGTCGTTGCCGCGCTGGCCGGTGCCCACCGACACGAACGGCAGCCACTCGTTGGCCGACGGCGGGCCACCGGGCTCCGGAATGTACGGAGGCACGCGGCGCTCTTCGTGCCGGAGCACTTCGTAGTCGCCTTCGACCTGCGGCTTCGGCGCCTTCACGTTGTGCGCGTCGACGGTGAGGTTGCTGCCCTTCGGCGCGATGACCACGTACGCCGAGCGCGCGTTGGGCTGCCGCGCGACCTGGAAATAGAAGGCCGACGCGGTGAAGCCCGGCTGCGCGGGGCCACGCGTGGGGTGCGCCAGCAGGTATTCGTATTCGACCATGTCGCCGACCTGCACCCCGGGCAGCGACATCACGTCTTTGCCTTCGATGACCTCGGGCTCGAGCGAGCGGCCGTCGGGCTTCAAGGTGCGCAGCGTGAGCACCGTGGCGCCCTGCGGAATCTGCACCTCGGCCACGTCCTGCACGCCCTGCTGATCGAGCGCCTTCTGAATGATGTGCACGCGGTCGACCATGGTGCCGTCGGGGAAGCCCTGAATGGCCGCCGCGTCGAGCACGAAGCTGCTGGTGGCGTCTTCACTGCCGGGCGCGGCTTCGTACGACTTGAGCGCCTCTTCGGTGCTGATGGCGTACGCGTCGAGCAGCTCGCGGCCGGTCTTCCGACGTTCCACCGCACGTCGCAGCGCGAGGTTCGCACCGTCGAGCAACAGCGCCTGTTCTCGCGCAGCCATCGCCTCCTTCTCGCGGCCCGCGAGCTCCTGCACGTCACCGAGCGCCTCGTACAACTGCGCGTTGCGCGGCCACTGCGTCTGCAGCTTCTGGAGCAGCTTCACCGCGTCGTCGTAGCGCCGCTCCGACACGTAGAGCCCCGAGAGCGTGGTGGCGATGGACACCTGGCCTTCGTCGCGGGCGAGCATCTCTTCCCACTGCGCGATGGCGCCCTTCGCGTCGCCCTTGCCGCGCAGCGCGTCGGCCGAACGCAGCAGCGCGCCGTTGCAGTGCGCCGAGGCCTTCAAGAACGCCTCGGCGTCGGCGACCGCGTCACGGCGGCGCGCGATGTCGTACTGCAGCAGCACCGCTTCGCAGGACCCACCGAGCGCCTTCTCGGCCTCCTTCGCGGTGGCTGCGGCGGCAGCGTCGAGACCGAGCGACAACTCGATGCGCGCCATGAGCAACAGCACGCTCGCACCGGGCGGGCTGTGCGCGGCCTTCGCGGCCCGCGCCATGTCGAGCGCTTCGAGCTGACGGCCGTCGTCGAGCGCGAGCTGCGCGGTCAACATCTTCGCCGCCACGAAGCCCGGGTCTTTCGACAATGCGAACTCGAGCTCACGCGTGGCACGACCTCGCGACACGCGCGCGGGCACCGAGCGGTCCTGCAGGAACACGTCGGCGCGGAGCACCGCGACCAACGGCGAGTTCACCACGTCGGGCAGGGTCGACAGCATCGCGCGGGCGCCGTCGCGATCGCGGCCGAGCGCGTCACGCGCCGCCACGATGCGCGCCAACGCATCACCGGCTTCGACTTCCAACGCGTAGCGAACCGATTCCGCCGAGGAATACAGCGCGTCGTCGGTGTCGACCTTCACGCCGTCCCACCGGGGCGCGGCGCCCTGCGCAGGCGAGAAGGTGAGCCCCGCCGGCTTTCCGTCGAGCCGATGCAGCGCGACGGTGAAGTTGCCCTGCTGGTTCTCGCGCGCCATGCGCACCAGCAGCCGGTGCGCGCCCTTGTCGAGCTTCACCACCCGTGAGGTCAGCGTGGGCGCGGGCCGCTTCACCGTGAAGCGCGTCAGCACCTCGGTGCCGTCGAGCACCGCGACGTGGTCCATCGACGTCACCGTGCGCAGCACGAACACGGCGCTCTCGGGGACGTTCACGTCGACCGCGTAGAGGTAGACGTCACCGCTGGCCGGCTCACCGGCGAGCGAGATGCGGCCATCGGCGAAGCGCAGCACGCGCGCGGTGAGCGGCCCGAACGGACCGTTGCCCAGCTCCGCGAGTGAACCGTTCTTCTCGGGCGCCGTCGGCGTCGCGGTGTCGAGCACGTGAAACGCCGAGAACGGCCCCACGAGCGTTCCCGAGGTGGGCACGCCCATGTCACTCAAGACCTGCGCGTGCGGCTGCAGCTCGTTCGAGTCGAGGTACGAGTTCACCAACGCGGAACGCAGCAGGTGCGCGGCGTCGGGCTGCGCGCCCTTTTCGAGCAACTTCGGCACGCGCTCACGAACCTGCGTCGCGGTCTCCGACGAGAGCCCTGCGGTGTCGAGCACCACGCGCGCGGCGACGGGAGCCAGCGGGTGCTTCGGCGCTTTCTCGAGCAACGCGAGTGACGCCGCGAGTGCCTTCTGCGGAACCATCACGCGCTGGGCGAGGAAGATCTGCCCCATCAACGCCCACGGTTCGCCGTCGTTCGCGGCCACCGCGTCGTCGAAGAAGGTCTGCGCTTTGGTGGCGTCGCCTTCCATCAGCAGCGCGTGAAAGCCGGCGAGCGCGAGCGTGTTGGCGTCAGCGCCTGGCCCGACGCGTTGTGCGGCCTTCTCGAGCGCTTCGGTCGGCGGCGCGGAGCGGTGCGCACAACCAGCGAGGGCCAACGACAACACGATGACGACGACACGCGCGCGACACATAGCCGGCGGAAGGTATGCGCGATTGCACGCGGTGTCTTGAATGCTCGGCTGACACACTCGCGCGCATGACGAATCGCCTGATGCTGCTGGTGGTGTCGTTGGTGCTGACGCAAGCCTGCTCGGGAATCGTGGGTGGAAGTGACGCTGGCGTCGAGACCGGTGGAGGCGTCGGCGGCGGTGCCGGTGCGACCGGTGGCGGTGCTGGCACGACAGGCGGCGGCGACGGGAGCACCGGCGGTGGCACCACCAGCACTGGTGGTGGGACCACAACGGGTGGTGGCACCGCGAGCACCGGCGGTGGCTCCGGGAGCACGGGCGGCGGCAGCGCCTGCGAGCCCTTCGGTCACCGGCCCGCGCCGACGAACACCTTCACGCTGCCGGTGCCGGCGAACGGGCACCTTGCGTACAACGACATTCAGGCCGCGTTCCCCAACGTCGACTGGCAGACGCTCGACCGGCTCTACATTCCCGCGGGCGTCTACAAGACGCTGCGCTTCGACAACCTGCCCACGCGCACCGCGGCGCGCCCGCTGATCATCACCAACAAGGGTGGCCAGGTTCAGGTCGGGCCCAACGACAACGGCAACTTCATCTGGGCGATGTCGGGCGGCGCGAACTGGGTGGTCACCGGCCGCTACGACCCCGACGCGCAGACCGGCGACGTGAACTTCCCGGGGCACCGTTGCGGCGCGTACGCCAACTCGCAGGGGAAGTACGGAATCATCAGTGACGACGCGTTCGATCTCGACGCGCCGTACACGCACATGGGCATCTCCATCGGCAGCGCGACCGACTTCGAGTTGGACTTCATCGAGGTGACGCGCTCGGGCTTCGCGGGCGTGCGGCTGATCAACTCACGCAGCGCAGGTGACCCGGCGCGGCCCATGGCGAACCTGAAGATCCACGACCTCTACGTGCACGACACCGACGGCGAGGGCTTCTATTTCGGGTGGACGGGCCAGCCGCCGTCGAACCTGTTCCCCAACCTTCAGGTCTACAACAACCGCATCATCCGCACGGGCACCGAGACGCTGCAGATTCAAGACATGGGCGAAGGCTCGCGCATCCACCACAACGTGCTCGCGTTCGGCGCGCTGCACTGGCTCGACGCGTTCTCGCAGTACCAGGACGGCAACGTGCAGGCGCTGGTGCGCGAGGGCACCGTGGAGTTCGACCACAACATCATCATCGGCGGCGCGGGCACGTTCTTGAGCTTCTTCAGCTCGCCGCAGAGCGGTGACGGTGCGCGCAACGTGACGTTCCACGACAACTACTGGGCCGACACGCGCAGCCTCGGCGGCTACCTCAACGGCAACTCGACCGCGCCGTCGAGCATCACCTTCGGCGACAACGTCTTCCGCGGGTTGAACTTCAGCTACACCGCGGTGAACCCGAGCGCGACCGACCCCGGCGTGGTGTTCGGCGTGAACGGCGCGAACCAGGCGCCCATCTCGTTCACCGGCAACAAGTGGGAAGGCTCGCGCGCGTTGTTGTCGGGCATTCAGGAGAACGGCACGCGCAACAACATCACCGCCACCGGCAACGCGCGCGGCACCGTGCCCGAAGTCACGTTCGTGAACTGGGGCTACCCCAACGTGCCGACCTCGAAGCTGACGCTGTGGGGCGACGTGGCGACGCTCGCTCCCGGCATGCCGATGATTCAATACGCGGTCGGCGACCTGGTGATGCACGACGGTCAGCTCTTCCGCGCGAAGACCGCGAACACCAACAAGGTGCCGCCCGCGAACCCTGCCGACTGGGAGCAGCTCGTGCGGCCGGCCGACGACGTGCGCGTGGCGCCGGGCAGCACGTACGAAGGCATGGGCGTGCAGTGAAACGTCGGGTACAGGCGGAGGCGTGACGCCTTCGCCCGCCCCTCCCATCAACCACGGCCCGATGTTGCCGGTCGTGGCGCTCGTGTTGTCGGTCGTCGGGTTGTGCGCGCCGCCGATCTCGCTCATCTCGCTGGGCCTGGGCGTCTACTGCTTCGTGCGCGCGCGCAAAGAAGCCGCGTGGGCGCCGCGAAAGCAGATCTCCCAGATGACGATGGTGGTGAGCGGCGTGGGCCTCGCGGTGTTCGCCCTCATCGTGCTCCCGCGCATCAAGGAGCTCCCCGCGCGGCGTCAGCAGGTCGCGTGTCGTGAAGGGCTCTCGCTGCTCTACGCGCAGCAGCAGGAGCTCAAGCGCACCAACGGCCGATACACAACCCAGGTTGTGGAACTGGCGAAGAAGCCCGAAGCCGGCGCGCAGCTCTACCGGCTCGACGGCAACGGGCCGCTGGCGGCGGTGGGGCTCGCCGCGAACGTGAACGGCATCGACGAGCACATTCCGCAGCTGGTGCGTGACGCGGTGGGGCTCAAAGACGGTCAGCTGACCATGCTGTGCGCCGCGCAGCTCGACGCCGATGCGACCGTCGACGTGTGGACGATTTCGACCTTCGAGCGCACCGGCGACAACGGCGCGAAGATTCCCGCCGGCCTGCCGTGGCTCGACGTCGACGACGTCACGCGTTGAAGGTCGTCGCGCCGAACGAAGCGAGCAGCTCGCGGTACCACTCGGCGGTCTTCGCGGCGCGACCCGGCAGCGCCTTCGAACCCCACACCACCGACAGCGTCTTCGTCGTCTCCGGCGTGGTCTTGGTGCGCTGCGCGTCTTTCACGGCGTTGGCGCACGGCCCTTCGGCGTCGAACAGACAGAGCAGGCCGCCGACGTCGATGGTCTGACCTCCGCGGTTGAAGACGAACGTGGTGCCCGGCGAGGCGATGCCGACTCGAAACGGTTCCTTCGCGAGCGACAGGTCGACCACGCTGATCGGCAGCCCCGAATGAAGCGAAGCGACGTTGCACGCATCGACGGCGGCGTTGATCGACCCGAGCGCGCCTTCACCGACGGCGCGGATCAGATATTCGGAGGCAGGCTTGCCGCGACCCGTCGGCTTGTAACCGCCGTGACGGAGCAGCTCGCGCACGTGGCCGCGCACTTCATCGTCGCTCCTCAATGGCGCCGGCGCGTCGAGCTTCAGCAGTTCGGCGAAGGACACGCTCAATTCACCGAGCGGCCTCGGGTACGTGGTGATGAAGCACGACAGCTCGAGCAGCGGGTGCGCGTCGACGGAGATCACGTCGAACCGAGTACCACTTTGTGGCATCACTGACCGCATGTCGCTCGACGCGGTGATTCTCGACCTCGGCAACGTCTTCGCCTTTCACGACAACACGAAGTTGTTCGCCGAGATGGCGCGCGCGTTCAACACCACGCCCGACGCGATGAAGCAGCGGCTCGATGGCGGCCTGTGGGACCGCGTGAATCGTGGCGAGCTGCCCGGTGATTCGTTGCGGAAGGAGCTCATCGAGCGGCTCGGCGTGGAGATTTCACCGGCCAACTGGTTCGACGTGTGGAACTGCCACTTCACCATCAACGAGGAGATGGCGACCTTCGTTCAGTTCCTCGTGGGCCAGGTGAAGCTGGTGCTGCTGTCGAACACGCATGATCAACACATCGCGTACCTGCGGCCGAAGCTGCCGGTGCTCGAGCAGTTCGACGCCCTGGTGTTCTCGTACGACATCGGCGCGGTGAAGCCCGAGAAGGTGGCCTACGAAAAGGCGCTCGCCGCCGCGGGCACTTCGCCGTGGAAGACCGTCTATTTCGACGACGTTCAGAAGTACGCGATTGGCGCCACGCAGGTCGGCATGCACGGCCGCGTGTTCACCGACGTCGCGCACTTCATCGAAGACCTCGGCAAGCTCGGCTTCAAGGCGGGCTGATGTCGAACCACGAGTTCGAAGACGTCATCGAGCAATCGATTCGCGTGCTGCACGCACACGACGGCGAGCTCGATCATCGCAGCGCCTTCGTTTCATTGTGGAGGTTCCAGGAGCGAGGCGACTGCGGCTTCACGCACTTCCGCGTGCTGGACATTCTTCTCGAGCGGCGCGCGACGTACCGGTTTCCGCACGACGTTCACCCCGCCATCGACACGCTCGACGACGACGCCGTGAATCGTGACCAGGGCTTCAAAGATGATCATTTCGTCTACTGCGACGCCGGCACTTCGCTCTGGGAACAACTGAAGGAGGAATTGAACGGCGACGACACGAAGGCGCCGGTCGACATTCCGCTCGGAACGCTCGCGCTCCACGTCGCTCGCGCTGCAGAACGAGCCGGCGAGCTGGAGCTCATCGCGGCGTGGTTCGACTACGGGCCCGACCTGCTCTTCGGCGACGCCGCGCAGACCTCGCCAGAGGCGCTCGAGCTGAAGGCCATTGCCAGGCGAACCAACGCGCCGACCAGAGAAGTCGAAGCCTGGGAATCGCCGCTGCGCAGGTGGTGGTTCAGCTGATCAGCTGTCGACGCGCGCCCAGCCGATTCGACCATCACCAAGCGATGGAGGCTCGTTCGAGCGAACGCTCGACCACTGGCGGGCGAAAATCCCTCGAATCGGTTCTATGACGCGCGCCTTGTAGTCCGTGCGCTCATCGACCTCGTTGCCAAGCAGATGCCACGCCCAGGTTTCGATGTTTCGCGTGGGTACCATCACGACGACTCGATCCTCGGCAGTCACTGGAGCCGTGCCGTCCTGGCTAAGTGACTCGAGAAGACGTCTACGACGCTGCGTGAACCCTTCGACGTCACCGTCGATGACGACCACGCCCCAGAGATTGAACTGGTGACGCTGCGCGCGGATCTCCCTCACGAAGCGGGGAAACTGCGCACGAACAAACTGCTCAGCAGCGCCACGCCCAGAGGGATACGGCTCCACCCGCAAATCGCGAGCGCGATTGTGTCGGTCCAGCAACCCGCGAAGACTCGACTCTTGGGCACGATCCTCGACGAGCGCGCGGATTCGGAAGCCGCTCACTGCGTCGCACCGTAGAGAACGACCTCGGACGGCATTGTGGCGTGGTTCAATTCGCTAACGGTGGTTCCTCTTCCGTCGCGCCGTGCGAATACGAACGCTGACCGCGAAGACAAGTAGTCCATCGCTTCCGCCTGGTGAGAAATCAGCATGATTTGAGCCCCGGTCTGCTCTGCCACCCGGTCAAGTTCAGCGAGCCAGGGCTGTATCTCTCGCAGCGACAGGAAGTTGTCGGGCTCGTCGAGAAACACAACCGACCCCGCGTCGAGCCTCTGCAGCATCAGATAGAGGATCAACAGCTGGCGCTGACCATCCGAGAGCTCGTCGATTGAGAACTCGACGGTAGAATGACCCGCCTCAAACAACGCTCGAAGCTCGTACCGGTCGCCAACGGCGCGAGATACGAGCGCAACGAAACCGGGCAGTGGCCCCTTGAGCGCATCGAAATACGCCTGCAGACGATGCGGTTGCTGAGATGCGAACCACCGATACCAACCCCCGAAGTTCGAGCCGTCGAACGCGAGAGACTCTGACTCGATGCGCATCGGTGAATACGCGGACAGCCGGTCCGGACTGAGTTTCGCGACAAGTACGCGCGCCAGGTGCCTTGAGAACCCGAAGAGCGTGGTGGACGCGGTTCGCTCATCAACGATCGCGAGATACGAACGCTGATTGGAGAACGGAATCGGAACTGACGTTGGCGAAGCATGGAGTCGGCCGCTCGCACCGTCGAAGTCGTACAAGGGACGACCGCTCAGCGCGACGCGCTCCTGAGCGACCCAAGGCGTACGTGAATGCGAATCGAAGCCGATCTCGAGCCGGTACTCGAAGGTGCCATGCGGTGCGGCCAGCTCAAGCTCGAATACCTGTCGAAATGACTCGGGGTGCCATCGAGTGCGCGTCGCATCGGGGAAGGCTTCCTGGACGCCAATCCCATCGAACAAGAAGAGCTTCAACGTGTGGAGCACCGAACCGACGGCCGTCTTTCCCGAGCCATTCGACCCAATCAACACCGACACGCCATGCGCCGGCTTCCAGTCGAAGTTCTCGAGCGTCTTGTAGTTCTCGACATGCAGGCGCTTCAGCATGTGATCTTCATAGCCCGCAGCGCCGAGAGGAAGACTGGGCTTTCGGCCCCCCTCTTCGCTAAGCCGCCGCCATGACGCTTCGCATCGGCACCCTGTGGGACTCGGTCGGCAACACGCCTCTTCTGCGCATCGGCACGCTCAGCAAGCGCACCGGCAACGAGCTCCTCGGCAAGGCCGAGTTCATGAACCCCGGCGGCAGCATCAAGGACCGCGCGGCCAAGGGCATGATTCGCGACGCCGAAGCAAAAGGTCTTCTCAAGCCCGGCGCCACCATCGTCGAAGGCACCGCGGGCAACACCGGCATCGGGCTCGCGCTGCTCGGCCGTGAGCGCGGCTACCGCGTGGTGGTGACCATGCCCGACAACCAGGCGCGCGAGAAATACGAGTTCCTCGAGGCCATGGGCGCCGAGGTGCGCAAGGTGCCCGTCGTGCCCTTCGCCAACGAGAACCACTTCTTCCACGCCGCGCGGCGGCTCGCAGAAGCGCACGGCTGGTTCTGGGCCAACCAGTTCGAGAACGTGGCCAACGGCGACTACCACTACGAGACCACCGGCCCTGAAATCTGGGAGCAATGTGAAGGGAAGATCGACGTGCTGGTCGTCTCGTGCGGCACGTCGGGCACGCTCTCGGGCACCTCGCGCTTCCTCAAAGAGCAGAACCCGAAGCTCGAGGTGATCCTCGCCGACCCGTTCGGCTCCGGGCTCTACGCGCAGGTCAAGGAAGGCAAGCTGGCGTCGACCGGCTCGTCCATCACCGAGGGCATCGGCATCATGCGCATCACCGAGAACTTCAAGCGCACGCGCATCGACGACGCGATGCAGGTGACTGATCAGCAGATGATCGAAATGCTCTACCACCTGGCCCGCGAAGACGCGTTGGTGGTGGGTACGTCGGCTGCGCTCAATGTGCGCGCCGCCTATGAGGTGGCGAAGCAGCGCCAGGGGCAGAACCTGCGCATCGTCACCCTGCTGTGCGACCACGGCAGCCGCTACGCCTCGAAGGTCTTCAACCCCGAGTTCCTCGCCTCGAAGACGCTCGAGATCCGCCCGCTGAGCTGATCACCCGGAACCCGACAGGCCCGCCAGAAGCGCAAAGATCCGGCGTCGCGCGATTCCCGTAGAAGTGTGTTTGCCGCCGCGTATGGTTCGCGGCCCAATGCGCCGCGCCCTCGAGTTGATCCGCCTCCGCTTCACCCGGAGCTGGCTCATCATGGTTCTGCTGTCGGTGGTCTCGACACTCTTCGCCGCCGTCTGGTGGGAATTCGACGTTCTCGAGATTTCCGACGACGAGCGCGGCGCCTACGACGACGGCCTCAAGGCCTTCACGCTGCCCAAGCGCGCGGCGCTCATCTGGCTGCAGGACACCTTCGGCCTCGGCAAGGTCAGGCGCTCGGAAGACATCGTCATCGTCGCGCTCGACGACGAGACCATGACCCGCATTTCGAAGAACGGGTTCATGCGCCAGCGCTACGGCGCCAACCTGCCGTACGACCGCACCATCTGGGGTGACCTCACCACCTACCTGTCGAAGGCCGGCGCGAAGGCCGTGGTGTTCGACATGGTGATGAACGAGCAGTCGTCCGACGGCACCGGTGACCTCGCGTTCGCCGGCGCGCTCGAAGAGCTGCCCACGCCGCTCATTCTGGGCTTCAACACCTCGCTGACCGCCAAGGCGCTGCCGAAGGTCGATGAACCGAACTTCGTGCGCCCGCTCGGCAAGATGCCGCAGCCACCCGAGAAGGTGACGCCCGAAGGCGAGTTCCCCGAAGACCCGACGCCCGAAGAGCTCGCCGCCGCCGAGAAGTTCCGTGAAGACATGCGCATCACCTGGGCCTCGAAGGCCTACGCGGTGCCGGTGGACTTCATGGGCGGGCTCGAGACGCCCACCTTCCCCGCCGAACCGGAGCTCGACGCGGCCGGCAACCCCACCGGCAAGGAGTTCGCGCAGTACCCGATGCCCTCGCTGCCGGTGGTGCTGGAGACGGCCGACGGGTTCGGCGCGGTGGTCGGAGAAGAAGACGAAGACGGCAAGCTGCGCCGCACGGCCTTCGCGTACACCGACGGCAACAACACCTACGCCACGCTGCCCGTCGTCGCGCTGGCGGCGCTCGAGAAGGCCGAGAAGGTCACCATCGAGCCCGGGAAGATCACCGTGGGCAGCAAGGTCGCGCGCATCAACCGCGATGGCACCGCGGAGATCAACTACGGCGGCAAGCTGTACGACCGCTTCCGCATGGTGCCGCTCATCGACGTGGTCGAGCGCTTCCACTTCTGTGAAGCGCGCGCCAGGGCCGCCGAAGAAGGCAAGGTCGACGAGAAGCCGGTGGAGTTCGATTGCCCGAAGGGCGACATCGTCAACGACCCGCAGGGCGCGCCGTTCAAGGGGAAGATCGTGCTGGTCGGTGGCGTCGCGGTCGGCACCGGCGACACCAAGGCCACGCCGCTCGAGCAGGCCACGCCCGGCCTCGTGAAGCAGGCCGCCACGCTCGAGAACCTGCTGCACGACGACTTCATCATCGCCGCCCCCTTCTGGGTCTCGCTGCTGTTCTCGTTCTTCATCGCGCTCTTCTCGGTCGCGTTGGTGATGGTGGTGCGAAACACCTTCGTCGACATCGGCTGGCCGGTGCTCCTGTACGTCGGCTTCTTCATGATCACCGGCAGCGTGCTGGTGTCCACCAAGCTGCACGTGCTCTCGGCGCTGCCGGGGCTCGCCGGCACCGTGGCCTCGGTGCTCGCCACCACCTGGGAGCGCCTGTTCGCCGCGCGTGAACGCGAGCGCATGAAGGAGCTGTTCCAGAACTACATGGAGGCCGACCTCGTCGACGTGATGGTCGAGCAGAAGCAGCTGCCGCGCCTCGACGGTGAGAACAAGGTGGTCACCGCGTTCTTCTCGGACATCAAGGGCTTCTCGACCTTCAGCGAGAAGTTGAAGGACGACCCGAAGAAGTTGATGCGGCTGCTCAACCGCTACCTGTCGACGGTCACGCCGCAGCTCACGCAACACGGCGCGTGCATCGACAAGTACATCGGCGACGCGGTGGTGGCGTTGTTCGGCGCCCCTGTCGAGTACCGCGACCATGCGCTGCGCGCCTGCAAGGGCGCGCTCGGCGTGCAGAAGGCCATCGCCGGGCTGCGTGAAGAGCTCCGCAAGGAGGGCCTGCCCGACGTGTACACGCGCGTGGGCCTCAACACCGGCGAGATGCTGGTCGGCAACATCGGCTCGGAGCAGCTGCTCGACTTCACCGCCATCGGTGACGAGATGAACCTCGCGGCGCGCCTCGAGGGGGCCAACAAGAACTACGGCACGCTCATCATGATGGGCGAGAAGACGTACGACGCGGTGAAGGAGCACGTGGAAGCGCGCGAGCTCGACCGCGTGCGCGTGGCCGGCAAGAACGAAGCGGTCACCGTGTACGAGCTGCTCGCCATGCGTGGCGAGTTGCATCACGACAAGATGAAAGTGGTTGACCTGTATGGCCAAGCGCTGCTCGCCTACCGCGCTCGCCGCTTCAATGACGCGAAGACGAAGCTGCTCGCGGCGATGCAGATTGATCAGGGGGACGGACCGAGTCAGCGACTGTTTTCGATGTGTGTGACGTTCGAGATGCACGCGCCGCCGCCGAACTGGGACGGCGTTTCCACGCTGGAAAAATGAAGTTCAGAACACGGGAGGCAACATGAAACGCAGTTGGTATCGACCGTTGGTCGTGCTCGCGCTGATGAGCGCTGGTTCGGCCTTCGCCGTGAAGGTCGGCGACAACCTGTTCGTCAAGTCGAAGGACACCAAGGTGCTGAAGGACCCCAAGGCCACTGCGGCCGCGGTGGTGACCGCTCAGCCCGGCGACGAAGTGAAGTGGGAAGGCCCGAGCGACAAGGACAAGCAGTTTCACAAGGTCACGTTCAAGGGCAAGACCGGCTTCGTGCTGATGTCGAACCTCTCGCCCAACAAGCCGCAGGGTGAAGTCGACGCCTCGACCGGCAAGCCGATGTCGGCGCAGGCCTTCGCCAGCTCCGGCGCGGCCACCAAGGCGCTCACGCCCGCGGGTGTGAAGTACGCCAAGGGCTCCGGCGTGAAGGAGTCGGAAGCCGCTGCCCAGATCATCTACGTCGAAGAGTTCAACAAGGCGAAGGCCACGCCCACGGCGGTCGCCGCCAAGGCCAAGGCACTGGAGACCGGCAAGTGAAGCTCACTCATCTGGCAATGGTTTCGTGTGTCGCGGTCGCCGGTCAGGGCTGCGCGCTGTTCAACTCGGTTCGCAGCGGCAACCCCGCAGCCGTGGCGCAGGCCGCGGCCCGTCAGGCGGAGCAGACCAAGGAGGCCGTGCGTCGCGCCGAAGAGAAGTGCGCGCCGGTGAAGGAAGCCCTGGTCTCGTTCGAAGAAGAGCGCGCCATCGGTGGCGCCATCGGCGTCAGCCTGGTGTCGAAGAACGGCACCCTGCTGCTCGAGGGCATGACCGAGAAGGACCCCGAGGTGCTCAACAAGAAGCTCGCGGCCAAGGAAGCGGTCACGCTGCCCGACAACGCGGTCAACGACATGACGGCCTACGTCAGCATCGTCGGCAAGAACCTCGCGCGTTACTCGGCGCGCCCCGACCTGCCGTGGACCTTCGCGGTCATCGAGAACGAGGCGGTCAACGCGTTCTCGGCGCCCGGCGGCTACGTGGTGCTCACCACCGCGCTGATGAAGAAGATCAGCAACGAGGCGCAGCTCGCCGGCGTGCTCGGTCATGAGATCGGCCACGTGGTGCACAAGCACTCGCTCAACAAGTACAAGGACGCGAAGCACAAGCAGTGCATCGCGGCCAACACCGCGGCCAACATGGCCGAAATGGGCCTGCCCGCCGGCGCCGGTGAAGCGGCTGCGAAGTTCGCCAAGAAGTTCGACGGCCAGATGGACCTCGACGCGTCGGAAGGCGACTTCATCATGTTCATCATGAACGCCGTCATCACCATCCTGCAGACGGGCAACGACAAGGACGCGGAGTTCGAGACCGACAAGACCGCGCTCGAGCTGGTGGCCTTCGCCGGTTACGACCCCACGGAGTACGAGAAGTTCCTCGTCTCGCTCGGCAGCCAGGGCGGCGGCGTGCTCTCGAGCCACCCGTCGACCGACGACCGCGTGGCGCGCCTGAAGGCGCTGCGTGAAGGCGACCTGGCGCCGTTCGCCAACGGCAAGGCCAAGCCCGACACCGCCAAGGTGCTCGCGCCGCTCGCGCCGAAGAGCTGAGTCAGTTCGCAGTGACTTCCGGCCCGCGCGACGCAGCAATGCGACCCGCGCGGGCCGTCTTCTTTTTCACGGAGTCTTCGATGCGCAGTCTGTGGTCGCTCGCCGTGTGGTCGCTGATGTCGTGCGCCACCACGCCGGCGCGAGAAGCGCCCCCGCGTCAGGGCGCCATGAAGCAGGCGGCGGAAGAAGCCGACCGCGTGGCGGTGGCCGCGAGGCAGGCGGTGCTCGACGCCGAGCGCTCGTGCGAGCCGCTGCGCGACCAGACCGTGAGCTACGTCGAGGAGCGCTCCGTCGGGCAGCACCTCGCGGCGCAGGTGCTCGAGAAGAACGGCAAGCCCGCGTCTGACGAGGCCATCAGATACGTGGCGGTCGTCGGCCGGAACCTCGCCCGCTATTCCGCGCGCCCCGACATCGGGTGGACGTTCGTGGTCATCGACAACGACGCGCCGCGCACGTTCTCGGCGCCCGGCGGCTTCGTGTTCGTCACCACCGGGGCGCTGGCGAAGATGAACAACGAGGCGCAGCTGGCCGGCGCGCTCGCCTTCGAGATCGCCAACGTGGTGAGCAAGCGCGACATCGACGCCTATGCACGCGCCCGCCATCGTCAGTGCCTCAGCGTGAAGACGGCCGCCGCCATCATGCAGACCAACCTGCCGTCATCGCAGGCCGCAGACGCCGTGCGCTTCGCCAGGAGCTTCGAGAACTACGACCTCGCTCGCAGCGACGAGTCGTTCACCAGCTTCATCATGAACGCCACCCTGCAGATGATGCTGCTCGCCGGAGGCGCCGACGAGCAGCTCGCCGCCGACCGGGGCGCGCTGCAGCTGGTGTCGTTCGCCGGCTACGACGCGAAGGAATACGAGACCTACCTGCAGCAGCTGCCCGCCGACGACTCGTTCGGCCACGCGCCGATTGCCGCGCGCGTCGAGAAGTTGAAGGCCCTGCGTGAAGGTGAGCTCGCGCCGTTCGCGGTGGGCACCGCGAAGCCCGCGCTGAAGGTGACGAAGTGAAGCGGCTGCTCGCGGCGTTGTTGCTGGTGGCGTGCGCTCCCAGGCGCGTGGAGGTCGACGAAGACGAGAAACGGCTGGCGACCGACGAGCCCGCGCACGATGCGGGTGTCACCAGCAGCAAAGTCGAAGGCAACATGCTCGCGCAGATGGTGCAGATGCAGGCCGCCGTCACCGCCGCGGCAGACGCCTGCGAGAAGTTCGCCAATCACGAGATCTCCCTGCGCGAAGAGCGCGCGCTCGGGAATCTTCGGTCGCTCGACTGGGTGACCACGACCGGCACGCTCATCGGTGACGAGAGGGCCGACGTGACCAGAGAGCTGGCGCGCATCGGGCTCTCGCTCGCGCGCGCGTCGGCGAGGCCGTCATTGCCGTGGACGTTCGGCGTGGTCGAGAGCAGGGACGCGCGCAGCTTTTCGAGCGGCGGCTACGTGTTCGTCACCACCGCGCTGGTGAAGAAGTGCGCCAACGAAGCGCAGCTGGCCGGCGTGCTGGCGCACGAGATTGCACACGTGGTACAGAAGGCGGATCACCCCTCGTACCGCGTGACCCTGAAGCTGCTGTGCGCGACCTCGAGCGCCATGGGCGGCGGCTTCTCGCTCAACGGCGACGTGTCCGACCCGGCGTTCGCCGAAGCGCACTGGAAGAACATCGGCCGCAACGTGAAGACCTCGTTCAACGCGCACCACGAGGCCCAGGCCGACGAGCTCAGCGTGGCCATGCTGCACGCCGCCGGCTACGACGCGGCGGAATACGAAGCGCTGCTGCTCGCGCTCGGAGAGCTCACACCCGAGGGCTGGGCCGTGGCCGCCGGGCCCCGCGTCACCTCGTTCAGGAACAAGCGGCTGGCGCACCGCTCGATGGGCACGGGCAGGAAGCCGCCGCTGCCCGCGCCACTTCGTTTCTGAGCATGTTCAAGCGCCGCGCTCTGTGATGGGAGAGCGCCATGACGCTCTTCAAGCGGCTCTCGCTGGTCTTCGCCGTGCTCGCCGCGGGTGGCCTCTTCGCGCTCTGGGCGGCGCAGCGCGCGGTCGCCACCAACGTCATGAACGACCAGACGGCGCCGGTGCGCGCGAAGTACGTCGCCGACTGGGAAGCGCACGCCGATGCGTTCGGCAGACACCTCGTCGTCGCCAACGCGTGGCTGCCCGAGAGCAGGCCCACGCCAGTCTCCATGGGCTGTCAGGTGCCGTGGTCGGGCGACAGCACGGCCGTACAGCGGCATCGCGAACGCTGCGCCACGCGCGGCCGCGTGGAGCTCGAGCAGGTCGAAGCCCTCGAGGCGCTCGCCGGTTCGCTGCTCACTGACGCCTCGGCTCCGAAAATCGAAGACGACCTCTCCTGGCTCAAGGACCTGCGCGGTCACGCCGACTGGCTGCAGGAAGCCGGTACTCCGCTGGAGTTCTTCGACACCGACGTGAAGAACCTGTCTGCGCTCGACGTGCCGGTGCTCGACGCGCGGCAGGTCAAAGCGCTCGCCGCGCGCCGCCTGCTCGAGGGGCTGCAGCACGGCGCGCTCGACGAAGCGGTCACCGACGTCACCGCCCTGGCGCAGGCGCTCCTGGGCCGGCCCGTGCTGTTGGACCAGCTGCTGGGCGTCGAGCTCGTCCGCACCCTGCGCACGGAGCTGGGCAACGCCGGCAAGCCGGAGCTCGCGCCGTCGGAAGAAGTGGTGGAGGCTCTTCGTCAGACGCGGCTGGCCAGCGCGCTGCTGTGGCACCCGTGGACCCCGGGAGCGCTCCCCACGCGCTTCTCGGCCGACCTCTCACCTGCGTCGCGGTGCGCGGCGTCCGCCGAGGCGGCGATTCACGAGGAGCTCGGCGCTTCGCTGGGCGAGTTCTACCGGCCCTGGCTCGATGCCCTGCACGCGCTGCGCGTGCAGCACCCGTGCACCGCCGATTTCACGACCCGCCTCGTCGCCGCGCGGGCCCAGGTGCCACAGGAGGCGTCGCGCCGGCTGCTGCGCGCCACCGAGTTGCTGTCGACCGACGAGCTCCGCAACGCGCTGCTGCTCCGCGCCGCTGATTCCAACGAGCTGGTCCGCAAGGCCGCGGTCGAGAGCTACCTCGCGGTCACTTTGCCCCGCCCGTTCCCCGAAACTGAGGCGAAGACCAACAAGTAGTCGAACTGATGCTGTGACACGGTCGAACAGCGCCAACACTTCTTCACGGAGCCCCAACGCGGCCATAACCGGCTGATGTCACGAGGCTTTCCGCATGCGTGCGGAAGAGCTCACTGACGCGGCGTCAGGATCAAATTGCGTGCTCGTTAGTGACGACTTACTAACAAACGCCCCTATGGCCCGGCCCCGATTGATCAGCGACGAGCAGATTCTCGAAGCCACGCGTCGCTGCGTGCTCGAGCGCGGGCCCCACGTGTCGCTCGACGTCATCGCCGAGCAGCTGGGTGTCACCGGCCCCGCCCTGCTCCGCCGCTTCCGCAACCGCGAAGAGCTGTTCATTCGCGCGCTCATGCCCGACCGCAACCCTGAGTGGATGCAGGAGTTCGACAAGGGCCCCGACGACCGCCCGCTCGAAGTGCAGCTCCGCGAGCACCTGGCGCGGGTGTGGAAGTTCTTCGAAGAGGTCATTCCCCGCATCACCGCGCTGCGTGAGAGCGGCATCGAGCACAAGAAGGTCTTCGACAACGACGAAGGCCCCGCCCAGGCGGTGCGCGCCATCACCGGGTGGTTCAAGCGCGCCATCGAAATGGGCCTCGTCGAAGCCGAAGAGGCCGAGACGCTCACCTACGCCTTCATGGGCGCGCTGCAGTACCGGGCGTTCATTTCCTACATGGTGAAGTCGCCGAACACCGCGCGCAGCAACCGCGAGTTCCTCGACGACGTCGCCCGCTTCTTCTGCCGCGCGCTCAAACCCGCGGCGGCCGCCAAAACCCAGATCGTCAAACGAAAGAGGACCGCATGAACCGCAACACCCTGTTGATCGCCGCTCTGGCGCTCGCTGCCTGCCACAAGCCCGCGCCCGAAGAGGCCGGCACCAAGAAGGAAGCGATGGTGGCGCTCGCTCCCGTGAAGGTCGAGACCGCCGACGTCGAGCACCAGAAGATGCCCAAGTACCTCACGCTCACCGGCAGCATTCTGGCCGACCGTCAGTCGTCGGTGGCCGCCAACGTCGCCGGGCGCGTCACCCACACGTACATCGAGCGTGGTCAACCGGTGAAGGCCGGGCAGGTGCTCGCCATCGTCGACTCGCGCGCCGCGGGGTTCCAGCAGGCCGCCGCCGTCGCGCAGAGCCAGGCCGCGCAGTCGCAGGCCACGCTCGCCAAGCAGGACTGTGAGCGCGCCGACACGTTGTTCTCGCAGGGCGCCATCGCCAAGGCCGAGTTCGAGCGCCTCAAGACGCAGTGCACCGCGCAGCTCTACAACGCCAACGCCGCGCAGGCGAACGCCGACCTCGCCACCAAGGCCGCCGGCGACACCATCATTCGCGCGCCGTTCGACGGCATCGTGGGTGAGCGCCTCATCAACGTCGGTGAGTACGTGCAGCCGCCCACGCAGGTCGCCACCATCTTCAGCATCAACCCGGTGCGCGTGTCGTTGTCGGTGCCCGAACCGGCGGTCAGCATGGTGAAGGAAGGCCAGGAGCTGATGCTCGAGGTGAGCTCGTACCCCGACCGTCAGTTCCCGGCGACGGTGCGCTTCGTGTCGCCAGCGCTGCGCACCAACACCCGCGACCTCATCATCGAAGCGTCGGCGAAGAACGACGACTTCGCGCTCAAGCCCGGCATGTTCGCCACCGCCAAGCTGTCGATCGGCGAAGAAGAGCAGCCCACCATTCCGTCGGGCGCCATCGTCGCCGACGGCACCGTCAAGCGCATGTACCTGGCGCGCAACGGTCAGGCCTTCGAGGTGGTGGTCAGCACCGGCGTGACCAAAGACGGGCGCATCGCCGTGCTCGAGCCGCTGCAGGCCGGTGAGAAGGTCATCGTCAAGCCGCCCCCCGGTCTGCACGACGGCTCTTCCATCGTTCAGTGAGTCGGCAGTCGAAAGAGAACCACCATGCAATGGCTCGCTCGAATCTGTGTGGAGCGCCCCGTCTTCGCGACGGTGCTCTCGCTCGTCATCCTCGTCGTCGGCGGCGTTTTCTATAAGCAGCTCGGCGTCGACCAGTTCCCGAAGATCGACTTCCCCATCGTCGTCGTGCAGACGATTCAGGCCGGCAGCTCGCCTGAAGACATGGAGCGGGAGATCTCCGACAAGGTCGAAGGCGCCGTGAACACCATCTCCGGCATCGACGAGCTGCGCTCGACGTCGTCGGAGGGCGTCAGCCTCGTCGTCATCCAGTTCCTCCTCGAGAAGAACGTCGACGTCGCCTCGCAGGAGGTGCAGCAGAAGGTCAACGGCGTGCTGGCCGAGCTGCCCAAGGGCATCGACCCGCCGGTCATCCGCAAGATCGAACCCGACGCGGTGCCGGTGTTGTTCGTGGCCGTGCGCGCGCCGGGCAAGACGGTGCGTGAAGTCACCGACGTGGCCGACCGCATCGTGCGTCGCCGCCTCGAGTCGGTCAGCGGCGTCGGCGAGGCGGTGCTCATCGGTGGTCGCAAGCGTCAGATCGACGTGCTGGTCGACCCGGTGAAGCTCAAGGCGCTGGGCATCTCGCCGCTGGAGGTCGCGGCTTCCATCAACGCGCAGAACATCACGCTGCCCGGTGGCCGCGTCGACACCAGCCGCGACTACCTCACGTTGCGCGTCAACGGCCGCGTGGAATCAGTCGACGAGCTGCGCGCCATCATCGTGCGCGATCAGTCGGGCCGCTCGATTCGCCTCGACGAGCTGGCCGAGGTTCGCGACGGCGTGCAGGACGCAGACACCAGCGCCATGTGGAACGGTGAGCGCACGGTGCTGCTGGCCATTTCGAAGCAGTCGGGCACCAACACGCTCGCGGTCGTCGACGACGTTCGCTCGCGCATGGCCGACGTGCAGAAGGAGCTGCCGGCCGGCTACTTCCTCGAGGTGCAGCGCGACGGTTCGGCCGTGGTGCGCACCGGCACCGAAGCGGTGACCGAACACCTCGTGCTGGGCGCGTTGTTCGCCGCCATCATCGTGCTGCTGTTCCTGGGCAACGTGCGCTCGACCATCATCGCCGCGCTCGCGATCCCCACGTCCATCGTCGGCACCTTCGCGCTGATGAAGCTGCAGGGCTACACGCTCAACACCATCACCCTCCTCGCCCTCGCGCTGGCCGTCGGCATCGTCATCGACGACGCCATCGTCGTGCTCGAGAACATCTTCAAGTTCGTCGACGAGAAGGGCTACGACCCGAAGACCGCCGCCATCGAAGGCACCAAGGAAATCGGCATGGCCGTCATGGCGACCACGCTGTCGCTCATCGCGGTGTTCCTCCCCATCGCCTTCGTGGCCGGTATTCCCGGCCGCTTCCTCGGCAGCTTCGGCGTGACGATGAGCTTCGCCATCGCGGTCTCGCTGTTCGTCAGCTTCACGCTCACCCCGAGCCTCGCGGCCCGCTGGCTCAAGGCGAAGAAGCCGGGCGAGGTGCACCAGAAGACGTTCCTCGAGAAGGTCGTCGACGTCTTCTACCGACCCATCGAGCGCGTGTACGTGGCGGTGCTCGGCTGGTCGATGGCGCACCGCTGGGTCATCGCGCTGGCGTGCGTGCTCTCGCTGGTCGCCATCGGCCCGCTGGCCGGCAAGGCGCGCAAGGGCTTCCTCCCCGTCGACGACCGCGCGCAGTTCGAGGTGGTCGTGCGCCTGCCCGAAGGCCGCTCGGTGCCCGCCACCGAGCTCATCGGCGAGCGCGTGGCCCGCATGATCCGCGCGATGCCCGAAGTGACGGCCACGCTGCTCACCATCGGCGACGACGCGTCGAAGACGCCCAACCAGGCGCGCATCTTCGTGAAGATGCTCCCGCCGGATCAGCGTGAAATCACCCAGAACGACTTCAAGAACCAGGTGCGTGAGAAGATCCTCCCCACGCTGCCTCCCGAGCTGCGCGTGAGCGTGGCCGACGTGAACGAGTTCGGCGGTGGTCAGTCGACGGCCAAGATCCAGTACCTGCTGGCCGGCCCCGACCTCGACGTGATGAGCGCGGCGACGCCAAAGATCATGGACCGCCTCAAGAAGGAGCTGGCGGGCGCCGTCGACCTCGACACCTCGCTGGTGCTCGGCAAGCCGGAGCTCGGCGTGTACGTCGACCGTCAGCGCGCGGCAGACCTCGGGGTGCAGGTGCTCGACGTGGCGCAGGCGCTCCAGTACCTGGTCGCCGGCCAGAAGGTGTCGACCTACGCGGAAGGCGGCGAGCAGTACGAAGTTCGCATGCGCGCCACGCCCGAGTACCGCAGCAACGAAGACGCGCTCCGGCTGATCACCGTGCCCAGCAAGAAGCTGGGTCTGGTGACGCTGGCCGACGTGGTGCAGGTGAAGTCGGGCTCGAGCCCCTCGAGCATCTTGCGCTACCAGCGCGAGCGTCAGGTGACGTTCATGGCCAACGCGGGCCCCGGTCAGTCCGAAGGCGCGGTCGGTGAGGCGATGAAGAAGATCCTCGACGAGGAGGTCGCCAAACTCGGCAAGGGCTACACCATCAAGGCGCAGGGTCAGACCAAGCTGATGCGTGAAACGGGCTTGAGCTTCATCTTCGGCCTGCTCGCGAGCTTCGTGTTCATGTACCTGATCCTCGCGGCGCAGTTCGAGTCGTGGCTGCACCCCATCACCATTCTCATCTCGCTGCCGCTGACGCTGCCGTACGCCATCGCGTCGATCATCCTCTTCGACCAGGCGCTCGACATGTATTCGTTCCTCGGCATCTTCGTGCTCTTCGGCGTCGTGAAGAAGAACGCGATTCTGCAGATCGACCACACCAACCACCTGCGCGAAGAGGCCGACCACGACGTCGACGCGGCGCTCGACGCGGCCTCGAAGGAGCGCAGCGAAGAGTCGATGCGCAAGGTGCTCCACGCCCGGCTCGACAAGAAGATCGGCGCGGCGCGGCTCGACAAGGCGCTCAACAAGTCGCGCTTCGACGACTTCGTCACCGTCGAAAAGCAGGTGCGCAAGGCCGAGCGCCTGCACGCCATTCTCGAAGCCAACAAAGACCGTCTGCGCCCGATTCTGATGACCACCTTCGCCTTCGTGGCCGGCATGATTCCGCTCGTCACGGCGCGCGGCATCGGGTCTGGCTTCAACCGCGCGACCGCAGGCGTGGTCGTCGGTGGTCAGGTGCTGTCGCTGGTGCTGACGCTGCTCGCGGTGCCCGTCGTGTACTCGTTCTTCGACGACATCTCGATGGCGGTGCGCAAGTGGAAGGACCGCCGCAGCGCTGAAGAAACCGAAGAGCCGACTCCGTCGCACGGCACGGATCTGGCGGAGGTGGGCAAGTGAAGACCGCAGCAGCAGTGATGGTGGCGCTCGTTTCCGCGAGCGCCTTCGCGCAGACCGATTTGAAGTCGTTCGTCGATGCCGCACACAAAGAGAACGTGGATCGACGCATCTCCATCGAGCAGCGCAACAAGGCGTCGGCAGATTTCACGGCGGCGTGGGGCGGGCTCCTGCCGGCGCTGACCGTGCAGGGCGTGTGGACCCACAACCAGTTCGCGGCGGAGCTGAACCTTCCCAGGACCGACTCGGACGGCAACCCGGTGCTGGCGCGCGACAGCAATGGGCAGCTGGTCATCACGCCCTCGCTGGTGCGCGACACCACCACGGGCCAGGTGAACTTCAACCCCAACGCCGGCGCCGCCACGCCGGAGTACGTGAGCCGCGCCATTCAGCTGCAGGACCAGCTGACCGCGGTGTTCCGCATCGACCTCCCCATCATCGACGTCGCGCGGTGGATTCGTGTGGCCGGCGCCGGCATCAACAAGGAGTCAGCCGAGCTGCGTGAGGCGTACACGAAGGACCTCATCACCCGGCAGGTGGTGGGTGCGTATTACGGCTACGCCGCCGCGCTGGCGCTGCGCCAGTCGGCCGAGAAGTCGCTCGCCGCGGCCGAAGCGCAGGCGAAGTTGATGGAGATCCGCACCCAGGTGGGCTCGACCACCGAGCTCGACCTCGCCCGCGCGCGCGCCGAAGTGCAGCGCAACCGGCAGACGGTGGCCGACGCCGTCTCGATGATCGCCACGTCGCGCCGCACGTTGCGCACGCTGACGATGCTCGAGCCGCCCGAGACGCTCCCCGATTGGAGCGACAACACCGCGCCCGAGCCTTCGCTGGAGGAGCTCGAGAAGCGCGTCGACGACCTGCCCGCGGTGAAGGCGTCGGACAAGGAAGCCAAGGCCGGCGAGCTGGCATCGTCGGGCGCGGCGCTGACGCTGGTGCCGACGGTCAACGCGAACTTCACCGAGAACATCTCGAACGCCACCGGCTTCACCGGCCAGAACGCGGCGTACTCGTTCGGCCTCACCGCGGCGTGGCGCCTCGACGTACCCACGGTGGCCAACATCGCGGGCGCGCAGGCGCTGGCGAACCAGGCGCGGCTGGCGGCCGAGAAGACGCGGCTCCAGTCGAGAGATCAGATCAACGCCGACTTCCAGCGCTTCACGGCGTCGCTCATCAAGATCGAAGCGGCCCGGGCTCAGGTCGCGGCGGCGAGCCGCGCGGCACAGGTGGCGCGCGATCGCTACGCCGTCGGCTCGGCCACGCAGATCGACGTGATTCAGGCCGAGCGTGACCTCTTCACCTCGGAGCTGGGCCACATTCAGGCGCGCACCGAGCTGGCGACCGCGCGGGCTTCGCTGCGGATCTCGTCGGCGTTGCCGCTCGAGTAGGCGGGCTTTCCCGGCCCATCGACGTCGCCGCGAGGCCCCGGGCTTCGCGGCGATCTTGTTTTCTGGTTGTGACTTGAGTGCTCGGACACCGGTGGCACATTCCACGGCCATGCCCACGACGCCCAAGGTGAAGGTCTCGGAGTACGTGAAGTCCAGCCGCAGCTACGTCGAAGCCGCCCTCAAGAAGGCGAACATCGACGGCAACAAGACGCTCTCGCTCGTGGAAGCGGGCCGCCTGCCGGAAGATCTGCAGGACAACTTCGTGAAGCACGGCAAGGTGCGCGTCAGCACCAGGGAGTTCGTCGACGGCTTCGTGAAGACGGTCAGCGACGGCGCGAAGAAGGCGGACGCGAACAAGGACGGCTACCTCACGCTCACCGACGGCAAGAAGTTGCCCGAGACGGTGCGCGACAACTTCAAGAACTACGTCGCCGCCACGCGTGACGTGTTCGGCCAGGGCACCGGCGTTTCCGTGAAGGACGAGACCTCGCCGGCCACGCTGGTCGCGCACCAGGCGGCGTATGGCGACTCGAAGGTGACCTACAAAGAGGCCTTCAAGAAGGGCGTGGAAGAAGTGCTGCGCTCGGAAGACGGCGAGACGCCGCGCAACATCTTGAAGGAGTTTTCGGACCCGCCGCTGACGAAGGCGCAGCTCGACGCCGAGATGAAGCGCATCTTCACCTCGATGGAGCTGTTGCCCGTCGGTGAAGCCAGCGAGTCGAACGGCGACCCCGAGAAGGACTGGATCTTCTCGGTGCGCGCCGACGCGGGCAGCGACCATGGCTTCTGGGTTTCGGTGAGCCGTGAGACCGGTGAAGCCTTCGTGAGCGGCTTCAACTGAGCAGCGCGTTGACGCGCGGGAGCCCGTGAGACACATGGGCTCCCATGCAATCGTGGTTTCGCGCGTTTCTCCCCGCGCCCATCGCAACCGACGGCAAGGAGCGCCTTCGCGCCGTCGTCGGTGCCTTCCTGGGAATTCTGGTCACCGCGCTCATCTCGCACGCCGTCGCCGGCACGGTGACCCCGTGGATGGTGGCGCCGCTGGGCGCGAGCGCAGTGCTGGTGTTCGCCGTGCCTGCCAGCCCGCTCGCGCAGCCGTGGTCGGTCATCGGCGGAAACACGTTGTCGGCGGCGTGCGGCGTGCTGTGCGTGCGGTTGATTGGCGTACCTGAGTATGCAGCGGGCGCGGCGGTGGCGCTGGCGATCGCGACGATGTTCACGTTGCGGTGTCTGCACCCGCCCGGTGGCGCAGCGGCGCTGCTGGTCGCGCTGGCGGGCGTGAAAGACCCGATGTTCGTGCTGTTCCCCGTGCTGACGAACTCGATGTTGCTCGTGGCGTCCGGCGTGGCGTGGAACAACGCGACGAAGCGGCGGTACCCGCACGTGCAGCTGCCGCCGAAGCCCGACGCGGAGCTGGAGGCCGTCATCGCGAAATACAACCAGGTGCTCGACGTGCCGCGCGACGACCTGCGCGCGCTGCTCGACGAGGTTCGCTTCCGCGGGATGATTTCGGGAACGCGCGTGCGCGACGTGATGAGCAGGCAGGCCATCTCGCTCACCACCGAGAACACGACGGCCGACGCGCACGGCATCTTCGTCGAGAAGCACATCAAGGCGATCCCCGTCATCGACGACGCGAAACACGTCATCGGCATCGTCAGCCCCATCGACCTCACGAGAGCCGGCGAACTCCGCGAGGTGATGACGAAGCAGGTGAAGACGGTCGACGCGAACGCGCGGCTGGCGGACCTGGTGCCGGTGTTCTCGACCAGCGGCCATCATCACCTGCCGGTCGTGGAAGACGGGAAGCTGGTGGGAATGCTCACCGAGTCGAACGTGATTCGGGCGCTGACGCCGGGTTGACGGGCGACTGGCCTCATGATGGCCGCCATGACGCTCAACCACGCTTCGACGTTGGTGTTCGCCGCGCTTGCGATTTCAGGCTGCGCCACGACGGCGGGGCTGAAGCTCCCGGAGCCACTGACGAAGACGACCGGTCCCGTGAGCATCGAGCTGTCGGGCCCCGGCTACGAAGGCGCCGATCTCGAAAAGCGGGCAGCAGCCATCGCCGTGCTCGAGAAGGTCCTCAATTCCTCGCAGTTCCAGCAGCGCATTCACGACTTCAAGTTCAACAAGCGCGGCACCAACGGCTCTCCTGGGTTCACGAGCGCGGAGGTCCTCACCATCGTGTTGTCGGGCTCCGACATCGATGGCGTCGCGGCAGCCGAGTCGGACGAAGCAGCCGCGGGCGCGGTCACCCGGGTTCTCAAGATGAACCTGAACCTCGACAAAGACCGGCGCGGCGAGCTCGGTCACACGAACATGGAGACCGGCGAGATCTTCACGGGTCAGGAGTGGTTCAGGTCACAGACCATCTGCGAAATCGCGGGGCACGCTCTGCACGAGTACACGCACGTCGTCGGGTTCGGGCACACGTTCCTGAACGTGTTGCGCCGCTCACGCTCAGTTCCGTACGGCCTGGGCGACACCGCCGCGGACCTCGCTACCGAATTGAACGCCGAGGTCTGCAAATCATCGCGAGAGTGACCGTTCACCGCACGTAGAGCGCGCTCGACATCACCCACGGTCGTTCCTTCGTGAAGAAGTCGCGGCGCTTGCCCGCGAAACCGAGCAGGTGCTTCGGCACCATGCGCACCTCGACACGGTACGCGCCGGGCTGCGTGCTGACGTACTCGAGCGTGCCTTCCGTCACCGACGCCACTTCGTCCCAGCCCTGCTCTTTCGCGCGCAGCAGCTTCATCACCAGCGCAGGCGGCGTGACGTTGGGGTCGAGCTGACGAACCGTGGGCATCGTGGCGGTGATGGTCGCACCGACGCTCGCGGTGCCTCCGAGCTCGACGTCACCCGCGTGAACATCGAAGCCTTCGGCGTACCCGAGGAACTCGAACACGCCGTAGTTGCGCCCACTGCGGAGCGCGTCTTTCACGTCACGGTCGTCCCACGTGCCGTCGGCCTTCGGCTTCACCAGCAGGTGGTTCGAGAACGCCGACATCATGCGGCGGTAGCTGTCGATGCGTTCACCGTCGCCCATCAGCTGCGGGAACGTGTTGCGGTGACAGTCGCTGCCGAACGTGGTGACGCGCTGATGGCCACGCGAGAGCACCGTGCCCCACTTGTCCATGTATTCCCTGTCGTCGAGCTCGAAGGCCGCCAGGAACAGGTCGGGGTGCGGCAGCTCGTCGAAGCGCTGCTTCTCGACGTAGTTGAAGATCAACTCCGCCGCGATGCCCGCGTTCTGCAGCGCGTTGCGGTGGAGGTTGAAAATCTCGAAGCCGTCGAGGTGCAGGTCGATTAATTGGTCGACCGTCCAATCTTCTGCGTGCGGCACCAGCGTCACGCCGTTCAACGTCGCGCGGTAGGCATCGAGCACCGCGTCGTCGCGGCTGCCGTAGTCGGCGCGATTGGCGGCGTGCGCCTCGAGGCCGACCGGCATCGTTCCCGTCTCCGTGCCCGCCATGATCAACGCCGTGCGACCGTCGGGACACATCAACCGATTCGCCGAAGCCGACGCGCCTCGCGTCACCAGCACGTCGCCGCGGCTCGCGTCATGAAGAAGAACGGCGGGGAACTCGTTGTCACGAAAGCTGTCGCCGTGATCCGTCAGGAAGAAGAAGTCGTCGCCGGTCTGGCAGGCGCCGCGCCGGAAGTCTTCGAGACAGGTCGCGTCGTAGACGCCGTTGTCGTCGTGCGGCGCTCCGTCGCACGCGTCGTGCGAATAGATGGAGTGCACGTGAATCAGCCCGCGCAGCTCGACGAAGCCACGCGCGTTCACGGCGTGCGACTGGGTGAGCATCACACCGGGACTCCACGGGGTGACCGGAGCCATCGGCTCTTCGACCTTCGTGCAACCAACGACGAGCACCAGCAGTGGCAACCAACGCATGCGCGCCTTTCAGCACAACTCGAGTTGCCTGCCTCGCTGCTGATGTCGACGGCGGTCTTCGCAGCCGAGACCTGAATGACGACGGGTCTCCGACTTCCCCGCGCATCGGGAAATCGAAGACCCCTGGGTCCCTGCGACGGCGTGTCTGCTCTGATTGATCAGGGCGCGGGCGCGGCCGCAGGCACCTCGGCCGGCTTGTCGGCGTGCGTGCGCCAGATGAACGTGTACACGTCGAGGAGATCGCGCGGCTGCTGACCGGCGGCCACCAGCGCGTCCTGCGTCTTCTTCACCACCTCGAGGAACTTGCTGTAGCCCTCGCCGTTGAGCGGCGCCGACTTGTCGACCGTGACGCCGACCGTCTGGCCCTGACCGGCGAACGCGGTCGGCTTCACCGCCGTGAAGGTCTTCGGGTCGAGCAGCGCGGCCCACACGGTCGCCAGCGGCCAGGTGACCTTCTTGGCGACGCCCTTGCTGTCCTTCAGCTGCAGCGCGGTCGCGAACTTCGCGATGCGCTCGCCGTAGTCACCGCCGCCGTGGAGCAGGTCCTTGATGGCGTTGACCGCCGCTTCACGGTCCGCGCCCTGAAGCGTCTTGAACGGAATCGCGCCTTCGATGGGGAAGACGATGGTGGTGGCCTTGAGCACCGCGAGCGCCGCGTCGTACAGCGAGTCGGTGGTGCCGCCGGCGAACGCTGCCTTGCTGAGCGTCTTCTGCGCCAGCGCGATGCCGTATTCCTTGTCGCCGTCGTCGTTGTTCTCGGCGACGCCGCGCTCGTTCTTCGTGTACGTCTCGCCCGCGAAGCCGCCCGGGTAGAGCTTTTCGAAGGTCGCGAGCTGATCAGCGAACGTGGCGAAGCGCGGGCCGGCACCACGCGGCACCTTCTTCTTGATGAGCCCGCCGGTCGGCTTGGGAGCCGCCTTGGGCTTGCGACCACTCGCGCGCGCGGTCAACGCAGCCAGCGCGTTGGCATCGAGCTTCGCGGGCGACAGCATCGAGTCAGCGACCTTCTTGAGCAGCTTCTTCTCTCCGCCGTTTTCGAAGAACAGCACCCAGTGATCCGGGAGGTTCTGGAGGATGAGGCCGATGCCCCACTCGGGCTGCTTGTTGTGGGTGAACGCAACGGTGGGCGCGGGAGCGGCCGGCTGAGCAGGAGGGGTCGTGGTGGCGTCTGACATTTTGGGCACCCTACATGGCCTGCTCGCCGCGTGAGAGGAGAACTGGAGCGGCCGCGCAGCGTCGTTCTGGCGGGATGGTCGGGACACGCGCTCGCTCGCAACATGTGGTGCAGGCGCTGCGACCTCGCCGCGGGTGAAGAACTCGCGTGACACGTCGTTCGAGCAGCTGATCAGAGACGAAGGCGCCAGCGATTCAGAAGCGCGTTCGTGTACGGCATCGTGGAAGACACGAGCCTGGGGGCTGCCGCGGTTCACTCCACGGACTGGATCAGCCCGCGCAATTCTCGGCGCTGGTGGCGTGCGAAACGACTGCGCTGTCGGTTGCGGCAGACGCAACCACGAAGCACTCCCGGCACACGGCAAATCACAATTTTCATTGCACTTAGCATTGTCACCGCTCCAATAAGGCTCCACATGGACACAACTGCTTCAACCATCGACGCGGGCTCCACGGCCTGGATGCTGGCCAGTTCGGCGATGGTGCTGCTGATGGTGCCGGGGCTGGCGCTCTTCTACGGCGGCATGGTGCGCAAGAAGAACGTGCTCACCACGATGATGATGAGCTTCGTGGCGATGGCGGTCATCGGCGTGCAGTGGGTGCTCGTCGGCTACGCGCTGTCATTCGGCACGAGCGTCGGCGGCTTCATCGGTTGGGACAGTTCGCTGTTCGCGCTCAACGGCATCGAGCCCTCGAAGCTGTACGGCGACAAGCACATTCCCGAGCTGGTGTTCGTCATGTTCCAGGGAAAGTTCGCGATCATCACGCCCGCGTTGATCAGCGGCGCGGTCGCCGAGCGCATGAAGTTCAAGACGTACCTCGCGTTCTGCGTCGCCTGGAGCACGCTCATCTACGCGCCGCTCGCGCACTGGGTGTGGGCCGCCGACGGCTGGCTCTTCAAGCTGGGCGTGCTCGATTTCGCGGGCGGCACCGTGGTGCACATCTCGGCCGGCATCTCGGCGCTGGTGCTCGCGTTGATGCTCGGGCCGAGGCGTGACGTGGCGCGCGGGGCGCCGATCCTCCCCAACAACCTCGTGCTCACGCTCACGGGTGCGGGGCTGCTGTGGTTCGGTTGGTTCGGCTTCAACGCCGGGAGCGCGGTGGCCGTCGAATCACCGGTCGCCGGTTCCATCGCCGGGCTCGCGTTCGCCACCACGCAGAGCGCCGCGGCTGCGGCCGGCCTGATGTGGATGCTGGTCGAGCGCTGGCACCACGGCAAGGTCACTTCGCTCGGGCTCGCCTCGGGCATCGTCGCAGGGCTCGTCGCCGTCACGCCCGCCGCCGGCCACATCAAGCCCGGAGCTGCGCTGCTGCTCGGCGCCATCTCGTCCATCGTCTGCTACGGCGCGGTGCAGCTGAAGACGAAGCTCAAGTACGACGACTCGCTCGACGCGTTCGGCGTGCACGGCGTGGGCGGCATTCTCGGCGCGCTGCTCACCGGCCTGCTCTGCTTCACGCCGGTCGAAGCGGGGCTCGGTCAGCTCGGCAAGCAGGCCACCGGGGTCGCGGTGGCGCTGGTCTTCGCCGGCGTGGGCACCTTCGTGCTCGCGAAGATTCTCGGCGCCATCTTCGGCCTGCGGACATCGGAGCAGGAGGAGCGCGACGGGCTCGATCTCCACGTGCACGGAGAGCGCGGGTACCACTTCGACCAGACGTGAGCCGGCACGCCGCGTGCTCAGTGCCGCGGCATGCACGTTCGAATCGCCCTCCTGACGTCGTTCGCGCTGTTCTCCTGCCAGCCGGCTGTCAAAGACACGCCCGACAGCGGCACTCCAGTAGCAGACGCGAGCGTCGAGCTCCCCGACGCCGGCGCGAAGTGTCCCGCCTACTCACACTTCGAAGACGGCGGCTGCACGTCGGCCATCGAGTGGGTGCAACAGCCCTCGATTCAGGGAGCGCGCGACCACCACGGCACCTACGTCTTCGCCAGCGACGCGGGCGCGACGCTGGTGGTCATCAACGGCGTCGACATGGCGCAGGGCATCGCCATCTGGGACACGTGGAGCTCTCGCGTCGTCGAGCACGGGTTCCTCTCGCCGTGGCAGCGAGGGCCCAGGCCACTGTTCTGGGCTGGCGGCTCGGGCGTCGACAGCTACGGCAACCGCATCTATTCGGTGAGCGGCCAGACCATCGGCATGAACGGCGGAGAGAACACACCGCGCGTGCAGTCGCTCATCATCAACGACGACGGCACGCTCAAGGCGTGGGTGGAAGAAAAGCCGCTCTCGGGTGAAGGCCGCTTTCACATCACCGCGACGCGCGTCGGGCGTTGGCTCTACGCGCTCGGTGGCCGCACCGTCACCGGCAGGGCGATGCCCGAGGTCTGGAGCGCGCACATCGAAGACGACGGCTCGTTGTCCGATTGGAGCACCGCGCGCGCCTTCCCTGCGCCGCGCACCCACCACGCGTCGTTCGCCGTCGGAAATCGGCTCTACGCGCTCGGCGGCTTCGATGCCGAGACGTTCACCTCGCAGCCGCTGCACTACCGCGACGTACTCGTGGCCACCGTCGACGAAGCCACCGGCGCGCTGGGCGAATGGAAGAGCCAGCCTTTGCCGTGGAACATCTCGACGCACTCGGCGACGTACGCGGACGGCTACGTGTACGTGGTCGGCGGCTTCGACGACCAGTTGCAGCTGCTGGGCAACGTGCGCCGCGCGAAGGTCGGTGAAGACGGCGCGCTGGGGCCGTTCGAGGAATTCTCACCCCTGCTGGTGCCGCGCGCGCACGTTCACCACACGCCCATTCACGACGGCCGTCTGTACACGGTCGGAGGGAACGTCGGTGGGCACACGACGCAGGACGTGGTGCTGGTCGGGCTCATCTACTGAGGCGCGGCAGGTGCTGATGCGCGTCGGCGAGGCCGCCGTTACCCGGCCGCATGCGCATCGCCGTTCTCGGTCTGGGTCCCATCGGCAGCACGTTCGCGTTCCACCTCGCTCGCGCTGGTCATGAAGTCACCGGCATCGCGCGCAACAAGCGCTTCGAGCAGGTGAAGACCGACGGAGGCATCGTCACCGTGAAAGGCGAACGGGCAGCGTTCGCGGTCGAACCGGTGCTCGACTCCACGAAGGACTACGACCTGGTGCTGGTCACCGTGCTCGCGCATCAGGTCGATGTGGTGCTGCCCGCGTTGAAGGCCAGCGCTGCGAAGCAGGTGATGTTCATGTTCAACACCTTCGAGCCGCTCGCGCGTCTCCGCGACGTCGTCGGCCCGGAGCGTTTCGCGTTCGGCTTCCCGGCGATTCTGGCCACGCTGCCTGCAGGCCGGCTCGCGTTCGACATCGTGACCGTCGGGCAGGTGACGCTCTCGACCGATGCACGGTGGGCGAAGGTCTTCAGCGAATCGGGCATCAAGACCGAACTGCACCCCGACCTCGAGAGCTGGTTGCGTACACACGCGGTGCTCGTCGCGGGCCTGATGACGGTGACCACGCGTGCGTACGAACGCAACGCCGGCGTGACGTGGACGGAAGCGACCGACACGGCGCGCGCGGTGCACGAGGGCTTGTCGCTGGTGCGCGCGCTGGGCAACGAGGTGACGCCCTCGGTGATGAACGCCATCGACTGCATGCCCACGTCGATGCTCGCCGCGCTCTTGTGGAGCACGAGCCGCTCGCCGCTGGTGAAGACCGCGGGCTCCATCGGCGCGGCTGAACCGCGCGCGCTCATCGACGCCATGGTGGCGATGAAGCCGGAGCTGACGACGCGCCTGCGCAACATCAGGCCGTGAGCTTCTTCTCGCGCGCCAGGGCGATGGCGGTCGCGATGGCGCCAACGAGCTCCCACGTGGCGACGCCGATGAAGCCTGTCGGCGCCAGGCCACGGAAGACGGCCAGACAGAACATCGTGAACGTCAACACGCGGAACGGCACCGTCCACCGGAAGAAGGCGCGGAGGTCTGCGAGGGCCGCGAGCAGGTAGTACGCGCCCATGTTCACCGCGGCCATCGATGAAGCGGCGAGAAACGTGAGCGTGAAGTCTCCGTTCGCACGCGCATCGCGCTCGAGAATCGGAAAGTCGAGCAGCTTCAAGGTGACTTCGGGAATGGCGAGGCCGATGACGCCCAGCAGCCCGGCAGACACACCAAAGACCACCATCGTCCACCCCGAAGCCGTAAGTTTCCGCATGTTTTCCGTTGTGCGGACGATTTCGTGAAAGGCAAAGTTACGACGCTTGTCATGCGCTCAGCGCACGGCTTTGGGCGTCGGTTTTCGGGAGGAAAAAATGAATCGTTCGTGGCTCGTCGGGTTGGTGTTGTGGTGTGGGTTCGTCGGTGCGTGCGCTGAGCCGCCGGAGGTCGAAGCGGTCGCCGCGGTGCAGGACGATGAGCCGTTCGCAGCGACGTCTTCGGTGAAGCGGGAGGCCATCGTGGTGCCGCAAGGCCCCGACCTCCGCGCCGTCAGCGTGAGTGCCGCATTCACCGCCGCCGCGCGCAACACCAGCAAGCCGGTCGCGGTCACGGTGTGCAACAACGGCTCGAGCGCGGCGCCGGCGGCGTCGGTGAGCGTGTTGGTGTCGAGCAACACCACCGTCGACGGCTCGGACGTCACCGTCGGTACCGCGATGTTGCCCGCGCTGGCGCCGGCCGCGTGTCAGACACTCTCGGTGTCGAGCACCTTCTCGCCGGCTGTCGGCACTTATTACCTGGGGCTGTGGGTCGACCGCGCCGACGCCATCAACGAAGAGATCGAAACCAACAACATTCTGCTCGGCGGCACCGTCTACATCGGCAACCGCCCCGACGTGACGGTGAGCGTTCTGAGCGCACCCGTTTCTGCGCCGGCGAACACCTCGTTCACCACCCAGCTGCGCGCGTGCAACACCGGCAGCGCGACGGCGGCCAGCGTGAGCATCAGCCTTCGCCGTTCGACGGACACCACCATCAACTCCTCGGACACTTCGATGGGCGTGACGAACGTGGGCTCGATCGCCGCGGGCGCGTGCACCAACGTGAACGCGAGTGGCTCGAGCACCGCGTTCACCGAGCGGTACCTGGGCGCGTGGGTCAGCACGTCGTCGACGGAAGTGACGACCACGAACAACGGCGCACTCGCGGGCCGCTTCGCCGTCGGCAACAACGCGGACCTGGTCATCGAAGCGCTGAGCCACCAGCTCATCGGCGGCACGCTTCAGACCACGGCCACCGTCTGCAACCGCGGCTACGTGAACGCGGCGGCGAGCACGTTGAGCACGCACCTCTCAATCGACGCCACGTACGACGCCAGCGACACACAGCTGGGAACGATTGCGATTCCGCTGCTCGCTGCGAACACGTGCACCACCGTCACGCAGACGCATGCGCTGCCCGCGCTGACCGCTACAAGAATTCCGCTTGCGCGCGTCGATGCGACCAGCGTCATCACCGAGCTGTTCGAGAGCAACAACGTGAACGCGGGCAGTTCGTTGACGCTCGGGCCTGATCTCCACGTAACCGCGTTCAACGTGGTTCACGACGGCTCGGTGTTCGTCGCCGATGCGGTGGTCTGTAACGACGGCACGGTAAACAACACGGCGAGCGTGCTCGGCGTTTTGCAATCGATCGATCAGCTCGCCGACGCGAGTGACCCTCTGGTGAGCAGCATCGCCACGCCGGCCGTCGCTGCTGGTGCGTGCGTCTCGGTCAGCGGCAACTTCTCAGTGCTGTCGGCGCCGGGTCAGTTCACGTTCATCGCGCGCGCCGATGAGCACAACGTGGTCAGCGAAGTGAACGAGACGAACAACACGCGCTACGCGCCGCCCACAGGCATCAGCGCCGACCTCGTCGTCACCTCGAACACGGCGTGGATGTCCAGCGAGCAGCTGGGGTGGAACGTGCGTGTCTGCAACAATGGCAACCTTGCGGCGAGCAACGTTGAGACCGAGCTGCAGCTCTCCAATGAGGTGGTGTTCGCGACCACGCTCTCGCAGCTCGTGCCCGGTGCGTGCGTCGACCTGACGGGCAGTGCGCAGGTCACCGCCCGTGGCACGCAGCAGCTCGTCGCGGGCGTCGACACCACGGACATGACGCCCGAGACGAACGAGGCCAACAACACGCTGGCGAGCGCGGCGCTGTTCATCGGCACGCACTTCACGCTGGGCGACACGGCCACCGCGGTGTCGTGGAATGGGAGCGCCAACGTCTTCACCGTCACCGGCACGCTCTGCAACGCGGGCTCGCTTTCGGGGGCCACGAGCGTCGACGCGGCGTTGTCGTACGACACGGCTCGCGACTGGAGCGACGTGAACCTCACCGTCGGCGCGCCGCCGACGAACGCTCAGTACCTCGCGCCGGCGGCGTGTGTCGCGGTGACGCTGCCGTACACGGGCTCGGGCGTCGCTGACGGCACGTTCTACGCGTTGATCTCCACGCCGGCCGACGACGGTCACGCGGGTGAGTTGGCGGTCACCGGCCCGTTCACGCTGCGCAACGACCTCTCGGTGTCGAACGCCACGGTCGCGGTGTCGTGGAACGGCAGTGAGAACCACTTCACGGTGTCCGCGCAGGTCTGCAACGTCGGCACGCGG
>QFQP01000020.1 GCA_003243425.1 Archangium gephyra | reverse complement strand
GTGCCCGGCAAGCGCGCCCTGTTGAGGGGTGGATCAGTTTCAGACCGGCGGGTGGCTCAGTTTCAGAGCGGCGGCATCAAGCAGCGATGGCGAGGCGAGGAAGCTCGGATGCGTGAAGACCCCTTGAGCTCAATAGACCTACAGAAAGTTCTCTGTCCTCAGAGAGAAGTTCGAGCAAGCCGATGAAAGAGCACGTGAAAAGTGTGGTTGCGGTCGTGTCCTGGACAGACTTCGCGACGCCCATCCGTCCAGCCACTACGAGCCGGCTGCGTTGCGCTTCTTTCTGAAGTTGGCGACAGCGGTTCCCCACTCTCCCTGCTCGGCGCCAACGGGCCCAATCACCGCCGTCCATTCCGGATCGCCTGCGACTTGGCGGCCTTCGACGTACCCGAGGATCTCTGCGCCAGTCAGGGTGATCGCTCTTGTCTCACGTTCGGCGATGACCGTGGCAATGAGCGCCAGCAACTCGTCGATGGACTGAAGGAGCAACTCGGCGTGAACCGAGTTCGCGTACTCGAACTTCGTCTCCCCAGCGCTCGGCTGGAGCTGCGCGGGTGTCGCGCCATCAACGTTGAACTCGAGCGTCCCTACCGGGCGAGGTGGCGACATCCAGGTGGCAGAGTGCTCCGCGCGAACGCGCACGACTTTCCCGTGGAGGTCGGCAGCCTCTCCAGAGACCACGTAGACCGAGGGGCGGAGATCCAGGCCGCCCGTGGCACGGTCCTGAAACTCCACGTCGGCGATTTCTCGCGGGTCAGTCTTCTCCCACGCCGCCCTGCGCTTCCCGAGCCGCACGACCCGCCGCTGCACCATGCGTCAGTCCAGGTTCGCGAGGGCTTCGTTGAGGGCAGCCTTCACGCCCGGGCTCGGCTCGCGGGCCAACATGGTCCGAAGTGCCTCTCGAGCCTCGAGGGATGCCTCAAGGTGCGGAGAAAGGCCGTAGATCGCACCTTCCCGGACGACCGCGTCAGCGTGCGCAAGCAACGGCAGTAGCGCGTTCACGACGAGGGCCGTGTTCGCGATGCGCCCTGCGGCCTCTGCTGCGAAGGTGAGCAGGGCGGGGCGGAGGCTGGAGCGAATCAACTCGACCAGCCGCCCCGGGTTCTCATCGGCGAAACGAACGAACTTCTCCTCAGAGAGGTCCTCGGGCGCGTGGTGCTCAAGCGCGGTGCCGATGGCGGGGGTCTCCACCGGCGTTTCAACGCGCCGCAGTCGAGGGCGGGCCTGCGTGCGGGCGTTGAGGTAACCCTCAATTGACGCTGCGCTATTCATGGCTGCCACCCTTTCTTGAAACGTTCGTGACGGTCCTCAGGAATGAGACGGACGAAGAGCTCATTCAGGTCTCCGTTCGCGCGTTTGAAGGCGCCCGCGAGCTCGCTGGAGGGCAGAGCGCGGCGGATCGACCGTCGGCACTCCAACTTCACAACGGGAACTGGCGGCTGTGCGACGCGAAGGACCGTATCGATCGCGATGTCGACTGAGCCTTCGTCACGCGGAGTAGTCAGGCGAACCGCCACGACCGGGTCTCTCTCCGCGAGCTCGAGCGCCGGTCCGAGCATCGGCAGGAGCCATGCGAGGTCGCGCGAGTCCTTCCAGTGTCGACCACGCTCGAGGTGGTCAATCTTGGCGAGCTCGATGCCCTGCAGCTCGAGCTTGGCTCCCAGCTCCTCGCTGCAGAACCGCTCGAACGCTTCATGTTCGCGCAGAAAGCGAGACAAGAGGCCCTTGTTGGCGTCCCAGTCGTTGAAGCGGGGATAGGCGTCCTGGCGAACACGCCAATTCAAGTAGAAGCGATCGTGCTGCACCTGAATGATGAAGACGTCGTCCCTCGAGATGAGCCACGTGCGCAGTGGCCCGACGTCTGGCCCAAAGTTCAGCTCGATGCCCTCCAGCGAGGCGGGGGCGATGGGCGCCTTGAACTCGCGCCGCGGGAACTCCTTCTGACGAGCCTTCCAAAAGGCGCCGAGTGAGACAGGGTCGAGCCCGGGCACGGGCTTGAAGAACGACCCGCACACGACCTCGGTGATGGGCGGTTCCTCGAGTTTGCCGAGCGGGAGTCCCATTCGCGGTCCTCAAGGATATGGCCGGAGATCGGCCGGTCAAGCGCAACGACGTCGTATCTACTCAATAACACTGGGGCGCGTGGAAGATTCCACGGTTGCGGCCGGAAGCGGGAAAGGGATCCCGGAGCCGACCGCGATTCCCACCCTTCAATCCCCCATCCCCACCCAAGCGACCTTGCGCCCACTCGCGAACGCCTCGCGAGCACGAGGAGCAAGCACCCATGGGTTCGACGACCGACTTCCGCTGCAAGCAGTGCCACGCCCTCCTGGCGAAGCATGACGCCGGGGGCCTCTGCATTCGCCGCGGCGACCTGCAGGCCACCATCACCGGCGGCCAGTTCACCGTCTCCATCACCTGCTACCGCTGCAAGACGCTGAGCGTCGTGACGTCCCCGTCGCGCGCGTTCGCCCCGCAGACCGCGGCCTGACCTCCGCGCCCCACCACATTCCCACCGAGCGCACGACGCCCTGATTCGGCCCCATCGAGCGCCCTGACGCCGGCCGGGAAGGCGGCGCGTCATGCGCGCGCGTTGGGCGGCTCTTCACTCGAGCCTCCGTGCAGCAGTTCGTTCCTTGCAGTTCGACCTGGAGTTCCATGAAGCGAGACGACACCACGCGCTCCTCGCGGCGTTCAGCGACCCGGGCCGCGTCATCGCGTACCTGCACCGTCACGACGGTGACCTCGACGAGAAGGACCGGCTGCTCGGTCTGCTCGTACGACTCGCGCAACGACGCGAGCACCGCGACCTCGCGACGAAGCTCCTGTGGCTCGGCCTCTGGCCCGGCCTCGACGCGGTCTATCGGCGACGCCTCAAGTACTTCTCCGATGCCGACGAGCTGGTCTCGGAGTTGGCCAGCGCCTTCATCGCGCTCGTCGAGCGCCTCAACCTCACGAACGTCACGCGGGTGGCCGCGACGCTCGTTCGGAGCACAGAGCGCGACGTGATGGCCGCGAGGAAGCGCTTCTGGGCGGGAGCGCAGCGCATTCAAGAGGGCCTCGGCCAGGTCCAGACCGAGACCGCTGTCGAGTTGACCCTCTCGACCAACTCCGTCCTGGGGTTGCCGCCGGCCGTCTCCGACGAGGAGGAGACCAGTTCTCTCCGGGCGTGGCTCCGCGCGGTCGTCGGTGATGACGCCGACTTGCTGGTCGCCGTGGCAGTCCTCGAAGAGACGCAGCGGCAGGCGGGCACCCGTTTGGGCCTTTCGCACGACGCCGCGAGGAAGCGCTTCCAACGCGCGCTGCGCCGAGTTCGCCCGCACCTCGTTCGAGCGCTGTCCCAGGCCGCGGCGCCTCCACGCGTTTGAGACCAACACCCGAGCTGGAGCCACCAACGATGCAGACGGATCACTCTCACACCGCGCGAGCGCGCCCCTCCGAAGATGAGGACTTCGTCCGCCTCCCCGGGCTCTTTCGGCGCTGGGAAATCGAGCAGGTCGTCGACCCCGGCGCCGACTTTCACCTCGAGGAGGCGGGCGACGCCTCCGACGGAACCCCGCTCTTCGCCGTGTACCGGCGCGAGCGGACCACCCCCAACCGCAACACCACCAAGGAGAGCTGAACCATGGCGACGAACATGTGGGAGCAGACCGAAGAGATGGCGAAGAAGCACGACGCGGACTCGAGCACCTGGCTCAAGCTCGCGAATGACGAGGACAAGGCGGTGGTCGTGTTCCTCGGCGAGCCGTACCCGCGCGAGGTCAGCTTCGTCGACGGCAAGTACGTGCCCGCGGACGACGCGGTGCGGGCGGCCGGTCACAAGGTGTCGCTGCGCGTCGCGTACAACGTGGCGCTCCCTGAGACGGGCGAGGTGAAGGTGCTCGAGCAGGGCGTCATGTTCTTCAAGGACCTCGTGCGCGTGCGCGAGAAGTACGGCCTCGAGAAGTGGGCCTTCGAGGTGCAGCGCCACGGCGCGGCGAAGGACCCGAAGACGACGTACTCCATTCTCCCCGAGCGCCAGCTGACCGCTGAGGAGCGCAAGTCCTTCCAGGCCGTCGAGCTGCTCGACCTGCCGAAGCTGTACGCCGCCGAGCTCGAGAAGGAGCCGGAGCCGGAGGAGGCCGCGCCCGAGGGGCCCATCGACCCGAAGCTGGCCACGGCCATCGTCACCCAGCTCAAGGCGATGCCGCGCCAGGCGGTCGACCGCTTCCTCGAGCAGTTCGGCATCAAGCGCATCAAGGACCTGCCGGCTGCCCAGTGGGAGCGCGCGAAGGCCTTCATCGAGAAGCTCGTCGCGGAGTTCGACGCCCCGGCGACCACGCCGGTCGAGGTCGACCCGTTTGCCTGAAGACGGCCGACGCCTCGCCGAGGTGAGTCCCGTGCGTGTTCGAGTCGATGCGGGTCTGAGCTTCGAGTCCGGCCAGGTCTCGGCGAAGTTCGTCGAGCGCCTGCGCCGGGCGTTGTCGTTCGAGAACCCGCAGGTCCGAGCTCGGGCGCGACTCCGGCTCGCACCGATGGGCGACGAGGTGATGTGTGTCCTCGCGGAACGAGAGGGCCGAGTGCGGCTGCCTCGTGGCGCCGTGCATGTGCTCCGGCGCGAGGCCGACCTCGCTGGGCTCGAGCTCACGTTCGACGACGCTCGGGTGCTGCCTCGTGAGCGGCTTGAGCTTCCGGCCGTTCCGCTGCGCTTCTACCAATCACGCGCGGTCGACTCGCTCGCCACGGTGAAGCAGGGAACCGTCGTGCTGCCCTGCGGAGGCGGGAAGACTCGCGTCGCGCTCGGGGCCATCACTCGCCTCAAGACGCCAGCGCTCGTCCTCGTGCACACCCACGACCTCGCGGAGCAGTGGCGCAGCGAGATTCTGGAGCGGCTGGGAGTGACCGCGGGTCTGGTGGGCGCAGGCGAGGTTTCCGAGGGGCCGATCACCGTCGCCCTGATCCAGGCGTTGGTGCAGTGGCCGAGCGCCGAGCTCGAGGCGTTCCTGTCGAAGTTCGGCCTGCTGATTCTCGATGAGGCGCATCACGTGGCTGCCAGCACCTTTCACGCCGTCGTCGACCTCTGCCCGGCGCGCTACCGGCTCGGCCTCACCGCGACTCCGTACCGGGAGGACGGTCTGACGCCGCTCCTTGAGCTCTTCCTTGGAAGACCGCTGCTGGTTGTCACCCACCACGAATTGGTGGCCGCGGGAGTGCTCACCGTGCCGTCGATTCGCACCGTCTCGACGAGCTTCACCTTCCAGTACCGCTCGGCGAGGGACTACTCGCGGCTGCTGAGCGCCATCGCCGCCGATGTCCCGAGGAACAGGCTCGTCGTCGAGTCAGTGGTGCGCGAGGCGACCGAAGGGAACACCTGCCTCGTCCTCTCAGGGCGCGTCGACCACTGCGAGCACCTCGCGGAGTCCGTGCGCGCGGCCGGCATCCGCGCCTCTGCCCTGACAGGAAAGGTCACACGCGAGCAACGGAAGGTGCTCCTCGACGACGCACGCGAGGGTCGACTGCAGGTCCTCGTGGCGACGAGCCTGGCCGACGAAGGACTCGACCTGCCGCGGCTCTCACGAGTGTTCCTCGCGTTCCCAGGGCGTTCGCGCGCGCGCACCATTCAACGCCTCGGCAGGCTCATGCGCCCGCACCCGTCGAAGGCGGCGCCGGTGCTCTTCGACTTCGTCGACAAGCGAGTGCCCATTCTTCGGCGCCACCACCTCGAGCGTCGGCGCCTCTATTCCGAGGTGCTGGGCATCGCGGCGTCCGAGTTGAGGGCGCCATGAGCCTTGCCCCGAACCTCGACGCCATTCGCGCGACATGGCGCTGGCTCGCCCATGCAGCACACGGCGTGTCGGAGGTTCGGGTCATTCGACCCGGCGGTGGAGTCGTCGGCATCGGCTTCTTCGACGACGAAGAGGCCTTCGTTCGCGAGTGCGCCCGGAGCAACGGGAGCGCCAACGTTTACGTGGGCATTCAGCCGCGCCCGAGGCGTTTCCTTACGGCGGCTCGGAACGCGATTCGGCCGCTGCACACTGGTGCGACCAGGAAGGACCTCGAGGTCGTCTCCGCGACCGTCATCGACCTCGACCCGGTCCGACCGAAGGACACCGCGAGCACCGAAGCGGAGTTGTTGCAGGCGGTCCAGGCCGCAGAGCTCGCGGTGGACTGGTGCATCGAGGAGGGGCTGGCGCCTCCGCGACTGATGATGAGCGGGAACGGGGCTCAGCTTTGGTTCGCCCTCCCACCGAAGTCGATCGATGAAGACCTCCAGCGTGGGCTCAAGGCATTCGAAGCCGAGCTGCGCGAACGGTTCCAGACAGCGCAAGTGCACGTCGATTCGATCCACGACACCGCGCGCATCATCAAGGTCATCGGCACGATCAGTCACAAGGGCGACGGCCGTGGCGATCGCCCGCATCGCGTGAGCGAGTGGCGGAGCCCGTACGAGCGACTCGAAGATCCGCGGCTCCTTGTTCGACTCCGCAAGCCAGCACCGTCACCGCCGCTGCTCGTGCTGAAGACGACGAGCAAGGCGCGGCGGACTGCCGACGGGCAATACGACTGGGCGAACCCGGTCGACATGTGCCCAGCCGTTCGAAAGCTCTGGCAGGAGGGCGCCGAGGACCGGAGCCTCGCCATCTTCAACATGGTGCGCTTCTTCGCGCACAAAGGACTCGGGCTCGACGAGGTGACCGAGCTCATCCTCGAGTACGACCGGCGCGGGCTGGGCAAGCTCGGCGGGCGCGATGGACCCGGCTACGTGCGCAAGGCGTGGGAGAAGATTCAGGCGACCGCCGACAAGGTCGGAGCCATCGCCCCTCCGTGTCAGGCGCTCCGCAAACTGGGCCTCTGCCAGGAGTCCGTCACCCGCTGCGACCTCCCGCAGCTTCCGTCGCCGAAAACGCCACCAGCACCTCCACGGAAGCTGCGGACCGATGAGCGCGATGACGAGGACGAGGCTCGCGACGATGCCATTGAGGGAGAGATTTTCGAGGACGCCCGCTGCTACTACACGCTCACCGCGCGGGGAGAGTCGAAGGTCCTCTCCTCGTTCACCATCTCGCCGACGAGCCGAATCGCGACCGACGACGGAGAAATCATCGTCGGCGACGCGCTCACCGACCGGGGCACGACGGTGCCGCTGCGCCTGCCGCTCACTGCCTTCCACTCGAAGCGAGATCTGATTCGCCAACTGCCATCAGCGGACCTGCAGTGGACCGGGAGCGACAACAACGTCCAGGGACTGCTTCGGGTGTTGGCTCGTCGGCCGGTTCCCCGGCGACAGGGCTCGAGCATGCTCGGCGACTACCGAGAGGGCGACCAGCACCTCTGGCTCGGCCCCGACTGCGCCATCGACAAGACCGGCTTCGTCGACCCTCCGCCAGTGGTCTACGTCCCGAGCGGCGCGTCTCTCGACAAGCGCCTCTCGTATCTGCCGACCGACGACGAGACCTTCCTCTCCATCGCGCGTGTGGTGTTCCGCTACCTGCCGCAGGTGAACACGCCCGCGGTCATCCTCCCGGTGCTTGGGTGGTTCTTTGCCACGCCGCTGAAGGCGAGCTTCATGAAGGCCGTCGGCTCGTTCCCCTCGTTGTTCATCTGGGGCACGCAGGGCTCGGGGAAGTCGAGCCTCTGCATCGACATCATGTGGCCGCTCTTCGGCGTGCGCGACGCGGAGCCGTACAGCGCGACCGAGACCGAGTTCGCGCTCCTGAAGTTGCTGACGTCGACGCGCTCGGTGCCGGTCTTCATCGACGAGTACAAGCCGTACGACATGCAGAAGCACCGGCTGAACACGCTTCACCGGTACCTGCGTCGGCTCTACCGCGGCGAGACCGAGGAGCGGGGCAGGCCCGACCTGAAGGTGAACAGCTACCACCTGCAGGCGCCGGTCTGTGTCGCGGGTGAGACCCGACCGACGGAGGCCGCGCTGCTCGAGCGCATTCTGACCTCGAACCCGGAGAAGACGACGCTTCGCGAGAAGGCCGGCTACCAACATGCGCACCGCGAACTCCGAGCGGTCGACCTGGGGCTGTTCGCTCCGAGGTACATCCAGTTCTGCCTGGGTCGCGACTTCGTGTCCGACCTCGAGCTCGCGCGCTCAGTGACGCAGACACTGCTCGGCGACCGGAAGGTACCGATCCGCATCGCCGAGAACCTCACCGCGATGCTGCTCGGCGTTCACCTGTTCGAGGAGTTCGCGACGGCCTGCGGCTGCGAGCTCCCCGACGACCTTGGGGGCGCCGCCGCTATCGATGCCGTCATCGCCGACGTGTTGGAGACTGACCACGGGGTGAAGAACGCGCTCGACCACTTCCTCGAAATGCTTGGCGTGATGGCCGTGCAAGGGCACCTGAAGCACCGGGTCCACTACGTCTTCGACGAAGGCCGCCTCGCGGTGCACCTCGAGAGCTCGTACGACGCGTTTCGCGCACACTGCAAACGCATCGACTACCAGGGTGAGGTCGTCGACCTGAAGGCCCTGCGCCGCCTCATCACCGAGAACAAGAAGCAGGGCGGCTACGTGGTGGCGGAGAGCGAACGGATCACGTTCGACGGACGCGATTCACGTCGACGCGCCGCTCTCCTCGACCTGAAGAAGAGCACGGGCATCAGCGCCGACGACTTCCCTCAAGACGAGGGGGAGAGGCATGGGTATCGCGAGGGTTTCACTCCGCGTGCGCCCTGGAACGAACCCTCGTGAGGCAGTCCCACGATCAGCTCAGTCGAAGCCACGATCGCAAGCGTCGGAGCAGCGTCGGCGATCTCTCCTGCGCTGGCATCGGTTGAGGATCCGCTGGCCCGGGCTTCGTGGGCGTAGTGGGTGGGGGCGGCGCGGCTCGAGGCACGCTGGGCACAGCGAGTGTTGGAGGTGGCCGCACTGGGGGCCTCTGCGGTGTAGCGATCTCTGGCTCGTGGTCGATGGCCAACGCTTCGCGCAACGATCCCCAATCGCGTGATGCGTTGCCGTCCATGGAGCTGGCCACCTTGCGCGCAACGGACTCGATCGTTCCAGCGGTTCGGTTGAAATGCTGGATGCGACTCCAGCGTCCGCCCGCGTCGCTCGCTGACTTCCGCCTGAAGCAGACCCGAACTCGATCCCTGCCAACTTCGCGGGTGCGCTCAGTCTTGCGGTCGCACGACGTGAAGATCACGACGTCCGTGCCGGGATGACGCGTTGGAATGATGAAAACCATTTCCTCTATGGGCAGATCGTCCTCGATCTTGCTCGCTTCATCCTTCAGGTAGGGCATGCGCGGCATCGCCGCGCGCAGGCCGGCGAGCAGCTGGTTCACTTTGAAGGGCACGTAGTCAGGCACGGTGACACTGCACCGGAGTCCCGGGGAATGTTCAACGTGGAGGACAGCCCCAGCGCCGGCAGTCCTTGAGCAGCACTGCTGCGTTTCGAAGTCCCTCGACTTGCTTCTCGGTCCCCTGCGGCTTCGTGCCGTCGCCACGAGTGGTCGTGATCGGACCGATGAATTCGAGCGACGTGAGTGACTCATCGAGCTCGATGTTCTCGGGCGGCACGCCGAGCCGCAGCTGACCCTTGTGCGCGCGAATGAGTGCGCGCCGCTCCGCCTCGGACAGACCGGGCACGTCGTAGGTCACCAGTTCCTCACGCATGCGCTCGAGCGCGCGGTCCTTGTCGTCGCCGTCACGCAGGCGCGACTTGTCGATCCACCCGTCGTTCGTCCCGTTCTTCCTCACAGCCGCCAGAAGGAGCATGCGGAGGAACTTCACGTCGCTCTTCCGGAACCCGCCAAAGTCGTGTCCGTTGATCTCGAGCACATGTCGGTCGCCTGGTCTCGTCGCGAAGCGGACGCGCACGTGGTCGAGGTCGAGCGTTGGGTCCTCGAGCACGCGCTCGCGATAGTTCGGAGTCAGCCGCGCCACGCCGGCGAGGAGATCGAGTCGCATGGTCTCTTCCTGCGGAAGCCCGACCACCTCGAAACCGTCGGTGCGTTCGTTCCCGGCGGCTGAGGGAACGACGATGATCATCGGCTGGCGAATCGAAGCGGAGAGCCCTCGACCCAGGACCTGGAGCATTGATCCACCAACCCGACACCACACGACCGCGATGTCGAGCCCGCGGCGGAGCAGTCGGCCGACTGGAATGAAGGGCTCAGGAACCGCGGCCGACAAGGGCTGAAGCGCATTGGCGCCGGCTATCGCCGAGAACACCGCGCGCGCATCTGTACGAAGGTGCTCGTGCTCGACCCTCCGAACCCATTGCCACCCGCGGGAGCACGACGGCGAACCAGCGCACGCGAGCCCCACCAACCCCTCGGCCGCACGGGTCTGGAAGTCGAACGCCGGCACCACGCCGCACTCGCAGTCGGCGGGCTCCGCGTCGAAGCCGGCGTAGGTGAACGCTTCTCCACCGATGAGCTCATCGGGCTCGAGGCCCAGCTCGCGAACCTCAGCGAACGAGAATCGCGGCGAGTCAGTGCGCTGCAGCCTGGAGAGGGCCCGTGCCCACAGCCTGCCGACGGGAGTTTGCATCGAAGCCCCAGACCTTCAGGTGCCGACGGATGACGCGATCGCGAGGCGTGTCGCTCAGATTCGTCGAGTTCGGGTTGAACAGGCTCACGGTCCGCGTCCGAGAACGCCCAGTGCCTTCGAAGACGAAGCGAAGATGAACACCATCGATGGTGTCTCCGGGCACTCGCAGCCCGTGGGCCTGCAGCCCCGTGCGAACCTGCTCGAGCGTCGGCGTCCCTTTGAACTCGAGCGTCACGCGCCGAACGTCACCATCGGAGGGGTGAACGACGAGCTTCTGCACGGTCACCGCCACCACTTCACTCCCCGCGATGGGAGTGAACTGGAACCGCGGATCGGCGATGCGCCCGAAGGCGTAGCGGGGCGCCGAGTACGCATCGATGAAGTACAGCGGGTCCTGCATCACGTGCTCGGCGAAGAGGTCGCGCAGTTGCTCGCGCTCCTCACGGTGGGCGGCCTTCACTGACAGCACGCTGGTCTCGTAGTCGAACACCGCAGCGAGACGGACCACCTCACGCTCCCACACGGACTCGAGGTCCTCGCTCTCGGTGAACTTGTCGGTCGGCTTGAGCTCGTCCTCGAGGAACACGAAGAGCGCGAACTTCTCGTCGTTCGCGAAGTCTTCGACGTGGCAGCGGGGGCCGAACGCCGTGCGCTGGAGGTACGCGCGCAACGCATCCTTGAGCTCCGCCTTCGCTCGCGCGCTAGGCTTCGGCCGAAGCGGGTATCGGCCGGCGTACTCCTTCATGTGCTGGAGCGAGTCGACCACCCAGCCCTGGTGGAGCTGCTGGAACGCTCCCGGCGACGCGAGAAAGAGACGGAGCGCGAGGTCCTGCGAACTCCACGAGCGGCTGTCCTCGGCCAGTTGCCCGCGCGGCCAGACGGCAGCGGCGAGCTCGGTGAGGCGGGGCCGAGCCTCAGGCACCGACAGGTCGTTGACCGGGAGCAGCGACGACTCGAGCTTCATCCGCACGTCGGGCTCAAGGCGCGCCCAGGCACGGTAGAGCTGCTCCCAGGGCTTGCCCGGCCCCTCGGGCCGAAGGTCGGATGCCCACGCGCACAGCTCGATCAGCGCGGTCGGGCTGAGGTGACGGAAGAACGGCTTCGGACTCCATTCGCTGTGGTGCATCGAGGTCTCGTGGCGTTGGGGTTTCAGTGAACGTCGAACAGGCAAGGCAAACGACGAAGAGCGCTACAGCAGGGAGCGCTGCGGGTCCGACGCGTCGACCACGAGCTTCAGGTCGCGCAGTCGAATGCGCATCGCCATGTTGGACACGTTGTCGAACTGGCCGGCGGCGATGACCTGCTCTGCGACCTCGACGAAGCGCTCATCCGGCTCGCCTGTCAGGAGGCGGGCCTCGATGCCCTCCCACGAAGGGCGCCGCTCGCCGAACGCGAGTCGCACGGCCTCGCGAACGAGACGGGCGGGCATCAGCAGACAGGCGGCGAACTGGTCGGCCTGCCACTCCACGGGAGCCTTGCGACGTCGACCAGGCCGCGGGGCGGGGGAGGGCAGCCGCTCGAGGTCGAACAAGGTGTCCTCTCGCTGTCGCTGCTCGAGGATCTGCCGATGCAGTTGCCAGTGCCCAATCTCGTGGGCGAGTGTGAAGGCGAAGCGACCAGGAATCTTCTCGAGGCTCTGGTCCACGCAGATGCGCCGGTCTTCGACGCTGGTCATCCCGAGCACCGAAGGGTTCGCGAGGAGCCCCTTGAGGTCGATGACCGCGAGGTCGAGCTCGAGGATGTTCTCGACGATGAAGTCGACGTTGACCGCGCCACGAAGAGCGCCACCACCGCGTGCGCGCACGTAGTCGTGCAGAAGCGACTCGGCCGCTCGCTCCACATCCTTGGCGAGCATGAAGGGAACGGGGAGGGCGGCCATCACTTCCTCCCGTTCTGCGCGAGGAGGTCCATGAGGTCCTCGCCCGAGTAGCCCTGCTCACCGGCGGTCCGCAGGAACGTGGTGAGCACGTGGTCGGATACGAGCTTCACCGAAATGTCTTCGGGCACACGACCAGCGAGCAGCAGCAGCGTGTCGAAGTTGTCGCCGAGCAACTTCGCGAGGTCTTCGAGCACCTTTGGCGCCGGCGGCGTCTTCAACTGGCCGGTCTCGATCTGCGACAGGTAGCTGGCCGAGATGCCGAGCTTTGTCGCCGTCTCCCGCAGACCGAGTTCGAGGCCCCTTCGGAGCCGTTTGATGCGCTCTCCAAGCTGTTCTCTCTGCACGGCGTCCCCTCCGAAATGGCGTTCGATGGATACTGCACAGGTGTTCAGTCGTCAAGTGCAGGCGAGGCCGATTTGCCGCCTCGGTAGCGATCTCGCGGCCTTCGCGATTCGTTTGGGCCATGCGCGTCCCACCACGAACTCGCCGACCGCGTTTTCAACTCACCATGCGCACTGAACCATCAGTCCCCGACGATCCGCAGACCGCCGAAGAGCGGCTCGCTGATCTCCGTCGGCGCCGTCGCGAAGCTGCCGATGTCCTGGCCGAGACGCTGCTCAATCTCTGGCTCAAGGAGCGCCGCGCGGCGCAGGGCGAGGTGCCCAATGCCGAGTGACTCTCTGGTTCTCAGCTTGTCTTCCTCCGGGGAAGAAGGGTCCATGACTCCGATGCGTGGGCATGCCGCTCACGCCGAAGGAGGCACGATGTCGAAGACACTGGAGCGCGCGAGAGAGAACCGGGAGGAGCTGAAGGACGTCCCCGCGCAGTTGGCCGAGCTCGACGAGATGACCGTCTCGCAGCTCGCGCAGAAGTTCCTCGAGCTCTACGGCACGCCGACGCGCGCGAGGAACAAGCCGTACCTGCAGAAGCGCCTCGGCTGGCGAATCCAGGAGCTCGCGTACGGAGGCCTCCCGGCGAGCGCCACGAAGCGCATCGAGGAACTCGGCGACGACATGCCGGAGCGGTGGCGCATGAAGCAGGACGCGAAGGTTCGGGCTGCGGCGCAGGTCGCGCTCGAGCCGCGCGACAGTCGCGTCCCGCCGGTTGGCACCGTGCTCCGGCGCATCTTCGAGGGGGTCACACACGAGGTGACCATCTGCGCCGAGGGCTTCGTCTACGAAGGCGAGCGCTACAAGACGCTCTCGGCCATCGCTCGGCACATCACGGGAACGCCGTGGAACGGCTTCCTCTTCTTCGGGCTCAAGAAGCGCGGCGAGGAGCGTGCCGCGTGAGCGACATTCCCTTCTTCCGAACTCAGATGGGCCAGCGCTTCTACGAGGCGACGATGCCAACGCTGGTTCGCGAACTGGCGAAACTGAACTCGAACCTCGAGCGGCTGTTGGTCGTGCTGGAGCGCAAGCCTGACCCGAAGACCACCGCCTCGGAGACGCCGCGATGAGCAAGCAGCCCACGCCACCGTCGCCTGCCGGGCTCACGAAGCGCTGCGCCATCTACACGCGCAAGTCGACGACGATGGGCTTGGAGCAGGAGTTCAACTCACTGGACGCCCAGCGTGAGGCGGCCCTCGCGTACATCCGTCGCCAGCCGGGATGGACGTTGGTCGACACGCACTACGACGACGGCGGCTTCACCGGCGCGAACATCGAGCGGCCCGCGTTTCAGCGGCTGCTCGCGGACATCGAGGCCGGGAAGGTCGACGTGGTGGTCGTCTACAAGGTCGACCGGCTCTCGCGCTCGTTGCTCGACTTCGCGAAGGTGATGGAGCGGTTCAGCAAGTCAGGCGCGTCGTTCGTCTCGGTGACGCAGAACTTCTCGACCGCCGACGCGATGGGCCGGCTCACCCTCAACATGTTGATGAGCTTTGCTGAATTTGAGCGGAGCATGATCTCGGAACGCACGCGCGACAAGATCGCCGCGTCGCGCCGCCGAGGGCAGTGGACGGGTGGGCCGGTGCCCTTTGGCTACGAGGTGAAGGCCAAGAAACTCGGCATCAGCGAAACGGAGGCGCCGATCGTCCGCGAGGCCTTCGCACTGTTCTTGAAGTATCGACAGGCGGCCATCGTCGCGCGGCTTCTGAACGATCGCTCGATGCTCCCGAGAGGAGCGACGAACAACCCCGCGAAGCAGGGGCTTCGCTGGACCAAGGACTCCATCAGCCGGCTTCTGCGGAATCCCCTGTACGCCGGCCAGATGATGTACGGCAAAGAGCTGCACCCTGGGCAGCACCCGCGGCTCATCGACGAAGCGACGCACCACGAGGTGATGTTGAGCCTTGCCGGCAAGCGCCGTGAGCTCCGCTACACGGGCGTGAACCACGACTACGTCCTGCGAGGGCTCGTGCGCTGCGGCCGGTGCGGTGCCGCGATGTCGCCAGCGTCGACGAAGAAGGGGAAGACGGTCCATCGGTACTACCGCTGCTGCACGCGCGACAAAGAGGGGCGGCAGGTGTGTGGGACGCGGCAACTCCCTGCCGGCGCGCTGGAGGAGTTCGTGGTCGAGCGGATCGCGCTGGCGACTGCCGATGGCTCCCTGGTGGCAGAGGTCGAGCGGCAGATGCGAGAGCGCACCGACGCGCGCCGCAAGGCAAACGAGGAACTGAGGAAGCGCCTGCCCGATGAGATCGCGAACGCGTCGTCGGCGGCCACCAGGTACGTCGAGGAACTCGGTCGGCTTCAAGGGCGCTCGAGGGAGTTGGTCGAGGCGAAGCTCCGGACCGAGACGGATCGGCTGACGGCCGCCGAGCAGCGGCTCGCGCAGGCTGAGAACGATCGCATCGACGTCGAAGTCGCTGACGCAGAGCGCGAGTGGATTGTCCGAGCGCTCCGCGACTTCGACCGTGTGTGGTCGCTGATGACGCCGGAGAACCGTGGGCGCCTGGCGAGGTCGCTGGTCGTCGCGATTCGGGTCGATGAAGCGAGCAACCAGGTCGAAGTCGAGTTGGTGAACTTCGCCGCTGACGAGGCCTCGGAGGCTGCATGAGCGAGACAAGCGAAGGACCCGAGCAGCCACTGCAGGACCGCCTCGTCCTGAAGGGAGCGTTGTTTCGGCGACAGGGGCGCCGCGTGGAACTCCGCGACACACCGCCCTTGGTACACGATCCCCGGCCCCCCTTGCGCCGCCCCGCGAAGGTCGCCCGCATGCTCGCCCTCGCACACCACCTTCAGCGAGCGATCGACCAGGGGCTCGTTGCCGATCGAGCCGAGGTGGCGCGGAAGCTGGGGCTCACGCGGGCGAGAGTCACCCAGCTCCTCGACCTCTTGCTCTTGGCGCCCGATCTCCAATCTGCCGTCCTCGCGGTGGAGGCGGTCGACGGCGCCGAGCGAATGTCCGAACGGACCCTCCGGGCGGTGGCCCACGCGGGGACGTGGGCCGAGCAGCGCGCGGCGTGGGGGACGGTGACGCTGGGCGCTACAAGTGAAGCGCTCGGGCTCCCGAGCACGTGAGGCAGGCCTTGTCGGTGCTAAGCTGTTCGATGCGCTTCTTCGACTGAACCTCCGCTGCGCTCGGCACCTTTGTACCCTTTGCGATGGCGGTGGCGAGTTCGAGGATCCGCTTCGAGTCGGCCACATACATGAGTCCGCGAGCGCCTTCGAAGCCACAGTTCAGTGCGGCCAATGCTTGCCCCTGCTGGGTCGCAAGCACCACGGCGTCGACGTCGGCAACGGCCTGGTCGGCCGACGCGTGTCTGCTCATTAGACCGTGGATGATGCCCGCCGTGGTCCAGTCGCCAGCACCAGCGGCATCGCGCAGCTCGGACGCCGAGAAGGCTGCAAGTTCCTTCCACGCGCCCGTGCGTCCATTCGCGCGCGCCCGGAGCCGCAGTCCTTTGGCTCCGAGTGTCTCGATCTCGACCGGCACCTTCGCCTTGGCGACGATCTCATGGACCCCCTCGATGCGATCGTTCGCGTACTTCACAATGTGAGAGGCCTTCAGGCACTCCGCAAAGAGCCGCTCGTCCTTGATGCCAGACGGTTCGAAGACGACCAATGCCCCGCGCTCGCGGCTCTTCTGCGCCAGCTCGAGCGTCCCCGGCGCCACGCGGTCGAAGTAGAAGACCGTGTGCGTGGACAGCTTCGCCGCGATCGTCGCCGCCTCGCTGGATAGCAGCGGTCGGTAGGCAGGGAGCGTTGCGCCGCACACCGGGCACGCGCGAGAGAACCGGTGGCGGGGGCGGCCCCGTGCATCAAGGTAGTTCTCTTGGACGACGATGGGCGTGCCACGACCAGCCTCCATTTGAAGGAGCTTCGTGTTGACGTGCCAGGTCGAGAGATCATGTACGAGCTCGTGGCCGACATGATCGTCGCCGATGCGACCAACGGCGTTCGCGTTCCAGCCGAAGTACGCGAGGATCGTTAGGACGTTGCCGCACGAGCCGCCCGCGAATCGCTTTTCGGTGGCGGTGGGCCCGACGGAGTTGCGGATGACGTCGAGGACGATGAACCCTGTTCCTACGCAACTGTGCTGATGAGCCTCACGCGGCATAGCACTCTCCGGAAAGCCACATCGTGAACAGCGTCGGCGCTGGCATCGCTTCCGCGGTCACCTGTTCGACGCGGTATCCTTGTGACTCGACGTGGGCAACGCCCACAATCACTCTTGGTTCGCGCCTGCCGAGCTCATAAGCCGCGAGCAAGACGCCAATCGAGGCGAGCTTCGAGGACATCGCCGACAGAGCGACCTTGCATCCGCCGAGCGGGCCGAGCGCCTGCTGGTAGTGCAGAATGGACCGCATGAGCTGGCGGTACACCTCGAAGGGGTTGGACTCGGCAGCGTAGATGATGTTGCGCGGCTCAACGCGAAGCTGATCGAAGAGCATGTCGCGGTACTCGATCACGAGCGCGTCCCCTTCGCGAGGGTTTTGCGCCGGCGACGGAAGCAACGGGCAGATCTCGTCGGGCGACACGAGCGAGTGGATCTTCGCAAGTTGGATCTTCTGGCGCTTCCCAAGTACCGGAATCCAGATCATTGGCTGACCGCTCGTCGCGTCACCCTCCAGTGCCGCAGCCGCGAAGCCAAAGAGGTAGCTCGCGCTGTCCTCCAGTCCTTCCTCGATGATCGAGCCGTCGGTAGCGGGGGAGTGCGACACAATCACGTGCAGGTTGCGGTGCTCGCCATCCTTCTGTTCGACGTCGAAGAGCGCCAGGAGCTTCGCGAGCAGCGGCATGTACAGGCTGCGCGGCAGTGCGCTGATGTCCACGATGACGTCCGTGTACGAGCGAAACTCGGCCGAGGAGCGGAACTCCTCAACGATCTTGCGCGGGCCTATCCGTCGGCCTTCCTCAGAGAACATCGTGATCGTTCTGTGCCCGATCTTCCCGCGCTCGTGGACGAGCTTCTCGAGGCGTTCGCCGTTCAACTTGCGCTGGTCGGCGTAGGAATTGGAGTGCGACTCGGAGCCCTCGTGGAACGCGAGCAGCGCGACGTCACGGGCGCCTTCGCCGCCAAGCGACAGCACCTTCTCGATGCCGTCGCACATGCGCGCGTCGAAGCCGTGGCCGAGCACGAAAAGAACGTCGCGCTTCCTCTCGTTCAGGAACGGCTGCCAAAACTTCTCGAAGTGCTCACCCTCGCGAAGGAAGTAGTCCCGCCAGCGGAGAAGGTCCTGACTCATAGAAGCGTCTCCGACTTTGACGGGCGGAAGCCCTTGTCAGCCCACGTCATCAGCTCGCGCAGAGGGCGTTCGCGGAAACTGCCGAACCCGAGCGGGAGTTGGTACTTCGGGCACAAGAGGCGATTCAGATAGAGCAACATGAAGGTGTTGCCCTTGACCTTGTAGTCGAGCTCCGCGTGCAAGAAGTTGTGTGCGAGCGCGGTCCCGAGGAGTTCGGCGAACGCCTTGGTGGCAGGGTTCTGTTCATGTTGCTTCGGGTCAATGAGCGTCTTGCGCTCCTGCATTGAGATCGCGATGCCGTTGATGCCCGGCGAGTACGGGGCGTTCGGCTGGTGGGTCACGTGCTGGCAGAACTGCCCAACAGCGTCGATGAACTTGAGGACCTCGCGACCATTCTTTGCTCGGCGCGGCAGATCGAGGACACGGGCGTCATACGCCCCACCGAGGATCTTCTCCTGCCGTTCCGGCGAGAGATGTGGCGGCCGCCTCATCACGGCCGCCGCCAGCGACTCCTCGAAGAGATCACCCGCTAGCCGGATGAACTGCTCCACGTTGTAAGATGCTAGGCTCGCGAGCCTGCCGAAGCCGAAGTAGTAGGGGAAGCCGAACTCCTTGCTCAGGAACAGCTCCGCTGCTCCTCGCACATTGGAGCCATCCTTGTCTTCGAGTTGGTCGCGGCTTAGCGGCTCGAGGACCAGCGCGAGTTGCTTCTTGCGGCTGTGGCGCTCGATGAGGATCTCCAGCGAGCGCCAGCCGATGAGTTGCTCCCTCGGAGTACCTTCAGCCGCAGCGCGCGAGGTGACCCAGTCGGTGTACTGGGGCTTGCCCTTAGCCAGGCCCTCCACCCGCGCGCGAACAATGGTCAGCGCGTTCTGGGTCTTCTCCTGCCACGCCTCAGCGTCGAGATCAGCTTCCGCATCAATCGTCGGTACGAACGAGTCCGGGGCGTTTGCTCCGGCGACATCGGCCGCCATCCGAGCGCGCCGATCCGCAATGAGGCGTACCGCAGGCTCGAAGCGCCGCTTCTCTTTCCACTCGTGCTCGAGCGCGATCACTTCCCCATCGCGTCCGCTCAGCGCGCCACTTCCCAGCAGTTCGTCCGTGGTGAGCGCTTCGAAGCGCTCGGCCATCCAGACAGTGGAGCGCGAACGTTGCTCGACGACCACTTCAAGAAGTGCCGCTCGCTGTGTGGCCGCGAGCTTCTGCATGTCATCGAAGGTCACCAGCCACCGCGTGTCGACCGGCTTGCCGTCGAGGTGGACAGAGTTGGCGTCAAGCAGGCGAAGCGAGAGGAGCGCGTCGTGCCCCGAAGGGCCCATCCCGTCGGCTGGCGTCAAGGTGTCGATGATGTCGCAGACGCCTTGCTCGACCGTCTCGGCCCAGCGTTGCACCGCGCGCCCATCGCACGGAATCGAGAGGCCGGGAATCTGGTCGTCGAGCGGCGTCTGCACCGTGAGCCGATGCAGGTCGTCGGGAAATCGCAGTCGTTTCGCGATCAGCGTCGCGCGCAGCGCGCCCAAGATGATTCGGGCGTCGATGAGCGCGAGCAGCAGTCGCTTCGCGCGCGGCCCCTTCAACCCGACATCAGCGAGCGCAGGGAACGTGCGGGCGCAGGGGAGCATGATCGAGAGGACGTTGACGTCGTGGTCCGAGACCGCACCTAGCCCCTTCAGCTTGGTGAGGAGATCCTTGACGTCGACGCTGCCCTTCATCGCGACCAGGTGCTGAAGGACAGATGGGGTGAAGAGCTTCAGAAGCGACGTCTTGCCGCCACCCGGCGCGCTGCGAATGAAGAGGGGCCGTCCGGTGAGTGCGTCGTTTGGGAGGAGGTCGAGAACTCCGTGACCGAAAAGGCGCAGGAAGTCGCCGTCGGAGTCGATGCTCTCGGCGGTCTGCAGTCGGAAGGGATTGCGGACGTCTTTCATGCCTCCCTCCGATGACGGCTCACGCGGGGAAACAGAGGTCTCACCGTCTCGCTGCCCTCCACCCACAGCAGGAAGATCGAGTTGTTCGGCGTGTTGTGATGGAGGACGAGCGGGAGCCCGCCGCATGCAAACCCGAACTTCAGGTCTGAGTTGCCCTTTTTGGTGTGCTCGTCCTCGACGGACGCGTCGTAGTACTTCTCGTTGTTGATCACCGCGACCATCGGGTCGGTGTCGGAGGGCTTGAGCGAGATGTTGCTCGCGATGCGTTGCACTGCGAGCACGGTGGTCTCGATGCCGTGTACCTTCTTGAGCGCCTCCGCACCGGCGTTGATGTTCGCGAGTGCCTGCTCCGTCGCCACGTAGAGCACGACGACCAGCCGTGTCTTGGGGAACGACACGACAGCCTTCCACGCCTCGCGCGATTGAATCTGCTCGACGAACTTGGCGACCTTGCCCTTCGGCCTATTGCCGTCGGCCGTAAGGCAGCTCGTGCCGCTCGCGGAGAAGTCGTCCAAGAGAACCAAGGAGGGCGCGGGCTCCTTGTGGTTGCGCTTCTCGTGGAGCCATTGTCGAATCTCGCCGACCTTGCCGTCCGAGAGCTCGTAGCCGGTAAAGATCTGTTCATGGCTCAGTTCCTTGTTGCTGCGCCGAAACAGATCGACCCGCGCGCCGTCGCTCAGTCCGAAGAAGAGACTCGAGCCTTCGAGCTGCTTGAACGTCTCCGCGCCAAGAACCTGGCTGACGCGGAACGGAGGCAGCGTCGCGTTCTTCGCAGCTTGCTCGATGAAGACTGGCCGAATCACGTCCGGGTAGGCGATGGCGGCGAAGTGAGCCATCTCGGCGTGTGAGAGGAACACGAGGCGACTCAGGACGAAGGCGTATGCGGCCTTGCGTTCGGCGAGCGTCGCGAACTGCCCGAGCCACAACGCCAAGCTCTCCACGAAGCGCATGCCGGGGCTGAACTGCTGGTACTCGTCGTATTTGAGGGCGGCGAGCGCTTGGAGCACGGGCCGCTCGCGCGCGACATCCTCGGGCGTCCAGTTCATGACACGGGCGAGCAGGCGTTCGGCAAGTCCATCCCTCATCGCGCCGCGTCCTCACTCCAGGCGAACGTCCCAACTCCTCCGCGAGCCCTGATGGCGCGGAGGTAGAGGAGCGTTGCGTCAGGTCCAGAGACGCCGCGCGGTGCAAGATTCCAACAGGCTGTGCTCATGCTCGACACCTCGTCGACGCTCAGCGACAGCCGTTCGGCGAGAAGCGCGTAGTCGTTGCCCGGCCAGGCACCTCGGTCACCGATGCATAGCACTTCGCGACCATCACCAATCTGTTGGCGAAGCCACGACACAAGCGAGCCCTTACCGCGCGTGGGTCCGAGCACGTCGAGCGAGTGAGACGAGACGACTATGCGCACGCCCGCGCCATCGATAGGCGCGAGGAGCGCCATCACGTGCGCCGCGAGTGCGTCGGTGCGCACGGCCCCCTTGGGCTCGACGGCTATCTGGTGCCGACGTGGCGTGAGCTTTGCGGTCGCCGTCAGCCAAGTATCCCCTGCGAGGAGAGCGTGCGCGCGTGTCAGTATCTCTTCTTCCGGGCCGCCCTTGCTTGGTGATCTCTCGTCCCCGAGCACTCCGATGTCGGTCCCGTTGTAGTAGCCGAGCTGCACAAGCGGCCACAGCTTCTTGTCGAGCGCCTTCTGCAGTTCATCGCGTACCGACTTGCCTCGGCCCGTCGCGATGCCGATGCGCACGCCCGCCCTCAAGAGCCTCGCGCACTCGGCAACGATGTCATCGCGAAGCCCGTCGAAGCGATCTTCTCTCGCGCAGAGCGTGCCATCGTAGTCGAGTGCCAGCGCGCCGATTTTTGCGGCGCGCGCGGCCTTGAGGAACCTCTCGACCCCCACATTGAAGGCCTCGTCGTTCTCGCTGACTTCCGGAAGGGCCCAGAGCTTGCGCTGGATGGGGGCGGGCACGGTCGAGCGAACACGCGGCGGTGTGAGCCGGTACAGCTTGCGGCCAAACTCGGGAACGTGAGGACGCCCTGGGTCTTGGCCGCGTGCCTCCCCAAGCCGCGCGACCAGACCGAAGGCTTGGATGAGCAAGTCGATGGTGCCCGCAGGACCGTCGAGAGTGGTTTCAAGCCGGACAACAGGGATGCTCTTCGGGAAGAGCTTCAACGTCGACTCCGCGATTGCGAAGGTACCCGGCGTCACGAGGGCGACGACAACGGTCTCCGCGGCGCGCTTCGCGAGCCACAGGTGCCTCCCGTGACCGAAGTTGCGGTAGTCGGCGAGCTGTGCGGAAGCCAGCGCCGATTCGTTCACCTTTGACTCAAGATCGGTCGCGACGGGCCCGCCCCAACCACCGTGGAGCACCTGCACCATGTGTCGCCCTTCGAAGATCGAGCTGCCAGAGCGGTCGTCCCTGAGGCGCGTCTTCAGGTCGGGGAGTTCAAAACCGTAGGCTCGGGCGATGAGGACGCAGGTCGCGATGAGGCTATTGGTGGCGAGGAAGCCGTCCTTGCCTGCGGGGGCCTCGGCAGTGAACACCCGTGCGCGAGAGAAGGCCGCTGCCGCAAGTCCAAGCGGGTTTTCGCCTCGGAGGGTGATCGCAGCGATTGCGGGAGCCTCTTCGGCAATGGCCGCGTCGAATGCCGCCAGCACGTCCTTGTTCTTGCCCGACGCAGACGCGAGGAACACTCCTGCGCGGTGCAGCCCGGCAGGCAGCGACAGCACGTCGAGCGGCGTCATGAACTGCGCCGGCCGGCGGCAGCGCGTGCGGTGGAGCAGCGCCGTGAAGTGGCACGCGGTAGACGAGCCCCCTGACCCGATCGCCACGAGCGGAAGCTCTGCAGCGTCGGCGACGAAGCGTTCGAGTAGCTTCACTTCCTGCGCCTGAGCCCAGGCGAGTGTTACAGGCAACGCCGCTAGTTCGCTCGCAAACGCCTTACCCATGAAGGCCCTCATCCACGCAGAGCCGCGTCTCCGTGGACGGGACCTCGGGCGGCGGCTGTGCCTCGAGCTTGTGGTGAGCGAGACGCTCGTCGAGTGCTTCGTCGACTTCGAACCCGCGGTGGAAGAGCGTGAACATGCCGCCGGCCTTCTGGCGGCACCGCCCGCGGCGTGTGTGGGCGTCGGAAAGGCACGCGGCGCGTCGTGCGGCGTCGAGGCTCGCCCAGCGCTTCGTCCGAGGGAGGAGGCGCTTCCAGAGGTCGCCGCCCGGCGTTTCTCCAGCCCACACGGTGACGAGCTGGAGCGCCAGACTGTCGTCGAACTCCTCGGATGACGGGCGACACATGGGGCGAAGTTCTACCAGAGGCGGAAGTGGACGATCTTGCTGAATAATCAGCTGCCGTTGGAGAGGCGGCCTTATCGTCCAGTCAGCTGTTGTTGCCAACGTGCATCAGGTTCCGCCCCATGCCCCTCAGAATTCCTGGACCGTCCCCTGTCGTGCCCAAGTCGCCGGAGGCGCTGTTCGAGACGCTGAGGTCGAGGGACCCGAAGATCCGGGCTCTTTGGGCCCACCAGGCGGACCTGCTCCGAGCGTACGAGAAGCATCTGGAGTCGCGCGATGTCGCCGTGGAGCTCCCCACCGGCGACGGCAAAACGCTCGTGATGCTTCTCATCGCGGAGTACCGGCGCCAATCGAGGGGCGAGCGGATCGCCTATCTGTGTCCGACGCGGCAACTCGCCCACCAAGTGGGCGAACGCGCCCGCGAGTACGGGATTCCCGCCACAGTGCTGGTTGGCAGCAGGAAGCACTACGAGCCGAAGGATCTCGCCGCGTTCAGTACAGGCTCGAAGATCGCGATCACGACGTACAACGGGGTCTTCAACACGAACCCCGCGCTTTCAAACGACCAGTGTCTCGTGCTCGATGACGCTCACGCGGCGGAGAACTACGTCGGGAGTTTCTGGTCTCTTGAGATCTCACGGAGCGATCACTCGGACCTCTACGCGGCGCTTCTTGAGCTTCTCGCCGATGATTTGCCCGACTCTCTCGTTCAAGGTCTTCGTCGCGACGACCCGTCCTCTGAAGAACGTCGGTCAGTGGGCATGCTGCTCCAGCCCGCGCTGTGGAAGCACGCTGTGGCGATGCGTGATCTCATCGCAGCGCATGTCGCGGGTGAGAAGCTGCAGTACCCGTGGTCGGTGCTTCGCGAGCATCTGGACGCCTGCAACGTCTTCCTGTCCTGGAACGAGATCCTGATCAGACCACTTTCACCGCCCGTTGAGACTCACGCACCATTCTGGTCCGCGAACCAGCGGCTCTACGCTTCAGCGACTCTTGGGGTGGGTGGCGAGCTCGAGCGCGCGACTGGTGTGCGGAAGATCGTTCGACTTCCGCTTCCGGCAGGGCGCGAGCGCCGCACATCGGGTCGCCGCCTCATTCTGCTCCCGCAGCTCAGCATCGATGAGGGAGAGGTGAGGAGGTCCGTCGCGGAGCTTGTTACCTCGGAACCTCGCGCACTCGTGCTCTGCCCGAATCAATGGCAGGCCCAAGTGACCCAGACCGAGCTGATCAACCAGGGAGTCACCAAGCCGATCCTGAACGAAACGCACGTTGAGGACACTCTTGATGAGTTCACTGGTCAGGAGGCCGTCCTGCTCCTCAAGAATCGATACGACGGATTGGACCTGCCTGACGACGCCTGTCGGATCCTCGTCATCGACGGTCTGCCCGACGCGACCAACCTCCAAGAGAAGTTCCTCTCGGAGAGGTTGCGCGCGAACGCTCTTCTCGTTGAACGAGTACGGACGCGCATTACGCAGGCTCTAGGGCGGTGCACGCGCAATTCGACGGACTACGCCGTCGTGTTGTTGGTTGGCGGCGCGCTGACCCGCAGAATTGTGGAGAACGAGTTCCAAGAGGGCATGGCTCCAGAGCTTCAGGTCGAACTGACTCTGGGGATCCAGAACTCCCAGGACACGACGGAGGCCGAGGTCGTCGCGACTGCGAGGGACTTTCTGAGCGAGAGCGACGTCCGCGGCGCGGTAGAGCAGTTCGTGGCAGTCGAGCGTGGGAAGCGTGAGGTTCGCGCGACCCCAGCAGCTGAAGCCTTGGCCGATTCCGCTCAACAGGAACTCAACTACCTGTACGCAGCCTGGAGCGGGAACTGGGAAGCCGCGCTCCATGCAGCCAAGGGGGCCGTCGACAAGCTCTCCGGAGGGAAAGAGGTCCGGCCGTTTCAGGCCTTTTGGCTCTACCTGGCGGCGTCAGCAGCCATCCGAGTCGCGCAAGATCACAAGCGCCCCGAACTCTTGTCCGAGGCCAAGGTGCTTCGAGACAAGGCTCTCGGCTTCTCGACCGCAATCAGCTGGTTCGCGGGTCTGCAGCTCCCTGAGATTGCGGCGCCGGCAACGAGACGCGACCCCGTCGAGGAGGTCGCCGTCGAGAATGCGTTGCGCGAGCTACGTGAATTGGGCGCGCAAGGACCCCGGTTCGATGGGTCCATGAAGGCCCTTCTCGAAGACTTGAAGAGCGAGAAGGCACCGATCTTCGAAGGCGGTCTCGCCCGGCTTGGCCGGCTCCTGGGCTTCGAATCCGACCGGACGGGCACTGAGAAGGGCGCCCCCGACTCCGTTTGGCGCGTGGGCAACGCGGTCTTCATCGGCTTCGAAGCCAAGAGCGACGTGGAGGCGGACAAGGAGATCTCGATCACTGACACGCGGCAAGTGAGCGGACACGCCGATTGGATCCGCGAGAAATACCCGGCCGCCAAGTCGGCCGATGTGGTCGCGGTGCTTGCCACCTACCAGCATCGACTCGACGGAGACGCTGTGCCTCATGCGCGCGATACCAAGTACCTGATGATTCCCGCAGTTCAGGTAATCGCTCAGGACCTCGCTGCAGCCATGCGAGCGGTACGAGCAGAAGCTGGGAGTGCTTCTGAGGACGAAATGCTCGTCCTGCTCGCCAAGAAGCTACGCGACGCGAAGCTCCTGCCCCGTCAGCTCCTCGAGCGAATGTCGCCGCTGAAGTCGAAGGTGGGTGGCTCTGCCAAGGCGAAGTGACCTCCGACGCCGAGGGTGTCGGCTCGCGAGGTGGCCGGTTAAACGCACCGCGAGCCGTCCAGCAAAACGGGGCGAGGCGTCAAACGCTCTCTGTCTCTCTGACGTGGCTGGCCGGAACTCGACGCCGATTCTCCGTCCTTCTCTCGGGAGAACGCCGCCGACGCGCGCCTCGTTCGCTCTCTGCACGAGCTCCGTCCAGCAGCTCTAGACGCGCGAAGCAGCGTCGAACTCGGCGGGAACGTGGGCAGAAACTGAAACGGCCCCGAGGATTTCTCCGCGGGGCCGTCGGTTAATTTCTGGGAGGCGACCGTTGGTGAACGGCGACCTTCAGCTCCCTGAGTAGGACTCGAACCTACGACCCGGCGATTAACAGTCGCCTGCTCTACCAGCTGAGCTATCAGGGAATATGTCCTGCAACGGCGGCGCGGCTTGTACGGGTGACGCATCGGCATGTCAACACTGACGAACACGTTGCCTGAAGGTCTTTTCCGGGCGGCGGTCGCGGCGCACGACTCACCACCTCGCGCGTACCACTCGTGGGCCCACGTACAGGACGTGCTGGAGCACATGGACATCGTTCCGCACTGGTCTGCGCCCCGCGAAGTGACCCTCGCCATCGTGTTTCATGACGCGATCTACGAGCCCGGGAGATCCGACAACGAAGCGCGGAGCGCCGAGTTTGCCGAGCGCGCGCTCGCCACGTTCGGCCCGCATGATGTCGATGCATCGCGCGTGCGCGAATTGATCGAGCTGACCGCCCGCCACGGCAGGTTGCGCCCCGAAGATGTCGACGACGACGCGCGTCACTTTCTCGACTGCGACATGGCGATTCTCGGGAGATCACCCACGCGTTTCGACGCCTACGACGCCGCGATTGCGGTCGAGAATGCACACGTTCCCGGCCCCATCTACCGCTTCAATCGCCGACGATTTCTGAGCCGCCTTCTCGAGGCTCCACGGATCTTCTTGTCTGATTTCTTTCACGCGCGACTCGACGCAGCCGCGCGCGCCAACCTGCGGCGTGCCCTCGATGCTGACTGAGTCCGAACGAAGGCTCGCCGCCGTGCCCTGGGCGCACCTTGCTGGTCTGGGGCCCACGCTCGAAACGCCGCTGCAGCGCGTTCTCGAAGGTGACGCTGCCGAGCGTGTCCTCGACCGAACGCTGCGTGCCAATCGCCACTTCACAGCCGAGCAACGGCAGGTCTGCGCCGAAGCCCTGTTCGGGGTCGGGCTGTGGCGACGCCGCTTTCAAGGTGCGCCCCTTCAACGGCTGGCGCAGCTCGCGCGGCTCGGTGGCTGCGACGACGCGTTCAGCCGCCTCGGGGTCGACGTCGTCGACTCGCCGGTCGCCTCGTGGCGGGACCGCTTCTCATTTCCCGACTGGATCGCGGAGCGGTTCGAAGCGCGGTTTCCAGGCGAGGTCGAGCAGCTCGCCGACGTGCTCAATCGCCCGGGGCCGGTGACGCTGCGCGCGAAGACCGATCGTTCAGCGCTCGCAGCACGACTTCGTTCGGTCGGTGTCGAGACCATTCCGGCGCGGTGGGCTCCGTACGCGCTTCATGTGATCACGCCGCGTCCGAATCTCCTCGGTCTGGGCCCCTCGTTTCTCGGCACCTTCGAGGTCCAGGACGAAGGCAGTCAGCTGCTCGGTGCTCTGCTCGACGTGCGCTCCGGTGATGAAGTGCTCGATCTCTGCGCTGGAGCGGGCGGCAAGGCGCTCCAGCTCGCGGCGCGTGTGGGGCCGGGTGGAACCGTGCACGCCACCGACATCGATCTGCCGAAGCTGGAGCGACTGCGCACGCGCGCTTCGAAGGCCGGGGCGCACGTCCTCATTCACGGCGCGCGGCCACCGGCGGCTCTGCGAATTCCACACGTGCTCATCGACGCGCCGTGCTCCGAGCTGGGCACGCTCCGTCGCGGGCCAGATCTCCGGTGGCGACTTCGTTCCCAGTCCGTCGCGGAAATGGCCGTCGTTCAACGCGAGCTCATCGCGCTCGGCCTTCGCCATCTCGCCGACGGTGGTCGTCTCGTCTACGCGACCTGCACGATGACGCCGGAAGAGAACGAAGACGTCGTCACCGATGCGGTGAAGAGCGGACTGAAGCTGGTGCGGCCCTCTTTGCCAGACGCGCTGCTCGACGCGCGTGGCTGTCTGTCTCTGGCGCCCCATCGTCACGGCACCGACGGTTTCTTCGCTGCCGTGTTCGAACGTTGATCAGTCGTCGCTCGGCGGCCGCCGCTTCACCGGCTTCACGCCAGAACCCGCGGTCGGGGGGCGCGTCACCGGTCTGCGCGTGACGGCCTTCGCGCCGACCTGCGACGGAGGTCGCGCGCGCACCGACCGCGGCGACGCGAGCGTGTCTGCCTCGTCATCACGCTTCTGCGGAGGCGGACGCCACTCGGGCTCTTTCGGCGGGCGCCATTCATCAGCGCTCTTGAGCCCCCGCCGGAAGTTGCCGAGTTCGTCGACTTCGCGTTCCTGCGCCTTGAGCTGGTCTTCGTGCTCCCTGGCGCGAGCTGCGCGATGGCTGAAGCGCGTGTACGCCCAGAACGCGATGATGAAGACCGCGCCGGGAATGCTCCACAACACGGCGCGCTCCGGGCCCCTCAGCAATTGCTCGGGCCCCCAACCGCGATCGCGCGTGCCGACCACCAGCCACGCCTTCTTCGACTGCTCGATGCGCAACGTGTTGGCCGACATCATCTCTGCGTGCTGCTTGAGCTGCGGCGGAAGTTTGAATTTCCGCTCGTCGAAGCGATGCCGGAGATTCTCGAGGTGCTCCACGAGGCCGCGCTCCTGAGGCATCAAGCGCGCGGCCTCGAGCGTGAGCCCGAAGGCGCGCACCAGCTCGGCTTCGCTGCACTTGCGACCGTCGTCGACGCCGAGGAGCTTCAGCGCCTTCGCGTACGACACCGCTGCCTGGTACTCGGGCGCATTGTAGTACGTCGCCCAGATGTAGCCGGCGACGCCCACCGCGTAGAGGTCGAGCACGATGAAGAGGCCCCACGGAATCGGGAACGGGAGCTTCTTCGCTTCGGGCTTCGGCGCTGCTGACGGCACGCCACGACTCTACAGCACCTTCGCTGTACAACCGGAGACGTGAGCTTTCTCGCGCCTCCTCCGCTCCGTCCGGGCGATGCCGTCGCCGTCGTCGCACCCGCCGGCCCGTTCGATCGCCCGTCGTTCGACAAGGGCCTCGACGTGCTGGCGTCGCGCTACCGGCCCCTCTTCACCGAGCAGTTGTTCGACACCCATCGCTACCTCGCTGGCACCGACGCGAGCCGTTCGTCGCAGCTGCAGCACGCCCTCGACGCGAAAGACGTGCGCGCCGTGTTCGCCGCTCGTGGAGGCTACGGCGCGATGCGGCTGCTGCCGTCGCTGCGCTTCGGAACGCCGCGCCACATCGTGGGGTTCTCCGACATCACCGCGCTTCATCTCGCCGCTCAGCGTTCCGGTTGGAGGTCGCTGCACGCGCCGGTGCTCACGCAGCTCGGCAAACAGCCAGACGAGGTGGTGCGGCGTCTGTTCGCGTGTCTCGAAGGTGAAGCAGTGGCTGCGTTGCCGGGGCGTCGCACCGTCACCGCGGGCGTCGCCACGGGGCCCCTGCTCGGCGGAAATCTGTCGGTGCTCACGCGGCTCATCGGTACGCCGTATCTCCCGTCGCTTCGCGGCGCGGTGCTGTTGCTCGAAGACGTCGGTGAGCGGCCCTATCGCCTCGACCGCATGTGGACACATTTGAAACTCGCGGGGCTGCTCGACGGCCTCGCGGGCGTGGTGTTCGGCGAGTTCACCGGTTGCGACGAGAAAGACGCGCCGTACACGCACGCTGACGTCCTCGACGAACTCGCTCAGCAGCTCGGGGTTCCGTGTGCTGCGGGCTTCGACATCGGCCATGGCGCCGTGAATCAACCCGTGATGTTGGGCGCCACGGTGAAGCTCGACGCGACGGCGAAGACGCTCGAGGTCGTGGTGTGAGGTCGGCTGCGCTGCTCTCGCGTGGTGTCGATGAAGGTGCGTTTCCGCTCGCGCGGCTCGAGGTGTTCCACGCTGGGCGCCACGTGATCTCGGCGGGCAATGCGTCGTCAGCGTGCGTGTTCGACATCGCGTCGGTGACCAAGGTGATGAGCACCACGGCGCTCGTGCTCGACCTGTCGCTTCGTGTTGACGAGCCTGTTCAGCGTTGGCTCCCCGAGGCGAAGATCGACGCGACGCTCGAAGATCTGCTCTTTCACCGGAGTGGTCTGCCGGCGTTCGTTCCATTCTTCTCACAGCCCGGCGTGAATCCCCGTGACGGCGCCATCGGTACGGCGCGCGCGCATGAACGCAAAGCCGTCTACAGCGACCTCGGCTTCATTCAGCTCGGCGCCGTGCTCGAAGCCGCGTCTGGTCTGACGCTCGACGCGCTCTTCGCGCAGCGCATCGCTTCGCCGCTGGGCCTGAGCGCCGGCTACCGGAGGCTGTCCTCGTGCCTGCCGCTGCCGGCCGAGTTCGCGCCGACCGGAACCACGCGCCCGCGTGAGCCTGCACCCGGTCAGGAAGGCATGTGGAACATGGCGTGCGTTCCAACGGGCTTCGCCGAAGTCGACGACGACAACGCGTGGGCGATGGACGGGGTCTCGGGCCACGCGGGGCTGTTCTCGACGGCCATCGACGTCGCGCGGTTCGGTCAGGCGATGCTCGATGGGCGCTGGCGCGCGCCGTGGGGCCCCGACGTGACGACGCCTGGCAGCACGCGCACCTTCGGCTTCGACACACCGTCACCCGAGGGCGCGTCGTGCGGGCCACGCTTCGGGAAGAAGGGCCCGCGCGGGGCGATAGGGCATCTCGGTTTCACGGGCACGAGCCTGTGGATCGATTTCGATCGCCAGCTCGTCGTCGCGTTTCTCACCAATCGCGTCGCGCTCGGCCGCGCCAACATCCGCATTCGTGAATACCGCCCGCTGGTGCACGACGCCGTCCTCGACGACCTCGGGCTGGAGTGAGAGGTTCCGCACCTCATGTCTGCTGCTCCTGACGACAACGGTCTCACCCTCGACACCGTCGATCCTTCGTTCCCGAAACGTATTCACCTCGTCGGCGTCGGCGGCACCGGCATGGGCAGCTTCGCCGGCATGTTGAAGGCCGCGGGCTACGAGGTCACCGGCAGCGACGAGAACGTGTACCCGCCGATGAGCACGATGCTCGAGAAGTGGGGCATCACGACGCTCACGCCGTATGCGCCGGCGAACCTCGACGTCGCGAAGCCCGACCTCGTCATCATCGGCAACGTCATTCGCCGCGTGAACGTCGAAGCGACCGCCGTGCGTGAGCGCAAGCTTCCGCAGATGAGTTTTCCCGCCGCGCTGGGGTCGCTCTTCTTGAAGCAGCGGCATTCCATCGTCGTCGCCGGTACGCACGGTAAGACCACGACGTCGTCGTTGATGGGGCACGTGCTCGCGGCTGCGGGGAAAGATCCGACCTTCCTCGTCGGCGGCGTCACCCAGAACTATTCGGGCAACTACCGACTGGGGAAGGGCGCGCACTTCGTCGTCGAAGGCGACGAGTACGACACCGCGTACTTCGACAAGGGCCCCAAGTTCCTGCACTACCAGCCGAAGACGCTCATTCTCACCAGCGTCGAGTTCGACCACGCCGACATCTATCGAGACCTGCCGCACTACGAGGCGTCGTTCGAGAAGTTGGTCAAGCTCGTGCCCGCGAACGGGACCATCGCCGTGAGCGCCGCCTGGCCGAACGCGGTTCGCCTCGCTCGCACGAGTGCTGCGCGCGTCGTCACCTATGGCGTTCGCGAAGGTGACGTTCACGCCGAGAAGCTGACGCTCGGTCATGAAGGGGCGCGGTTCGAAGTGGTGGTCGACGGTCGGTCACTCGGTTCGGTGTTGCTGCCGATGGCCGGCGCCCACAACGTCGAGAACGCGCTCGGTGTGTTCGCCGCCGGTCTCGCTGTGGGCATGTCGTTCGACGAGCTGCGCGCAGGCTTCGGGTCGTTCGCCGGGGTGAAGCGTCGTCAGGAGGTTCGTGGCGAACCCGGCGGCGTCATGGTCATCGACGACTTTGCGCACCACCCGACCGCGGTGAAGGAAACCATCGCTGCGGTGGCCGCGCGCTATGCAGGTCGGCGTGTGTGGGCGGTGTTCGAGCCGCGCTCCAACACCTCGCGCCGCAACATTCACCAGCAGGAATACGCGCGCTCGTTCGAAGGCGCGGCGCGCGCGTCCATCAAAGTCCCCGAGCGACACGACAAGATCCCCGCGGGCGAAGAGCTCGACGTTCCGTTGCTCGCGAAGGAACTCACGGCGCACGGAATTCCCGCTCGTGCCGAGGTGACGGTCGCAGCGCTGCTCGACGAGGTGGCCAGTGAAGCGAAGCCTGGCGACGTGATTCTCGTCATGTCCAACGGGAGCTTCGGTGGCTTCATCGACTCATTGCTCACGCGTCTGGGAGCCCGCTCATGAAGCACCTCGTCGTTGCGCTTCTTCTTCCGTTCGCGGCCTGCAACCTCGCGCCGCGTGGCCCTCAGCTGGTGACGCCGCTCGTTCGTTCCGACGTGAACACCGAGGCGCTGCAGCTCACGCTGCCACGGTTTCCTTCCGGCGATTCGTGGACCCTGCGCTCCGACCGCGGGCACGTGGTGCTGCTCGATGTGTGGGCGACGTGGTGCGACCCGTGCCGCGACGCGCTCCCGCTGTACCAGGACATCGCCCAGCAGTTCGCGCCCCGCGGGCTCAAGGTCTACGCCATCAACATCGACGCCGAGCAGAAGTTGATCGCGCCCTTCATGCAGGATGCGAAGGTCGACTTGCCGGTGTTGCTCGACCCCGAGGCGAAGGTCAGCGAGGCGGCGCTCAAGGTGAAGTTGATGCCCACCACGTTCCTCATCGACAAGCGCGGCGTGCTCCGGCACGTGCACGAAGGCTTCGACGAGGGCCAGCTCGCAGGTTGGCTCGAAGAGATCGAGACGTTGCTCGCGGAACCGGAACCGAAGTGACGGCCGAGCTTCGGGCCCTCGCAGAGTCGATCGCGCGCGACGCCGGCGCCGTGCTTCGCGAGCGCTTCGAAAAGACCCGCACGGTCGAGTTCAAGGGCCGAGACACCGACCTCGTGACTGACGCCGATCGCGCGAGTGAAGCATTGATTCTCGGTCGTCTCGCGCGAGAAGTGCCGTCGCACGCGGTGCTGTCGGAAGAAGACGGCGCACACGGCGCGGCTGGCGGCTACCGCTGGTTCGTCGACCCGCTCGATGGCACGGTCAACTACGCGCACGGCGTTCCTCACTTCTGCGTGACGCTCGCGGTGGAAGATCAGCGGGGGCTGGTGGCGGGCGTGGTGCTCGACCCGCTCCGCGATGAGTGCTTCAGCGCGGGCCGAGGGCAGGGCGCGTCGCTCAACGGGCGGGTGTTGCGCGCGAGCCCGGCCGGGTCACTCGAACGGGCGCTGTTGTGCACCGGCTTTCCGTACGACGTGCGTGAACGGCCACAGGCGCCGTTGGGGTTGCTCGGCCGGTTGCTCACGCAGGCCCAGGGCATGCGGCGCATGGGCAGCGCGGCGCTCGAGCTCGCGTACGTCGCGGCCGGCCGCTTCGACGGGTTCTTCGAGTTCGGTCTGAAGCCTTGGGACATCGCCGCGGGCGGTCTGCTGGTGACCGAGGCCGGCGGCGTGATGCGTCAGCTCGGCAGCCAGCCGTGGTCGCCGCTGGCCAGTGACATCATGGCCGCGGCCCCTGGCATCGCCGAAGCGCTCGCGCGCGAGTGCGCCGACTTCGTGGCGACGACGCCGCGTTAGAGGAAGCTCTCAGGCACGAAGATGATGTCGCCGGGCTGCACGGTGAAGTTCTTCGCGCGGCCGATGACGATGTCTTCGACCTTCACGGGCAACTTCACTTCTTTGCCTTCGACGACGCGGGTGACGTTCACGTTGTTCTTCGAGGCCGTGCGCAGGAGCCCGCCAGCCTGCGAGATCGCGTGCACGATGGTCATGCCGTCTTCGTAGGGGAACGAGCCCGGCTTGGTCACTTCGCCGAAGACGAAGACCTTCTTGGAGTTGAACTCCTTCACGAGCGCAGAGACCTGCGGGCGGCGCACGTAGCCATTCTTGAGACACGCGGTGATGGCTTCCGCCGCGCCGCCGGGCGTGAGCCCCTGCACCTTCACCTTGCCGCAGAGCGGAAAGTCGATGTGCCCGTCGGTGTCGACGCGATACACGCCCGAGAGGTCGGCCTCCTGGTACACGCGCACTTCGAGGAGATCATTCGCGGCCAGCGTGTTGGCGACGGCCGTGTCGCTCATCAGCTTGTCGGCGCTGACGTCGCCGCCGCTCCCACGTGGGGCGACGCACGCGCTCAGGCTCAGAACGGCCGCGAGCGACAGGTACAGCGCGCGCATTTCAGTAGTGGAAGTCGAGGCGAAGCATCGCCTCGTGCCGCAGGTAGTTGAGGCCGAGCAGGGCAGGGCCCGTCACGTTCTGCGTCGTGCGGTACGACAGCGTGTAGCCCGCGCCGATGTCGAACCACGAAGTGACCACGAAGTTGGGCCCCACGCTGAGGGCGAGCACCACGTCGCTGCGCGTCGGGTTCGGCGTCGGCGCTGCTGCGTTCGTCGGTGCGCTGAGGAACGTGAGGTAGTCGACCGAGAACTGGCCATTGAAGGTCAAACGGTTGCTGAGGAAGCCAACGCCGCCGCGCAGGTAGCCGCGGTCGTCGATGAGCGTCCCGACGATGGGCACCGGCAGTGCATTTCGCGAGTAGCCGATGGCGATCCGGGTCGACTCGGAGACGGTGTACCCGAGCTCTGCGTTGGCGATGAACGTGTGAATCGAACCGTTGGTGAAGTCACCGGCGTAGCCGCCCAGCAGCGTCGCCGAGATGCGCGGCGTGATGAGGCCGCCAAGACCAGCCAACGAGCGGAAGATCACTTTTCCGTTGGTCGGGTCGTTGAAGTAGTACCGCCAGTCCGCGTTCACGTCGACGATGACGGCCGTCTTGGGGAGGAAGCGCCAGCGGGCGTTGGCTCCGAAGTTCAGGTTGCTGTAGTTCGACTGCGAGGGCTCACACGCGGGCGTGCCGGCCGGGCAGAAGTTGGCGATGCCGTTGACGAGTCGCTCGAAGAACTCGACCGACCACGCGACCTTCGGCGTGACCTCGAGCGCACGGCCACCCGGGTGGATGGGCGCTGCGAGGTAGACGTTGTTGAAGAGCGAGATCGCGCCGATGCCGAGCGCGGGGTTCTGGGTGCGGTCGCTGCGCGTCAGCTGGTCGCCGAGCTGAAACTCCACCGCACCGTCTTTGTTGAAGGCGGTGTCGAGACCCACCGAGGCCTGCAGTCGAGACAGAGCCCGAGAGCCAGGCGAGATGAGGCCCGTGAACCAGAGGTATTCGGCGTTGCCGTTGAAGGCGACCGAGGTCGACGGCGTGGTGAGGTCGAACCTCACGCCAGGCCGCGCGTGCAGCACCAACTCACCCGACGGCACGAGATTGCCGGCTGAGTCGAGATTGAAATAGCCGACGAGCGAGTCGTAGCGCGCGTCGAGCTGCAGGTACGGGTGCAGCGCACCGTCACCGATTTTGAAGCCCGGCGACTTGGCGACTTCCTGTGCAAGGGCCGGCAACGCCGCGAGCGAGCACAGCAGCACCAGAAGCGAGCGACCTGTTCCCCTCAGCCAGTTCATCGCGAAGTCGAATGGCCTTAACACACGAGGTGTGCTGGCCAAGTCCCTTTCAAAAGTGCGTTGCGAAACACTCACATCGTCGGGCTCGCCGGCGGCGGCCTCGTGTCGATGGCGGGCGGAGTCGGCATGGTCGTCGGATCACCCGGCGGCAGATAGTCGGGGACGTCGACCTCGACGCTCAGGTTCTCATCGGTCTGGAAGGCGAGCTGACCGATGCACTGCTCGGCCTCGGCGCGGAGTTGATCGACCTTCGAACGCGCGATGGTCACCTTCGTGAACTCGTGTTCGGCGGTCGAGGTCTCCTTCTTCGCCACGGCCTCCTGCAACGCGACGTCTGACTGCTCGGAGATTCGGAGAAGACCCTTGATCTGCGTGAGCTTCTCGTTGACGCAGTTGAGCTTCACCACGTCTTTCGTGCTGCGCGCCTCTTCGAGTTTGGTGAGCACGTCCTTCAACGCGCTGCGCATGCGCAGCACAGAATCAGAACTCGTCTTCACTTTCTGACCGTCAGGAACCTTCGACGCATCCGAAGCTTCGGGCGCCTCAGGCGCTTGCGCGAGCGAGAGCGTCGCCGCGGCAACCACCAGAAATGTAACGGCACGGCGGATCATCTAAGGCCCCCAACCCTTCAGGAAGAGGAAGAAAGTACGGACGCGGTGGGTGTAAGTCAACGCAGACCGTCATGCAACGAAGCCACACGTTCTGTGTCCGAACGGTGGCTCCGCATTCATCGGGCGCTGCGTGGTTCTGAATGAAGACGCGTGATTGACGCTCGCCCAGAAACGGGCGGCGCCAGCATGCGCGCTTCTGACTACGAGGCGGGGGCGAAGACGAACGGGTACGCCACCGGCACTTCGGAGTCGGGCTTGAAGGGGAAGACCCAACCGCGGATCGTGGTCTTGATGCACGAGGCGACGGCTTCATTGCCCAGCGTGTTCTCTTCGACGTCGATGTCCGACGTGCGGCCGGAGGGGGTGATGCTGAAGCGCACGACCACCTTCCCCTTGAGGCTGGGGTTTCGCTTCAGCTCCTTCTCGTAGCACTGCTGAATGGCGCCTTTGCGGGCGCGCACGTAGGCGGCCAGCTTTTCGCGGTCGACGTCGCTCGAGTCGACTTCCGGCGCCTGCATCTGCACGCCGCCGCGAACCGTGGCGGTGCCTTTCTCGCTCAGCGCGACGTTGCCGCCGCCGCTGGTGCCGAGATCGCCGATGCCTGCGGCTGAACCGGCAGTGCCGCCCTTGGGGCCACCCGCCGCCAGTGAATCAGCGGTCGCCACACCGACGCCGCTCGCGCCCGACAGCGCCGACGCGACATCACCCACTCCGTTCGAGCCGCCGAGCACGTCTTCGAAAGCACCAGCTCCACCAGACGCAGAGCCGATCACCTTGAGCAGGCCGGACTTGGCGACTTTGGCCTGCAACGCCGCCTTGTTCTCAGCGGGGCTCGTCGGCGCCTTTTCGCCCTTCTTGTCGGCGACGACTTCGTCTTTCTTCTCGTCCTTCTTTTCGTCCTTCTTCTCGTTGCCGTTGTCGGCCACTTCCTTGGGCGGAGGCGGCTTCACCTCCGGCATCATGGCCTTCACGAAGCGATCAGGAAGCTCGTCGAGCGTGAGTTCGCGCTCCTCGGGCACCGGCTGACACGCGATGAACGTGGCGCCCGAGAAATGCACGACCAGTGACACCGCGAGCACGAGGAAGAAGAACTGGTCGATCTGCTTGAGCAGACTCCCGCGGACCTCGGACGGCAGCACCGGCTTCGGCGCTTCGGGCGGAGGCGTGACGAACTGGAAGAGGAGTGAGACTTCACCGAGCGAGACGCGGCCCTTGGAGTTCTCGTTGAGCGGGATGACGTAGACGTCTTTGCGCTGCTTGGCGACGCCGCGAGAAATCGCCTCGGCGAGCGTCAGCTCCTGCCCGCTGACGGACACCTTGCCGTCCATGGCCGCCGTGAAGACCAACGAGTACTGCTCGTTGACGGCTTCAAAGAGGGTGAACGACGGAGGCAGATTGCTCACCGGCACGATGATGGTGTTCGTCGCGTTCTGGCCGACGGACACGCTCGCGCGCTTCTTGAGCGTGCGATCTTCGGTGATCTTGGCGCCCTGAATGAGGGCGACGCGGAGGAGCTTTTGCCTGGCGGCAGCCTGCTGTGGTTGAGCCATGACCTTCCCTTAGACAGCCACGAACGAGACAGGTTCCGTCCGTCGCGCCCTCACCAAACTCAAGGGCTCTGCACACTTAGCTACGAGACCATGCGGACTCAAGGAATCAGAACGCGTCTTTCTCGACGCTCTTCTCCACCTTGGGGATGAACGACTCTTCGCGGTTGAGCTCGTCGAAGTTCAACGTGCTGCGCTGGAGAATGTAGAAGGCCTGCGGCTTCTGAATTCGACCTTCGACCGTGATGGCGTCGAGACGAATGACCTTCTTCTTCTTCTGAGTCTGGGTGTTGTCCTGCGCGAAGGCGGCGGTCGCGAGCAGAAGAGCGCTGAAGAGCAGGGTTCGCATCACTTGTCGTCCTCCGACACCTTACCGGAAGCGGGCCTGGGCGCGGGAGCCGGTGAGTCATCGTCGTCACCCAACTTCGAGGCAGGTGCCTTGTTCTGACCGGCTTTCCTGGCGGCGGCTTCTTCGGCCTTCTTTCGCTTGGCCTCTTCGGCAGCAGCCTTCTTCGCAGCGGCCGCTTCTTCCTTCTTCCGCTTCGCTTCTTCGGCGGCGGCCTTCTTCGCGGCGGCGGCTTCTTCCTTCTTGCGCGTCGCCTCGTCGAGCTGGGCTTTGCGCGCCGCTTCCGCGTCGGCCTTCTTGCGCGCCGCTTCGTCCTCGGCCGCCTTCTTCGCCGCAGCGTCCGCGTCGGCTCTGGCCTTGGCTTCTGCTTCTTCCTTCGCCTTCTTTTCGGCGTCGATCTTCGCCTGCGCTTCCTCGGCGGCCTTCTTCTTCGCGTCTTCTTCCGCCTTCTTCGCGTTCTCGACCTTCTTCAGCTGGTCTTTCTTCTCGCGTTCCTTGCGGCGCTCTTCCTTCTCGATGCCCTTGTTCGCGTCCTTGATGTACTGGTCGACGCTCGCGTCTTTGCCACCCTTGCTCTTGTATTCGTTGAAGTACGCGATCGACTTCTTGAAGCGCTCGGTCACTTCGACGCCCGGCACTTCCTGATCGAGATAGGTGACGCCGAGGTTGAAACTCACGTCGGCGAGGTTCGGCTGCGCTCTTTGAACCTTTTCGTACTCGGCGATCGCCTTCTGCGGCTGTTGCAGACCGCGGTACGCGTTGCCCAGGTTCAAGTGCGCCATCGTGAAGTCAGGCTGCGCTGCGACCGCGGCCTCGAGCTCCTTCACCGACGCTTCGTAGTCGTTGCCCTCGTTCAACAAGGCACCGAAGTTGTTCCGCGCCTCCGCATAGTCGGGCTTGAGGAGCGTCGCCTGGCGGAACGATTCCATGGCCTGCGGCTTCTGCTTGAGCTGCAGGAGGACGAGGCCGAGCGCGTTGTGCGTCGCCGCATCGTTGGCGTCGATGGTGCGCGCGTTCTCGAGCACCAGGCGCGCGAGTTCCACCTTCGACTCGCGCAGGTACACGTTGGCCAGCAACTGCATCGCGCGCACGTTGCGTTCGTCGGCCTTGAGCACCTTCTTGGCTTCCGAAGCGGCCGCGTCGAGCTTGTTCTGCGCGATGAGGGTGTAGACGAGCGCGTTGCGTGGGCCGATGGCCGATGGGTTCTTCGAAATCGCGCTGCGCAGATCGCTCTCGGCCTGGGCGCACTTCTTCTGCCGGCACTGCAGGCGCGCGAGGTAGTCCCACGCCACGTCCTGCGCCGCGTCGACCTCCACGGCCTTGCGGTAGTTGCGCTCGGCAGCTGACGGGTCGCCCTGCCGCTCGGCAATGACGCCGAGGTTGGTCCACGCGTACGCGGCGCGGTCGTTGCGCGCGAGCACGTCACGGAACGCGGCCTCGGCGGCGCTGTTGTTGTTGGCAGCGAGTGCGGCCACGCCTTCTTTGAAGCGCGCCTGCGTTCCATTGTCGAAGCTGATCGGCGCGGGCTTTTCAGCCGCTGGCGCTTCCCCACCGGCCGCGGGCTTCACGACTTCCGCCGCACCGGTCTCCGACGCGTCGCCGGTCTTCGGCGAATACGGAACCTCGGGCGTCTCGCCGCCTTCGGTGACCTTCTCGTCGGGCTTCGCCTCGGGCGTGACGCACGCAGAAGCGACGAACAGGGCAGCGAAAAGAGCGCGCTTCACTTGTCGTCCTCGCCGAGCTTCTGCGGCGCCTTGACCGCCTTCTCGTTGCCTTCGACCGTGCCGACCGCGCCGTCAGGCAGCGTGAGGTCGCTGCTGATGAGCGACTTGGGCTCCTTCAGCATCGGGTACTCCTTGGGGCGGAAGCGGTTGAGCGACTCGAGCGTCTTCTTCGTCCACTCGTTGGAGACGCGGAACTTCTTCGCTTCGTTCCATGCGGCCGTATACGTCTCGACGGCCTTGTCTTCGAGGGCCACGGTCTGCGCGGACAACGCGTCTTGGTAGGTGACCACGGCTTCCTCGCCGAGGCGCTTGATGTCTGGCGGTACCGGGGTTTCCAGAATCGTCTGCGCGAAACGCTCGAGCGTGTAGCCCTTGCGGTAGAAGGCCGCGAGCGTCCACTCGACCCGCTTGTACTTCACCACCGAGTCGTAGGCCGTGTTCACCTTCTTCACCGCGTCCTTCTTGGCGGTGAAGGAGTTGGCCAGCGCCTTGCCCGTGCCGCCGATCTTCACGCGGTCGAATTCTTCGAACACGTACTCCGCGAGCTGGAAGCGCGAGTAGGCCGCCGCTTCGGCGGCGACGGGCGCGCTCTCGGCCTTCAGGTTGCGCTTGTCGAACTCGTCGGCAGCAGCGGCGTAGGCCTTCTTCGCGGCCGTGTCGTTCTTCTGCTTCTGGTACGCGTCGCCGATGCGCTTCTTGGCGTCGACCACCAGCTCGACCTGAGCGCTCTTGCTCGAGAACTTGGTGACGAACTCGTTGAGGGCCCCGATCTCCTTCGCCGAGTCGCCCTGCTTTTCGTAGATGAGCGCCGCGCGGAACTGGTTCTTGGGCGCGTCTTCGGAGTTCGGGTACACGTCGGCGTAGCGCAGGTAGGCCGCGGCCGCTTCGTTGTAGCGCTGCAGACCTTCGAGCAGACGCGCGGTGTTGAAGAGCGCCGACTCACGGTCCTTCGAGGTCGGGTAGTCCTTCACCAGCTTCTGGTACTTCTCGATGGCCTTGTCGAAGTCGTACGACTTCTCGGCGTTCACCGCGACGCGGAAGAGGGCGGCGTCGGCCAGCGCACTCTTCGGGTATTCGGCGACGATGCGCTCGTAGATCTTCAACGCAGAATCGAAGCGCTGCACGTTCTCGAAGCACACGGCGGCGTTGTTCAGCGCCTTGTCGGCGAACTCGTGCCTGGGCTCTTCGGCCACGAGGTCGAGGTACTTCTTCGCGGCCTCGTCGTACGAGCCCTTGGCCATCAGCTCTTCGGCCAACTTGAAGCGGCCACCGAGCTTGAACTTGGTCAGCTCCTTGTAGAGGTCCGACTTGGGGTCGATGACGTCGGTGTTCGACGCCAGGCGCGCCGACACCTCTTCGACGGCCTTCCAGTTCTTGTCGATGAGGTAGCTCTCGATGATCAGGTTGGTCGCAAACTTGGCGACCTCGGCCTTCGGGTACCCGGTGACGATGGCCTCGAAACGACGGCGCGCTTCGTCGAACTGGTTGTGCGTGTAGAACATCTCGGCAGCGCGGTAGGCGATGCCCGGTGCCTTGTCGTCGCCCGCTTTCGCCTTGGCCACGTACTTGTCAGACGCGTCGATGAGCGCGGCTTCGAGCGGCGAAAGCTGAGCGACGGCGATCTGTTCGCCTTCAGGCCGCTCGGTCGACTTGAGCACCGGATACGCCTTCGAGGCGCCGCTCTTCACGTCGATGTCGAGCTGCTTCTGGTTGGCCAGCACGGCCGCGTAGGCCGCGTCGTTCTGGTACTTCACGTCCTGGCTCGAGTCGCGAACCGCCGCGTAGTGCTTGCCGGCCTCCTTGAACTGGAACGAGTTGTACAGGCACTCGGCCAGGTAGAACTCCATCTCGTACGCGTTCTTGCTGCGCGGGAAGCGCTGGAGGTAGCCGTCGTAGGCCCTGGCGGCGGTCTCGAACGCGGCCTTGGCCTGATCGAACTTGCCCTCCTGCTTGTAAACGAGCGCCTGCTGGTGATGGTAGATCGCGGTCGAGTACAGGCTCTTCTCGGCGAGCTCGCCCGCAGCCTGAACCACTTCGGGGTCGCGTTTCCATTTCTCGTACCAGGGCGTTCCCGGCACGAACATGTTCGCCAGCTTCGAGCTCTCGGCGAAGGCCTCGTCGAGGCGGCGATCGCGCTCGTAGGCCTGCACGATGCGCTGCTGAATCTTGGGCGCGTCTTTGTTGAGCGGGTCTTTCTGCAGCACCAGCCGGTAGGCCTCGATGGCCTCCGGGTGCTTGGTCTGGTCGAAATAGACGTCGGCCATGCGACGGTAGATCTCGCCTTCGTAGCGACGGCCGCCGAGCCGGGCGAAGGTCGCCTGCGCCTTCGCCAGTGAGCCCCACTTCTCGTCGACGAAGCTGATGGCGGTGTACTGGAGCGCTTCGCTGCGCAGGTCGCCGCCGACTTCTTCGTCGTTCTTCCGCTTCGCTTCGGCCTCGTAATAGTCGACGAGCGCGATGAACCGGGCGACCGCGTCGTCGAAGCGGTCCATGCGGTAGTAGACCCAACCGAGCTTGTAGAGCGCCTTGTCGTAGAGCGGGTGCTTGGTGTCGGCGACCGCGTGCTCGTAGGCGTCGGCGGCGCGCGTGAGCGCATCAGCCACGTCGTACGCGTCGAAGTAGTACTCGCCGATGCGCACCCACGCTTCGGTGGTGAACTTCGATTTCGGGTAGCGGGCGATCAGCTGCTCGTACGACTGACGGGCCTTCTCGAAGTCTTCCTGCTTCTCTTCGCAGTAGCCGAGCAGATACCAGCTGGCGTCGTTGAGCTTGTAGTCAGGGAAGTCGTTGATCAGCCGGCGGTACAGCGCGATCGACTTGTTGAAATCGACCTTCGGTTCGGGAGGCAGCGTGGGGTTCTTCTCAGGGTCGAGCTTCTTGAGCTGCTCCTCGTAGTCGCGCATGGCGACGGCCTGATCGTCGGCCGAACGCTCGTAGTAGAGCTCGGCCAGACGGAACATCACGTCGGGCGTGTAGCGGGGATCGTTCGGGTAGCGCTGCAGGAACTCTTCGAACGCGGCGATGGCGTCGAGACGTTCGCGGCGCTCGAGCACTTCGAGATCGCGAATGGCCTTCTCGTAGCTGTTGGCCAGGGTGTTCCGCTTCTCTTCGTACTTCTTCTCGACGAGGAGCTGCACCTCGCGCTTGAACTCCTTCGATTCGGCTTCGTAGAGCTCGAGGGCGCGGGAGATCTCTTCGAGCTGGGCCTGCTGATCGGGCGTACGGCCCAGCCCCTCGAGGTAGCGCGGCTTCTCCTTCTGCGTGGGCGCAGCGTCGCTCTTGCTCGCGTCGGTCGAGCCGGGCGCGATCACGCCAGCGTCGGGCACCGCCACGCCGGCATCCGCCTTCGCAGACGTCTTCTTCGCCTGGGCGAGGGCGCCAGTGGCCAACACACAGCTGAGCAGGAGCAGGGCGCGCATCACTCGACGTCCTTCAACACTTCCTTGAACTCGTCATCGAGCTGCTTGAGTTCGCGATCTTTCTGCGTGGCCAGTTTCTGGATGCTGCCGGTCTTGTCCTGCTTGCGCTGGAAGGCCACGTCGACGACGCCGACGTCGGCCTTGAGCACCAGGTCGTAGAAGCTCTGTCGCACGCGCTTGAAGCTGTCAAAGGCGATGCGGCCGACGAGGTTGCGCGTGTCGCCGGTCACCCGAGCCGTCTCGCTGCGGTAGCCCTCGAGAAGCTGCTGCTCGGCGAGCACCTGCTCACGCAACCGCGACGCCTTCTGCTGCACGCGCTGGCGAACGATGGTCTTGCTGCGCGCGACGCGCTCCTTGAGCGCGGTGGCATCGGCACGGACCACGTCGGCTCGCAGCAGCACCTGCTGGGCGTCCGGGCTCAGCCCGCGGCGGGCGTTGAGAAGGAGCTGACGCTCCTGCTCGAGCACCTGCTCGTATTCGGTCTTGAGTTGGCCTTCGCCACCGACCGCCTTGTCGGCGTTGTTGCGCTCGGCGAGCAGCTGCATTCGCAGCTCGTCGAGGTCGGTCGCCGTGGCGTCGAGAGCCCGCTGCTCGAGCGTGACCTTTTCGAGGAACGCCTTCTCGTCTTCCGGCTTGTCCTTGCGCTGCTTGCGCGTGTCGTCGACGAACTTGCGAATGGCGGTGAGCTGCGCCGCCTGCGACTGCAGTTCGACGCCGAGCTGGAAGGCCTGCTTTTCGAGACTATCGATGATGGCCTGCATGCGCTCACGGCGGGCGCGAACCTGCGCGTCGGTAGTGGGCAGGGTGTCGATGCGCGTCTTCAGCTCGGCCTGTTTCTGCTTCAGCTGCGTGAGCTGGTCGCGCTGATCTGCCGCCAGCTGGGTGTCGACCAACGACTCTTCGATCTGCGTGAGCGACGCTTCGGCGCGCGTCAACTGCGTGTCGACCGCGTCTGCGCGGGTGTATCCCTCCTGCAGAACAGGGAAGCTCTCCACGCCGCGCTCTTCGAGCGACTTCAAGATGCGATCGGCGATGGCGCGCGACTCTTCGATTCCCCGGCGGCTCTGATCGAGCGCAGACGTGATCTCCACGGCGTCGGAGACCTCGTTGCGCGTGCTGGCCCACTTGAGCGCGACGGGCGGCAGCAGCTTGGTGACGTCGAGCGACTTCTCGTTCCGTGCGAGCAGCTCGTCGAAGTACTTCACCGGGTCTTGGTTCACGGTGAGCAGCGCGTCGATCTCGTCGCGCACCGGCGCGTAGGTGTTGATGACCTGATTGTAGGTGTCGATCGCCTCGTCGTACTTCGCCAGCTTCTGCTGCAACGTGCCCTGCAGAATCTTGGCTTCCGGAGCGAGCACCGAGTCTTCCGCGACGAGCAGCAAGACTTCAGTCGCGTTCTTCGCGCGCTCCAGTTCGCCCTTTCGCACGTAGCTCCACGCCACTTCGTAGAGCGCGTCGGGGAAGCTGTCGGAACGCTGGTTGATGCGCGCGTAGCGGTCGATCGCCTCGTCGTACTTACCGGTCTCGAAATACACGCGGCCCAGCGAGAGGTCGGCCATCTCCATGACCGTGCGCTCTTTGTCGTCGCGCGGTTGCGCCTGGCTCACCGCGAGGAAGCGGGCGACCGCCTGGTCCCACTGCTTCAAACGTACGAAGCCGACGCCGATGAAATACGAAGCCTGCAGGTGGAACGGGCCCGTCGCGTCGTCGGCGAGTGACTGGAACACCGGCCGGCTGCGGCTCACGCGCTCTTCCATGCTCAAGTCGGTGCGGCGGAAGAGCCACTTCGCGTAGACGTACGTGAGCTCCGGGGGCAGCTGCCCACCCGACAGGCCACGCGCCTGATTGATGTACTCGTCGATGCCGTTGAACTCGTTCAGGCGGCCCGCGATCTCGAGGTAGCGCGCGAGCGCTTCCTTGTAGTGACCGGCGCGCAGTTGCAGCAGCTGGCGAAGATAGAGGCGCGAACCGAGGTAGTTCTTCTGCTGGTAGAGCGAGTCGGCCAGGTAGAACAGCGCGTCGGGGTAGCGCCGGTTCTTCTGGAAGTCCGCGTTCGCGACCAGGTCGTAGAACAACACCGCCGCGGTCGAATAGTCGTTGAGCAGGTACTGGACTTCGCCGTCAGAGAAGCGCTGCTGCTGCGCGGCTTCGTCGGACGTCTCTTCACGCAGCGTGTACTGCTTCTCGACCAGCACCAGGTTGTTGCGCGCGATTTCGAGCTGCCGCGCGATCTCTTCGACCTGAGCCTGGAGCTCGGCGGGCGAACGCTTCGCCTTCTGGGCCAACGCCGGCCCGGAGACGAACAACGCAACAGTGATGAAGGCCGGCGCCCAGCGGTTCATGACGGACGCGTTACTGCTGCCCCTCGGGCGCAGGAGCGGGTGTCGACTCGCCGTCTTTCTTCGCGCCCGATTCACGGGCTGAAGACACGTCGAAGCCGATGGCAGGCTTGTCTTTGATGTCGGCGGTGATGCCGCCCTTCTCGTAGCCCTTCACCTTCACCGTCGTGACCTTGCCGGCCTCCGCATTGAAGGTGTTGTTGTTCTGCAGCTTGAACTTGTAGCCCTCGAGATAGCTGAAGATGCCGTAGCCGTGGCCGCGGTAGACCATGCGAACGGCGATCTGGTGGTTTCCCGGCACGATGCGCCCGTTAAAGATCTCGAACTCTTCGCGCTTGTCGAGATCGCCCCCCGAATCGACCTTGGTGAAGATCGGCGCGCCATCGAGCGCGTACGCGACCGACTCGAGCACGAACTGCGCGCCCATTTCGTTGCGATGGAAGATCACCGCGCGCGCACCCGATGACAGGTCGCCACCGAGCACCGTTTCCTGGAGCAGCAGCAGGCGAGCCTTGGTGCGGAAGATCTTCTCTTTGAGGTCGACGACCTGCTCTTCGAGCGTCTTCACGCGGGTCGAGAAGGCTTCGTCAGCAGTCTGCGCCGAACGCTCCACCGGAGCCGGCGTCGCGGCAGGCGCCGTGCCAGCAGGCGCCGCAGTGCCCGAGTTCTGGGCAAGCGCGAGCTGAGCGCCCAGCGCCGTCATCAGCAACACACTGCGCCCCCCCAGCTTCACGTTACTGACCGCCCTTCTTGAGCTCCGTGAGAACGAGCTTGGCCACGTCTTTGAGGGTGTCGAACACGCCAACACCGGTCGGAGCGACGGCCTGACGTTCGGTCACGTTGCGCGGGTTGAGCACCTTGCGCAGCTCCTCGACGGGAACCGCGTTCGGCAGGTCGCGCTTGTTGTACTGCATGACGAAGGGAACCTTGTCGAGGTCGTAGCCCTGTTCCTTCAGGTTGATGCGAAGGTTGTCGAGGGATTCGATGTTGGCTTCCATGCGCTCGACCTGCGAGTCGGCGACGAAGACCACGCCGTCGACGCCCTTCAAGATGAGCTTTCTCGAGGCGTCGTAAAAGACCTGCCCGGGCACGGTGTACAGGTGGAAACGCGTCTTGAACCCGCGGATCTCGCCGAGGGACAACGGCAGGAAGTCGAAGAACAACGTGCGATCCGTCTCGGTCGAGAGCGAGATCAGCTTGCCCTTCGTCTCGGGATTGGTCTTGTTGTAGATGTACTGAAGGTTCGTCGTTTTCCCGCAGAGACCCGGGCCGTAATAGACGATCTTGCAGTTGATCTCGCGGCTTGAGTAGTTGATGAAAGACATGAGCCTTACTCGCTGAAGAGGTTGTCGATGTCGGCGTCGGAGATCTCGGCGAACGGCGAGCCGGCTCCGGGCGCAGACGAACGGGCGGCGAGCGCCGCGAAGACCTTCTCGAGTTCATCTGACGCCTTCTTGATGCGCAGACGAACCAGGCCGAGAGACGTGCGGTTGTCGAAGATGACGACCAGCACCACACGACCACCCACCAGCGTCATGTAGAGCGAGTCTTTCGCGCCTTCATGGAACTGGTTGGGGAACTCGTTCTCGCCGATCAACTTGGCAAGACCGCCCATCGCGGCGACGTTACCGGCCGTCAGCGACGCGAGCGACGTGGTGTCGATGTTGTGCGTCTGCCCCGCCGCCGAGATCAGCTGGCCGTTCTTGTCGACCAGAAAGACGACCTTGGCGTTGGCGTCTTTCGTGAGTCGGTCACACACCGCGTTGATGCGGTGGAACTCCTCTTCGTACATCACCAGCTGCGTGGCCATGAGGTGGAGTTGCTCCTGTCAAAACAGATGCGCGGGTCTACCAGACGCTACCCGCTTGTGCACGCTTAACGCATTGAAGATTTTAGAGATCGCGGCGCGCGGCGAGGGCCCGAGCGAGCGTCGCCTGGTCGGCGTATTCGAGGTCGCCACCCATGGGAATTCCCTGAGCCAGGCGGCTGACCCGCACGCCGATCGGCTTGAGCAACCGCGTGAGGTACAGCGCGGTGGCTTCACCTTCGACGTCCGGGTTGGTTGCAACGATGACCTCCTCGATGGGCGCGTCCTGCAGGCGCAGAATCAGCTCTTTGATGCGCAGCTGTTCCGGGCCGATCCCCTCTAGTGGCGACAAGACACCGTGCAACACGTGGTAGCGACCCCGAAACTCACGGGTGCGCTCAATGGCCAGCTCGTCGGCGATGCCTTCCACCACGCAAACTGAACGATCGTCACGTCGGGTGTCGGAGCAGTAGCCACAGAACGTGCCTTCGGGGCCGTCGTGCAGGCTGAAACAGCGCCCACAGAGCTTGACGCGATCGACCACCTCGTTGAGCGCCGCCGCCAGACCGCGGGCGTACTCGGGCGGAGACCGCAGCACGTGGAACGCCAGGCGCTGCGCCGTCTTCTCGCCGATGCCGGGCAGCTTCGCGAGCTGCGCGACGAGGCGGTTGATCGCGTCAGGGGTCACGTCACTCCGGGGATCTTGATGCCGCCGGACACCTTGCCGAGCTCCATCTGCATCTTGGCCTTGCTGTCGACGAGCGCGGCGTTGATGGTGGCGATGATCAGGTCTTCGAGCATCGCGACGTCATTGGGGTCGACGGCGGCAGGAGCGATCTTGATGCTCTTGATTTCCTGCGCGCAGTTGACGGTGACGGTGACGAGATCGTTGGCGGACTTCTTCTCGACCGTCTCTTCGGCGAGCTCCTGCTTCCGCTTCTCGATTTTCTCGGTGAGCTTGTTGGCCTGCCGAATGAAGTAATTGAGGTCGACGCCGGGCATTCGTGCTCCGTGAAAAGGAAGGCCGCGTCTCTAATCGACAGGCGGCCCCGCGTCACTCTCGTCGGCAGTGGCGATGCGAACCTTCTGAGCGGGCTCCAGATAGGTGATGTGTTCGAGCGAACCGCCGAGGTGCTTCAAGATGTTCCGCAAGGCGGGGTGCGCCTTCACTTTGATCTCGATGTCCCGCTCGCGGTTGTTGCGATCGCTGGTCTCGACCTCGGCGATCGACTTCGGAGCCGCCTGCAGCACCGCCGCGTTCGTCTCTTCGACGAGCTTCGTGGGCCGGCCGAGGCTCTTGCTCAGCTCGGCTTCGATCATGCTGCGTGACAACCCCATGATCTGCGCGCGGTGGAACGCGGCGTTGTCGGGGAACGAGACCTTCACGCCTTCGGGCGAGAAGCCCAGAAAGCGCGCGTAGCTCAGTGACTTGCCGTGCCGGGGCGACGCGTTGCGGACGCCCTCCACGGCGCGACGCCAGCGATCGTCGTCGAGCGCTCGGGCCGGCGCCGCCGGGGCGACCACTTCGGGTTCTGGCTCGGGGTCAGGTTCGAGCACGAGCGGAGGCGGCGGCAGACACTCGCCTGAAGCGCAGCCACCGGGGCTGCCTTCCGGCTCGAACAGCTTCACGTCACCCGGGAGCACTCGATTGACGAGCGTGACCTCGGGATCGGCGGAAGGTGGGCGCGGTTGCGGAATTCCGGGCGTGAACTTCGGCGCTGCGGGCGCGGCGCCGCGTTGAGCAGCGAAGCGTTCGGCGAACGAACCTCCAGAGGCGTTATGGGTCTCTGGCGCCTGGGCTGACGCGCCGCTCTGCGTGGCCACCGCCTTGCCCGGCGCCGATGCCTGATTCGCCGTGCTCGATGAAGGATGTGCGGTGCGCGGCGCGTTCACGCCATGGCCCTGCGCCGAGCTCGACGCGCCCGGCACTGCGGCCTGCCGTGCGCCCTGCGCCATCGCGCTCAGCGAGCGCGTTCCGGGGCTCTCAGGCGCGAAAGGGAGCGGAAGTGGAGCGACCTCCAGACGCTCCCTGGGACATCTTTTCGACCCGCGCGATGAGCTCAGGCAACGCAGCCGCAGGCGCGAGGTGCAGGCCCTTGAGCAACGTCATCTCGAGCGCCAGCTTCGGTTGTGGCGCGCGCGCGATCTCCCACACCGACGAATGCACCACGTCGAACAGGCGCGCGACCTGGGCCGCGTCACTCTCACGCGCGAGCGCGACGACGGCATCACGGTCCGACTCGGCCAGCTCTTCGGGCGCCGCGCCCGTCGCCTTGGCCACGAACACGTGTCGCAGGTGATGCGCGAGATCTTCCGCCAGCCGCCGCAGATCCACGCCGCGGTTCCACAGCTCTTCGGTGTGCACCAGCAGCGTCTTGGCGTCGCGCTTCACCAGCGCCACCGCGATGGCATGAATCACCGTGCGGTCGATGGCGCCCAGCGCCTCGGCCACGTCGGCGTCACTCGGGTCGAGGCCGCACGCGCTGATCACCTGATCGAGCAGCGACAGGGCGTCTCGCATGCCGCCTTCCGACTGGCGGACGATCATCGACAACGCCGAACCAGACACCTTCACGTGCTCGAGCGCCGCGATCTCCTGCAGCCGCTTCAACATCGCGGCCGCAGAAATGCGGCGGAAGTTGTGCCGCTGGCAGCGCGAGAGAATCGTGTCGGGCAGCTTGTGCGCTTCGGTCGTCGCGAAGATGAACTTCACGTGCCCGGGCGGCTCTTCGAGCGTCTTGAGCAACGCGTTGAACGCGGCCTGCGACAGCATGTGCACTTCGTCGATGATGTAGATCTTGAAGCGGCTGCCCTGCGGCAGGTACTTCGCGTTCTCACGGATCTCGCGAACGTTCTCCACGCCGTTGTTCGAGGCACCGTCGATTTCGGCCACGTCGGTCGACGTACCGTCGCGAATCTCACGGCAGGCCTTGCACTCGCCACACGGCGTCGACGTGGGGCCCTTCTCGCAGTTGAGCGCGCGCGCCAGCAGGCGGGCTGCGGTGGTCTTGCCCACGCCACGCGGGCCGGCGAAGAGGTACGCGTGGGCGACGCGATCGAGCTTGATGGCGTTCTCGATGGTGCGGACCACGTGCTCCTGGCCCGTCATCGACTCGAAAGCCTGCGGGCGGTACTTGCGCGCGAGAACCGTGTAGCTCATGCGTCACCGCTTACAGCGTCGCGTAGATGAACGCGAAGCACATCTCGTCGCTGGTGCCTTCGCCCCACCGGATCGTGCTGTTGCTCGGGTTGTCCCACGAGCAGTTCATCGACACCTTCGCGTCGGCGCCCATGATGAACGGCGCGCGGCGGAAGTACTGCGTCTGCCAGTGGAAGTCCCAGTTGGGTACGTCGACGAGGCACGTGTCTGCCGACTTGATCGAGATCGCCTTCCCGCGCGTGTGCATGTGCGGGAGGAAGCCCCACAGCTTGATCGGCACGTTCAGGTTGCCCTTGGTCGGGTTGTCGAAGGACTGGGTGTGCTTGTAGTCCTGCGCGTTGGGCGGAATGGCGAAGCTCGCGGCGACCACCGGCAACAGGTAGGCCTCCTGCTCGGTGCCGGTGCCGTACATCAGCTTCACGCTCGTCTGGTCCGTGTCGCTGCCGTTGTCGGTGTTGTAGTGAACCTGCATCGCCAGCACCTGATCAGAGCTCAGGCGAATGCCGGTTCGCGCGGGGTAGGTGACCGCCGCGCCGCCCGGAGCCCACGCGCCGAGCGCCGCTGCGTCATTGATGTCGGCGCCGCCGAAGCACTCCCACCCGGCCTTCGCGTCTTCGCCGTCCTTCGCGACCGCCGCGACGCGGGGCACGCGGTACAGAATCACGTGGTGCACGACCTTCTTCGAGCCTGGCGCGATGTCGTAGCCGGTGACGGTCTTGGTCTGCGTCAACGCCGGGTCGACGATGAAGCAGCGGTAGTCGTCTTTCATGGTGGGCGTGTACGTCACGCTCATCTTCCCCTCGAAATCGACCTTCGCGAGCTGCTCGCTGGTGGCGTCGACGGGCGCGGGCGCATCGGCCGGGTTGCCTTCCTGCGCGCCGTCGAGGAACCAGCCTTCGAGGGTGGCGATCTGCTGATCCGTCAGCGTGCGGTCTCCGACGAACTGGCCGCCGCAGTCTTTCGCCGCGTGCCACGGGGGCATGCGCTTGTTCTTCACCGCGTCTGACATCAGCGCCGCGTGCGTCTTCGCCGCTTCGTAGGTGTCGAGCGCGAAGGGCGCGATGCCACCCTCGGTGTGACACCCGTTGCACGACACCTGCGTGATGGGGAGCACGTCTTTGTAATAGGTGGCGCCGCTCACCGGAGGCAGCCCTCCGCCGCCTCCCGTGCCTCCGCCTGTGCCGGTGTTGGGACCTTTTCCGCACGCCGCCAACGCCAGGAAACAGAGTGAAACGATGAGCCGGTTGGACATGGCGCGGAGTGTGCCCGCGTCGTGGCTTCGAGGGAACCTCCCGAAGGTTGCCCGGAGGCCCCGGGGTCCTCTTCTGAACCTTCCGAGGGTTCCCCGGAGTAAGCAGCGCGCTCCCATGGAAGCCCTCGTCATGACCCTGCTGACTGCCACTCCTGTGACCGATGGCGCGTTCCTCCGCGAGTTCGCGGAGACGCGTCGCTACCTCTCGGGCCGTCCTGTCTCGGTGAAGGTGACGCCCGACGGAAAGTCGGCGCTCTTTCTGCGCAGCGGCCCGAAAGACAACTCGCAGCTGCTGTACGAGCTGGACCTCGCGAGCGGCACCACGAAGGAGCTGCTGACGCCCGCCGCGGTGTTGAACGGCGCGAGCGAGACGTTGACCGCGGCCGAGAAGGCGCGGCTCGAGCGTCAGCGCGTGTCGGCGCGGGGCTTCACGAGCTACCAGCTCTCGCCAGACGGCGAACGGCTGCTCGTGGGGTTGTCCGGCAGGCTCTACGTGGTCGAACGCACGGGCGGAAAGGTGCTCGCGCTCAAGACCGGCGAGGGCGCGTGCATCGACCCGCGCTTCTCACCCGACGGCAGGTCGGTGGCGTACGTGCGCGACAACGACGTGCAGCTCATCGAGCTGGCGAAGAACGTCGAGCGGCGCGTGACGAAGGGCGGCACCGACCTCAAGCCCCACGGGCTGGCGGAGTTCGTCGCGCAGGAGGAGATGGACCGCTACTCCGGCTACTGGTTCAGCCCCGACTCGAAGTTCATCGTGTTTCAGGAGACGGACCACACGGGCGTGGAGACGTTCACGGTCACCGACCCCATGCACCCGGAGGTGAAGGGTGATGGCTTCTTCTACCCGCGGCCGGGGCGCACCAACGCGAGCGTGAAGCTGGGCCTCGTCGCGGTGACCGGCGGGGCGGTGAAATGGCTCGAGTGGAACGCGAAAGACTTCCCGTACCTCGCGACGGTCACGTGGAAGGACGGCCCGCTCACGCTGCTGGTGCAGAACCGCGCGCAGACCAAAGAGCAGGTGCTCGCGGTTGACGAGAAGACCGGCAAGAGCCGCGTGCTGCTGACCGAAGAAGACGCCGCGTGGCTCAACCTGCGGCAGGACTTCCCGTTGTGGTGGAAGGGCGAAGGCTTCTTCTGGGCCACCGAGCGCAATGGCTCGGCGGAGATCGAGCTGCGTGGCGTCGATGGTGCGCTGAAGGCGAGCTGGGTGAAGCCGGGCGCCGGCTACGACGCGCTGGTGGGCTTCGATGCGGCGACGAAGACGCTCTACTTCACCGGTGGCCCCAACCCGACGGCGGCGCTGCTGTACCGCGTGGTCGATGGTGGAGCGGTCGAGCCGGTCAAGGCGCCGGGCGATGCGCTGTCGACGGTGATGGCGAAGCTGACCGGCCGTGGCGCGTACATCGCGCTCTCGCACACCTCGACGAAGGCGATGCCCAGGCACGTGGTGATGAAGGTCGACGGCAGCGGCGTGGTCGACGTGCCGTCGGTCGCCCTCGAGCCGTCGCTGAAGCTGAACCTCGACGTGTTCCAGCTGCCGAACGACGGCCCGTGGGCAGCGGTGCTCAAGCCGCAGAACTTCGAGAAGGGAAAGAAGTACCCGGTCATCTTGAACGTGTACGGCGGTCCGCATCACCTCGAGGTGTCGCAGGTCACGCGCGAGAACCTCGTGCTTCAGTGGCTCGCCAATCAGGGCTTCATCGTGGTGAAGGCCGATGGCCGCGGCACGCCTCGCCGCACGCGTGAGTGGGAGCGCGCCATTTCGCACGACTTCGCGCTCACCGCCGCCGAGCAGGTCAACGCGCTGCAGGGAATTGCGAAGCGCGTTCCCGAGATGGACCTCGCGCGCGTCGGGGTCTACGGCTGGAGCTTCGGCGGCTACCTGTCGGCGCTGCTGGCGATGTCACGCGGCGAGGTCATCAAGAGCTCGGTGTCGGGCGCGCCCGTCGTCGATTGGCTCGACTACGACACGCACTACACGGAGCGGTACCTCGGGGTTCCGGAAGGCACTTCGCCCGCGTACGAGAAGAGCTCGCTGCTGTCGTACGTGAAGGACAGCAAACGCCCGGTGCTCCTGATTCACGGCACGGCGGACGACAACGTGTACTTCCTGCACACCCTGAAATTGAGTGACGCGATGTTCAAGGCGGGCAAGCCGCACAGCGTGTTGCCGCTCACCAACTTCACGCACATGGTGCCCGACCCGCTGGTGACCGAGCGCCTCTGGGAGCGCATCGCCGTGTGGTTCAAGGAGACGCTGTAATGCCGTTGGAAGCTGCCTTCGTCGAAGACTGTCCGTACTCCATCGAAGCGTTGTTGTTCGACGAGATCCTCGAAGTGAATCGTCAGACGGGCCGGGTGGTGGCCCGCATGCCGGTGCACGACGAACTGCCGATGACGAAGTTCCAGAAGGTGCACCCGGTGAAGCACCCCCGTCACGTGAATGGCGGGTTGATGATTCACATGACCGGCATGCTGGGCTTCGTGCACGCGTACTACGTGCTCGACCTGCGTCACGCCGACGGGTGGATTGGTTACGGCGCGAAGATTCACGAGGCGCGGTTTCTCGCGCTCGCCAAGCCCGGTGAGCCCCTGATTCTCGAGGGCACCTGCGTTCGTCACCGTCGCATGAAAGACAACATCATGGCGCGGTACACGTTCTCGTTCCGGCAGGGCGAGACCGTGGTCTACGAGGGCGAACAGACCGCGATGTGGATGAAGGTGGAGTGACGCTTCAGTTCACCGCGGGCGCTTGAAGCACAGGTACGTCGCGCCACCGCCCACCGAGTTGCCGTTCTGCACGACCGGCGGGCGGAAGGTGGTCGACACGAGCTCCCAACCCTCTTCGCCGGCCTTCACCAGCTGCGGGTTGGTGGGAATGCCGTCGACGTCCTGGCACCAGTGCTCCCAGCGCTTGAGCACCGGGCCGTCGGCGCGCGCGAGCGGCACCTGAAAGACGACCGTGGTGGCACAGCCTGCGAGGAACGCGAGACCTGCAATCCACTTCGAAGTGCCGTTCACTTGCCGAACCTCCGGTACGTATTGACGACGGCCGCGCGACCTCCGTCGGCCTGCGCTTCGTAGCCGCTGATGATGATGCCGTCAGGCAACGCGGTGACGTTCTCCCAGAACACGTTGCGGAACTCCGAGGTGGGCAGCACGTGCGTGTTCCAGCTGCCGCCGTCGAAGTAGACGATGCGGCCGCTGTTGGCGCCGACGGCCCACACTTCACCGGTGGGTTCCACGTCGAGCCGCGCGAGGCGGAAGGGCGCTTCGTAGACCTGCGTGAAACCACCGTCGGCGTTGCGGGCGTGAATGGTGCCGCGGTCGGCTGCGTTCGAGCGGTGCAGCACGTAGACCTGGTCACCCGTGCCGTCGATGGAGTGGAAGCCGTCGCCGTACCAGTCGTCGACCAGCGTCAGCGTGTCGACGATGGAGCCGTCGTTGCGAACCACGAAGCCAACGTCGGAGCTGCGATCGACGCCGACGGCGTACATCTCTCCCGCAGGCGTGACGTACACGTCGTTCAGGTTGAGGTCGTACCAGTCGTTCGGTTCGACGGTGGCGACGTGCGTTTCGACGCCTCCGTCGACGACCCAGTGCTGAATCGCGTTGGGCCAGCCCACGAGCCACGCCTCGGTCGGAGACACCGGCGCGACGGCGTAGATGTACGGGTCGGTGTCGGGGCCGCCGTCAGGCCGCGTGGCGCCGGTGAAGTACGTGGTGCCGCCGTTCGGGTCGTAGTGCGTCGCAGCGGTTCGGTAGACGTGCCAGTAGTCGTTGTACGCGAGGCCACGAAGCTGCACGCCTTCGACGCGGCTGTCGTTGGTCAAGGTGCGGTTGACGGCCTGGCCTTGTGGTTGCCCGGCCGTGTTGAAGCGGAACTCGAAGTGCTGGTGGCTGCCAGAGCTGGTGCCCGAGGTGATCTGGAAAGCCGCGTAGAGGAAGAAGGGCGAGTCGACCGATGGGGTCTGCGTCATCACGCCAGCGGTGACCGGGACATTGCGGCCGGTGTTGGGCGAGGTCCAGTCGAGCTGCGCGCAGAAGAACGTGGGGCAACCCGCGTCGACGTTGCCGGTGCCACCGCCAGTCGCCGTACCGCCACCCATCGCAGTGCCGCCGCCGGTGGTGCCATCACCGCCGCCAGTCGTAGACCCGCCGCCCGTCGCCACGCCGCCGCCGGTCGCGGTGCCTCCACCAGTCGCGGTGCCGCCGCCGGTTTCGGAGCCACCTCCCGTCGCCGAACCGCCACCAGTTGCGCTGCCGCCTCCGGTTTCGGAGCCACCACCGGTTTGGGAGCCACCACCGGTTTGGGAGCCACCACCGGTTTGGGAGCCACCACCGGTCGCAGCACCACCGCCGGTGGCCGCGCAGCGACCGCCGTCACAGAAGGTCGCGTAGGCCTCGTCGAAGTTGAAACAGCCGGCGAGCGCGAGCGCACACGCGGCAAGGAGAATGCGGTTCATCGCTGACCTCCGAGATCGAACTGGAACGTCGCGCTCGCGTAGCCGCCGCCTTCGAGGGGCACGACCGACACTGCGGGCGCGTCTTTCGGCGCACCGACGATGAACATCACCACTGCCGCACCGACCCCCACCACGGCCACACCGGTGAACACGTAGCCCAGTGTCGCTTCCGTCTTGCCCGAGTCGCGAAGCTGCACCGCGTCGGCGGGGTTGGCCGTGCCGTTCACGAGTGCTGCGTGCTTGTTGCCGGCAGAGATGAGTAGACCTGTGGCCGCGCCCGCGGCGCCGAGGCCGACGACCCCCGGAATCCACGACAGCGCGCGCGCCGACGGGCCGCTCTCGGGCTGCACGACCATGGGCGGCGGCTGGTTCTTCGCCCGCTCTTCTTCTTCGTGACGCTTCACCTCGGCCAGGCGCTCGGCCTCACGGCGCTTCTGTTCTTCTTCGTCGGCCGTCTTCCTGGCGAGCTCGGCGGCCTTGCGCTCCTCTTCGGCCTTCTGCGCGGCGAGCTGCGGCGCGAGCATCTTGCGAACGTTGGCGCGCGCCTTCTCGGCGACCGCCTGCACCTTGGGCGAAACCTCCACCGGCAGCCTCGCATCGAGGTCGACCGAGAACGCCGTCTTGAAGGCGGTGAGCGCCCTGTCTTCACGGCCCATGTCCGCGAGCACGATGCCTTCGAGCAGGGCGATCTTCGCGTCGTCGTCGGCGCCGGCCGACTTCACGTGCGCCTGTTTGATCTGCTTGAGCGCCTTCTCGTACTCGAGGTTCTCGTACAGCGTGATGGCAGTGTTCAGGTACTTCTTCACTTCAGCCGACTGCGCGAACGCAGCGGGGGTAGCGAGGGCGAGGGCCAGTGCGAGTACGCGCTTCACGAGCGTCACTCCTTGAGGTTGTGCTTCACGACGTTGGAGCCGGGGTTGATGACGATGTCGAGCGTCACGTTCTTCCCCAGCGATTCGTTGACGAGCCGCAGCTTGTGACGACCGACGGGGACGCTCTGCGTCGGCAGCGGCGTGTCACCGAGTTTGCGGTCGTCGAGGAAAACGGTGGCGTACGGCCTGATGCGCAGCTCGAGGCGGCCGTTCTTCACGGCGACGGGCTTCACTTCGGTGCCCGCGTCTTCGGCTTCTTCTGCACCCGCGTCAGGCGCCTGAGCCACGACGACCGGCGTTCCCGCGTCGACGGTTGGCGGCTCGGCCTGACCCGCATCGACGACGGTGGCGATCGGCGGGGTCACCACTGGAGGCGCGGGCGGCGTGTCGACGACGGTGGGCGGCCGCGTGGCGAACCAGCCCGCAGTCGCGAGCGCGACGACCGCTACGATGCCGACGGCGATGAGTGGCGCGTTGTTCTTCTTCGGTGCCTGCGCCGCGGCGAGGTCGGCCTCGGTCACCGGCCGCAGTGAGGTGCTCGACAGCCCACTGGCGGTGCTGTTCGAAGCAGGCGCAGGTGGCGGCGCACTCGGGCGTTCCTGCGACACGCCGCTCGGCGTGGTGGCTTCGAGCCCGCTCAGCGGAATCGCCGTCGATTGGGTGACCTCACCTTCGTTCGCGAACGTGGTCTCGACGAGCTCAGCGACTTCACGCGTACCGACGGCCGCGCCCTGCGTGCTGATGAAGGTCTCGAGGTCTGCCTGCAACTCACGACACGAGGCGTAGCGACGCTCGCGGTCCTTCTCGAGGCACTTGAGCACGATGGCTTCGAGCGCCGGCGGGCAGTCGAGGCGGTAGGTGGTCGGCTTCTCGAGCGGCTGCTGACTCATCAGCGCCTGAATGATGCTGACCTCACTGGTGGCATCGAACGGCATGCCGCCGGTGATGAGCTCGTAGAGCACGATGCCCAGGGCGAAGAGATCGGCGCGGCGGTCCAGCGGCTCACGAGCGAGCTGCTCGGGCGGCATGTAGGCCATCTTGCCCTTGATCATGCCTGACTTGGTCAGGTGCGGCTGACTCGAGGCCTTGGCGATGCCGAAGTCGACCACCTTCACCGCGCCGTTGCGGCTGACGAGCACGTTGTCGGGGCTGATGTCGCGATGGACGAGGTTGACCAGTTTACCGCTCTCGTCGCGGAGCTCGTGCGCGTGGTGAAGCCCCTCGGCTGCCAGCGCGATGATGCGCGCAGCGAGCGCGAACGACATCGGCCCCGACATGCGGCGCGTCGACTGGTTGAGCACCCGCAGGTTCGGCCCGTCGATGTACTCCATGGCCAGGAAGTACTGACCGTTGGCTTCGCCGAAGTCGAAGATCTGAACGAGGTTGGGGTGGTTCAGCTCGGCGGCGAGGCGCGCTTCGCCGAGGAACATTTCGATGAAGCGCGGGTCATCGTTGAAGTGCGGAAGAATGCGCTTCACGACGCACTTCTTCGCGAACCCCATGGGCCCGTCGATGCGCGCGAGGAAGACTTCCGCCATACCGCCGGTCGCGAGCTTCTTGACGAGGGTGTACTTGCCGAGGGTCTGCGTCACGGTCGTGCACACAAAACCACACGTGGGCGCAGCGCCAAAGATACGAGTGCACACGGCAGTACTTCGCGGTCATGACTGGAATCAGGGGGCCCGGAGCAGAGGCGCCGCGGCCGTCGGTGCTGACGATTCGCAAGGCGCTGATGCAACTGCGCGAGTTGCTCACCGACGACCCTCACACCGTACGCGCGCAGTGTGTGTCGCTGGAGGAAGCAGGCGAGCGACTGCGGTGTTCGCCCGACGCCGTGCGAGCCCTCGTCGAACGTGGCGAGTTGCTGGCGATGACCATCGGCCACGAACTGCACGTACCCCGCGACGAGCTCGAAGCATTCGTGGGTGCCTCGAAGCCGTGGACCCTGCGCATACCGCGCACCGCGAAGCCACGTGAGGTGCTCACCATCATTCTGCGGGTGTTGCACCGCTCGAAGCATCCGCAGATCTGCGCGCAGACCGCCCGTCGCATGAGCCGGCGATTTCCAGACGAAGCGACGCCCGACGAGGTGCTCGGCGTGCTCATCGCCGCGACGCGACGGCGGTGAAAAAGAACAAGGGCCCGGTCCCCCGACCGAGCCCTTGCGGGTGTTGCGCTACGGCTGCTTCGTCAGGCTGGTTTGACGTTCTGAGCCTGCAGCCCCTTGGGGCCCTTGGTCAGTTCGAACTGCACCTTCTGCCCTTCCGCCAGCGTGCGGAAGCCGTCCATCTGAATGGAGGTGTGGTGACAGAAGACGTCTTCACCGCCACCGTCCTGCACGATGAAGCCGAAGCCCTTCGAGTCGTTGAACCACTTCACGGTACCAGTTGCCATGCTTCACTCTTTCTTGCGTTTCCGAGGCCGGAACTTCCCCCGGTACCCCCCGCGCTTCCTGCCGGAAGGCAGCTAAAAATTAGCGAACGCAGATCAGCGAAGACAATGGCCCCCCTGAGTTTCCTCAGAGGGCGGTGCTTCCGTGACGATGACGACTGTCACATCTCGAGGAGGATTCGCTCCGGCGCCTCGAGGCAGTCCTTGATGCGCACGAGGAACTGCACCGCCTCGCGGCCGTCGATGAGCCGGTGATCATACGAGAGGGCGAGGTACATCATCGGGCGCGCGACGATCTGCCCGTCGCGAACGACCGCGCGCTCCTGAATGTTGTGCATGCCGAGGATGCCGGTCTGCGGCGGGTTGAGAATCGGCGTCGACAGCATCGAACCGAAGATGCCGCCGTTGCTGATGGTGAAGGTGCCGCCCTGCAGGTCGCTCAGCTGGAGCTTGTCGTTCTTGGCCTTCACGCCGAGCTCGGCGATGGTCTTTTCGATCTCGGCCATCGACTTCTGATCAGCGTCGCGCAGCACCGGCACCACCAGACCGCGGCTGCCGGAAACGGCGACGCCGATGTCGTAGTAGTGGTGGAAGACGACCTCTTCACCGTCGATCGACGCGTTGACGGCAGGGAAGGTCTTGAGCGCCTCGATGGCGGCCTTCACGAAGAAGCTCATGAAGCCCAGCTTCACGCCGTGCTTCTTCTCGAAGCGCTCGCCGTACTCCTTGCGGATGCGCATCGTGTTGCTCATGTCCACCTCGTTGAAGGTGGTGAGAATGGCCGCGGTGTTCTGCGCCTGGAGCAGACGCTCGGCGACGCGCTTGCGCAGCGGCGTCATCTTCACGCGCTCTTCGGCACGCGGGCCCGTCGGCGCCTGGAGCGTGGTCGACGCGGCCGGGGCCTTCGCGCCTTCGGCGGCCTTGAGCACGTCTTCCTTCATCACGCGGCCTTGAGCGCCCGAACCCTGAATGGTGCTGGTGTCGATGCCCTTGTCGGCGGCGACGGCACGCGCGGTGGGCGTCACGAGCTGACCGTTGTCGGTCTTCGGCGCCGCGGCCTTCTCGGCCGGTTTTTCAGCGGGCTTCTCGGCGGCTTTTTCCGGCGCCTTCTCGGCGGGACCGTCGGCCTTCTTCGGAGCGGAGGCACCGGCCTTCGACGAATCGATGGTGCCGATGACGTCGCCGATCTTCACCTTGTCGCCTTCGTTCGCGGTGAGCGAAGCGATGACACCCGCCGCAGCGGCCTGCACGTCGATGGTGACCTTGTCGGTCTCGAGCACGGCGATGGGCTCGTCGGCCGCGACGGTGTCGCCCGCCTTCTTGTGGAACTTGCCGATGACAGCTTCGGTGATCGATTCACCAAGCGCGGGGATCTTGATCTCAACGGATGACATGAGTGCTTTCTCTTATGACAGGGCTTCGTCGACCAGCAGCTTTTGCTCGTACTGGTGGGTGGAGAGGAATCCGGTGGCGGGGCTCGCGCTCTCAGGGCGACCGACGTACTTGAGCTTGCAGTTGCGGGCCTGTGACAGCTCGAGCAGCGGCTCGAAGATGTAGCGCCACGCGCCGGAGTTCTTCGGCTCTTCCTGAACCCAGAACACTTCCTTCAGGTTCTTGTACGAGTCGAGCACCGCGACGAGCTCGTCGACGGGCAACGGGTAGAGCTGCTCGACGCGAACGACGGCGGTGGTGGTGTTCTTCGTCGCCTCGCGCGCCTTCACGAGGTCGAAGTACACCTTGCCGGAGCAGAACAGCACGCGCGTGACCTTCGAAACGTCAGCGGTGTTGTCGGCGATCACCTTTTTGTACGTGCCCTTCGTGAAGTCGGCCCACGGCGAGGTCGCCTCGGGCATGCGCAGCAGCGACTTGGGCGTCATCACCACCAGCGGCTTGCGAATGGGCCGCACGGCCTGGCGGCGGAGCAGGTGGAAGATCTGCGCTGCACTGGTGGGGTAGCAGACCTGAATGTTGTCTTCCGCGGCGAGCTCGAGGAAGCGCTCGAGACGGGCCGACGAATGTTCCGGGCCTGCGCCTTCGTAGCCGTGCGGCAGCAGCAGCGTCAGCGCGCTCATGCGCTTCCACTTGTCTTCGGAGGCCGCGAGGAACTGGTCGATCATCACCTGCGCGTTGTTGGCGAAGTCACCGAACTGCGCTTCCCACGCGATGAGCACGTCGGGCGCGTCGAGGGAGTAGCCGTACTCGAAGGCCATGCACGCCATCTCAGACAACGGCGAGTTCACGATCTTCGCGGCGCCCGGCTTGATGTCGTCGAGCGGGAAGGCCTGCTTGCCGGTCTTCTGGTCGTGCAGCACGGCCTGACGGTGCGCGAAGGTGCCGCGCTCGGTGTCCTGGCCGGTGACGCGCACGCGGTAGCCCTGATTGATCAGCGTGGCGTACGCCAGCATTTCGCCCGCGCCCCAGTCGAGGTTGTCGCCGGCGCTGATCATCTTCGCGCGCTTGTCGACGATGCCCTTCTGCACGTTGGGGTGCAGCGTGAAGCCTTCGGGCGTCTTCGCCAGCGGGGCGAGCAGCTTCTTGAGCTCTTCTTCAGGCAGGCCGGTCTCGACCTGCGCGGTGTCTTTGTCGGCGCCGCCGCGGTACTTCGCCCACACGCCGTGGAGGTGATCGGGGTCCTTCACGAGGCTCTGCGTACGCGAGCGCGTGATGGCGTCGGAGAACTGCGCGTTGCACTGATCGAGCAGGGCCTTGCTCTGTTCGGCGCTGACGCGATTCTTCTTCGCGAGCTCCTCGGCGTACTGTGCGCGTACGGTCTTCTCGGCGTCGACCAGCTTGTACATGGTCGGCTGGGTGAAGCGCGGCTCATCGCCTTCGTTGTGCCCGTACTTGCGATAGCAGACGAGGTCGATGACCACGTCGGTGTTGAACTTCTGGCGGTACTCGGTGGCCAGCTTCATCACGTGCACGCACGCCTCAGCGTCGTCACCGTTCACGTGGAAGATGGGAATGTCGAGCAGCTGCGCCTGCGCCGTGCAGTACAGCGGCGTGCGGCCCTGGCGCGCCTCGGTGGTGTAGCCGATCTGGTTGTTGATGATCAGGTGCACCGTGCCGCCGGTGTCGTAGGCGTCGAGACCCGACAGGTTCAGCGTCTCGGGCACCAGGCCCTGACCCGAGAACGCCGCGTCGCCGTGAATCACGAACGGCACCACGGCCTTCTTCGCTTCGGCGCCGCCACCCATGCGGTCCTGCTTGGCGCGCACGCGACCTTCGACCACCGGGTGCACGAAGCCCAGGTGCGACGGGTTGAACGCCATCGTGAGGTGGATCTTGGCGCCGCTCTCGGTGACGAGATCGCGCGAGTACCCCATGTGGTACTTCACGTCGTGACGGTTCAGGTACTGCTTGGGGTCCGACGGGCCGGCGATCTCCGCGAAGATCTCGTCGGCCGGCTTGCCCAGAATGTTGGCGAGCACGTTCAGGCGGCCGCGGTGCGCCATGCCGAACACGACCTCCTTCACGCCCAGCTGACCGCCGAGCTCGAGGAACTCGTTGATCATCGCCACCTGCACTTCGCCGCCCTCGGCCGAGAAGCGCTTCTGACCCTGGAACTTCGAGTGAATGGTGGTCTCGAAGGTCTCGGCTTCGGTCAGCTTGCGAAGAATGCGGAGCTGCTCGTCGACCGTGTAGTCGGTGGTGTTGAGCGAGGTCTCCATCTTGCGGCGGAGCCAGCGACGGCGCTCCGAGTCGTACATGTGCGCGAACTCGACGCCAATGTGGTGCGCGTAGGTCTTTCGCATGCGCTCGATGAGGATGCGCGTGGGCACGCGGGTCGGGTCGAGCGTGTCGACGAGCGAGACCTCGGTGTCGAGCTCCTTCTCGGTGAAATGATCAGACGAGGTCAGCGGCATGTCGGCCACGTGTTCGAGCGGCTGGCGCGGCACCCCGAGTGGATCCAGCTGCGCGAGCAGATGACCGCGGAGCCGGAAGGCCATGACCATCTGGTCGACCTTCGACTGCAACTGCATGCCGGTAGACGAAGGCGTGGCCTGCAACACCGTCGCGCCATTGACCTGCGCGCGCTTCACCGGCGGCAACACGAGGCCGTCGATGACGAGGGGTTTCCCTTCGCGTTGGAGCGTGCTGAAGAGCGCCCTCCAACTCGGGTCGACCTCATTCGGGTCGGCGAGGAATCGGGAGTACAGCGCTTCGATGAAATCGATGTTCGCGCCAGTAAGGAAAGAGTCTGACGGTGTCGGCATGTCGGCGGTCTTTTATGCGGATGGGGCGGTCCGCTCCATGATTCGTTTCTTCACGCTCTCAGCGCTCCTGCTAACGACCAGCGCCCTCGCTGATCCCCCCGACTTTTCGAAGGGTGGGTTTCTTTTTCAGATCCAGTACGGCCCCGGCTTCTGGACGATGGATCCCAACAAGCTCGACGCCGATACGGGAAGTCGAGACCCCGGCGGCGCCGCGGGCTTCGTAACGGACCTGGCGAACACGCACACGGTTTCGTTAGGCATCGCGTACAACATTCTGGGCCACGCCAGCCTCGGTGCCGACATCACGGCGACCGGCTGGGACCTGACCACGTCGGATCGCGGCGGCGGCGGCTTCGCGGTGGGCAAGGTCGCGTGGCATCCGCTGGAGCTGGTGTTCCTCAACAAGGAGAAGCGCCCCATCGGCCTCGACGCGTCGACGTGGTTCGGCGTGGGCTACGGAATCGTCGGAGAGAAGCGCGGCATGGACGGCCTGTTGTTCGAGTGGGGCCTGTCTGCCGACTGGTTCTTCGTGAAGTACTTCGGCGTGGGCTTCTTCGTGCGCGGCGTGTTCTTCAACTGGGACAAGTACTACCTCGACTACAACAACCGTGATCAGCCGGGGAACACCATCACCCTGTCGTCGCCGTCGGGCGGCTCGTTCTGGACCTTCGGGCTCACGCTGACGTTGCGCGCGGGAGAATAGAGATTGACCGAGCACGTGGCGTGGTAGACGCCGCGCCCATGCTCCTCCAGGGAAAGAAGCTGCTCATCACCGGCGTGCTCACGCCGCAGTCCATCGCGTTCTCTGTCGCCGAACACGCGCTCGCGCAGGGCGCTGAAGTCATCCTCACCAGCTTCGGCCGCCCGATGTCGCTCACGCAGCGCACGGCCAGGAAGCTCTCGCCGGTTCCTGAGGTGCTCGAGCTCGACGTCTCGAACACCGCGCACTTCGCCGCGCTGCACGACGCCATCAAGGCGAAGTGGGGCCGCCTCGACGGCATCCTCCACGCCATCGGCTTCGCGCCTGAAGACGCGCTGGGCGGCAAGTTCTCGAGCGCACCGTGGGAATCGGTGCAGACCGCGTTCCGAATCTCGGCGTTCTCGCTCAAGGAGCTCTCGGTTTCGCTCGCGCCGCTGATGGACAAGGGCGGCAGCATCGTCACGCTCGACTTCGACAACTCGACGCAGGCCTGGCCGCTCTACGACTGGATGGGCGTGTGCAAGGCGGGGCTCGAGGCCATCGTTCGCTACCTCGCGCGCGATCTGGGGCCCAGGAAGATCCGCGTCAACTCGCTGGCCGCGGGCCCCATCGCCACCATCGCGGCCAAGGGCATCCCCGGCTTCAAGTTCCTCGAGAACACCTGGGGTGAGCAGGCGCCGCTCGGGTGGGACGCGCGTGGTGAAGCGTCACTCGACGCAGTGGCACGCACCGCCTGCGTGCTGCTCAGCGACTGGTTCCCGGCGACGACCGGCGAGCTGATTCGCGTCGACGGAGGATTCCACGCCGTCGGTGCCAAGCCCGTTGACCTTTCCGCTCTCAAGGCTGAAGAAAAACCGGCGAGCTGATTTCGCGAGGGCCCGCCCTCTTGACGTGTGGGCGCGTGTGGGGACAAAGGGCCCCGCATGGCCCAGAAGCACCTCCTCCCGATTTCCGCTGCGGTTGTTGCGCTGTTCCTGTCCGGTTGTACCTGCGCGACGCCGGGCGTCTCGTGCCGCACTGAAGCCGACTGCACGATCCCCGGCTCGATGCGGTGCGATCCCGAAGCGATGCTCTGCGTGCAGTGTGTCTCCGACGAGCACTGCGAGGCTGGGTTCGTCTGTAACGGCGGCACCTGTGAAGCCGGTTGTCGCAGCGAAGACGACCGTTGCGTCGGCGCGATGTGCCGCCCCGGCATCGGCTGTGTGGAGTGCGTGCTCGACGCGCACTGCCTCGCCGGCCAGACCTGCAACAACGGCACGTGCGTGAACGGCTGCTCGGCTGCGAACCCCACGTGCCCGTCGGGCCAGGTCTGTGACACCGCCGCGGGCCAGTGCGTGGAGTGCACCACCAACTCGCAGTGCAACAACGCGCCGCTCAACATCTGCAACCCGGCGACGAACAAGTGCGTGCAGTGCGTGACCGGCACCGACTGCCGCGACCCGAACCGCCCTGTCTGCGACCCGGCGAGCAACACCTGCGTGGGCTGCTTGTCGAACACCGATTGCCCCAACGGCGTGTGCGTGCAGAACCAGTGCGTGCAGTGCACGTCTGACTCGCAGTGTGGTGGCACCACGCCGCGCTGCAACCTGGGTACGAACACCTGCGTCGCCTGCTTGCCGGGCGCGACCGACAACTGCCCCACGGGCCAGTACTGCCGTCCCGACTTCACCTGCGAGCAGGGTTGCAAGACCGGTACGGACTGCCCGAGCGGTGTCTGCCTGCCGAACCACTCGTGCCAGATGTGCACGCAGGACTCGCAGTGCGCGGCCGGCAACGTCTGCAACAACGGCACGTGCGTGGGCGCGTGCAGCGCGACCGCGCCGTGTGGCGCTGGCGAGACGTGCTGCAACGGCCGCTGTGAATCGCTGCAGAACGACGCCGACAACTGCGGCGCGTGCGGCGTGGCGTGTGGCACCAACAAGGCGTGCTGCGCGGGCGCGTGCCGCGACACCACGGCGACCAACAACTGTGGCGCGTGCGGCGTGACCTGCACCGCTGATCAGTTCTGTGACGGCTCGCAGTGCCGCGACAAGACCTTCCCCAACTTCTGCGCGAACCAGAACGTCGTCGCGCTGCGCGATGGCCAGCCGCTCGACAACGCGGCGACGACGGTGCTCGCCTCGACCATCACGCAGTACTGCTCGTCGTCGACGCAGATCACGTTCGCCGACGATGACGACCCGACGGTCGTCGAGCAGCGCCCGCCGCTGCAGCCCGATGGTGGCCCGGCGCTCGACGCGGGTCAGCCCGGTCGCCTGCTGCTCGGCGGCTCGTACACGGTGGTGACCGCCGGTGGTCCGTTCCCGAACCTCCCGGTGAACTGGCTCGAGCGGAACAAGAAGGTCACCAAGGTCTACTTCTCGAACAACGTGAACGGCACGGAGTTCTATTTCAAGCAGCGCCTCAACGACGGCGGCGTGGACCCCATCGTCGTGCAGCGCGCGCAGTCGGAGTGTGGTCCGTCGGACGGTGGCGTGTACCTCGCCGACGGCGGCATGGGTTCGCGTGGCCGTGACGTGTTCCTCGTCGAGCTGGCGATCGATCCCGCGTCGGGCACGCTGGCGCTCATCTCGTACGGCCTGTGCAGCCCCGGCAACGGCACGCAGGCGGCGGCCTGGTACTGGGCCAACGTGATGCTGCCCAACCGCATGGCGTACACCGACGAGTGGTACATCTACGAGTGGCGCGACACCAACGGCGACTTCACGCCGGACATCACCGATCAGTACACGCGGCTGGCGAGCGGTCGCTGATTCGACGCCGAAGTTCCGACCCGGCGCCCGCGCTCTTCACTTCGAAGACGCGGGCGTCGTCGTTTCTACAGCCAGCCCAACTGCACGTAGCTCTCGGCGCTGCGCGTGAGTGACTCGTTCACGCTGCGCTTCGGCTCGTACCCGAGCAGCCGTCGCGCCTTGTCGATGCGGCACGTCCACCCCGGCGCGAGCAGCTGCCGTGCGAGCTTGCGGTTGAGCGGCAGCTTCTTGCCGGTGAGGTTGCTGATCAGGTCTGCGACCGCGCCGAGGAACGTGAGCACGAACGGCGGCAGATACAGCGTGCGCGCCGAGCGCTTCATCACCCCCGCCACGTGCCGCATCAGCTGCTCGACGCTCTGCGTTTCATCAGACGCAGCGAAGAACGCTTCGCCCACGGCCTCCGGTTTGTCGGCCTGCAGCAGCAGTTGATCGACCACGTCTTCCACGTCGACGAACGACAAGCGGCGCTCGGGCCCGCCGATGCGGAGAATGAAGCCCTTCTTCACCAGCTTGAAGAACGTGAGGTTCTCGTGATCACCCGGGCCGACGATGCGCGCCGGTCTGCAGCTGGTGACCTCGAGGCGATCCCGGAACGAGAACGCGATGCGCTCGGCTTCGGCTTTCGATTCGCCGTACCACTCCTGCGGATTGAGCGCGTCGCTCTCGGTGCGGGGCACGCCGCCGATCGAAGGGCCGCTCGCGGCGAGGGAACCGACGAACACCAGCCGCTTCGCGCCGCTCTTCACCATCGCGTCAGCGACGTGCTGCGTACCGAGCGCGTTCACGGTCATGAACTCGTCGCGCGTGGTGCCGCGACGAATGCCGGCGAGATGAAAGACGGTGTCGACGCCTTCGAGCGCAGCCGTGAGCGACGCGGGCCTCGTCACGTCGCCGTGCACGATGGTGTGCTTCACGGGCTCGAGCGCCGACGCGTCGCTCCCCTCGCGAACGAGACAACGTACGGTGTCACCACGCGCGACGAGTGCCTTCGCGAGCCACGCACCGAGGAACCCGTTCGCACCGGTGATCAAGAACGTTCGCCTGCGCATCACGCGCGAGTTTCCCTCGAAAAATTTCACGAAGGGCTGTTTTTCCCAGAGCGAGGTGCTAGCAACCCGCTCTCGGTTTTCCCGACTGGGAACCCGAAATCCCCCGGGGAGGGGGCCTTAAAAGTCCAACGCAGTACCAAAAGAGGAAGAACGATGGCCGCCAAGAAGCCTGCCGCTAAGAAGCCTGCCGCGAAGTCTGGTCGTAAGCCGAGCGCTGCGTTCATGAAGGAACTGACCCCGTCGGCGGAGCTCGCCGAGGTCGTCGGTGCGAAGCCGCTGCCCCGCACCCAGGTCATCAAGAAGCTCTGGGAGTACTTCAAGAAGAACAAGCTGAACGACGGCCAGACCATCAACCTCGACGACAAGCTGAAGAAGGTCTACGGCAACAAGAAGACGATCAAGATGACGGAGGTCTCCAAGGCCTTCTCGCACCTGAAGGGCTGAGCTTCACTGCCTTCGGTGTTTGAACAAGGGCTCGCTCCTTCGCAGGAGCGGGCCCTTCGTTTTTGAAACGCCATGCATTCGTCGAAGAAGAAGCTGCTGTTGCTCAAGGCCGGTGTCACCAGCTCGCGCGCGGTGCTGGGTGACTACGAGGTGTGGTTTCAGCGCGGCTGCGGCGACGTGGTGTTGACCACCATCGAAGCGCACGAAGGCGTGACGTTGCCCGACGTGCGTGGGTTCGACGGTGTGATCGTCAGCGGCTCTCCGCGTTCGGTGACCGCCATCGAGCCGTGGATGGAGCGTGTCGCTGATTCGATGCTCGAGGCAGACGCGGCTCAGCGCGCAGTGTTGGGCGTGTGCTTCGGGCATCAGCTGCTCGCGTGGCGTCACGGCGCGAAGGTGGAACGCAACCCGATGGGCCGTGAGCTCGGCACGGTGTGGGTCGAGCTGACCGAGCGCGGTCGTGCCTCGGAGTTGTTCGCCGACTTTCCGACGCGCTTCGAGGTGCAGGCCACGCACGAAGACATGGTGGTGGCGTGCGGCGCGCTCGACGTGCTCGCCACCAACGAGCGCTGCGCCGTGCAGGCCATCTCGATCGGTGAACGCAGCTTCGGCGTGCAGTTCCACCCCGAGATGAACGAAGCCTCGATTCGCTTCTGCATCGAGCACCCCGACACCCGCGCCTGCGATCGCGAAGGTGCGCAGTCGCGTGAAGCGCCGCTGGGCACGCGTGTGTTGCGCCGCTTCGTGGAGTTGTGTGGCTGACCGCCTCGGTCGAAGACCTACGGCGCGATGATCACCGCGAGGTGATTGCCGACGACGCGCTCCACTCCGTCCGACGGGGTGTTCACGACGCCACGGCCCTTCACCCACATCGTGGAGCTGCCACCACCGTCGAGGTTGGTCGCGTTCCACGCCCCGAGCTCGAGCATCAACGCCGACAGCTCGCGACACGAGACGCCGGTCGACTTCGCCGAACGACCATCGACGACCACCAGCAAGAGCTTCTTCTTGTCGGCAGAGAGCCCGAGCGCCGTACGCGGGTGACGCCAGAAGCACTTCACGGGGTGTTGTTGCGACGACTGCACCACGCCATCGCGCAGCAGCTCGGGCCCGCCGGACACGACGCCCTTCATCCAGCGATCGTCGAACGAGGTGATGGGGGTGCGCTCGAAGAGCTGCACGCGGCCGTCGCCGAACGCGAACGTGGTGGCATTCACGGTGTCGCGGGTGTCGGCCCACGGTTCACCGTTGCCCGCCGCGAGACCTTCGGTCGAATAGTCGTCGAAGCTGAAGAAGTCGGCGTTGATGGCGAGTTGCGCGCCGACCGACTCGGCGAACGCGCTGACCGTCTGCTTGCGCTCGTGGGTCGCCGTGCTGCGCAGCGAGAGCCCGGGCTGCTCGAGCTTCACCTCCAACGCGAACACGCGCAGTGAAGGCGACACGCGCTCCAACATGCGCACACCGGGAAATGGCTCGCTCCACGTGTCGGCTGCGAGCGCGGGAACAGCGACGAGTGCCAGGAGCACGAAGCAACGCATGCGCGCTTCGGTAGCACGTAGACTCAGGGCCGATGTCTTCTTTCGATGTCTGGCCGGGAGTTCCGTACCCGCTCGGCGCCACGGTCGACGAACACGGCGTCAATTTCGCGGTTGCCTCACAGCACGCGACCGGCGTCGAACTCTGTCTCTTCGACACCGAAGATCCGAAGCGCGAGCTCGCGCGGCTGCCGCTGCGGGATCAGACCAACCACGTCTTTCACGGCTTCGTTCCCGGGCTGAAGGCCGGCGCGCTCTACGGCTTCCGTGTCGCCGGCCCGTGGGCGCCGCACGACGGCCATCGCTTCAACGCCCACAAGCTGCTCGTCGACCCGTACGCGCGCGCGGTGAGCGGCAAGGTCGACTGGTCGAAGCTGGGCCGGGCGAACGTGCTCGACGAGCGCGATTCTGCCGACGGCGTGCCCCGCAGCGTGGTGGTCGCCGACGACTTCGATTGGCGTGGTGATCGCCGCCCGGAAGTTCTGTGGCGCAAGGCGGTCATCTACGAAGCGCACGTGCGCGGCCTCACCATGCAGCACCCCGACGTGCCCGTTCACCAACGCGGCACCTACGCAGGGCTCGCGCACCCCAGCGTCATCGCGCACCTCAAGTCGATCGGCGTCACCAGCGTTCAGCTGCTGCCGGTTCACGAGTGTGTTCCGGAGGGCTTTCTCGGCGAACGCGGGCTGACCAACTACTGGGGCTACAACACGCTGGGCTTCTTCGCGCCCGAGCAGCGCTACGCGTCGACCGGTTCGCGTGGTCAGCAGGTGAACGAGTTCAAGGAGATGGTGCGCGCGCTCCACGCGGCCGACCTCGAGGTGCTGCTCGACGTCGTCTACAACCACACCTGCGAGGGCAACGAGCTGGGGCCCACGCTCAGCTTCCGCGGCATCGACAACGCGACGTACTACTGGCTCGACAGCAGTGACCGCGCGCGCTCGCGTGACTTCACCGGCTGCGGCAACTCGCTCGCGGTGTATCGGCCGCAGGTGCTCAAGCTGGTGATGGACTCGCTGCGCCACTGGGTGCGCGAGTTCCACGTCGACGGCTTCCGCTTCGATCTGGCGACCACGCTGGTGCGCGGGCCGTCGGGCGAGTTCGACCCCCACGCGGCGTTCTTCGCAGCCATCGCCCAGGACCCGGTGCTCTCCCGCGTGAAGCTCATCGCCGAACCGTGGGACGTGGGCCCCCACGGCTATCGCCTCGGCAACTTTCCGATGCCGTTCGCGGAGTGGAACGATCGCTACCGGAACACGCTGCGGCGCTTCTGGCGGGGCGACGGGGGGCAGCTCGCCGAGCTGGGGTCACGGCTCGCGGGCAGCTCCGACTACTTCAAGCTCTCGGGGCGCAGGCCCGGCGCGTCGATCAACTACGTGGCCTGCCACGACGGCTTCACGCTCGCCGACGTCACCGCGTTCGATCGCAAACACAACCTCGCCAACAAGGAAGAGAACCGCGACGGCAGCGACGACAACCAGTCGTGGAATCACGGCGTCGAAGGGCCCACCGATGACGAGGAGATCGTCGACGCGCGCATTCGCACCATTCGCAATCTGCTGGCGTCGGTGTTCCTGTCGGTGGGCACGCCGATGCTCATGGCGGGTGACGAGTTCGGCCGCACGCAGCACGGCAACAACAACGCGTACTGCCAGGACAACGAGCTGTCGTGGGTCGACTGGAGGTTGGGCCCGTGGCAGCGACGGCTGCTCGACTTCACCCGCGCGCTCGCGACCCTCCGCGCGTCGCAACCCGTGCTGCAGCGCCGCAACTTCTTCCAGGGCGCGACGCTCGATGATTCCCGGTTTCGCGACCTCGTGTGGTTCCACCCCAAGGGCACGGAGCTCGATCACGACGACTGGCGCAACCCCGAGCTCCGCTGCTTCGGCATGTTCCTGGGTGGCGACGCCATCACCACGCGCGACAACCGTGGTCAGCGGCTCATCGGTGACACGCTGCTCGTGTACTTCAACGCCGCCGCCAGGCCGCAGCCGGTGGTGCTGCCGGCGCCGAGCTGGGGAACGCGGTGGGAGAAGATCTTCGAGACCGCGAGTGAAGCGGTGCGCACGCTCGTGTGCGCGTCTGGGGATCACATAGAACTTCCAGAACGATCGGTTTTGGTGCTTCGGCTCCGCCATTGACCGGCTTCGAAGTCGCACTTAGACGGCGCGCGTGGGCACACCCCTCCTCTGGGCAGCGTTTCTCGTCGGCGTCGTGGTCGTGGTGGCGATCGACCTCTTCGCGTCCGGTGGCAAGGAAGTCACCCCGAAGAAAGCCGCGGTGTGGACGGGCATCTGGGTCTCGCTGTCGCTCTCGTTCGCAGGTTTCCTGCACTGGAGGTTCGGCGCCGAAGCCTCGATCCCCTTCGTGACCGCGTACGTCATCGAATACGCGCTCTCGGTCGACAACCTCTTCGTCTTCCTCGTCATCTTCAGCGCGTTCAAGATCAGCAACCGCGCGCAGCACCGGCTCCTCTACTGGGGCATCATCGGCGCGTTCGTGCTGCGCGGTACGTTGATCGGCCTGGGTACGGCGCTCGTCGCCAAGGCCACGTGGCTGCTCTACGGCTTCGGCGCTTTCCTTCTGTACACGTCCTACAAGCTGCTGTTCGCGGGCGGTGAAGAAGAAGAGGTGAACCCCGAAGAGAACCCGCTGCTCAAATGGGGCCGTCGGGTGTTGCCGGTGTCGAAGGAAGAGCACGGCCTCAGCTTCTTCGTTCGCGAGAACGGCAAGTTGATGGTGACGCCGCTGTTCCTGGTGCTGTTGGTGGTCGAGACCAGTGACCTGTTGTTCGCGTTCGACTCGATCCCCGCGGTGTTCGCGATCAGCCAGGACCCGTTCCTGATCTTCAGCTCGAACGCCTGCGCGATTCTGGGCCTGCGCTCGCTGTTCTTCCTCGTCAGCTCGCTGATGGACAAGTTCCGCTACCTGAAGGTCGGCCTCGGCGTGATCCTCGCGTTCGTGGGCCTGAAGCTGATTCTCGAGACCGCGTTCGCACACTGGGCGCACGAGCACGAGACGCTGGTCATCGTGGCTTCGCTGGGCTTCATCCTCCTGACGTTGGCGGGTTCGATCGTGGCGTCGATGGTCATCAAGCCGAAGCCGCCCGCGAAGACGGACGAGGCTCCCAGGGTCGTGGAGCGCTGAATGTCGAACGCAGTGAGTGACGGTATTCGTGTGACGGTGAAGGCGAAGTTCTTTCCGGAGCGCAGCAGCCCCGAAAACTCCCAGTGGGCCTTCACCTACGCGGTGACGCTGGTGAACGAGGGCACGCGCGCGGCGACGTTGCGCACGCGCCACTGGGTGATCACCGACGCCACGGGCCGGGTCGAAGAAGTGCGCGGCGAGGGCGTCATCGGCAAACAGCCGCGGCTCGAGCCGGGTGAACGTTTCGAGTACCAGAGCTGGGCGATGCTGCGCACGAGCTTCGGAACGATGCGCGGCGAGTACGTGATGGAGCGCCCCGACGGTTCGAAGTTCGAAGCGAAGATCGCCGAGTTCGTGCTCACGCAGCCCAACGCGCTGAACTGAGCGCTACTTCGCCGGTCGCGGAGCCGCTGCGCGGCGAAGTCGATCTCTGACGGCCAGCCCGAGCCCCGATTCGGGCGGTGGCACCGCGAGAATCAGTTCACCCAGCCCGTCGGCCTCACGCAGGCTCGCGTAGAGCTCCCGGGCGAAGCCGGCGGCATCGTCGGGCATGGCGAGCTTCGTGACGCCGTCGGGCACGCCCACCGATTCACCGGCGATGACCACCACGCGCACACCGGCCAGTCGCGAGAGCTCGCCGGGCAATTCGTCGGCGGTGACCAGCAGCAGCCCCGCGCGTGGCGCATAGTGCGACTCGAGCATGCCGGGGGCACGCACGTCGGTGGCGTGGCCTCCGTCGATGAGCGGCTGGCAGAGCACCTTCTCGATCGCCTCACGGGAGATTCCGCCCGGGCGCAGCAGCCGCGGCATGCCATGCGCGACGTCGACGATGGTGCTCTCGACACCGACGTTGCTGGCGCCGCCTTCGAGGATGAGCTCGATGACGTCGCCGAGCTCCTCTTCGACGTGCGCAGAAGTGGTGGGGCTCACGCGACCGAAGCGGTTGGCCGAGGGCGCCGCGAGCCCGCCGCCGAACAGCGTGAGCAGCGCGTGCGCGAGCGGGTGAGAAGGAACGCGGAGCCCGACGGTGTCCTGCCCGCCGGTGACCGCGTCGGACGCTTTTTCATTGCGCGGCACGATCAGCGTGAGCGGGCCCGGCCAGAACTCGGCGGCGAGCTTTTCGCCCATGGCCGTCAGCGTGGTGCACCACTCGCGGGCCTTTTCGACGCTCGCCACGTGAACGATGAGCGGGTGCGTCGACGGCCGGCCCTTGGCGGCGAAGATGCGGCGCACCGCCAGCTCGTTCGAGGCGTCGGCAGCGAGGCCGTACACGGTTTCGGTCGGCAGACCGACGAGGCCACCGGCCTTCAGAAGCTCGAGCGCGCGGGTGATGTCAGCTGAAGCGGCCACCCGTTCTTCCTGCCGTAATTGCGACGCGTGCGCCACATGAGTAGACGCCGCGGCCATGCCTTCCCAGCCTTCCAAGAAGCTCGAAGTGTTCGACAACCCCGCGCCGGTCCGTGACTACGAGATCGTCTTCGACTGCCCGGAGTTCACCTGCCTGTGCCCGCTCACCGGCCAGCCCGACTTCGCGCACCTCAAGATCTCGTACACGCCCGACGAGAAGTGCATCGAGTCGAAGTCGCTCAAGCTCTTCCTCTGGTCGTTCCGCAACGAGGGCTGCTTCCACGAGCGCGCGACCAACGAGATTCTCGACGCGCTGGTGAAGGCCTGCTCGCCGCGCAAGATGACGGTGTTCGGTCACTGGTTCGTGCGCGGTGGCATCAGCACCGACGTGACGTGCACGTTCGAGAAGAAGGCGAAGTCGAAGAAGAAGAAGTGAGCGGCCTCCCGGTCATCGACCTGCGCGCGCCCGACGTGGCGCTGCTGCGCCGCGCCTGCGAGGAGCACGGGTTCTTCTACGTGTCTCACCACGGCGTCGACGCGGCGCTCGAGCGTCGTCTCGAATCAGCCTCGCGTGCGTTCTTTGCGCTGCCGGTCGAGACGAAACGGCGCGTGGCGATGGCGAAGGGCGGCCGTGCGTGGCGCGGTTGGTTTCCGCTCGGCGGTGAACTGACGAGCGGCGCGCCTGATTTGAAGGAAGGGTTCTATTTCGGCGACGAGCTGCCCGGGGGCGACGCGCGGCCGATGCACGGGCCCAATCTCTTTCCGGTTGAAGTTCCCGAACTGCGTGAAGCGGTGCTGGCGTTCATCGCCGCGCAGCGCGTGACCGGGCAGCGAATCATGCGGGCCCTGGCGCTGAGCCTCGGGCTCGATGCTGGCTTTTTCGAGCACGAGCTCACCCGCGAGCCGCTCAGCCTGTTTCGCATCTTTCACTACCCGGCGCCGCGCGACGCGGCCGAGTCGCGCGGGTGGGGCGTGGGCGAGCACACCGACTACGGGCTGTTGACCATCTTGAAGCAGGACGATTGCGGCGGCCTCGAAGTGAAGACCCCGCGCGGGTGGTCCGACGCTCCGCCGATCGAAGGGACGTACGTGTGCAACCTGGGTGACATGCTCGATCGCATGACGGGTGGCCGGTACCGGTCGACGCCGCATCGGGTGCGCAATGCGTCGGGGCGTTCACGGTTCTCGTGGCCGTACTTCTTCGATCCAAATTTCGGTGCGCGCGTGAACCCGCTGCCGGGTGCACTGGTGCGGCCGGCCGAGCAAGATGCTGCAGAACGGTGGGACCGCGCGAGCGTGCACGCGTTGAACGGCACCTACGGTGACTATCTGTTGTCGAAGGTCGCGAAGGTGTTTCCGGAATTGGCGGCCGGCGTTTCCTGAGTGATGAGTCTCGGAAGCGCGGTGGTCGCGGCTGACGACGGTGATGCCTGAGGGGTGTCGGGGAGCGTGAGCGATTGGCGTGCGCATCACGAGCGGGCCCCGCTGTGCGAACGCGGGGTGACGCTCTGCGCGAGTCTTCGTGATGGGTCTTGTAGAAATGGCACGGCGTATGACGCGGCCGTGCGCCGATTCGCATCGAGCGATTTCGATCGGTTGCGAGTGGCGCGTGCACGGTCTCGCCCAAGAAAGAGCGCGCTCACGTGTCTCGAAGAGCGGTCCACCACGGAAGCCTCGTGCGTTCGCGGCCGCACCGCCCGGCGTACGAGAGCTGTCTCGCGACGACTCAGACCGTGCGTTCCTCGAGGCGACTGCCCACCATTCCCGCCAGCACCAGCAGCATCGGCCGCGATCAATGACGGCGTGAACGCCCCGTCGGCCGTCCTCGTCGCGTCCATCGCGTACACGAAGACGACCGATGCCTGGCCACACAACTGAATCAGTCCGCTCGACGTGCCCTCGGGCGTCGGCCGCGTGAGCTCCGCCGCGTACTGAAAGCCGACCGGCACCGTCGCCGTGAGCCAGAACCCCGCCCACACGCCAGCAGTCATCAACCACGGCAACGTCGTCGCGAACGCCACGCCCGCGATTCCCGGAGCGCCAATCAGCAACCCGAGCACGATGAACTTCCGCCGCTTCCGCTGCTTGTCGGAGATCGCCGCGATGACGATCGCGCCCACGAGGCCCCCGACCAGGATCACCGCTCCGAGATTGCCCGCGTCTTCGGCGCTGAACCCGCGCGGACGAACGATGCCTTCGATCCACGTGGTCATGCCGTTGAAGACGCCCATGCTCACGAACACGATGAACAGGAACTTCTGAAAGCTCGCGTCACGCAACGCCGACTTGAGCCCGTCGAGCATCAACGCACGCGCCTCCGGCTCGCCGGGCTCCGGAGGACTGGGGGGCTTCTCACGCGCGAACACGAAGAAGGCCAACGCGCTCACCGCGGCTGCGATGCCGAACCACCACTGAATGCGATCGAGCGGCATCGACTCGAGCAGCACCGGCGTCAGCGCCATGCCGAGGCCGGTGCCGACGAGGTTCGCGAGGGTCACCACGCCGACGGCCGTCGCGCGTTCTCTGTGCGGAAACCAGAGCGCCGCGCACTTCGTCCACGCGTTGAGAAGGAACGGCTGCGCGACCGCCAGCATCACCGTGCAGGCCATCGCCAGGGCGTAGTTGTTCCCCGCGAGGCCACGCAGCGGGCCGAACACCAGCATCAACGCCGCACCGATGCCGACACCGAACTTGAAGCCCTTCGTGTCGATGACCCACGACGCGGGAATCGACAACGGAATGAACGCGGCCATGTAGCTCATGGCGAACGCGCCGACGCCGAGCTCACTGGTTCCGTAGAACGCCGCCGCCTGATGCGCCACCGGTGCGTAGGTGATCCACAGCAACTGAATGGTGAGGTTCACCGCCGAGAACACTGCGAGCACGACCCAGCGCCAACGAAGGAGCACCGTCGCACTGTACCGAGTCAGCGCGTGACGATTTCCCGATTCAGCGGCGAGTGTGGATCTGCGTCGTAATTTGCCCCGTTCCACGCGCGACGTTCGATGCGCACCCGGTGCGACGAAGGATCGATGTCGTAGACGTTGTACCCGAGGCCCTTCACGTGAAGGTCCGTCGCGCTGCCGGCGTTGATCTCGAAACGGCGTTTCGTCTTCACGACGTATGGCCGGTGCATGTGACCGTGGAGCACGAGATCGAGCGAGACGTCTTCGCGATCGATGAGCGCCATCACTTCGAGATCGTCACGCAGACCATGGCTGCGCTTGTCGCGCTGACCCTCGGCGCGCAGCAGGCCGTAGTGCATCGCCAGCACCACGAAGCGGTTCTTCAAGGACGCATCGGTGAGAATTTCGAGCAGCCTGGCGCGCTGTTCAGGCCCACACAGACCCGACGAATCGATCACATTCGTCGGCCGCGTCACGTCGATGGCGACGATGGTCAACGGCCCCACGTGCTTCACGAACGGGAACTTCGCGCCTTCGCTCAGCGTGCCGAAGTGCATCTCGAACAGGTTGTTCACGCCACGCACGTAGCGATCGTGATTCCCGGGAATCACCGTGTACTTCTCTGGCTGCTGCAGTCGTGAACCGAAGAGCTGTGCGACCTTCGCGAACTCATCGATGGTCGAGACGCCGGTGAGGTCGCCGGTGCACAGCGCGTGGTCGACGTTCTGCGCGTCGACGTCGGCCAGCAGCTTCGCGATGCGCTCGTCACTCTTCGTGAAGTGCTTGCCGCGGCCGAACAGCGAGTAGCTCACCACCGCCGCGGCCCGCTTGAACGCGAGCGCCCCGGACAACGGGAAGTGGGTGACGTGGATGTCTGTGAAGTGCGCGAGCTTCAAGGTCTTCAAAGTCCTGGCGCCGCGCGGAACACGGTGCCGCGGCCGGTGAGGGTGACTGCTTCGTCCGCGCCGATGAACACCGATTCACCTCGGCGAAGCCCGGTGGCGCCCGCGTGAATCGAGCCCTCGGTGACCAGCAGAATCTGCGCTGCCGCCGGGAGCTTCACTTCACCGTCGACGACGTGCCGCGACAACCGGAAGTCAGGCACCGGCGTGACGTACTCGCCGCGCAGCACGTTGGCAGGACCGTCGGTGAAGTTGAGCACCTTGAGCAGCTCGTTCACGTCGACGTGCTTGGGCGTCAAACCGCCGCGCAGCACGTTGTCGGAGTTCGCCATCAGCTCGATGCCGGTGCCCTCGAGGTACGCGTGCAGGTTGCCCGCGTCGAGGTACAGCGCTTCGCCTGGCTGCAGCACCACCAGGTTCAGCAACAACGCGCCGATGATGCCCACGTCGCCCGGGTACTTCGCAGCGAGGGTGTGCGCGAGCTTCTGCTCGGCAGCGAACTCGGGAATCGGCGCGGCGTTCAACACCGTGTCGATGAGCGAAGCCTTCCGCTCGGTCATCAGCTGCTTGAAGTACGCGCTCAGGCCGTCTCGCTCGAGCACCGACACGTCGAGGCCGAGGGCGCGGAAGAAGCGAACGGTGTCTCCACGCCGCCGGAACCCGCACAGGGCGCGGAACTCGGTGAGCGCGCAGATGATCTCCGGCTTGTGGTTCGCGTCTTTGTAGTTGCGGTGTGCCGCGGTGAGCGGCACGCCGGCGGCGTTCTCGGCAGCGAAGCCGGCGCGCGCCTGTTCGAGGCTGGGGTGCGCCTGCAGCGACAACGGCTCAGCGGCGCACAACACCTTCAACAAGAACGGCAGTCGGTTCTCGAAGCGCTGCGCGACGTCGGCCCCGAGCATGCGCGTGGCGTCCCGCGCGACCAGCGCCTCGAGCGTCTCACCGTTCGCGCACATCGACGGAGCGCTGGGGTGAGCGCCCAACCAGAGCTCGGCTTGCGGAACTCCGGTCGGTTTCACGCCGAGCAGCGCGGGCAGCGCGGTCACGCTGCCCCACGCGTAATTCTGAATGCGGTTCGTCAGCTTCTGCACGACCCGCCGCTTACTGCACGAGGCTGCGCAGCATCCACGCCGTCTTCTCGTGAATCTGGAGGCGCTGCGTCAACAGGTCGACCGTCGACTCGTCGCCGCCCTTTTCTGCGCGCGGGAAGATGGAGCGGGCGGTACGCGCCGCCGCTTCGTGACCCTTGACCAGCTCGCGAACCATGTCGGTCGCTTCAGGCACGCCGTCAGCCTCGGGGATCGACGAGAGCTTGCTGAAGGCGCTGTACGTGGCCTTCACGTGGAACCCCAGGGCGCGAATGCGCTCGGCGATGAGGTCGTTGGCGAGCCACAGCTCGTTGTACTGGGTCTCGAACATCAGGTGCAGCGTCTGGAACATCGGGCCCGTCACGTTCCAGTGGAACGCGTGGGTCTTCAGATACAGGCCGTAATTGTCTGCGAGCAGCGCGTTCAGACCGTCGGCGATCGCCTTGCGATCCGCCTCCGCAATTCCGATGTCCACCGCGACCGACGCCGACTCACTCTTGCTCTTCTTCGCCATGTCCGACTCCTTGAAGGGGAACTTCTTCCGGCCAACAAGATGCCCCGCGAGCAGTCAGGTTTCGCCGGAAAAGTGGGCTTGAAACCGTCAAACTCTGGATTAAGTCTAAATCCACAATGAGTCCAGATGTCGTCACCATGTTGCGATCGGCGGGCATTCAGCCGTCGGTGCAACGCCTCGCGGTCGCTCAGTACGTGCTGACGACGGACGCGCACCCGTCAGCCGATGAAGTGCTGGCGAGCGTGCAGGCCACCATGCCGATGCTGTCGCGCGCGACGGTCTACAACACGCTCAACCTGTTCGTGGAAAAGGGCCTGTTGCGGCAGCTGGTGCTGGCTGAAGGGCGCACGGTCTTCGACCCGAAGCTCGACCCGCACCACCACTTCATCGACGACGATTCAGGGCGCATCGAAGACCTCCCGTGGGACGCGGTGAAGGTCGGTGACGTGCGCGGACTCAAGGGTTACGAAGTGCGCGAATACATGGTCGTCATGCGGGGCCGGAAGCTCGGCGGGTCCCGCATGCAGGCTCGGCCGTCACCGGCTGCTCCTGTGAAGAAACGCTGAGAAGTCCAAACCCACCAACCAACGCAACACCAAGGAGAATCACAATGCTCAGCCCCGGTACGAAGGCTCCCGATTTCAACTCGCAGGCGTGTGTCGGCATCGAAGCCGGTAAGGAGTTCAAGAAGATCTCCAACAAGGACTTCAACGGGAAGTGGATCGTCTTCTACACGTACCCGAAGGACTTCACGTTCGTCTGCCCGACGGAGATCGTGGAGTTCGACAAGAAGGCGAAGGACTTTGCGGACCGTGGCGCGGTCGTCCTCGGTGGTTCGACGGACAACGAGTTCAGCCACCTCGCCTGGCGCAAGGACCACGCCGACCTGAAGAAGATCAACCACCCGCTGCTGCACGTCTCGCCGGAGTTCGCGATGGCCTACGGCCTGCTGCAGCCGTCGGAAGGTGTCGCGCTCCGCGCGACGTACATCATCGACCCGCAGGGCATCGTTCGTTACGCGTCGGCCAACGACCTCTCGGTCGGCCGTAACGTCGACGAAGTGCTGCGCGTGCTCGACGGCCTGCAGACCGACGAGCTGTGCCCGTGCAACTGGAAGAAGGGCGAAGAGACGCTGACGGCCAAGCTCAAGAAGGTCGGCTGAGGCTCACCGTAGTTTGAAGTGCACGACGGGCGTGGTGCGAACCAGCTTCCGCCACGCCCTTCGTATGTCCACCAACCCACTTTGGAGTGACGACACATGGAACAGACCAATCAACTCCGCGAGCAGCTCCCTGACGTTGCGCGCGACATCAAGATCAACCTCCAGAACGTGCTGCAGCCCGGCGGGCTCAATGCAGATCAGACGTGGGGTGTGGCGATTTCGTCGGCGTACGCCGCGCGTCACGAGCCGCTGACGAAGGCGCTGATCGCCGACGCGAAGACAGCCGGCATCTCCGACGCGGTCATCGAAGAGGCGAAGGCCGCAGCGGTGCTCATGGGCATGAACAACGTGTACTACCGCTTCCGTCACATCATCGGGAAAGAGGAGTACGGCCAGAAGCCGGCGCGCCTGCGCATGATGCGCTTGAAGCAGGTGACGACGAACCAGACCGACTTCGAGCTCTTCTGTCTTGCCGTGTCGGCGATCAACAACTGCCAGATGTGCGTGCAGTCGCACGAAGCGGTGGTGCTCGAAGGCGGTTTGACGACCGATCAGGTGCACGACGCCGTTCGCATCGCTTCGGTGGTGCACGCGGCGGCGGTCGCGCTCGAATCGAACTTCTGAAGTTCTTTTCCGAGTTAAGGAGCCGCTCCTTCACGTGAGCGTCACTCCGAAACTCATCGCACGGCTGGCCGGGAGTCTCGTCTTCCGGCTGGCCTGCTACTTCCTGATGGTGTGGTGCGCGCTGTGGGCCGAAGCGAGGCCGGCGCCGCACCTGCCCGATGCGGTGCTCGACGTGGTGCCCTACGTGCCGTGGGTCGAGCGGTACAACTACATCGTCTGGGTCTTCAGCTACGTGCCGATCGCGCTGTGGTTGTGCTGGCGCGATGTCGAACGGTTCCTCCGGTACATGTACGCGGCGGGGTTCATCGCGCTGATTCGCGGCGCGTGCATCGTGGTGACGGGGCTCGGTCCCGTTCGTGGTGACGACGTGCACGCGGGAATGAGCTTCGAGACCCGGTGGAACGCGTGGCTCAACTTGATCACGCCCGGTGGCTTCTTCGACCCCGGTGAAGGCGCGCGCGTCTATCTGACGAAGGACCTGTTCTTTTCAGGCCACACGTCGACGACGTTGTTGTTGCTGCTGTACGTGTGGAAGTTCAAGGCGGTGCGGTGGCCGATGCTGGTGTGCCACGTGCTGGTCGTCGCGAGCGTGTTCTTCTCCCATCTGCACTACACGATCGATGTCATCGGCGCGTACGCGATCACCCTCGCGTTCTTTGCGATTCGGGAGGGTGACCTGGGTGTTCAGCGGTAGCTGGCGATGAGCGCGATCTTCCCGATGAGGTGATCGTTGAAGGCCTCGAGGTCTTCGGCGGGAATCCAGTGCTCGGTGTGCGCGATGCCGCCCGCGACTTGCTCGGGGTAGCGCTGCAGGAATTCGGTTTGCACCGCGAACTTCACGACGTGACCTTCGCCGCTTTCGCGCACGTTCCATTCAGCGGCGATGCGACGCGCATAGGTCTCTTGAACGACCGGGTAGAAGAGCGGCTGGTCGCCGAGCCGCGGCGGGAAGCGTGTCCAGTCCGAGTCGCGAATGAGAGCGAGTTCGATCGGGCCGACGGGACGGAAGAGCGTGGTGAACATGTGCTCTGCGACGAGTTGTCGAAATCAAGTCTGACGGACTTGATTTGCTTGGCCGCAATGAGAGCGGTTCGAACGAGTGACCATCGCTCGGGATCTCGCGAGCGTGCTTCTCGGCTTCGAACGAGGCGTGACTCGCTTCACCAGGCTTCGTGTCTATGAAAACCACAGCCCACTGTGGTTCCGGTCACCACGAAGCTCTGCGCCGACCTCGCGACGTGCCGAGAGGCCTGTTCGCGCCGAGCACGACCAAAGCCCTTCGACACCGCCTTCATCGAAGCTGTTGTGGTCCGGTGAACACGCGTCGCACGCCGCCGAACCACGCGAGCAGCAACAGCACGCAGGTCGCAGCGAGTGTCACGCCGGCAAGGCCGTTCGGCGGCAGCGACATCAACACGACCATGAAGGCGATCCACACGATGGCGATCACGTTCACGGCCGCGCCGAAGCGACCGAGCGTCCACGGGCCCACGCGCGGCCAGCCGCTGCGACGCGCGAGAAGGCCCAACAGCACGGGCAACCCGTAGCTCGCGTACAGGGCGACCGTCGACAGTGCCGCCATCACCGAGAGCGCCGACGCGAAGATCGCCAACGCGAACGCGATAGACACCGAGACCCACACGCCGACGTGCGGCGTCTGCCAACCCGGTGAGACCTTCGCGAGTTGAGAAGAGAACGGCAGCCCTCCGTCACGCGCGAACGCGTACAGCATTCGTGAATTGCTCGTCACCGACGCGAGCCCGCAGAACCACATCGCCGCGACGCAAAGCCAGACGAGCCCGGTTCCCAGCGGCCCCATCGACGTCGACAGCACGTAGATGAACGGGTTCTTCGCGTTGATGGCTTCAGGCAACGCCGGAATCGCCAGGGTCACCGCGATGAGCATCACGTAGCCCGCGATCGCACTGGCGATGATCGCCATCAGAATTCCCCGCGGCGCTGCCATCGCCGCGTCCTTCGTCTCTTCGCTCGCGTGCGCCGACGCGTCGTAACCCGTGAACGTCCACGCAGCCTGAAGCAGACCCGCGAGAAAGCCCGGCAACACCGCGTCTTTCAGCGGCGGTGCGCCTTCGAGCAGGAACGACACCGGCTGCTTCGGCGCGAACAACATCACCGCGCCCACGAGCACGATGACGCCGACCACGTGGTACCAGGCCGACACCGTGTTCAGCACCGCGACGACCTTGACGCCGACGTGATTGAGCACCGCATGACTGAGCAGCACGAGCGCGTAGATGACGAGCATCGCTTCACGGCTCTCGTAGCCGAGCAACGGCGCCAGAAATTCCGCGAGGCCGAAGTCGATCGCTGCGGTGATCGCGAACTGACCCAGCACGTTGAGCCACGCAGTCGCCCAACCGGCACCGGGTCCTCCGAGAATGGAAGCCCAGTGGTACAGCGCGCCCGCCGTCGGGAACGCAGAGGCGAGTTCGGCCAACGAGAGCCCGATGAAGATCGTGCCCACCGCGACCAGCGGCCAACCGAGCAACATCACCCGGGGACCTCCGGCCACGATGCCAGCGCCGTACAGAGTCACCGCGCCGGTCAGAATCGAGATGATGGAGAAGCTGAGCGCGAAGTTCTGAAAGGCGCCGAGCTCGCGCTTCAGTTCCTGTTTGTAACCAAGTGCCTCCAATTCACCGGCCATCGGCCACTCGCCACAGGTACCAGCTCGCGACCGTGCGGTACGGCTTCCACGTCTCACCGTGCGGCATGAGCGCCTTCGCGGTGATGGGCTCCTTCAACTTGCGAAGCAGCATGAAGCCCTTGCGAACGCCGAAGTCGTCGACGGGGAACACGTCCAGCCGTCCCATGCGGAACATCAGCATCATCTCGACCGTCCACCGGCCGATGCCGCGCACCTTCACGATGCGAGACACCGCTTCGTCGTCGCTCAACGTCATCAGCTCGTCGAAGCCCGGTACCGTGCCATCAAGGCACTTGTTGGCGAGGTCCTTGATGGCGAGCGACTTGGCTTCCGACAGGCCGCACGAGCGCATCGACGTCATGCGCGCGCGGGAGAGCTTGTTGACGTCGGCGTGCGCGCCGTCGCCGAACTTCGCGAGCACGCGGCCGTGAATCGTCTCGGCGGCCTTGCCGTGCAGCTGTTGATGGCAGATGGAGCGAACCAGCGCGTTGAAGGGGTCGAACCCGGGCTCAGGAGAAATCTGAGAGGGGCCCACGCGCGCGATGACCTTCCCGAGCGCGGGATCTGCCAAAGCCAACGCCTTCTCCGCCTTCCGTAACGCTCGCTGAAATCGAATGTCTGGCACGCGCGCACTGTAGTGGGTCAGGGGCTATGCTGCGCGCCGCTCATGACTCAGGCCGCCCAACGCATTCCGGGACGCATTCTCGTCATCGATGACGATCGCTCCGCACGCATGTTGCTCGAACGCGTGCTGCAGCGCGCAGGTCACAACGTCACCCTCGTCGACAACGCCGAAGAAGGGCTCCAGCAGATCACCAAAGGTGGCTTCGACCTGCTGATCACCGACAAGAATCTGCCCGGCACCGACGGGCTCGAGGTGCTCCGGCAGGCGCGTGAGAAGCAGCCGCGCATGCAGGCCATTCTGGTGACCGGGTTCCCCACACATGAGACGCAGACGCACGCGCGAGAGCTCGGTGTCTTCAGCTACGTGACCAAACCCTTCGGCGTTCACGACATTCTCGACATCTGCGACGCCGCCATTCGCGCCGGGAGTCAGAAACCGTGAAACCCCGCATCGTCGTCATCGACGACGAGCTCGCGGTCTGCGACCTGCTGGGGAAGGTGCTCACCCGTGCGGGCTTCGAGGTCGACGTGGCGCAGACCGGTGAAGCGGGGCTGGCGCTCTTCGACGGCGCCGACATCGCCTGCCTCGTGGTCGACAAGTTGCTGCCGTCGATGACCGGCCTCGAGGTGATGTCGGCCGTGCGGCGCCGGTTTCCGCGCACGGCGATCGTACTGATGACCGCCCACCCCGAGCCGCTGTCGCTCGACGCCGAGCGCCCCGAAGTGGTGCTGGTCAAGCCCTTCAAGAACCTCGCGGCCATCGAAGACGCCGTGCGTGAGGCGATGGACGCGGCCGAACGCAGCACGCCGCTGACGCTGTTGCGCGATCGCGTCGTCGCCGTGGTCTCGGAGATCTCGCCCATTCGCCGCAAGCGGGACTGAGTCATGAACGCGGCGCTCCGTGAACGCGATCTCTGGCTGGCCGGGGCTTCGGCGCTCATCGCCGCGGTCTCGCTCAGTCTCGCGCTGGCGGCGTCGCGACGCTCGTCTGACGTCGCCACCACGCCGGTCGTCGGCTCCGTGAAGCGGTCGAGTGGCGACGTGAAGCTGCGCCTGGCGATGACGCTGGGCTGGGGCGGCGCTTCGCGGGGCGTCGAGGTGCACGACGGTGACGCGGTGTTCGTACCTCCCGGCGCCGAGGCCACGTTGAGCTTCAACGACGGCTCGGAGCTCGCGCTCGATGAACGGTCGCTGGTGGTGATCGAAACGCCGCGGGCGGGCGTTCGCAGCGTGACGCTGCGACAGGGCTCGCTTTCGGGTCGCGCGGGTACCCAGGGGCTGACGCTGCAGACACCGAACGGTGAAGCCCGCCTCGCGGCGCAGACCGAGGCGCGCGTCGAGCTCACCGGCAAGAAGCTTGAGGTCTCGGTGAAGAAGGGCAGCGCGCAGGTGCAGGGAGGTGGCGCCACCAGGACCCTCGAGAAGGGTCAGCGCGTGGCGGCGGCCGAGACCGGCACGGAAGACCTGGCGCCGTGGTCGGTGACGCTCGATTCACCCGAGGCTCAGGCGGTGTTGCCCTTCCGCGCGACGCCGGCGCCGATTTCGCTCACGTGGCAGGGCGCCGTCGAGGGCGCACGCATTCAGGTCGCCAGAGATCGTCTCTTCGCCTTCGTCGACGTCGACCGCGCGGTGCAGACCAACGAGTTCACGATCAAGGAGCCGGCGCGCGGCGTGTCGTGGTGGCGGGTGGTCGACAGGAGCGGGCGACCGGTGTCCGAGGCGCGGCGCTTCACCTGCGTCGAAGACGTCGCCCCGGTCGCCATGTTCCCGCGCAACGGTGAGGTGCTGCTCGCACCGCCGGGCACCAACGTGGCGTTCGCGTGGACACCGTTGCCCGGCATCTCGAAGTACCGGCTCGAGATCTCCCCGAGCCAGGGCTTCGAGCCGGTCAGCGCGTCGTTTCAGGTCAACGGCGCCAGCACCCGGCAGCCGCTGTTCCTGAACGAAGCGACGTGGTTCTGGCGCGTGCGCGCCGACGAAGAATCAGGCGCCGGCGCGTCGTCGGTGCCGTTGCGCTTCCGCGTCATTCACAAGGGCATTCCCGACGCGCCTGAGCTGCTCAACCCGGAGATCGAGGTGACGCCCTGAAGTCGCTGCATGCCTGGGCGTCGATGACGGTGGTGCTGCTCGCCGGCTCTGTGGCGGCGCAGAACGCGCGCATCGTGCTGCGTTGGAAGGAGGTGCCCGGCGCCTCGGCCTACGAGCTGCAGATCGCTCGCGATGCGGCGTTCGTGGAGGTCGTGCTGCAGACGCGCACCACCACCGCGGGCTACCGCTGGGAGCAACTGCCGACCACCACGCACTGGTGGCGCGTGCGCAGCTTCGACGCCGAGAGCCGCGCGAGTGAGTGGAGCATTCCGCGCACCATCGCGGTCGACTCGGCGATTCCCGCGCCCATCAAGCCGAATGACGCGGCGACCGTGGCCTGTGGCGCGAGCGTGCAGTTCGAGGTCGACGCGTCGACGCTGGTCAAGGAGTACCAGGTCGAGCTCTCGAGCAGCGCCGAGTTCGGCGCCGTGCGCACGCTGCGCTCCACCAACACCTCGCTCGACGTGTCGGGCCTCGCCGCGGGCACCTGGTTCTGGCGAACGCGCGCCATCGACATCAAGGGCCGTCAGAGCGGGCCGGGCCCCACGCGCTCGTTCATGATTCGTGTGAGCGCGCCGAAGTTGAAGCCCGTCGCCGACGTCACGCTCGCCACGCCGCAGGTGAACCTCACGTGGGCCGAGGCTGGCTGCGCGAAGAGCTACCTCGTCGAAGCGACGCACGACGGGAAGAGCAAGGTGTCGATTCCGGCGCCGACGACGTCGCTGGCGTTCAAGGCGGGCATCGCGGGCGAGTACCGCTGGCGCGTGGCGAGCGTCGACGAGAAGGGCACGCCGGGAGAGTTCAGCGCCGAGAGCGTGTTCAAGGTGCGGCTGCCCACGCCGGTGCCGCGCGGTGAGACCGTGAACGGCCGCGCCGAGCTGTCGTGGAGCGCGGTGCCCGGCGCGACGGCGTATCGCGTGGAGCTCACCCGGCAGGGCGACAAGCGGCCCGAAGCGCTCACGCAGGTGACGGTGAACGGCACCACGTGGAAGTCGGCCGAGCTGCCGCCGGCGCAGTATTCCTGGCGGGTGTCGGCGCGCGATGCGTTCGGGCACGCGTCGTCACCCTCGGAGCCGCGCACCTTCGTGCGCTCCGCGGGCGTGCCGTTGGCGGTGGTGAACTGGGTGGTGCCCAACGACGACGTCGTCTCGGAGCTCGACAGCCCGGTGTTGCTGGAGTGGGCGCCGGTGCCGGAGGCGCTCGGCTACGACGTGGAGCTCGACAACAAGCTGCAGCGCGTGTCGGGCCTGCAGTGGACGACGCCGTCGCTGGGGGAGGGCGCGCACGTCGTTCGGGTACGCGCGTGGGGTGACGGCTACCGCTTCTCTCCGTGGTCGAAGGCCGTGGAGATCTACTCGGGGGTGCCGGCGGTCACGCGCGTGGAGGTCGCGCAGGTCGACGAGGCGATTCGCATCACCTTGTTCGATTCGCACGGCCGCCCGGTTCGCGGCATCAAGCCGCAGCTGAGCGTGCCCGACGGTTCGTTGAGCGACGCCTACCTCGAAGACACGCGCTGGCGCACCACGTGGACCACGCCGACATCGGGGCGCGAGCTGCTCCGCGTCGAAGCGGGGTCGTTCGTTTCGGAGCACCTGCTGGTGGCGACGCGCGCGCCGTTGTTCTCGCTCGCGTTCCGGGGCGGCGGTGTCTTCAACGGTCAGGCCATCGCTTCTCCGACCGGTCAGGTCGGTTTCACGGTTCGCTTGCCGTTGCTGCGGCGGCAGATCGGCGCCGAGCTGCGTGGGGGGTATTTCCCGGTGACGCGATCCGCCGAGGTGTTCGGCGCGACGGTGAGCGGCAACGCGTACATCGCGCCCGTGTCGCTGGTGCTGGGCTGGCATCAGAACTTCGACGAGTTCCAGGTGAAGGCCGCGGCGGGCCCGGCGGTGCAACTGGTGTGGCTCACCGTGAACGATCAGCACGCCTTCGAGATGTTCCCGGGGCTCGAGCTGGTGGCGGGGCTGTCGCGAAGGCTGGGGCCCGGGCGCATCGAGCTCGACTTGAGCTTCGTGTACTCGCGGCTCGAGTCGCCCATCGCCAACCTGAACGCCACCGGCTTCGGCGCGCGGCTCGGCTACGCTTTTGACTTTGGAGGGGGCTGACCATGCAGTGGTCGCTGCGCACGCAGATCGTGGGGTTGGTGGGCGTGATGCTGGTCGCGGCGATGGCCGTGTATCTGCTGCTCGCTACGCGCGTGGTCACCGCCGACAAGGAGGCCAGCGTCTACGACGTCAACGCGCTCGTCGCCGGTACGGTCGCGCAGCAGGTCGGGCGCACGGTCGACGGTATCGCCGACAAGCTCCGTTACTTCGGTCAGGAATACGAGCTGACGCCCGGTGACGCCGAACGTCGCGCGCGCAGCCTGTTCGACGCGGACGAAGCGGTGCTCTCGCTCGAGGTCTTCAAACGCACCGAAGGCGGCTACGAGCGCAGCTTCCTGTTCGTCGACAACCGCCGGCTCGCCGAGCTGAACCTCACGGCGGATGACCTGACCGAAGCGCGCAAGCGAACGCCGGCGCCGCTCGACGCGGTCACGCAGGCCGGCGTGGTGCTGCAGAACGCGTCGTTGCCGCCAGACCTCGCCCTCGTTCGACTGTCGACGGCGACCGCCGACGGCAGCGCGGTGGTCATCGCGGATCTCCGGCCCGAGTGGCTGCTCTCGGCGGTGTCGACCAGCAGCGTGTACCGCGTGTTCCTCGTCGACCGGCTCGGCGGCGTGCTGGCGCACCCCGACGCCGAACGCGTCATCAAGCGTGAAGACCTCTCGACGTTGCCGGTGGTGCGCGACGCGCTCGCCAGTCAGGTCGCGCGTGGGTCGGAAGAATACGAAGCCAACGGCACCAACCGCGTCGCCGCGTACGCCCGCGTCGAGAATGGCGTGGGCTCGGTGGTGGTCGAAGTGCCACGTGACGAGGTGTTCAAGGCCACGCGTGAGCTGTCACGCCGCTCGCTGCTCTTCGCGCTCGGCACCGTTTCGCTCGCGCTGGTGTTCGCGGTGTTGCTCGGTCGCCGCGTGACGCGGCCGCTGTCGCGCCTGCAGAAGACGATGCAGGTCATCTCTCGCGGTGAGTTCGGCGTCGAAGTGCCGGTCGACGGGCCCACCGAGATTCAGTCGGTGGGGTCGGCGCTCAACGAAATGAGCCGTGAGCTGGTGCGCCGCAGCGAGCAGCTTCAGAAGACCAACGCGCAGCTGGTGCAGAGCGAGAAGCTGTCGGCCGTCGGCGAGCTCGCGGCCAGCGTCGCCCATGAAGTGAAGAACCCCATGGTCGGCATCGTGGGCTTTGCGCAGCTCGGCCGTGAATCGGAGGAGCTCCCGGAGATGCACGAGTACTTCAAGCTCATCGAGCAGGACGCGTTCCGCGCGAACAAGATCCTCCAGAACCTGCTCGAGTTCTCGCGCCCGCCCGAGATGGAGTTCGAAGCGCTCGCGCCCAACGACGTGGTGCTGGGCGCGATGGCGCTGTGTGTTCACCAGCTGCAGATGCAGGGCGTGAAGGTCGAGACCGCGCTCGGCGAGCACCTGCCCTCGGTGCGTGGCAATTCGAACCAGCTGCGCCAGGTGCTGCTCAACCTGATGCTCAACGCCGGCCAGGCCATGGAGCAGTCGAAGCAGAAGCTCATCACCGTGAGCACCATGAAGCCGGAGAATGGCTTCGTGGAGATTCGGGTGGCGGACACCGGCCCGGGCCTCGCAGACGACGTGAAGGACAAGCTCTTCAAGCCGTTCTTCACCACCAAGCGGCGAGGGCAGGGCACCGGGCTGGGGCTCTCGGTCTCGCGCACCATCGTCGAGGCGCACCGCGGGAACATTCGAGCCGAGGGCGCGCCGGGAGTCGGCGCGACGTTCATCATCAGACTTCCCGAAGCGGTCTGAAGTTCTCGGCGGCTGTTTTTCTGGTCGCGTTCTCGGCGGCTGTTTTTCGGGTCGCGTTCTCGGCGGCTGTTTTTCGGGTCGCGTTCTCGGCGGCCGATCTCTTCGCTGCGCTTCGAGCTCGTCTCGTCCGGCTGAAAGCCAGCCGGATACCCTGCGAGCGCTCCCGATACCCTGCGAGCGCTCCCGGCTACTTCTTCAGCGTCGCCTTGATGCCCTCGAGCGCCACGTCTTCCGCGCCCTGATGCAGGCCGACCCACGACAACGTGTTCTCACTGCGCGCCCACATGGTGTTCGTGCGCGCGTGGTTGCCGAGCTCGAGCCACCCCTTCGGCTTGCCCTTGAACGAGTAGTCGATGCGGAAGATGACGTTGGGCTCGCCGAAGCGCGGCTTCTCGTCCTTCTGCAGCACCTCGGTGACCACCAGGCGGTTCCAGATCTTCTCGTGCCAGTTGCCGACCATTTCGTCGGGCTTGTCAGGCGTCGCCGCGGGGGCGATGCGCGTGGTGGCCGGCACGTCGGCGCCGGTCTGCACGAACGAAGCGGTCTCGTTGTCGACCTTCACCGTGAACGCGTCGAACTCGTTGGCCTTGAACGCATGCAGGCGGCGGTCGACGAGCAGCTGCGAGTTCGGGTCGAGCTCGTTGAACAGGCTCGACGAGATGAGGAACACCTCGCCCGTCTTCTCGTTCCGCGCGTAGTTGCCGATGAGGCCGTTGACCGGCTTGCTGATGGTGAAGCGCGTGGGCACGCCCGAGACGGTGACCTTCAGCTTGCGGTCGCTCTGGCTGACGCCCAACTCGTCGAGCTTCTCTTTGGGCAACGTTCCGAGCGCGCGCGCCGCCTCGAGCGGCGTGAAGCGGCCCCACAGCTGGTCGGCGCGGTCGTTGGCGTAGAGCGTGCGGTCGGGCGGCGGCTCGGGCGCGCGCGGCGCGTTGATGACCCCACCGTCGACGCCGCCGTCGGTCGTCTCGACGGGCGCGCCTGCGTCCCACGCGGGGCGCTTGCCAGGCAGGTACGCGAGAGTGACGTACAGCCGGTCGCTCTTCTCGACCGACACCAGCCGCGTGCCGTCTTCGTAGCGCACACGTTCCAGTGAGTTCTTGTTGGCCTCCAGCATCACCACCGAGTCCTTCTGCTGACTCTCGGCGGGGCGTTGCCACGTGAGGTACGCGGCCACGAGCCCGATGACGGCGAGGCCTCCCTGCAGAGCTGCGCTGCGCGCTTTCACGACGCGTTCTCCTGAGCGGTGGTGGCGGCACGCTTGCGAGGCCGGCGACGGGCCAGGAAGCCCAGCGCGAGCACCACGAGCGGCGCGAGGAAGGTGGTGGCGTAGAACCACATCGAGTCCTGCTGACGGGTCCGCGTGAGCGGCACGTCGACCTCGGTGTTGGTCGGGCCGGCGGTCGCTTCGTCACCCAGCAACCACTTGAAGCCGTCGACCACCACGTACTGGTTGCCGGGCAGCTGCTGCAGCACGAGGTCGGCGATGGCGTCTGAGTCGCCCAGCACCACCGCGCGCATCGGCTCCGATTGATCCTTCGCCTGCTTGCGCTCGACCGCGGCGACGACGCCGAAGGCCTTGCGCGTCTCTCCCGCGTCGAACTCGTAGTTGTTGTTCAGGTCGAGCCACGCTTCGGGCAGCGAGCGCACCGCGAAGTCGATGAAGAGGTCGGCCGGGTGCTTCTCCAGCTCGTCGAGCGGGCCCGCGGCGAGGAACAGCACCGGCGCCGAACCGCGGCCCAGGTACGTGGCGATGGGGTGCGAGCTGAAGGTGCGCGTGGCGATGTTCACGCGATCCGCGATGCTCGGTGGTGGGCGCACGTTGGCGTTGCCGCGCTCCTGGGTGATGGTCAGCGGCTTGAACGACAACCCCAGCGGCGTGAGCAGCTCGGAGAACCCGAGACCGCTCTCGGGGTCGAGCGCGATGAAGAGCCGGCCGCCGCGCTTGATGTAGGCCTCGATGGTCGCCGCTTCGGGCGCCGAGAACGCGCGCTGCGGGCCGATGATGAACACCGCCGCCGCGTCTTTGGGAACCTCGGTGCCCAGGCCTTCGGCGGTGGTGAGCTGCTGCACGTCGATCTTCTGGTCGCTCAGCACCTTGTAGAGAACGTCGACCGTCGCGCGCTGGTCATTGTTGTTCTCGGGGTCGCGCTGGCGCTCGCCGTGACCACCGGTGAAGTAGACGGTGCGTTTGGGCCTGGCGACCTGAATGAGCCGCTTGTTCACTTCGACGTCGAGCCCGCGCAGCTGGGTGCGCGCCTTCTCGAGCTCGGTGCCGATGAAGAGCGATTCTTTCCGGCCGCCCTTCTTCACCAGCACCGTGCCGTTGCCGCTCACGCCGAGCTCTTTGGCTTTGGCGGGCGCCAGCGCGTGATCGAACCGGTTCACGGTCAGCATCGGCGTGGCGGCCTTCAGTTCGTCGAAGTAGCCCTCGACCGCTTCGGCCGCGTCACTCGCCGGCGGGAAGAAGAGGTACACCTCGACCGGCTCGTCGAGCGAGGCCACCAGCTTCTTCGTCGATTCACTGGCCTTGGCCACGCGGAAGTACGCGAAGTCGGCCTTCGCATCGCGCTCGGTGGTCACGTACTGAACCGAGAACGCGAAGATGAACGCGCCCGCGAGCCCGAAGCCCGAGAGCATCGCCTCCTGAATGCGGCCGTGCTCCAGGGTGGGCGCCCTGGCCATCGACGCGAACGACAGCTCCATGAAGAGCGTGGGCAGCAGCGAGGTCAGCAAGAGCGCGGGCCACAACACCGCGAGCGCGCCCGCCAGCTTCGGTGAGCCCGACGCCAGCGTGGCGCTGGTGAGCTTGGTGAAGAGGTCCGACTGGAGCGCGTAGAGCACCAGCGAGAAGAACGTGAGGCCGTGCAACAGGCCGAACGTGCGCTGCACCCGCTTGACGTCGGGCCGCGCCGCACCGGCCTTCACGAAGCGGCCGACGAAGGCCGCGAGCACCAGCACCGTGCCCACCCCGGTGAGGCCCCAGCGCACTTCGGAAGAATCGACGATGCGCTCGCCGACCCAGATCAGCAGCAGGCCCGCAGAGAGAATGAATGAGAGCTGCATGGCTTACTTCCACCTCCGCGCTTCGAGCACGCGCGTGGCCGCGAACAGCGCCAGGAACGAAACGAGCACGAAGTACGAGACGTGCTTCAGGTGAATCACGCCGCTGCTGAACGCCTCGAAGTGACCCCACCACGCCAGCCCGTTGACGATCTCGGTCAGCGGCCGGTCGGTCACCTTGCCGAGCAGCCACGCCATCGTCAGCGCCAGCGACATCACGCCCGAGAGCACGGCGGCCACCACCTGACTCTTCGTGAGCGCGCTGCCGAAGGTGCCGACCGCCAGCCCCATCGACCCCACGAGGAACAGGCCGAGGTAGCCCACGGCGATCTGGCTCGCCGACACCTTGCCGTACACGGCGATGAGCACCGGCATGTGCAGCGTGCCCACGAGGAACATCGTCAGGAACACCAGCGACGCGAGGTACTTGCCGAGCACGATCTCGAGGTCGTGCACCGGCGACGAGTACAGCAGCGACACCGTGCCCGTCTGCCGCTCTTCGGCGATGAGCCGCATCGAGAGGAAGACCGAGCAGAGCAGGGTGATGCCGGAGGTGATGTAGAAGAAGCCCGCCAGCACCTCCGACGACTTCTTCGCGGTGCCGGGCACGGCGAAGGCGTTGAAGAACGCGCCGTCGATGAACAGCATGAGCGCGATGATGATGTAGCCACTCATGGTGCGCAGGTACGACTGCAGCTCTCGCCGGGCGATGAGCATCACGTTGTTCACGGCTGAGCCTCCTTTCCGTGCGTGAGCTTGAGGAAGATGTTCTCGAGCCTGGCCGCGGCCTTGTCGATGCGGAGCACCTGCAGGTCGGCCGTCACCAGCGCCTTGACGATGCCGGGCCGCAGCTCGCCTGAAACGCCGACCTTCAGCTGCGCCACGTCGCCGTCGAGCTTGAGCAGCGTGACCTCGCCGACTCCAGCCACGTTCTTGATGACGTCGATGGCGTGCTGGGCGTTGCCCTTCACCTCGAGCTCGACGATGCCCGCGCCGCCGAGCGTGCCCAGCAGCTCGCTCTCGGTGCCGCGCGCGATGATCTCTCCCTGCTGAATCACGAGGTAGCGGTCACAGATCTGCGAGATCTCCGCGAGGATGTGCGAGGACACCAGCACCGTGTGCTCGCCCTTCAACTGGCGAATCAGCTCGCGCATCTCGACGATCTGAACGGGGTCCAGACCGCCGGTCGGCTCGTCGAAGATCAACAGTCGCGGGTTGTGCACCAGCGCCTGTGCCACGCCCACGCGCTGACGAAAGCCGTGCGAGAGGCTCGAGATGAGGTCGTCGCGCCGCTCGAGCAGCGAGGTCTTCCGCATCGCCTCGGTCACCCGCGTGGCGAGCTCGCGGCTGGTCACCCCGCGCAGCTGCGCCACGAACTCGAGGTAACCGGCGATGGTCATCTCGTCGTACAGCGGCGGCGTGTCGGGCAGAAAGCCGATGCGCTTGCGGATTTCGTGCGGGTCGCGCGTGACATCGAAGCCGTCAATCAAGACCCGCCCACTGGTCGGGAGCAGCACGCACCCCAGCACCTTGAGCGTGGTCGATTTACCGGCGCCATTGAGCCCGAGAAACCCGATGACTTCGCCCTTCTCGATGGTGAAGGAGAGGTCTCGAATCGCAGCGCGCTCGCCGTAGTACTTCGTCAACCCTTCGACCTGGATCATCGCGCGTCCGTCTAGTCACTGATGACCTCAAGTCAAGGCGTGTCGGTGCACCAGGTCGGCGTCGGCCGGCGACGCACGAGCGCAGAGTGCGGCGTGCAACACAACTGAGGGGTGGCGTGGGTGGAACTTCGCGTCTCTCCGGGTGCTGTGAAACCGGTTGAACTGCGCGGCGAGCGCGGTTCGCCGTGTGAGGCGACACCCCAGACGCGCCCCGTGCACCTGAGGCGCCCGGGCGCCAACCCGTTCGCCGCCCCGCTCCAGGCGCGCGACGCAGAAGAAGTCGCTGCTCAACTGCGTGGGTCGCGGCGCCGATTTCGCGAAGCTCGAGGGATGCCGCGCCGCGCCTTCATGTGGAGCGGTCTGACGATGGGGTCGGCGCTGGTGCTGTTGCTGTTGTCGGTGCTCGAGCAGCTCTGAGCGGTCTCCACGCGTACGTCGCGGCGATGGCCACGGCCAACACCAGCAGCGTGAAGCCCGCCGCCTCTGGCCCGAAGTCTCCACCGCTCCAGAACCCGCGCGTCACCGGCCACCAGGCGCGGAAGATCGAGCCGCCGGGCAGGTTGCCGCTCACCGGCTGACCGAACACGAAGCCCTCGAAGAAGTTCCACGTGAGATGCGCGGCGATCGACATCCACACCGACCCCGTCGTCACCACCATGAGCCCGAACCACACGCCGACCAGGGTGATGACGACCGTCGCCAGCAGTGACGCGTGCGGGTTGAACAGGTGCAGCGCGCCGAACACCGCGCTCGACACCAGCACCGCCGCGAGCGCTCCCACGCCTCGGCGCAGCGCCTGAAACCCCAGCCCCCGCACCAGCAGCTCTTCTGCGATGCCCGCCGGCGCGAGCACCAGCAGCTGCACCAGACCCGAGTGCAGCGGCCATGAGGCGTTGAGCTGCAGGCGCGTGTGCCCCAGCAGCGCCGGCACGCCGACGCAGATGGTCAACGCGAGCGCGCCGACGAGCACCCCGAGCCCCAGCCGTTGCAAGGGGCGCTCGTCGTGGAGACCGATGGGCTCACGAAACGGCAGCCAGGTGATCCACGTGGCGAGGGTGGTGCTGATCAACAGCGGCGTGGTGAGGAACAACGTTCGCCAGGCGTCGAGGGCGTCGGTCCGGTTCAGGCCGCTCAGCTCCAGCACGAGCCCTTGAATCAGCTCGAGCACCACCACCACGAACACGAAGAGCAGCAGCACCCAGCCGAAGGCCATTTGCGGCCGCGCCCGTTCGCTCATCGCGCTCCTTCACCACGACGACAGCGTGAGACCCCGCTTCGACAACGCCTCTTTCGCGCGCGGCGAAACGAACGTCGCCAGCTCGACTTCGCGCTGCGCCGAATAACCGCTCTTGATGTGCGAGTTGGCGTAGCCCGGGTGACACATCAGCTCGACGAGCCCATCGCGCGGCGCGAGGTCGAGCTGCGCTTCGAAGCGCTCGGGCGTCCAGTACGCGTCGCCGTCGGCCTCGCCGAGGAACACCTCGTTGGTCTTCACGCCGCGCCGCTTCAATTCAGCGCGCATGACGTCGTTGATGCTGCGCACCGCGAGCCCGCGCTCCTGCGCCACGGTGGCCAGGCCCGCGAGCACCTCCGGCTGCAGGTGCGCGTGCTTGTGCACGTCGATGTGCGTGGCGTGCCGGCCGAGCAACACGAACAGCCGGTCGAGCTGGGCGCGCGTCTCGTCGGCCACGAAGCGCTCCGACAACACGCCGTCGTCGCTCAGCACGCGGCCATCGGTGAGCGCCGCGAAGCGCACGAGGTTGAGGTGAAGACCGATGGCCAGCCCTTCGCTCTGCCGCGCGGCGTCCTGACTCCACGGCGAGTTCACGATCATCGTGGTCGACGAGACCACGCCAGCGCGCATCGACTCGGCGATTCCGCGCGTGACCGCGGGGTCGTAGCCGAAGTCGTCGGCGTTCAAGATCAGGCGGAACGTCATGGCGCCGCCGCCGCGCACTGCGAGAGGAGCGCGTCTGCGTCTTTGGGAAAACGCTCCTTCAGCTTCACCTTCGCGGCCTCGAGCTCGGTCGCGTTCCCGGCCATCTGCTCGAGCTGACAGAGCCCCACCAGCGCACGGCTGTCGGTCGGCGAGAGCGCGTCGGCGGCGAGGTACTCGGCGCGTGCGCCGGCCACGTCCTTCTTCCGGAAGAGCACCGGCGCCAGGTAGTAGTGGCCCTCGAAGAGCTCCGGCTTCTCCTTGACCACGCCGCGTAGAATGCGGAGCGCTTCGTCGAACTGCTCCTTGCGGTACTTCACGAAGCCCAGCTCGGCGTTGATGACGGGGTCGTTCTTCTTGCGGCTCGCGCGGGTGAGCGCCGCTTCGGCTTCGTCGAGCTTGCCGCTCTGAGAAAGCCAGTAGCCCTGGCGGGCGAGGTACTGGGTGTTGTTCGGCGACTTCGTGACCGCCTTGTCCCACGCAGCCATCGCGCCGCTCGCGTCGCCCTGCGCCTCACGGAGTTGCGCCAGCAGGGCATCGGGGCGGGCGTCTTTCGGGTTCAGCTCCGCCGCTTCACGCAGCGCGTTCTCGGCACGCTTCGCCTTTCGCGTCTCGAGCGCCGCGCGGCCCTCGAGCAGCCGCGCGTCGAAGCTCCTGGGGTTCTTGAGGATCCAGTTGTCGACCAGCGTGAGCGCCGCGTCCCACGACTTGCTCTCGGTGAGCAGCGCCGCGGCGCGCGCCAGCTGTGGCTCGGTCACGTCTTCGAGAGACGACAGCTTCGCCAGCGCGCTGGCCTGCTCGGCGCCCTGCAGGGCTTCGGCGCTCTTGAGCTGTTCGACCGCGGTCAGCTGCGGGCGCTGCGTGAACCACACGCCAGCGGCAGCGAGCGCGCCGAGCAGCACCACCGCAATGATGATCAGCGGGGCCTTCGACTTCTTCGTGGCGAGCGGCGCGGGCGCCGCGACGGGCTCCGCAGGTTGGTGCGCACGAATGGGCGAGGGCAGGGTGGCTTCGATGTTCCCGTGCGGAGGCGAAATCGCCGGAGCGTTCGGCACCGAAGGATCGGCTTCACGCGCGCGGCGCAGCGTGTCGCGCATCGGGTCTTTCGACGGGAACAACTGCGAGACGTACGCACCGACTGCCTCGGGCGACGCCAGGACCTGGTCTCCGCCGACCGACTCGAGCGCGGTCACCAGCTCGCCCAGCGTCTGGAAGCGATGCTTGGGGTCCTTCGCCAGCGCCTTGAGGCAGATGAGATCGAGCGACCGCGGTACGCCGGGGTCGTACGTCGACGGCGCCACCGCTTCTTCCCGCGCGATGCGTATGACGACCTCGTCGACCGAATTGCCGGTGAACGGGCGGCGGCCGCACAGCTGCTCGTAGAGCATCACGCCGGCCGCGAAGATGTCGGCGCGATGATCGACGTGCTTGGCGGTGATCATCTCGGGCGACATGTAGAAGAACTTGCCCTTCAACGTGCCCGGCTCGGTGCCGCTGCCCCAGGTGGTGGTGCGCGCGATGCCGAAGTCGATGACCTTCACTTCGCCCTTCACGCCGACGTGAATGTTGTCGGGCGTGAAGTCGCGGTGCACGAGCGCCAGCGGGTGACCGTGTTCATCGACCGCCCGGTGCGCGGCGTCGAGCCCGCGGCAGGCTTCGGTGAGAATGGTGAGCGCCACGCCCGACGGCATGCGACGGCCGTCTTCCATCGCGCGCTGGCGGAGGTCGGCCCAGGTGCGCCCCTCGAGCAGCTCCATGGCGATGAACGGCTCACCGTCGGTCTGGCCCAGCTCGTAGATCTTCACCACGTTGGGGTGGTTGATCTGCGCGGTGATGCGCGCCTCATTGAGGAACATGCGCACGATGGCCGAGTCCTTCACCAGGTGCGGCAAGAGGCGCTTGAGGGCCACCATCGGGCCGAATTGCCCGTCGGGTGTGATGTGCCGGCCGACGTAGACCTCTGCCATGCCGCCGGTGGCGATGCGCGAGGTCAGACGGTACTGGCCGAACCAGAGCGGTTGTCCGATCGACTCCACGCGGCGGACCTTAGGTCACGCCGCGCACGATTCACTCGAAAAGGCCGATCTGCGGCGTGGCTTCACGATGCCCTGAACCCACCTGCGCTTCGAACAGCCGCTGCACGTTCTCGAGCGTGTCGGCTTCGTGCGCCTTCTTGTCGTCGCGCAGGCGCGCGATGCGCGGGAACCGCAGGGCGAAGCCGCTCGAGTGACGCGAGGAGGGCTGCAGGCCGTCGAAGGCGACCTCGATCACGATCTCCGGTTTCACCACGTGGTAGCCGCCGAGCTTCTCGGTGGTCAGCGCCTCGAGGCGCTTCGTCATGGCGTCGATCTCGACGTCGGTGAGGCCGGAATACGCCTTGCCGATCTCCACCAGCTCGGCGCCCTTCCACACCGCGAAGGTGTAGTCGCTCAGCACCCCGGCGCGTTTGCCGTGACCACGCTCGGCGCGGGTGATGACCACGTCGAGCGTGGCGAAGGCGCGCTTCACCTTTCGCCACGCGCTCCCACGCCGCCCGGCGTCGTAGGGCGCGTCGTCACGCTTCAACATCAGCCCTTCGTTGCCGCGGGAACGGGCTTGCGAAAATGCAACGTCGAGCTGGGCATCGAGCGGTTGTGTTGCATCGATGCGGGCATAGGGGTTGATGACGACGCCCAGCGCCTCGAGCCGCGCGCGGCGTTCGCTCCACGGCGCGTGGAGCAACACTTCGCCGTCGAACAGGCAGTCGTAGGCGATGAACGACACCGGCGTGGCCGACAGCACCGCTGCGCTCGGCGTGGCGCGATTGAGGCGGGCCTGCAGCGCCTGAAACGGCCGCGCGCCTCCGTCGGAGCGCACCGCGATGACCTCACCGTCGAGCACCACCGTGCGCTGCAGCTTCGAGAGCTGCAGCACGACCTCCGGAAACTGCGAGGTCACCTCGTCCTGGCCGCGCGCGAAGAGCCGCACTTTGCCGTCGACCACGTGCGCCTGCACGCGAACACCGTCGAGCTTGTCTTCGATGATCACGCGCGCAGGGTCGATGGGCTCCTTCACCGATTCGTTGGGCGTGGCGAGCATGAAGGCCACCACGTTCCCGGGAACGATCTCGGCGCGGTCGAGCTTGTTCTCGGCGGCCAGCAGCGCGAGCTGACCGGGGTCAGGCGTGAGCGCCGACGCGCGCCGCAGCGCATCGAGTGGCACGTCGAACGCGGCCGCCACGGCCTCTTCGAAGATGCCGAGCTGAACGCCGACCCTCAGCTCGCCGAGGATCGCTTTGACGAGGTAGCGCGCCTCCCATGGCGCGGCGTGCTTCAGCAGCGACTTGAGCAGCAGTGACTTCTCGCCGCGGTCGTTGGTGGCGGCGATCTGCTCGATGAGCGGCGGTACGTCGAGCAACGGCAGGTGCCGGTCTCCCGCGGGCAGCAACACCTCGAGCGCGTCACCGAAATCGCCCAGCTCGCGGCTCTTCGCGGCGACCACGCCGACCGGCAGGTTCGCGACCTCCGCCGCGGCGGTGCTCAGCAGGGCCCAACCCACGCCCAGCGACCGCGTGTCTCCCACCGGCAGCACGCGCCCGAGGATCAGCCGCGCCGCGAAGGGCAGCTCGTCTTTCGACAGACCCTTGAGCAGCGCCGCCAGGAGCTGGACCTTCGACTTGCGCGAGCGGGTCGCCTTCACCGCATCGAGCGCATGCGTCAACCGCTGCATGGCGTTCGATCTATCCACGATGGGGAGTCGTCGCCACGGGACGCAGTGCTAGAAATCGCCGCCGATGAATCAACTTCGTTTCAACCTCAACGGTATCTGGGTCGAAGAGCGCGGTCTGAGCCCGACGACGACGTTGCTGCGCTACCTGCGCGATCGCCGCAGCCTCACCGGGACCAAGGAAGGTTGCGCCGAAGGTGACTGCGGCGCGTGTTCGGTCGCGGTCGCCGAGTTGGGTGCCGACGGTCAGCCGGTGTGGCGCGCCATCAACTCGTGCCTGGTGATGTTGCCGATGCTGCAGGGCAAGCACGTGCTCACCGTGGAAGCGTTGAAGCAGGGCGACCAGTACCACCCGGCGCAGGTCGCGATGGCGAAGGCGCTCGGCAGTCAGTGCGGTTACTGCACGCCGGGCATCGTGATGTCGATGTTCGAGGCCACGTACCGACCCGACATGGACGCTCCGTGGAAGCTGGACGATCAGCTCTGCGGCAACCTGTGCCGTTGCACCGGCTACCGACCCATTCGCGAAGCGGCGCAGGCCGTCGCCGGCACCTGCCCGAAGGACAGGTTCTCGCAAGCGCTGCCGGCGCTCGCCCCGCAGCCGATGACGCTCAGCTACGAAGCGAACGAGCAGCGCTTCACCACGCCCACGTCACTCGACGCGCTGTGGGACGAGCTCGACGCGCACCCCGACGCGCGGTTCGTCAACGGCGGCACCGATCTCTCGCTCGAGGTCACCAAGAAGTTCGCGACCATTCCGAAGTTGATCTCTCTCGAGGGCCTGCACGAGCTCAGGCTCATCACCACCATCGCTGGCGGCGTTCGCATCGGCAGCGGCGCGACCATCGCGGAGCTCGAAGCCTTCACGGCCGCGAAGTTCCCCGCGCTCCACCGCATGACGCGCTACTTCGCGGCGCGGCAGATCAAGCACCGCGGCACCGTCGGCGGGAACCTCTGCACGGCTTCTCCGATTGGAGATCTTCCCCCCGCGCTCATCGCGCACGGCGCCGTCGCGGTGATTCGTGGTCGGGCCGGTGAACGCCGGGTGCCGCTCGAAGCGTTCTTCGTCAGCTACCGGAAGACGGCCTTGGCGCCGCGCGAGATCCTCGCGGCCGTCGAATTGAACGACGTGCCGTCGTCGGCGCGCGTCGTCTCGTACAAGGTCAGCAAGCGCCGCGAGCTCGACATCTCGACCGTCTCGGCGGGCTTCTTCGTCGACACCGATTCGACGGGGAAGGTGGTCACCGCACGGCTGGCGTTCGGCGGCATGGCGGCGACCCCCAGGCGCGCCGCGAAGGCCGAAGCAGCGCTGGTCGGTCAGCCGTGGAACGAGGCGAACGTCGAGGCCGCCGCGAAGTTGATCAGCGGTGATTTCCAACCGATGTCGGATCATCGCGGCAGCGCGGTGTATCGCTCCCTGGTCGCCGCGAACCTGTTGCGCGGCTTCTTCGATGAAACCCGCGACGTGAAGCAGCCCGCCCTCAAGGGCCGTCACGCCGCCACCGTTCAGACCGCCGCGGAGGTGTCGCTTGGCTGAGATTCAGAAGACGCCGAAGAAGCACAGCCCGGTGTTGCCCACGGCCGAGACGCCGCTCACGCCGCTGCATCAGCCGCTGCTGCACGAGAGCGGCCTGCGGCACACGAGTGGTGAAGCGAAGTACGTCGACGATTTCCCCGCGCCTGCAGGGCAGCTCGTGGCGCAGGTGGTCGGCTCGACGCACGCGCGGGGTCGCATTCGTGGCATCGACACCGCCGCCGCGCGCGCCGTGCCCGGCGTGCACGTGGTGCTGACCGCGGCCGACATTCCCGGCGAGAACAACGTGGGCCCCGTCATTCACGACGAAGAGCTGCTCGCCAGCCACGAGGTGCACTTTGTCGGTCAGGCCATCGCGGTGGTCGTCGGCGAGACATACGAGGCGTGTCGCGCGGGCGCTGCGGCGTTGAAGGTCGACCTCGAAGTGATGCCCGCCATCGTCACCGTCGAAGAGGCGATCGCGCAGGGCAGCTGGCTGTCGGACCCGCACGTGATGACGCGCGGCGATGCGTCGGGGGCGCTCGCCACCGCCGAGGTGCGCTTTCAGGGTGAAACGGTCACCGGCGGTCAGGACCATTTCTATCTCGAGACCCACGTCACGCTCGCCGTTCCCGAAGAGAACAGCGCGCTCAAGCTCTACTGCTCGACGCAGCACCCGAGCGAAGTGCAGACCATCGTCTCGCACGTGCTCGCCTGGCACCGGCACCAGATCGTCGTCGAGGTGCCGCGCATGGGCGGTGGCTTCGGCGGCAAGGAAACGCAGTCGGCGAACTACGCGGCCATCGCTTCGCTCGCGGCGCTGAAGACCGGCCGGCCGGTGAAGGTGTGGCTCAACCGCGACCAGGACATGTTGTGGACCGGCAAGCGCCACCCGTTCCTCACCAGGTGGGACGTGGGCTTCGCGAAGGACGGCACCATCGTCGCGCTCGACGCGCAGTTGTTCAGCAACGGCGGCTTCAGCAACGACCTGACGCGCGCCATCACCGACCGCGCGATGTTCCACATCGACAACGGCTACTTCCTGCCCAACGTGCGCCTGGTGGGCCGCGCGGCGAAGACCAACCTGCCCTCGAACACCGCGTTCCGCGGCTTCGGTGGCCCGCAGGGCATGGCGGTCATCGAAGACATCATCAGCCGCTTCTGCGAGCGCACGGGCCTCGACCCCGTCGAGGTGCGGCGGAAGAATTTCTACGGCGCCGCGCCGCGCAACCTCACGCCGTATTGGCAGGAGGTGAAGGACAACCGGCTCGGGCGCATCTTCGACGAGCTGCTGTCGTCGTCGCACTATGCCGCCCGCCGCGCGGAGCTCGACGCGTTCAACGCCGCCAACACGCACGTCAAGCGTGGGCTGGCGCTGACCCCGGTGAAGTTCGGCATCAGCTTCACCACGTCGTTCCTCAACCAGGCCGGCGCGTTCATCGTGATGTACGCCGATGGCTCGCTGCAGCTGAACCACGGCGGCACCGAAATGGGTCAGGGCCTGCACACCAAGATGCTCGCGATCTGCGCGCACGAGCTGGGCCTGACCCCAGACCGGATTCGCGTGATGAACACCGCGACCGACAAGGTGCCCAACACCTCGGCCACCGCGGCTTCGTCGGGCTCCGACTTGAACGGTCAGGCCGTGAAGCAGGCCTGCGAGGTGCTGCGGGAGCGGCTGCGCCCGGTCGCCGCGAAGTTGCTCGGCGTGCCGTCGGAGAGCGCGAACGACATTCTCTTCGCGGGCGGGCGCGTGTTCCTCGCGTCGCGGCCCGAGCTCGCGCTGCCGTTCGAGAAGGTGACCAGCGAGGCGTACCTGATGCAGGTGTCGATGTCGGCGACCGGCTTCTACCGAACGCCCGACATCTCGTACGACAAGGCCGCGGGCCGCGGAAAGCCGTTCCACTACTTCGCGTACGGCGCGTGTGTGGCCGAGGTCGAGCTGTCGGGGCTCACCGGCGAACACCGCATGCGCCGCGTCGACATTCTTCACGACGTGGGTGCGTCACTGGTGCCGACGATCGATCGCGGGCAGATCGAAGGCGGCTTCCTTCAGGGCGCAGGGTGGCTCACCAGTGAAGAGCTGCGCTTCGACGAGAAGGGCTTCTTGCGCACGCACTCACCCGACACCTACAAGATTCCTGCGTTCGGCGACGCGCCGCTGGAGTTCAACGTGTCGCTGCTCGAGAACGCCGCGCAGGCCGACGTGATTCACGGCAGCAAGGCGGTGGGTGAGCCGCCCTTGATGCTGGCGCTCGCGGTGGTGGCGTCGCTGCGTGACGCGGTGCGTGCCTTCGGGCCGAAGGGCCGCGAGGTGAAGCTGCCGATGCCGTGCACGCCGGAAGCCCTGTTGATGGCCGTCGAAGCCCAGCGCTGAGAACCAGGTCCCCAGCCCGCATAGAAAGATGAATGGACAGGCGTTCAGTGGGTCGCTGTAGGTGCGGCTACGCCCCGAGCGCCGCAAGCAGCTTCATCGACAGCCACGACAGCCCCGCCGAGAACGGCAGCGTCACCACCCACGCGATGAGGATGTTGCCGGCCACGCCCCAGCGGACCGCCGACATGCGCTTCGACGCACCGACGCCCATGATCGCCGCGTTGATGACGTGCGTCGTCGACACCGGAATGCCGAGGTGGCTGGCGCCGAGAATCGTGAGCGCGCCCGCCGTTTCGGCCGCGAAGCCCTGCAGCGGCGTGATGCGGATGATCTTCGTGCCCATGGTCTTGATGATGCGCGTACCACCCGCCGCCGTGCCGAGCGCGATGGCCGCCGCGCACGCCAGAATCACCCACGTCGGCACCGCATCGCCCTGCGGCAACACCCAGTGCGGCATCCACTCCGGCGCGGCGTGCCCGTTCGCCACGAATGCGACGAGCGCGAGCGTGATGATGCCCATCGACTTCTGCGCGTCGTTGCTGCCGTGCCCGAAGGCCATCATGCCGGCCGACAACAGCTGCAGCCGCCGCGAGTGCTGCTGCACCACGTTCGGTCGTGCGCCGTAGAGAACCGGAACCCCGATGAGGAAGCACGCGCCGAGGCCCAGGACGATCTTCGTCTCCAGCGTGCTGGTCGCGAACCCGGAGGACAGCTCCGCCGAGTTCCACACCGCCCAGCCGAGCGCCGCGAGCACGAGCACCGCCAGGCCTCCGAGCACCGGCTTGCTCCAGTAGCCGCGCGCGATCCACACCAGCCCCACCATCGTGAAGAACGCCACCACGAAGCCGATGGTCGGCGACGCCACGAGCGGAATGAGCACCTTCTGAACGAGCGCCGACCACTTGAATGCGCCGAGGCCCGCGTGCGCGACGACGGCTCCGGCGAGCCCACCGACCAGCGCGTGCGAGCTGCTGGAGGGAATGCCGAACCACCAGGTGATGAGGTTCCACGTCGAGGCGCCGAGCAGCGCGGCCAGCACCACGGCCTGCGTCACGTTCGAGGGGTCTGCGAAGCCAGAGGCGATGGTCTTGGCCACCGCCGTACCGGTGACCGCGCCGATGAAGTTCAAGATGCCGGCCAGAAAGACCGCGGTGCGAATCGGCAGCACGCCCGTCGACACCACGGTCGCGATCGCGTTCGCCGCGTCGTGAAAGCCGTTGATGTAGTCGAACACGATGGCCATCACGACCACCGCGATGAGCAGGCTAACCATGCTTCACGGCCAGGTTGGTGAGGAGGTCGGCCACGTTGTCGCAGTAGTCGACCGCGGCCTCGAGATCGTCGAGCGCCTCCTTCTGGCGGAGCATTTCGCGGAAGTCGGGGTGCGAGTCCGAGAACAGCTGGGAGATCGCTTGGCGGTAGATGGCGTCGGCTTCCTTCTCGAGCGTGCGCACGCGACGGCCGCCCTCGAGCAGGTGCTGGTACTCGTGCTTGCGGAGGTGCGGAATTTCGTCGGCGAGAATCGCGGTGCCGGCTTCCAGCTTCTCCATCAGCTGAATCATCGCGGGCGTCGGCTTCTCGAGGTGGTACAGGTTGAAGGCGCGCGCCGAGAGGTTGCAGAGGTCGACGATGTCGTCGAGCTCCGACGTGAGGCGGTGTAGATCTTCACGATCCAGCGGGGTGACGAAGGTGCGCGCCAGCGCGTCTTCCATACGGCGCACCACGTCGTCGGCGCGATGCTCGATGGCCTGCACCGCTTCACGCACCTTGGAGGCCGGTTGATCCTTGAAGGTCGACAGCGCCTTCGATGCTTCGTGACCCAGGCGGCCGAGTTCTTCGAGCATGTCGTACCAGTGGTCTTCGCGAGGCAGCAGAAAGCGGATGAAGCCCTGAATGACGCTCATGGCGCGGCAGATTGCAGATGGGCCGCCGACCGCCGGTTACATCTGTGTGACGGTTCTGTGACTCGTGCTGGCTTCGGCCCGCGGAAACATCGTCTTCTGAAGCGGTTACGCGCGTAATTCGCACGGTAGATTCACCGCTTCTTCGCGGGAGGGACGCATGAGTGAGGCCGGCACGAGCAGCAAGCTTCCGTGGTTCTTGTGGGTGCTGACGTTGATCGCCGCGCTCGCTGCCGGCTGGTGGGCGTGGGAGCGCGTCGAGCAGCTGCGCACCTCGAAGCAGGAGCTCACCGACTCGATGGTCGAGGCCGCGCGGCTGCGGGGCGCGTGCGAGCAGTCGCTGGCCGATGCGGGCGTGCAGGCCACGAGCCTCGAAGCGCAGCTCGCCGAGCTCCAGAAGAGTCAGGCCGAGCTCTCGGTGCTGCTCGCGCAGAGCGAGGCGGAGCTGCAGCGGCTGACCGCCACCTCGAGGTCGCTCGAAGACAAGCTGGCCGCCGAGATCAAACGGGGCGACGTGAAGGTCACCCAGACCGACGGGCGCATTCAGGTCGACCTCATCGACAAGGTGCTCTTCGACTCTGCGCAGGCCGACATCTCCCCGCGCGGTGAAGAAGTGCTCACGCGCCTCGGCGCGATTCTGAAGGACATCGATGATCGCCAGATTCAGATCTCCGGTCACACCGACGACGCGCCCATCACCCTGCCGGACCTGAAGGCGAAGTTCGCCACCAACTGGGAGCTGTCGACCGCGCGCGCGGTGAACGTGGTGCGCTTCCTGTCGGAGAAGGCGAGCGTGAAGCCGGCCCGCCTCAGCGCCGCGGGCTACGGCCAGTACAAGCCGGTGGCGACGAACATCACGCCGAAGGGCCGCGCCGCCAATCGCCGCATCGAAGTGTTGCTGCTGCCGCCCATCGAAGCGCGCAAGGCCGTGCTGCCGGCGAAGGACGCGCCGAAGTGAGTCAAGCCGGCGAAGTGACCGTTCTTGGCGGCCGCTATCGCCTGCTTCAGCGCCTGGGGCAGGGCGGTCACGCCGAAGTGTTCCTCGCCGAGCAGTTGTCGCTGCAGCGCAAGGTCGCGTTGAAGATCATCAGCCGTTCACGCGCGCAACCCGACGCGGCGGCGCGCTTCAAGCGTGAGGCGTTGATTCACTCGTCGATCGATCACCCTTCGGTCGTTCGCATTCTCGACTTCGAGACCGACGGCCCAGAAGGCACGGTGGTGGTGCTCGAGTACGTCGATGGCCGCCGCCTCGACGAGGTCATCGCGTCGCGCTCCGTCCCCGTGCCGGAAGCCGGGCGGCTGTTGCTGCAGCTCGCCGAAGGCCTCGCGGCGATCCACGCGAAGGGCATCGTGCATCGCGACTTCAAGGCCGAGAACGTGATGGTCACCGAGAGCCAGGCCCGCATTCTCGACTTCGGGCTCGCGCGCTTCTTCGAGACCACGCCCGTCGAAGGTGACGGCCGCGCGTTCGTGACCGCAGGGGAGCTGGTCGCCGGGACGCCCGCGTACCTCGCTCCGGAGCAGTTCAGCGGGGCGCCCGCCACGCCGCGCACCGACGTGTACGCGTTCGGCGTCACCGCTCACTTTCTGCTCGCGGGGAAGCTGCCGTTCCCCGGGCCGGAGATCGGTCACTACGCCGGTCAGCATCAACAGCAGGCGCCACCGTCATTGCGTGGTCGCGTGCCCGAGGTGCTCGCCGCGTTCGTCGAGCGGTGCCTCGAGAAGGAGCCTGCGAAGCGGCCGGCCGACGGCCTGTCACTCGCTGCGCAGCTCTACGCGATGCAGTCGCAGTTGGTCGCGCAGCCGAAGAAGCCCAGGCGCTCCGTCATACCCGCGGCCCTCGTGGTGGCCTCGCTGCTCATCGCCGCTGCGCCGTTCTTCGCCGTCGAGCGCGACGCCAGCTCACGCGCCCGGTGGTGGATTCGGCTGGGCATGCCGCAGCGGGCGCTCGACGACGTGCCGCCCGGCGATGTGGCGACGGAAGCGCTCGCGCTCCACGCGCTGGGCCGTCACCGCGAGGTCCGGGAGCGCATCGAAGCGAACTGCTTCCGGGTGCTCACCAACCTCGACGCAGCCGAACGTCGTCGGCTCGGCGTCTCGCTACAGCAGTGCTTCTGAAATCAACCGCTGGAGCGCGCGACGTTCCAGCGTGTACGCGCCGAGGTGACCGCTCTTCACGCGCTTCGGCTCGACGTTCCAGTGCGCAGCGACCTTCTCGGTGGCGCGCGGGCTCACGATGCCGTCGCCGTCGTTGATGACCACCGTTCGCCGGGCCGATTTCGGAGGCGGCACGTCGAGAATCGAAACGCGCGCCAGCATCGATGGAAGCCGTTCCCGGGCGTCCGCACCGAGCGCGGACCACTTCACCTGCGACGACAACGGGCCCTCGCAGAACACCGTCGCCGCCGTCGGTGGCGCGGCGATGGCGATCACCGGAACCTCGAACGGCAACGTCGCCACCGCGATCGAACCGAGCTGCCCGGCCATGCTGTAGCCCGCGAGCGCCGTGGGAACTCCTTCTGCGCGGTGTGTGCTCAGCAGCGCGCGCGTCTCGTCGACGTGCGTGAGCCCCATGCGCACGAAGTCTTCGACGCGATCGAGCGGCGCGGCGCGCGCACCGAAGTACGCGCCTTCCAGCAGCCACGGCTCGAGGCCCTGCGCGACGAGGGCTCCGGTGAGCCACATGCGCGGGCCGTACCCTGCGTCGCCCCACGAGGGTGGAACCACCACGCGTCGTCGGGGCACGCGCGGCGTGAGCACCCGCCGCACGTGAATGGTGGCCGCGCTCGCCGGGAGATCCGTGAGCGGGCTCGTCGCCGTGCCGTCTTGAATCAGCAACCCGCGTTCACGCCGCGGCGCCGACCAGTCGAACGAGAGCGGAGCCGCTTCCCGCTCCACGAGCACGTCGCGCGCTCGTGGCTCCAACGGCTCCAGCTCGCCCCAGCCCTGCTCGAAGATCGCCGTGCGCTTCAGGAACCGCAGCGACAGGCGATCGAGCCAGTGCATGTCAGAGCGAGAGCAGGTGGCCGCCGAGCAGCGCCATGCCGCCGTCGGCGGCGTGCACGCTGCCGGTCACGTACGAGGCCGCGGGCGAGGCGAGGAACAACGCGAGCTGCGCGACCTCGTCTTTGGTGCCGAAGCGCTGGAGCGGCAACATGGCCTCGATGCGCTTCTTCGAGTCGGCGTCGCCGGCGAGGCGGTCCATGCCTTCGGTGCCTTCGATGGGCCCCGGCCAGATGGAGTTCACGCGAACACCGGCGGGGCCCCATTCCATCGCGAGCGTCTTCACCAGCATGTCGACGCCAGCCTTGGCCGCGCAGACGTGCGCCTGCATCGGGTACGCGACCTGCGCCTGCGGAGCCGAGATGGCGATGACGCTCGCGCCCGGTTTGACGAGGCGCTCGAAGGCCGCGCGGCACGCGTTGAACGTGCCGAGCACGTCGATGTCCATCACCGCCTTGAAGCCGTTGCTCGACATCATGGCGACGGGCGCGGGGAAGTTGCCCGCGGCGCCGCACACCAGCACGTCGATGGGACCGAGCGCCTTGACCGCCGCTTCGAGCGCGCTCTCGACGGCCGCGTAATCACGCACGTCGGCGGCGTAGCCCTCGGCGGTGATGCCCTTGTCGCGCAGCTGCTTCACCGCGGCCTCGAGCTTGTCGACCTTGCGGCCGTTGATGGCCACCTTCGCGCCGTGCTCGCCGAACGCTTCGGCGATGCGCAGGTTGATGCCACTCGAGCCGCCGGTGACGAACACCGTCTTGCCCGCATACAGCTTCGGGTTGAACACGCTGACCATGGCGCGCTTACTCCTGCGGTCCTGCGCCCTGCATGAACAGGTGCGTCACGCCGTGCAGCATGTCGGCGAGCGGCATGATGGGCTGTACGCACCAGCTGGCCATCGCTGCCAGGCAGTTGAGCAGGTAGAAGTCCGAGAGGATCTCCGGCGGCATCGCGCTCGAGAGCTCCTTGCGCTCGCTCGCTGCCTGGAAACGTCGGGTCACCACCGCGCGCACGACTTCTGCTTCGCGATCGTGGACGATCGTCGTGCGGCGCATCGACACGCTGAACATCTCGACCAGCAACTTGCGGCGCTCTCCTTCACTCCAGAACGCCGACATGTTGCTGATGACCGTGTTGAAGACGTCCTGCAGCGTGGCCGTCGGCGGCAACGCCTCGATGGCCTCGCACAACGGCGTCTCCGACTCCTTCAACAGTTCGAGGAGCACGTCGTCTTTCGACGGAAAGTGGAAATAGAACGCTGCGCGGCTGACTGCGGCCTTCTGGGCGATGTCCTCGATACGACACGCGGCAACACCGTCACGACAGAAGACTTCCAACGCGGCGTGGTAGAGCTTCTTTCGAGTCTCTTCTCGTTGTTTGTCTCGCACACGCCATGTGTACCTTGATCGTCAGCGTTGGGCAGTACCCGTCAGCACCGCTGCTCGTTGCTGCAAATCGCGACGAACTTCGTCAACGCCCTGCGTCACCACCGCATCGGTGGGTCGGTGAAGACTTCGTCGCGCCGCGCGACGACCAGGCCGGAGGCACGTGGTTGGGGCTGACGAAACGGGGGCTCTTCGTGGCGGTCACCAACCGCTACCCGTCAGATCGTCACCCCGATCGCGAGTCGCGCGGAACGCTGGTGCTCGAGGCGCTGCGCGCGTCGTCGGCCGCGGCGCTGCGCGCGCAGTTGGAGCCTTTGACGGCCGAGCGCTTCAACACCTTTCACCTGCTCTACGCCGACGCGAAGGACGCCTTCGTGACGTGGAACGACGGCCAAGAGGTGCACCACAAACGCCTGGAACGAGGGCTTCACGTCATCACCGAGCGCAGCCTGGGCGGTGACGACGAAGGGCGTGCGCCGCTCGTCTCGCGGCTGTGGCCGACGCTGAAAACCGAAAGCGGTGTGCCGTCCGTACCTGCCTTGCAGGGCCTTCTGTCGAGCCCGCCGCCCGATGGCGTTCTCGTCGACATTCCTGACCTCCGGTACGGCACGCGGAGCTCGCTGGTGTTGCGCGTGGCGCCGCGTCTGGCTGATTCGCGCTGGTGGTGGTGTGAAGGACGACCCGACCGGAATCGGTGGGCGGAGCGCCCGGACCTCATCGCCTCGCTCTGCGAAGAAACAGCGTTGAGCGAGACGTGAGCGCTGCCACAATGCGCGCCGCAGTACCTCGAAACTGAATCTGGAGGCGCGACGCGATGGGGGGACCACGCGAAGCATCGGAGGCGGAAGCCGAACGCGGCACGCCACGACGCAACTGGCTGGGAGTTCTGCTCGACGGGCTCGAAGAGGGCCTGTTGCTCTTGTCCGCCGACGGCGCCGTGGTCGAACTCAACGCCCGCGCCGAACGCATGCTCGACGCCACGCTCTCCGACCTCATCGGTCGGCGCCTCGCCTCGTCGCACGTGCCCCGCCTCTCACCAGAGATGGATGCATGGTTCACGCGGGTTCTTCCCTGCCAGCGCGAGGTGTCGGAGACGCTGCCGCTCTCGAATGGTGAATGGCTGCGGGTGCGCGTGTCGCCCGCCGAAGACGGCTTTGCGGTCTTTCTGGTCGACGTCACCGAGTCGCGGCACAGCGCACGGCGTGAACAGGAAGCCGCCCGCATCGCCGACGAGCTCCGCCGCAGGCTCGATCGCATGGGCGAGGCCTTCTACACGCTCGATGGCGGGTGGAAGTTCGTCTACATCAACGAAGAGGCCTCGCGGTTGATGCGCGCCTCGCCGCAGCAATTGCTCGGCACCACGGTGTGGAAGGCGTTCCCCGACACCCTGGGCACCGTCATCGAGCGCGAGTTCCGCCGGGCGCGTGAAGAGCGCGTGGCCACCGCGTTCGACATCTACTTCCCTCCGCTCGAGGCGTGGTTCGAAACGCGTGCTTCGCCGACCCCGGATGGCATCGCGGTGCACTTTCGCGACATCTCGCAGCGCAAGGTCGCGGAGCAGCGGTTGCGCGATCAGGCGATGCTGCTCGACCAGGCGCAAGACGCGATTCTGGTGCGCGACCTCAATCACTGCATCGCGTATTGGAACAAAGGCGCCACGCGTTGCTACGGCTGGACGGCCGACGAAGCGGTCGGCCAGGACGCGCGCAAGCTGCTCTACGACGAGCTGGGTCAGGAGTTCTTCGAAGAAGCGGCCGCGCAGGTGCTCAGCAACGGGGAGTGGCGTGGGGAAGTCCGGCAGCGCACGCGCGATGGCCGCACGCTCGTCGTCGACGCGCGGTGGTCGCTGCTGCGCCACGAAGACGGCACGCCGCGCTCGGTGCTGTGCATCAACACCGACGTCACCGAGAAGAAGAACCTCGAGAAGCAGTTCCTGCGCGCGCAGCGGCTCGAGAGCCTCGGCACGCTGGCCGGCGGCATCGCGCACGATCTCAACAACGTGCTGGCGCCCATCGTGATGACCGCGTCGGCTCTGCGCGCCGACGAGGAAGACCCCGAGCGTGCCGAAGATCTCCTGCTGCTGGTGCGCAGCGCCGAACGTGGCGCCGACATGGTCAAACAGCTGCTCTCGTTCGCGCGAGGCGCCGACGGGCAGCGTGTGCCCGTCGAGCTCAAGCACGTGGTGATGGACGTGCAGCAGATGCTGCGCGACACGTTCCCCAAGAACCTCACCTTGCAGGTGCACGTCGCCGCGAAGCCGTGGACGGTGCAGGGCGATCGCACGCAGCTCAATCAGCTGCTCACCAACCTCTGTGTGAATGCGCGTGACGCGATGCCTCAGGGCGGCACGCTCACCATCGCCATCGAACACGTGCACCTCGACGACGCGTATTCGGAGATGAACCTCGAAGCGAAGCCCGGGCCGTACGTGTTGTTGCGCGTGGAAGACACGGGCACCGGCATGCCGCCCGACGTGCTCGAACACATCTTCGAGCCGTTCTTCACGACCAAGGAGGTCGGCAAAGGTACCGGGCTCGGGTTGTCGACGGTGCACGCGTTGGTGCGGCAACACAACGGCTTCATTCACGTCTACAGCGAGCAGGGCAAAGGCACGCGTTTCAAGGTCTACCTGCCGGCGATGCTCTCGCGCGGCGACGCGGCGGCGGCGCACACCCACGAAGAGCTCGAGCGCGGCAACGGCGAGATGATTCTGGTGGTCGACGATGAAGCGCCGATTCGTGCGGTGGCGCGCCGCACGCTCGAACGGCACGGCTACCGGGTGATGCTCGCGGCCAACGGCGCCGAGGCGGTCGCGCTCTACGCGCAACACCGCAAAGAAATCGCACTGGTGCTGACCGACATGACGATGCCGGTGATGGACGGGCTGGCGACCATCCTCGCGCTGCGCTCCATCGACCCCGAGGTGCGCATCGTCGGCTCGAGCGGCCTCACCGCGAACGGCAACGTGGCGCGCGCGGTCGACGCGGGCGTACGTCACTTCGTGCCCAAACCGTACACCGCCGACGTGATGCTCAAGGTGCTGCGCAAGGCGCTCACCTGACGCGTCACTTCGCGACCAGGCGCTCCAGCGACGGAGACGTGGCGAGGCTCCACTGGCCGGTCGCCGGGAGCTGCTGCAGCGCGAGCAGTTGACGCTCGAGTTCAGGCTTCAGCGAGAGCGCGTGCGTCAGCTGCCCGCCGAGGCTGGCCGGCCCGCTCAGCATCGCGAAGGGGTCTTCGGGAGGTTGTTGATACGGGTGCGTGAGCTCGTAGCGCGCGTTCTCGAGCCAGCACTCCTTGTCGTCGGGCAGTGCCGGCAGTCGCTTCATGAACGCCAGTTCGGTGATGGCGGTGCAGCGGAAGAAGCGCGGCTCGTTCTTCCAGGGCGCGTCGGTCGCGAGCAGCTCGTTGTTGGCGAACATCATCGCGAACACGCGCTTCTTGAGCGCCTCGAGGCGCACCGGCTCGAGGCTGGTGGGGGCGCCGCACACCACGGCGATGCGATGTTCGATGCGCAGCAGCGCGATGCCGAACATCACGTTGACCAGGTACTCGCCGCTGAAGAGCAGCCTGGCGACGTGGCGAACTTCGGCCACCGATTCGGCGCGGCGGTTGGTGGCCACGCCCTTGAGCATGTGGATCTTCGCCAGCGGCTGGAGGTCGATGAGCCGCGCCATCGCCAGCTGTCTGCGGGGCCCATCCGGGAGCGTGGAGCGTGGTCCGGGGTTGAAGCTCCAGCGCCCATATTTCTGTGCGTCGATGAACAGCTGGGTGTCGCAGGGAATCAGCGCGGTGCCGGGGATCTCGCCTTCGCGTGAGGCGAAGGTGTCGAGCAGCTTGCGGCACTCGTCGGTGACCAGGGGCCGTGCCGGCTGTGAGAGTTCTTCGAGGCCGAGCAGCGGGTTGAGCCACGGGCCCGCGTCTTCGCCGGTCATCGGGTCGAAGAGCGGGTCTTTCAGGAAAGAGCCCGCGAAGTACTCGGTCTCGGCAATGAGGCGGGGCAGCTCGACCGCCGCTTCGGCGCGCTTGGCGGTGATGAGCTCGTTGGTTTCGAAGACGTAGAGCCCGATGAGTCCGCCGAAGAGCAGCAGCAGCCCCATCAACGACACGACCACCGCACGCTTCATTCGCCGCCGAGTCTACGTCGCCGTCGAACCAGCTCGACGAGAGGTTTCTCGCGCACATCTGCTCACTGTTTCGCGCGCTGCGCCGATTCGGGCGTCAGCGTGTGCCAGTTGCCCACGCGGGAAGGTCGTCGGCTTCGGCTCGTTGATCTTCAGCGACGCGTTCCACCAAGGCGCGAGCAGGTGAGCGATGCGACCGGCGGCGAACGGTAAGGGTGCTCGCGCTCAAAACCGCGCGTTCTCGAACCAGCAGTCATCGGTGAGCCGCGACGGCTCGAGGCGCATGAAGGCCTCTTCCGATGCGCCGACGCAGCGAACGAAGCGGTGCTCGTCGGGACGCGAGGCGGGGAGTGCGTCGCGGAGGATCGGGTTGCGCGCCCACACCGCGGCCCACAACCGGCCGCGAAACGCGGGAATGAACTCCTTCGAGACCCCACGTGGTGCCCCGAGCATCGCTGCGCCGAACATCGAGGTCAGCGGGTACTCCGCAGTGAAGAGCAGCCGCGCGAGATGACGCACGTCGTCTGCGGCGGCCTCGAGCTGGCCTGCTGCATGACCTTTGAGCCGGTGCAGCTTCGCGAGGTTCTGGAGCACGAACAGCTTGGGCAACACCGCTTTCGTGCGTTCCCCGGGCGGCAAGAAGGCGCTCGTGTCGCACGCGGTCATTTGCTCACGAGGTGCCTGGTCTTCGCGCTGGTTGAAGTCGCGCATCAACTGCCTGCATGGCGCTGACAACAGCGGCGTCGTCGTACTCGAGACGCCCTCGAAATCGAGCCGTGCGTTCAGCCACGGGCCTGCGTCTTCGCCGCCTGGCCTCGCGAACATGGGCTCGTTGAGTGAAGAACCGAGCCCCCGGTCACTCTCGGCGATGAGCGCGGGGAGTCCGTTCTGCGCAGCGGCCCGTTTCTCAGCGATGCGTGCGCGCGCCTCGAGCACGTACCAACCCACGACACCGGCCACCATCGCGACTGGGCCGAGCACCAGCGCCAACACTGCACGCTTCATTCGAGCCCGACTCCATGCCCCGCAAAGGAAACGGCCGCGAGAGACGAACTCTCACGGCCGTACATCACTGCGAACCGACTCGCCTTACGACTTCGCCAGCGAGCGCAGCACGTACTGAAGAATGCCGCCGTGCTTGTAGTAGTCGAGCTCGTTGGGCGTATCGATGCGGCACTTGACGGTGAACGTCTTCGTCGCGCCGCCCTCGGCCTTCACGGTCACCTTGAGCTCCTTGCCCGGCGTCAGACCGTCGGCGATGCCGTCGATGCTGTAGGTCTCGGTGCCGGTCAGCCCCAGCGACTGCGCGTCTTCGCCGGCCTTGAACTGCAGCGGCAGCACGCCCATACCGATGAGGTTCGAGCGGTGAATGCGCTCGAAGCCCTTGGTGATGACGGCCTTCACGCCGAGCAACATGGTGCCCTTGGCCGCCCAGTCGCGCGACGAGCCGTTGCCGTAGAGATCGCCACCGATGATGACCAGCGGCGTCTTCTCGGCCTGGTACTTCATGGCCGCGTCGTAGATGAACATCTGCTCACCCGACGGCTGGAACTTCGTCACGCCACCTTCGACGCCCGGCACCAGCAGGTTCTTGAGGCGGATGTTCGCGAACGTGCCGCGCATCATCACCTCGTGGTTGCCGCGGCGTGAACCGAAGCTGTTGAAGTCTTCGGGCTTCACGCCCTGCTCGGTGAGGTACCTGGCCGCGGGGCCCTTCTTGTCGATGTCACCGGCCGGCGAGATGTGGTCGGTGGTGATGCCGTCGCCGAGCAGCGCCAGCACGCGCGCGTCCTTGATGTCGGCGATGGGCGCGGGCTCCATCTTGAGGTCGTCGAAGAACGGCGGCTTGCGCACGTAGGTCGACTTCGGGTCCCACTCGAAGGTCGCGCCTTCCTTGACCTTCAAGACCTGCCACTGCTTGTCGCCCTTGAGCACGTCGGCGTAGCGCTTCTTGAACTGGTCGGGCTTCACCGACTTGAGCGCGGCCGAGATCTCCTCGGCGCTCGGCCAGATGTCCTTGAGGAAGATCGCCTTGCCGTTCTTGTCGTGCGCGATGGGCTCGTTGTTCGCGTCCCAGTTGGTGTGGCCCGCGATGGCGTAGGCGACGACCAGCGGCGGCGACGCGAGGAAGTTCATGCGCACGTGCGGGTGCACGCGGCCTTCGAAGTTGCGGTTACCCGAGATCACCGCGGCGGCCGCGATGCCCGAGTTGACGATGGCGTCGGTCACCGGCGCGGGCAGCGGGCCCGAGTTGCCGATGCAGGTGGTGCAGCCGTAGCCCACCACGTGGAAGCCGAGCGCCTCGAGGTACGGCATGAGGCCCGCTTCGGTCAGGTAGTCGGTGACCACCTGGCTGCCGGGCGCCAACGAGGTCTTCACCCACGGCTTCACGTTGATGCCGAGCTCCACGGCCTTCTTCGCGAGCAGACCGGCGCCGAGCAGCACCGACGGGTTCGACGTGTTGGTGCACGAGGTGATGGCCGCGATGACCACCGAGCCGTTGGTCAGCTCGTAGCTCTGCGGGCCCTGCGTCACGACCGCTTTGGCCGCGAGCTTGGGGTCGCCTTCCTTCACCTTGAGAATGTCCTGCACGTTCTTGTGGAAGGACGACTTCATGTCCTTCAGCAGCACGCGGCCTTCGGGGCGCGCCGGGCCGGCGAGGCTGGGCACCACCGTCGACAGGTCGAGCTCCAGCGTGTCGCTGAAGATGGGGTCCGGCGACGACGCGGTGTGGAAGAGGCCCTGCTCCCTGGCGTACTGCTCGACGAGCGCGATCGACTCGGGCGAGCGGTTGGTCAGGCGCAGGTAGTTGAGCGTCTCTTCGTCGATGGGGAAGAAGCCGATGGTGGCGCCGTACTCGGGCGCCATGTTGGCGACGGTGGCGCGGTCGGTCAGCGGCAGCGCCGAGATGCCCGGGCCGAAGAACTCGACGAACTTGCCGACCACGCCCTTCTTGCGGAGCATCTGCGTGACGGTGAGCACGAGGTCGGTCGCCGTGGCGCCCGCCGCGAGCTTGCCGGTGAGCTTGAAGCCGACCACCTGCGGAATCAGCATGGTGATGGGCTGACCGAGCATCGCCGCCTCGGCCTCGATGCCGCCGACGCCCCAGCCGACCACGCCCAGACCGTTGATCATGGTGGTGTGCGAGTCGGTGCCCACCAGCGTGTCGGGGTACGCCGCGCCGTCGGCCGACTTGAAGATGCCCTGACCGAGATACTCGAGGTTGACCTGGTGGCAGATGCCCGTGCCCGGAGGCACCGCGCGGAAGTTCTTGAGCGACTTCTGGCCCCACTTGAGGAACGCGTAGCGCTCGGTGTTGCGCTCGAACTCGATGTCGACGTTCTCGGCGAAGGCCGAGGTGCTGGCGAACTTGTCGATCATCACCGAGTGGTCGATGACGAGGTCGAGCGGGCACAGCGGGTTGACCTTCTGCGGGTTGCCGCCCATCGCCGCGAGCGCTTCACGCATCACCGCGAGGTCGACGACCACGGGCACGCCCGTGAAGTCCTGCAGCAGCACGCGCGCCGGCGTGAACGAGATCTCCGTGTCGGGCTCCTTCTTCGGGTCCCAGTTCACGATGGCCTCGACGTGCTCCTTCTTCACCACGCGGCCGTCTTCGGTGCGCAGCAGGTTCTCGAGCAGCACCTTGAGCGAGAACGGCAGCTGGTCGACGCGCGGGAACTGCGCCTTGAGCGTCTTGAGCGAGAAGATGTCGTAGGGAACGCCGCCAACAGGCAGCTTCGTTCGGGTCTTGAAGGAGTCGATTTGCGCCATGGCGAAGGACTTATTTCCCTCGTCGTCAGCGATCGCAACGATCAATTGGGCTCACGAGATCGGCGCGCAACGTTTGCGCGCGCCGATGGTCGATTCAGAGGTCCATGTCCTGGCGTTCGACCTCGGCGCGGTACTGACACGGGTGCGCGCGCGACGGGAAGAAGTCGTTGACGTGATCGAGCTCGTAGCGGGCCTCGTCGAACTTGCCGAAGTTGTACGCGGAGCGCGCCTTGCGCAGCAGCTCCTTGCACTTCTCGTCGAGCGCGCGCTTGGCCTCGTTCATGCGGTCTTGCGCGAGCCGGTACGTCGCGGGGCGCTCGCTCTCGGGCACGGCTTCGAGCGCCAGCCACGCCTCACGGAAGTTGCGGTACGCGTCCCACCGGTTCGACGCGCCGATGTCGCGCTGCTCCCACTCGACGACGCCGCGCTTGAAGTTCTCTTCGGCGAGGGCCTTGAGCCCTTCTTCGTCGCGCTCGGGCAGCACCGCCACTTCGATCCACAGATTCCAGATTCGCCACGGGTCGTTCTCGGGCGGGTTCTTCACGTTGTCGAAGGTGATGGTGTTGAGCTCGCCGCGCTTGACGAGGTTCGCGGGAATGATCTTCTCGCGGCCCACCTCGTTCGAGTCGAGGGTGTCGGCCTGCAGCCAACCCACGTCGACGCCATTCACGGTGACGTTCACCTCGTCGTTCGACGCGATGTCGCGCGACATGTAGTGAACGATGGCCATCACCTGCACCGGCGACTTCACCTCGAAGTCGAAGGTCTTCGAATCGGAGCGCTCGTACATCACGCCTTCGCCCACGCCGAACGACGCCTCGACGGGGTTGCTGCCGAGCACCTCAGGTTCCTTGGCCCTGGCCTTGGTCTCGCCGGGCATCACCGCGTAGATGCCGCCGCCCAGCGCCCCCAGGCCGATGATGCCGGCCACCACGCTGGCGGCGATGCGCTTGCCCTGACCGGCTTCGGCCCACCACAGCTTGAGCCCACCGAGCGGGCCCTCACGCTTGTAGCGCGCGCGGTCGGCCGCCGAGAGCACGGCGTTTTCACCCGAGGCACGCACCAGGCGCGGCCGGCCGCCACCACCCACTTCGACGCCGGCGGGCAGGTCTGAATCACGGTTCGCCAGCCGCGCGGCCGCCGGCTTGCTGCCGGAGCTGGTCGACTTGCGCAGAGAGCCGGAGCCGACGCTCGGGCGAGGCCCTTTGAGCACCGGCATCATCTGGGTGCTGCGACGGCCCATCTCCGCGACCTGCTCGCGGCTGGCGTCTTTGGGCAGCATCGCCACGCCCTTGTTGCGCGACTTCTTCATCTCGGAGACCGAGACGATGCGGGTGTGCGCGCCGCCGTCTTCGAGCGGCACCGCGTCGGTGTCAGCGTCTTCTGGCGACAGCTCGACGGGCTTGAAGTTGAAGACCACCGGGCCCATCGAGATGGCGTCGCCGTCTTTCAACGACTGCTTGCCGCTGATGGTGCTGCCGTTGACCTTCGTTCCGTTCGACGAGCCGAGGTCTTCGATGAAGAACGACGCCTCCTCGATGACGATGCGCGCGTGCTTACGCGACACGCCCGCTTCGTAGAGGATGACGTCGCACTCCGCGGTGCGTCCGATGAGCACGGAGGCTTGATCGAACTCGAACTCTCGACCGGCCTCTTTGCCTTCGGCGATTACGAGCTGAAAACCCATTCGCTTACGACGACTGTAGTGATGCGCGAGCAGCGTCGGCAACCGCGCATTTCGCCCACTCGGGTTCGAGCACCACCGCGCCACCGCCGAATGAGAGGATCCACCGCGTCAACCACCGCTCCGAATCACCGGGCACCGTGACCACCAGGCTGCCGTCAGCCTGGAGCTCTCCGCCCTCCCCGAAGCGCTCCTTCTGCCAGCGGGCCAGCTCGGGCGCGAAACGCACCTTCACCGGCCGCTCGATGGCGCCTGCGCCGGGCCGGGTGTGCGCGGGTTCGGGCGGCGGCGTGAAGCGCGTGTCGGTGAGCGTGAGGCCCTCGAGCCGGTCGACGCGGAAGAGCCGCGGACCAACACGTGTCAGGCAGAACGCCGACAGGTACCACTGCCCGCGATGGCTGAAGAGCTCCCACGGTTGAACGCGCCGGTGGTCCTTTGTTCCGCGCGAGAGGGGCACGTAGTCGAGCTCCACTTCGCGGTGCTCGACGATGGCCTGGGACAGTAACGACACGGCGTCGGGCGCTTCTGGCGCGACGTCGAGCTGCCGCGTCATGTCGCGATAGCGGGCCTGCGCCTGCGGAGGCAGCACCTTCTCGAGGCGCTCCAGGGCCGTGGCCAGCGCGCCACCGGCGGCCGGCTTCAGCAGCGCAGCGGCGGCCGCGAGCGCGACACCTTCGTTGGCCGTCAGTCGCGGTGGGGCCGAGAGCCGTTGATCGAGATCGACGTAGACCTTGTCGTCTTCGACATACACGTCGACGTAGTCGCCCGGCTGAAACGGAGGACGGCCGACGAAGGTGAGCAGCTCGAGCTCCTGCAGCAATTCCGAGCGCGTCACGCCGACCGCCCTGGCGACCTCGTCGACGCTCTGACCCTGCTTGCGAGAGACGAACGGCACCAGGAACAAGAGGCGGCGCAGCCGCTCGTAGGCCAGCGTGCGGCCACCATCGGTCGAAGTGTTCACGGCGAGACCTCCGAGTGCGCGGTGAGCACGTTCTGCGCGAGTTCCCTGGCGCGGCGCCGCGCGTCGTCGGGCGCGTCGATGTGCGCGTCGATGCCGAGCGACAGCACGTAGGTGATGAGGCCATCGAGATCGGTCGCGGGGACGACGACCGTGGCGTGGTCACCCCTGCGCGTCGCGGCGACGGGGAAGAGCTGTTCAGCCAGCGGCACCAGCTCGCCGGTGAGCGACACGGTGACGTCGACCGCCGGGTGCAGCCGGTGCTGCCACGGCCAGCTGGCGACCCATGCGTCGACGCGGAAATCAGCGGGCACCTCGAAGTCGGGCTGACGCGGGCTCTTCAGGTTGGGCACCAGCCGGCGAATGCGGTGCACGTGAAAGGTGCGCACGTCCTGCCGGAGGTGACACCAGCCGACGAGGTTCCACACCCCGCGGCGCAGCGCGAGGCCCCAGGGGTTCACCTTGCGCGTGGTGGCGCCCTTGCCGTGTGGAGAGAAATAGTCGAGCTCGACGGCCTTGCGGCCGTTGATGGCCGACCACAGCACCTCGAGGCGCGTGGGCAGCTCCTTCGCGTCGGCGACTCCACCCAGCTCGAGGCGAACGTTCGGCGCCGGCAGCGGGCCGTCAGCGAAGAAGCCGACCTTCCGCAGCGCGTGCGCGAGGTCCTGCTTGCCGGGGAACGCGCCCGACGTGAGCACCGCAGAGCCCGCCGCGTAGAGCACCGCGAGCTCTTCGGGCGTGAGCCCCAGCTCCGGCAGGTAGTACGCGTCTTTGTCCATCACGTAGCCGCCCGCGTCTTCAGAGGTTCGCGGCATGAAGGTGATGGGCAGCCCCAGCTCGATGAGCTCGTTCTTGTCGCGCTCCCACTTGCGTTGGGACGATTCGTGGCTGCCGCTGTACTCGTCGGGGAACGCGTCGCGAATGTCGTCGAGGCTCAACGGCTCGCGCGCGTCGAGAAAGAGGGCGACCAGATCCAGCAGGCGTTCGGTGCGGTCCATCGGCGGGGTCGCTTATGCCACGTGAGGTTCGACGCCGAGACGCTTGAGTGCGCTCACCAGCGTGTCGAGGTCGCTTTCGTCGTTGAACACGTGCGTGGAAATACGCAGCCCGCCTCCGCGCGCGGTGGTGGCGATGTTCGCTTCGCGTAACAGCGCCCGCACGGTGTCGATGGGCGGGCCCTTCACCGGAATCACGCAGATGCCTGACAGCGTCTCCGGGTCGTCTGGCGTGGTCGGCGTGAACCCGAGCGCGCGCAGCTGCGCCCTCAACTTCAGCTGCAGCGCGATGTTGTGACGAAGCGTGTTCTCGACGCCGACCGCTTCGTGGAGCGCGAGGGCCGCGTCGAGTGCGTAGAGGCCGACCCAGGCGCCTGCGCCGGCCTCCAGCGCCGAGGCTTCAGCGCGGAACTTCGTGCCCGTCGCCGTGAAGGCGCGCTCGTCTTCGTGGCTGCGCGCGGCGTGCACCCACGGAAGAAACTGCTCTTCGGGCTTCACCGACAGCCAGCCCCCGAAGGGCAGCCGCGTTCGCTCGAGCCACTTCTGCGCGATGAACAGCGAGCCGGTGCCGTAACCCGCGGCGAGCCATTTGTGACTGGTGCCCGCCACGAAATCAGCGCCCAGCTTCTGCACGTCGATGGGCACGTGCCCCAGGCCCTGCGCGGCGTTGACGACGAACACCAGCCCCCGGGAGCGACACAGCGCCGAGACCTTCTCGAGGTCAACGCGGAAGCCGCTGGCGTACTGCACGGCCGAGACGGCGATGGCGCCCGTCGTCTTCGTGAGCGCGGCTTCCAGGTCGTCGAGGTGCCAGGTGCCGTCGGCGCGCTGCTTCACGGCCCGCAGCCGCAGCCCGTCGTAGAGCAGGGGCAGCGTGGTGCTGGGAAACTCCGCGTCGAGTGTGAGCACTTCTTCCACGCCATGTTGTTTCAGCGCCTGCGCGATGACGTGAAAGCCGAAGCTGGTGCTCTGCGTGAACGCGATCTCGGTCGGCTTCGCGTTGATGAAGCGCGCGAAACGTTCACGCGTCTGGTCCTTCATGCGGGCCCACGCGGGGTAGCGGGTGTCGCCTTTCTCCATCGTCTCGCGCAGAAACCCCTCCATCGCGAGGTAGGCAGAGCGAGGCGTGGGCGAAGAGGCCGCGGCGTTGAGCCACGTCGTGTGTTTGAGAATCGGAAACTCGGTCTCGCGCAGCTCGGCGGGCGTCATCGGCCGCGACCATCTCACCTGGGAATGGAAAGGGCGGCACGTTGTTGGCCCCCGATTCAGGAGGTTTCATGCAATCGACGCAGCGCGTGAACGTGGTGCTGACACGATGTCACTCGCACCTGCGTCGAACCGGCCGCGCTTGTCAGTTCAGCCGCTGCGCCAGCGCCTCCAACGCTCGGAAATCGCTGAACTGTCGAGTCGGTCTTCATGTTGCAGCGGGGGAACGTCCATGCGCCGAATCTTCCTGCTGAGTCTGGCCACCCTCATCGTCACGGCAGGTTGTGCTTCGCAGGCGCAGGCCACGCGCGCGCCAGAAGCGCTGTACCTCGCCATCGAAGTGCAGGAGCACGGGCAGACCGTCGCCAAGCCCAAGGTGCTCGGCTTCGAGGGCAAGAACATCACCGTCGAGCGCCGCCAGCCGAACGCGCCCATCGCCGACTACAAGCTGGTGGTGACGCCCAGTGAAGAAGGGCAGGGCTACGGCGTGAAGCTCGACCTCGAGCTGCCGAGCGGCCGCCGACTGGGGCACGTCGGGCTGCTGCACGGTGAAGAGCGCCGCGTGATGCTCGACGACGAAATCGAGCTGAAGGTCATGCTGATGCGCGTCGACTCGCCGGAGTTCAAGGCCCTGGTCCAACGGGTGCCGCGACCGAAGACAGCCATCTGACGATCTGGCAGCGTGCCCGCGCATGAAGGCACGCGGTCTGCGACTGGAGCGGGTTCGCGCTTCGAAGCAGTTCGACGGCAAGGTGTTCCGCAACCCGTCGGGGCTCGGGCCCGGCTTGCAGGGAAGCCCGCTGCCGCTGCTCGGCGAATATTTCTTCGGCGGTACGCAGCGTCAGCCACCGGCTCCGCTGCCGATGGAGAACCCGCGCCAGGCGTGGACGCGCGCCGTCGACACGGGCCTTCGCGTGACGTGGCTCGGTCACAGCACGGTGCTGCTGGAGCTCGATGGGCACCGCGTGCTGACCGACCCGGTGTTCGGTGAGCGCGCCTCGCCGCTCACGTTCGCGGGGCCGAAGCGGTTTCACCCGGTGCCCGCGAGCCTCGATGAACTGCCGCCGCTCGACGCGGTGCTGCTGTCGCACGATCACTACGATCATCTCTGCGCGGCGACCATGCGTGAGCTCGCGCGCAAGCCCGAGATTCCCATCATCACCTCGCTGGGCGTGGGCGCGCACCTGGAGCGCATGGGCATCGCGGCCGAGCGCATTCACGAGCTCGACTGGCACGAGGCGCGCGACGTTCGCGGTCTGAAGATCACCGCCACGCCGTGTCAGCACTTCTCGGGGCGTGGCGTTTCGGACCGCAACACCACGCTGTGGTCGTCGTGGGTGATTCAGTCCGACAAGCACAGGGTCTTCTTCTCGGGTGACACGGGTCTCACCGAAGAATTCCGGGCGACGGGCGCGAAGTACGGGCCGTTCGATCTGGTGATGCTCGAGGTCGGTGCGTTCCACCCGAGCTGGGGAACGATTCACCTGGGCACTGAGAACGCGTTGAAGGTGTTTCAGATGCTGGGCGGCGGCACGTTGCTGCCGGTGCACTGGGGCACGTTCAACCTCGCGCTCCACGCGTGGGACGACCCGGCGGAGACGCTCGTGAAGCTCGCCGCAGAGCAGAAGCTGCGCGTCATCACGCCGAAGTTGGGGCAGGTGTTCGAGCCGACGCAGGTCGATGGTGTGACGGCCTGGTGGCGCGAGGTGAAGTGATGTCGACCGCCCTCGTCATCGGCTCCACGGGCCTGGTCGGGACACAGCTCGTCGAATTGTTGCTCGCAGATGCTCGTTTCGAGCGCGTGGTCTCTTTCGTCCGTCGCCCGTCCGGTGGCACGCACCCGAAGTTGGAAGAGCATGTCGTCGACTTCCGCGCGCCCGACGTCTGGGCAGACAAGGTGAAGGGCGACGTTCTGTTCTCTGCGCTGGGCACGACCATCAAGCAGGCCGGCTCTCAGGAGGCGCAGTACGAGGTCGACTACACGTTCCAGTTCAGAACCGCTCAGGCGGCCGCGAAGAACGGTGTACCGGCGTACGTGCTGGTGTCGTCGACGAGCGCGAACCCCGGTTCGTCGGTCTTCTATTCGCGCATCAAAGGTGAGCTCGAACGAGACACGCAGAAGCTCGGCTTCACGTCGATGACGTACCTGCAGCCGGGACTGCTTGGCGGAGCGCGCGAGAAGCCACGTGCTGGTGAACGCTTTGCCGAGAGCGTGCTGTCGGTCATCGGGTGGCTGCCGGGCTTGATGAACGTGAAGACGATTCAGGGCCGCACGGTGGCGAAGGCCGCCATCGCCGCGTGGGACAACCACACGCCGGGCGTCACCGTGCTGAAGAACAAAGAGCTGTTCGTGCTCGGCGCTTAGCCCTCTTCACCGGGCTGCTTGCGGAGCCCGAGCTTCTTCCGGAGCTCGCGCGCGGCCTGTCGTGAAATCTCCACGGCGTGACCTGCGTGCGTGCGCGCCGTGTAGCCGCCGGTCTCGAGTGGGTCGAGCCGCGCCACCGCTTCGAGGTTCAGCAACGCGCGACGATGAACGCGCTCGAACTGCGGCAAGCGCTCGTGGAGCTCCTGCAGCGTGAAGTCGGTCAGGTGCTGCGCGTCTTTCGTGAACACCGTGACCAGCTCGTCTTCGAGCGTCGCGTGCGTCACGTGTGTAGGGTCGACGAGCACCACACCGTGCCGGGTGGTGATGGCGATGCGCGAGAGCTGGCTCTGCTTCACTGCACTCGAGAACTTCGCCCGCTGTTCACGTTCACGCGCGCGGTCGAGTGCCTTCGACAGCCGCGCCGGCTCGATGGGTTTGAGCAGGTAATCGACCACGCCCGACTCGAAGGCCGAGACCGCGTGCTCTGCGTGCGCGGTGCAGAAGATCACCATCGGGCCATTCGCTGGCCACAGCGCGACCGCTTCGGTGCCGGTCAGCCTCGGCATCTGAATGTCGAGCAGCACCACGTCGACGTCGTTCTTCTTCACGTAGGCGAGCACTTCGTCGCCGGTCGTCGCTTCACCGGCGATCTCCACGCCTTCCATGGCGCCCAGCAGTCGGCGCAGTCGCGACCGCGCGAGTTGTTCATCGTCGGCGATGAGGACCTTCATGACGGACTCCTGGGAAGGCGGAGTTCAGCGCGCGTTCGATCACTCCCCGCGCTTTCGACGACCAGTGACGCACGACGGCCCCAGGTAAGCTCGAGCTGTCGTCGCAAGGTGGGCAGACCTTCGCTGCCCGCACGCGGCCCTTTGTACGGCCCGGGGTTTTCCAGCGTGATGACCACGTCGTCTCTTTCTTCGGTCACGCTCAACGCCAATTCGCCGCGGTGACCGGCGCCCGGCCCGTGCTTGACGGCGTTCTCGGCCAACGACACCAGGGCCATCGGAGGCACCTGCACGTTCGGCAACGGCGACGGCAATGACCTGCGCATGGTGAACAACGACTTGTCTCGCAGCAGATGCAGCTCGAACAACTCGTCGACGACTTCCAGCTCGCGCGACAGCGACCAGGTGGGGGCCTTCACGCCTTCGAGCACCGCGCGCAGCATTCCGCTCAGGCGCAACACCGCCGCCTCGGCCACTTCCCCGTCGATGCGGCACCACTCGGCGATGGCGTTGAGCGTGTTGAACAGGAAGTGCGGGTCGAGGTGGGCCTTCAAGGCGAGGAGCTGCGCCCGCTCGGCTTCCAGCTGCAGCCGTTGAACGCGTTTCTCGTAGCCGATGTCGCGACCCAGGCCCCAACCGCCGACGAGGAACATGGCGGTGATGACCAGCAGCGACGTGCGCTCGGTGAGGAACGTGTACCCAACGCCGAGCACCTTCGGGATTCCGGCGCCCACGCTCAGAATCACGCCGCAACCCACGAGCACGTAGAGAACGAGCCGCACTGCACCGTGCGACAGATCGAGCCCGTCGGGGAACAGCACGCGGTAGCTGACCGGCGCGATGAAGATGAAGCTCAGGCACATCAACACGCCGATCGGCAGACCGAACGGGTCGAGGCTCCAGCGGGCCTGCGCGACGACGAGCGGGGTGCACACCACGAGAATCGGCAGGAGCCGGCGCGGGTGCAGCAACGCCTTCCACGTGGCGCGAACGATCGAGGTTTCGGGCACCGCCAGCACGAAGCGAAGCGTGTCACGGCGCTGCGCCAAGTCGATGCCCGAAGCGACTGAATGGTCGTTCTGAGGCTTCGAACGGTCGTGCTACGCGGTGAGCATGATCGAAGCAGGCAAGAAGGCTCCGGCGTTTTCGCTCAAGAACCAGGACGGCAACACCGTGAAGCTCGTCGACTACGCGGGCCACAAGGTCGTCCTCTATTTCTACCCGAAGGACGACACGCCGGGCTGCACCACCGAGGCGTGCGATTTCCGCGATCAGCACAAGGCGCTCGAGAAGGCAGGCGCCATCGTCATCGGCATTTCGCCCGACGACGAAAAGCGTCACGCGAAGTTCGCCGGCAAGCACGGCCTGCCGTTCACGTTGCTGGCCGACACCGAGCACACCGTCGCCGAGAAGTACGGCGCGTGGGGCGAGAAGAGCCTGTACGGCCGCAAGTTCATGGGCATCATTCGCAGCACGTTCCTCATCGGTGAAGACGGCAAGGTCGCGAAGGTGTGGCCGAAGGTGAAGGTCGCGGGCCATGTCGACGAGGTGTTGGAGGCAGTCAAGGGGCTCTGAACATGGTGATGGCGGGTTGGTTGGTGGTGGTGCTCGCGGCGGCGACTGACATCGCGCCGCCAGCGAGTGGAAGTTGGGTGGTCGATCGCACCGGTCAGCTGTCGGCCGAGACGAAACAGCAGGTCGACGCGCTCGCGAATGAACTGAACGACGCGGGCGTCGCGAAGCTCGCCGTGCTGGTCACCGGCACCGTCGAAGACACGCCGCGTGCGTACGCGCGTGGCGTGCTCGCGCACTGGCAGCTCGGCAGCGACGGCGTGCTCGTGATGATCGCCGTCGACAGCCGCAAGGCGGAGATCGTCTTCGGGAGTGGCCGGCCGCTGACCGAACACCAGACCGACGTGGTGATGGAGCGGGACCTCGTGGCCAACCTGAAGGCCGGAGCCCTGAACGCCGCGGTGCTCGACTCCGCGCGTGCGCTCCACGACGCGCTGCTGGTTCCTCCACCACCGCCGCGGCCGCCGACCTTCGCCGACAAGCTCGCTGACGCGCTGCTCCTCGCGATCACGTTGGCTATTTTCCCCGGCGGCTTCCTGGCGCTGCTCTTCGTGCTGTTGACGCGTCGCTACTGGCGACGGCGCTGCACGAAGTGCAGGACGCAGCGGCGACGATTGAGCGAGGCAGAAGAAGACGAGCACCTCACCGCTGAGCAGCAACGCGAAGAGCAAGCGCGGTTGGCCGACTACGACGTGTGGTGGTGTTCGCAGTGCAGCGACGCCATCGTCACGAAGTGGGCGGGGGCGGTTTCGTCGGTGAAGAACTGCCCTTTGTGCAGGGCTGATTCGACGGTGCTGACGCCTGCATCGCAGCATCGGCCCACCGAGGGGAACATGAAGCTCACCGAGAAGTGCCTGCGGTGCAGCTACACGCACTCGTGGGTCGCGTTCATTCCGGCGAACGCGGTCACCTCGCTCGACGCCAGCGATAGCAGCTTCGACTCCGGAGGCAGCAGTTCCGACGGCGGTGGTTCGAGCGGCTCCTGGTGAACTGACCTACGCTCGCGGCCCATGCGCAGCGCTCTCGGGGCCGTCGCTCTCTTCGTCGCTTCCACTTCGTTCGCCGCCCCGTGGGACATCGCGCCGCCGCCACGCGGTGAGTGGGTTCGCGACGACGCGGGTCGACTGCCGAACGGCACGCTTCAAGCGGTCAACGCCATCGCGGCCGCGCTCGACAGCTCGGGCGCAGGTCAGCTCGGCGTGTTGGTGATTTCGTCGACCGGCGGCCACAACCCGCGCGACTTCGCGACCGGCGTCTTCAATTCGTGGGGCGTCGGCCATGCTTCGAGCAACGACGGCATTCTGTTGATGGTCGCGGTCGATGATCGCAAAGCGGAGATCATTCTCGGCGACGGCTCGCGGGTGACGCGTGCCCAGACCGACGTGATCATGCGTGACGACGTCGTCGCGCACATGAAGCAGAAGGACCTCGCGGGGGCGGTGCTGTCGGCGTCGAGGTCGCTCGACGGGGTCATGCGTCGCGCCGTCGGCAAAACAGCGGCTCCGCACCCGGCCGACAACGCGGGCCTGGGCCCCAACAGCTTCACCACGCCGGTCTACGACACGCAGAAGGTCGACGACGCGCTCGACGCGTACGCCCGGGGTGACACGCACTTTCCCGAGCGAAGCCCGCGGACCTGGGTCGTCGACTTGAGCGAGGTGCTCACCTCGTCGCAGCGCGCGCAGCTCGACGTCGCCGCCAGTGACATCTACGCCAGCAGCAAGGGCCGCACCTTCTTTCTCGTGTTCCACGGCAGAGAGCCGCACCCCACCATCGACGAGCTCACGCGGCGCTTCGTCTCGCAGGTGGCGCGACTCTCGGCGCAGTCGTTCGCCGTCATCGCCTACGACACCGGCAGTGGCGCGGGCCGCATCTGGTTGCCTGAAGATCGCCAACCCGGCGCGTGGGAGCGCTCGCAGCGTGAGCTCGCCGAGAATCAGCTGCAGCGCGCGGCGTCGCGCGAGCTCGTCACCGGTCTCGTCGAGGCGCAGCGCTTCGCGCAGACCGCCATCACCACGGGTATCCCGTCACGGCCGACGGCCGAAGTGCTCGCCGAGGGCTTCCGGGAGTTCAAGTGGCCGCTCGCAGGTCTGGGCGGCGGCCTCGTCATCGCCCTGCTCATCATGCTGCAGCGCTGGAACCGCAACCGCGGGCGCGACTGCGAGACGTGCAACGTGCCCATGCAACGACTCGGCGAAGACCGCGAAGACACGTTCCTCGACGAGCGGCAGCAGGCCGAAGAGCGCGTGAAGTCGGTCGACTACGACGTGTGGCACTGCGGCCGGTGCCGCAGCGTGCGGGTGCTCGACTACTCGAGGTGGTTCAGTGGTTATGCGCGGTGCAAGTCGTGCCACGCGAAGACCATGCGCAGCACGTCGACCACCATCACCCACGCCACCGAGTACTCGAGCGGCCTCGTGCAGATCGACGAGCACTGCACGCACTGCAACTACCGCAACAGCTACACCCGCACCACGCCGCGCATCACGCGTTCCTCGAGCTCGTCGTCGTCGTCGTGGTCATCCGGCTCGAGCTCCGGTGGGTTCGGCGGCGGCAGCAGCTCGGGCGGTGGCTCGAGCGGCTCGTGGTGACGTCAGGGGTTCAGCCAGCCGTGTTCCCAGCCGTCGCCTGACTTCACGTACTGCTCGCGCCAGTGCAGGCGGTACTCGTGCGCCTTCCAGAACTCGATGCGCGTGGGGGCGACACGGAAGCCGCTCCAGTGCGGAGGCCTCGGCACCGGGCCACCGTCGTACTTCGCGGTGACCGCCGCGAGCCGCGCTTCCAACGCTTCACGGCTGGCCAGCGGCTTCGATTGGTCCGAGGCCCACGCGCCGAGCTGTGACGCGCGCGCGCGGGTGGCGAAGTACGCGTCGGCCTCCTCGTCGGTCACGGCGGTCACCGTGCCTTCGAGCCGCACCTGCTGGTCCATCGACGGCCAGTAGAAGTTGAGCGCCGCCACGTGCGTGGCCTGTACCGCCTGGCCCTTCATGGAGCGGGTGTTCGTGTAGAAGACGAGGCCGCGCTCGTCGAAGTCCTTCATCAGCACGACGCGCACGGCCGGGTTTCCCTGCGCGTCGACCGTCGCCAGCGAGACGGCGTTGGGGTCTTTCGGCACGGCCTGACGGACCTCTTCGTAGAGCTTGGCGAAACGCTCGAACGGTTCCTTCCACGCGACGTGGCTCATGGCCCTTCGTCTATCGCCGTGTCAGCGCCAACGCACCGCGAAGGTGAAGTGACCGGGCGCCGTGACCTCCAGCCGGGTGATGCGCACATCTTTCGCGCGGCTCGCTTCGATCCACGCGATCATGCTGCCGGCCATTTCGTGCGGCGACGTTTCATCGCGCAGCGGCCAGTCACGCACCTCACACAGCGCGCCGTCGTTGCCGACCAGGGTGGCGTGCATGGAGCTCTGGTCGAAGTAGCTGCGCCAGAAGCGGCCCGACAACATGAGCACCGTCGCCGGTGAGGCCATCGACATCACGAAGCGGAAGAATGCGCCGATGTCCCGCGAAGCGATCTGACAGCCGAGCTCCACGGCGCCGCGCGGCGAGTTGCTCAGCCGGTGCGCCAACCAGTTGACGCCGTGAAAGTAGAACTCGACGGGCAGCCACGCCGTCGACGTGAGCGCACGCTTCTCGACGCTCGCGCGTTGCCGTTCGGGAATCAGCTTGCGCCACTCGTCGGGCAGCGAAGGGTCGATGCTCTCCATGATGTGGAAGAGGTGCATCAACGCGAAGCCCTTCATGTTCGCGCCACATGGCTTGCTGACATCAACCGGCTCGAATGGCGCCTGTGTTGTCGGTTCTCAGAAGGAAGGGACCCCGGTCTGAGGAAATTCTCAAAACCATTCCCCCCTCCGGGCTGAAGTTTCTCAA
>QFQP01000087.1 GCA_003243425.1 Archangium gephyra | reverse complement strand
GGCCTGCTGTGCCGGAGCCGGCGTCGGTGCCAGGTCGATGGCCGGCGCCTCGACGGCCGGAGGGGGCAGCATCTCGATCGGTGCCTTGGCGGCCGCGGCGAGCAGGTGGCTGCCTGGCCCGGTCGGCGCGGGTGTGGTGGGCTGCCGGGCGGTCGGAGTCGCCGAGCGGTCGGTCTGCAGGAAGGGGATGCTCTGCAGGGGGCGCTGCTGGTCGCTCATGCTGCACCGCCCCGCGTCGCGGCGGGCCGGTAGCCGAGCGCGATCTCACGCTCGCGAAGGCGCTGGGTGATCACGAACACGGCGGCGCGAGTGCTCTTGACGAACTCGCTGCTTGCGAAGCGCGATCCCGCGGGTGCGCCGAGCGAGTACACGGCGGCGTTGCGAGAGTCGTGGGCAATCTCGCCGATCGCGGGAATGCCGAGCTGGGCCTGCACTTCGGCGGCGGTGTAGCCGCGGTACGGCACCTGAACCGTCAGCAGGGCGAGCGCGTCCTCGCGGCCGACCTGGCGCAGCCGCTCCCGGATCTCGGGCATGCGCGGCGCGGCCGCAGCGATGTCAGGCAGGACCGGCTCGATGACGAGCACCACGGCATCGCTGACCTGCAGCAGCGGCAGCCGCGCGTCGCCAGGCACCAGGCGGCCGAGGTCAATGATCACGTCCATCGCGGCGCTGTTGAATGCGGAGAGCGTGCCGGCAAGCTCGCCCCACAACGCTGTCGTGCCGGCGCCGGCGGCTTGGTTGCTGAATCCGGGAACCACCCACCGCGACTCCCCCACGGCCACGGCTTCGTCGACGACGGTCTGCGGCGTGAGCTCGCCGCGCTGCTGAGCCACCGAGATCCCGCTGAGGCCGCGGCTGTGGTCATGCTGGCCCTCGAGGAGACCCGGGAGCACCGCGCTCGGACGGGAGGTGTCGGCCTCGAGGACGATCGCAGGCCGAGGCCAGGAGTACATGCTCGCGATCGCAGCGGTGGTGACGCCTGGCGCTCCCGAGAAGCTGAACAAGGAGACGACGGCCATCAGCGGCTGCCCCCGTCGATGATCAGCGCGATGCGGCCGGTGGCCGCTCGCGCCGCGACGTCGGCAGCGCGCGACTCCGGCACCACCAGGTCGACGATCGTCATGCCGGTTGCCTCGTCGACGCGAGTTGTGAAGACGATCGCCTGGAATGTCGCCGGCGTCGTCACGGGCGGGTCGCCCTGCGAGACCGGAGTCTCCACGACGCGGACGGTGTCCCCGGCTGACAGAGGGAAGCTCGGCAGTTGCGACGATGTCAGCGCGACGCCGACGATCGACTTCCCCGCCTCCACGGCGATGGCGCTTCCAATCGTGGCACCGGTCAGCAGAGATCCGGCCGGCAGATCCACCAGCGCGATTTGCCCGAGCGCGTCGGCGGAGTCTGCGGCTGCGATTGCGTCCACGGACTGTCCGCCGGCGATCTCGAGCGTCGTGAGGTCCTCTGCGGTGATGGTCTCCCCGCGGCCGATGTCGGCGCTGGTGATCAGCACGGTGACCGTGTTCCCGGTCGCCTGGACGAGTGTGAAGGTGGCAAGACCGCCGAGGATGACCAGGGCGACGCCGAGGCCGATCACCGCCGGTCGGCGCCGCGACTTCGTCGGCTTCGGGGCAACCCTGGCGGGCTGCGAGCTGGGCTGCGAGGACGTCCCGGGTGACGTGGTCGACATCGGCGGTGATCCCTTCGATTACAGCTTGGGCAGGTAGGCGTCGTACGCCGCGGTGCACAGGGCGTTCCGGCTCGGCGCTCCGAGCTCGGCGGTCAGACGGGTGAGGACGTCCTTGTTCGCCCGCGAGACTCGGATGATGAAGCTCGACTTGGGCTCGTCGGACCGCCTTCGAGCCACCGCCGGCCGGTTGAACAGGGTCTGGGCGCCCTCGGCCGCGCCGGCCGGTTGCCCGCTCGCGGCCCTGATCAGGTCCGGCAGTTGCGCGTAGCAGCTCTCGATCGCGTCGAACAGGATCGTCGGGTGGCTCTGGCCGCTCTTGACTCGGAAGGCCTCGAGCCGTGTCGCGATCGACTGCGGCACGCTGATCGAGACTCCGAGCTCGGCCTTGCTCACTGCGCCGTCGGTGCCGATTGTCGAAGGCTGCGGTTCTCGCTTGGCCGGCTTCGCAGGAGCCGGCGCCGGGTCGCTCACGGGAGCCGGCGCCGCGGCGGCTCCCGTGGAGTTCGTCTTCGGTGCCTTGGCCTCCGGCTTCTTCCTGGCCGGCGGTGCGGGCTCTGCCGGTGCCGCGGCTGCGTCCGGTTCGTGAACCGGGAGCAGCGGCGGGAGCAGGTCGCCGAGCTCAGAGGCGATCGAGTCGGTCGTGAAGGCCGAGGCGAGCGAGGTGCGCTGCTGGGTGCGGGCGCTGCCGAGAGGGCGCTTGTCGTTCATCAGGCCGTCATCCCCTGCTCGAGCTGCTCCTGTTCGACCAGGTGCACCAGCAGCTGCTTCGTGAGGTTCACGTAGTCGGCCGCGAGCCCAGTGGAGCTCGCGGCGATCCTCGCTGGTGTCTCGACGCTGCCCTTCTCGGCGTCGTCGAGCTCCTTGGTCCAGTTGAAGCGCGTCTCGCTGAAGTCCTTTGCGACCTCGAAGACCAGCTGCCCGCGACGTCGAGCGTCGACGGCGGCCGCCTGTGCCTGGCGGATGGTCGCGGCGAAGACCGGGGCGATGTCGCCGAGCATCACGGTCAGCTCTGCTCGGGTCTGCTCCTCGATTCGCTTGGCGCTCGAGTTCAGCGAGAACAGCACGACGCCCAGGACCGACAGGGTCGGATTGATGGAGCGGACGTCGGCAACGCGAGCCGCGAGACCCCCGAGCCCATCCAGCGATCCGTCATCGACGATCGTGGGGATCAGGATGCGCCTCGCAGCGATGAGCGCCTGACGCTGCACATTTGCCTCGCCGGGCGGAGTGTCGAGGAGCACGAGGTCGTACTCCCCCGCGATCTCGGCCAGCGCCTCGGCCAGCCGTTCGGAGGGGTCAGCTCCACGTTGCGCCATGCCGCTCAGCACGTCCGCGAGCATTGCGGTCCAGCGGCCACCCGGGATGACGTCGAGCCGCCCGCGACCCTCGTCGCTGTAGTCCCTGATCCCGCGGACCGGTGCGAGCGGGACGCCGTTTGAGAGGGTGTCGAACAGGCTCCTGCCCTCGTCGTCGAGGCCCTCCTCGTTCCGGTAGCCAAGGTCGCGTCCGAGGTTGCCCTGTGGGTCGAGGTCGATCACGAGCACCCGCTTGCCGGACACCGCGAGTACGCCCGCGACGTTGGCGGTGACCGACGTCTTGCCGACGCCACCCTTGTTGTTCATGACCGCGATGACTCGCCGGGTCGACAGTCGCTGAGCATCCGTCAGCATGACGTTCCTCCAATGCCAGTGAAGCGACAGTGTTGTTGCTTGCCTGCGCAACTCTACTTCGATAGTGGCGCGGGCATGGCACGATCACAGCGCAATGGTGCAAGCGAGGACAAATTCGCAAAGCGGCAAGATGCAAGAAAGAACGCAGACATGTTGCGGACAGCTCGCACGAGAGGTCGCGCAAGCCAAGAACGATGCGGGCGCACGGATGACGCAAGGATCGGCGCGAGATGGCAGACATCTGTCACGCAAGCATGATGCAAGGTGCGCGCGATCAAGCCGCGAGGGAATGTCGAGTTCTGCGTGCTCCACCACACGAATGCAGTCCTGGATATGCCGCTCACCCAGATAGCGCAGCGTGGCATAGCCCAGCGCTGCCGCTGCAGCCTGGCCTGCCAGCGGCACGTACTTGGCGGCCTGCGTAGCCGTCATGCGCATGCCGGCCGCGCGCGCCAGGCGCACCACCATGTCGCGCGTGATCAGCTTGCCGATCAGCACCGAGCCCACCATGGCCACGGCCTTTTGCACCTGCTCGCGCTTGCCGGGTTCCAGCTTGTCCAACTGTTCGGGTGTGAGGCCGAATTCGCGGTTGATGCGCGGCAGCAGCCGCGCCAGCAGGGCCGCATCCACCAGCCAGTCCAGGCCCGGAATGGGCAGGCTGCTGGCCGCTGCGCCGACCAGCGCACGCCGGTGCAGCAACTTGCGCGC
>QFQP01000086.1 GCA_003243425.1 Archangium gephyra | reverse complement strand
GAAGCGGCCCGAACGACAGGCCAGAAGCGCTGATCAGCATCACGAAGCGCGAGTGAAGAGCGGCACGCAGCGCCCGCGACCGCGTGGCTGCCCGGGCTGACCTCGATGCACGTGAATCGAACGACCGTTCCCCTTCAGGCGCTTCTCCTCGCGAAGTGACATCCCGACCTCCGCGTCCGTACAACGACCGCCTGATGAAGTTCGAACTCGAAGACTTCGGCGGCGACGGCCCGGTGCTGCACTTCGCGCACGCCAACGGCTTTCCACCAGGCACCTATCGGAAGTTGCTCACCGCATGGTCGACGCGCTTCCACGTCGTCGCCGTGAAGTCGCGCTGTCTTCAACCCGGCATTCCACCTTCCACGATGCAGCACTGGGAAACGTTCGCCGATGACCTCGTCGACAGCCTTCGCGCAGCTGACCTCGGGCCGGTGCTCGGCGTCGGGCACAGCCTGGGAGGCGTGGCGACGTTGATCGCCGCATCACGCGCTCCGGACTTGTTCACGAAGGTCATCGCTCTGGACCCTGTGCTCTTCTCGCGGCGCGATGAATTCCTGTTCCGCGCGTTGAAGGTGACGGGGCTGGTGAAGCGTGTCGGCCCTGCGAAGTCGGCGCGCAAGCGGCGCGAAGTGTGGCCGTCGCGTGAAGCGGCCGGCGCGAGCTACCGCAAGAAGCCGTTGTTCCGCGACTTCGACGCCGAGTGTTTCGACGACTACCTGCACTTCGGGCTCCGTGACGTCGAAGGCGGCGTTCGCCTCACCATTCCCCGCGACTGGGAAGCGCGCGTATTCGAGAGCGGCCCAAAGGACGCATTCGGCGAGCTGAAGAACCTGAAGGTTCCTTCGGTTTTCGTGCGCGGCGAATCGACGAACGTCTTCTCACCAGCCGCCGTGAAGCGCGTGAAACAGCACGTACCCACGGCGCAGTTCATCGAAGCGCGCGGCGGGCATCTGTTCCCGCTCGAGCATCCCGAATTGACTGATCAGCTCCTGGGCTAATTGCAGGGCACCGAACCACCCAGCGCGTGCGCGGGGCTCACCACCGAGTTCCCCAGCGAGCACGTCATGCGCGGGTTGAAGCGAATGCGGCCGTGCCCACCACCGCCGCCACCGCCGCCGGCGTCGACTTCACTGGGCGGGTCACCATTCCCCGCGTTGGTGTTGCCCGCCGCGCCGTCACCACCGTCACCACCACCGCTCGAACCTCCCGCGCCACCCGTCGCCGGCGTGGCGCCATCGACGCGCCCGATGGACCCCGGGTCACCCGCCATGCCGCGGCTGCCCTCGCCACCACCGCCACCATTCGCCGTCACCCGCGCCGAGTTCTGCAGCGTCAGCACGTTCGCCTCGAGGAGCACCGCGCCACCGCTGCCGCCACCTCCGCCGCCGTTGCCATTGGCTGGCGCGCCGCCACCCCCACCGCCCGGCGCACCGATGCGGCCGCCGAGGGTCAACGTGCCCGCCACGGTGAGCTGAATCGCGCCACCGCCCTCGCCGCCGGCGGTGTTGGTGGGCGTGGCGTTGCCTCCACGGCAGCCACCACGCAGGGGAATCAAGGTGTCGTTTCCGTTCGCCGCGCCCGTCGCGCCGCTGTGACCATCGGCGGGCCCACCCAGCCCACCGGCGGTGCCGAAGCCGCCACCGCCGCCGCCGCTCTCACGACCGCCGGCGCCGCCTCCGATGTCGCTGCCGTCGCCGCCGTTGCCGCTGGTGGCGCACGACGAAGGCTGTCGCCCCGCGTTGGCGATGATGACCGCGTTGTTGGGAATGGTGGCGCTGCCGGTGACCGCGAAGATGACCGGCCGCGAGCCGTTGATGGTGACCGTCACGCCGCCGTTCACGTTGAGGCTCGTGGTGCGGAAGACGAGCGCGCCGTTGATGACCGTCGACGGCGGCAACGTCTGGCCGTTGGTGGCGGTCACCGCATCGGTGTCGATGGTGGTGTTGGCCGTGAAGTTGGTCGCCACGCCACCGTCAGCGGGCAGCTGCGCTTCGGTGAAGTTGCTCGGCGTGAAGGGGAACAGCGCGGTCTGCACCGGGTCGCACACGAAGTTCGCGCCGCACGTGCCGGGGGGGCCCATGCCCGCGTCACACGACCCTCCAGACACCGCCGTCCAGATGCACGCGCCGCTCGGGTCGCAGGTGCCCGAAGACGCGTGGCAGTTCGTGGGCGGCGTACAGGTCTGCAGATCGCCGAAGCAGCCGCCATCACCGTCGCAGCGGTCGTTGGTCGTGCAGTTGTTGCCGTCGTTGCAGCCGCTCGACGCGATCAGCGGTGCGTACGTGCAGCCACCGTCGAGCGTCGCCTGGCACACGCCGGTGCCGAAGCACGTGGGCGGCGCCGGGCACGTCTTCGGCTGACCACCGCACGCGCCATTCGTGCACGCGTCCTGCACGGTGCAGGCGTTGTTGTCGTCGCAGCTGCCCGCGGGGAGCGTGAGCGGCGTGTACGAGCACAGGCCGCCGTCGGGGTTGCAGAGGCCGGGCGTGGCGAAGCAGGTGCGCGTCTCGTTGCAGGCCTCGGTGATGGAAGCCGCGCAGCCACCGTCGCTCGCACAGGTGTCGCCCGAAGTGCAGGCCGTGCCGTCGTCACACGAGCGGCCGACGCAGTCGTCGTCGAGACAGTCGGCGCGATTGTCTCCGTCGTTGTCGAAGCCGTCGTTGCACATGGTCTCGGTGGGCTGCACGCAGCCGCCGCCCATGCAGGTGCCGCTCGGGCACGCGGTGTTGTCGCACTTCGGTGATTCCATGCAGTCCGCGAGCTGGTTGCAGTCGTTGTCGAAGCCGTCGCTGCAGGTCTCACCGGCGTCGGGGTGAATGGCCGGGTTGTTGGGCTGGCAGTCGACGTCGTCGTTCCAACCGTCGCCGTCGCTGTCGAGGCCACCGTCGGTGCCGCCATCGACGCCTGCGTCCACGCCGCCGTCGGTGCCTGCATCGAGACCGCCGTCGCTGCCCGCGTCGGGCAGCTCACGGGTCAGCGTGAGCTTCACGGTGCCGAAGGGCTCCTCGAAGTGACCGGCGACGACGTCGCTCTGCTCGAGCGGTGCGGTGCGCGTGGTGCACGCGTCGTCGGCGAACCCGAGCGCCTGCACGTCGACGCTGCTGAGCATGCCCTGCGGGTAGATGGCGATGATGAGCGGCGAGGTCTTCCCGGCGAGCGCGATGGCGTCGGTCTCGCGCGTCACCACGCCGTCGGTGGCCGTCACCTTCACGCAACGGCTGGTGAGGCTGGAGTTGAACTCCACTTCGACACGGAGGGCTCCGGTCGCCGGCGGATTGCTCGAACAGGCGGCGAGGAGACCGCTGAGCAGCAGGAGGTAACGCGACGGCAGACGCATGGCGGGCACTTTCCCACGGTGGCGCGGCGGATCGAATTCCAAAGCGGTTTCAGACAGTTGCGGAGCCACCTCGCGCTGTGTCGATTGGCGGCGGGGTCTTTCGACGTGTCTATGAGGACAGGGAATGGTCTCTGTCGCGAACCTGGAAGGAGAACGTCATGCGAGTTCTGGCCATCGTGAAGGCGAGCAAGGAATCTGAAGAGAGCGTCGCGCCGTCGACGGAGGAGATGCTGGAGATGGGGCGCTTCAACGACGAGATGATCAAGTCGGGGATCATGCTCGCGGGTGAAGGCCTGCTGCCGTCGAAGAAGGGCGTGCGCGTGATGTACGAGGGCAAGAAGCGCGCGGTGATGGACGGGCCGTTCGCCGAGACCAAGGAGCTCGTCGCCGGCTTCTGGATTCTGCAGGTGAAGTCGATGGAGGAGGCGGTGGAGTGGCTCAAGCGCGCGCCGTTCCACGAAGGCAACGTGGAGCTGCGGCCCATCGCCGAGATGGAGGACTTCGGCGAGGCGATGACGCCGGAGGTGCGCGCGCAGGAGGAGCGGCAGCGTCGCGAGTTGGAGTCGCAGAAGAGGAAGTGAACGCCCTCCTCTGCGAATGCAGGGGAATACGGGTGGTGTCGGACCGCTGAACGCCACGAAGCTTCGTGAGTCGCGTCATTGATGTTCGAAATGAGAGAGGCCGCGGGGGATAGATCCGTCGTTCAGTGACGGCAGCCTCGATGGGGACGGATCCGACGGGTCAGACGCCGTGCTCATGTCGAACAGGCCCCGCGGCACCAACGAGGTCACGCAACTGACGCTCAGTGGTCAGATAA
>QFQP01000085.1 GCA_003243425.1 Archangium gephyra | reverse complement strand
CTGGCGCCACATCGAGGCCATGCCGTCTCCTCCCGGGACCGTTCGCGGGTTCCGCACAGCGTACGTGCCCGCCGTGGCCCGGGCAACAGGGGCGGCCGCGCCGGTCGGCGTCAGAGCTCGAGCGTGTCGCCGGGCTCGAGCGCGACGAAGGCGCCGCCGCCCTGCTCGGTGGCCCAGGCGATCCTCGCCCGCTGCATCTGCAGGCCGACCTCCGAGAGCGGCAGGTCGTGCACGGCGAACGACCGCGCCGGCGCGACGGCGAGCACGTAGTCCATCGCCTCGCCGATCTTCAGCCACGGGGCGCCGACGGGCGCGGCGAGGACGGGCACCGCGACCCCCGGGGCCGTGTAGGCGTCGCCGCCGTAGTACAGCGCGCCGTTGACGAGCACGCCGACGTTGTCGACGACCGGGATCGACTCGTGGATGACCGCGTGCTTCTCGCCGAAGAACTCGAGCCGGAACCCGCCGACCTCGACCACGTCGCCGTGCCGCACGCGCTCGACCGGGTGGTTCGTCGCGGCGATGGCGACGCCGTCTGGGCCGAGGATCCGCATCCCCGGGTTGGCCTCGCGGAGCGCGCGCAGCTGCGCGTCGGCCCAGTGGTCGGCATGCTCGTGCGTGACGACGACGCCGACGACGCCGGTGAGCTCGCCTAGCGGGCGGGTCCAGCCGCCCGGGTCGATGACGAGGCGCTCGTGCTCGTGCTCGAGCACGAGACAGGCGTGCTCGTACCTGGTCAGCAGCATGCTCCGAGCCTACGCCCGGCGCTCCGGCGGATCGAGGGCGGCCCTACGATGGCGGCATGATCGAGGATCTCAAGCGCCGCGCCCTGCACCGCACGAAGATCCTCGCCGGACAGCTGCGCGGGCTCGAGCGGATGATCGACGAGGAGCAGTACTGCGTCGACATCCTCACGCAGTCCAGGGCGATCCAGCGCTCGCTGCGCAGCCTCGACCGGCTCATCGTCGAGAACCACCTGCGCACGCACGTCGCACACGATCTCGCGACGGGCGGCGACGACGCGGCGCGCTCGATCGACGAGCTCGTCCGGCTCTTCGAACTCGGCGGGCAGGGCGACTGACCCGCCGCGGAGCCCGCCGGGGCGGCATACTGGTGCCGTGACGACGGAGGCGCGCCGCATCGTGGTGGCGATCAACCCGACGGCCTCCTTCGGACGCAGCCGAGACGTGGGCCCTCGGGTCGCCGCGCTGCTGGCCGAGCGGGGACACGCCGTGACCGAGCTCGTGGCTGGCGGCTTTGACGAGCTGCAGACCCGCGTCGCCGAGGCGGTGGCCGGCGGTCCGTCCGCGCTCGTCGTCGTCGGCGGCGACGGCATGGTCTCGCTCGGCGTGAGCGCGGTGGCCGGCACGACGGTGCCGCTCGGGCTCGTGCCCTCCGGCACCGGCAACGACATGGCCCGCGGGCTCGGGATCCCGCAGCACGACCCGGAGCGCGCGGTCGAGATCGTGCTCGACGCCCTCCACCGGCCCGCCCGGATCGTCGATACGGGGATCGCGACGTGGCGCGACGCCGACGGCGTCGAGACCGCGCGGCGCTTCGGCGGCGTCGTCTCGTGCGGCTTCGACGCCCTCGTCAACGAGCGGGCGAATCGGATGCGCTTCCCGAGGGGGGCGAGCCGCTACACGCTCTCCATCGCGTTCGAGCTCGCGCGGCTGCGCCCGATCGCGTACCGGATCGAGCACGACGACGGCGTGCTCGAGACCGAGGGCATGCTCGTGAGCGTCGCGAACAACCGCTTCATCGGCGGCGGCATGGAGATCGCCCCCCAGGCGAGCATCGACGACGGGATGCTCGACCTCTTCGTCGTGCGCCGGCTCTCACGGGCGCGGTTCGTGCGGCTCTTCCCGAAGGTGTTCCGCGGCGAGCACGTCGACGAGCCCGAGGTGACGATGCTGCGCACCCGACGGGCGCGGGTCGAGGCGGTCGGCGTCGTCGGCTACGCCGACGGCGAGCGGCTCGGCCCCCTGCCGGTCGAGGTCGCGGTCGATCCGGCGTCGCTGCGGCTGCTCGCGCCGGCGGTCACGGCTCCGGCACGGTGACGGTCGCCACGCAGGTGTAGACCGTGACCGTGCGCTCGCCGCGCTTGGCCTCCGAGAGCAGGAACTGCTGCCACGGCGCGCCGTCGGCGTTCGCCGCCTCGAACGCGGCGAACGGGTCTGCGCAGTAGCCGGAGACCGCGTTCTGCACGCCGAGCTCCTTCTCCTCCCGCAGTGTCAGGTCGCCCTGCGCGATGACCTCCCAGTCATGGGACTGCGCGCACGGCACGAGCGTGACGCGGGCGAGGTCGCCCTCGACGGGGAAGCCGAAGCAGTCGCCGACCGTGAGGAAGGTCGCCGCCGCCTCGGTCGGCTCGGCGACGCGACTGTCCGGCCCGCGCTCCGGGCCGTAGACCTCGGGCAGCAGCGCGCTGCAGCCGCCGAGCAGGAGCGCGCCGACGACGGCGCCGGTCGCGGTGATGGTTCGGATCGTGCGCATCATCCCCCCGGTGGATGCTCCTCGGTCGATTCGCCTGACCGTGCTGACTATGGCTATACTCGATGAGTTGTCGCAACGGCCCCATCGTATAGCGGCCTAGTACGCCGCCCTCTCACGGCGGTAACGCGGGTTCGAATCCCGCTGGGGTCACCACGCTGAAAACCCCCGGTCCGCCGGGGGTTTTCGCGTTCTCCGGCCCGGACCGCGCTCGGCGTGCCGTGCGACGGCGCGAAGGTCCGTATCGGATCGGCGAGCGGTGCGCTACGGTGACCCCGAGGCCGGGACGCCGTCGTCGTGGTCCTCAGACCGGCGGGGGGCGCAGATGGCGACAGGCTCGGATTCCGCAGTGGCATCGGCGCGATCCGCCCCGGGCGCACGCACCCTCGTCATCGTGCTCGGGCTCCTCGCGGCGCTGCAGGTCAGCGACCCGTTCGTCTCCTCGGTCGCGCTCGTGCGCGCGAGCGACGGCCTGCGGTTCACGGCGGCGCAGCAGTCCCTCGCGGCCGGCATCTCCACCTTCGCGCTCGCGGCGACCGTCGTCTTCGGCGGCGTCCTCGCCGACCGCGTCGGGCGCAAGCGCGTGCTCGTGCTCTCGATCCTCGTCTCCAGCGCCGGGCAGCTCATCACGGCCGCGAGCCCCGACCCGATGATCTACTTCCTCGGCAGGGCGATCACCGGGATCGCGCTCGGCGCGACGTTCGCCGCCGCGTTCGGCATGGTGCGCGACGCGGTGCCGGAGCGCGAGCGCGGGCCGGCGCTGGCGACGTTCACGATCGTCGGCACGATCGGGCCGCTCGTGCTCATGGTGCTCGCCGGCCCGCTCGCCCAGTGGGACTGGCGCGCCGCATACCTGCTGCTGCCCGCGCTCTCGGTGATCCTCTTCCCGATCGCGCTGCGGGTCCTGCCGCGGGTGGCGACGGTGCCTGGCACGCGGTTCAATCTCGTCGCGAACCTCCTCATCGCCGCCGGCGTCACCGGGCTCCTGCTCGGCGTCAGTCACGCGGGGGAGGGGCTCACCGCGCCAGCGTTCTGGGTGCCAGCGCTCGTCGGCGTCGTCGGCGTCGCCGCCTTCGTCGTCGTGTCGGCCCGCTCGGCCCACCCCGTCTTCCCGCTGCGGATGCTCGCGCATCCGGCGTTCCTCGCCGCCGTGGTCGCCGGGATCGGCTTCAACCTCGGCGGCGCCGGGCTGTCGATCATGACGTCGAACATCTGGCAGTACGTCGTGCACATGCCGACCTCGCTCGTCGGGATCGCGAGCGCGCCGAGCGCGGTCACCGCGATCCTCGCGTCCGTCATCACGGGGCGGCTCATCAAGCGTGGCGTCTCCAGCGGGCTCCTGCTCGGCGTCGGCCTCGGGATCTTCGCGATCGCCTACCTCGCGATGCTCCCGATCGGCGCGAGCTCGCCATACGCCCTCTATCTGCCGGCCGTGCTCCTCTCCGGCGCGGCGACGGCGGTGACGTCGGTGGTCCAGGGCGGGCAGTTCCTCCGGCTCGCCCCCGCGGCGTTCTTCGGCCCGGTGACGTCGAGCCGGACGATGTTCGGCCAGTTCGGCTACGCGCTCGGGCTCACGGGCGCCACGATGCTCGTGAACGCGTTCACCGAGCACACCGTCCGGTCGGCGACCTCCGGCGCGGTCACCGGATCCGGGGGCTGGGCCGCGATCACCGGCTTCATGGCCTCAGGGCAGACGAGCGACGCGGCGCTGCAGGCCGTCGGGCAGGAGGCGGTGCTCGCCGCCTACGCCGATGCCGTCGTGCGCACCTCGCTCATCCTCGCCGCCGTGTTCGTCGTGCTCGC
>QFQP01000049.1 GCA_003243425.1 Archangium gephyra | reverse complement strand
GGGCTTCGGTGGTCAGATAACCCCGTCAGGACCGTGGTGTCTGACCGCCGAACGCCGAGCTTCACGAAGCCTGGGTGAGCGTGGTCACCAGGTGCTCGACATGAGGGCCCGCACGGGCCGAGCAGGGCGCGCGAGACCCCGTCGCCCGCCCCCTTCAGAGCCGTTCAGTTGCGATCGGCGACCTTGAATCGACCCGTCACCGTCGTCAGCGCGTCGACCGACGACTGAAGGTCCTGCGCGATCCGCGTCGTGCGGCCGGTGGCATCAACCCCCTGCTTCACGAGGTCGGCGACGTTGCGAGCACCTTGCACCGCCTGCTCCGACGACTGGCGCTGCTGCCGCGTCGCCACGGCGATCTGCTGCGCGGCTTCCTTCGTGCCGCGCGACAACTCGACGATCTGCTGGAACGCCGTCTGCGCGCGCTCGGCGACGGCCATGCCGCGATCCGAAGACTCGACGCCTTCCTTCGCGCGCAGCACCGCCACGTCACCCGACGACTGCACGTTCTCGACGATGCGGCCGATGTCGCGCGCCGACTGCGCCACGTTCTCGGCGAGCTTCCGCATCTCCGCGGCGACGACCGAGAAGCCGCGACCCACTTCACCGGCCTTCGTACCTTCGAGCGCCGCGTTCAACGCCAGCAGGTCCGAGCGGTCGGCGACCTGTTTGATGACCTGCGCGATGCGGCTGACCTGCTGCACGTCACCGTTCAAGCGGGTGATGGCGTCGGCGATCTCCTTCGACTCGCGACGGATCTCCGTCATGCCACCGACCATCTCCGCCACCACCGCGCGCGCTTCGTCGACCGCGGTATTCGTGCGCAGCGCCGCCGCTTCCACGACCTCCGTCGAGCGCGTGATGCTCTCGGCGGTGCGCGAGAGTTCTTCGAACGTCGCCGCGATCTGCTGGGCGTACGCCGACTGCTGGCTCGTCACGTGCGTCTGATCATTGCTCGCGACGTTCAGGCCCTTCGCGGCTTCGCCGAGCCGGCCGGTCAGGTCGACCATCTGCCCGACGAGCGTGCGCAACGAGGCGAGCATGTCGTTCACCGACGCGGCCATCGACTGAATCTCGGTGGCACCGCCGACATCGACCTGGCGAACGGTCACGTCACCCGCGGCGACTTCACGCGCCACGCGCGACACCACGCCGAGCGGCCCAGCAATCGCTCCCGAAATCAGCAGCGCGAGCATGAGCCCGAGCACCACGGCCGCGAGCAGCACCCACACACCGACGATCTGATTCTCACGCTGCTGCGCCGCGAGGTTCTCGAGCGAGAAGCGGATGATCATCGCCGCTTCGTAGTCCTGGTCCTTCGCCGAGCAGCGCACGTCCAGCACCGCGCCGCGCTTGATGTGGCACTGCCCCGGTTCGGGGATCTCGTATTCGGCGGACGGCAAATCGCCCTGCAGCTGCGTCGTCTTTCCTTCGCCGACCTCCAGCTTCACGAAGCGCTTCCCCTCGGGGGTGCGGCGCGTGACGTCTTTCGTCACCGCGAGCGCCCCGAGCTGCGTCACGTTGCCACCGGCGCGAACGCCTTCGAAGATGCCGTTCAATTCCGACGGCGTGGCGAGGCCGTCGCGAATGAGCCGCATGATGGGCGCCGCGTTGTTCACCGAGAGCTGACCGACGCTGACGGCCTGACGTTCGAGCGCCTCACCGGCCTGCTCATTGAGTCGCGAGGGAAAGTAGATCGACGCGAAGAGCGCGACGGCGACGCACGGCAGCACCACCGCGATGGCTGCCTGCACTCGAAGCGAGAGCCCTGCCCAGAGACTGCCCATGCGCGGCAGCGTGTCACGCCACCGAGTTCAGGGAACGACCAAAATCGCGGAGCAGGTCGGCGAAGCGCGGCGGCGCGCTCGACCAGCACACGTCGCGCATTTCGCTCAGCACTGCGGGCGCGCCACACGAGCGCAGATCATCCAGCATCGCGCCGAACGCACGCACGTCGAGGTGCTCGAGCGGCAGTCCGTTCATCAGGCTCGCGGCGCCGAAGTCACCGAGCAGCACGTCACCTTCGTCGTCGACGCGCGTGTTGTGCGCGTAGAGATCTCCATGCAGCACGCCGCGCTCGTGCAACTGCGCGCCCACTTCCGCCACGTGCCGCGCGATGCGCAGCGACTGCGCCGCGCCGAGCGTGAGCGACATCACGTCGCGCGTGCAGCTCTGGAAATCGGGTGGCGCGCCGAGCGGGTGAAAGCGCGGCGGCATCAAGGTCAGCACCAGCGCGTCGGCGCCGTGCGGATGATCTGTCACCCGGCCTTCGACACCGATGAGGTGACGGTGCGAACCCGCCACCAGACACGCGGTCACCTCGTCTTCGGGAAGCCCGTCTGACGTCACCGCGCCCTTGAAGACCTTCACGGCGACGTCGTGGCCTTCGAAGGTCGCGCGCGAGATGACGCCCGACGCGCCCTGCCCGAGCACCTCGTGCAGCGAGAGCGCGCGCCACGAAATCGAACGCGTGCGCACCTGCGGCCGTACGCAGAACGGGTTCCCGGCGAACGCGAGCCACGACAACTTCGGCAGTGACAGCAGGGCCGTGGGGAACGACGTGAAGCGGTTGGCAGAAATGCGCAGCAGCTCGAGCGACGTGAGCTTCGTGAAGGAACCGGGCAACGACGTCAGCTGGTTGCCGGCGAGCGCCAGCTTCTGCATGCGCGTGCAGTTGCCCAGCGCCTCGGGCAACGACGTGAGCCGGTTGTCGGTGAGAATGAGCCAACGCAGGCGCGGCGGGAGCGCTGCAGCGGGAACGTCGGTCAGCGCGCAGCTCTTGAAGCCGATCATCTCGAGGGCCGGCAACTGCCCGAGCACGTCGGGCACGGTCTCGAACGGGTTCCCCGAGCAGAACAGGCGCTTCAACCTGCGCAGCTCCACCAGGCGCGGCGGCAGCGAGGTGAGTCGATTGTTCGACAGCGAGAGTTCTTCGAGCGTGTCGGCGTGCGCGAAGACCTCGTCAGGAACGTGCTCGAGGCCGCGGTTGGTGAGGTCCAGCGAAATCACGGCGCGGTCGCGCTCACGTCGACCACGGCGCGGAAGAGCACTTCGAGGCCGCGGTGCACGTTGGCCACGCTCACGCGCTCGTCGCGCCCGTGAAACGTCGCCAGCTCCTCGGGGGTGATGTCGAACGGCACGAAGCCGTAGGCCCTCGCGCCCTTTGCGCGCGCCAGAATCGAATCGGTGAAGCCCGGTGAAATCGCCGGCCCTGCAATCGCGTTCGGGTGGCCGCGCACCGCCTGCCGCGCCAGGGCGTCGAACAGCGGGTCGTCGATGTCCGACACGCCGGCTTCGAAGGCCTGAAGCACTTCGACCTTCACGCCGGGCACGTCTTTGATCAGCGCTTCCAGCTCCTCCTGCATCGCCTTCGGCGTCGTCCCCGGCAGCAACCGGCAGTCGACGATGGCGCTCACGCCCGAGGGAATCACGTTGGGCGCGGTGCCGCGGCCGTCGAAGCCAGTGACCTGGCAGGTATCGGTGATGGTCGCGCGCGTGGTCGGCCTGGCGAGCAGCTTCTTCATCGCGAATTGATCCACCAGCGCTGGCCGCTGCATCACGAACCCGCTCGCGCCGCCGTTCTTCGCGCCTTCACGCCGCAGCAGCTCGTACATCGCCGGCTGAACGCGCGGCGTCGGTTTGCGCGTGTCGAACTTCGCCAGCGCCTTCACCAACCGCGTCGGCGCGCGTTCATCGATGGGCGTCGACCCGTGGCCGGCTTCCCCCTCCGCGGTGATGCGCGCCCAGAACACGCCCTTCTCACCGACGCTGATGGCGAACGTGGTCTCGCCTTCGGACAGCAGGCCCTTGATGCCCATGCCGCCTTCGTTGATGACGTGCCCGCAGTCGACCTCGCTCCACAGCTTCTCGGTCACCAGCTTCATGCCGCCCTCGGCCACCTCTTCATCGGCGACGGCGAGCAGCAGCACGTCGCGGTGCAGCGTCACCTTGTTGCGCGCCAGCAACCGGAAGGTCTGCAGCTCGAGCGCGCCCATGCCCTTCATGTCGAGCGCGCCACGGCCCCACACCATGCCGTCCTTCACCACGCCCGACAGCGGCCCGGTGTCGCTCGGCCACTTGTCGTCTTCCGCGGGCACGGTGTCGATGTGCGAGAGCAGACACAGCGGCTTCTGGCCCGACGGCGCGCCCGCCTTGAGCCGCGCAATCAACGACCCGCGGCCCGGCGCGAACTCGTGCACCGTCGCCTCGAGGCCGTCCTTCGCGAGCTCCGACTTCAGGTACTCCGCGCCCAGCGTCTCGTTGCCCGGCGGGTTCATGGTGTCCAGCTTCAGGTACCCCTGCAGCAGCGCCACGGTCTCGTCGCCGGCCTGCTTCCAGTCGATGCCTTCGCTCCACTTCTCGACACCCGCAGGCGCTTCGTGCGGCGTTCTCACCGGAGACGCGCAGGCGACGACGACCAGGCTCAACAGAAGCGGAGTGACGCGCATGGCGGCCTCGTAGCTGAAGCCGGCCAGCGCGGCGATTTTCTCAAGTACTGAGAGTTTCGCTCCCCGCGTAGCGATGGCGACGTCGAGTGTGATTGAAACCGACGTGTGACACCTCACCTCGTTCCTGGGCTCTTCCGAATGAAACAAACGCTCCTGTTCGTCGCGTGTGCCGCGGTCTTTTTCGCGTGCCCGCCTGAGAAGAAGACATGTGTCGACACCGGCTGCAGCGCCGGCACCACCTGCAACACCGCGACGGGGCTGTGTGAATTGCCGCCGCTGACAGGTGGCGGATCTTCCGTCGGCGGAGGCTCGGGTGTGGGCGGCGGCTCAGCGACGGGTGGTGGCAGCGCGACCGGCGGCGGCTCGGCGACGGGCGGCGGCTCAGCGACGGGTGGTGGCAGCCAGACCGGTGGCGGCACGGCGACGGGCGGCGGCACCGGCACCGGCGGCGGTGGTGAAGAAGTTGACGCTGGCATGGTCGTCGACCCGTTCGACGACGGCGGCGTGTTCGAGCCCGGCGACATCTGCAACTACGCCATTCCGGTCGACTTCGACGGCGGCACGGTCGCGATTCTCGACGTGAACCTGGCGACCATGACCGACCAGTACGCGTCGGCGTGCGGCGCTTCGTCGGCGGGCAGCGGCAACGACGCGCTCTTCGCGGTGACCTTGACGCAGCCCTCGGCGCTCATCGTCTCGAGCACCAACACCGGTGACGAACAGGACGTGGTGCTCTCGGTGCTGTCTTCGCCGTGCGCCGCGTTCAACACCGTGGCCTGCGTCAACGACGGTGACGATACCGAGAACGAGTCGCTCACGCTTGACAACCTGCCGGCGGGCACCTGGTACGTGCTGGTCGACAACTACCGGGCGTCTGACACGCCGGGCACGTACTCGATGGTGTTCGAGCTCGCGCCGCCGGTGCCTGCGCCGGCCAACGACCTGTGCAGCATGCCGACCGACCTGATGTTCACCAGCAACGTGGCGACGGTCGCGGGCACGCTGGTGGGCGCGCTCAATGGCAACGCCAACGAGCCGCTGACGTGCTCGTCGGGCTCGGCGGCAGGCCGCGACGTCTACTACCGCTTCACGCTGGCCACCGCGCAAGACGTGCTCATCGACCTCTCGTCGGCTGACTTCGCGCCGGCGGTCGCGCTGTTGACCTCGTGCTCCAGCGGCGAGCTGTCGTGTGACACGGGCTCGACGGGCACCACGAGCGGCGCTTCGATTCGTCGCACCAACGTGCAGCCGGGCGACTACCTGGTGGCGGTCGACTCGTCGACCACCTCGGGCGCGGGCGCCTTCACGCTGACGGTCACGCTCAGCGCCCCCACGCCGCCGCCGATGAACGACCTGTGCACCATGCCCACCACGCTGGCGCCCAACGCCATGCAGATGGTGAACCTCAACGACGCGCAGAACAACTACGAGCTCGGCTGCCGCGCGATGAACAGCACGGCGCCCGGCGGCGACGTCGTCTACACGTTCACCACCACGGCCAATCAGCGCATCAAGGTGACGGCCGACGAGTCGTCGACCGACGTGGTGGTCTCGCTGCGTTCCGCCTGTGACGACGTGGGCACCGAAGTCGCGTGCGTCGACGAGAGCATCAGCGACGAAGAGGTGGTCGACCTGCTCGACGCGCCCGCGGGCACGTACTTCGTGGTGGTGGCCGCGTACCGCGCCGACGTGATTCCCGGAGCCGTGGGCGTCTCGCTCGAGCTGTTGCCGCCCGTGCCTCCGCCGGCCAACGACACCTGCATGATGCCGCAGACGCTGGTGTCGGGCGCGACGGTGATGGTCGACGGCTTCTCGGCGGCGCCGCACTTCGATCTCCTCGACTGCAACTCGTTCTACGAGCCGCGCCACGACCTCGTGTACACGTTCACGCTCGCGACCCCGCAGCGCGTGATTCTCGAGGCGATGGGTGACATCGACACCAACGTGATGCTCGAGCTGCGCGGCGGCGGCACGTCGTGTGACACCTCGACCTCGCTGGCGTGCAACGACGAGAACTACGAAGGCGAAGACGAGGCCATCGTGCAGAACGTGCTGCCTGCGGGCACGTATTACGTGGTGCTCGCCAGCGCGACGCCGGAAGCGGTGATGGGGTTGTCGCTCACCATCGAGCCGCCGCCCACGGTGCCAGCCAACGACACCTGCGCAGGCGCGGCCACCCTGGTGCCGAACATGTCGGTGAGCCTCAACGCGGCGCTCGCCGCGGCCGACCTCGCGCCGCCCGACATGGACTGCACGTACTCCACGCCGATGCACGACGTCGTGTACACGTTCACCACCACCATGCCGCAGCGCATGCGGTTGACGGCCACCTCGGGCCCGACGACCAACTCGATTCTCGAGCTGCGCAGCGGCGCGTGTGACCCCGGCACGGTGGTCGCGTGTCAGGACTACTACTTCGGTGAGCTCGGCGCTGATGACGTCATCTCCGTCAGCAACCTGCCGGCGGGCACGTACTGGGTGGTCGTTTCGGCCGACACCGACGACGCCGACATCGGCCTGACGCTCGACCTGCAGCCGGTGCTCACGCCGCCGACCAACGACACGTGCACCTCGGCCGAAGTGGTGACCTTCACCGCCGGCGCCGCGACGCGCACCGTCGACCTCGCGCAGGCCGCGGCGGTCGACTTCCCGCTCACCACGTGTGCCGGCGGCGCCGACGGTCTCGACGTCGTCTACGAGGTCACGATTCCCGCGGGGCAGACGTTGACGGTGGAGTCGGCCGTCGACGCCTACGGCGACGTGGTGCTGGCGGCGCGTTCGCCGGTCTGCACGATGGTCGGCGAAGCCGAGTGCGTCGACGACGGAGGCGGAGGCGACAGCGAAGAGCTCGTGGTGGACAACAGCGCGGGTACTGCGCCGATGACGGTGTTCGTCATCTTGAAGGAATACAGCCAGGGCGACGAAGACGTGGTGACGCTGAACTTCTCGCTGCAGTGAACGGCCTGAAGTGAGCTCGAAGCCGCCGGTGCCCACGTGGTGCCGGCGGCTTCTCGTTTTTCCGGCCGCGGCTTCGCGTGCACTCCGCGCTCCGTGCGTCGCTCATGGAGATGAGTTCAGTCGCCCGGGCTGTCTGTGTACGTTTCGCGGCATGGACCGCCCGTCGACGCAGCACGATGTGAACCTCGAAACGCTCAAGTTGCTCCTTCAGGTCGCGTGGGCCGACGACGTGCTCGAGCCCGCAGAACGCGCGGCGGTGGTCGCGCTCGGTCAGAAGTGGGGCATCGCCGCCGAGACCATGGACTTGCTGCTCAAGCACCTCGACCTGGGCAAGCCGTTGCCGCAGCCGAACCTCGGGCTCCTGCGTCAGCACCGCGCCGAAGTGGTCGCCGCGGCCAAGTGGTTCATCGGTGTCGACGGCGTGGTCGACGAGTCCGAGAAGGACTTCGTGCGCACGGTCAAAGAGCTCCTGGGCTGAGCCTCGGGGGCCCGTGACGTGGCCCCTGAGCCTTCACGTCACCGCGCTTCATGGTCGTGCGCGTTCGTGTCTATGAAAACCACAGCCCGCTGTGGTTCCGGTCACCACGAACGACCGACGTGGTGAGGAGCGTGACTTCGCCGCGAGGCTGAGGGCCTGTGCGAGACGTGCTGAGCCGGAGCCCGCCGCGCACGCCCTCCATGCAGGCCTCGCTGGAGATCCACCACGACCTTCGGTGGATCTCAGAACTTTGAGGCTGATGAAGTCCCCAAGTCGTTGAATTAACTGAACGAACCCCGCTGGCCCGCCCCTCGCAATTGGGATGCGCCGCGACTTTTCCGGCCGGCACATCCGCAGCGAACTGAAGAAGCAGGGAGGCTCCACATGAAGAAAGAATGGCTCAATCGATGGCGCAGCATCGCGACCGCCGCGGGCATCGCAGGCACGTTCCTCACTGGCTGTGACGGCGGCAATCCGGTACCGCCTCCGGAGGCGGTCAACGACCGCGTCTCGCTCACCGCGTTCAACGGCAGCAACGCCTGCCAGGACCTCGAGAAGTACCTCGAAGACACCGCGGTGCTGCAGATGCGCACGCAGCTCGAAGCGCAGCGCGACGGCGTGCCCAGCTTCGGCTGGTGGGGTGGGTGGGGCGGCCTCGAAGGTGACTTCCTGGCTGGCGGCCCTCCGCGTGCCGAAGCGACGAACGCCGCGGGCGGCAAGAGCGCGCCGACTGACTACACGCAGACCAACAACCAGGTCGCCGGCGTCGACGAAGCCGACTTCGTGAAGAACGACGGCACGCGCATCTTCGCGCTCTCGGGCAACACGCTGCACGCCGCGAAGAGCTGGCCCGCCACCGACCTGGGCGTTCAGGGCACGCTGGCCATCGAAGGCTACCCGCAGGAGATGTTCCTCGACGGCACCGACAAGGCGGTCGTCTTCTCGAGCATCTACCAGTGGTACCCGCTGTCGAATCAGGGCGGCGTGCAGTGCCTGGGCCTCAACTGCGGCTACTACTACGCGAACACGGTGAAGGTGACCGAGGTCGACGTCAGCGACATGACGAACCTGCGGGTGGTGCGCGAGACCTACCTGCCGGGCCACTACAACTCGGCGCGTAAAATCGGCGCGTCGGTGCGGCTGGTGCTGAGCGACGACTTCAACTTCCCGCCCGGCTTCAAGTGGAGCCCCGACTGGAGCGAGGGCCTGTGGAACGACAAGGCCCGCCTCAAGGCCGAGTACAACAAGATCATCGCGCAGAACGAGGCGCTCATTCGCCAGCAGACGCTCGCGGAGTGGGTGCCGGCGGCGAAGATCAAGGCCAACGGCCAGACCACCATCGTGCCGCACGCGTGCGAAGAGTTCTCGCGCGTGAACGCGCCCACGCGCCTGGGTCAGGTGTCGGTGGTGACGCTCGACCTGAACGCCGACTCGGTGCACCGCACGTCGATCCTCGCGGAGCCGGGTGAAATCTACGCCTCGACCAACAACCTCTACGTGGCCACGCGCCACTGGTGGTGGTGGCCGGCGCCCGGCCAGAAGGACACCACCTACATCCACAAGTTCGACATCGCCGCTCCGGGCAACGCGGTCTACGCGGCGTCAGGTGTCGTCGACGGCCACATCGTCGACCAGTTCTCGATGGACGAAGCGGCCTCGGGGCACTTCCGCGTGGTGACCACCATTCAGACCCGCGTGCCCGACACGCAGAACCCCGGCAACTGGTGGGGCACCATGACCACCACCAACCGCCTGTCGGTGTTGGGTGAGAACCAGGGCTACCTCGACGTGGTCGGCCGCTCGCCCGACCTCGCCGAAGGTGAGCGCGTGATGTCGAGCCGCATGGTGGGCGACAAGGGCTTCGTGGTCACCTTCCGCCAGGTCGACCCGCTCTTCACCTTCGACCTGTCGGACCCGACCAACCCGCGCAAGCTGGGTGAGCTCAAGATTCCGGGCTTCTCGACGTACATCCACCCGCTCGACGCCAACCACCTGCTGACCATCGGCACCTATGTGCCGGAGGACAACACCAACTGGCAGGCGCGCGCGCTGCAGCTGGCCATCTTCGACGTGACCGACATGACCAACCCGCGGCAGACGCACACGCAGCTGGTGGGCACCGCGTACGGCTGGAGCGAAGCGCAGAGCGAGCACAAGGCGTTCAACTACTTCGCCGCCAAGAAGCTGCTGGCGATTCCCTTCGCCGACTGGAACAGCAACTGGAACGGGGCGGGTGACTACTGGAGCTCGTTCACCTCCGAGCTCAAGGTGTACTCGGTGGATCCGCTGACGGGTTTCCAGGCGAAGGGCGCCATCAGCCTCCGCGACATGTACCAGGTCGAGAATTACTACGGCTGGACGTACTACTGGACGCCCAACGTGCGTCGCAGCGTGATGGCGGACGACTTCGTGTACGCCATCAGCGACTCGGGCATTCGCGTGTCGAACATCGCCAACCTGAGCGCGCCGATTCAGACCGCGCGGTTCAACCGGTACCAGGAATAAACCCCCGGGCAGCACGGAAGTGACACGGGCTCGCGAGACCACTCGCGGGCCCGTCGTCTTTTGCGCGATGGTCCCACGCATGAACGAGACCGAAGAAGCCATCGTCACCGTCGCTCGGCTGCCCGTGGAAGATGCGTTCGGCGCCGACGTGAAGTTGAAGGTCGACACGCTGAACGTCGAAGGCCGGTGGGCGTTCGTGCTCGCGAAGATGAGCGGTGTCGACCTGGCGAAGACTTCGTTCGCCGAGGCCGCCAGGGAAGGTCTGCTGTCGAATCAGTACGCAGCGCTGCTGACGAAGCGGCAGAAGCGCTGGGAGTTGGTCGATTCGATCATCGGCCCGACGGACCCGGCGTGGCTGTCGTGGGTCGACACCCACGAGGTGCCGCAGAAGCTGTTCGAGACCAGAGACGCCTGAAGGGGTGAGCGGCCTGTCAGCACCGGACACGAAAAAGCCGCCAGCGCGTGAACGCTGACGGCTTCTCACTGAGCAGCTGATCAACTCACCCCGGCGTGAGGAACCACGCGTTGCCGTACGGCGAGCCGTAGCTGATCCGCTGCGAGCCATCGGAGTTCACGTTGTTCGAACCGATCAACGTGACCTTGCCGTTCTTGTTGCTGTGCACCAGCTCGACGTGGCGGCCGTTGTTCACGATGGCCACGTCGCCGGGCCTGGCCTGTGACGCGGGCACGACCTTCCAACCGCGCGCCTTGAGCATCGTGCCGAGCGCGTTGCGCACGCCGCTGTTCGAGCCCGTCACCAGGTTGGTGTGGAAGTCGATGAGCCCGGCCTTGCGCAGCACCGCCGACACGAAGTTCGCGCAGCACACGTTGTTGGGCACGTTGGGGTCCATCGGAATCACGCCGGCGCGCTTGAGCTCCGACGCGTTCCGGCCCAGCAGCGAGTGCGCGATGTCGGCCGCGCGCTGACCCTTCACCGAAGCCGAGCCGCCGGTGCCGCCCACGGGGCCGTTGTTCACGGGCGCGCTGCTGCCGCCACCCGACAGCTTGATGACCTGCCCCACGCTGATGCGGTTGGGGTTCGAGATGCCGTTGATGCTGGCGAGCTTGCTGACCGTCGTGCCGTGGCGCGAGGCGATGGACGAGAGCGTGTCGCCGGCGCGCACGCGGTACGTGCCACCGGAGCTCGGCTTCGTACCACTGGCGCCGCTGCTGCCCGACGTGCCGCCCGACCCTGAAATCGTCAGCTTCTGGCCCACGCTGATGCGGTTGGGGTTCGAGATGCCGTTCTTCGACGCGATGGCGTTGACCGTCGTGCCGTACTTCGCCGCAATCTTCGAGAGCGTGTCGCCCGACTTCACCGTGTAGGTCTTCGGGGCACTGCCGCCGCTGCTCTTCGCGGAACCCGCCGAGTAGGAGTCGGGGACGGTGATCTTCTGCCCGACGTTGATGCGGTTCGGGTTCGAGATGCCGTTGGTCGACGCGAGCTTGTCGACGGTGGTGCGGTACTGACTTGCGATCTTGCTCAGCGTGTCGCCCGACTTCACGGTGTAGGTCGCCATGCCGGTATTTTCGCACGGCGCGCGAACGGTGGTTTCACTCAGTTCGTAGCGAAGGCTTACAGAACGACCGAATTTCAGCGCTGACCGTCGAAGCGGTAGAGCGGCGCGTCGGTCCCGTGACCCGGCCACTGCTTGAGGTCGACGTCACGGCGCTTCAAGACGCCCGCCAGCAGGCCCTGCACGAACGCCGCGTGCTCGAAGAAACAGAACGGCGCGGGCAGCGTGGCTTCGGCCCTCACCAGCGACTGGCCGGCGGGCAGCATCGACTCGAAGCGCGGCCACAGCCCGGCCATGTCATCGGGCCGCGTGAAGCCCAGCCACGGGCCCTGCATCTTCGTCTGCGTCTGCCAGGGCCCGTGCGCGACCTCGAGCACGTCCCACATCGGCGGCGCCTCGGTCCACCACGCCTCCATCCACGTCCACCGAATGACCTCGAGGCAACCTGAATACGCCCCCGTGGCCAGCATCGGTGGGCGCAGCACGTCGTCGGGCCACGACCTGGCCGCGTCGAAGCCCTTCTCGAGCGCGGCGGCCATCGCCTCGGGCACGCGCGCGAGCTCGGCCGGCGCCTTCTGCCCTTCACCGGCCCAGGCCAGCCGCAGCAGGCCCATGACCGTCGCCAGCGGGCCCATCATGCGCACCAGGAAGTCGGGCTCTTCTTTCGGCGGCAGCGTGAAGATTCTCCCGCCGCTCTGCTTGAAGCCGTGCAGCCGCTCGTCGCGCGCGTCGAGCGAGGTAATCAACAGCGCGCTCTGAAAGCGCTCCACCCGCTGGAGCGCGAGCGTGGCGTTGGGCGAGAGCTCCTGCGACAGGAGAACGAGGGTCTTCCCCTGGAGGTCGACGTCGCGCGAGACGAATTCCGAGAGCGGCAGCGAGCTGACCCGCAGCGACGTCTCGTGACGCAGCAGCGCCTCGGCGGTTCGCGCCACCGCCCCCGACGCGCCGATGCCGGTGAGCACCAGCGAGGTTTCGCTCCACGGCATGAGGCCGGCGGGCAGCGCGGTCTGCAGCGCCTCACGAACGACCTCGGGACCACGACGAACGCGCGCTTCCAGCACTGCCACCGACGGGTGAACCATTCCCGATGCAGCGTAGTCGTGACGGTGTGGCGGCGGGCGAATCACCAGGGCTTCCATCGTTACAAGGCTTCTATGAACGTCCCGGGCGCAGCACCGACCGCCGTCGTCGAACGAACCTTTCGTAGCGATCCGGCCACGCTGTGGGACCTGTGGACGACCCGCGCCGGCTTCGAATCATGGTGGGGCCCTCATGGGTTCCACGCCGAGGTGCACGAGCTGAACCTGAAAGAAGGTGGCGAGCTGCGCTTCGACCTCGTCGCCGATACGCGTGAGACCACCGAGGCCCTGGAAGACATCGGCCGCTCGCCGAGTCACGCCACGACCATGCGCTACATGGAGCTGAAGCCCGGGCAACGAATCGTGCTCCGGTGCCGCATCGACTCCATTGCCGGCGTGCGGCCCTACGACAACGACCTCACCGTGGAGTTCTCGACGCAGGGCGACCAGACGCGCATGACGGTGACGCAGGAAGGCATGCACACCGCCGAGCACACGCAGCACGCGAAGGAGGCGCTCGAGCGTCAACTCGACAGGCTCGAGCGGGCCTTCCGCTGAAGGTCCTGATGTGAGAACTCGCGCTGGTGCAGCTGTTCAGCGTGACCATGTTGGCGGTGGGCCTGGCGATGGACGCGACGGCCGCGGCTTCGGCTCGGGGCATGGCGGCGAAGCGGGTGTCGCCGCGCGACGTGCTGCTGGTGGCCGGCCTGTTCGGTGGCTTTCAGGCGTTGATGCCGTTGCTCGGCTGGGTGGTCGGTGAGCGCTTCGGTTCGGTGGTCTCCGCGTGGGACCATTGGATTGCGTTCACGCTGCTCGCGGGGCTGGGCGGGAAGATGTTGTGGGAAGCGCGCAAGGCCGACGACGACGAGGCGTCCGTCGAGGTGAACCCGTTTCACTGGCGGCTGCTCGTCGTGCTCGCGTTCGCCACCAGCATCGATGCGTTGGCCGCGGGGTTGACGCTGCCGCTGCTCGCGACGCCGGTGCTGATCAGCGTGGGCATCATCGGGGTCGTCACCGCGGGGTTCTCGGCGGCGGGGTTGATGCTGGGCCGGCGCTTCGGTGCGCACCTGGGCAAGAAGCTCGACGTCGCCGGTGGGTTGTTGCTCATCGCGGTGGGCAGCAAGGTGCTCGTGGAACATCTGACGGCGGCCTGAATGGGGGCGGCGGCGAGGGTTCTGGCGTCTGCGCGCCTCAGGCAGGCCCCTGGGCACGTCACGAGGTCGGCGCAGCTCGTTCCTGTCGTAGAAATTGACCGCTTTCGCTCAAGAAACGACCACAAGAACCCCGTCGAAGCCTGCGTGACCAGGTGACGCAGCGTTTCGCGGCGAGCAGCCGTTCGTGTCGACCCGTCGCTCGGCACCCGAAACGACCGCTCCGTTCAGAGCCGTCGTCTGCCGATTCCGTAAACACGATTTCCAACCCGGTCACGTGTCGGGCCGTGAGTGAAACCGATGAAGCAGTATGCGAATCGCTGCTCCGCAGAAGCCCCGCGTCATGGACCTCGGCGACACCGGTTCGAAGGTGCGCCAGCTCGAGACGAAGCTGAAGGCGGAAGGGCTGCTCAAAGGCAAGGTCGACAGCACGTTCGACGCGCGCACCGAGAAGGCCGTCGTGGCGTGGAAGAAGCAGAACCACTGGCTCAACGACTCGGCGGTGGTGGGTCGCCGGCTCGCCGACGAGCTCGGGCTCAAAGGCACCTTCAAGAAGGGCGAGGCCGAAGGCAGTCAGACGCCGAAGACGCTCCGGGGCGCGTCGTACAACTGCAAGATCGGCCGCAACGCAGAGACCGTCGGCCGCACCGTCGCGCAGATCGCGAAGAGCAAGAACCTCGACTTCATTCAGCTGCAGGAGATCTCGACGTACCGCAAGCAGCTCGAGAAGATCCCCGGCTACAGGTTGATCACCTTCCCCGGTTCGAAGGACCGCGGCGAGACCGGCATTCTCGTGCGCGACTCGCTCGAGGCGAAGTTCCCGAAGAGCGTCGAAGCCGACGTCGGTTGGACCAACGTGCGTGGGGGCGTCGCGCAGCCGCGTTCGACGACCACGGTTCGGCTCGCGGGCTGGCTGCGCGTGGGGTCGGTGCACGCGCCGCCGGGAATCGACTGGAAGAACGGCCGGCCCGTCGGGGGTGAGCAGCGCATTCGCTCGTATCAGTCGCTGACGAAGAAGCTCGCCGCGCACGCCAACCGCGCGCAGGCGCGTGGCCTCGCGGTGCTCTTCGGCGGCGATTGGAACGAAGGTGCGCGCACCGGCGGCCCCGGTTCACCGTCGTGGCTCGCGAACAAAGCCGGCCTCAAGAAGCACCCGACCGGCGGCATCGACTGGGTGATGAGCAGCGGCCTCGAGCTCTCGAAGCTGCGCCGCGGCGCGAAGTACGGGTCGGATCACCCGCTCGTCACCTACACGGTGAAGGCGCGCTGATCAGTGCGCTGACTTCGGCGCTGTGACCTTCGCGCCCTTCATCGCCTGCAGGTACGCGAGCAGCGCCGTCATGTCGTCCTCGCTCAACTGCGGCGAAGGCGGCATCACCGAGATGCGGAACTGCGAGGGGTCGGAAATCCACGCGCGCAGGAACTTCTCGTCGCGGTACTCGGTCACGTTCTTCGGAATGTTGAGCTCCGGCCCCACGCGGCCGCCCTGTTGATTCATCGCGTGGCACTTCACGCAGTAATCGCGGAACAGCTGAAACCCCTTCTTCACCGTCGCGTCGTCACCGGGCGGCACGAGCAGCGGGAAGACCTTCTCGAAGGCCTCGGCGCGCACGCTCGCCAGCGCCCACGGGCGCGGGTGCGTGGTGAGGTCGGTCTTGTCCTTCCACACCAGGTACCAGGGCCCGGGGTTGGCCTTGTTGGTGCCGATGGGTTCCCACGCGCCGTCGGAATCTGCGAACGCGAGGTAGGCGCCCTCGAGCAGCCGCGCGCCGTTGATGGGCACCGTGTAGCCGTCGCTCGCGCGCAACACGAACTCACGCGTGGCCACGTCATCGCCGTAGACGTGTTTGAGAATCGGCGCGAGCGGGAGCGCCTGAAAGGACTTCTCGCGCTGGTAGTACGGGTCGAAGCCGCGAAGGGTCTCGGGCGCGAACTGCGCGCGCAGCTCCCCGAGGGTGAAGGTCTTGTCGCCCACTTCGAGCTTCGCCGAGTCGTCACCACCGCGCGGCGTGTGCGCGCAGGCGAGGCTCAGCACCGAGACGAGCAGCAGCTTCTTCACGTGCCAGCCCTCCGCGCGGCGAAGCCCAGAAACAGCCCGTAGTACATCGCGTTGGGAATGAGCCTCAGTCCGTACGCCCAGGTCTGGCCCGCCAGAATCAACACGTCGCTCGCCACCCACAAGGCGTACTGCACGACGAAGAAGCCCAGGAGCGAAGTGGCCACCCACGAGCGCGCGTAGCCGGACAACAGGAGCACGCAGCCCAGCACCTCGAAGGCGGCCTCGTACACGAGGTAGATGCGCCGCTCTTCGACGAAGGCCTCCGGGAACGCGCGGATGGCGATGGCCTGAATCACCGGCACGATGAACGCGAGCCCGAGGCCGGTCGCCCACGCCCGCTTCCACGTCGCGTCGTCACGCCTGAACTTCTGCAGCAACACGAACAACCTTGCGTCGCCCCAGATGACGAAGGCGATGGACACGTTGCGCGCCAGCAGCGAGCCCTGCGGCAGCGGAGACCACGCGCCGGTCAGCCACGCGTCCAACGCGGTCGTCGCCGTGAACAGCAGCAGCACGTTGCGCAGCGTCACGTCTTTCACGCGCAGCACGAACGGCACGGCCAGTGCGCACACCAGCCACGACATGCCCGGGTGTTGCCAGGCACTCGCGTAGAACGACTCGAGCATGCGGCGCCTCTACCGCACTGACGGCTGCCTGGGTGCTCCGCTATTTCGCCGCTTCACAGCGCTGCGTCGGGTTCGGCTCGGCGTTGCCCGGCCGCCCGTCGCAGTACTGGCCGATCTCGCGAACATCGACGGAGCCGGTCGGAACCTGGTGCGCGTGGTCGTCCCGGCGCCGCCAGACGCCTCTGTCTTTCGCGGAGTTGAAGGCTGTCTCCCATTCATCTTCGACATCCGTGAAGAACTCGGCCGTCGGGCGCAGCCTCGGCGCCGCACCGGTGAACGCCATCTCTTCCAGACGGCGTTGCAGCCAACGGCCGGTATGACGACCCCAGATGGTGCTGGAGCCTTCGTAGTTCTGCACCGCGTACTCGCGCGCCGTCGTCAGATACCCGAGGTAGTCGCCGGTGACCGAGGTGACCAGCACACGCGACGCCGACCCCTTCACGGCCCGCTCCAGGCGTGCGCTCAACCAGGTGGTGCATTCGCCGGGGAGCGAGACGATGCGGGTCATCTCGTTGGCTTCGGTGCGGAGCGTGGCCAGGCGCAGCGGCATGAACGTGTGCAGGCGTTGCAGTCGGTCGTTGGCGGCACCCAGAAGCACCGCCGCTATCGCTGAATCCGCCATGTGCTTGGGGCTGTGCGGATCTCCGTCGTCGAAGACCGAACGAATGCCCTCGACGAACAACGGGGGACCACGCCCGAGCTCGGAGCCGGCCAGCGTGCTCTCGCCGAAGCAGGGCTTGAGCGGCATCACGTAGTCGTCGATGCGTTGCCCGGCGATGGGCTCCTCCGAGTACCGGACCTCGAGGGCAGCGAGGGGCGAAGCGTTGCTCCTGGCGGTCGCGAGGACCGACGTCACCGCGTTGGCCACGGCGTCTGCGTGCGCGCAGATGAGCTTCAGGTTCTGGTCGAGCCTCGCCTTTCCATCGCGCGCGGCGGCCCGCTCGGCGCGCCTCTCGTCGAGGTCGCCCTTCAACAACGGGTCGGTGTCGCCAATCGAACCGGCCGCGATGAGACAGACCCCGTTGCCTGCGCGTTCGAGGCGATCCGCGGCGTGCCCGAAGAAGTCCGGGCTCTGCACGTCGTGGTCTCTGCTCAACACCGTGTTGTGGCAGTTGACCGTCGAGAACGTGCCGATGACTTCACCTCCGGCAGTGACGGCGGCGAGCGTCCACACGCGCGGGTCTACCGCCATGCGCACGGCATCTTCCGGCAATGAATCGACGGCGACGCCGAGGTGTCTGGCCATCGACCTGCGCGCGTCGTCGGCGTTCTCGAAGTTGTTCAGGAACGCGGCGGAGCTCCGGTTCTCGGTGTCGGGCAGGTGGCCACACGCAAACCCGAGCTTCGCGTCGACCAGTCGCTGCGTGCCGGCTTCGACGATGCAGTCCCGGATCAACTCGGCGATACGGGTCGCAAGGCCCGTGTTCAACGCGAGCTTTCCGTCTGGCATCAAGGGCACTGCGCCCAGCACGGCAGTGCTCGCCGTCAGCGTGTCGTAGACCGAGCCGTACAAACCACCCGGACCGGAGTGGTTGTGCGTGCCAAACAAGAACAGCCGGTCGACAGAGATTCCCAGCCTGGCGACCTCGTCGAACGCCGCCACGGTCTCGGTGAGGTAGCGGGAGCCTCCGTGGAGATCGACGGTGACCAGCGCGATGCGAGCGCCGTCGACGGCCTGCAGCACCATGCACCGCACCTTCAGGGGCATGTCCTCCGCGCAGGCCTTCCGAACCCGTTGGCCATGAATGAAGCCCCAGCCAGCCAGAATTGCGTGTTGCACGAAGGGAAGCTCGCGTACCGCGACGCCGACCTTCGACCCTGTGTTGGTTTGTCGAACAGGCGCCGCGCGGGTGATGAACTGACGTTCATTGCTCATGGTTGAGTTCCTCACACAGCGTTCGTGAGTCGATGTTCTGGAGACGCGCCGCAGACTTCACCGGGCTCGAGCTGATTTTGGGAGCGAGATTCTCCCCGGACTGCATGGTCGAACGCTTGTCTTCCGGCCACAGCTGGTCGACCAGTACATCAAAGCCAGACGACACATCATTCCGGTTGCGGGTGGAAACTGTCTGGTTTGTCTGTTGCCCGCACGCCAACGTTTCGAACGGGCGTGACAGCGCGAGGTGCTGAGGCCGGTCTGAGCTGAACGCGAACCACGCGACCGAGACATCGCCATTGGCCTTGATGAGGAGCTCGGCCCACGAGGGACCGGCGCCGGTGCGCCCGAGCAGTTCGCTGGTCAGGAGCGGATGCGCGATGGGCTTCACGTTGGCCCAGGCGACGTTCTCGCTGCCGCCGCGGACTCCAGCCGCAACGCCAGACGAGACAATCTCGAAGCCGGTCTTCCCGCCGAGCTCGAATTTCGACAACAGCGAAGTGTGAATGTCGCCACTGATCAGCAACAGACGTTCCTCTGGGCATCGCGGCCCGCGAGCGGCGAGCTGGGCGAAGATGAAATCGCGATCGACACGATTGCCTTCGGTGGCCCATGCGTCGTGGCGATCGTCACGCAGTTCCTTGACGGCCGCACCGACCATCGCCGAGGTCGGGCCCGAGGCGACGGTGAGCGGCGTACCGGTGACCACCACCAGATTGCGGTCGCAGCTCGTCTGGCCCGCCCACGCGGCGAAGGCCTCCCGCTGACGCTTTCCGAGAACGGGGGAGGCCGCCTCGAGGCCTCGGCAGCTCCGCACATCGAAGACGAAGGTGTTCACGCCGGCCACGGAGAGCGTGCGCGGGCGCGCGACGTGTTCGCCACAGGGGGACTCGGCTGCGGCAGGGCCACGACGCAGTTGCCACTTCGCGTACGCCTCGCTCGCGCTCTGGTACCAGTCGGCCCAGGCGCCGCCGCTCGAGGTCGCTCCGCGTTCGTCGCCCTGACTGCCCCACCCGTCGCGAAGCTCGTGGTCGTCCCAGCTCATGATGGTGGGGGTCTTCAGCACCTCGTTCATGGCTGGGTTGAGGAACGAGGCCCGGTAGAGGGTTTCGTAGAAGCGGGAACGCACCGTCGCGTCATTCATGCCCACGAGATTCAGCTCGTCGCTCTTGTCGCCGGTGAACGCCGCCAACGTCGCGCCGTCTGCACCGAGGTCGCCGGCTTCCGGGTCGACGTACACCTGGTCTCCCATGGCGATGGCGAACGTGGGCGTGGCTGGGAAGTCTGGAATGGAGAGTCTCCCAGTCGAGCGCAGCGCCATGGTGTGCAGACTCAACGCGGCGTCTGCCGACACCGAGGGCTCCTGTGCGTTCACCTCGAACGCGAAGGGCTCGTTGCAGCTCCACAGGAGAATCGACAGATCCGCTGCTCTGGCCGGCGCCGCGCGGGGCGAGGTCGACGCGACGTTCGTCACCGCCCCATGACCGTCAATGCACCAGTTCTGACTCACGCTCCCGTCGGCTTCGAGTCGCGGGTGACACGCGTGCTGATCAGCTGTCGTGCTGCTGACCTTCTGAAGTCTCGTTGCGTATTGTTCAACCGTGAACGGTCTGGCCTTCGTGCACGCAGTCATGAGGCAGACCAGACATAACAATTTGAGTTTCATGTATTGCTCCCCCGGGTGGGTGGAAGCATACACGTCGCAACAAAACCATCACATGACTCAGTGTTTCGCTTCTGCGACCTGACGATTCAACTCTTCAACCGCGGCCAGGCGTCTTCTCGTCTCGTCGCTGCCCTGGGCGATGGGCGGCGTGGTGCCGTAGCTCAACTGCGGTATCGGCGCGGTGAACGCCGCCCCTTTCTCACCCGAGGGCGAGTTCGGCGTCAGCGCGGTGAAGCGCACGTAGCCCGATTGGCCGCGCGCCTTCACGAGGTGGAACGCCTTGTCCTTCTCCGAGGGGCCGAGCCACTTCACGGCTTCACCGGCCTTCAACGTCAGCACCGGCTTGTCGCCCTGCTGCGGCTCTTTGAGCAACGGCGTGTCGTCGTCGCGCACCCACAGCTCGTCACCGGGCCTGAAGGCCCACACGAGCGAAGCTGCGCACACCATCATCACCACCAGCACTCTCGTCATGCGGGCACCACCTTGTTCCGGCCGCCGGCCTTGGCCTGGTACAGCGCGTCGTCGGCGCGCTTGACGAGCTCCTCGAGCAGCTCGCCGTCGCGCCAGCTCACCACGCCGCCGCTGATGCTCAACGGCACCCGCTTCTCGTCGTGCCACAGCGTCGCGCGCCCGATGGCCGAGCGGATGCGCTCGGTCGCCAGCTGCGCTTCTTCCAGCGTGGTCTCCGAGAACAGCACCACCAGCTCTTCGCCGCCGTAGCGCCCGAGCGAATCGGTGGAGCGCAGCTCCTTGCGAATCACGTCGCACACCAGTCGCAGGGCCTGATCTCCGACCGCATGACCCCACGTGTCGTTGATGTTCTTGAAACGGTCGAGGTCGAGCATCGCCAGCGTGAAGGGCCGCGAATAGCGAACCGCGTGCTCGCGCAATTGTTCACCGACTTCGAACAATCGGCGGCGGTTGAGCGCCCCGGTCAGCTCGTCGGTGGTGGCCAGCTCGCGCAGCCGCGCCTCGAGCAGCTTCTGCTCGGTGATGTCGCGCGTGCCCGAGAGCACGCAGTCTTCACCGCCGAGCCTCACCGTGCGCACCGCGAGGTCGGCCCAGAACGGGTCTTTGCGGTGCCGCTGCAGGTGCGCCTCGAAGCCGTCGACGAAGCCCTTCGACGCGACCTGGGCCAGCATCTTCTGGCGGTCGGCGAGGTCGACCCAGATGTCTTCGATGCGGAGGTCTTCGGGTCGCACCTCGAAGAGCCGGCCGGCCTGCGCGTTGGTGCGCAGCACGACGTTGTCGCGCGCGCGGCTCAGGATCATCGCCACCGGCGAGGCGTCGAACAGCTGACGGAAGTTGTCTTCGCTCTGCTGCAGCTGCGCGGTGCGCTCGGCCACCAGTTGCTCGAGCTTCTCGCGCGCGGAGTCCGACGCGCGGTTGCGCTCTTCGACCAGGGCCTTCAATTCACTGACGGTGTTGTTGACGAGGAACACCAGCACGTCCATCGAGTCGCCGCGCTCGTCGCGCTGCGCCTGCACCTCGAAGTCGCCACCGGCGACCCTGATGAGCACGTCCGACAACATCGCGGTCATCGTCGCCAGCCGCTGCTCCTGCTCGCGCGCACCGACGATGATGCGCTCGAGCTCGTCGGCCACCGAGTTGAAGAAGAAGGCCTGGGTGTCGGCCTCGTCGCGCTGCATGGTGCGCGGGAGGCGGAACGAGAAGTTCCCCTGGCAGAAGAAGAAGAACGCCTCGGCCAACGACGCGGGCGCCGGCTGACTCATCGCGCGCGCACCATCGTCTTCACCCAGGCCACCGCCTCGTCGAAGTCGGTGAACAGCCGCGTCGGACATCGGGGCGGCGCGAGGCTGGTGAAGATGGAGCCCGCCGTGCGACCGAAGGTCGTGCCGCCCACCAGCGCGAAACACACCTGATGTGAGGGGTCTGGTTTGTCGCGGTACACCGCGCGCGCCCCCACGTCCTGGCCGGCGAGGCCGTCCATCATCACCACCGTGCCCGCCCGCCGGTTGTGCTCGCGCAGGTACTCGACCTGAATGCGGATGCTCTCGTCGGCCGACGTGGCCGTGTCGGTGCTGCCTTCGTCGGGCATCACCACCAGCACGTCTTCGTCGGCCTCGTAGAACTTCGCGTTGCTGGAGGTGCCGATGTGCTTCCACTTCGACGGGTCGGGCGTCACTTCGTGCCTCGCAGCACGGCGAGCGCCTGGAGCCCGGCGTCGATGGTGGGCGACGTGCTGGTGGAGATCTTCGGGCGCGTGAGCCCCATGAAGAACGCGGCGATGGCGCGCGACAACGCGTTCTCGACCACCAGCACTGCCCCGAAGCAGTGCTCGGGCAGCATGTGCTCGGCGTAGGCGCGGCGCGCGTCGGCGTCTTGCGAGACGAGGTTGCCCAGCACCACCAGCGTGCCGATGGGCCGGCCGAGCTTCATGGCGTAGCTCATCTGGAACCGGGCGTTCTCCTTCGCCGACGCGCCGTCGTCGCGTGCGCCGGGGTTCGGGTACACGATGAGCAGGTCTTCGTCGGTGACGAAGTAGCGCGTGTTCGAAGTGACGCCGACGGGCTTCCAGCTCGACGGCACGGAGGGGAGCGGGGCACTCATTGCGCCGCGGAGCCTACGTCGTTGCTTGCGCGCCGTGGCGTTCGTCTACGCTGCCGCGCGATGCGCAGCGCCTGGCTGGTGTGCCTCGTTCTCACAAGTGGTTGCTTCGACCTCACGGTGCGGCCGCCGTCGGTGCCGGGGCCGGGGACCGTGCGCGCGACGTTGCTGGTGGCCAGGCCGGGTCGCACCGGCCTCGTACCCGCCAGCGGCGCGACGCTGCGGTGGTCGCTGTCATCGGAGGTCGCGACCGCCGACGACGAAGGCAACGTCTTGCTCGGCGGGTTGCTCTCGAGTGACGGCGTGCTGCGCTTCGCCACGGCAGAAGGGCTGGAGCGCATCGTCGACGTGCGGCTGGCGAAGGTGGGCTTCGGCCGCGACGTGAATCTGGGCACGCTGGTGCTGGGGAGAACGGCGACCATCACCGGCCGCGTGCGCCGCGCTGACCGGCCCTCGACCACTTCAGGGCACGCCGACATCGCGGTGTTTCTGCCCGAGAGCCCGGTGGTCACCGCCACGGGCGACACCGGTGACTTCGAGTTGAACGGGCTGGCCGAAGGTGACCTCCATCAGCTTCTTCGCCGCGGGTTACGAGGCGGCGAGAACGCGGCTGACGGTGCGCGCGGGCGAGCGCGTGGTGCTGGGTGAAGTGCAGCTGCAGCGGTCGACGGTTCCGCAGATGAGTGAAGTGGGGTGCGTCATCAAGACCACGGGCGGCGAGCCGCTGTCGAACGCGAAGGTGTCGGTCGCGAACACCTCGTCTGCGTTCGAGCTCACGGGCAGCGACGGCCGCTTCACGCGCCCCGGCGTGCCGTCGGGCCTCGACGTGCTCACCGCGCGCGCCGATGGCTACCGCACCTTGCAGCTCAACAACGTGCTGGTGTTCCCCGGCAACGCGGAGCTGGGCACCTTCACGCTCGGCAGCGGGGCCGACGCGCGGCCCGACGGCGGCACCAGCAGCGGCGACGGCGGGCTCACCCTGCGCGGCACGTTCACCGCGCTGGCGCCGCCCGACGAAGAGACGAGCGGGTTGCGCCTGCGCGACAGCTCCATCGGTTTTCGAACGCGCGTGTGCTCCGGCACGCTGTGCGTGAGCGGGGAAGTGACTCCATGACGAAGCGATTGCTGTGGGCCTTGCTGGTGTCGTCGGTGGTGGTGAACGCGCAGCACGCGCCCACCGCGCCGGCGTTGACGTACTCGGGCTTCCTCGAAGACTCCGGCGTGCCGGTGTCAGGCCCGCGGTTGATCGGCCTGTCGCTGTTCGCGCAGCAGAGCGGCGGCTTGGTGCTCTGTCAGGTGCCGCAGGCGCAGCTCGAGGTGTCCAACGGGCACTTCCACGTGCCGTTGACTGACGCCACCTGTGACGCCGCCATCAAGAGCAACCCCGAGGTCTGGGTCGAGGTGCGCATCGGCAGCGTGTCGATGCCGCGCACCCGAATCGGCGCGGTGCCCTACGCGTTGTCGGTCGCGCAGGGCGTGCCGTCGGGCGCGGTGATGTTCTTCAACCGCACCTCGTGCCCGGAGGGGTGGACGCTCTTCGACGCGATGCTGGGCCGCTACCCCGTGGGCGCCGACGGCGGCATCGGCGCGCAGGTCGGCAACGCGTTGGCGCCTGCCGAGAATCGCCCGGTCGGTCTGCACAACCACGCGGTGGTCGACCCCGGGCACACGCATCAGTACTACTACCCGGTGCAGCGCGCGGCGGTCGAGACGCTCGCCAACGGCAGCAACCAGACGCCGTGGGAGCTGCCGCAGCTGCGCACCACGAACTCGGTGATGACCAACATTCAGGTTGCCGACGCGGGCACCGTTCCCGGAACACCGGCGCCCTACGTGCAGTTGTTGCCGTGCACGAAGCTGTAGTTGGAGGCAGACATGTGGACCGTTGAAGGCAAGACCGCGCTGGTGACCGGCGCGACCTCCGGCATCGGCTACGAGACGGCGCTGGGGCTCGCCAGGCAGGGCGCACACGTGGTCATCGTCGGCCGCAACGCCGAGAAGACCGCGCGGGTCGTCAGCGAACTCGAAGCGAAGAGCGGCAGGAAGATCGACTTCGTGTTGGGCGACCTCTCGTTGATGCGCGACGTGCGGAAGGTGGCTGATCAATTCCTCGCGAAGCACGACACGTTGCACCTGCTCGTCAACAACGCGGGGGTCATCAACGTGAACCGCGAAGTGACCAGTGAGGGCCTCGAGGTTCAGTTCGCGACCAATCACCTCGCGGTGTTCCTGCTCACGAAGTTGCTGCTGCCGGCGCTCGAGAAGGGCGCTCCGTCACGCGTGGTGACGACGTCCTCCGGCATTCACGCCATCGGCAAGATCCATTTCGACGACTTGAACCTCGAGCGCGGCTACGGCGCGTTCAAGGCGTACGCGCAGTCGAAGCTGGGCAACGTGCTCTTCACCCAGGAACTCGCGCGCCGCGTTGAAAGCAAAGGCATCACCGCCAACGCCGTTCACCCCGGCTTCGTGGGGTCGAACTTCGCCAATCGCCCCGGCCTCCTCGGCAAAATCGGCAACTGGTTCACGGTCACCTTCGGCAACAGCCCCGAGGAGGGCGCGAAGACGAGCCTCTACGTGGCCACCGCCGACGAGCTCAGCGGCGTCACCGGCGGCTACTTCGAGCGCTCGCGGCAGTCGAAGGCGCGCGTGCGCAACGCCGAAGCGACGGCCGCGAAGTTGTGGGACGTGAGCGAGCAGTTGCTCAACCGGTGATGAGCCCGCCGGTCACGCCGAGCACTTCACCGTTGATGTAGCTGCCCTCGTCGCTACCCAGCAGCACGAAGGCGGGCGCCAGCTCCACCGGCTGCGCGGCGCGCCCCATGGGGTTGTCAGCGCCGAACTTCGAAATCTCCTTCGGCGTGAACGACTGCACGATGAGGGGCGTCCACACCGGGCCTGGCGCGACGGCGTTGACGCGAATGCCGCGCTTGATGAGCTCCTGCGCGAGGCCTTTGGTGAGCGTGACCAGCGCGCCTTTGGTGCTCGAGTAGTCGATGATTTCAGGGCTCGGCTGGTACGCCTGAATCGAGACCACGTTGATGATGCTGGCGCCCTTCTTCATCGCCGGCAGCGCCGCCCGAATGGCGCGGAAGGTACCGAACACGTTGACCGCGTAGGTCTGCTCCAGCCGCTGGTCGTCGATGTCTTCGAAGCGCTCGAGCTGCTTGCCCTGGAACGCCGAGTTGTTCACCAGCACGTCGACCCGGCCGCCGAGCCGGCGCGTGAGCTTCTCGATGGCGCGCTTCGCCGAGCTCGCCTTGCCGAGGTCGGCCTGCGCCAGCGCCACGCCGTCACCGTCCATCTTCAAGAGGGCGTCGAGCGACGCGGCGTCTTCATCACCGCTGTGAAACACGATGCCCACCCGCGCACCTTCACGCGCGTAGGCGATGGCGACGGCGCGGCCGATGCCGCTGTTCCCGCCGGTGATGATGGCCGTCTTGCCCTTCATGCGGCCGTGGCCCACGTAGCTGCGTTCACCGCAGTCGGGCTGGTGCTTCATGCGCGCCTGAGAGCTCTTGCCCGTCTTCTGTGCTGCTTCGCCTGCGAATTTTCGACTCATGCCCTCACCCGGTGTGGCGCGTTGGCGCCTCACTCATGACTGTGCACCGAACAGGCCCTGCAGCTCGTCGCCGCCTCCCGAGGCCGGTTCCGGCTCGCGGGGCGTCTCGGCGTGACGGTCCGACTCAAGAAGCTCGTTGATGGCGCGCTCGAGCTCACTGGTGTGCGTGTCGTCGGTAACGAATTCCTGGTCCATGCGTTGCCTCCTGTTCGTTGGAGTGCAAACCGTTTGCCGCGCCTGTGCGGCCCTGCCGGTCTGGCTCGACCGGCTGCGTCGAAAGTGAGAAGACGCGCCCACATTCCACGGGTGCGTCAGCGACGCAGGGAACACGTCGAGATGGTCGGGCCGCCATCTCCTGCGAGCTTCGCTCGGGGAGATGTCATGTCTGCGCCGTCACTTGAGTCCCGGCCTCCCGAGGCCTGGCAACCGTTGATGTCTCTGGCGCGCCTGGCGGTGCGCCCGCTGGAGCGCTTTCTGCGCGTGGAGGCCGCCAGCGGCATCGTGCTGCTCACCGCCGCGGCCGTGGCCCTGGTGCTCGCCAACTCGCCGTGGGGCGAGGGCTACGCGCACTTCTGGCACACCGTCATCGGCTTCCGCGTCGGCGGCTTCGAGCTCGAGCGGCCGCTCGAGTGGCTCATCAACGACGGGTTGATGGTCATCTTCTTCTTCGTGGTGGGGCTGGAGATCCGCCGCGAGCTGCACCACGGCGAGCTCTCGGACTTCCGCCGCGCCCTGCTGCCCGCCGCCGCGGCGCTGGGCGGCATGGTGGTGCCCGCGCTCATCTACCTGCTCGTCGCCGGTGCCCCGCAGACGCGGCACGGCTGGGGCGTACCCACGGCGACCGACATCGCCTTCGCCGTCGGCGTGCTGACGCTGCTGGGCAAGCGCGTACCGCCGGCGCTGCGCGTGCTGTTGCTGGCGCTCGCCGTCATCGACGACCTGGGCGCCATCATCGTCATCGGCCTCTTCTATTCGTCGGGCATCTCGCTGGGCGGCCTCGGCGTGGCGGTGGCCGCGTTGCTGGGCATCTTTCTGCTGCAGCGCTTCGGGGTGAGAAACAAGGCGGTGTACGTGCTGCCCGCCGTCGTCGCGTGGGCGGGCGTGGCGGCGTCGGGCATTCACCCCACCATCGCCGGGGTGGCCATCGGGCTCATCACGCCGGTCACCGCGTGGCTCGGGCCCAGCGGCTTCCTGGCTGGCATGCAGCGCGAGCTCGAGGCCATCGACGTGCGCAAGCCCGACTCACACGAGCTCTCGGAGCGGCTCAAGCACGTGGCGCTGGTGCGCCGCGAGGCCATGTCACCGGCCGAGAGCCTCATCGAGCTGCTGCACCCCTGGGTGGCCTTCGGCATCATGCCGCTCTTCGCCCTCGCCAATGCCGGCGTGGTGGTGAGCGGCTTTTCGCTGGAGGGCCCCTCGGCGCGGGTCGCCGCCGGGGTCGTCGCGGGCCTGGTGCTGGGCAAGCCGCTGGGCGTGACGCTGGCGTGCATGCTGCTCGTCAAGACGCGGCTGGCGTCGCTGCCGGTGGGCTTGTCGCTGCGGCACGTGCTGGTGCTGGGCACGACCGCGGGCATCGGCTTCACGATGTCGCTCTTCGTCGCCCAGCTGGCCTTCGACGACGCCGCGCAGCTGTCGGCCGCGAAGATGGGCGTGCTGGCGGCGACCGGCGTCGCGTCGCTGGCCGCGCTGTGTTTCGGCGCGCTCGCCCTGCGGCCCGCGCCTGGCACCGCCGCCCAGAGCGCCGACGAAGCCGAGGCGTCCACCACGCACTGAAGTCACTTTCGGGGGTCACACACCATGAGCGAACGCCGAGCGCAGACAGGCCTGCGGTTGTTGTTGGGGTCGGGGGTCGACTTGTTCACGCAGATGCCGCTGACGTCGGAGGCGCTCAAGCGCCTCATTCCGTCGTTCAGCCTCTCGATGATTCGTGTCGACGAGCGCTGCGCGCCACAGACGCACTACAGCGAGCACTTCGACGAGTTCAGCCACCAGCTCTTCGCGTCGGCCGGGCACGTGTTCGCCGCCGCGGGTGACGACCCCGCAGCCTTCGGCAACCTGCTGCGCAACCCGAAGCCCTTCGGCACGCTGGTCGACGGTCGCCCGGAGTTCATCAACGGCGCCACGTACCAGCACCTCTTCAAGCGCAACGGCATTCACCACGTGCTCGACGTGGCGCTGCGCGACGACGATGGGCCGATTGGCATTCTGGGCATCTTCCGGGAAGAAGACGCCCGGCCCTTCACGCGCGCCGACGTGGCGAAGGTCGCCGACTTCTACCCCTGGCTGGTGCACGCGCTGCGCGCCGAGACGCGGCCTTCGCGCTTCGACGAGGTCGACTCGGCGATGCTGGTGGCGACGGCGTCGGGGCGCATCGAGTTCGCCACGCCGCTGGCGCGCGAGTGGCTCGGCGACGCGGTGGGCAGCGACGAGCGCACGTTGTTGTTGCGAGGTGACCTGCTGCCCGAGGCCGTGCGCGCGCTGTGCGGCCGCTGCCAGGTGATGCAGAGCGGCCGCCCGGGCCGCGGCCACCCGTTGACGCCGCCCACGCTCACCCTGCGGGTCGCCGGCGGTCGCGTGCGGCTGCGCGCCTACCCACTGGCGGGTGAGGCCGGGGCCGAGCGCTTCGGCGTGCAGCTGACGCTGGAGCTCGACCGCCGCGTGCGCATGATGCGGGCGCTCGAAGAAGCCGGCGTGCCCCCGAGGCTGCGGCAGCTGGCGATCGCCTCCTGGGACGGCGTCGACCCCGAGCAGCTCCCCCGGCTGCTCGAGGTCACGCCGGCCACGCTCAAGTCGTACCGCAAGGAACTCTATGGCCGCCTGGCGGTCACTTCGAGCAAGGCCCTCGTGGAACAACTCGACGCGATGGCGCTCTCGGTGCGCTTCGACCTGCGGCGCCATCACCCGCGACGGGCCTGAGGCCCGCGCTCACTGGCAGCGCGCGAAGGTCGAGCCGAGGTCGGTGACGGTGCCGTCGACGCCCACTTCGCAGCTCGAGTTCTGGCTGAAGGTGCTGGCCTCCAGCGTCACCGCCGCGCCGGTCTCGAGCCACAGCACGCCGTAGAGCGAGTCGCCTCCGTGCCGCACCGACACGTGGCGGAACAGGTTGTCGGCCAGCGCCGAGCTGTAGAGGTCGATGCGGCGCCAGTCGCCCGCGGCAGGCGTGCTCTTCGCCGACTCGAGGCGAATGGGCGCGCTGGCGGTGCCCAGCAGTCGCAGGCCGCCGCCGTCCTTCACGCCGATGACGGCCTCGGGGGCCAGCTTCAGCACCGAGCCCTCGGCGACCTCGAGGGGCGCGGTGACCTCCATCGAGCCCAGCTCCAGCGGAACCCCGAGGTTCTTCCAGGCCGCGCGCCGGGTGACCGACGAGGTGACCTGCACCCGGGCCTCCGGCGTGTCGGTGGCCGTCATCGGCTCGAGGGCACCGACGAGGTCGCCGCCCGCGCGCACCACGTAGCGCCCGGTCTTGATCATCTTGACGCCCGAGAAGGCCGTCACGCGCGCTTCGGGCTCGAGCTGCACCGCGCTGCTGCGCATCGCCTCGAAGGTGACGTTGTCGAAGCCCACCGTGGCGCGGCCCTCGACCCACACGAAGCCGTAGAGCTCGCCGTCTCCGTGCAGGAAGTGGGTGTGCGTGAAGCGGGTGTCGTTCGACGACGACGACAACACCTCGACGCCGACCCAGTCGCCGGCGGCGGGGGTGGTCTTTCCACTCTGCAGGGTGACCGGGCAGTCCGCGGTGCCCCGGGTGACGATGCTGCCGTTGTCACGAATGGTGATTTTCCCGCCGGGCGGCATCAGCACCTTCGTGCATCGGTCGATGGTCAGCGCTGCCGCCACCTCGAAGGAGTTGCGCACCTCGACGGTCCCGCTCCACGTCACCGGCGCGGTGATGCGGGTGTCTTCGAAGATGAGAATGCCGCCGGGGCCGGGGCCACAGTTGCAACCTGCGAGGACGAGCGAAACCGCCAGGGGGATGAATCGAAGCCGCATCAGATGGGTCTCCCGAAAGAGTGAGGTGCGCCGCATAGCGGGCCGCCGACCTCGCAAATCACCCCCCCGGGGGGGCCATTGGCCCCGATTCCGCCAGCTACTGCCGGCCGGGTGCTTCACACGAACGTCACTTGAACCCGCGCCACCGCCTCCGCTAGCGGTACGCCCATGCGCTGGTCCTACGTCTGGGGTTCGTTCGTGGCTGCGACGTTCGTGGCCTTCCTGATGACCGGTTCGGTTCGCGAAGGCGTGGCCCTCGGGCTCTTCGCCGCGGCCTGCGTGTGGTTCTCGCTCTCGAACGTGGCGAGGCGTTGGCGCGAGGAGCTGGCGCCCTTCACCACCGCCAGTGAGCCTGACGACGTGGCCGCCCAGCTGCGGGCCCTCGTGGCGCAGCGCACGCACTCCGACATGTAGGCGCCGGGCGTACTGAACGCCTGTCTGTACCGTATTCCTGCGGGCCAGGGCGCCAGCCGCGCTTCGAACCACGCCCACATCGCAGCGTCGGCCTCTTTGCCACCGTCGTCACCGTCGAGCGTGTGCGTGACGCCCTCGAGCTCCAGCAGCTCCACGGTGCGGTTGCGCCTGACCAGCTCGTCGCGGAAGCCCTGATTCACGTTGGGCGGCGCGATGGTGTCTTTCAGGCCCTGAATCAGCAGCACCGGCACGTCGGGCGCACCGTCGAGGTACTTCACGGGGCTGGCGTCGAGGTACCGCTCGGGCGCGGCTTCCGGCGTGGTGCCCTTCGGCAGGTCGAGGAAGCGGGTGATGAAGCCCTGCACCCACCCCTCCGTGCCTGCGTAGAGCGGCCGCAAGTCACCGGGCCCGGCATACGAGACGACGGCGCTCACCGTGAAGTCGTCGGTGAACGGGCACCACGCGCCGTCGAGGTGCTCGTTGCGCGGGCCGAGCGCCGCCATCAACGCGAGCTGACCTCCGGCGGAGTGACCGACGGTGCCGATGCGCGCGGGGTCGATGCGCAGCTCGTCTTTGCGCGAGAGCAGGTAGCGAAGGGCGCAGCGCGTGTCTTCGCTCTGCGCGGGCCAGGGAAAGCGCGGGTTGCTGCCGGAGCCGTTCAAGTCGGCGAGCCGGTACTCGACGGTGGCCGCCACGTAGCCGCGCGACGCGGCTTCTTTGATTTTCTCGCGGTAGTGGTGGTCCGCCAGCGAGCCGATGTTCCAACCGCCGCCGTGGAAGAAGATCAGCAACGGTCGCGGGCCGTCCTGCGCGGGCGTCGCGAGGTCCATGGTGAGCGGGTACGTGCCGTTCACCGGGTCGGGTGCGTCGACCCATTTCAGTTCGCCTTTCGGCGTGCAGGCAGCGGCAGCGAGGACCACGAGCGCGAAGAAGAGAGACCGCATGCGTGCTCGATAGAACAGCTCGACCGGTGCGTTCCACCGACGGAACGCAGTGATGTCTCCGGGGTCGCTTCCGCAACGACCACCGCTGCCACATGGTGTGCCCATGCGTGAGTCCAGGCTCTCGAGACGACAGACGCTGGCCGCGGCGGCAGGTGCTGCAGCGGTTGGAGTGGGTGCTCTGGCCGCGACGACCCGCGATGGAGGCACCATGAATCTGCACACAGACCAACGCATGCCGGTGGCGTTTCTGCCCCACGGCGGCGGCCCCTGGCCGTTCGTCGACCTGGGCTTCGGTGACAAGCCCGGCGCCGACGCTCTGCGCGCCTACCTCGAGTCGGTGAAGGCGCTGCCGAAGACGGCTCCGAAGGCGCTGCTGGTCATCTCGGCGCACTGGGAAGAAGCGGTGCCCACGGTGATGACCAGTGAGAAGCCGCCGATGCTCTACGACTATTACGGCTTCCCGCCCGAGTCGTACCGCATCACCTGGCCGGCGCCGGGGTCACCGACGGTCGCCGCGCGCGTGCGCGAGCTGCTCGGGAAGGCCGGCTTTCAGACCGCGAGTGACGCGCAGCGCGGCTTCGACCACGGCACCTTCGTGCCGCTGAAGTTGACCTACCCCGAGGCCGACGTGCCGGTGGTGCAGCTCTCGCTCAAGGCGGGGCTCGACCCCGCGGAGCACCTGGCGATGGGCCGCGCGTTGGCGCCGCTGCGTGATGAAGGCGTGTTCATCGTCGGCAGTGGCATGACGTTCCACAACCTGCGGGCGTTCTTCGACCCGCGTGCGCGACCGGTGGCCGAGACGTTCGACGCGTGGCTGCGTGAAGCGGCGACGTTGCCGGCCAGGGAACGTGATGCCCGGCTGACCGACTGGGCGAGCGCTCCGATGGCACGCGCGGCGCACCCACGTGAAGAGCACCTGATTCCGTTGATGGTGATTGCCGGCGCCGCGGGAGATGACGTCGGCACGGTGGCGTACAACGGCACCTTCGGTGGGCTGCGGTTGTCGGCGTACCACTTCGCCTGATCACTTCAGTCGCAGACGAATGGGTCCCTTCGCGCTGGCGGGATCCACCACGCTTCCGCGCTGCGTGATTTGAAGCAGCCCCTTCTTCACCAGCGACCGCGCCGCCTCGCGCACCGGCTCCATCAACGGCCGCCAGTCGTCGCTCTGCGCGCGCGCGACCTCCGACGGGCAGATGGTCGCGCCCGGCTTCCGCTCGGCGAGCAATTGAAGAATGGCGGCTTCGAGATCCACGCGGCCCGTGTCTACACTGCCCGCCTCGGGCCGGGGTCGGAGCACGCATGTCGAAGCGGTGGTTGGTGACGCTGTCTGCATTGGCCCAGTTCGCCTGTCCGAATTCGTGCATCGCGCGCGGAACGCCGGTGAAGACCCCGCGAGGGCTCAAGAACATCGAAGACGTGAGCGTCGGCGACGAGGTCGTCGTCGTCGACCCCGCTTCGCTCGACGAGCACGTCGGCGTGGTGACCGCCGTGCGCTCCGCGACGCGTGAGTGCGCCCGGGTGGACACGCTGCGCCTCACGCCCGCACCCGTTGTTCGACACCGACACAGTGAATCGGTGCCTGCCCTCTCTTCCCTGGTGCTGCATGCGCATGCTGCTTCTTGCTTCGATGATGGTGCTTTCCTCCTGCGCTCCCGAAATCGGCTGCTTCCCCAGGGACGACGAGAATTGCCCGGGCGGTTCTGTGTGCGAGTACTCGCCGAGGACTGGCGAGTCGACGTGTGTGCGCTCGACGGACGGCGGAGCGCCGTAGGTTTGCGCAGAGCGCGCTACGCGCGTGTCCTCCTCGGCGATCGCGGCCAGGTCTCACCGTTCGCGCCCGGTTTGCACTCGGCGAGCCGCTGAAGAATCGCGGCTTCGAGATCCATGCGGCTCCTGTCTACACTTCCCCCACCGGGCCGGGTCGGAGCACGCATGTCGAAGCGATGGCTGGTGGTGATGTCGGCGATGGCGCAGCTGGCGTGCTGCATCGCGCGCGGCTCGAAGGTGAAGACGCCGCGGGGTGAACGTCGCATCGAAGAGCTCGCGGTCGATGACGAGGTGGTCGTCGTTGATCCGTCGACGCTCGAAGAACACGTCGGAAAGATCAGCGCGGTCCGTTCCGCGAAGCGCGAGTGTTCGTTGATCAACTCGCTGCGACTGACCTCGGCGCATCCGCTGTTTGACACCGACAAGAATGAATGGGCGCCCGCAGGTGACTGGATTCTCGGCAGCCGCGCGCACTTCGCGACCATCGAAGGCCCCGCGAAGGTCGTGAACAGCGAGC
>QFQP01000084.1 GCA_003243425.1 Archangium gephyra | reverse complement strand
CTCGTGACGCGCATGACCAGAAGCGTCGTGCTCGAAGGCCGTGACGTGTGAGGCTCTGCACCGTGCGCCCGTTCACGCCGTTGCTCGTCGCAGCTGCCGTCGCGCTGATCAGCTGCGGGCCGCCGGAGGTCGACGGGCCCGACTGGTCGGAGCCCTTCGCGTCTTCGACCGCGCCCGCGCTCTCACCGCCGCGACTTCACCTCGATGGCGTGGACTTGCGCGACGACGGCGGTCGACTCGTCAAACTCCGCGGCGTCAATGTCTGCTCGTTCGAGTTCGACCGCGAAGGCACCAACTGGAACACCGCCATTCCCGCGCTCGCCGACCCGACGCGCTGGAACGCGAACGTGGTGCGCATGCCGGTGAATCAAGAATGGTTCCTCACCGACGACGACTACGTCACGCGCGTCGAGACCCGCATCGACGAAGCCGCGCGCGCCGGGCTCTACGTCATCCTCGTCGTGCAATGGGAACGCGGCGAACGCACCGAGCCGTACACCGACAACATTCTGCGCGCGCCGACGTTCGGCTTCGGCAACACCACCGAGGCGTTCTGGTACCGCGCGAGTGGCCGCTTCGCGAACCGCACCAACCTGCTCTTCGACGTCATCAATGAACCGCACGACACGCCGTTCGAAACACTGCACACGCTCATGCAGCGAATGGTCGACCGCATCGCCACGCGCGCGCCTGATCAACTGATCATCGTCGGCGGTCCCGACTGGGCGCACTCCGTCGAACCGTGGAGCGCGCGCCCACTGACCGGCAACGTCATCTACGCCGCGCATCAGTACCTGCCGTACGACACGCCTTCCGACTTCGAGCGCAACTTCGTGCGCACCGCGCGCGACTTCCCCGTGCTGGTGAGCGAATTCCCCGCCGCCGACGACACGTATTTCTCTGCCGTCATCGAGCGCGCCGAAGCCAGCGGCGTCGACGGGTGGCTCCCGTGGGCCGTGGGTTGCGGCTTTACAGTCGACGACGACCTGCACCTCGCCAGGCAGATGGCGTCACTCAACATGCCGTAAGTATTGATGCTTACAATGTAGGCAACTCGGCGACGGCGCTGGCGACAATGGCGCGTGCCCCGCATCCCCACGACGCCTTCGCCGAAGCTGTTCGCTGAGACCTGGTCCAACGACTTCAAGGAAGCGGTGAAGAAGGCCGCGGGGAAAGACGGCCGGCTGACGCTGTCGGAAGCCACGAAGCTCGCCGCGCGGCCCGACGCCGACAAGATGTTCGCGGACAACGCGGTGAACTACCTGAAGGCCACCGGCAAGCAGTCGGTGAGCGTCGACGTCATCGCGCGTGAAGCGCAGGCCTACGCGCAGCGCGCGGCGGAGGTCGCTGCGGGCCCGGACAAGAAGTTGTCGCTCGAAGACGGCAAGAAGCTGCCGGACGACCTTCGTGAAGACTTCTTCTTCCTGCGCGGGAAGAGCACGCCTTCGACGACACCGTCGACTCCGAGCGCGATCGATTCGCTGCGCACCGAGCTCACGTCGCTGACCGACGGTCTGTGGATGCCGAGCGAGACCGACGCGAAGTTCGAGTTCGTGTCGGGTTCACAGTTGAACGGCGCGCCCATCACCGCAGACCTGGTTCGTCAGCAGCTGACGGCACAGCACGACGCCGTGTTCGCAGACGTGATGTGGGTCGACGCAGCGGACCTCCCGTTGTCGACGCGCACGCACGTCGAAGCGCGCGACGCGCAGCAGTTCTTGAATCACCTCACCACCGTGTGGGACCCGGCGGATACGGATCAGGTCGCGTACGCGCTGAAGTTCGAGGCGCTGAAGAACACGCTGAACGCCGAGCTGACGGACTTGAAGGTGTTCCGCTTCGGAGAAGTGAACATCTCGACCTTCATCGTCGGCCGCGCGAAGTCGGGCGAGCTCGTGGGCCTGCTCACGGGTCAGGTCGAGACGTGAGCTGCTGATCAGCTCACCTTGAGCACCACCGTCGCCATCGCGATTGGTGTGCGCTCGTCGTCCTGCCACGCCGTGCAATGCAACGTCGTGATGCGCCGGCCGGCCTTCACCACCTTCGCCGTCGCGAACACGTCCTGCGCCTTGCCTGACCGCAGGTAGTCCACCGTCAACGTGACCGTCTTCGGCAGCGTGGTGCTCTCGGTGGTCGCGAAGCACTCCAGCAACGCCACTGACTCGAGCAACGCGCCCAGCGTTCCCCCGTGAAGCGCGGGAATCGTCGGGTTGCCGATGAGGTGCGGCGCGAACTTCATCACCGCGACGCGCCGCCCTTCGCGCACCTCGAGCTCCACGCCGAGAAAGCGGAAGTACGGAATGGTCTGCACCAGCGGCGCGAGCGCCTCGTTCTTCACGACGGCACTCCCGGAACGCTGCCCCTGGTGCTCAACGCGAACGTCGAACTCGCCGACGCGAACGGGTTCTTCTCGTCATCGACGAAGGCGACGGCGCGCACGAAGCCCACCGACCGCGTCACCCGGTAGCACTCCGCCTTCGCGAAGATGTCGCGACCCGTAGGCGGCCGGCCCAGGAAGTCCACGCGGAGATCCAGGGTCGCGATGGGCAGCGGCGCGCGCAGCTTCGTGTACACCGACGCGCCACTCACCGCGTCGAGCAACGTCGTCACCGCGCCACCGTGAATCACGCCCGTCGTCGGATTGCCGATGAGCTTGTCGCTCCACTCGAGGCGCAAGGTCACCGTCGACGGCTCGAACGTGGCCTGCACGAAGTGCACACCGAGCGCGAGGTTGTGGGGAACGTGCTCGCGGATCAGCTGCTGAAACAGGGCGAGCTCTTCGGTCGACGGGACCTCACTCATGCGTCGTAGCGGGGCGGAGGCATGCGCTCTTCGAGCGTCTTCACCAGCGCTTCGAAGTCGCTCTTCTTCGCGAACAGGTGGGCAGGCACGAGCACGCGCTGTTCTTCATCGAGCCACAGCGCCAGCGTGTCGCGCTTCTCACCGAGCCTGCGAATTTCTCGAACCGACGACCACGGCACTTCGATGAGCCCATTGCGTGGCCGAGAAACCAACACCGAAATCTGCGTGAGCCGTACGCCCCAGTCTTTGCGCGGCCGCAGCTTGAAGAACATCACCGCCATCGCCGCGCACAGCCCCATCGACAGACCCGCGCGCAGAATTTCACGCGGTTCCTGGGTGCCGGTGAAGCCGAAGAGCGCCCACACCGTGAGCGCCGAGCTGATCAGCAGCCCGCCCAGCAGCCACAGGCGCAACTTCAGCGGGTGATAGGGAAAGAAGTCCACGGGGCTTTCGTGTTTCTACTGTCGTTCTGACTCCGGAGAACCATGTTCGTACTCGTGCTGGCGGCGTTGAGCGCAGTGAACGGCACGCCCGTGGTGGGCGACCTGCTCGACTGGCGTGAACGGTCTCCGGAGGCGCGCAAAGCGTGGCTCGAGCGCGCGGAACCGAAGCTTCGTGAACTCGGTGAGCGTTTCGAGAAGTCGGGGCCCGATGAACGCGCGCTCGTCGAGTACGCGGTGTCGGTGCTCGAGCGTGATGCGAGCGCGGTGAAGGTGATCAGCGCGTTCGTGGAGCTGGACCTCGCCAATCAATTGCTCCGCGAGACGCCGCGGGTGGTGTCGCCGGAGTTGCAACGGACGGTGCACGAGAAGGCCGCGGTGATGGTCGCGACGCAACCGAAACGCGAAGCGCTGTGGCGGTTGTTGCATCTCACCGCGCGCATCGAGAGCGACGCAGACCGGCTGTCGGTGCTGCGTGAGTTGCGTCGGTGTGTCGTCGCGTTGCCGTCGGCGAAGTGGTGCGCGGAGGCGCATGCCGAACAGAAGGCCCGCTACGTGTCGCCGGTCTGCAAAGCGGGACATTTCAAGAAGCTCGTGTGGAAACACAACGGGGTCATGAGCCCGCTGCAGGCGGGGCTCAACGCGCGCTTCGGTGTGCGGAGCTCGGCGGACGTGGTGATGAAGCTGGAGCCCGGGGTCAGTGAGCCGAAGCGCTGGTCGATGCACTTCCCGATGCGCGAAGAGGATCTGCAACTCGTCGCCGGTGACGACGTCGTCGGCTTCGCGTCGCCGCCGCCGGAAGGTGAGAAGGCGTTCGTGTTGCACACGCGTGCGGGTTCGCTGGACGAAGCCGTGTCGTTGCTGTGCGCAAAGCCGGGTCTTCCGAAGCTGCCCGCAGACGCGGAGTTGCCGAGGCAGTGACGTTGATTTGCCCGGGGCGGCGCCTGGCGTTCACGACTGAAACGGCAGGCTCGCGAAGCGGGCTTTTCGTTGCACTCGTTTCGCCATCAGGGTGAGCGGTGCGTTCGGGTGTCGGATGCCGTGCTCGCTTCGCACGAGCCCCGCGACCTCGAGACGAATTCCGCGCAACTGGCCTGCCGGTTGGGAGCGGATCCGGCCCGAACGACAGGCCAGAACGACGATTGCTCACTTCTCTGTCGAAGCAACGGTGCCTGCCC
>QFQP01000048.1 GCA_003243425.1 Archangium gephyra | reverse complement strand
GTCCCCGTCGACGTCAACGCCGAGACCGGCGTCGTGCCGCGGCCGAGCGCGCCGCCGCGCAAGACGGGAGCCGAGGTGGTGCCCGTCGACGTCAACGCCGAGACCGGCGTCGTGCCACGACCGAGCGCGCCGCCGCGCAAGACGGGGTCGGGCGACGCGATCACCGACCCGAAGCCGCCACCGAAGAAGAGCGATGCGACCACAGACCCGCGACCGCCTCCGAGCGCCATGGTCGGCAAGACGAGCGACGTCGACCCCGCTGCCGAGACGGGCCTCAACCCGCGACCCAGCGCCGCGGTTCGCAAGACCGGTCAGCGCGACGCCGTGCGGAAGACCGGTGTGCGTGAAGCCGTTCCCGACCTCGCCCCCGACAGCGACACCAACCCGCGCGTCAGTGCGCCCGCGCGGAAGACCGGGCCGGGCGACGTCTCGGCCGACAGCGAGACCAACCCGCGTGCGAGCGCGCCGGTGCGCAAGACGGGCGCTCGTGAAGCCCTGGGCGATACGCACGACGAGACGAACCCGCGCGCGAACGCGCCCACCTTCGACGAAGCCGACCCCACCAATCCACGCGCGAAGAACCCGGTGCTCTCGCGCACCGCGAACACCGCCGACCGCCTGTGGGCTGCGACGCAGGAACGTGTGGCCACGCCTCCGCACGGCGCGCCCGTCGTCGACGACTCGCACGAAGCGCTCGACGAGCCGCTCGACGAACCGACCGCAGTTCGTGAGCGCCCGCGCCGCTCCGAACCCGGGCAGACGGCACAGACCGCGCAGTCACTCCCGACGGCCTCCTCGGCGCCAAACCAACCGAAGGCCGAACCGCTGCCGCTCGGCATGGGGCTGCTCATTCTTCTGTTGTTGATCACCGTGGTCGGCATCGGCGTCGGCGTGCTGCGCAAGGTGCAGCAGGCCAACCTGCCCGAGCCTTTGCCCGAAGAACTCGTCGCCGCGCTCGACGCCGGCGTCGCCGAAGCCGCGGTCGTCGACGCGGGTGAAGAAGCGCTCGAGGTGTTGCCGGTGCTGCCAGCGGCGGCCGAAGACGCGGGCGCGGAGGAAGAAGACGACGCCGACGGTGGTGAAGAAGAGGAAGACGAGCTCGACGCGGGGACGCTCGAGCCCACAGCCGATGCCGGGACCGCGGAAATCGCGCCTGCCTCGGTGAAGAAGTTCGCCGCGAAGAAGAAGAGGCGCCGTCGTCGTTGAGCGCCTAAGGAATCAGACACCGTGGCCTTTTCATCGCGAGTTCATGGCGAGCACTTCACGTTCCCCACGTTGAAAGACGTGTTGGCGCGCGCGAACGAGGTGCGTTCAGGTGACGAGCAGGCCGGCCTCGCCGCACGTTCGATGCGTGAAATGGCGGCCGCCAAGCAGGTGCTCTCGGAAGTCACCATGGAGCAGCTCTACAACGCGCCGTCCGTCCCCTACGAAGCCGACGAGGTCACGCGCGTGGTGATCGACGAGCTCGATCAGAACGCCTACGCCAGGGTGAAGAGCTGGAACGTCTCGCGGCTGCGCGAGTGGCTGCTCGACGACCGCACCACCGGTGAAGAAATCGCGGCGATCTCACCGGGCCTCACGCCCGAGATGATCGCGTCGGTCGCCAAGCTGATGTCCAACATGGACCTGGTGACCGCCGGCCGGAAGATGCGCGTGGTCGTGCGGTGCAACAACACGCTCGGGTTGAAGGGCCGCATCTCCAGCCGCCTGCAGCCGAACCACCCGACCGACGAAGTCGAAGGCGTGCTCGCCGCGGTGAAAGACGGCCTCAGCTTCGGCAACGGCGACGCGGTCATCGGCGTCAACCCGTCCACCGGCGACATTCAGGCCACCGTCGACATCCTCTCCGCGGTGAAGGACCTCATGCGGAAGTACCGGGTGCCCACGCAGAACTGCGTGCTCTCGCACATCACCATTCAGATGGCGGCGGTGCGGCGCGGCGCCCCGTTGGACCTCATGTTCCAGAGCATCGCGGGCAGCGAGGGCGCGAACCGCAACTTCGGCATCTCCGTTCGGCTGCTCGACGAGGCGTACGACCTCGCCCGGCGTGAGGGCACCGCGCAGGGGCCGAACGTCATGTACTTCGAGACCGGGCAGGGCACGGCGCTGTCGGCCAACGCGCACCACGACACCGACCAGGTCACCATGGAGGCGCGTGCCTACGGGCTCGCGCGCAGGTGGAAGCCCTTCCTCGTGAACTCCGTCGTCGGCTTCATCGGCCCCGAGTACCTGCGCGACGCCAAGCAGATCACCCGCGCCGGCCTCGAAGATCACTTCATGGGCAAGCTGTCGGGCATCTCGATGGGCTGCGACGCCTGCTACACGAACCACGCGATTGCTGATCAGAACGATCAGGAAAACCTCGAGATGCTGCTCACGCTCGCGGGCGTCAATTACCTGATGGGAATCCCCATGGGTGATGACGTGATGTTGAACTACCAGACCACGTCGTTTCACAACAACGCGGCGCTGCGGGAGATCTTCGGGCAGCGGCCGGCGCCAGAGTTCGAAGCGTGGCTCGAGAAGATGGGGCTGTGGCGCAACGGCCGGCTCACCGAGCGCGCGGGCGACGCGAGTGTGTTCGACGAGACTTTCCGGTGATGCGCGTTAGAAGTCCGCGCCATGACCGAATCCAAGCGCGTCTTTCTTGCAGCGGGTGGTCGTACTCCCTTCACCCGTGTTGACGGAGCGCTCGCGAAGCTCGACGTCATCTCTGCGTCGGCGCACGTGCTGAAGAACCTCGGCAGTCGCGTCAGCGGCAACCTCGACGGTGTCATCTGGGGCTCGGTCGCGCAGCACGTGGCGGTGAGCAACCTCGCGCGCGAAGCGGTGCTCGACGCGGGCCTCTCGTGGGACATCCCCGCGCACTCCGTCGTCATGGCGTGCTCGACGAGCATGGTCGCTTCGTTCGACGCGGCGGGTTTCGTGGCGCGCGGTCGCGGGTCGTTGTTCGCGGCCGGCGGTGTGGAGCTGATGAGCCGCGTGCAGGTCGGCCTCACGCAGGGGCTGTCGGACACCATTCGTCGCGTGAGTCAGGCGAAGAATCTTCAGGCGCGTTTCGAGGTGCTCGGCAAGTTGCGCGGCAAAGACATTCGGCTCGACGTGCCGCGTATCGCCAATCGCGTGACCGGCAAGAGCATGGGCGAGCATCAGGAAGAGACGAACAAGGTCTGGAAGATCTCGCGTGAAGATCAGGACCTCTGGTCGTTCGAGAGCCACAAGCGCGCGGTGGCCGCTCAAGACCGCGGGTTCTTCAAGCCCGAGATCATCGAGACCGAAGGCACCGCGACCGACGCGTTCCCCCGCCGCGACTCGACCATCGAGAAGCTCGCGAAGTTGAAGCCGTCCTTCGACAAGGTGAACGGCACCATCACGGCGGGTTCGGCGTCTCCGCTCACCGACGGCGCCGCCGGCATCTTCGTGGCGAGTGAAGAAGGGCTCGCGCGACTGCCTGCGGGAACTCCGGCGGTGGAGCTGGTCGACTACGAAGTGTGCGCGGTCGACTCGCGCGTGCATGGCCTGTTGATGGCGCCGTCGTTCGGCATGCCGCGGCTGCTGGGGCGCAACGGCCTCAAGTACGAAGACGTGCGGCTCTACGAGATTCACGAAGCGTTCGCCTCGCAGGTGCTGGTGCACATGGCCGCGTGGGAGAACACGGAGTACCTCGCGAAGTTCGGCGTCGACCGCTCGACGTTCGGCCGCTTCCCGAAGGAGAACGCCAACCCCAATGGCGGCAGCGTGGCGCTGGGTCACCCGTTCGCGGCGACCGGTGCGCGCATCTTGAGCCAGGCCGTGCGTGAGCTCGTTGATCTGCCGGGCGGCAGCTACGCCATCGTCAGCATCTGTGCTGACGGCGGGCTCGGTACCATCGCGCTGCTCCGCAAGCCGGCGTGATCAACGGCGGAGCTCGACGAGCACCCACCGCTCGGTCGCTGAACTCCTCGTTTTGCGCAAGACGAACGGGACGTTCAACTTCGAGACGTGAAAGTGCTCGTAGTGCTCGAGTTCGGTGACGCTGAAGCCGAACTGGCGGAGCGATTCCACCGAGTCGGCGCGCATCAGCGCGCGCTTCACGTGCGTGACGGACCTCAGGTCGTCGACCGCGAAGCGTTGCACCGGCTCGCGCAGATGAAACGCGAAGCCGAGTGACTCGACGCCGACGAGCGCGGTCGGCACCGGCTCGAGTCGGTTCGCCAGGCGCGCCGCGTCAGCACCCACCTGGTACCGAAGCAGCTCGGGCCACCACGCGAAGCCGAGCGCGAAGTTGAACGCGAGGCTCATCACCGTCATCCGAAGGAACATGTTCGCTGGTGTCGTGGGCTGGAAGCGCACGAGCGCCACGACCAACGCGCACGCCAGCAGCGCGGCCGCGGCGAACGACTCGTTGATGAGCAACAGCCCGATGCCGAGCGCCGATTGGCCCATCAGCAACGGCCAGCCACCCAGCGCTACGAGCCGCGAATCGTCCTTCGAGAGCCACGCCGCTACGAGCAACGAGAAGAACGGGAACGCCACGTTCAAGTAGTGCGCGAGCTGGAAGCTGGAAGCCGAGAACAGAACGAACAGCGAGAGCGACGCCGCGAGCATCGGCCCGCGAACCTTGAACGCCGCGACATAGAGCCACAGCGCCCACGGGAGGAACGACCACAGCACCGTGTGAAAGAAGAAGTGCCAGTGACCGCGCCCGACGATGGGACCCGTGTTGGTGAAGCGGCCGAACTGGCTGTCCCAGAAGAAGAAGCGAACGCCGGGTGCTCCGAACTGCTTCCACAGACAGAACAACTCGGGACAGAGGTAGAGCGCCGTCAGCACCGCGAACGGCAGCACGCGCCAGGTGACGAGGTTGCGATAGTTCGCGGCGATGATGGGCACGACCACGAACGGGCCCTTGGTCATCATCGCCAGCGCGGTGAAGAGCGAGCCCAGCACGAGGTCCCGCCACGACTCTCGCGCGCGCAGGGAATGAAAGACGGCGGCGGTGACGAAGCCGATGAGATACGGCTCAGCGCGAACATCCGCGCTCGACATCACGACGTGCTGACTGGTGAGCAGTATCAGCACCGCGAGCTTCGCGACGGTGTCGTCGAACAACAGCCGGCCGAGCCGCCACGTGTAGGCGACGCCCACGAAGAAGATCGCCACGCCCGGCAGGCGGTACGCGACCTCGTTGAGGCCGAAGAGCTTGAAGGAAATCGCCGTGAGCCAGAACGGCAGGTGCGGCTTGTCGAGCCAGCGCTGCTCGTAGGCGATGAGGTTCACCAAGTCGCCCGACTCGGCCATGTGCCGGGCGATGGTCGCGTAGAGCGCGGCGTCGGGTTCGAGCAGTGCGCCGAACAACTGGGTGACGTGCAGCGTGATGCTGGCGGCGAGCAGCGGTCGCCACCAGCGCTGGAGCCACGGTTCGAACATCAGGCGTCGAGCTGCTCCGCGGTGAGCGCTGCCTGCACCGCAGGGCGCGCGGCGATGCGCTGGTAGTACGCACGCAGCGTGTCGTTGAGCTCGCCCTTGATGGCCGGGTTCTTCATGAACATGCGCATCACGTAGAACGCGTACGCATCGGCGACGGTGAACTGTTCTCCCATGAGCCAGGTGCCCTTCACCTGCTCTGCCAGCACGCCGAAGCGCGCGTCGAGCCGGGCCTTGAACACTGCGCGAAGCTCTTCGGTCGCGGCCGGCTGGAAGAACACGCTCATGCCCTTGTGCAACTCGGAGCTGATGAAGTTGAGCCACTCCTGCAGCTCGACGCGCGCCATGGTGCCGTTCGGCGGCGCGAGCTTCGACTCCGGCTTCTGATCAGCCAGGAACTGCACGATGACCGCGGCCTCGTGGAGGATCTTCCCGTCGTCGAGCCGCAGCGCCGGCACGTAGCCGCGCGGGTTGATGGCGACGTAGTCCTCTCCGCTCTGCGTCTTCTTGCCGTTCTTCACGTCGACGAGGTCGAGCGTGAAGTCGAAACCACCTTCACGAAGCACGATGTGAGGACACAACGAGCAGACGCCGGGCACGTAATAGAGCTTCATGCCCGGCGATATCTCACAGGCGGAAGCCGCCGGTGAGCTCGATGCGCTGGCCGGTGACGAAGGCCGCGTCGTCGCTCACGAGAAACGCGACGGTGTTGGCGATGTCTTCGGGTTCGCCCATTCGCCCGAGCGGCGTCTGCTCGGTCGCGAACTTCACCATCGCCAGGTCCTTCATCAGACCTCCGCCGAAGTCGGTCGCGATGCCACCGGGGGCCACCGCGTTCACGGTGATCTTCCGCGCCGCGAGCTCGACGGCGAGGCCACGCGTGACGGACTCAGTCGCCGCCTTCACCGCCGAATACAGCGACTGTCCGGCGAAGACGTACCGCGTGAGCCCGGTGGTGATGTTCACCACACGCGCCCCGTCAGCGAGCTTCGGCAACAACGCCTGCGTGAGGAAGAAGGGCCCTTTGAAGTGTTCGTTCACGAGACGATCGAAGGTCGCAGGCGTGACGTCGCCGATGGCTCCGCCGCCACCGGTCGCGCCGTTGTGAATCAGCGCGTTCACCACGGTGAGCGACTTCGCGAAGTCGGCGAACGAGTCGACGTCGCCCACGTCGAGCTTCACCGCCGTGGCCTTGCGGCCGAGCCCGTGCACTTCTGCGGCGACCTCGTCGGCCTTGTCCTTCGCCGAGAAGTACGTGAACACCACGTCGAACCCGCGCCTGGCGAGCGTGAGCACGATCGAGCGGCCAATGCCGCGGGAACCACCGGTGACGACTGCGATTGGATTGGTCATGCGCAGAAATGCGCGCGCCGCTCATTCGCCTCAAGTGGTAATTGGCACCCCTAGGGAACCTGCAGGTAACCATGGCTCGAATCCGCAAAGCGCTGCCCCACGTGCCCGCCGAGAGAACGCTCAAGGTCATCTCGGGGCGGTGGAAGGTGTTCATTCTCTATTACCTGCGCCGGGAGCCGCACCGTCTGTCGGCGCTGCGCAAGATCGTCCCGGCGGTGAGCACCAAGGTGCTCGTTCAACAGCTCCGCGAGCTCGAAGAACACGGCATCGTCAAACGCGAGGTCTTCGCCGAGGTGCCGCCGCGCGTGGAGTACAGCCTGACGCGCCTGGGAACCACGCTGGGCCCGCTGCTCGACGAGCTCTGTTCGTGGGGGAAACGGCACGCTGACGCAGTGGCCGATTGACGCTAAGAAATCGCTCCCGTGACCGAGGACGAACTCCGCGCCATCGTGAAGTCGATCGTCACCGAGGTGGTGAAGACCGCCGCCCCGGAGCCGGAACCCGTTCGTGAAGAACAACCCGCCTGGAGCCGCGGCCCGAAGCATCGGCCGTTGCCTCCCGCGCGCAGTGAGCGGGCGCTGTCGCACATCGTGTCGACGACCCCGGCGCGCATCGTCACCGGGCGCACCGGCACGCGTTACCTCACGTCGTCGTATCTCGGGCTTCGTGCCGATCACGCCATCGCGCTCGACGCGGTCGAATCGCAGGTCGACGAGACGTGGGCCGTGGAGCAGGGGTGGATTCCGCTCCGCACCCGCTCGAAGGACCACGACGAATTCCTGCTGCACCCCGACACCGGCCGCCGCCTCGACGACGCGAGCCGTGAGCGCTGCGCGAAAGAAGCGACGCAGGGGGTCGACATTCAGTTGATCGCCGGTGACGGGCTTGCGGCCACTGCGCTCCAGAAGAACGGGCCGGCGGTGATGAAGGCGCTCCACGCGGCGCTGACGGCGAAGGGCTTTTCCGTCGGCAAACCGCTCTTCGTGAAGTTCGCGCGCATCGGCGTGCAGGACGAGATCGGCGTCATCAGCAAGGCGAAGAGCACCATCATCGTGGTCGGTGAACGGCCGGGGCTCGGCACCGGCGATTCGCTGTCCATCTACACGGCGTTCGGGCCCAGGCTGAATCAGGACAACTCCGAGAAGGACTGCATTTCGAACGTGCGCCAGGTCGGCTTTCCACCAGAGCGCGCGGCCGCGAAGTGCGCCGAGCTGATGAAGGCGACGTTCGCCGCCGGCGGTGGCGGCGTGAAACTGACGGGTGGCCAGTGAAGATTCTTCGGCCGAAGTTGCTGTCGGTGCGGCAGATCAACCAGGTGGCGTTGCCGCTCGCGCATTCGCTGGGGCTCGACACGCAGAAGCACACCTCGGTGGCGCTCATCACGTGTGATCAAGACGACTCGTTGTACGCGGCGTTGGATCACGCGACCAAGTACGCCGAGGTCGACGTCGTCTACGCGAAGTCGTTCTACGCAGGCAGCGCGCACGCGTCGGGGCCGTTCTCGGGCGAGGTGCTCGGCGTGCTCGCGGCTCCGAACCCTTCGGACATCGAAGAAGGCCTCTGGGCGCTGCGTGAAGCGCTGACGACGTCGATTCACTTCGTCGCGCTCGATGCGCCCGATGCGCCCGATTCGCCCGCGTTCTTCCCGCACGTCATCGCCGAGACCGGCCGCTACCTCGCGCCGCTGGCGAACGTGAAGGTCGGTGCGCCGCTCGGGTATCTCATCGCGCCGCCCACCGAGGCCATCGTGGGCATCGACGCGGCGTTGAAGGCCGCGAACGTGACGATGCAGAAGTTCTTCGGGCCTCCGACCGAGACGAACTTCGCGGGCGCCTACCTCACCGGTGCCCTGCCCGACGTGGAAGAAGCGGCGCGCGCGTTCACGGCGGCGATCGAAGAAGTGGTGGCCTCACCGCTCGGCGGCCTGGTCCGACCGGAACGCGAACGTCGATGACGCACGCGTCCTTCGGCTGACTCGATGCAGAGGCGCGTGCTGCTCGTCGCACTCCTCTGCTTCGCGATCGCTGCGGCGCTGCTCGTGGTGTTCTTCCCGTTGAAGTTGAAGATGCTCTGTTGGGACGGCTGTCCGCAGAACGGCATGATCTACCTGCTGTACCGACGGTCGTACCCGCTTGCGGAGTGCTACGCGAACCACGAGGTCGCCGTGTTCTCCGACCCGTGGGAGCACGACTACGTCGGCTGTTCACCGCTCCACGACCCCTTCACCAGCTACGAACATCTGCCCAGCTGGCTGGCTTCCTTCTTCGGCTAAGCCGCGACCTTCGGTTCGCCGTGCAGCACGCGCGCGAGCAATGGAGGGCGAAGCGCCGAACCCGCGTGAAGCCAGCGCCCGGCGCTGACCTCGCCGCCTTCGTGTTCGAACACGCGATAGGCGCCGAGCACCGTCGAACAGCCGGCGTTCGCCACGCGCAGCCGACCCACCACCGATTCACGCGGCACGTGCTTGTGGCCATGCAGCACGAGGTCGACGTGACCCTGAACGCGACGAAGCAGTTCACGACCGAGCGGAAGCTCCGCTGCGTGCGGCCACCCGAAGCGCTCCGCGAACCATTCGCCGATGCCTTCCACCGGCATCGGCAATACGTGGTGGTGCAGCAACACCGCACGGGTCCAACCACGCGGCGCGCGCTTCAGCGCCTCATCGACCGAATCGAGCATTTGCTCGCACAGCTCGCCGTGGCTGCGAAAGGTGCTCTTGTTGTGAGGCGCGGTGGAGTCGACGCAGATCATGAAGAGCCCTTCGCGGGCGTCGACCGAGACCCGGAGCCCGTCGCTCAGGAGCTCCGCCACGCCGTCACCGGCCACGTCGTGATTGCCGGGAACGACGGTGATGCGCTTCTCGCGGAGCAGCGGAGCGAAGATCTCCAACCACTGTTCGTATTCCGCGATGGACCCCGAGTGCGTGATGTCGCCGGTGACGACCACGTGGTCGACGCGCTCTTCCTGCAGAGAACGCACGAGCGCGCGCGCAGCCTGAAGATGTTCAGGCCGCTCGCCCAGATGGAGATCCGACAAGTGCGCGAGCCGCATCAGCGCTTCCAACGGCGAAGCAGACCGACCGCTGCACCGAACATCACCCACGACACCTTGAAGCTGACGGTCTTCACGTGGCCTCCGCGGGCGTGAGGGCGGGCCGCGTCCCGATGAGTCGGGACCTCGCGCCGACTCGCAGCCGCCGACCGCGCCAGAGCACCGTGCGCGAGAAGAAGCCGTTGAGCCAGGTGACGAAGAGCAGCGCGTCTTTCACCAGCACCGCGAACGCCACGCGCCACCCGAGCGGCCCGCACTTCAGGGCCCGCGCCGACGACACATCGAGCGCGACCTTGAGAATGACTGCACCGAGCAGCAGCGAGGCCAGCCCGAGCCCCGGTGACAGCACCAACGCCAGCGCCATCCACGGCAACGGATTCACGAGGCCCTGCGCGAGGGAGGTGGGCAGGGTGACCGCGGTGCGGTGAATCACGCCCCAGCGCAGGTAGCGGTCGAAGAAGCTCCTCGTGGAGCGCGAGACCGACACGTTCCACACCGGCGTCTGCGCGACCTCGAGTCGCCAACCGTTCGCGCGCAGGTCCTGACCGATGACGTAGTCCTCCGCGAGGACGTCGGCGAAGTGCTCGAAGCCTCCGAGCTGCTCGAGGGCCGTGCGACGCAGCGTCATCGACTTGCCGACCACCAGGTCGCGATCAGCGAGCGTCTTGGCACCGAGCTGCGCCGCGCCGATGCCCGACGCGAGGTGCAGGTTGTCGAGCAGCGCGCCGAAGCTGTCGTGAAGCAGCCCGCTCACCGGGTTGGTGACGCAGCCGACTTCCGGGTTCTCGAAGAGCGCGGCGATTTCGCGGAGGGCTCCGGAGGGCAGACGGGCGTTGCTGTCGGACACCATCAACAGCGCGTGTTCCGCTTCTGGCTCGAGCGTGACGAGCTGGTTGACCTTCGGGTTGAGGCCCGGTGACGAGCGCTGCTGCACCACGCGGAAGCGGCGGTCACGCGCGGCCCAGCGCTGCGCCACCGGCCACGCGGCGTCATTGCGGTCCTTCACGCCGAGCAGCACTTCGAAGTTCGGGTAGTCGAGGGCAGCAAAGGCGGCGAGGTTGTCGTCGAGCGCGTCGTCGAGACCGCACAGCGGCTTGAGAATCGAGATGCCCGGCGTCGAAGACGTGACGCGAGGCGAACGGCGCAGCGCGATGCCCACGCACAGGCGCTGAACCACCAACGCGAGCAACCCGACACACGAAGCGCAAACCAGCAGGGTCGTGAACATTTTCGACCTCCTTCTGGGAGCGTGAATGTCGGGGCGCCCTGCGACAGCACCGCGGCGCGCGCGCAAAAGCGTCGCTACGGTGAGGCAACGCTCACGTCACGGCGAACGGTCACGAACGCGTGGCGAGCGGTCGCAACGCGGGGCTCAGAATCGCAATCGGTGACCGCAAACCGGCGTTGGGGCGCGCATGCGAATCTTTTTCAACGTGCTCGCGGTGGCGTGTGCCGGTCTGGCGGGCTTCGGGTTCTGGATCATGTGGGCGGTGCAGCACAGCCCCGGCGACGACAACCCGATCGCGTTGATCGGCGCGTTCTTCCTCGGGGTCGGTGCGTGCCTTGCGGCGCTGTTCGCGTGGGTCGCGACGCGTTTCAGGGCAGCGCGCGCGTGACCGTGGTCATCACCGACGGCTCGAGGCGCGACGACAGGAACTGCATGGCCAGCTCGCGCGCCTTCGACGCGTGCTGCGGCTCGACGGCGAAGCGCGCGAACAACCCGTCCCACTCCGCGCGCGGATCGAGCATCGGCGCTTGAGGAAAGTCGTCGAGCGACAAGGTGCCCGGCCGCAGCGTCGGCGAAGAGAGCTGCCAGTCGAGCATCTCCGGCACCGCGTGGCGTACGCGCGCCGCGACGCCGAAGCTCACCTGCTCACGCACCGTATCTTCGATGAGCCCCAGCAGTTGACCTGCGAGCCCACGCGCCGCGTTCTCTCCAAGGCCCAGCTGGGCGACGTACGCACCGACGAGATCCAACCCGAGCTCCCTTCAGCGACGTTGATCGACGATCTGCAACTGCGTCTGCATGCCGCCCGGGGCGACCAGCTTCGAGGTCAGCGCGAAGTCCTGACCGACGGTGAGCTCGAGCGACGGCTTCACGTCGGGGTTGGTGCGCCACTCTTCAGACACGTGCACGGTGCCGATGATCTCGCGCTCGGTGGCGGTCTGGTCGAGCGACTCGAAGAGCACCAGCGGCACCGGCGCGCTCCACGGCGGCAGCCCCTCGAGCGGAATCGACTTCGTGCACGGCACCGGCGTGTTGGGCGCGATGATTTCCACCGTGCGGCCACCGACCAGCATCACGCTGATGGGCATCGCCACCACGTCGTTCAGGCCGCTGGCCTTCGTGCGCGCCAGGTTGCGGCCGAGGATCGCGGCGCCCACGGCCACGCCGAGCTCGGGGTGCACGTCCTTCTCGCTCGACAGGTGCGGGAAGTGCGCGAGGCGATTGCGAATGGCCGGCATGCGCGTCTGCCCGCCGACCAGCACCAGCTCGTCGATGTCGTTGGCGGTGAGCCCTGCGCGCTGCAGCACGTCGTCGCACGCGCCCACGCACCGTTCGACCAGCGGCGAGACGATGGCCTCGAGCTCCGCGCGCGTCATGCGGTGCTGGAAGTCGATGAAGCCACCGTTGGGCCGCTGCGCGACGACGGGCACGCGAACGTCGAGCACGTCGACGCGCGACAACTGAATCTTCGCGAACTCCGCGGCCAGCGCGAGGCGCTGCATCACCGTGCGGTTGTTGCGCACCGACACGCCCTGTTCCTGCTCGAGCTTGCGCGCGAACGTCTCGGCGATGAGCTCGTCGAAGTTGCCGCCACCGAGAAACGCGTCGCCGCCGGTCGCGAGCACCTTCACCACGCGGTTCTCGACGCGCATCACGGTGGCGTCGAACGTGCCGCCGCCGAGGTCGAAGATGAGCACCGTCTGCTTGGGGCTGCGCAGGTTGGCGTAGAAGAGCGCGGCCGCCGTGGGCTCGTTGACGATGGCCGCGACCGACAGGCCCGCAGACTCGGCGGCCTTTCGCACCGCTTCACGCTGACGAACCGACGCGTGGGCCGGCACCGTCATTACGCATTGGTGAAAGCGGTGCCCCGCGGCCCGCGTCGCGCGCGCCACGATGTCGCGCACCACGACTCCCGCAACGTCGACGAGCGGAATGGTCTGGCCGTAGATCAGCACCGCGCTGTAGCCGTCGCCGCCTTCCACGAGATCGAACGCGAACCGGTCACGATGCCGCGCGACGTACTCCGAGTTGTAGCGACGCCCGAGGAACCGCTTGGCGCCGAACACCGTGTGCTTCTGATCATCGATGAGCTGCGTCTTGGCCGACTGACCCACCAGACACTTCGACTGATCTGCCGAAGGGAACCACACCACGGATGGGAGGACCGCGGACTTGTCGGTCACAGGCACCACACGCAACTTCCCGCTCGCGTCGAACCACGCTGCCGAGGTGTTGGTCGTGCCGAAGTCGATACCCAGAATCGGCTGCATTCGTCCGCAATGTACGGCTCGCCACTCTGCTGAGGGTGAAACAATTTCCGGTTTCTACGGCGCTGGAAGGTTTCACGTTGCTCGCCTACATCTTCGGCGCATGCGGAAGCTCGTCTGGGTGCTGCTGTTGGCTGGTTGTGGCGGTGGGCTGGAGCGCGTGAGCTTCGTGACCGACTTCCTCAGCTATGCGCCCGGTGGTCGCGTGATGTTGTCGCTGGGCAACGTCAGCGCCACCGATGTGAAGGTCAACCTGTGCCTGGCCCGGCTGGTCGACGAGCAGGGCGCGTCGGTCGGCGTGACCAAGGTCGAGAGCTGCGACTCGCTGGAGGGCGAGGTCATTCCGCCCGGTGAACAGCGGTCGGTGCGCAAGACGATGCCGGCATCGGTGAGCGGCAAGCTCCGCTACGAGGCCACCATCGTGCTGCCCAATGGCCGCGGCGAGACGGTGTTGTCGCCCGTATTCACGGTGCAGTGAGCCGGCGGGCGCTGCCGCGCTTTCAGTGACTTCGGTGGGTTCTGAAATGAACCCGTTTCTGTCGTCGTTCGTTTCAGCCAACTACCGTGTGGCGCGTGACGAAGTTCTTCTTCCGGCTGTTTGGAAAACTCGCCTGGTGGCAGCAGCTCGCTGTCGTCGTGAGCCTTCCGATCGTCGCGTTGAACCTCGCCGTTGCGTTCTTCGGAAACTCGGTGGTGTCACCCATCTCTCCGTTCTTCTTGCGCGAGAAGTGGAGCGCGCTGGTCACCTACGCGAAGCACCGCCCGACGTGCCTGCTCAGCCGTCACGAGGAGCTCGGCGCCATCGCCGATGCCGCCGGCCGTCGCCACGGGCTCCCGAAGGGGCTGATGCGCGCGCTGATCGAGGTCGAGTCGAACGGCCGCGCGCACCGCATCTCGTTCGCCGGCGCCATGGGGCCTGCGCAGCTGATGCCGGGCACCGCGAAGTTGCTCGGTGTGGCCGACCCGTTCGACCCTGAGGAGTCCATCGACGCCGGCGCGCGGTACCTGTCGCAGCAGCTGGCGCGCACGAAGCGGTTGGAACTCGCCATCGCCTCGTACAACGCAGGGCCCGGCGCGGTGAACGGCTCGGTCCCGAAGAACGGCGAGACCGAGTTCTACGTGGCCAAGGTGATGAAGGCCTACAAGCGCTGAATCAGAGGCGGTGGTCGAGGTGCCTTCGTGGCAGGCGACCCGGCCTGGCACCTCCCCGCGTGGCGAAGACCCGCGGCGTCAAAAGTCGGTGTCTCGAAAGTCAGCAAGAAGGTAGAGAACTACGGTCTCGAAGACAGTGGCGCCATGCCCGTCGTCAATCTGCGGTGGTCTGCGTGAAGTTCTTGCCGTCGTTGTTGAGCCACAGCTCACCGACGTCGCGCGCTCCTGCGGTGTCGTGCGCCGCGTGGCAGGCGAGCCCGACCCGAATCGCGAACTCCACCGTCGTGCCGCGCGCGCAGTTGGCGAGGTGGAACGTTCCGTTCACCACCGGGCACGGGACGTCGTTGCTCGACAGCACGTGCGTGGTCTTCCACCCGTCGCTCGTCCAGTGCAGCTCGAGCCACGAGACCGACAGCGTCGTCCAGCCCCTGGCGTGCCAGCCGCGGCTCGCGGCTTCACGTTGCAGCTCCTGCATGCCGGGGTGAACGAGGAAGTGCACCGTGCTCGTCGGCCCGCGATCCGCGAAGAAGTTGTTCGCGAGCCCCGGCGGAACCATGCGCATCGGAGGAGGCGGCAACACCGGGACATTCTTCGAAGGCGCCTTGGGCTTCATCGCGGATCCTCTTTCTCAGCAGCACGCTACGCCTTTTCTGCCGCTTTTGACCTTTTCGCCGGCCCCGTGTTGGTTGGGCAACGTGAGCCCTCCTGCGCCTGAATTGCGCGTCGTTTCCGGCGGCTCCGCTCGCGAGCCGGCCGAGACGGAGCTGCTGCGCGCATTTCTCGCGGGTGACATGTCGGCGTTCGGGCACCTGGTGCGCCGACACCAGGACACCGTCTTCAAGGTCGTCCGCCGCTACGCGGTGTCGCTCGAAGACGCACGAGACCTCACCCAGAAGGCGTTTCTGCAGGCCTTCGAAGCCGCGCAGCGCACGGCGCCGAAGCTCATCGCCAGTGAAGAACCGGTGCCTTTCAAGGCGTGGGTGCTGCGCATCGCGGTCAACCTCGGGAAGAACAGCGTGCGCGACGCCGGCCGGTGGACGCTGGCGCCCGTCGAAGCCGTCGACCGGGAACAGACCGAAGCACCTCGCGCCAACGAACTGCTCGAGCGCAAGGAGCAGGAAGCGCTCACGCGCCGCGCCGTGCTCGCCTTGCCGCCGCGGCAACGCGAAGTGTTCACCCTGCGCATCGACGCTGGCCTGCCTTTCGCTGAAATCGCCGAGACGCTCGAGATTTCAGAAGGCAACGCGAAGGCCCATTTTCATTACGCCGTGAAGCGCCTCAAGGAAGAGGTCGCGAAGCTGGGAGGTCTGTCATGACGTGCGAAGACATCGAACTCGAACTCTCGGGCGGAACGTTGTCGGCGAGAGGTCGAGAGCATCTCGACGGCTGCGCTTCGTGCCGCGAAACGGCGCGGTTGCTCGGTCTCGCGGCGCTGCCACCGGTGACCGAGGTGGAGCGCATGATGATGAACAGCCTCGCGTCGGGCACGCAGGCCGCGTGGCGTTCGAAAGAGTCGCGCGGTGGAACGCTCCGTCGTGCCGCGTCACTGGCCATGGCCGCTGGCGTCGGCGCGCTCGTCGCGTCGGTGGCGATGGTGAAGCTGCGCCCGGTGCCAGAACCCGAAGTGCGCGTGCAGACCATTCACATCACGCCGCCCGAGCTGCCGGACATCGAGCTCGTCGACTCCAACCTTTCCGATGACGAAGTGTTCTTCGACGTGGGTTGGCCGTCGCCGACCGAAGGAGACCTGTGAGCATGAAGACCAGAGTTCTGATGACGGTGGTGATGTTGGGGTCGCTGGCGGCGTTCGCGGGCAGGGGCCGCGGTGGAGACCCTGCGGCGCGCGAAGAACGTCGCGAGGAGCGCGTCGAGCAGGCGCGGCTGATGTACGTGCTGGCCATCAGCGAAGCGCTCGATTTGAAGGAGGCCGACTCCATCAAGTTGTCGAACACGTTGAAGGTGCTGGAAGAGAAGCGTCGCCCACTCCGTCAGCAGATGGGCGAAGCGATGAAGTCGCTCAAGGACGCGGCCGACGGTGACACCGCGGCGGCCGCGAGCGTCGACGCCAACGTGCAGAAGGTGCTCGATGGCCGCGCGCAGATGGCGACCCTCGACAAGGAGCTGTTCGCCGCGCTCTCGCAGGGCCAGACGCCGCAGAAGAAGGCGAAGCTCGCGCTGGTGCTCGCGCGCCTCAACATGGAGATGAAGGGCGCGTTCAAGAAGGGCCGGCGTTAAAACCGGCGCATGACCCGAGCCATCCGTGTTCACCGCACCGGCGATGCTTCCGTTCTCCAGCTGGAAGACGTCGAGGTGTCGCCCCCGGGCGCTGGCGAAGTGCAGGTCAAGCACACCGCGCTCGGGCTCAACTTCATCGACGTGTATTACCGCAGCGGCCTGTACCCCACGCCGTTGCCCATGACGCCCGGGCAGGAAGCCGCGGGCGTCGTCGTTTCGGTGGGGCCCGGTGTCAGCGGTTTCGTAGCCGGCGATCGCGTCGCGTACGCCGGAGCGGTGGGTGCGTACGCCGACGTGCGCAACGTGAAGGCCGAGGTGCTCGTGAAGGTGCCCGACGGCATCGACGACGTGACCGCCGCGGCGGTGCTGTTGAAGGGCATGACCGCGCACATGTTGTTGTTCGGTGTTCGCGACACGAAGCGCGGAGAGACGTTGTTGTTCCACGCGGCGGCGGGTGGAGTCGGTCAGCTCGTCACGCAGTGGGCGCGGCACGTCGGCGCGACGGTGATCGGCAGCGTCGGCAGCGCTGCGAAGGTCGAGCTGGCGGCCAGGCACTGCGACCACGTGGTGACGACCGATGGTGACTGGGTCGCAGCCGTGAAGTCGATCGCACCCCATGGCGTCGACGCGGCGTTCGATTCGATCGGCAAGGACACGTTGCTCAAGTCGCTCGACGCGGTGCGGGACCGCGGAATGCTGGTGTCCTTCGGTCAGTCGAGCGGGAAGCCGCCGCCGATCGAAATGGGAATGCTCGGTGGCCATCGCTCGCTCTTCGTGACGCGGCCTTCGCTGCATGGCTGGAACCACGATCGTGCATCGCTCGAGTCGCGCGCGAACGCGTTGTTCGAGGCGTTGAAGCGCGGCGCGGTGAAGGTCGCGACGCCGACGCAGTTCAAGTTGAGCGAGGTGGCGGACGCACATCGCGCGCTCGAAGGGCGGAAGACGACCGGTTCGGTGGTGTTGATTCCGTGAAGCACCTGGCGCTGCTGATCTTCCTCGCTGGTTGTGGATCAGTTGCTCCGTTTCCTGACTCCGGAGTCGTCGGCGACTCTGGCGTCGTCTCCGTCGAAGACGCGGGCGTTCAACCCGACGCCGGGACCTCGCTCACCACCACGCTCGTCGTGAAGTACCCGGCCGGCACCCACACGCTGTACGTGCGCGGGAACAAGCTGCCGCTCAACTGGAACTCCGGCATCGCGATGACGAAGGTGAGCGCCGACACGTGGACGCTCTCACTGCCCACGCTCACCTCGGACCTCGAGTGGAAACCGCTGCTCGACGACACCACGTGGAGCAGGGGCCCGAACTGGACCGCGAAGCTTCACCAACGCGTCGAAGTCGCGCCGCGCTTCACGCGCGACGAAGGGGAGTGGAGCGTTCGCTGGCCGAACTTCCCGTCGACCGTGCTCGGCAACTCACGCGGCATCTCGGTGTACCTTCCGCCGACGTACCTCGAGAACGCCGCGGCGCGCATGCCGGTCGTCTACATGCACGACGGTCAGAACCTCTTCGACGCGAGCACCGCGTTCGGTGGGGTGACCTGGCGCGTACCCGAAACGATGAACGCCGCCGCCAACGACGGCCGCTTCCGTGAGGCCATCGTCATCGGCGTCGACAACACCGGCAGCTCGCGCATCGACGAATACACGCCGACCGCTGACCCGATGTACGGCGGAGGCAAGGGCGAGCTCTATCTGCGCTTCCTCGTCGAGGAGCTGAAGCCGCGCGTCGATTCGGAGCTGCGCACGAAGACAGGTCGAGAAGACACGGTGCTCATCGGTTCGTCACTCGGTGGGTTGATCAGCAGCTACGCCGGCGTGAAGCGCGCTGATGTGTTCGCGAACATCGGCGCGATGTCTCCGAGTGTCTGGTGGAACGGCCGTGTGCTGCTCACGCTGGTCTCGCAGTCACCTTCGTCGCGCCCCACTCGCGTGTACGTCGACAGCGGCGACAGCGGGCCCTCGAACGACGGCGTCGTCGACACGCGCGAGTTGGTCAGCACCTATCGCGCGCTCGGCTACACGGACGGTCTCAAACACGTCGAACAGGCCGGGGCGACGCACACGGAAGCAGCGTGGGCTTCGCGACTCCCGGGTGCGCTCGAGTTTCTCCTCGGACCGCGCTGATCAACCGCCCAACGGCGCCTGCACGTCGTCGGCGAACACGGCGCTGAACCACGCACGCAGGCCCCGTAGCCCGCGCACCGCGGCCATGTCTTCCACGAGCAGCCCACCGAGGGCGTTGGCGATGTCGACTTCTTTGCCGCGACCGCGCGGCGTGAGACGGAACGCGACGCGGCCGAACTCGTCGAGCAACACGGGATGCAACAAGCCACGCTCCACGCGCAGCGTCGCCGTCACCGCCACACGTCGCGGCATCACGAACGCGCGGCGGTAGTGAAAGACGAGCCCGCCGGCTTCGCGGCGAAGCCAGCCCGTGGTGCGCACCGGGAGCCCGAGGCCCGCGCCGGCGAACGCAAAGACGCCGCCTTCGAGCGTCGGCGCGATGCGCGAGCGCACGAAGCCGGTGGCGAACGACCAGCCGAAGCGCATCCACCGATATGAGTAGCCCGCGGTGAGAAGCGCGAAGAGCACCACCACCCCGCACGCGATCGCGCCGACCATCGGTGCCAGGCGCGCCAGCAACGCGAGGCCCACGAGCAACCCGAAACGCAGCAGCTTGAGCACGTTGTCCACCACCGCGAACGGGCTCAGCAGAATGAGCACGTTGATGGTGTGCGACGCGAGCCACACGCTGCCGTAGACGACGGTCGAGCCGACGATCGCGAACGTCCACGTGAGCCACTCGGGGAGCGCCGCGAAGCCGGACCCAGCATCGGCCGCCCACGCGGTTCCAATGAAGAGCCCCGACACGGAGCGCGCATCGACGTTCTGCATCGCGTGATGGAGCGCGGTGGCGAGCGCTCCGATGGCGAGCGGTGATGCGATGAGCCCCGACACCTTGTTCTCGACCAGCTGCAGGACATCGAGCGGCTTCTTGGCTCCGGGAATGCGGGCGATGACGGTCTCTTTGAAGAGAATGAGCAACAGCAACGCGAGCGCGGGGCCCCAGCACCAGGGCTGCGCGTAGAAGGCGAGCTGCGCTCGTTGCGACGGCGCGGTCTGGAACCACTTCCACGCGCTCAACGCGGTGAGCGAGAGCAGCGGCGAAATGGCCAGCTCGGTGGCCTGCGTGAGCGCGTGCGACACCGTCACGCTGTCGCTGCGGAGCGTCGTGAACTCGGGTTCGAGGCCCGTCGGCGCAGCGCTCGCAGCACACGACAACAGCACCGCCAGGAATGGGACGCGCATCGTTGCGGCAATGTACGTGCTTCCGGGCCGTCTATTTCGTCAGCAGAACCGTGCGTCGCGGAAGAAACGGCCAGGCGCAGCGCCGACGAAGGCGCGGAACTCCCGGTTCAGGTGTGACTGGTCGAAGTAGCCCACCTCGTGCGCCAGCGTTCCCAACGGCACTTTCCCGGCGCGCTTCATGACTCGGCGAAGACGAAGCAGCGACGCGAAGTGTCTGGCCGAAGTGCCGACCGCGCGACGGAAGCGCTTCTCGAAACGATCTCGGCTGAGCCCGACTTCGCGCGCCAGTTCGCCGACGCGAACGCTGTGGAGCTTCGTCAACGCGAAGGCGACGAGCGGGTCGGCGGCACGTTCGATTCTCTGTTCGAGCAGGAGCTTCTGTACGGCGTTCACGCGGTCTGTCGCAGCGCTGATCTCGTCGGTCACGTCGCGCGCCCAGAGCTCGTTCAACGAAACGTGCCCGTTCACCAGCTCGTGCAGCGCGCAGTCGAAGAACTGCGCAGCGCCGAGCGGCGTGAAGGAGACCGCGATCATCCCGCTCCCGGGCCTGGTCACCATCGTGCGCGCGGTGTCGCGCAGCCCTGACAGTGACGCGTCAGGCATTCGCGCGCCGCCGCTGAAGGCCGCGCCCGCGTAACGGAAGCCCGCGACGAGCGCTGGCTCCGGTACCAGCACGCGCTCCATGCCGTCGACGCTCTCCACCACGCGCAGCTCGCGCACGAAGGCCGCCAGCTCGGGGATCGGCGCGAAGGTCTTCACGGGGTTCGGTTCTGTCACGCGCGCACTGGATTCGTCCAAGTCACGCCGACGAACCGCCGCTACTTCACGCGCATGAACAAAGACCTCGTGAGGCGGCTGTATGAATTCCACACCAATCAACGGCACTTCGAGCGGCTCGGTGAGGTGTTCTCGGCCGACTTCGTGAATACCTACCTCACCGCGGTGAGCACCCTGGTGAAGGGTTTTCCCGACGTGCAGTTCGAGGTGCTTCAGCTCGTCGAAGAAGGCGAGACCGTCGTCGTTCGCTGGAGGTGGAGCGGCACGCACACGGGCGAGTTCCGTGGCTACGCGCCGACGGGAAAGAAGGTCGGTAATGAAGGGGTCGTCATCTATACGGCGCGCGACGGGAAGCTGGTGAGCTCGTGGACGATCAACGATCGGCTCGGCGTGCTGCAGGCCATCGGCGCCGTCAGTCTTTGAGGCGCGACAGCGCGACGTTCGCGGCCTTGCGTGAATCACACCCGAAGACGAGCACCTGCTCACCGTCGCCCGGGCCGCCGTCTTCGGCGAGGTCTTCCAGCGCGCCGCGCGCACGCTTCACCTTCAGGTCGGCCAGCGCATCGGCGGCCTGCGCGCGCATCGAACACTTCGGGTGCTCGAGCAGATCGATCAGCCGGTCTTCCGCCTTCGAAACACCCGCGCGCGACGCGGCGACGTAGTGACTGACCGCCGTGCTCTCGCCGACCGCGCGGTAGAGCTCGCCCAGGTACCAGCTGCGGTCCTTCGCGTCCTTGTTCTGGTTGATCAGCTTTCGCGCGGCTTCGATCTTCTTGCCGCGCTCGGCCGTCGTCGCGCTCTTCGCATCGGCGATGGCGCGCTCGTATTCGTTGCCTCCGAAGACGAAGAGCACCAGCAGCATCAGCGCCAGACCACCCGCGGCGATCAACACCACGCGGTTCTTCGGAAGGCCCTTCTTCTCTGCGTTCGCCAGGCCGTCCTGAACCAGCTTCGTGGTGCTCACCAGCGCGCGACTGGCGACCTCGGTGGCCACGTTCGCTGCGTTGCTCGCCGCTTCGATCGCCTTCTGCGTGCTGTAGGTGCCGCGCATCGCCTCTTCCGCGCGCGTGAGGCCCTTGTTGCCGTACGGAGCCGAATCAGCCGACGACGTCACCTTGCTCGCCCGAAACAACCGCACCGGCTCGGGGATGCCCTTCAAGTCGAAGCGACCGATTTCTTCAGCGGAGACCTCGGCGCGGTTCATCGACAGGTACACCGCTTCGGTGAACGTCACTTCACCGGCCTCTGCGAGGCCCTCGACGCGCGCAGCGATGTTCACCGGCTCACCGAACACGTCGTTGCCTTCGAGCCGCACCTCACCCACGTTGATGGCCACGCGAACGTTGAGACGGTCGGCGTTGGTCGCGTCGCGATTGTGCCGCCACAGCGCATCTTGAATGGCGACCCCGGCCATCACCGCGCCGGTCGGCGACTCGAAGGTCACCATGAACGCGTCACCGATGGTCTTCACGATGCGGCCGTTGAAGGCGCGGAAGAGCGGCGCGAGCAGTTCGTTGTGCGTCTTCAGCAGCCGCTCGTTCTCTTCGAGGGTCTGCTGACTGGTGCGCTCGGTGAACCCCTTGATGTCGGTGAAGACGATGGCGAGGTTTGCGGTGCGCACGACGCGACGCTGCTTACAGGTTGTCAGGCCGAAAATCGCGCCGCGTCTGATGGTGCAGGTTGCCCGGCCCGTGAGGCCCTACACGCACAATTACCCTTCCAAGGTCGAGGCCGCGGGTTCGAATCCCGCCACCTGCTCTTCTGTATGCAGGTGTAGCTCAGTGGCAGAGCGCGAAAATCGAGGCTTCACACCTCGGGCGACCAAACCTTTCTTCCTCGCTGTGTTTCGCGAGTGTGACTTCCAGACCTTCAGGTTGTCCGGCCCGAGAGGCCCTACACGCACTCGACATTCCGTGTCGCGGGTTCGATTCCCGCCATTCGCAGCAGCACGCGGATGTAGCTCAGTTGGTAGAGCAGGAACTATTTGCGGCTTCTCACCTCGGGCGACCTGTATCTCTATTGATCAGCGGGGCAGCGGGCTCTATCTGCCGCCCCCATGCAGCACTCCGCAGGCATCATCGGCGCGTCGGGCTACTCGGGGATCGAACTGACGCGCATTCTTCTCCGCCACTCCGGAGTGAAGCTCGCGTTCGTGACGTCGGATCGCTGGGTCGGGCAGACGATCTCTGCGCGTACCGGGCTGTCGAGCCCGCTGGCCTACGTGAGCAACGAGCAGGGCGTCGCGTCGGGCAAAGGCGTCGACGTGGTGTTCCTCGCCACGCCGGCGGAGACCTCGCTCGAGCTCGCGCCGAAGTTGCGCGCGCTCGGTGTTCGCGTGGTCGATCTCTCCGGCGCCTTTCGCCTGCACGACCTCGCGAAGTATCCGAAGTTCTACAAGTTCGAGCACTCGGCGACGGAGTTCCTCAAAGAAGCGGTCTACGGAATGCCCGAGCTGTTCCGCGACCGCATTCGCGGCGCGCAGTTCATCTCGAACCCCGGTTGTTACGCGACGGCGGCTGCACTGTCGGTGGCGCCGCTGTTGCGCGCGAAGCTCATCGAGCCCGAATCCGTGGTGATCAACGCGGCCTCCGGTGTCTCCGGCGCGGGCCGCAAGGCGAGCGAGGAGTACACGTTCATGGAGATCGACGCTGATTTCCGCTCGTACAAGACGCTCTCGCATCAGCACGTGCCGGAGATCGAACAGACGCTCGGCCTCTCGAAGCTCGTCTTCACGCCGCACCTGTTGCCGATGAAGCGCGGCATCTTGAGCACCGCCGTTGCGCGCCTGAAGACCGGCGTCACGCAGCAGCAGGTGAAGGACGCGTTCAGCGCGGCCTACGGTTCAGAGCGGCTCGTCACGTTGCTCGCGTCGAGCGACTCGGTGCGCATCGCCGACGTCGCGCACACGCCGCGCTGCCTCATCGGCGCCACGGCTGACGAGACGCACGTCGTCGCGATCTCCGCCATCGACAATCTCCTCAAGGGCGCGGCGAGCCAGGCGGTTCAGAACATGAACCTCATGCTCGGCCTCGTCGAAACCGAAGGCCTCTGAGCACCATGCCCGTCGCGCGCGGATTTCTGTTCTCGGGCCTTCACGCAGGCATCAAGCCCTTCAAGAAGGACCTGGCGCTCGTCATCAGCGAGGCCCCGTGTTCGGCGGCGGCGGCGCTGACCATCAACAAGGCGAAGGCGGCTCCGGTGGTCGACTGTGCGCGAAGGCTGCCGATGACGGGCGTGCGCGCGGTGTTGATCAATTCGGGCAACGCGAACGCGCTCACGGGGCTCGAGGGCCTCGAAGACGTGAGCGAGCTGTGCGCGGCCACCGAGAAGGCCTGTGATCTGCCCGCGGGTTCGGTGCTGATGCAGTCGACCGGCGTCATCGGTCAGCGGCTGCCGAAGGCGAAGATCATCGACTCGCTCCCGAAGCTGAAGGCGCAGCTCAAGGCGGCTCCGGAATCAGCGGCTGAAGCGATTCTGACCACCGACACGCACGTGAAGGTCGCCAGCCGTGTCGTTCGGTTGAACCGCAAAGAAGGCCGCATCACCGCCATCTGCAAGGGCAGCGGCATGATCGCGCCGCAGCTGGCGTCGACCATCGCCGTCATCTGCACCGACGTGGCGATCTCACCGTCGATGCTGCAGCGCGCGCTCCTGGGCAGCATGGACGGCAGCTTCAACAACCTCACCGTCGACAACGACATGAGCACCAACGACGCGGTGCTCGCGCTCGCCAACGGTCAGCTGGGAAATCCCGAGATCACCGAGCCGGGGCCCGAGTTCGAGCTCTTCGCAGCGCAGCTGCAGTCGCTGTGCGTGGAGCTCGCGAAGGAGGTCGCCAAAGACGGCGAAGGCGCGACCAAGTTGCTCGAGGTGCGCTGCGTGGGCGCGCCGACGAAGCAGATCGCCATCGACATCGCGCGCAGCGTGGCCGGGAGCACACTGGTGAAGGCCGCGGTGTTCGGAGCCGACCCCAACTGGGGCCGCATTCTCGCCACCGTCGGCGCGCGCTGCGGTTCTCAGAACTACGACGTCGACCCCTCGCAGGCGAAGGTCACGGTGCAGGGCATCGTGGTCTTCGACAAGAAGCCGATGCTGGTGCCCAACGCGCCGCTCGAGGTGGTCTCGCAGAACGACGCCAACGAGGGCCCGTCGGTGCCCGGTCACCAGACGCTGCGCGCGCGCATGCGTTCGCCGGAGGTGCTGGTGGAGATCGACCTGCGCGGAGGCAACGAAGCGAGCGTGGGCTGGGGCTGCGACCTCTCGTACGACTACGTGAAGATCAACGCCGACTACACCTCGCTGCTCGTGCCCACGGCCGACGGCAGCGTGGCGAAGGACGATCGGCTCACCAACTACTCACCGAAGTTCAAGGTGAACCTGGTGAAGCAGGCGCTCACGTACATCTCGCGCTTCGCGGACAAGCGCGTGGTCTTGAAGCTCGGCCGTCAGGCGATGGGGAAAGACTCGCTGCGAGCTTCCATCGTCGAAGACGTGAACCTGCTGCGCGCCGTCGGCCTCGTGCCGATTCTGGTGCACGGCGAGAGCCCCGAAGGTCAGTCGAAGGGCGATTCGCACAGCAAGGAGATGATGCTGTCGGGTCAGACCAACACCGAGCTGGTGACGATGCTCAACCGCACCGGCGTGCAGGCCATCGGCCTGTCGGGCATGGACGCGTCATTCATGAAGGGCCGCCGCGTCGCCGAAGGTTTCGGTGAAGTGGTGAACATCAACCGCGACCTGCTCGAGATGTTCCTGCAGAAGAACTACGTGCCGGTGGTCTCGCCGGTGGGGTTCCTCGACGACGGCAGCACCATTCCGCTCGAGCCTGATCAGGTGGCCAGTGAGATCGCCGTGGCCGCGCACGCCTCGAAGCTGGTGTACCTCGTCGGCGGGCCCGGCTTCGTCGAGAACGACGAGCTGCTGGGCCAGCTCACCACCGCGACGCTCCGTGAACGTGCCGAGAAGGGCGTGTTCAACCGCAACCTCGCGCGCAAGGCAAAGTGGACGATTTCCGCGCTGGAGCAGGGGGTCGAGCGCGTGCACGTCATCGACGCGCGCACGCCGCATTCGATCATCGCGGAGTTCTTCACGGATCAGGGCATCGGCTCGCTGGTCACCAACGGCTGATTTCAAGGAGACAACGATGGCGCTCGCAAAGACTGAGGCTTCAGGTGGTTCGGGGCTGCTCCCGGAGGTGTTGGCGTTCTCGAGCTCGCTGTCGTTGGACAAGCAGCTGCTGCGCGAAGACCTCGTGGGGTCGCTCGCGCACGTGACGATGCTCGGCCGCACCGGGGTGATTCCTGCCGCCGACGCGCGGGCGATTCGCGACGGGCTCATCGAGATCTGGAAGCGCGCCGATGCAGGAACGCTCGAGCTGCCCGAAGAAGAAGACGTGCACATGGCCGTCGAGGTCGAGCTCAATCGCACCATCGGCGCGCCCGCAGCGCTGCTGCACTCCGCGCGTTCGCGAAATGATCAGGTGGCCACCGACCTCCGCCTGCACGTGCGTGAGGTGGCGGCCAGGGCCGTGCGGGAGATCACCGCGCTGGTGCTCGAGGTCGTCGAGCGCGCCAGGCAGGAGAAGGACGTCATTCTTCCCTCGTACACGCACCGTCAGCGCGCGCAGCCGGTGTCGCTCGCGTACTGGTTCTCGTCGTACGCGGCGGCGTTCTTGCGCGATGCGCAGGCGTTCACCTTCGTGCTCGAGCAGTGCAGGTTGCTGCCGCTCGGCGTGGGCGCGATTTCGGGCTCGTCGTTGCCCATCGACCGTGAGGTCACGCGAGAGCTGTTGAGCTTCGAAGGCACCACGCTCAACGGCATGGACACCGTGGGCGACCGCGACTTCGCGATGGACCTGCTCTACGCGACCGCGCGCTTCTTCGTGCACGCCAGCCGGTTGTCGACGGACCTCATCGACTACACGACGCAGGAGTTCGGCTTCGCGTCGTTGTCGGGCGACATCGCCATGGGCAGCTCGATGATGCCGCAGAAGAAGAACCCCGACGTCTTCGAGCTCATCCGCGGCAAGTCGGGCAAGGCCATCGGCAACCTCATGGGCCTGCTGACCACGGTGAAGGGCCTGCCCGGCGGCTACAACCGCGACCTGCAGGAAGATCGCGCCACGCTGCTCGAGACCGCGCCGCTGCTGTTCGGTTCGCTGTCGGTGCTGCGCCTGGCGTTGCCGCGCGTCACGTTCCACCCCGAGAAGTGCCGCGTGGGGCTCGAAGAGGGCTTCACGCAGGCCACCGACCTCGCGGAGGCGCTGGTGAAGAAGGGCATGCCCTTCCGCAAGGCGTACATGGCCGCGGGCGCGCTCGTGAAGCGTTGTCAGGAAAAGGGCATCACGTTGCGCGCGGCGACGCTCGAGCTCGCCCAGTCGGTCGACCCTGCGTACGACGCGTCGATCCTCTCGGTGCTCGAACCGGCGGGTGCGGTGGCTCGCAAGGCGTCGGCCGGGAGCACGGGCCCCGCGGCGGTCGACGCCACGCTGGCGAGTCTCACCGCGCAGGCCAACGAGCTCGCCGCGAAGGCCGAGAAGACCCCGTCACTCGCGGGGCTGTTCTCGAAGCTGCAGTCGGCGACGGTGTGAACGTTCAGGGTCCGGCGACGAGGCGCTCGCGCAACTGCTCTGCGCGGCGCCGCGCCCACACGTCGTCACCCACGGTGGCGGCGAACGACAGGTAGCGCAGCGCCAGCTCCGGCTGCGCAGGTTCGAGCTCGTCGGCGAGGGCGAGGGCGCGCGCGGCCCAGGCTTCGGTGGCGCGCCACGACGGCAGCTGCTTCGAGTACGCCACCACGCAGTTCCACGTGCGCAACGCTTCGACCGGCTGCCGGCGCTCGAGCTGCGCGCCGATGAGCGCCGTCGCCTCGTCGAGCGACGCGGAGAGCTTCGGTTTGAGCCCCGGGCAGCGGGGATCTTCCGCGGGAGTCAGGGGCAGCACGCCGAGGCCGCCACCCCAACCGGGAATGAACTGACGCAGGCTCTTGAAGCCCGCCACGTGACCGCTCGGCCCATGGGCGTCGACCAGCATGGGTGGGCCTTCGTTGACGAAGTAGTCCTCCATCACCGGGAACCCGCTGGCGTGCGCGATGGCGTAGTCGGCGAGGCCCGCCACGTCGACGACGACGCCGTCTCGGTACACGAGCGCCAGCCCGCCGATGTCCGGGAAGCCGACCTGGGGGCGCAGCACGCCCGCGCCGGCGAGCTGTTGGCGGAACCTGCGCGCGTTCTCCATCACGAAGGTCGCCGGGAACTCGGGCGAGCTCTTGAGCTGAACGTGGCGGTCGCGCTGCATGACGGCACCTCCGACGACGAGGCCCAGCGCGACGACGGCGCACACGCGGGCCGCGCCTCGACGCAGCCGCTTCGGCACGCCGCTCGAAGCGCCCCACGCCAGCGCCGCCGGCGCCGCGAGAAAGGGAACCAGCGGCACGAGGAAGCGCCACTCCCGCATCCAGTCGCCGAACTTCGCGCCGAACTGCAGCCCGCCCGCCACCACCAGCAAGAACCCCACGAGGTGCCGCCACCAACCCGCGAACGCGAGCCCGAGCAGGCCCACCACGAACGCGCCCATCAGCGGCAGGTGCTGGGTGAGGAACGCGCCCGCATAGTTCGGGCCGTTAAAGTCCCACTTGCGCTTGATGTAGTAGGTGTTGGGCAGGAGGTCGCCGAAGTACGCGAGACGCACCGCGAACATGGCGCCCACCACCGCCGCCCACGCGAGGCCGCCGATGAGCACCGGCCGCCAGCTGCGCGCCTTGAGGTGCGTGACGCTCCACAGCGCGAGCAGCAGCCCGCCCAGCGCGAGGTATTCGGGGCGCACCAGCGGCATCGCGCCCAGCACGGCGCCCACGGTGACCGGCTTCGAAGCGGGAGAGAGCGCCACCCACAAACCCAGCGCGAGGGTGGCGATCTGCAGGCCGGTCTCCATGCCGGAGCTGAGCCAGAAGCCCACGCTGGGAAAGAGGACGCACGCGACCAGCGCGAGCGCGCCGGTCGGCACGCGGGTCGAGAACGGGCCGGTGCCGAGCACGATGGCGCCGAGCAGCGCGAAGAACGGGCCGCTCCAGTGGGCGAAGGCGAGCGCGTCGACGCCCAGATGCGCGCCGAGCCCGGTCCACAACGCCCAGAGGATGCTGGTGAACCCTTCGACGCGCGGCGCGAAGTGCGTCAGCCGCAGGCCGAAGCCCTCCCAGAACGAGAGGCCGTAGCTGATGGAGATGGCCGCGTCGTCGACGACCGGGAGCGCGGCCCACCACACCCACGCCGCCAGCGCGGCCGACGCGAGCACAAGAGAGAACACGGTCACCGCTCGGGTCGCGCGCATGGGCCGCGGGCTCTTACCCGAAAAGCGCGAGGTCTCGTGCTTTCGGCGGTGTGCGGCTCAGCCGAACCTGGTGAGGATCGCCTTCGTCGTCGCCTCACGGTCCGGCAGCGTGTGCACCACTTCCGGCAACGCGGCCGCGGCGTCGAGGAAGGTTCCAGCGGCGCGCTGCATCGCCATCACCAACGGTGACGACGGCTTGACCCATTTCATGCGCACCCAGTGCGTCGCCACGTGGAAGCCCAGCAGGCTGCGCGGCTTCGATTCACGCACCACGTCGGCGAAGTAGGCGAGCTCCTTTTCCCAGCTCTTGTTGGCCTCGACGGCCCCGTCGTCCTTGAGCGCGCGGAAGAAGAGCGGCACCAGCACGTCGTCGAAGCGCCGCATGGCCAGGCGTTCACGCGCGCGCTGTTTCACGTCGGGCGCGTACGCGTCTTTCCACGCGAACTTCTCGGCGAGGTACTCGTTGACCACCGCCGACTCGAACAACACGAAGTCACCGTCTTCCAGCATCGGCACCGCGCCGGTGGGCGACTTCGCGAGGAACTCGGGCGGTTTGTTCGAGAGGTCGATCTCCACGGCGTCGAAGGCCTCGTTGAGCGCGGCGAGGAGCGCGCGGGTGCGCTGCGCGTACGGACAACCGGGGGCGAAATAGAGACGCATGGCCCGTCATTTCACGCCGGCGCCTTCGCCGCGCAACACGACCGCGCCGGCACCGCGATGGCGTTACCCGGCCGAAAAGACGCCCCCCGGTGAGGCGACGTCGCTACTCGGGTGCACATGACCTCCATCGCCCGTGCAGTCGCCGTCTGCGGTCTGACCTTCGCGTCGTGCACGTACACCGCCGTCGACGTGCCGCAGCCGTCGCTGGTGCGCACCACCGAGAACGCGAACTGCCGGGAGATCGTGGTGCTCGACGCCGAGAACAGCGTGTGGACTCAGTCGGCCTGCGATCGCGACGTGCTCACCTGGCAGCGCCGCACCCCGGTGCCCCGCGCCGACGAATTGCGCGCGCGTTTCGCGGCCCTCGCCGAGGCGCCGCCCGAGTGCACGTCGCTCGGCGCCGACCGCCCGCTCGTCATCTACGACGCGTACGATCGCCTCGGGAGCAGCACGTGGCAGAACTGCGAAACCGTCGCGGAAGCGCCGTGGGCGGGCCTCGACGAAGCCTTCGACGCGCTCTGAAAAGTCGCCTTGATGGTCCCGCGCATCTGTGGGCAATTCGCCACCATGACGAGCACGAAGCGCGACTTCCTCAAGTTCACGGACTTCTCGTACGAAGAGCACCAGGGCCTGTTTCGCCGCGCGAAAGTGCTGAAGGACGCGCGCCGCAAGCGCCGCGTGGTGCGCACCATGGCGGGCCGCACGCTGACGATGATCTTCGAGAAGGCGTCGACGCGGACGCGCCTGTCTTTCGAAGCCGCGATGCTGCAGCTGGGTGGTTCGTGCATCGACCTCTCGGCCTCCAACTCGCAGATGTCGCGTGGCGAGCCGCTGGCCGACACCGCGCGCGTCACCGGCCGCTACTGCGACGTGGTGATGATGCGCACGTTCGCCGACGCCCGCCTCGAGGAGTTCGCGGCGCACTGTGAAGTGCCGGTGATCAACGGCCTGACCGACGGCGGTCACCCGGTGCAGATCCTCACCGACCTCTTCACCATCGAAGAGCGCCTGGGCTCGGTGAAGGGCAAGACGCTGGCGTTCATCGGCGACACCGCGAGCAACATGGGCCGCAGCTTCACGCGCGCGTCGTCGCTGTTCGGCTTTCAGCTCAAGCTCGCCTCACCCGAGGGCTACCACCCGTCGGCCGACGTGACCGACACCGCGAAGGGCTTCGTGCACCTGGTGCGTGACCCGAAGGAAGCGGTGAAGGGCGCCGACGCGGTCATCACCGACGTGTGGACGTCCATGGGGCAGGAAGCCGAGTCGGCGAAGCGCCTGAAAGACCTCGGTGGTTACCAGGTGAACCCGGAGCTCATGAAGCTGGCGGCACCGCACGCGCTCTTCCTGCATTGTCTGCCGGCGCACCGCGAAGAAGAGGTCACCGCCTCGGTCATCGACGGCCCGCAGTCGGTGGTGTGGGACGAAGCCGAGAACCGCATGCACGTGCAGAAGGCGTTGTTGGAGTTCCTGGTGTTGGAGAACGAAAAGCGAGGGTTCTGAAAATGGTGCGTACTTTCGTCGTGGCGTTGGCGCTGTCGATGTCGGCTTGCACGCTCCCCGCGGTGCTGCCCGAGGTGAACCAGGAGTACAAACCCACGGGCGAAGTTCTGCTCGGCAACCGCTCGTCGAACTTCGACGCGGTGCGCGTGCGCAGCCCGCGCTGCAACCTCGCCAAGCGCACCGACGGCAGCTGGGCTGGCACCTTCGACACGCGGCCGGTCGACGTGAACGTGTACGAAGATCGCCTCTCGGGCATCGGCATTCAGCTCAGCAAGCGCGTCGAGAACGGGAAGATCGTCATCACCGGTCAGGTCGAAGGCCGCATCGTCCGCTACGAGTTGGACGACCAGCGCGCGTTGATCCGCACGCCGGCGGGCTCCATCACGCTCGACGGCCGCGTGGTGGGTGACGGCATCACCACCTACGGCCCGCGCGGCGAGCTGCAGTTGAAGGGCGACGCCGGCAAAGACGTGCCGCCGTGGCCGCAGTTCGCGTTCGCTCTGCTCGCCGCGACGTGATGCTTCGAAGCCGGGTGGTGCCGATTGCGGCGTTGCTCGGCTTGAACGTGGCGTTCCGCGTTCCTGCGTTGATCAACGCCAACGCGGTGAACTCGGACGCTGCAGTGGTGGGGCTCCAGGCCATGCACATGCTGCGTGGCGAGTTCGACCGCTTCTTGTGGGGCGCGGGGTACCAGGGCTCGTTCGACGTGGCCGTGGTCGCGCTGTTCTTCAAGCTGTTCGGCGTGGGCGCGCTGCAGCTGATGTGGGCGCCGCTGTTCGGGCACCTGCTGCTGTGCGTGTTCGCGTTTCTCACGCTCGCGCGGCACGTGAAGAGCGGGTGGACCGCCTTCCTGCTGACGCTGGTGCTGACGTTCACGCCGCAGGCGATCAACGGCGTAATCCTCGCGCCGCCGCGGCAGTGGTGCGTGACGGCGGTGTTCTTCGCCGTGTGGCTCGTCGACGTGCAACGTCTCTGGGCGTTGTTCGTCGGCACCTGCCTCGCGTGGCTGTCGACGTTCCTCGACTTGTATGGGTTGCTGCTGGCGGTGCCGTTGACGGTGTCGTTGCTCTTCCGCGCCCTGGGCAGCAGGCAGCGTGTTCGTGAAATCGTCGTCACCCTCGCGGGCGCGCTGATGGGGTTCGTCGTCGTCGCGTGGTTGAGGGCCGTGCCCGGTGTGGTGAACGCGACGCCGACCAACCTCTCGCTCAAGCCCGCGCGTCTCGCGCACAACTTCCCGCTCTTGTGGGAGCAGTGCCTGCCGTGGGTCACCGGCGCGAAGGTGTGGGTTCCGGGCGCGTCGCTGTACCCCGACCTCTGGGAGCCGCCGTTCGCCGTGCGCGCGCTGCAGGGCTTCGGCGCGGTGGTGTTCGTCGGGTTGGTGTTGACGTCCCCGTTCTGGCTTCGGTCGGAACGTGTCACGTGGGCCGCGAAGTCGTTCGGGGTGTTCGGTTCCCTCGGAGCCCTCGCGGCGCTCGGCGGTTTCCTCGCCTCGAATCGACCCAGCGACATGTGGGCCGCGCGCTACCTCGCGCCGCTGGTGTGGCTGGCGCCGTTCGCGTTGGTGCCGTGGGCGCAGGCGTTGAGGCCCCGTGGGCTGACGGCGTTGCTCGCGCCGTATCTGGTCATCGCCGCCCTCGGCGGGTGGATGTCTTTCGGCGCGTGGAGCGTCACGCCGCGTGGAAGTGCCGCCGAGGAACTGAGACTCGGTGAAGCACTTCGCGCGCGTGGAATCGAAGTCGCGCACGCGCCGTACTGGCTCGCGTACCGGCTCACGTTTCTCTGGCAGGAGCAGCCGGTGGTGCTGTCGCTCGACGAAGATCGTCGCCCCGAGTACCGAACCGAGACCGCGAACGCGAAGAAGGTCGCGTACGTGTTTCATCCCAGCGAGCCGCGCTCCACGCCCGAGCAGGTTCTTCCGACGCTGACCGGGCCCGTGGAACGTCTCGAACTCGAGGGCTTTATCATCTTGCTGGTTGGACAGTGATAAGCGCCTTTTTCCGGCTCTCTTGGACTTCGTGTGGGTGAGACAGAGCCCCGCGTAGAGACCTGGGGCGGCGAAAGAGGACGCGCACGGGCGATTCTCCGTAGGTTCGAGTTGCGAGAAACGAGACCGAAGGAAGGACTGCCGTGCGCATCACCACCAGCAAGCTGTTCTCAGCCGGCATCCTCGCGTACATCCGCACCGCGCTGCGCAACGGGTCAACCGAGGGTCTCAACAACAAGACTCGCCTCATCACCCGGCGCGCATGTGGCTTTCACTCGGCTCAAGCCCTCATCGAGGTGATTTTCCTCTGTTGCGGCGCCATCACGTTCTCGCCGCGGCTCCGTCATCCACAGGAAGTCCATGCGGTCCCTTTTTCCTACCGACCGCCCGAAGTGATCTCGAGTCGAAGACGGTAGGTGGAATAGAGATTTCTACCGGCGTCGCCGCAGCTCGCCACGCCAACCACTTGATTGAAGTCGTTGATGTCTGTCGCGGTGTGAATTCGACAGTCGATGCCAGCATCTTGCACGACCTCGTCCAGCACGACCGTGCTTCCTCTGGCCCACGCGATGCCCCAACCGATCCGCACGGGGTCGTTGATTTCTGCGGCGTCGCCAACGGCGACATTCGAATTGTTTATTTTCCAGAATGTCGAGCGACCGCCAACCGGCACCACCGCCTCGGCGTATTCTCTGCCCCAGAACACAGTGGCGCGAATCGACGGGTCAACGCGTTCACCGACGATGACGTTCAGGTCATTGATGTCGAGTGGCACGCACGCGCTGGCGACGTAGTCATTGGTCTGCTCCTTACCGTCGCGCCAGACGCGAATCGCTTTGCGAGGGAAGACAGGGCCGATGCCTACGCCATCTTCGTTGAAGTCGACGATGTAGCCATTTGTCCCCTCCCGCGGCCAGATTCCGCCGTCTGGTCCAATGACTTCATAGATTTCACCAGGCCATGTCCCCCAATGTCGCAGCGAAATCCAACCGGACTGCGTGGCTGAATAGACGGTGAAGTACTCGAGTTGTTGAATTATGCTGCCGTCCAGACGGCGACGATATGAGTATGGTTGTTCTTCGATGTTCTCGAGGTGGTGCCAATACGAATCATCTTCGAGTAGCAAATAGGTCCGCTGTTCGAGGGCGACACGATGCATGCCTCCATCGGTCGTGAAGATGACGTCGTCACGAATCCAGCCGGCGTCTGACTGACATCCCACCAGTATGGTACCATTGTTGTTAATTTGAGGTCGACGGCGGCCGCCCTCGACTGGGCAGAATGTCTCGAATGCAACGACACGCCAACTGAGAAGTCCCCCATCGGCCCAGCCAGAGGGAGGCAAGGTGTCGAGGATGTGAAGAGACCCGCCGTCGTCATTGAAGCGCCCAGCATCAATCACCGCAGCGTCACCGAAGCTGGCGTCCACTCCACCATCTTCGCAGTGCCGATCAACGCAGGCGCAGGACGCGAACAACAGAACACAGCACACCCATCTCAAGGCTCGAACCACCGAACGCTGCTCTCCGAGTAGATGTTCGACTGCAAAAAGAAGCCTCGGTAGGCGGACAGGAGGGGGCTTCCAAGCCAGTTGGTGTTGTTGGGAAGAGGTGGTGCCCATACGTTCCGCAAGTACAGACTGAATCGGCCCGGGATTTCCGGAGGCTCTCAAGAGAGGGAAGCTGGAGCCAATGGGAACAGGGAAGAGGTATCCGAAG
>QFQP01000047.1 GCA_003243425.1 Archangium gephyra | reverse complement strand
CAGATGTACTACCGTCAGCAAATGAGCCCGGCCATGGTGGCCTGACTCACGTTCAACACCCTCCGGGAAACCCGGGCCGGTTCAGTACTCACATCGGCCTGTGCGACCGCAAGTGACGATTCGGCTACCGGCGGGTTCAGCTCATCGAATTTTCTGGAAGTCAGAAGGCTTCACCGTGCTGGTGGTGACGAAATGAAGTGGCCCCAGCTGGTGAAGCTCGGCCGCGAACTTCCCGAGGTGAGCGAAGGCATCTGGTACCGAACGCCGTCACTTCAGGTGAAGAAGAAGCACTTCGTTCGCTTGAAGGAAGACGGGCAGAGCGTGGTATTCGTGCTCGAGAGCGTCGACGCGCAGCAGTTCCTCATCAAGGCGCTGCCGAAGGTGTTCTTCATCACGCCGCACTACGAAGGTTGGCCGGCGGTGCTGGCGCGGTTGTCGAAGCTCTCGGTGAAAGAAGCGCGGCTGCGGCTCCGTCACGCGTGGTTGCAGAAGGCTCCGAAGAAATTGATCAGCCTTCTTCCACCGAAATGAGCGCGAACTTGTTGGTGCTGGTGGCGTCGTGAATGGTGACCCGCTGACCGGGTGGAAGCGACTGCTGCAACAGCGGCAGGCGCGCGTGCTCGACCACGAAGAAGGCGCGGCCGGGTGGCTGAACGACGGCCTGCACTTCAGCGCGTGGATTTCGTGCGCCAATCTGAATCACTTCGTTGCGCGTGTAGAGCGTCTCGCCTTTCCAATTCATCAGGAACGCAGCGAGTGGTTCGCCGCTGCGACGTTCGGCGAAGTAGCGATCGACGAGCGCACGTTGCGTCCAGTGTCGTCCGAGTGCCGGCCAGTGTTCGAACACGAGCACGGCGGTGAACGCGGCAGGCACGACGACGAGCCACTTCGCCTGTCGTTTGATCAACGACAGCACCAGCAACACACCGAGCACCGCGATCACCGTCTTCAGCGGGAACGGCAATTCTGGATACGGGCGATCATGGTTGTAGGTGAACAGATCGAGCAGATGCCGCGGCCGCTGCCAGAGGTCCTTCCACACCAGGGCGCTCAGCGCGGCGCCGACGAGCAGCGGGGCGCGCGGGCGTTCTTCGAGGCCGTCGATGGCGAAGGCGATCAACACCGCGAGGCCCGGCAGCACCGGAAACACGTAGTGATGAAACCGCGTCGCGCTGGCGCTGAAGAGCACGAAGCTGAAGAGCGCGCTCACTCCGAAGAGAACCTGCGGCCTTCGCGCCGTGGTGCTGGTGGTGAACATCGCCAGCGGCACCAACGCAACCCACGGGGCAATCGCGTACGCGCCTTGCTCGATGAAGTACGTGAACGAGCCGCCGGGCGTCGTGGTGTGCACCCCGTTCACCAGGCGATCGAGATGGTCGTAGCCGAAGAAGCGTTCAGCGAAGCGGCGGCCTTCGTCGTCACGCTCGGTGAAGAGCGACATCGCGACGTACCAGGGCGCGCCGATACCGAGGGTGATCAGCGGGCCCCACCACGGCAGTGCGCGGAGGCGTGACCAGGCGCCGCGAAGGCCGTCGTGCAGCAGCCACGACAGCGGCACCAACACGAACGGCAGAAAGCCGAGCAGACCTTTCGCGAGCAGCGCCACGCCCACGGCAGCGAACGCGTGTGGCCACCTTTCCTGGAGCGACCACGACAGCGCGAGAATCAGGCAGGCCACGAAGGGTGCGTCGGTCATCACCTGCCGAGACAGGAAGATGGTCAGCGGCATCGTCCACAACACGAAGGCGGCGATGAGCGCGACGCGACGTGAGGCACATTTCTCGAGCGTCTCCGCCAGCACCGCGACCGCGAAGATGAAGCTCAGCGCGATCGGCAGACGAATGAACCACTCGACGTACGACGGGAGTGGACCCGTGCCCCCGGAGCCCCACGGCTGCGCGCCGGAGATGAAGAGGCCGAGCGCCGACAACCACGGCACCAGCGGCGGCTTGCTGAAGAAGTACGCGTGCTGCCAATAGGGATGAATGAGGTCAGCGCGCGCCAGCATCTGGCGGCCGACTTCCGCGTAGTGCGTTTCCCACGGGTCCCACAGACCGACAGAACCGAGCCCCGGCAACGCCACCACTGCGCCCATCAACAACGCGATTCGAAAAGTCGACATGCCCACCAGAACGAAGCGGGCCGCTCGGCATATTCGCCATGGCCTGAAACGATATGTCTCGTCGCTTCATTCGTTCTGGGTCCTGATGAACGACTTCTGGAAAGCCGCCGTGGCCGAGCACCACCACCGGCTGGTGTTGTCTCTGCTCGCGACCGGCCTGCGGCTCGATGAGGCGCGCGACGTGGCGCAGGAAGCCTGGCTCCGCGTGATGGAAGCGGCGGCAGCAGGGAGGCTCGACCGCATCGAGCTGCCGGGCCTGGTGCTCCGGCAGGCGTCGTTCATCGTCACCGACAGGCTCCGGGCTCGGCGGCTGCGTGACCACGCGCCGATGGGCGCAGCGGAGGACATCGAAGCCTCCGATTCGTCGGAGCACGCGACGAGCGCCTCGAAGTTGCTCGACCTGCTCGACGCCGGGCTCGCGAACGCCACGCCGCGTGAACGTCTGGTGTTGCGGTCGACCCTCGAGCGACCCGATGAACGTCATGACTCGCTCGCGGCCGACGCGGGCCTCTCGGTGCAGCGCTTCCGTCAGGTGTTGTGTTCGGTGCGCGCCAAACTCCGTCGCGTGCTGGAGGGGACATGAGCCACGTCACCGTTCTCGAACTGCACCAGTTCGTCACCCGCGCCGAGAGTTCGGCGGAGTTCGATTCGCACGTGAGCTCGTGCGCTGCGTGCGCTTCGAAGTTGCGTGCGTTCGCGCGAAGAGCGGTCGCTCCGGTGCCGGTGGAGATCGCTGATGAACCACGTCGGCTCGCGACCGTGGTGATGGCGTTCGCGGCGTGCGTGGCGGTGATGGCCATGCAGGCAGTCCCGAAGTTCGAAGTGCCCGCGTCTTCGCCCGAAGGCGTGCACGGCGTGTCGCGCACCGAGCCGCGCGCCGAGGCGTTCGTCTTTCAGTCCGCCGACAGTGGCGTCGATTCAGGCGTGCGGTGAACGCAGAAGAGCGATGACGACTCCATGACGCATCGGTGGCACGTTCCACCGCCCATGCGCCGCGCCGTTCTCGGTCTGTACACGTATTTCGAATTCTTCCTGACGGCCGTGCTCTTCGTGCTGCCGATGGGCCTCGCTGCGCTCGTTCACGGCAAGAAAGACCCGGGCATGCGCCTCCGCGGGAGGTGGATGCGACGCTTCGGCCGCGCCACCAAGGCGCTCACGCCCATCTGGCTGTTCATCGTCGAAGGCGAGAAGCCGGCCGGCATCGACAAGGAATCATTCGTGGTGGTGGCCAACCACCAGTCCACGGCTGATCCGTTCCTGCTCTCGCAGCTGCCGTGGGACATGCGGTGGATCTCGAAAGAGTCGCTCTTCAAGCTGCCGCTCATCGGCTGGTTGATGCAGTTCGGCGGCGACATTCCGCTGCGGCGCGGTGAACGTGATTCCGTCGAGCAGATGTTCGCGGAGTGCCGCAAAACGCTGAACGCGGGCGTGAGCGTGATGATTTTTCCCGAGGGCACCCGCTCACCCGACGGGAAGATTCAGGCCTTCAAGGACGGCGCGTTTCACCTCGCCATCGAGACCCAGAAGCCCATCGTTCCGCTCGCGGTCTACGGAACGCACGCGTGCCGGCCGAAGGGCAGTCTGTGGTTCGGTGAAGCGAAGGCCGTGGTGAAGATTCTCGAGACCGTACCGACGGCGGGGCTCACGCAGGACGACCTGCCGAAATTGAAGGAGCTCGTTCGTCAGAAGATTGCCGCCGCGGTCGCCGAGCTGGAGACGCGCGGGCTCGGGGCTCCAGAAGAAGCGAAGGCCGCCGTCAGCGCCTAACCGACGATTTCCAGCACGTTGCCCAGCCACTCGCGCATCTGGGCGCGCGTGGCGAGCACGCCGGTGTCGAGCGCGTACCCGTAGAGCGGCCCCGCGAATTCACCCGCCGTACGAAAGCGCGTCTTCAGGTCGGGCGAGAGCGCGCGCTGCAGGATGCTGATCAGCGGCTTACCCACGTAGTCGGGGATCGACAGCTTCGGGTTCCGGATGGACGCGATGATCTGCTCGTCGCTCGCGCCGTCTCTCTGGAACGGGTGGTAGCCCACCACCAGCTCGTGGAGCATCACGCCCACCGCCCACAGGTCTGACGCCGGCGACAAGCGCTCGCCGCGGGTCTGCTCGGGGGAGAGGTACGAGAGCTTGCCCGCCGCCATGCCCTGCGGAGGCCCGATGTCGACGTGGCTCGAACTGGCGACGCCGAAGTCACCGAGCTTCACTTCGCCGTCGCCTGCGAAGAACACGTTGGCCGGGTTGACGTCGCTGTGCACCAGGTCGAGCGGCGTGCCGGTCTTGGTCGTCGCGCGGTGGAAGTAGGCGAGCGCCTTCAACACCTCGAGGCACACGTGCACGCCCATGCCCGCGGGGAACGGCTGCATCGAGCGCCGATGCGCGGCCATCACTTCACCGAGGTCGCCGCCGAGCAGGAACTCCATGGCGATGTAGGGCCGGTTGAAGGCCACGCCGTGCTCCAGCATGCCCACCAGGTTCGGGTGCGAGAGCAGGCCCATGAGGTCCGCTTCGTCGGCGAACTTCTCTTCGGCCGATCCCGGTCGCATCAGCTTGAGCGCCACGCGCAGCACTTCGCCGTTCGCGTCGACGGCCTCCGCGAGGAAGACCTCCGCCTGACCGCCCTGACCCAGCCGGCTGCGCACGATGTACTTCCCGAACCGCCGGCTCGGCACTTCGACTGCTTTCATCCCGCCGCCCGGCGTGCGCGTGTCCATCGCGGGCGACCCTATATGCATGCCGCGGCGGACCGGCCGCGAAAGACAGTGGTGTCGATTGTTTCCGCTGACGCTGTCGGGCTGCACTTTCTTGTCGGCTCAGGGGTAGGACGCGACAACTCGACCCTCACCGAGGCTGCGTCATGCGCTCACTCTTCTTCGTCGTCTCCGTCGTTGCTCTCGCTGGTTGTCTCACGCCGCCCGAGGAGGACTGCGGGCCGTCGAACTGCACCGGTTGCTGCGATACCTCGGGGCAGTGTCAGCCCGGCATCAACGCGCTGGCGTGCGGCCAGGCCGGCTCGATGTGCCTGCAGTGCCCGGGCGGGCAGTGCTTCGCCGGTACGTGCGTGCCCGGCAGCACCGGCGGTGGCGCGGCGAGCGGCGGCGGTACGGCGACGGGTGGTGGTTCGGCGACCGGCGGCGGCGCTGCGACCGGCGGAGGTGACGGTACGACCGGCGGTGGCGATGGCACCACGGGTGGTGGCGTCGGTACCGGCGGTGGGTCGACCACCGGCGGCGGTGATGGAACGACGGGCGGTGGCTCGGCCACCGGCGGCGGCACGGCGGGTGGTGGCGTCGGAACCGGTGGCGGCACGGCGGGTGGCGGCGTCGGAACCGGTGGCGGCGTCGGAACCGGTGGCGGTGTCGGAACCGGTGGCGGTGTCGGAACCGGTGGCGGTGTCGGAACCGGTGGCGGTGGCGGCACGGCGGGTGGCGGCACGGCGGGTGGCGGCGTCGGAACCGGTGGCGGCGCCGCGACTGGCGGCGGCGTTGGAACCGGTGGTGGCACGGCGACGGGCGGTGGCTCGGCGGGCGGCGGGGTCGGTACCGGTGGTGGCGCGGCGACGGGCGGTGGCTCGGCGACGTGTGACGCGGCCTCGTGCCCCGGCGGCTGCTGTGTCGGTCCGCTCTGCGTCCTTCCGACCAACCAGAATGACTTCTCGTGCGGCATCGGCGGCAATTCGTGCCAGCCCTGCGCCGCCAACTCGGCGTGCATGAATGGCCAGTGCGTGTCGACCGCGACCTGCAACGCGGCCAGCTGCCCCAATGGCTGCTGCTCCGGCAACCTGTGTGTTCCCTACGGAGATCAATCGACCGGCCTGTGCGGCACGGCGGGGGCTTCGTGCACGGGCTGCGGCGCGGGGCTGTCGTGCAACTCCGGTCAGTGCACCGCGACCACGGCCTGTGACTTCTTCAGCTGCGCGGGCTGCTGCTCGGGTGGCGCGTGCATCGCGACGGCTTCGCAGACCACCGCGTCGTGCGGCGTGAACGGCGCCAGCTGCACCCCGTGCCTCAACGGCTCGACCTGCACCGCTGGCGCGTGCACCGGAGGCACCACCTGCAACGAGACCAACTGCAACGGCTGCTGCAACGGCAACACCTGCGTGACGGCCACCGGCGACAACAGCTGCGGCCAGCTCGGCTCGGCGTGCGTGTCGTGTGGCCCCGGCCGCGTCTGCAACTCGGGCACGTGCATCACCCAGGCGAACCCGGCGTGTCTGCTCATCACCCCGAACGACTTCGACTTCGGCGCGGTGCGCACCACCTGCCGCTCGCCTGTCACCACGGTCACCATTCGCAACATCTGCGCGACCAACGTGACGCTCACCGCCATCGGCCTCACCGGGAACCCCGGCTTCACCAACGGGCCGTTGCCGACGCTGCCGCTGACGCTGGCGTCCAACCAGTCGGCCAGCATCACCGTGACGTGGACCCCGCCCGCGACGGGCCCCGCGAGCACCACGCTGGTGCTGGGCGCGGTGCAGAACGCGTCGTCGGTCGTCTACCAGACGGTCTTCACGGGCTCCGGCAACACCACCGGCGTGCAGGCCGACATCTTCAACATTCCGCTCAAGACCGACGCGGTCCTCATCATCGACGACTCCTGCTCGATGGACCCGTTCCAGGCCGCGCTCGGCGCCAACGCCAACGCGCTGCTCGCGTACCCCATCAGCGCGGGCGTGGACTTCAACGTCGGCGTCACCACCAGCGACGACAGCAGCACCCGGCGCCAGGGCCGCTTCGTGGCCAGTGACGGAGGCGCCCCGCTGATTCTCACCGAGTCGACGCCCAACCTCCTGCAGCAGCTGACCAGCCGGGTACGTGTCGGCACCTTCGGCGACGCCTTCGAGACGTTCTTCTCGCCGTCGGTGAAGGCGGTGACGCCGCCGCTCATCACCACCACCAACGTCGGCTTCCTGCGCACCGATTCGAACCTGTCGTTCATGGTGCTGACCGACGCGGTCGAGCAGTCGACCGACAGCGCGCAGCTCACGTTCGAGAAGCTGATGGCGGTGCGCGGCTGGCGCAATCGCAACCGCCTCTCGTGGAGCGCCGTGGCGCCGACGCTCCCGAGCGCCCCGTCGGGCTGCTTCTACGAAGAGACCGCAGCTGGCTCGAACCCGCGCATCGCCGAGCTCGTCTCTCGCACCGGTGGCTACCGCACCGAGCTGTGCAACCTGAACAACGCCACCGTGTGGCGCCCCGAAGCGCAGCGCATGGGCCAGGCGGTGTTCGGCGCGCGCTCCACGTGGTTCCTCACGTCCGTGCCGTCTCCGGCGGTGGCCGGCAGCGTGGTGGTGGCCGTCGCCGGCATCGTGGTGCCCGAAATGAACGGCGCCACGCGCAACTGGAGCTACGACGCCGCGCGGAACGCCATCGTCTTCGAACGTCAATCGTTGCCGGCGCCGGGTCAGTCGGTGTCGATGACCTACACACCCGCCTGCGCGCCGTAGTCGACGGAGGCACGGCGACAGGTATTGTAGCCGCGTGACATGTGCGTCGTGCGGAGCTGCTCTCGTCGAAGGCGCAACGACTTGCGCCAGCTGCGGAGCGCCGGTTCTGCCCGCCACGTCGGTGTCGGGCCGTTCGCTCAAGCCGGTGGCGTTCCGCGAAGAAAAGACCGTCAACGCGGTGCGGGCCGGCGACGTGCTGTCGGGTCGCTACCGGTTGGAAGAGAAGGTGGGCGAGGGCGGCATGGGCGCCGTCTTCGTCGCGCACGACACCGAGCTGGACCGCAAGGTCGCGGTGAAGCTGCTGGCCGCCGGTCTGGTCAACGACGCCGAGGTGATGGAGCGCTTCGAGCGTGAAGCGCGGCTCACCGCCAAGCTCGACCACCCGAACATCATTCCCATCTACGACGTGGGGCGGCACGAAGGCCGGCCCTTCATCGTCATGAAGTTGCTGCAGGGTGACTCGCTCGCCGGGCGGTTGCGCGCCAAGGGCGGCTTCACCACCGACGAGACGCTGCGGCTGGTCAGACAGCTGGCGGCGGGCCTCGACTACATCCACGCGCAGGGCTTCATTCACCGCGACATCAAGGCGGGGAACATCTTCGTGGCGCCCGATGGCCACGCCACGATTCTCGATTTCGGCATTCTGCGCTCGAAGGAGGCGACCACCGGCATCACCCGCACCGGCATGGTGATGGGAACGCCGCACTACATGGCGCCGGAGCAGGCGCTGGGTCTCAAAGACGTCGACCACCGCGTCGACCTCTACGCGCTGGCGGTGGTGCTCTTCGAGTGTCTGACCGGCACGCTGCCCTTCGAGGCCGACTCGGAGCTGCGGTTGATTCAGCTGCAGGCCCACGCGCCGCCGCCCGAGCTGGTGGACCGCGCGCCGTGGATTCCGAAGGTCGTCGCCGACGTGGTGAAGCGGGCGCTCGCCAAGAATCCGTCTGAGCGCTACGGCACCGCCGCCGAGCTGGTGACCGCGCTCGAGGCTGCGTACGCCGAGGCGAAGGCGTCGAAGTCGTCGTTGCCGGCGGTGCAGGTCACCGGGCCGGTGCCCACCACCGCGCCGAGCCTGCGTCGGCAGCAGATTTCGCGAACCAACCTGCAGGTGGTGAACGCCGCGCTGCCCACGACCACGCCGTCGACCAACGAGCTGGCCGAGGTGGTTCGCCCGAAGCGCGCGCCGATGATTCTGGGCGTGCTCGCGGTGGTGCTGCTGATGGTCGGTGGCGTCTGGTACGCGACGCGCGAGCCGGTGGTCGAGCCCACGCCGTTGCCGACGCCTCCGTTGGTGGCGGAGGTCGACGATGCGGGTGAAGAAGACGTCGTCGATGCCGGGGAAGTCGAAGTGGTGGTCGACGACGGGGTCGATGCCGGCGTGTTCATCGCGGAGCTCGAAGACGCGGGGGTGAGCGTCGATGCGGGCGCGGCGCTGGTCGAGACGACGCCCATCAAGAAGCAGCCGGCGACGAAGAAGAAGGGCCGCGTGAACGTCATCACCACGCGCGGTGGCGAGCCGTACTGGGCGCAGGTGAGCATCGACGGGGTCGCGAAGGGCCGTACGCCGTTGTTGCTCGACCTGGCGCCGGGCCGCTACGCGGTGCGCATCGAGCGGTCGGGCTTCAAGTCGGTCACCCGCGACGTACGCGTGGTGGCTGGCAAGCCGGTGGTGGTGAAGCTCGAACTCACGCCGTGACCCACGGGGCCCTGCGCGCCCGGCCGCTGGTTCGGCATGTGGAGGCACCCGAAAAATGCGGGCGACGCCGCTCGCCGTCGCGGGCCCGTGGGCGACGTGCAGGTCGCAACACCTCGCCGCCGTCGCTGATCGAGCCTTTTTCTTGAGGCCCGCGCGCGCCTGTGGTCCGAACACCGTCCCGTGCTGCTCTCACTCGCCCTCACGCTGACGCTGGCTGCGCCAGCCCCTGCGCCCAAAGCGCTCTCCGACGAAGCGCGCCTCGAGCAGGGCCAGAGGCTCTTCAATCAGGGCGACTTCGACGCGGCGCTCAAGATGCTCGACGCCGCGGCCTCCGATGGGGGCGACCCGAAGGTGATGGAGAAGGTCCACCTGCTGCGCGCCCAGAGCTTCGCCGCCCGTCAGGACTTCGCGCGCGCCGAAGACGCGTTCACCCTGGCCCTGGAAGCGAACCCCGACGCCGCGTTGGACCCCGCGCGTGTCGACCCGACGGTGGTCAAGCTCCTCGAGTCGGTCCGCGCGCGGCTGACGGGGTCACTGGTCATCAACTCCACGCCGCCGGGGGCCACCGTTCTGCTCGACGGCCGCGCTGCGGGGCTGGCGCCCATCACGCTCACGCCCAACGTCGGCAAGCACAAGGTCGAAGCGCAGTGGGGCGACGGCCCGAAGCAGACCTCAGAAGTGCAGGTGCACCCGCGCCGTGAAGTGCGCGTCGAATGGGTGCAGGTCGCCGGGCCTTCGACCGTCGCCGGGCGCGACGACCTCTTTCAGGAGCGCCCGCTGCGCCCGTTCGGCGACCTGCGTGGCAACTTCGAGGCGTACACCTCGGGCAACCTCGGGGGCGCGCTGGAGCTGGGCGGCGGCGTGGAGATCAGCTGGTTCCGCATTGGCGCCTACTTCCGGCTCTACCCGCAGTTCTGGGTCACGCCGCGCTTCCAGTTCGCCTTGCCGGTGCACGCGCAGTTCAACGTGTTGCTCGAGGCTGCGGTGCCTTTCGCCATCGGTGGCGGCTTCGGCGTCGGCATCGCTGGTGGCGCGGGCGCCGAGTGGTACCCGCTCAAGTGGTTCGGCTTCTACGCGTTGTTCGGCGGCCAGCACTTCTTCATCCGTGACATGAACAACTCGGTGACCGCGTTCACGCTCAACGGCGGCGTGCGGCTGCGGCTGCCGTGATGCAATTGCTGACCACCCCGAAGCCCGACGACGGCGATTTCGGCGGCCAGTTGTCGGACTTCCTCGGGCGAACCCGTGGCAAGCAGCATTCGCTGCCCGAAGTGTAACTGGCAGCCGAAGAAGGAAGCGCTCTGGTCGTGCGGGCCGCCGTGCTTCCACCTGTGAAACACCTGCGAATGGCTCGATACAGCGTGTCTGCGCTGCGAGCAGTGGTCGAAGCACGTCGACTGGTACGAATTCGACGCCTGATTCAGAAGCGCGCGAGCACCAATGACGGTCGCACCGTCGGCGCCAACACACCGGGAACGGGCTCGTAGGGCTGCTCGACCGGCGGCGGCGCCATCGGCTGGGGCTTCGGGTTCAGCGTGGCGATGCGCGCGTCGACGTCGGCGATGTCACGGCGCACCGCAGCCTGCTGCTGTGCGACCGAAATGGTCCAGATGAGGCCGACCACGAAGCCCGCAATGCCGAGCGCCACCGCGCCGACGATGAGCGCGATCTGCCCTGCGCCGAGCGCGACCGCCGGGAACATCGACGGCAGCGCGCCACCGACGCCGAGCGCGAGCAGCGGCACGCCCACCATCACCGCGACCGGGAGGAACTTGGTCGGCATCAATTCGACCAGCCGTGCGCGTTCAAGCTGCAGCTCGGCCAGCGACATGCGCTCGAGGTCGGGCGCGAGCTGGCTGTCGACGGCGCTGGAAATCAGCCGCGCGCTGGGGAAGGCCGCGGGGCTCGAGGTGAGGCACAGGCTGAGGGCGAGCGCGAACATGGGCGCCTGATAACGACGCCCGCGCTCAGAATGCGGCGAGCTCGAACTGCGGAGCCGGCACCGGCGCGAACACCCCGCCGGGAGGGGCCGGCGGCGGCGGCGGAACGTCGCTGGGCGGCGCGAACTGCTGGCCTGGCGGCGCGATCGGCTGGCCCGGTGGCGCTCCGTACGAGCGCGTACGAATGAGGCTGTCGACGTACGTGAGGTCGCGCGAGATCTTCCCTCGCTTCACCAGGTTCACGATGAGCCACACGGTGCCGGCGATGAGCGCCGCGGCGCCGGCGCTGAAGATGATGAGGCCCGCCACCGCCGAGCCGAACACCACGCCGTAGCCGATGGCCGCGGCGACCGCGCCCACCACGATGAGCACGATGGGCACCGCGATGCCCGGCCGTTCGTCTTCCAGCCGCAGGCGCTCGGCCTGCAGTTGTTCGAGCGACATGGTCTCGAGCCCGGGCGTGGCGTACTTGCTCGAGCCCACGACGCGGCCACCAATCTCCGCGGGCACGTCGATGAAGCGCACGTGCTGCGACTGGTACCCGCTCAACAGCCCACCACTCGAGGACGACAACAGCGCGGCGAAGGCCACGGACGTGAGCATGAAGACGCTCCTTGCTTCAGGTGAGGTACTTCTCGACGGTCGCTGGCGACAGCGGGTCCAACGCCTGACGCGCGCAGAAGGCCAGGAAGGGCACCAGCAGTTCGAGCCCGCGATCGAGCGCGTCTCTGGTCTGCGGCCCGTCGAGCTCGAACCACACGGCTGCGCGGCCCGCAGCTTCCGGGTCGGCGGTCAGCAGCGCGAACGCGCTCTGCAGCGCCTCTTTTCGACGTGGGTTGGCCTGACCGAAGAGGCTCTTTTCCTTCGTCTCACCGGCGAGCATCAGCCGCACCAGGCTGGCGAATGACCGCGCCTCGGCGACCTGCAGATGCGGCCCCAGTCCGTCGAGCCAGGTGGTCAGCCGCTTGCGGTCGGCGCGCGTCTCGGTGGCCAGCATGCGGCTGCGAACCCCTTCACCGGGTGCGACCTGCAGTGCCGCGAACGTGTAGTCCCAGAACCTGAGCGTGGCCGGGTCGGGGTCGGGGTCGAACTCGAAGGCGTCGACCTCCAGCACCGCTTCGAGGCCGTGCGCCGGCGTTTCAGGAGGCGGAGGCGGCGGCGCGTCTTCTTCGATGTCGACCAGCTCCACTTCGCCCGACAACGTGCGCGGCGGCGGAGGCGGCGCTTCGACGGCCTCTTCGATGATGAGGTCCGCGTCGGGAAACCAGCTGCCGGGCGGCGTCAGGTTGGAAGGCACGGGCGGTGGCGCGCGCGGCGCGGAAGGCTGCGGCAGCGGAGGCGGCACCACCGCGGCCTGGGGCACGGTCACTTCGTCGGGCGGAGCCACGGGGGCTTTGACCTTCCTGGTGCCTTCCTGGGCGCGCAGCGCGTTCTCTTCGAGCGTCTCGAAGAACTCGTCGAGGTACGGCCGCAGCTCTCCCCACAGGTGCAGCAGTCCGGGGTCGTGACCGATGAGGTCGTTGGCGTACGAGGGGGCCTGGTACGCGTCGGCCAGCAGCTGCGCGCGGCGCGCGAACTGGGCGCGGCTCGACTCGACGCCCTGCCGCGCGAGCTCGAGGTGGTACACGCAGCGCGCGAACTCCACCCGCTTGTGGCCATCGGGCGCGAGGTTCTCGACGGCGGCGATGAGCTCCTGGGTATTGCCTCGCACCTTCCAGCAGACCGCGAGGTCGAGCTCGAAGCGCTTCAACTCGAACTGCACCAGCATCGGCGCGACCGACTGCCACAACGAATCGAGCGCGGGGTGCACGCGGGCCAGCGCGTCACCGGACCCATCGCGCCAGAACAGCAGCAACATCTCGGCGAGGTGCGAGAGGTTGGTGCGCGACTCCTGATCTCCCTGCCGCGCCAGCTCCAGCTCGAACAAGGCGGTGGCGAAGTGCGCGATGCCGTCACCGGTCGCCCGCAGCTGATGGAGCTCCTGCTTGAGCCTCGGCATGTCACCGAGCGCAGCGGCGCAGCGCTCGATGCTCTGATTCAACGCATCTGAAAGGGGGGCCACCACAGCGCGCGAAATCCTGCCCGTCTGTGTACACGGGATCCACTGTCGAGAGGTCGCTCCTGAACTAGCTTTCGTGCCGTGGAGAGGACGCAACAGGCCGTCGCCGACGGCAACACCGACGTGGTGCCTTCGTTGGCGCACGTCGAGGTCGGTGAAGTGCCGCTCGCCAGGTGGCTCGACGCGGCGCTCACCGGCGAGTCACTCGAGGCGCGCGATGGGGCGGTGCAGCTGCTGGTGGCAGGCCTCGCCACGCTGCCGCCCACGCAGGCCAACGCCGACGTGCTGGTGCAGTTGCTCGAGGGCCCGGCGCTCGATGGCGTGCACACGCGCCAAGGCGACTCGGTCAAGGAGCTGGCCGTCGAAGCGCTGCTGCGGTTGGGCTACCCGCACGCGCTGCGCATTCACCCCGACGCGCTGGAGTGGGCGCGGGCACGGCAGCGGCAGCGCACCCGCTCGAGGTGGACACGCGCTGTCGCCCTCGCGCTCGGCCTCGTCAACCTCGGGCTCTGGGGCGCGCTGTGGTGGAACGGCTCATTGCGCTTCTTCTCAGCGATAACTGGCTGAAATCAGGCGAACTCAGGTCACTTGTCAGTCCTCTGTCGTAAAAGGGCGAGTGTCTGTGGTACGCAACGCTTGTTCAGTAGTCACACACGAAGGTCCCCGAGGGGAAACGACAATGGCGAACACCGAGAAGGAAAAGGCGATCGAGCTGGCCCTGCAGGCCGTGGAGCGGCAGTTCGGTAAGGGCTCCATCATGCGGCTCGGCAACGACGAGTCGACGGCCAAGGACATCGCGACGATTCCGACCGGCTCGGTGGGTCTCGACATCGCGCTGGGTGTCGGCGGCGTGCCGCGCGGCCGCATCGTCGAAATCTACGGCCCGGAATCGTCGGGTAAGACGACGCTGTGTCTGCACATCGTGGCTGAAGCGCAGAAGCGCGGCGGCGTGTGTGGCTACATCGACGCCGAACACGCGATGGACGTGGGCTACGCGCGCAAGCTGGGTGTGCGCACCGACGACCTGCTGTTGTCGCAGCCCGACACCGGTGAACAGGGCCTTGAGATCGCCGAGATGCTGGTGCGCTCGGGCGCCATCGACGTGCTGGTCATCGACTCGGTGGCCGCGCTCGTTCCCAAGGCCGAGCTCGAAGGCGAAATGGGCGACGCACACATGGGCGTGCAGGCGCGACTGATGAGCCAGGCGCTGCGCAAGCTGACCGGCACGGTGGCCAAGAGCCAGACGTGCATGATCTTCATCAACCAGATCCGCATGAAGATCGGCGTGATGTTCGGCAACCCCGAGACCACGACGGGCGGCAACGCGCTCAAGTTCTATGCCTCGCAGCGTCTCGACATTCGCCGCGTGGGCGCCATCAAGAACGGCGACAACGTGGTCGGCTCGCGCACGCGCGTGAAGGTGGTGAAGAACAAGGTCGCTCCGCCCTTCAAGGAAGTGGAGTTCGACATCATGTACGGCACCGGCATCTCGAAGGAGGGTGACCTCATCGACCTCGCCGGCGAGCACGGCATCGTCGAGAAGAGCGGCTCGTGGTTCGGCTTCAAGGGTGAGCGCATCGGCCAGGGCCGCGAGAACGCCAAGCAGTACCTGCTGGAGCACCCGGCGGTGGCCAAGGAAATCGAAGCCCTGCTGCTCGAGAAGTTCGGCGTGAAGGGTCAGCCGGTGCCGACCGCCGTCGAGACGCCTGAAGAGCCCGCGGAAGAGAAGCGCCCGCGCGTGAAGGCCGTGAAGTGATTGAAGTTGTTGGAGGGGTGAGAGTGGGGCTGAAAAATTGCCCTGCTACACCCCTGTGCGACCCTGTCACGCATGACTGACCGTCGCGTGGCAGAGCGCCGTAACCGCCCTCTCATCGCCGAAGCCTTGACCCGCAAGAAAGAGCGGCGGGGCGACGAGCGTCGTGACTCACCTCGCCGTGAAATCGCGCTCGACGTGCGCGAGCCGGGTCAGAAGTCGCGCTCGTGTCTGGGCGACCTCTCCGTCTCTGGCGCGGCGTTCGTGACCGCGACGCCGCCCATGGGTGACTCGGTCGAGCTGATGTTCTCGGTGCCGACGTACTCGGGGCCCATCGTCGCCAGCGCGGTGGTGGTGGGCCGACGCGGCGTCGAGAAGGGCACGCAGGTCAGCGTGGTGTTCACCGACATCGACGTGGAAGCCGAGCTCGCCATCGCGCAGTGGTTCGACGACTCGCGCAAGCCGTCGGTGCACTGACCGGCATCCGAGGCGACGCACGGGTGGTTCGCGGAACACACGCCGGCGTCGCAACCGCCGCACTCGACGACGAAAGTACTCCCGCCGATGGATCGTCCCAGCACTCGGGATGTCGGGTCGGTCGCCGATGTTGGAGGTTGCGTCGGTGTACACGCACGTGTTCTCGATACACGTCGCAGGGCGGGTGGCTCGGTCGCGACGCAGGTGTTCGCGGCGCACATGAAGCCCGCGTCGCACTGCCCGCAGTCGAAGCTCTGCGGCTGACACCGCCAAAAGCACCACGACGCCGCAATCGCCGTCTTCGAGCTCGGTCAGCCCTGGCGGGCACCGTATGCCTGCGTCCGTCCGTGCGGAGGAACCGCAGCCCTCGCCACCATCACGTTACGCCCAGCAGTCTGACGGGTCGCGCCGCAGCAACGCTACCAACCGCGCTGCGAGCCTGTTACTCGCAGCCGCGTCATGGCTCTGGGGAAGCCGGGGTGGCTCGAGCAGCTGATCCGGTCAGTGGTCGCATCGCACAGGTTGAATGAGGCCTCGGCGTCGTACGTGGCGGCGAAGGTGTTGCCTCCGGGGCGGGGCCGCGCGCGGCGCTACCTGCGCGGCATGCTGCGCGAATCGGGTCTTCTGTTCGGAACGCCCACGACCGATGAGCAGCCTGGCCTCGGGCCTGAAGAGCAGTTGTTCATCGCCGTGCTGCGCGTGTTCACCCAGCTCGCGCTCGACGTGGCGGTGCTTGCCGACGCAGCGCCGGGCCCCCGACCGGAGCAGGTGCTGGTGCTGTTCGCGGCGTTGAGCGACCGCCTCGACACCGCCGACGAGCTTCACAAGCGCATCGAGAAGGCGGCCAGGAGCTGGCCCATTCCGCAGAAGCTGTGGCGTGAAGTCGAAGAGGCGATGGCCGAGCGCGCGCTCTCGTTGGCGGCAGACCCGTACTACGGGCTCTTGCTGCACAACGGCGCCGTCTACGCCGACGCGCACCTCTTCGGCCGCGTGGCCATCGCGTACTTCAGCGAGAGCCGTTTCCCGCGCACGGAGGTCGAGCGGCGGCTGCTCTTCGCGGCCGAGCAGAAGGCGAAGCTGGTCGAGGTGCTGGTGGGGCTGGTGAGCGCCGAGCGGAAGCCGGGCTTTCCCACGCGGCGGGCGATTCTGCGGCAGATCGACGACCTCAGGCTGCCGGAGCCGCTCGCTGAGCAGACCGCAGCCTTCGCGCGGAAGGCGTTCGACAAGCCGGTGTCGATGAAGCGGCTCACGCAGGGCGTGCGCAGCGTCGACATGAAGCGCTTCATTCTCGAGCAGACGGTGCTGGCCTCGCTGGTCGATGGCCGGCGCAGCCCGCGCGAAATCGAGTGGACCAACGCGCTCGGCGCGCAGCTCGGGTTCGCGCCTGAGCAGCTGCGCACCACCGAGCTCGAGATGGCGGCCTTCTACGCCAAGCACCGCCGCGTGGTGGACGTCTTCAGCCTCGCGCACGGCGCCGAGGTGATGGGCGAGGAGTGGGTCGACGAGTTCTCGGTGACGATGAAGAAGAACTACCGGGCGCTGCTCAAGGAGGTCCGCGAGACCGGCGAGCTGTCACGGTTACTGGCGCGGGCCGCGCGAGGGCAGAAGCTGACGCCCGCCGAGAAGAAGGCGATGCGGGAGCAGCTCATCGACGTGGCCAAGGCGGTACCGGCGCTGGCCATCTTCGCGGCGCCCGGCGGGGTGCTGCTGCTGATCGCGTTGGCCAAGGTGCTGCCGTTCGACCTGCTGCCAAGTGCCTTTCGCGACGAGCCTGAAGAGCCGTGAGTCAGGCACGGATTGATCCACCCGTCATGAGTTGCGTTGACATGGTGCGGCCCGCGAGATACTTGGCCGCCCATCACCGGGGAGTGGCTCAGCCTGGTAGAGCACTTGGTTCGGGACCAAGGGGTCGCAGGTTCAAATCCTGTCTCCCCGACTGGTGAAAACCCCCGAGGTTGTTGGAGAAATCCAACGGCCTCGGGGGTTTCTTTTGGCCCGCAGATGCTGATCAATCGACCAGCATGCCGTCGGCCTGCAGGCGCTCCAGCCCGGCCTTCACGTGCTCGCCCAGCAACGACTCCACGCTGCTCGGGTCGTACGAATACGACGAGAGCTGCCACTTCAAATCGCCTGAACCGATCTCGTACACCGACGTGACCAGATCGACGCGCGTCGACGAGGCGTAGGGCACGCCGACCGTCAGCCACCGCTCCCAGATGGAGCCGCGGCGCCGCGTCTTCTCCTGCGACTCCTCGCTGCGCACGACGACGAACTCGGTGAAGCCCTGCTCCAGCAGCTTCGCCTTCACGCTCACGCCGTCTTCCAGCTCCTGCGCAGAGAACAGCGTGCGCAGCCGCGTCGCGTTCTTCAGCGACTCAGCGAGCTTCGTTTCCGCGCGATCGCGGTGCTCCGCGTCGTTGGCGAGCACGAGCACCACCCGCTTCGACGAGCGCTTGAACGGCTGCGCACCGTCGGCCTTCCATGAGTCGACGACGTGAGCGACGGTGCAGCCGGACGACAGGAGAACCAGCGACAGCGCGAGGACGGTTTTCATGAGGGGGAACTCTGCCCCATCGTCCACGCGAGTCGAAGCAGTCAGTCACATGCGCAGTGACTTGTCGGGCAGCCAGCCGTCGGTCGCCGCGACCCACACGTACACGCGCTCGTTGGTCGACGGGTGGTCGCGATGGCGAAACGAATGCTCCCAACCACGCGGCCGCTTCTCGGAGCCCATGTACTGCCAGACCTCGCCGCTGCGCGGATTCAAGGCCGTCTTGTCCGCGTCGCCGGTCTTCTCAGCGAGGCCCTTCCACGCCGCGTTCCATTCCTTCGAGCGAACCTTGAGGAATGCCATCGGTGGCAACCGCGGCAACCGCACCTTCAGCCTCGCCTTCGTCTTCTGACCCACCATCCCGCCCTCCTGTTTGTGAAGGCGCGCACCATACAGAGGGGGTCTGACATGCGCGGGGAGCCACGCCGAACGCGTCACCGTCGTGAGGCATTCGCGACGAAGTCGTCCGCGGCGCGCGCCGAGCCACTGAGTGCGTCGCACCTTCGCGGACGAGCGACTCAAACTGACGACGAAGGCGTTCGAGCACCGAAGTGTCTTCACGAAGCGTCGAGGCGGGCCGTGAGCGCGGATCTTGCGCTCGCGCGGCCGTCGACCGACACGTTGACCCAGCACACCAGTCGCGGCCTCGTCATCCACCTCGGGCGCGTGTCGTGGTCGCATCGCGCTCGTCGTGAAAGCCGGCGCGTCGGTGAATCGAGCAGCGCGAGAACTCCGTTCGGGTGCAGCGGGACACCCGACCACGGCGGCCGTCGACCCCGTCGCACCTCCAGTATTCGCACTGGCGCCCCGTTTCCGCCGACTTACATCTGACGCATGTACCGCTGTGCTGCGTGTGGAGCCTTCAATCGCGTCTCGGCCGATCGACCGGGAAACACGCCCGTGTGCGGCCGCTGCAAGAAAGACCTCGACGTCAGCGGCGCCCCGCAGGACGTCGATGCGAACGCCTACGCCCGCGCGATTGCCAACGCTCCGGTGCCGGTGGTGGTCGACTTCTGGGCGCCGTGGTGCGGGCCGTGCCGCATGGCAGCGCCGATTCTCGACGGCATCGGCCGTGAGCTCGCTGGCCGTGTGCTGGTGCTCAAGGTGAACACCGACCTGCACCCGCAGCCTTCTGCGGAGCTCGGCATTCGCGGCATTCCCACCTTCATCGTCTTCAAGGACGGTCGTGAAGTCGCGCGCCAGAGCGGGGTGCTCCCGGCGCCGCAGTTCCGTCAGTGGGTTCTCCGCGCGTCATGAGTTCGCCCGTTCACCGGCTGGAGGCCGCGCTCGCCCGAAGGCCTGCGGATGCACGACTGCTGCAGCAGCTCGCCGACCTCTATGTGCGCTCCGGCTATCTGCTCAAAGCGGTCGCCGTGCTGCGGCAGCTGACGGAGCTCGCTCCGGAGCGCGCTGACCTGCCACTTGCGCTGGCGAGGCTGCACGTGGAGCTCGAGCTCATCGACGACGCTGAGGAGTGGTTCGACGTCGCCCGCGAGCGCGCGCTGCGCGTGGGTGACGAGCTCGTCGCTGCCGAAGCGTTGAACGCGCACGCACGGCTCAGGCCGCACGACGTGGTGGTCCAACTCCGGCTCGTCGAGGCCCTGTTGCGAGAGGACCGTCACGACGAAGCGGCCACGACGTTGAATCGGCTTCGCGCCGCGCACCCCGAGTTGCCGCTGTCGCTCGCGACGGTGCGCTCTGCGTGTCACGCCATTCGCCAACGCGACGCCATCGAAGCGCAGCTGAGGTCGATGTCCTTCGCGCAGCCGAATTGACACGCTTAACTCCGTCGGCGTGACGCCTGAAGACTGCGTGAGCTGCACGAAGCGAAGGCTCGTCAACGAGTGGCTGCCGGCGAGCCTCACGGTGCACACCTGCGTCGACTGCAGGCGCGCCTACTTCGATGCGGTGGAGCTCGACCGACGTCGCGCAGCGCAGCCGCGCCGAAGTGAACGGCTCTTGTTCGGCACCCCGACCGCGTGGCTCATGTGTCTCATCTGCGATTGCTTGAACGCCGCGCCGCCGCCGGTGATGCACGTGCGCTGCCGCCGCTGCGGCGAAGAATACGAGCGGCGCTCGCCACCACTGCGCGCCGTCCCCGAGACGACGTTGCGCGAGCTCTTCGAAATGGTGAAGCGCGACCCGCTCGATGACCAGCCGCGCGAGAGCTTCGCCGACGCGCTGCTGGAACGTGGCGACGTGCGCGGTGAGTTGATTCGTCTGCAGCTCCAGGACGCACGGTCTGGGCCTGACTTCGCGCGAGCCAGACGCATCAACGAGCTGCTCGAGTCTCATGCGTGGAGGTGGACACCGCCGGGCGTCGACGCCGCGCGGTGCGAGTTTCATCGCGGCTTCCTCACGCGCGTGCACTGGCCGCACGGCACCGACCCGGCGCATGACGGCTGGGCCCTGGTGACCACGGTCGACGCGCGGCCGACGCATCGGCATTCGGGCCCGCGCACTGCCAGCCCACTCGCTGGCGAGCTGTTGCAGCGCCTCGAGCGCATCAGCCGTTGCGGCCCCACGCTGGTGTCGTGGCTGGTCGAGGTGCCGCCTCCGAGGTTGCGGTCGCTGGGCATGAGCGTCGCGCCCGAAGAGTCGTCGGCAGAGGTTGCATCGCGCGTCGAAGGCGTCGTGAACGCGCTCGCGCCGCTCGACGAATTGGACCTCGCCTCGGAGCGACCGTTTCGCTGGAGCGAGGCGCTCTTCCAACGCGTGGGTCGGCACGTGAAGACGCTCTGGTTGCCGCTGCCTGTCGAGCCGCCTCGTGCGTTGTGCGCGCGCGTTCCCGCAGGCCTCACGCTGAAGCTGGCGACCATCGAACAGAAGGAGCGGCAACGCAGCGTCATCACGCTCGCCGACGGCCGCATCGACGTGTCGCTCGCGGCCGGTGAACTGCCCGAGGTCGCCCGACACCTTCGCGTCGTGGAGCGCATCGTCTCGGCGCGCTCGTGAAGCCGTCGGCTCGGCGTCGACCCGAACATCGCGCGGTCACTGAGGTCGGTTCACGACCGACGTCAGCGCACGCGATCCACTGGCGACATGTCGCCGACTCACGCACCAAACGCGACGTGCGTCAGAGAGAGGCATCTCGAGAACAACGCGGTTGAAACGATGCGCGAAGCCACGCTTTTCAACCTGGGTGACGGTGGTTGAGCATGCGCCGCTCGACGAGCTGAGCCCGATTTCCCGCAGCAATTTCGAGCGTGTGGCTATTTGCAACCTTGGGGGTTTTCAATGTTGCACGCGCAAGCGACACCGGGTCGCAACGCGTTGATCCGTGGTTACCGCTCGCGCGGTACGGCCCTTGCTCAAGCCCCGTCGCGTGCAACGGCTGAAAGAAGTCCTTCCGGACATTCAGGGGGCGGCCCAATTGATCAGCGGTGAAGGTGGTTGGCGCACCGTCGCTTCTCAGGGCGAAGTGAACGTCGACTGGGCGTTGAGCGTGCTGCGCGTAGGTGAAGCGCGGCTGTACGACGACTTCGAGACCGACACCGAAGAAGTGGAAGCAGTGCTGACCACGGCCGAGTCGACGCACGTGGTGGTGGCCGACGGTCGCGGTGCGGTCGTGCTTCGAATCGAACGTAACGCCAACCTCGGCATGGCCCTCGGCTACGCGCACCAGGTGGTGCGCTCGGGCGTCGTATGACGATGTCTCTTCCGTCCTTCATGAGCGCTCACGTGAAACAAGCCACGCAGCGCCTCGATGGTGGGACTTTTGAGCAGCTCACCGCTGCGCTGGCGCAGAGTGAATCGCAGAGCGTGATGTTGAGCGTTCACGGCGAGCGCGGAATCGGTGGCGTGTTCGTCGACCAGGGCCGCATCGCGTGGGCGGCGGCTCCGGGAACGCGCGCGTTCTTGTCGGACCGGTTGGTGGCCGCGGGTGCCGACGGCGAGAAGATGCCGCAGTTGCTGGCCGAGGCGCGGGCGCGCTCGATGCCGTTGGGTCAGCTGGTGGTCGAGCGCGGCCTGATGCACCCCGCTGATTTCGCCGAGGTGTTGTTCGAGCACACCGTGGTGTCGCTGGGCGACATGACCTCGCAGCGCCTCGAGAAGATCGAACAGCACACGCGCCGCGGCGGCACCTTCGCGATGGCCGTGACCTTCCCCATGGTGCCGCTGCTCGCCGAAACGGTGCGCCGTCTGGTGCCGTCGCGCGAAGCCGAAGCGTCGGTGCCTGATCAGATCATCGCCGTGGAGATCGTGGTGGTCGACGGTCAGCCGTTGCCGGTGCGCGTGCTCGGCAAGAAGGAACCCACGCTCTCGGAGCTGCGCGGCCTCGCTGCCGAAGCGATGTCGGTGATGGCGCACGTAGGCGAGGGCACCGCGAGTTTCCGCCGGGGCGAGCGCGCGTGGTCGGTCTCGGGCAACCAGTCGTCGTTCGTCGTGAGTGAAGGCCGCTCGTTGTTGAGCTTCGCGTGGATGGCGAGCCAGGGCAGCCGCTGAACCTCAGTTCGAAGTCTTTCCGTCGTTCAAACCAAGGGGTCGTTCCAGAACATGAGCAACATCAAGCAGACGTTGGAAGAGTTGATGCGTATCGAAGGTGCCATCGGGGCGTGTGTCGTCGACTTCAAGAGTGGCCTGGCCCTCGGCGCCATCGGTGGCGGCGCGAACCTCAACATCGAAGTTGCCGCGGCCGGTAACTCGGAGGTCGTGCGCTCGAAGATGAAGGTGATGAGTCAGCTGGGGTTGAAGGAGAAGATCGAAGACATCCTCATCACCCTCAACACGCAGTACCACATCATCCGCCCGCTCACGAACCACGGGAACCTGTTCATCTACGTCGCCCTCGCCCGCGCGAACGCGAACCTCGCGCTGGCCCGCTACAAGATTCAGGAGCTCGAGGCCGGCCTCACGGTCTGAGGCTTTCCTGCAGGGCACGACGCGGCGCGGACGCTCTTTCGAGCGTTCGTCGCCGCGTTCGTCGTTTCTAGAAGGTGGCCAGGAGCGCTCGGTGGCGTCGACGAGTCTTCCGCCGGTGGCCGAGAGCAGTCGGACCCTGCAGCCGGTGGAGAGCTCGAGGTCGACGGCCTTGCCCTGTCCTGGCCTGCAGCGAGAAGAAGTCGAGGTCGTCGGCGCCACGCCGTGCGGTGAGCGCGTACGTGCCGCTCATCGCCATGTCGACGAACACCGCGACGAAGCAGAGCGGCTTCCAGTGAGCGCGACGCTCCCTTCACACGGGCTCGTCGACCCAGCGTGCGTCGTCGCACCGGCCTTCGCCGCAGTCGACCGCGGCACACGGGTCGGGTGGCGGCTGCAGGGCACAGCTCGCTCACATGAACACCATGCGCCACGGCACGCGTCGCATCGGCCGACGTTACGGGGTTCACCTCCACGCGCCCATGCAGGGGTGTCGTGCGTCACCTCGCGAAGGAAAGCCGTCGTCTGCGGTAGATGCTGCGTAGACTCGTTTCAGGAGGTGCGCGGTGCACGGGATCGGACTGGTTGATGATCACCCCATCGTGCGCGAAGGCCTCGCGTGGCTCATCGAACGCGAATCGGACCTGAAGGTCGTCGGTCAGGCCGGTTCTGCAGAAGAAGCGCGCGCGCTGGTCACGCAGCACGAGGACATGAAGTGTCTGTTGCTCGACCTCACCTTGCAGCGCACGGAGGCGTTTCCGCTGCTGCAGGAGCTCAAGCTGTTGCGCCCCACGTTGCCCATCGTGGTGCTCTCGATGCACGACGAGCTGCTGTTCGCGCCGCGCGCGGTGCGTGCCGGTGCGAGCGGCTACGTGATGAAGGAGGCGGCGACGCACGCGTTGATCGCCGCCATTCGGGTGGTGCTGGCCGGCGGCCTGTGGGTCTCGCCGCGCGTGCGTGAGCAGCTCAGCCAGCCCGAGCACACGCTTCCGCCCGACACGTTGCGCGAGCTGCCGCTGCACGCGTTGACCGCGCGTGAACGGGAAGTGTTCTCGTTGCTCGGGCGTGGGCTCGGCACCAAGGCCATCGCCGCCGAGCTCGGTATCAGTGCAAAGACCATCGAGACCTACAGAGCGCACATCAAAGAGAAGCTCGGCATCGACTCGTTGAGCGAGTTGATCGTGCGCGCCGCCCGCTGGGTCGGCTGAGTCGTTCGCAGGTCAGGGCTTTCCTGAGGTTCCACTTCGGGATCAGCCCGATGGTGAGAACGCCTCGCGCCCATCACATTGCTCCCGACGCCCCATCTTCGCGGCGTCGGGGGTTGCAGTGACCAAGCGCGTTCCGTTCGTCGACGACACTCACGTTGGACCGATTCATGGCGTGCCGCGCCGTGGCCGTCACGCTGCCCGGCCGGCTCGAAAAGCGGAAACGCCGCTCCAGCAGCTGGGCACGCTGCGCGGGCTCCCTCGGAAGTTGAGCCAGCTGCTGGCGCTCGGTGAGTTCCTCGACGACGGGCCGTTGCTCACGGCGCCCGTCGAGAGCCCACCGGGCCTCGACATCGCCGTCGTCAAGCACCTGCTCGCGGCGCGGCTCGAGCAGCCCTTCGAAGCCAACTTCGCCAGCATCGAGCCCGCTGGCATCGCTGCGTCGTTGGGTCAGGTGCACCGCGCCACGCTGCTCGACGGTCGCGTGGTCGCCGTGAAACTGCAGCTCCCGGAGCTGGACGCTTCACTGCGGGTCGACGCCTCGGCGTTGCTGGGCGGGCCGGCGTCGCAGCGCCCCGGCCTCGACTTCACGGCCTACCGCGCCGAGCTGCTGCAACGCGTGGAGCAGGAGCTTGACTACCGCCGCGAAGCCGAGGCGCTCGCCACGTTCTTCGCCACCGCGGGCCGGCTCGGCGTGAAGGTGCCGCGCGTGGTGCTCGAGCTCACGCGCCGCGACGTGCTGGTGATGGAGTGGTGCGAAGGTGAGCCGTTCTCGCTGGCGCGCGAGTGGCCGGAAGCGCAGCGCCACGAGGTGGGCCGCACGCTGCTGCGCTTTCTGCTCACCTCCGTCTTCGAGCTGGGTCGCGTTCACGCCGACCCGCAGCCCGGCAACTTCCGCTTCACGCGCGACGCGGACGGCAAGGTGGGGGTCACCGTGCTCGACTTCGGCTCGGTGCTGACGCTCGAGGCGCGCGGCCGCCGGGCGCTCATGCACCTGGTCGCGGCGCGCCTGGGAGCGCTGGGGCTCACCGCCGATGACGCCCTGAGCCTGTGGGTCGAGCTGGGGTTCAACCGCGCGTTGCTCGAGCCGCTCAAGGAGAAGCTGGCGCGCGTGGGCGAGATTCTCTTCCGCCCGTTCTCGTCGGCCGCGCCCTTCGACACCGCCACGTGGGCGCCAGGAAGGGAGCTCGACGCGTTGCTCGGTGAAGACGCGTGGAGCTTCAAGCTGGCCTCGCCGCCGTCGCTGCTGTTGCTGGTGCGCGCGGTGCGTGGCCTCGTGGCCTACCTCGACGCGCTCCAGACGCAGGTTTCGTGGCGCTCGCTGGTCATTGAAGCGCTCAACCGCGCGACGCCCACGCCACGCGCTCCGAAGCGACGTCGCGAATGAAGTCCACTGCCGGCAGTGCGAGAGTTCGCCCCGAGGAGCCGCGCCCACGTGAAGTCGCGACGTGGCGCAGTGGGGGTGAAGAGATGACACGTGCGTTCTGGTGGGTCACCCAGGGCTCTCAAGAAGAGGTTCGTGAAGCCGCGCGGTTGCAGGACGTGGTCGACGGCGGCGCCTCCGATGGCGGCTGCATCGTGGTGGGCGACGCCGCGTTCCTCGACGGTGAGGCGCTGGCCATTCTCTCGAGCCGTTGGCGCCTCGGCGTGCTCACCGGTGACGTGGGCCCCGAGACCGTGCGGAGACTGGCGACGCTCGGCTACCACCACGTGCTGCGCTGGCCGCGAGATCGCGAGGCGATTCAAGACACCGTGGCGGCGCTCGAAGGCCGAGAGTCGCCGGCGCACGCGCCGTGGGTTCGTGAGCGTCTGGCCCTGCAGGTCGCGCGCGTCGGCGTGTGGGAAATCGACGTGCAGACGCTCCGCATCAGCTGGGACGATCGCGTCACCGAGCTGCTGGGCACGCCGCCGGAGCACTCGACCAGCTACGAAGACGCCGTCGAACGGTACGTCGCGCCGACCGACGTCATCCGCGTCGCCGAGCTGGTGACCAACGTCGTCACCACCGGCTCGTCACGGCCGCTGATTCTCAACGTGAAGTCGACCGACGGTGGCCGGCACACCATTCGCGTCAGCGCCGCGCTGGTCGACGGGCGTGTGCTGGGCGTGCTGCAGGACATCTCGGAGGTCCGCCAACTGGAGCAGGCGCTCTACGAATCAGAGTCGCGCCTGCGTGGCATCGTCGAGAGCGCGGCCGACGGCATCATCACCATCGACGCGCATGGTGTGGTGCACAGCCTCAACCCCGCGGCGCGGCGGCTGTTCGGGTTGAGCATCGACACGCCGCAGACCGGCCTCGAGCTGACGGCGCTGGTTCGCTCGGCGCGCACGCTGCTCGAGTTCGACAGCACCGGCGGTGGCCTGTTCCTGATGGAGGGCCGACGCGTCGATGGCACGACCGTCGAACTCGAAGCCGCCGTGTCTGCCTCGGGGCCAGACGGTGTTCGCACCGTGGTGCTGCGCGACGTGACCATGCGCAACCAGGAAGCGCTGCGCCTGCGTGACGCCACCGACCGCGTGATGGACACCGTCGCCCGCGAGCTGCACGACGACCTCGGGCAGACGTTGACGGCCATCGCGCTCACCGCGCGCAAGCTGGAGCTCGACGTCGCCGCGCCGCTCCGGCCGCTCGCCGCTTCGATGATTCAGCAGGCCAACGACGCCATCGGTGTGGTGCGCCGCATCAGCACCGGGCTCGCCGCCGAGTCGCAACGGCCGCTGGGAGATCTGCTCATCGAGCTCTCGCGCCGCATGGAAGGCGTGTTCTCGATGCGCTGCTCGGTGAACATCTCGGTGAACTTCCCGCCGCTGCCACTGCCCGCCGTCGCGCACCTGCGACTGCTGGCGAAAGAAGCGCTGCTCAATGCGTGGCGGCACGGTCAGGCGCGGCAGGCCACCGTGGTGCTGAAGGAAGAAGACGGGCAGGGCGTGCTCGAAATCTCGAACGACGGGCTCCCGTTGCCGCAGCCGCTGCCAGCCTACGGCGCGGGCGTCAGCAGCATGGCGCACCGCGCACGACTGGTCGGCGGCACGCTGCAGCTGTCGAACGTGCAGACCGGGGGCGTGAAGTTGCGCTGCACGTTCGCGCTGGCCGGGCGTTAAACGGGCTTCATGCCCGTCGTCGGTAAGCGTGCTGTGTGGTTGCTGCTGGCCTTCGTCGTCGGCTGCACGAAGACCGCGCCTGAAGCGCTGCCGAAGCCGCCGCGGGTGTTGAGCATCGCGCCGACGGCAGAACGGGCGCGCTTGTTGGTGGTGCTGCACGGCGTGGGCAGCAACGCCGACAACATGTTCGAGACCGCGAAGGTGCTCGCGCCGATGGCGCCCGATGCCGAGGTGTTGATCCCCGATGGGTTGTTTCCGTGGAGCGGCGGGCCGTCGGGTCGCGAGTGGTACAGCCTGCAGAACATCACCGACGCCGAGCGCGCTGGCCGCGTGGAACCTGCGGCCGTCGCGTTGTCGGCGTGGCTCGATGAAGAGCTCGCGTCGCGGAAGCTCGATGGTTCGAAGCTCATCGTGGTTGGGTTCTCGCAGGGCGCAGGGCTCGCCGAATGGCTCGCCGTTCGTCGCAAGCCGGCGCCGGTGGCGATTGCCTTGTCGGGCCGGTTCTTCGAAGCCAGCGGCGCGAAGGCCGAAGGTGCGCGCGTGTTGGTGGTGCACGGCACCGACGATCGCGTGGTGCCGCTCGCGTATGGACAGATGGCGTTCACGCAGCTTCAAGCGCGCGGCGCGAACGTGGAACTCGAGGTGTTTCCGCAGCTGGGTCACACCATCGATCAGCGCGTGCTGAGTCGCGTGCAGCAGTTCCTCACGCGCTGAGTTCGCTCCACCGCGTGGCGAACCGAACGCTCGACGCGGCCCAGCGTTCACTTGCTGATCAGCTGTTGCTCGCGCTTCGCGAGCAGTTGAAGGCACTCAGCGGTGGCGACCCTGAGCTGCTCTTCGCGTTTCTCCCGAAGGAGCTGTCTTACGACGAGCGTCGGCGCGCAAGCAGCTCAACGCGTTCAAGCGTGCTCGATCGCTTCGTCGAGTCAGCGGGCGACACGCCAGAGAACACCCGGCTCATCTGCCAGAGCTGCGACACGAAGACGCAGGCGTCGCGCGGCTACCAGTAGGCCCGAAAACGGCCCCTAGAGAAGCAGTGCGACAAACGTTCAGTACGCGCGTGTGCGCTGTTGTGATCAGCGGGTCACGGTCACGTCGAAGTAGCGATGCGGGTACGCGCGCGGCTCGAACCAGAAGCCACACCTCGTCTTTCCAGCACGCTTCGCAGTCAGCAGCAGCGCGTCGGTGTTCGCGGCAAGCACGAGCAACTCGTCATCACACTGCATCAGCACGATCGGCCGGCCGAGCACGACGTTCGCGGTCTCACCCACGCGCATCGTGAGGAAGTCGGTCACGCCGTCGTCGGTGAAGAAGCCGCCGTCGTTCGCTCGCCACTCGAAGGGTCTGGGAGCCCCCGCGTCGACGATGGCCGCGTCGGGCGTTCCTCCATCGGCAGCGAGCGTGAGCAGCAGCAGCAACCACATGCCCACATGGTAAGCCTTCGACTCGTGAGCGTCGCCGTCGAAGAGCTGAGCCGTCTGCGTGGGTTCGCCGCGCGAAGGCTCGCCAACCCGCACGGTCAGCAGCTCTGCGTGTATCTGCAGCAACACGACTGGCGCGCGAAGTTGAAAGACACGCCGCTGGCGCCGTGGAACCTGAGCCTTGGCTTCGATACCCCGTACTGGTCGCAGTTGAACGACGCGCAGCGGCTCGCGCTCAACCACTGGGCCTACGTGATGATGTACTTCCGCATCGGCGACGGGGAGCGCTTCGTCATCGCCACCAACGAAGCCATCGCCGGGTGGCTGCACGCGCTCGACGCGCCCATCGCCGACCTGATGCGGCTCGAGACACACGAAGAGAGAGACCACGTCGCCGCGTTCGCCACGGTGATGAGCGCGGTGTGCGAGCTCAACGGCCTCGAAGGTGTGCGCATGCCGGTCAAGCCGTTGCGGCCGCTCATCGTCTCGAAGCCGGTGGTGAAGTTCTTGACCCGGTTCTTCGGCGCCGACTTCGTGACGACCTACTTCCTGGGCCGCGGCCTCGTGAATCACATGGGCAAGGCGTTCGAGACGCGCGTGGCAGCTCAACCCGACGTCACGCCGCTCACGCGCCTGTCGTTGCTGCACACCGTCGACGAGAACCGGCACATGGCCGTCTCGCGCATGATGGCGGCGTGCACGTACCAGCTCGTCGACGAGCGCCGTTCGCGCAACCCGCTCTACGCCGCGCTCAACGAGGCGATGCAGCGCACCACCATCACGTACACGTTCTCTGACGACATCACGACCGGGCAGGAGCGCGCGATGTCGCACCGCGCGGTGCCGAAACTGAAGGCGCTCGCGTCGCTCCCCGGAGACACGCTGCGCGCGCTGGTCGACGCACACTTCGACGGCATCACCGGGCTGGAGCGCGCGAAGAACGACTTCATGCCGAAGTTCAATCAGCGGCTGCTCGAGCGCGCGGGCCTCACGCACGAAGAAAAGCAGTACTGGTTCGAGCTGCTGGTCTCGCTGCAGCGAAACCTGCGCTTCTTCCCCGACGGCTATGTGCCGGGCACGTCGGTGGCCGAGGCGTTCGACGACGAAGCGGCCTGACGTCAGGGCGCTGCCACCCACGCGCCGGGCGGCAGAGCACCGAGCGTCCACGGGCCGAACTTCGTCCGATGCAGCGCGGTCACGTGGAGCCCGTGCGCCGCGAACATGCGCCGCACCTGGTGATACCGGCCTTCGTGCACCGTCACCTCCGCGACGCCATTGGCCAGCACGCGCAGCTGCGCCGGCTCGGTGGTGACCGCTTCACCGAATTCGCGCAGCTCGACGCCTCTCGCGAAGCCGTCGATGACCTGCTGCGTGACCGGGCCATCGAGCGTGGCCTCGTACACCTTCTCGACGTGCTTCTTCGGCGACGTCATGCGCTGCACCAGGGGCCCGTCGTCGGTGATGACCAACAAGCCCGACGTGTCCTTGTCGAGCCGGCCCACGGAGGTGATTTGCGGCGACCGCATCGCCCAGCGCGGCGGCAGCACGTCGTAGATGCGCGCTGCTTCCCGCGAGTCGTGCGTACACACCAGCCCCACCGGCTTGTGGAACAGCACCGTCAGCCCGTTGGGGAACTCCAGCGGCGCATCGTCGAGCGTCACCTTCGATGGCTCGACACGGAGCCCGGCGTCATCGACGGCCACGCCATCGACGCGTACGCGCCCCTCGTTGCAGAACACCTGCGCCTCTTTGCGAGAGCAGTACCCGAGCGACGACAGCAGCTGATCAACGCGACGCATTCTGTGCGCACGCATACGTCACACAGGCGTCACAGTCACCGCGTCGTCGAGTCCGTTACATAGGCGGCACCCGATGTTCGAAGCCGAACTGCCTGCCAGCGCTGAAGTCTGTTTCTCCGAGTTCATCGACCTCAAGCGCGCGCGGCTGTGGCTGCCGGGGCTCAAGAAGCTGCAGGTGGTGCGCAGCGACGCGCAGGGCCGGCCGCTCGAGGTCAGCTACGAGTTCGGAGACATCCTCTCGTACGCCCTCGTCTACGCGTACGACGACGTCGCCATGCGCGTGCGCTGGGTGCCTTCAGTCGGGGTGCGCGATGGGGTGTCGGGTTTCGCGGCGTTCGCGAAGAGCGACCGCGGCTGCCACTTCCGCTACTCGCTCGAGAGCTTTCGCGGCCGCAGCCAGACCCACGAGCAGGACGTGGGCCTCGCCTTCGAGCGGTGGATTCGCAGCCGCGCGACTACTTGATGATGACGAAGGTCTGCTGATTGAGCGCCAGCAACCGGCCGCTCTCGCTCCACAACTCACGGAACTCGACGCAGTAGCCGTCGCTCGCCGCCGCCAGGTGCGCGCGGTGGAACACCGGGGCCGCGGAGTCGAGCCCTTCGAAGTTCACGAACGGCTGAAACGTGAAGGCGATGGTGGCCGTGGGCCGCGGGGCTTCTTCGATGGCGAACATCGTCGGCCACCACGCGTCGGAGCAGGCGGCCAGAAACCCGGCGTCACGAATCGCCCCGCCGGCGTGCGGGCGAACCCAACCCTCGGCCCTGGCTTCGGTGCCACCCGAGAACGGCATGAAGCCCGTCGGGCGGAACTCCCAGAAGCGCGCGAAGTCGGGACCGAAAGGCGGCTCCACGGGAATCACCTCGACCTCGCGCCAGGCCTTGCGCTGCGGCACGTCGAGGGCGGTGCGTTCACGGTCGGTCACGCGCTGCTTGCCCAGCACGCCCACGCCGTGCGCCATGACTTCACCGTTCTGCTCGAGCCGCGCCGACACCGTGGTCACCGCGCTGCCCTCACGGAGCGTGGTCAGCACCAGCTCCGAGCCGCCCGGCGCCACCGGCGCGAAGATCTCGGCGGTGAGCGAGCGCAGCGGGCGGCCCGGTGTGAACGTCTCCAGCGTGCGCGTCATCGCGCCCATCAACAGACCGCCGAACAGGCCGCGGCCCTGCAACCAGCCGTCGGGGAAGTTGAGGCGGTACCGGCCCGGGCTCACCAGCTCCGGCGACAACCATGCATCGAGCGACATGGCGCATGGTTAACCGTTGATGTCTCCGCTGGCGACATTTTCAGGGTGGCACGATGCGAACCACGCGGATGTCGTTGTTGAACACCTGCCACACCTCGTACGACGAGCGCGCCACGCCGGCGTCGAGGTCGAAGTCGAGCGGGCCCGACGCGCCTTCGACGTTCACCGTGGTGCCGCGCTTGAGGTCGTCCGACAGGGTGATCCACTTGTCGGCGCGCAGCGGCGTGGCGGGGAACATGGCCTGCATCCTGGTCATGCCCTCGCCCATGCGTGCGCCGGTGATGGCGCCGCCGTTCTGCGAGGCCCACGCCGCTGACAACATCAGCAACCACGCGGCGTCGTAGCTGTGCGAGGTGTAAGAGAAGGCCAGCGGGTCGACGCCGTAGCGCGTGCGGTAGGCGTCGCGGAAGGTGGTGAACGCGCTGCCCGCCCCCTGCGCAGGCGCGGTACCGAACGAGCCGTCGAGCAGATCTCCCAGGCGGCCCGCGGCGATGGTCGGGTCTTTGGCGGCGTCGCCGAAGAACCAGCGGAAGCCGCCGTCGGGCGTGAGGTTCGGGTACGCCTGCGCCTCGGTCACGAAGGTGTTCAGGTCTGGCGGGAAGCCGATGAACACCGCCGCGCGCGGGCCGGTGTTGGTCAGGTCACGCACCAGGTTGATGAACGCGCTGGTGTCGCCGCCGCGGCGAAACGGCCGGCCGGTGGTGGTGAAGCCTGCGTCGAGCATCAGGGTGCTCAGGTCGTTGCCGAAGCCCGAGCCGTACTGTGAATCTTCGTAGATGACGTCGACGTCGCGCGCGCCCGCATCGGGGTACTCGCTGCGCAGCACGTTCACCATCACCCGCGCCTGCTCTGCGTCGGTCGGCGCCACGCGCCACACGTTGCCTTGCGTCTCGAAGCGCTTCGAGAGCGAGCTCGCCGTCGCCGTGGCCGAGATGAGGTACGTGCCCGCGGCCTGCCGCGTCTCGTTGCCCGAGAGCTCCAGCATCAGGTCACTGCCCGAGCAGATGACCGCCGGCACCTCGAGGTTCTTCACCATCCACTCGAGCTGCGCCGTCGCGCGCGTGCCGCCACCCGCGGCCGTGGTGTCGCACACGAACAACGCGAAGTGCCGGTTGTTGAGGCCCTTGGCGTCGTTCACCTCCGAGACCGCCAGCCGCATCGCCTCGATGCCGCGCAGCTCCGAGTCGTCGACCCCGCCGGCGCTGTTGGTCATGGGCAGCAACGCCGCCACCGGAATGCGGTCGGCTTCCTTGAAGGGGTCCACGGTGCCACCCGCGTTCTCGCGGCGGCAGCCTTCGGGCAGCGTCAGGCAGTAGCCGTGGTTGCACACGCCCAGCGAGCCGCAGTCGGCGTCGGCGCTGCACTCCTTGAAGTTGCCGGCGGTGGTGAAGCTGCAGCCAGCGAGCAGCACGGTGGTCAGCGCGAGCAGGGTACGCATCAGAAGGAAGCTCCCACGCCGGCGTAGCCGCCGCCGTTGATGGGCGAGACCACCACCTTCACCGTGCCCGCCGGCGGTTCGCCCTTCGGGTAGAGGATGACCGCGGTCACGCCGGCGGCGATGCCGACCAGCAGCGAGATGTCGGTGACTGCCGCGGTGGTGCGGGTCTCGGTCTCGAGCCGGCGCTTGTCGTCGAGCGTGGCGGCCGAACGGAACGCGTCACGATTCACCGCCGACGCGATGCCGAAGCTGAGCGCGGTGACCAGGCCTGCCGCGGCCACGCCGCCGGTGGCGAACGCGGCGACCTTGCGCACGTTCACCGTCTGCGCCTCCTGCGCCTTGCGCTGCTTCTCTTTCTCTTCGAACTCGCGGCGCTGCTTGCGCGCCTCGGCGGCCTCCGCGTCGGCGCGCGCCTCGGCCTTCGCCGCGTCGCTCTGCAGCCGCGTCTTCTCGGCGTCGTTGACCTGTTTGGCGGCCTCGGCCTTCGCGACCAGCGTGCGCAGCCGGTCCATCGCGAGGTTGGCCTTCTTGATGAGCTCGGGCTGGGTGTCCTGGGCGTCGAGGCCGACGTACGTGCGGTAGTACTCGAGCGCGGCCTCGAGCTCGCCTGCCTGGTCGTACGCGCGCGCGATGTTGTACAGGTAGAGCGCGCTGGGCTCGGTGTCGTACGCCTCGCGCAGCTTCTCGGCGGCTTCCTTGTACTTGTTGTCTTTGTAGAGGCGGTCGGCGTCTTTCGCGAGCGCGGAGGCCTTCGGGTTGGCGCTGTACGCAACGGTCGCGCACGTCAGCGCCACGAGGAGAGCGAGGCGAGGCATGGAGCGCGGGAGAATACCCGCAAATGTGGGCAACCGTCGGAGTTACCCGCGCGCCGTCTCCTGAATGAGTCGCCGCAGCCACGCGTGTGCGGGGTCGTTTCGCAACAGCTGCGGGAAGAGCTGTGCCATCGAGAATGGTGGGAGCGGAATGGGCGCTTCGACGAACTCGACGTGGCTGGCGTGCCGCCACGCTGCGGCGATGCGCTCGGGCACCACGGCGACGGCGTCGGTCTCGGCGATGAAGTGGGGCACGGTCGCGAAGTGAGGCACCCGCAGCGCGATGTGACGGGTGAGCTTCTTCTTGTCGAGCGCGTCGTCGACGAAGTCGCGAGCCAGCCCGCGCGCCGACACCAGCACGTGCGGGAGCTCGGCGAAGCGCCTGGCGGTGAAGCGCCGCAGGGCAGGGTGTCTGCGCCGCAGCACGCACACGTTGCGGTCCGAATACAGCCGCTGCCGAACCAGCCCGGCCGGGGCGTCGTTCATCGGGCCGATGGAGAGGTCGTACTTCGCGTTGGCGAGGTCGTTGAGAATCGCGGTGGGTGCGTCGCTGCGAAAGTGCACGTCGATGGTGACGCGCGGCGCTTCGGTGCTCAGTCGCTTGAGCAGCGACGGCAGCAGCACCACCTGCGCGTAGTCGGACATGAAGATGCGGAAGGTGCGCTGCAGCGTGGCCGGCGCGAACTCGGGCGGCGGGGTCAACGCGTCGGTCGCCGCGCGCATCAAGGTCTTCACCGGTTCGACGAGCGCCTTCGCGCGTGGCGTCTGCTCCAGTCGCGCGCCCACGCGAACCAGCAGCGGGTCTTGAAAGTGCCGGCGCAGAATCGCCAGCGAGTGGCTCACCGCCGACTGCGTGCGCGACAGCTTCCGCGCCGCCTCGGTGACGCTGCCGTGCTCGAGCAGGGCGTGCAGCACCAGCCAGAGGTTCCAATCGAGTTCATGCGCCGCGTTCATGGTGTCCATCAACGCCATGAGCTGGCCGCACATGCAAGCCGGGCGCATGGTGACGGCTTCTCAAACCAGGGAGCAGCACACAGATGATGACGGCACTGGCAGTGACGATGGCGATGACGATCTCCGCGAATCAGAAGGTCGAGGGGTCGTGGAGGGGCGCGGGCGCGGAAGACATGGGCAACGGCTCGTTCGCGACGCGCGCGTTCGTGCTCACCGACAAGACGTGGAAGCTGGTGTTCACCATTTTCGGTGACAAGGACCTCAAGGCACCGCTGGGGGCCATCGACCTCGAGGGCACGTTCACGCAGACGGGCGACTCGAAGGCCGTGCCCGGCGCGAGCGAGGCGACCTTCGAGTTCAGCAAGAAGTCGGTGACCCTCAAGGCCGACGTCGCGAAGAACTTCGACATGGACGGCTGCGGCCTCGAGGTCGGCAAGAAGAAGGACGTGTCGAAGACCGGCTGCAGCTTCGTGACGCCGGTGGCCACCTACGGCCGTGAGTTCGACCTGCTCAAGCGCGACGGCG
>QFQP01000019.1 GCA_003243425.1 Archangium gephyra | reverse complement strand
GAGCGTTCGTGACCCGCTTCATCCGCGGCCACTTTCCGTTTCGCCGGCTCGGGCGGTCAGGCGATCTGACGTAGTAGTGGTAGTGACGCAGCCCCCTTGGTAGTCATCTCCTGAAGCGCGGTCTTTCCTTTCGAGTCAAGATAGAACAGTCCTTCGGCCTCGATTAAGAATGATTTCTGTTCAAGCGATTTGAGGAGTGTGGTGATTGTTGTCGATGATATTGTCGAGTTTAGCTTGAGTCGATTGGACAGCTGCTTTGCTGCATGGTTCGGACTTAATCCGAGACCACTGTCTGCCGAATAGAGCGACAGTACAAGTGCGGCCCCAAGTTCTGACCTCGGATCGGTAGGGCTAGCTCCAAGCGCCATTAGTGCGAGACGCATCGCTTCAAGCGATGCGTCGTTTGTCGATTGTTCGGAGAGTCGGCGGTTGCAGTCTTCGATCTCGGATCTGTAGTGGTTTTCTGCGTTGCTCGGGCTATTTGTCTTGTCTGCGTTGGCGAGGTCGAACTCGACCAACTGTCGGCCGCCCAAGACTTCGATGCGCCAGGGAAATTTCCGCTGCAGTTCGTCTTTGAGCTTCTGTTTGGTGTGCTCAGACAGATCTCGACTTGAACAGAAATAGACCTTTTCTGGATTCGCCTTGGTTGTTTTTAGTCGTTCAAGGTCCTTGAGTGACTTTTTGTCGATGGTTGTGTTGAGTGAGCTGCATACAAATATTTTGGTTCGCTGTATTGTGATGCCGTCGCGGCCAAGATCCCATGAGCGCGATGTGCTTAAGACGGCCTGTTGCTCAATGACTGAGACGATTGCGTTCGCGTAACTCTCAAACCGTAAGTCTTGGGCATCGCACTCGACCACGGAGTAGATGATTCCTAAGTAGGCTGGCATCGCGAGTTACCCTCCAAGGGACAAGAGAAACCGGTTGATGGCCGCGTTCACCAGACCCGGTCGCTCCAACGGCGCGGTGTGCGTTCCGCCCGGCACGTAGACGTACTCACTGCCCGGAATGAACTCGGCCATGCGCTGGCTCAGCCACACCGGCGTGAACTTGTCGCCTTCGCCACCAATCACCATCGTCGGCACATCGACGTACGGCAGGTGATCCCACGCCGAATGATCCTTCAGCGAATCGAGCGTTCGCACGAAGTACAGCGGGTTCATCTTCGCGAGGTGCTCCATGTACGGCGCGAAGTCGTTGGGCTTCATGAGCGCGGGGTTCAGCTCGGTGCGAATGCCGAACTCGAGCGCCAGCTGCGTGTTCATCAACCGCGACGTCAGCTTCTTCGCGATGTGCGGAACGCGTTCGACCAACCGATTCACATACGGAAACGCAACGCGGAGCAGGGTGTGATCATGCCACGTGTCCAACGGCGTGCCGTAGCTGCCGCAAATCAGCACCAGGCCCTTCACGCGATTGCGATGACGACGATGAAACTCGAGGCAGACCTGCACGCCCATCGAGTGACCGAAGATGACCGCCGACTCCATCTTCTGCGCGTCCATCATCCGCGCGAGATCGTCGGTGATGTACTCCATGCCGATGCGCGTATCGTCCGTCGCCACGCCTGACTTGCCGTGACCGCGGTAGTTCCAGTGCAGCACGCGGCGATCGTCGGTGAGCGGCTCCCACAGGTAGCGCCAGATGAAGCCGTCGCAGCCGAGGCCATCGTTGAGCACCACCGGCAACCGCTTGCCCTCACCACGCGTCTCGAACCACAGCGGTGCACCGTCTTCGGTGACCAGAAAGTCCTGCTGAAAATAGCTCACGGCTGCGACTCCACTTCGTCATCGGAGTCAGCCATGCCGGGCTTCTCCAACTGATACTTCTGAATCTTCAGGATCAGATTCGAGCGCGAAATGCCGAGCTCGCGCGACAGCTTGCTCTTGTTGCCCTTGGTGCGATTCAGCCCCTGGCTGATCATGTCGCGCTCGAGCGTCTCGACCGCGTCGTTCAACTTGCCGACCGGCAATTGCGTCACGCGCGAGGCGCCGATCACATTCGTACCGGCCGCGCCGCTGACCGCGTCGCGAATGCGGCTCGACAGCAGCTCCGCGGGCAGAATTTCGAGGTCGCTCCCGAGCACCAGCAGCCGTTCGATCTCGTTCTCGAGCTCTCGAATGTTCCCGGGCCAGTGGTACTGCTGCATGATCGCCAAGGCGTCACTCGCGATGGCCCGCGAACGCTGACCGTCCTTCTTGTGCTTGCGCATGAAGTGGTCCATCAGCACCGGCATGTCGTCTTTGCGCTCGCGCAGCGGCGGCACCTGAATGCGAATGACGTTGATGCGGTAATACAGGTCTTCGCGGAACTCGCCTTTCTTCACCATCACGCCGAGGTCCTTGTGCGTCGCGGCGATGACGCGAACGTCGACCTGGCGCTGCTGCGTTCCACCCACCGGAGTCAGCGTGCCTTCCTGCAGCACGCGCAGCAGCTTCACCTGCAGCGCGGGCGACATGTCGCCTACTTCATCGAGGAAGAACGTGCCGCCGTCGGCGACCTCGAAGAGGCCCTTCTTGTCGCGCAGCGCCCCGGTGAACGACCCCTTCACGTGACCGAACAACGCGCTCTCGAGCAGGTTGTCGTTGAACGCCGAGCAGTTCTGCACGACGAACGGTTTGTCTTTGCGAGGACCGTTGTAGTGAATGGCCCGCGCGACGAGCTCCTTGCCGGTGCCTGACTCGCCGTTCACCAGCACCGTCGAGTCGGAGTTGCAGACCTTCTCGAGAATGCGGAACACCTCAATCATCGCGTTCGACTTGCCGATGATGTTCTCGAACTTGTAGCGGTCCGACAGCTCGGTCGAGAGCGACTGAATCGTCTCGTCCTTCTTCGACAGCTCAGACTCGAAGTTGGCGATCTCGTTGGCGCCGAACTCGAGCAGGTCGCAGATCTTCTCGGTCTCGCGGTCATCGCTCTGTGGAATGCGCTCGAGCGCGCGATCGAGATCGGTGGTGCCGGGGTTCAGCTCGGTGATCTTCGCCTTGAGCTGCTCGGCTTCACGCGGGCTGATCTCCTGCCGCGCGAAGCCTTCGACGAACAACATGCCCTCGTACTCGTTCTCGACGTACAGCGGCGCGCCCACGATCGAGAAGCCGAGGTGGCATTCGTGGAACTGCGATCGCCGCAGCTTGCGCGACGACTTGAACTTCTCGTGCAGCACGCGCACCGACGCAGAACAGCGGCGGAAGCCTTCCTTTGAAAACAAGGACAGCCGGCAGAAGTCATTCGGCGGCGGGGTGATCTGCCCCTTGCTCCACTCGATGACGGTGCCGTTCTTGTCGGCGAAGCACAGCTCGGCTCGCCACCACTTCCTCAAAATGTCCCGCAACATCACGATGGTGTGCAGGTTCTGGTATCGCTCGTAGTCCACGTTGGTTGTCTCGAAGGAAGACAGCTTAAGCGTGCGATTGTCGCCATCGCGGACGATTTGATGCGTGTCGATCTGCCGAGATGTGTGGCCACGTGGGAGCCGGCTGTTCGATTCGGCTACGGTCTGCCCATGCGACTCGCGCTCCTCGTTTTCCTCTGTGGCGCTCAGGAGACGCCGTTCATCGAGCGGATGGCGACGCAGCTCGAGCGCTCGTTCGCAACGTGTGAAGGCGTTGCGGTGAAGCGGAGTGCGGCGGCGGTCGAGCTTCAACTGCCCAGGCCGTGCCGGCTCGGTTCACGCGTGGTGTCCGGTACCGCGCGCTTCGAGGTCGTCGGCACGGGAGCGGTCGACGCGCCGGTTCGTTCGGGCCAGCAACTGAAGATCACCGCCAGGGCGTTCGCGTTCGACGCGCAACAGTTCGACGGAGTGCTGCTCGAGGGCGTGCTCAAAGAGGGTGACTCGATCGACGTGACCCTCGGGCCGTCGCGCGCGAAGGTCAAAGCGTTGCCGGTCGGGTCTCTGCCGCGTGCAGGTCGCGTGGAGTCACCAACGAAAGATCCCCGAATCGACCCCATCGGTGACGCTGCCAGCGGCACGGCGCAGTTCGTCGGCGCGTTGCCCTCGCTGGTGCCCGCAGTGGCGCACGAACTCGTGAAGGGCGCCGACGCCACCGTGTTCGCCGCGCAGCCGGGCCTCGTCGCGGTCTGGCTTCTCGCGGGCGACCCGACGTGACAAAGAGCGCGCGTGCGAATCGTCGGAGGTTCAGCGAAGGGCCGGGTGCTCGAGACTCCAAAGTCTGACGACGTGACGCGGCCCACGGCCGATCGCGTGCGCGAGACGTTGTTCAACGTGCTCGGTCAGCGTTGTGACGACCTCGAAGTGCTCGACCTGTTCGCCGGCACCGGAGCGCTCGGCCTCGAAGCCGTTTCGCGCGGCGCAACGAAAGCTGTGCTGGTCGATCGCGGTCGTGAACCGGTACAGCTGTGCCGCAACAACGTGAAGGCGTTGAAGTTCGACGATCGTGTCGAGGTGCTCGCGGCCGACGTGTTCGCCGCCATCGAGTCGCTCGGTAAATCGGGTCGCACGTTCCAGCTCGTCTTCTCCGATCCACCGTACGCCTTGAACGCCGGCACAAGGGTGCTCGAAGCGCTGCTGGCCGCGAAGCTGGTGACCGACGGCGGCATCGCGGTCATCGAAACCGGTCGCGACGAGACGCTCGCCGAGCGCGTCGGAGACTTCGAACGCATCGATGAACGCACGTACGGCGCCACCGTGGTGTCCATCTTCCGGTTGACGCATCGCGACGCATGAAAGACTCTGCCGGCGTGCGCCTCGCCATCTATCCGGGCTCCTTCGATCCGCTGACCAACGGGCACCTGTCGCTCATTCATCGCGGCTTGAAGATGTTCGACAAGATCGTGGTCGCGATCGCGGTGAACCCCAAGAAGACGCCGGTCTTCACGGTCGAGGAACGCAAGGCCCTCATTCTCGGCGCGCTCGACAACGACCCGCGCGTCGAGGTCGACGATTTTCAGGGCCTGCTCGTCGAGTACGCCAAGAAGCGTCAGATCAACGTGGTGCTGCGCGGCCTGCGCGCGGTGAGCGACTTCGAGTTCGAATTTCAGCTCGCCAACATGAACCGCAAACTCAACGCCAACGTCGAGACGGTCTTCATGATGACCGGCGAAGACTACTTCTACGTCTCGTCGAACCTCGTGCGTGAAGTCGCGTCTCACGGGGGCAACATCGAAGGTCTGGTGCCGCCGAACGTGCTCACGGCGCTCAAGGCCAAATACGCCAAGAAGTGAGGATGACATGCAGCTCGCGAAGCGACTCAAGGCCGTCAAGCCTTCCCCGACTCTTTCGCTCAACGCCAAGGCCCGCGCGCTCGCCGCGAAGGGGGCCGACGTTCTGAGCTTCGCCGCTGGCGAACCCGATTTCGATACGCCCGCGCACATCAAGGACGCCATCAAGGCCGGCCTCGACTCGGGCTTCACCAAGTACACCGCGACCGGCGGCATCCCCGAGCTGAAGGCGGCGATCGTCGAGAAGCTCGCGAAGGAAAACCAGTTCACCGTCACGCCCGAGCAGGTGGTCGTCACCGTGGGCGGCAAGCAGGCGCTCTACAACGCGTTCCAGGCGATGTTGTCGCCCGGCGACGAGGTGATCATCTTCTCGCCGTACTGGGTGAGCTACCCCGACATGGTCCGCCTCGCCGACGGTGAGCCGGTGATCGTCGAGACCAACGCCGCAGATAATTGGACGCCTGACCCGAAGGCGCTGCGCAAGGCGCTCACGTCTCGCACGAAGGCGGTCATCTTCAATTCGCCGTCGAACCCGTCGGGCGCGGTGATCGGCCGTGAAGCACTCACCGCGCTCGCCAACGAGCTGCGTGGTCACGACTGCGTGCTCATCACCGACGACATCTATGAGCGGCTGCTCTACGTCGACGGCCCGTTCTTCAACATCGCCAACGTGGGGCCCGAGTTCGCCGCGCGCACACTGGTGGTGAACGGCTTCTCGAAGGCCTTCTCGATGACCGGTCTCCGGCTCGGCTACGCAGCTGGCCCGAAGGACCTCATCGCCGGCATGCAGATGATTCAGGATCAGTCGACGTCGAACGCGACCTCGGTGATTCAGAAGGGCGCCGTCGCGGCGCTCAAGGGGCCGACGGCTCCCATCGACGAGATGGTGAAGGCCTTCGCCGCGCGGCGCATCAAGATGACCGACGGCCTCAACAAGATCCCCGGCGTGAAGTGCCGGTTGCCTGATGGCGCGTTCTATTGCTTCGCAGACATCAGCGAGCTCATCGGCAAGTCGTACAAGGGCGCGTCGATCACCGGCTCGATGAAGCTGTCGGAGATCCTGCTCGACGACTTCCTGCTCGCCGCGGTGCCCGGTGAGCCGTTCGGTGCCGAGGGCTTCATTCGCCTCTCGTTCGCCACCAGCGACGCGAACATCGAGAAGGGCTTGGCGCGCCTGGCCGACTTCGTCTCGAAGCTGAGCTGAAGCGTGTGGGCGTGACGGCGCGACGCGGCCGTCGCCAAAGCCATGGCGCTGATGATGTAGGGCGGCGGTGAGGCGCCACATCGTGAGCGCCTGCTTCCAGCCTCTGAAGCTTCGGCGCGCAGCGCGTGAAGACGTCAGTTCGGGCCGCGATGATTGCTGACGAGTCACAGGACGGCATGAAGGTGCTGAACGAGACTCAGTGCGACCGAGCCGTCAGCAGCGCCTTCGGCTTCATCAGGTTGCGCGAGATGCTCACCACCAGCTGGCGCGGGGTGAAGCGGCTCGAGTTGGCGACCAACCAGTTCTTGAGGCCGTGAATCACCGAGGCGCGGTTCGCTTCGAGCGCCTCGAGCCCCAACTCCGCCACGTCTGCAGCTGACGCCTTTGCACCGAGCGCCGCGGCCTCTCCAGCGCGCGTGAAGAACGGCGTGTCGGTGGCTCCGGGGCAGAGCGCCAGCACCTTCACGCCACGGTCTCTGTACTCACCCCACAACGCCTCGCTGAACGAGAGCACGAAGGCCTTCGTCGCCCCGTAGACCGCCATGTAGGGCACCGGCTGGAACGCGGCTGTCGACGCCACGTTGATGATGCCGCCCCGCTTGCGCTCGATCATCGGCAGGAAGAGGTGGGTGAGCTCGACCAGCGACGTGACGTTCAACATCACCTGGCCGCGCTGTGTTTCGAACGGCACTTCGGTGAACGCGCCGTGCTTCGCGAAGCCCGCGTTGTTGATGAGAAGATCGACTTCGAGCCCAAGCGCCGTGACCTGGTCGAAGACCTGCTGGGACGCGCCCGGTTCGGCGAGATCGAGGGCGATGGTGTGGACCTTCACGTTGGTGAGCTGGCTCGCGAGCCCTGCAGACGTTTCGCGTCACGTGCCACCAGCACGAGGTTCGTGCCCCGGGCCGCGAGCTGCTTCGCGAACTCCGCGCCGATGCCAAGAGATCCGCCGGTCACCACTGCCCATGTGTAGTTGGTCATGGCGAACACCATGCGTCCCGGGCGGAGTTTCAGGAATGGATATGTGCGGTAAGTTGATTTCCATTCATGGAAAACGTGACGCCCACGTGGGACGACCTGCGAGTGTTGCTGGCGCTGCATCGTCATCGGAGCTTTCTGGCAGCAGGCCGTGCGCTGGGGGTGTCGACGTCGACAGCGGCGCGACGGGTCGAGGCACTCGAGAGTGCGTTGGGGCGGCCGTTGGTGCATCGCAGCAGCGCAGGCACTTCGGTCGAGCCGGAGGCCCTCGAACTCGTGAACCTCGCCGAGCAGCTCGAGCACGGTCTCGAAGCCGCGAAGCGGAGTGAGACCGAAGAGGCTTCAGGCGTGGTGCGCGTCACCATGGGGGAGGGCTTCGTCATCCCGGTCACGCGGGCCTTGAGTCAGCTGCGTCGCGCGCACCCTTCGTTGCGGCTCGAGATCACGTCGGAGCTGCGCGCCGTCGACCTCGCGCGCCGCGAAGCCGACGTCGGCATTCGGAAGATGCGTCCGAACTCGTCGGTGCTGATCGAGCGCAAGGTGGGGAAGCTGACGTTCTCTCTGTATGCGTCGGGTGAGTACGTGGAGCGGCGGGTACGCGACGGTCGAATCGGCCGCGGCGATTTCGCGCGCCACGACTTCGTCGGCTTCGACCGCAGCATGGAGAAGTTGCCGCAGGCGATGTGGCTCACCGACAACGGCGCCGAGCGCTTCACCGTGAAGTCGAACTCCGACGCGGCGATCGTGGAGGCGACGCTGGCAGGGCAGGGCATTTCGATTCTCGCCGATGCCTACGCGCGCTTTCAGAACGGCCTCGTTCGGTTGACCAGCGAAGTGCCCACGCCGCAGGTGCCGATCTACCTCGTGTTCCACAAGGAGCTCCGCCACGTGCCGCGCGTGCGCATCGTGATCGACGCGCTGCAGGCCGGCCTCGAAGCGGGCCTCGGCTAGAACCCGCGCAGCTTCTTGAGCGCTTCGTAGGCGTCCTTGATCTGCCGGAACTTCTCTCCGCCGTCGTTGGCGCGATCGGGGTGATGTTCTGCCGCGAGCTTCCGGTACGCGCTCTTCACCTCGTCGTCCGTCGAGTCCGACGTGACGTCGAGCACCTTGTAGTAGCTGTCGCCTTTTCCGAAGTACTCCGAGGTGATCTCCTGCAGGGCCTCGTCGCTCAAGTTGAAGGCGCTGACGATGCGCTTGAGCACGTCCTGTTCGCTGCGCTGCAGATCGCCGTCTGCCATGCCGAGATCGTAGAGGCTGCGGACGATCTCGATGCGCATCGATGGCTTCACCACGCCGCGCGCTCGCACGGTGAGCGCCTCGATGTCGCCGGGCGGCGCAGCGACCGCGGCCTTGAGCGCGTCGCGCACTTCGTCCATCGCCGCCGGCCCGAACTGCAGGCGGTGTTGAAAGAACTCCCGAACGATTCGAACTTCGAGCTGGGCCACGGGGGCATCTGCGCGCGCGACCTCGATGAACAGCGGGCACAGCGCCTGAATGAAGGTCAGGTCTTCCTGCGGAATCTGCTTCTTCGGTGCCGGGCGTGAAACGGGCCGCGGCCGCGACAACAACTCTTCGGTGGTGGGAGGACTGAACACCTTCGGCGACGCGCTCTCACGGTCGAAGAGAAAGTGTCCGAGTAACGCGCCCGCAACAGCCAGAACGCCGGCGAATGGAGGCGACCAGAGAAGCAGCATGCCCACCGCTCCGCCGATCATCAGGCCGAAGAGTTTTCCCAACATCCTGAAGATCAGTGTGACATGCCGACGCCCATGACGGCTCAGATCATCGATGGCAAGGCGCTGTCCGCGAAGGTGAAGGCGGGGCTGAAAGAGGAGGCCGCGGCGCTCGTCGCGAAGCATGGCCGCCCACCGGGAATCGCCGTGGTTCGTGTCGGTGAAGACCCCGCGTCGAAGGTCTACGTGACCTCGAAAGAGAAGACCGCGCAGGAGCTCGGCTTCGGCTCGTGGCATCACCACCTCGATGCGTCGATTTCACAGGGCGAGTTGCTCGCGCTCGTGAAGCAGCTCAACGCCGACGACAAGGTCGACGGAATTCTCGTGCAGTTGCCGTTGCCCAGGCACATCGACTCCAACGCGGTGCTGGAGGCGATCGATCCCGCGAAGGACGTCGACGGCTTTCACGCGGTGAATGCGGGGCACCTGTTTCAGGGCCGCCCGACGTTGGTGGCGTGCACTCCATTCGGCGTGATGCGCATGCTCCAGGAGATCGGCTGCGACGTCGCGGGCAAGAACTGCGTGGTGATCGGCCGCTCGAACATCGTGGGCCGGCCCATGGCGATGCTGCTGCTCAACGCGAGCGCGACGGTGACCATCTGTCACAGCAAGAGCGACGTCGCCGCCGAGGTGAAGCGCGCAGACGTGGTGATCGCCGCCGTTGGTGTGTCGAAGCTCGTCAAGGGCGATTGGATCAAGCCCGGCGCGATCGTGATCGACGTCGGCATGAATCGCGGCGCCGACGGAAAGCTGTCGGGCGACGTCGATTTCGAGTCGGCCAGACAGAACGCAGCGTGGATCACGCCGGTCCCCGGTGGCGTCGGCCCGATGACGATCGCCATGTTGATGAGCAACACGGTGATCGCCGCTCGCCGACGCCTCGAAGCGGCCCGCTGACTACACGCCAGCGACCTTGGCGGCGGCGCTCAGCTCCCACGAGAACTTCGCCGTCTTCGTCGACTGCGCACCGAGCTCGAGCTCGATGCGCGCGATGCCGTCCCTGGTCACGGTCGACGGAGCCGGTGCGCAGTCCTTCGTGAGCACCTGAATCTCGACCTCCTTCACTTCGGAGACGGGCACGCGCTCTTCGATGATCAACTTCGTGCTCGAGGTGCGCATGTTCGACACGAAGAGCTTCACCTTCCGTGTCGTGGTGCGCCGGCCCGTGAGCCGCGCTTCTTCCGTCTTCTCGTCGGTCTCGCGGGCGATCTGCACACCGTCTTCGTTCCCGAACGAGAGCTTCACCGTTTCACCCGGCGCCGCGTACTTGAGCTGACCGCGCCCCACGAGCCCCGCGTCGCGAATCAGGTCGACGGGCCCGGCCAGCAGCACCTCGCCCGCGGTGTTCGGGAACCGCGCGATGACGAACACCAGGCTCGAGAGCTCCGCCGGGCACACGCGTTCGACGAGGGCCTGTGACGTGAACGAGAACAGCGACACGCGCTGGGGCTGGCCGTCGTTGCGCACGGTGGTTCGTGACGAGGCGCGCAGCAGACGCGTCTCTCCGCCGTCGTCGAGGCCGGGCATCTCGGTGGTGCCGCCGCCTTCACCCGCGCTCTGAATGACCTCTTCACGAATCGCCACGTCGACCACGCGCTTCTCGAGCTGCTGCTTCGGGCGCAGGTACAGCACGTCTTCTTCGAGTGACGGAGGCGTCGTGCCGAGCGTGGGCCGCGCGGTCGAGAACGCGAGCTCCACGTCGGTCCAGTCTTCGCCGGTGTGCTGCCAGACGACGGCTTCGGCTTCGACGGCGACCTGCGCGCCGGTGAGCGTCGCCCGATACGCCGGGCGCCAGACCGCAGCCGGCACGAGGTAGCTCGCCCGAACCTGCGCTTCACCCGTGCCATCCAACCGCAGCACCAGCACGCACTCGTGCCTGGTTCGCGGCCGCTCACTGTTGAGCGCCTGCTGTGCTTCGCGGAGGCGCTGCTGCGTCACCGAGAGCGCTTCACGAACGGCGCGACGTTCCTCATCGAGCGTCAGTTGGCGGTGCGAGAGATCGGCGAGCTGTTCGCGCCACGCTTGAACGTTGGGCGTGCCGTAACCGGTGAGCTCCGAGATCGAACGCAGCAGATTCGCGCGAGCACCGGTCAGCACCTCGGCGCGCGCGTCGAGCCGCTGCACCACGTCGGCCTGTTCCAGCGATCGCAGCCGGAGCGCTTCGACATGTTTCAGCGTCTCACTCGCGTCGGAGGGAAGTCCGCCGAACGGCACCTCCTTCCACCGGCGTTCGAGCTTCGCCTCGAGCAACGTCGCGCCTTTCACCTCGACCTTCAGCGAGCGATCGACGGCCACCAGTGACAGCCCGGCGACCTCCACCCGGGTCACGCCGTTCACCGGCACCGAACCGGCACGTTCCACCTGCGCGCGGTCTTCCATCACCACGACCTTCTTGATGGGCAGCATGGGTCAGCTCCTCCGATTTCCGCCGACGAGCATCTTGTCGCTCGGGATCCGAATCGCGAACGACGCGGTCAGCTTCTGTTGTTGGCCTGGTGGCACCGTGACCCGCCATCTGCGTGCGCCGCGAATGAGCGCGTCGTCGATGGGCGTCTCGATCTTTTCCCACGGTGGAACGACGGCCGTTTCTTCGACCTTCAGATCCTTGTCGCTGGGGTCGGCCACGGGTACGCGCTCGCGCACTTCGATCAGCGCCGCGGTCGAGAGCCGGTTGTTGAGTTCGATGTCGATCTGGTGCGGCAGCACCGTCGAACCACCGAGGAAGCCGCCGGTGGTCTCGTTGAACTGCGTCTTGCGCGCGACCTTGATCGCCTCTTCGACGCCCAGGCCGAGGCGGTGTGATTGCTCGGCGCCGGGCGCGATCGCCGGCAGCGAGGTCGTCATCAAGAACTCGTCACCGGCGGTGACGTCGACAGGGCCGGGCAGCAACGCGTGCGCGCTGCGATTGACGACGGTGAGCGTGCGGTAGACCTTCGGCTCCACGGCGGGCACGCACACGTATTCCGGCGTGAGCCCGACCGCGCATTGCATCACCGGCACCAGCACCCATTTGCCGGTCGAAGGCACATCGACACGCGCCTGACAGTCGTAGCGGTAGTCGAAGGACTTCACCGAGTGGACGGCGTTGGTGAGCGCGGGCAGGGCGGCGTACTGCGCCTCGTTCGCGAGCTTGCGAGCGGTGTTCACCATGGCCATCACGATGTCGATCTGCACGGACAGACCGACGAACGCCGCGGTGCTCGGCGACATCTCCGTGAGCCGACCACGGTTCGGCGCGCTCGTCGGATCGAGCATCGTCAGCCGCGCGTAGTCGCCGAAGGACGAGTCGAGCTTCTGCTCGGCCTCGGTCGAGGCGTCACCCGGAAGGTCGAAGCTGCCGGTGGTCGACTCTTCTTCCGCGAGCATTTCGGAAGGCGCCTCGTCGAAGGAGGCACCTTCATCGTCCGAGGCGGCGACGTCTGCCACGCGGCTGCGCATCGCGCCCAGTCCGCCTCCGCCCTTCGGCGCCGCTGCAGGCGCGCTGGCGCGTGCCATGGCGCGACGCGGCGCCGCCGCTTTTTCTGCGTACGCCGCGCCGCGGCCCGGCATCGCGGGCATGGCCGACATCATCACCGCGGCCGCCATGGGCGCAGGAGGAGGCGGCGGTGGCGGGAGACCTCCCATCGCGCTCGCACCGCCACGCTTCTTCGCGGCGGCGCCACCGAACGAAGCGCTGGCGTCGGCGACCATGTTCGCCGCGTCGTACGACTCGAACAGCGAATCGAGGCCCGGCGGCGGCTCACGCCAACCCGAGCGCGGCGGCGGTTCCTGCCGGCGGCCGAGCTTCAACGCCTTCAGCTCCGGCATCTCCGCGCTGCGTTGCGACGATGCCGTCGACAGCGAGAGCGATACCCCCGTCCAGTCTTCGCCGGTGCGCTGAATCACCGAGGCGCGCATCTGCAGCGAGCCACCAGCAAGACCACGCTCCAACGTCAACGCGTAGCTGGGCACCCAACGCGCGCTCGGCACGCGGTACTCGAGCGAGAGCTGCAGCGCCTCGGTAGGTGCTTCGGCCAGGGTGATCTTCGCCACGCGCCACACGCGCGCACGTTCACTGCGCTGCGCGCTCGAAGATTCCTTCAGTCGATTCTCGTGCAGCGTCAGCTCCCGACGCGCAGCGACGATCGCCTCGCTCAATTCACGTCGCGTCGTCAGGCGCGCCGCCAACTCGCCTTCGCGGAAGTCACCAAGCGCCAACATCGCCTCGACCGGCGCCGGCCTCGGCGGGTCGCCGCGCTTCTGCTCGAGGACCGTCGGCCGGAGCGCCTGCAGCTCGGCGAGCTCGGTGTCGATGCGCGACAACTTCACTTCGAGCGACCTCAGTTTCACTTGCGCTGCTTCGACAGCCTTCTGTTCGGCCGGCACGTCGATCTCCTCGGCCAGCTGCACGTCGAACTGCGCGCGAACGTCGACGACCTTGCCGTTGCCGCTCACCACCGCCGCGCGCAGCGACCCGGGCTCGAGCGAGAGCGGAAGATGTCCCAGCAGGACGGTGCGTTCTTCAGACGCGGCCACCTGGGCCAGTCGCCGGCAGATGGCGCCTTCCCGGTACACGGTTACGGCGTCGAGAGTCGAAGGCAGGGCAGTCACGGTGATGTCCTCCATGGAGTTGGGCAGTTCATCGCGTTCAACGCGCGTCGCGGGAAATCAGTGACAGAGAATCAGCACGCCGGTGCACAGCGCAGCGTCATGTCGGACTGCGGCACACAACGCCCCGAGATGCACTCACCGTCGATGGCGCACTTCGCGCCGGTGGTCTTCGAAGGTGGCCGGCACTGCTGGGTGAGCTCGGTGTCGCAAGAGCCGGTGGCACAGGGAACCGAGATGACGCGGCTCGCGTCGATGCGCACCGCGCAGCGTTCGCCCTGCGTCGGCGCCGAGGCGCACACGCCGAAGTCGCCGGTGCCGGTGGGTTTGCAGTGCACGCCAAAGCCGCTGCAGTTGCGCTTCGAGGGCGTGCACGGATCTCCACGAACCGGCAGCGGGCGACACGTGCCCTGGCAGCTCAGGCCTGGCGCGCACGACTCGCCGACGTACGACGCGTAGGTCGTCTGCACGCAGTTGTCTCCCTCTCCGTCGGGCTCGCGACAGAAGCCGGGAATCGGCGCCGCGCCGGGGAATCGCGACCAGTCGACGTCGGCGCAGACGAGGCCGGGTTGGCAGCTCCAGTGGAAGCGGCAGGTCTCGAAGAGGCCACGCGGAACGATGCAGGTGCCGGTGGCGCCGCTGACGAAGGGGGTGACGTCACACGCGAGGCCCGGCTCGCACGGCCCCAGACGATCGAAGTCGACGCCGCAGGGCTCGCCGAGCTTCTTGCGGGGCCGGCAGGTGCCGAGGCAGAGCAGCTCGTCTTCGCACTCGCTGCTGCGGGTGCACGTCTCGCCGAGCGTCTTCAACGCCACGCAGCGATCGTTCTCGCAGCGCAGTCCGGCGCGGCAGCCGATGCCGCACGACTCGCCTTCCGTCGACAGGCTCACGCAGGTGCCTCGACACACGCCGTTGGGCCGTACGCAGAAGTCGCCGGGTGAACATTCGACCGCGAAGTCGCAGGTCGAACCGCGAGGCGCTGCGCCGCGCAGCAAGCCTGTCGACAGCGTGCAATCGGAAAAGGGCGTGCGGACTTCATCGACGTACGAGGGCGGGAAGGAGGGTGGACAGGCGCTCGATTGAAGCCGTCGTTCACAGCGCTCGAGCTGCGCGGCATCGACGCTCAGCGTTCCGGCCGTGAACGCTCGGCCGTACGCCTCATGTTCGGTGAGGCACTCGGCGCGGGCCTGGGCTTCACAGGCTTCGAGAGACAGGCGGGTGAACGCAGGAAAACAGCGAACGCGGAGCGCACACGTCGAGCTCGCGATGCGTTGGCACAGCTCGACGGAGCCGATGGCGCTCCCGGCGTCGACTCCACCGTCGTCGGTGAGCGCGGGCGCAGCGCAGCCGAGCAACGGGACGACCAGCAGCCACGCGGCGCGCGTCATGGCTGCGAACTCTAACGTCAGCTGCCGCGCTTCTTCACCACGCCGGCCTTGTCGACCGTGTAGCCATCGGGGAGTCGCTTCTCGACCTTTTCGCGGAACCCCTGCACCGGCCACTGCGTTTCGGCGAGCACCGAGGCGCAGGCCGACTGCACGCGACGCGCGGTCTCTTCGTTGATGAGCAGCTCGATGACCTGTTCCTTCGCGGCCTCGTACTTCACCGACGAGAGCGTCTTGAGCGTGGCCATGCGCACGTCGTCAGACATGTCGTTGAGCAGTGCAGGGAGCACGGCGCCGACGCGGGCGTCGTTCTTGCCTTCGCAGAAGCGCAGCAGCACTTCCTTCTTTTCGGGGTCGCGCGAGTACTCGGAGCCGAGGCGCTTGAGCTCGTCGGTGACGATGCCCAGCACTTCTTCTTCCGGGAGCACCGCCGAGAGGATCTTGAGCGCCCAGCTCGAGGCCTGATCGCTCTTCACCAGGAACGCGCGCACCGGCGCGACGGCTTCCTTCTCGAGCTCGACGATCGCTTCGAAGACGTGCTGCTTCTCTTCCGCGTCGGTGGTCTGCGGGTCGACCGCGAAGGTGAAGCGCTGCATGAGCACCGGCACCGCGTCGGGGTGCTTGAGCTCGCCGAGCGTCTGCAACGCCTTCTGGCGCGTCGCGGGGTCACCGTACTTCTCGGTCGCCTTGCTCTTGAGCTTCTGCGCCTTCTCAGCCGGCGTGCCACCACCAAACAAACTCAGGAATCCCATGCTTGGTCGCCCTTAGCAGTCCGTACGTCGGTTCACAGCGTCAACTTGCCGCGCACGTCGCTGTCGTAGGTGATGGCGCTGATGGCCTTCTTCGCCGCGTCGTCGAGCTTCTCGGGCAGCTTCACCATGATCACCAGATAGAGGTCGCCAGGCGTTCCACCTCGAAGCGCGGGAACGCCCTTGCCGCGCAGCCGCAGCTTGGTGCCCGATTGCGTGCCGGGCTTGAGCGTGACCGTCACCGACCCACCGAACACCGGCACGCGCACGTCGCCACCGTTGACGGCTTCGCCGAGCGTGACCGGCAGGTCCATGTAGAGGTCCTGGCCGTCGCGGCGCATGAGCGGGTGGTCGGCGACGGTGATGTCGATGAAGAGGTCACCCGCCGGCCCGCCGCGTTCGCCCGGTTCTCCCTGGCCCGAGAGGCGGATGCGTGAGCCCGTCTCGACGCCGACGGGGATCTTCACGGTGATGCCGCGGCCGTTGATGACCAGGTTCTGCTCGGCGCCGAGCACCGCGTCACGCAGGGACACCTCGAGCGAGGTCGACAGATCGCCACCCGCGCGCGGGCCCGCGGCGCGACGTCGGCGATTGCCGCCCATCTGCGCGCCGAACATCTCCCCGAGGATCGACTCGAAGTCGACCGCCCCGCCGCCGGCTCCGAAATCGACGTTGAACCCGCCACCACCACCGCCGCCCGCGAAGCCGCCGCTCCGGTACTGGCGGAACTGCGCCGCCTTGCCTTCGTCCCAACCGAGCTTGGCGGCGTCGTCGCCGAACTCGTCGTACATCCGCCGCTTCTTCGCGTCGGACAGCACCTCGAAGGCTTCGTTGAGCTGCTTGAACTTCTCTTCGGCGACCTTGTCACCGGGGTTGTGATCGGGGTGGTACTGGCGGGCCTTCTTGCGGTAGGCCTTCTTGATCTCCTCCGCCGAGGCTTCACGCTTCACTTCAAGTCGCTGGTAGTAGTCCTGCACCATGATCGGTCTTCACCGTAACCAGCCTGCACGTGTGTGCCAGTGGCTTATTGCCCTGTGGTTACCGTTGTTTGCCCACGCTACCGAGCCGCGCGTCATCGATCGGGCCGTGGCCTCGATTGAAGGGCGGGTCATCGCCGCATCTCAGTTGGAGTTCGAGGCCCGCGTCCTGCTCATCGATGCAGGTGGCGTGACGGCCGCGTTCGCTCCGTTGGACCAGCAGGTGCTGGAGGCGAGCCTCAAGGCGATCATCGATCAGCGGCTGGCGGTGCTGGAAGCCGACAAGCTCGAGGCCTACCCGCTCGACGAAGGTGAACTGGAAGGAGCGATCGCCCGGTTCCGTGCGCGCTTCGGGAGTGAAGCCCGCTTCGTTCAGTTTCTGGTCAACCACGAGGCGGAGCTGACGGACCTCGCGGAGGTCTTGCGGCGGTCGCTTCGGGCCCAGAAGGCGCTCGAGGGAAAGCTGCGGCTCCGCGCCACCGTGACCGACGCCGACGCGCGCGCCTACGTGCTGGAGCACGCCGACCTGAAGACCGCGCCGCTCGACAAGGTGAAGTCGATGCTGGTGCAGAAGCGCTTCGGCGAGCTGGTGCGCGAAGAGCTGGCTGAACAGCGCCGCCAACACGACGTTCGCTTGCTGGGCCCGTACGCGCCGAGGCAGGGCGGGCCGTGAGAGAGCTGGCCCCACAGCAACGCATTCGTCGCATGACCCTGGCCGACCTGCCGGCGGTGATGGAGATCGAACATCAGGCCTTCACCAACCCCTGGTCGATGGAGATGGTGAAGAAGGAGCTCACGCAGGAGTGGTCGACGATTCTGCTCATCGAAGAGTCGAGCGCCGCCGGTTGGCAGATCCGCGCGTTCTCCATCTTCTGGTTGGTGACCGACGAGGTTCACATTCTCAACGTGGCCACCGACGGCGCCGTGAGACGGCGGGGGTTCGGCCGACAGGTGATGGAGGCGTCGCTCGCCGTGGGTCGCGCGCAGAAGTGTGTGAAGGCGATTCTGGAGGTGCGCCGCAGCAACGACGCGGCCCAGTCGCTCTATCGCTCGCTGGGATTCCGCATGGTTGGAATGCGGCCCGCGTACTACCAGGACAATCGTGAAGACGCGGTCGTCATGATTCTCGACCTGTAGCGCTTGACACCCGCGGCGGTCTGAATGTAAGCGGGCCGCCCTTTTCGTATCACGTCGTTTTCTTAGGAACTCATGCCGACCATCAACCAGCTCATCCGCAAGGGCCGCGAGCAGCTCCGATACAAGTCGAAGAGCCCCGCCCTGAAGTCCAACCCGCAGAAGCGTGGCGTGTGCACCCGCGTGTACACCACGACCCCCAAGAAGCCGAACTCGGCGCTCCGCAAGGTCGCGCGTGTTCGTCTCGTGAACGGCGTCGAAGTGACGTCGTACATCCCGGGCGTCGGTCACAACCTGCAGGAGCACTCGGTTGTGCTGATTCGCGGTGGCCGTGTGAAGGATCTCCCCGGCGTTCGCTACCACATCATTCGCGGCACGCTCGACTCGGTTGGTGTTCAGGGTCGCAAGCAGAGCCGTTCCAAGTACGGCGCGAAGCGCCCGCAGTAATCACCTTCCTCGGAGAGCTGACTCATGCCTCGTCGTCGCGTACCAAATAAGCGCAAGATCAACCCGGATCCGAAGTTCCAGGATCGTCTCGTCGCCAAGTTCATGAACGACCTCATGCGGAAGGGCAAGAAGTCCACCGCGGAGCAGGTCGTCTACGGCGCCTTCTCGCTCATCGAAGAGCGTGCGAAGGAAGAGCCCCTCAAGGTGTTCAAGCGCGCGCTCGACAACGTCAAGCCTGTGCTCGAGGTGAAGAGCCGCCGCGTCGGTGGCGCCACCTACCAGGTCCCCGTGGAGGTCCGTCAGGATCGCCGCGTGGCGCTCGGCATGCGCTGGATCATCTCGTACGGCAAGGGCCGCGGCGAGAAGACCATGATGGAGAAGCTCGCCGGCGAGATCATGGACGCCGCGAACAACCGCGGCAACGCCGTCAAGAAGCGTGAAGACACGCACAAGATGGCCGAGGCCAACAAGGCCTTCTCGCACTACCGCTGGTAAGCAGCGTCGTGCAGTTCAGAAAGGCCTCGGACAGCACGTCCGGGGCCTTTTTGCTTTTCCAAACCCGCTTCGTTTTCCGTAAAGGCGCGCGTCATGCCTCGCGACACTTCGCTCGATCGCTACCGCAACATCGGGATCATGGCCCACATCGATGCGGGCAAGACCACCACCACCGAGCGCATTCTTTTCTACGCCGGTGCCATTCACAAAATGGGTGAGGTGCACGAAGGCACCACCACCACCGACTGGATGCCGCAGGAGCGCGAGCGCGGCATCACCATCACCGCGGCGGCCATCACCTGCTTCTGGGAACGCAGCAAGGTCCGCCACCGCATCAACATCATCGACACGCCCGGCCACGTGGACTTCACCATCGAAGTCGAGCGGTCGCTGCGTGTGCTGGACGGCGCGGTCGCGGTGTTCGACGGCAAGAACGGGGTCGAGCCGCAGAGCGAGACGGTGTGGCGTCAGGCCGACAAGTACAAGGTCCCGCGCATCTGCTTCATCAACAAGCTCGACGCCACTGGCGCGAACTTCGAGATGTCGGTCGACTCGATTCGTGAACGGCTCGAGGCCAACGCGCTGGTGCTGCAGCTGCCGCTGGGCATCGAGAAGGAGTTGAAGGGCGTCATCGACCTGGTGCGCATGAAGGCCATCGTCTTCAACGAGGCCGCACAGGGCAGCACCTTCGAGCTCACCGACATTCCTGCCGACCACGCGGCCCGCGCGGCCGAGTACCGCACGAAGCTGGTCGAGACCGTCGCCGAGCTCGACGACAGGTTGATGGAGAAGTACCTCGAGGGCGGCGAGCTGTCGGAAGACGAGCTCCGCGCGGCGATTCGCAAGGGCACCATCAGCCTCAAGGTGTTCCCCGTGTTGTGCGGTTCGGCCTACCAGCACAAGGGTGTGCAGCCGCTGCTCGACGCCGTCATCGACTACCTCCCGTCGCCGCTCGACGTGCCGCCGGTCACGGGCATCGACAAGGACGGCAACGAGGTCGTGCGCGAGACGAAGGACGACGCTCCGTTCAGCGCGCTGGCGTTCAAGATCATGAACGACTCGTACGGCACGCTGACCTTCATCCGCGTGTATTCGGGGAAGTTGGAGTCGGGCACCGCCGTCTGGAACACCGCCAAGAAGAAGCGCGAGCGCGTGGGCCGACTGGTGCAGATGCGCGCCGACAAGCGCGACGAGATTCAGGAGTGCTACGCGGGCGACATCTGCGCGATCGTGGGGCTCAAGCTCGCGACCACCGGTGACACCCTGTGTGTCGAGTCACACCCGGTGTTGCTCGAGAAGATCGAGTTCCCCGAGCCGGTGATTCAGCTGGCGCTCGAGCCGCGCAGCACCGAAGACGCCGACAAGCTGACCCAGTCGCTGGCGAAGCTCGCCGTCGAAGACCCCAGCTTCCGCGTGAAGACCGACGAAGAGACCGGCCAGACGATCATCGCGGGCATGGGCGAGCTGCACCTCGAGATCCTCGTCGACCGGCTCAAGCGTGAGCACAAGGTCGACGCGCGCGTCGGCAAGCCGCAGGTGGCCTACCGGGAGACCGTCACCGGCGTGGGCGTGGGCAAGTCGACCTACGAGAAGGTGATCGGCGGGAAGAATCAGTTCGCGGCCGTCGAGCTCAAGGTCTCGAAGAGCGAGGGCGGCAAGGTGTTCTCGTTCAAGAACTCCGCGAGCGAGCTGCAGATCCCGAAGGACTTCTGGCCGGCCGTGGAAGCCGGTGTGGTCAGCGGCCTCTCGCGCGGCGCGGTGGCGAGCTACCCGCTCATCGACGTGGCGGTCGAGGTGACCGGCGGCGCCTTCAAGGACGGCGAGTCGGACGAAGTGGGCTACCAGGTCGCAGCGTCGATGGCGTTCGCCGAGGCCTGCAAAGACGCCAAGCCGGTGCTGCTCGAGCCGGTGATGAAGGCCGAGATCATCGTGCCCGCCGAATACATGGGCAGCGTGATCGGCGACGTGAACGCGCGTCGCGGCAACATCAAGGGCATGAATCAGCGCGGCGTGAATCAGGTCATCGAAGCCGACGTGCCGCTGGCGGCGATGTTCGGGTACGTCGACTCGCTGCGGTCGCTCACCTCGGGCTACGGCAGCTACACCATGCAGTTCGGTGGCTACGCCGAGATCCCCGAGAACGTGCTCAAGCCGCTGCTGCTCCGCATTCGCGGTTACTGAGCGTCACTGCTTCGCGGGCTCACGCGCCGTGAGCCCTTCGAACTGCGCGATGGTGTCCTTGCGGTTGTTCACGCCGAGCTTGCGTGACGCGCGGTGCAACAGCACTCGCACCGTCGACGCCGAGAGGCCGAGCTCGTAGGCGATGACCTTGTTGCTGTGCCCCAGCTTCGCGTGGGTCAGCACCTGGGCTTCGCGATCACTGAGCTCCTTCGGCAGGGCAGGCGTCGGCGGCGTGTTCTGCACGGCGACCACGAAGCGCCTGCCGTCGGTGTCGAACTCGTCGAGCAACGACCAGCGCGATTCGACGAGCGGGCGCCACCGCCGCGTGGCTTCGTCGATGTCTGCGCGGAGGCGCTTGCTGCGCGCGGAATCGAAGGCGAGGGTGGCTTCGCGGAGCTGCGCGCGCTCGGTCGCAGCGACCGGGTCGGGCGCGTGCAACAGCTTGCCTCCCGGCGAGAGCACCGCGGCGGGTTCGCTCGTGGCGGCGTGGCGCAGGCGCATGGCCGACGAGAGATGCGCGGCCAGGCGCGAGAACACCGTGATGCGCCGCGCCGACGCGGGGGTGGTGCTGCGCAGCGGGCTGCCCAGCCAGAACCCGTTCCCGCTCGAGTCGCGTGCGTTGATGGCGAACGTGTCCTTCGCGCTGCCGAGGTGCGCGAAGAGCGGCACGATCTTCTTCATTCCCGTCACGCGCGATGCCTGCCCACAGGTGAGGCCCTGCCACGCGTCGAAGCCCGCGGGATGAAGTGACTCGCTCGAGTTGCCTTCGGCCGACTTCACGGCCTCGTTGAATGGCCCGAGCCACCGCGGGTCGAAGCCTGCAGCCGTGGCAAAGCCGGTGATGACGGGCTTGCGCGGATCGGTGGCGTCGTACGTGTAACCGAGTACGCCGAGCCCATCGTCCAACGCCGGCACCACGGCTTCGACCACGCCGCGCAGCCAGTCCTTCGATGAGGGTTCGAGCAGGTACCCGGCCGACAGACAGTCCATCAACGCGACGAGCGGTTGATCAGCATTTCGCTTCGAGGTCGTGGGCACGTCACACCTCCAGTTCGGTTCGCTTCCCGGGCTCGAGCCACGTCAGGCGATGTCCCAACCCCGCGCGCTCGAAGGCCGGTGTCACTTCGCTCCTGGGCTGCTTGAAGTGTGTCCAGTCTTCGTAGTGCAACGGAATGAGCGTCTTCGCGCCGAGCGCCTTGCCGAGCTGCGCGCCTTCGTCGGCATTCATGGTGAAGCGCAACGGGCCGTACCCTGCGGCGCCGAGGTGGAGGAACGCGGTGCCGATCTTGAAACGTCTGGCGACCTCGAGCGCTCCGTCGAACAGCACCGTGTCGCCCGAGATGTAGAGTGGACCGTTCGACTGTCCCGGCCACTCGAGCACGAAGCCGATGCACGGGCCGGTGATGGCGCCGGTGAGCGGTGGACCGTGGCGCGCGGGCATCGCCGTGATCTTCACCTCACCCACGGTCTTCGATTCGAAGTCGCGCAGGCCGACGGCCTTCATTCGCTTCGAAGCGGCGGGCGTCGAGAACACGTTGGTGCAGTTCGCGATGACCGCGCGCCCTTCGTCGTCGAGGTTGTCGGCGTGCTGATCGTGGCTGAGCAGCACGAGGTCTGGTGGCGGCACTTCGCTGGCGGGCACCCACGGGCCGCGCGTGTGGTCCGACGTCATGCCGGCGCCGAAGTGAAAGTGCTTCGCGCCGCCGAACACGGGGTCGGTGAGGATCTTCAGCGGCCCCACTTCGAGCAGCACGGTCGCGGTGCCGATGTGCGTGACGTGAATCTTCACCGGAACCTCGGGGCGTTGTTGAAGCGCGCCTGATTCTGCGGCGCCGGCGCGCCGGGAGCCTGCAACGCCTTCATCGACAGCCCGATGCGCTTTCGAGCCAGATCGACCTGCAGCACCTTCACCTTCACGCGGTCGCCCACCTTCACGACCTCCGAGGGGTCCTTGACGAAACGGTTCGCCAGCTCGCTTACGTGCACCAGCCCGTCCTGGTGCACGCCGAGGTCGACGAAGGCTCCGAACGCCGCGACGTTGGTGACGATGCCGTTGAGCACCTGGCCGGGCTTCAGGTGCTCCAGTTCGGTGATGTTCGGGTCGAAGCCTGCGTCGGTGAACTCGGCGCGCGGGTCGCGGCCCGGCTTCTTCAGTTCGGCGACGATGTCGTTGATCGTGGGCAGGCCGACTTCGGCGTCGACGTACTTCTTCACGTCGATCTTCGAGGCCACGGCGTCATTGCCGACGAGCGCCTTGCGCGTCACCCCGAGGTCTTTGGCGATCTTCGTGACCAGGGCGTAGCGCTCGGGGTGAACGGCGCTGGCGTCGAGCGGTTCACTGCCGTCGGTGATTCGCAGGAAGCCCGCGCATTGTTCGAACGCACGCGCGCCGAGCCGCGGCACGTCTTTCAACTTCGCACGTGACTCGAAGGCACCGTTCTTCGCCCGGTACTCGACGATGGCCTTCGCGAGCGCAGGACCGAGGCCCGAGACGTAGCGGAGCAGGGTGGGAGAAGCGGTGTTGAGATCGACTCCGACCCTGTTCACGACCGCTTCGACCACGCGATCGAGCGACGCGCCGAGTGATGGTTGATCGACGTCGTGCTGATACTGGCCCACCCCGATGCTCCTGGGGTCGATCTTCACCAGCTCCGCGAGCGGGTCTTGCAGGCGACGGCCGATCGACACGGCACCGCGAATGGTCACGTCGAGCTCCGGCAGTTCTTCGCGCGCGACCTCCGACGCGGAATAGACGGAGGCACCGGCTTCGCTGACGCTGATCACGCGAACGTTGGACGCGAGGCCCGACGACAGCACCTTGCGCACGAACGCTTCGGTCTCCCGCCCGGCGGTTCCGTTGCCGATCGCGATGGCGGCCGGCGGGTATTTCTTGAGCAGCTTCGCCAGCTCGGCGCCGGCTTCGGCCTCACGACCGGTGTGGGGATAGAGGGTGGCGTGGTCGAGCACGTCGCCGCGCGCGTCGAGCACCGCGACCTTGCAGCCGGTGCGCAGCCCGGGGTCGATCGCCACCACCGGTTTTCCACCGAGCGGCGCCGCCAGCAGCAACGCGGTCAGGTTTCTGGCGAAGACGGCGATGGCCTCTTCATCGGCCTTCTCCTTCATGGCCCGCCGCCGCTCGCTCTCGAGTGACGGCAGCAGGAGCCGATCGATCGCGTCGCCGACCGCGAGGTTCATTTCATTGGCCAACACCGGCGCCGCCCCACGCTTCACGACCGCTTGCGACACCCGCGACCGGACTGAGTTGGCGTCGAGCTCGAGGCCGACCTTCAGGAGTCCTTCGGCCTCACCACGTTCTGCCGCCAACACGCGGTGCGACGGCGCCAGCGAGGCACGTTCACGACGACCGACGTGATCGGCAAACTTCGCGAGCCCCGGGTCCTTCGACTTGCCGCGCGCCACGTCGACGACGAGCTCCGCCTGGTCGACGAACAACTGACGAACCTGGGCGCGTACGTCGGGCCGCTCGGCGATCGTCTCCGCCACGATGTCGCGCGCGCCGGCCCACACCGCGTCCACGTCGGGCAGCTCTGCCGACACGTACTGCGCCGCCAACGACTCACGCGAACCGGCCGCGGCGCCCTGCGCCCACAGCACGTCGGCGAGGGGCTGAAGCCCGCGTTCACGTGCGGTCATGGCGCGCGTGCGCCGCTTCGGGCGGTACGGCAGGTACAGATCTTCGAGCGCCGACACGGTGGCCGCGTTCGTCACGGCGCGCTCGAGCTCCGGGGTGAGAACGCCTTGCCCACGAAGGCTTTCGAGAATGGTCGCGCGGCGATGCTCACGTGTCTCGACAACCTCGGAATGCGCCGCGATCCTGGTGATCGCCTCGTCGTCGAGCCCGCCGGTCGCCTCCTTGCGATAGCGCGAAATGAACGGAACCGTCGCGCCTCCAGCCAACAACTCGAGCGTGGCGGCCACGCCTGCGAGGGGGAGCGACAACTCGCGAGCAACGATGTCTGCGGTCTTCATGGGGCGCGCGAAACTACTCGGTAGGTGGCGGCCCACTTTCTGTTTCGCTCGGCCCTCGGGATGCGGGAAACGCGCTCACCGACGAGAGCGAAAACGCGATTCGTCAATAGGCGCTTGACGTGGGATTCGTGGCGACGTATACGCGCGCCGCTTTCGCCGCATCGCTCTGTGAAAACCAGGGGCTCCCGGGTCGTAACAACAGCCATTCGGCGTTGGTTGGAGAAGTAAGTCGCAAACCACAAGGGTCAACCGAGAATGGCGACACAGAAAATTCGCATCCGTCTGAAGGCATACGACTCGAAGCTCCTGGACCAGAGTGCCACGGAGATTGTCGAGACCGCTAAGCGCACTGGCGCTCGCGTCTCCGGGCCGATTCCCCTCCCGACGCGTATCAACCGTTTCACCGTTCTTCGTTCGCCCCACGTGGACAAGAAGAGCCGTGAACAATTCGAGATCCGCACGCATAAGCGGCTCCTGGACATCCTCGAGCCGACGCAGCAGACGCTCGACGCGCTCATGAAGCTCGATCTGTCGGCTGGTGTCGACGTCGAGATCAAGAGCTAAGGGAGATCACGACAATGGCTAAGTTTGACGTCGTCGATTTGAGCAACAAGAAGGTCTCCGAGATCGAGCTCTCGGACGATCTCTTCGCCGGGGAAGTGAACCCCCACCTTCTGTACGAAGGCGCGAAGATGCAGCAGATCAACCGCCGCGCGGGCACCGTCGCTGTGAAGAACAGCTCGCTGGTCTCTGGTGGTGGCAAGAAGCCCTGGAAGCAGAAGGGCACCGGTCGCGCGCGCCAGGGTTCGACCCGCGCCTCGCACTGGGTCGGCGGTGGTAAGGCGATGGGCCCGAAGCCCCGCGATTATACCTACCGTCCGCCTCGCACCGTTCGTCGCGCCGCCGTGGCGCACGCGCTCGCGCTCCGCGCCAGCGAGAAGAAGCTCGTGTTCATCAGCGAGTTCCCTTCGGACGGCAAGTCGAAGAAGGCGTACGAGTCGCTCACCAAGGGCCTCAAGCTCACGAGCGCGCTCGTCGTCGACGAGAAGAAGAACGACAAGCTGCTCCGCGCCGTTCGCAACATGGAGAAGTTCGACGTGCTGCCTGTCGAAGGCGTGAACGTCGAGTCCGTGCTCCGTCGCGAGTCGCTCGTCATCACCGTCGCCGCTGCGAAGGCCCTCTCCGAGGCGCTGACCAAGAAGCGCGGCACCAAGAAGGCGCAGGAGTAATCGATCATGGATCTCAGCTCCGTCATCAAGGGACCGCTGATCACCGAGAAGCTGGACAAGGCTCGTGAGAAGCAGCGTCAGTACTCGTTCGTGGTCGACCGCAAGGCGACCAAGCACGAAGTGGCTCGCGCGGTTGCGGCCCAGTTCAAGGTCACTGTTGAAGATGTCCGCACGCTGATCATGCGCGGCAAGATCAAGCGCGTCGGTACGCAGATGGGCAAGCGCTCGAACTTCAAGAAGGCCTTCGTCACCTTGAAGGAAGGCGACAAGATCGAGTTGTTCGAGGGAGGCACGGTCTAAAATGGGCGTCAAAAAGTTCAAACCGACGTCGCCTGTGCGCCGTCTGATGACGGTGTCGGACTTCGCGGAAATCACGCACGACGTGCCCGAGAAGTCGCTGACGCAGGCGATCAAGCGCTCCGGCGGCCGCAATGGTGATGGTCACATCACCCGCCGTCACCAGGGCGGTGGTCACAAGCGCCGTTACCGCGTGATCGACTTCAAGCGGAACAAGGACGGCGTGCCGGCCAAGGTCTTCTCGATCGAGTACGACCCCAACCGCACCGCGAACATCGCGCTGCTCCACTACGCAGACGGCGAGAAGCGCTACATCCTCGCGCCTGTCGGCCTCAATGTCGGCGATACGCTCCTCTCGGGCGACAACGTCGACATCCGCCCGGGCAACACGCTGCCGCTCCAGAACATCCCGGTCGGGACCGTGATTCACAACATCGAGATCAAGCCGGGTCGCGGCGGTCAGCTGATTCGTTCAGCGGGCAGTTGGGGCCAGCTGATGGCGAAGGAGGGTGAATACGCTCAGGTCCGCTTCCCCTCGACCGCCGTTCGCAAGGTCTTGATCGTCTGCCGCGCGACCATCGGTCAGATCGGCAACATCGATCACGAGATCATCACCATCGGTAAGGCCGGTAAGAGCCGCTGGCTCGGCATCCGTCCCACCGTTCGCGGTCTCGCCATGAACCCGGTCGACCACCCGCACGGCGGTGGTGAAGGCAAGTCCGGTCAGGGTAACCCGCACCCGGTTTCGCCCTGGGGCAAGAAGACCAAGGGTCTCACCACGCGCAAGAACAAGCGCACCGACAAGTTCATCGTTTCGCAGCGCCGCCAGGGCGTGCGCAGCAACTAAAGGGAGCGACTAACCATGGCTCGTTCAACCTGGAAGGGTCCCTTCATCGACAGCAGCCTGAGCAAAAAGGTTGATGCGATGAACAAGGGCAACAAGAAGGCGGTCATCAAGACCTGGTCGCGCCGTTCGACGATCATCCCCGAGATGGTCGGTCACACGTTCGCGGTTCACAACGGGCGCAAGTTCATCCCCGTGTACGTGACCGAGAACATGGTCGGCCACAAGCTGGGCGAGTTCGCGCCCACGCGTACGTTCAGCGGGCACAGCGCCGAGAAGAAGGCGGCTCCGGCCCCGGGCAAGAAGGGTTAATCACGATGGAATCGATCGCTCACCTCCGTCACCTGCGTATGGCGCCCCGGAAGCTCTCCGTGGTGGCCTCGCTCGTCCGCGGCATGCCCGTCAGCAAGGCCATCAGCACGCTGCAGTTCACGCGTCGCGCGGCAGCGCTGCCCGTCAAGAAGCTCATCGAGTCGGCCATGGCGAACGCCACGGACCTCTCGAAGGGCTCCGTCGACATCGACAAGCTCTGGGTCAAGACCATCTCGGTCGACCAGGGCCCCACCGGCCGCCGCTACATGCCGCGCGCCATGGGTCGTGCGACGCGCGTCAACAAGAAGACTTCCCACATTCACGTCGTCCTCTCGGACGAGTCTTTGAAGGCGAAGAAGTAACCGCCTAGTTCAGGAGATACACCTTGGGTCAGAAGGTTCATCCGATTGGTTTCCGGCTCGGCGTCATCCGCACCTGGGACTCGAAGTGGTTCGAGGAGCGGAACTACGCGCAGTGGCTTCACGAGGACATCAAGATCCGTGAGCACGTCAAGAAGAGCCTGAACCACGCAGGCGTCTCGAAGGTCGAGATCGAGCGCGCCGCGAACAAGGTGAAGGTCAACGTGCACACCGCGCGCCCCGGCATCGTGATCGGCAAGCGTGGCGCGGGCATCGAGACGGTGAAGAAGGAGCTCCAGCGCTTCACCAAGAACGAAGTCTTCCTGAACATCGTCGAGGTCCGTAAGGCCGAGACCGATGCGCAGCTGGTGGCCGAGAACATCGCCACGCAGCTCGAGCGTCGCATCGCGTTCCGTCGCGCGATGAAGAAGGCCATCCAGACCGCCATGAAGTTCGGCGCCAAGGGCATCCGCGTCGCCTGCTCGGGCCGCCTGGGTGGTGCCGAAATGGCCCGCTACGAGTGGTACCGCGAAGGCCGTGTGCCGCTGCACACGCTCCGCGCGGACATCGATTATGGCTACGCCATCGCGCGTACGACCTACGGCACCATTGGCTGCAAGGTGTGGGTCTGCCGCGGTGACATTCTCCCGACGAAGGGCGCGAACAGCGCTCCGGCGGCCCGCTAAACACTTTCGAGGAACGTCATGCTTCAGCCTGCACGCACCAAGTACCGCAAGATGCACAAGGGCCGCACCCCCGGTATGGCCCACCGCGGCAACACGCTCGCGTTCGGCGAGTTCGGCCTGATGACCACCCAGCCGGGTTGGATCACCTCGCGACAGATCGAAGCCGCGCGTATCGCGATGAGCCGCGAGATCAAGCGCGGCGGCAAGATCTGGATCCGCATTTTCCCGGACAAGCCCATTACCAAGAAGCCGGCCGAGACCCGCATGGGTACGGGCAAGGGCGGCGTCGAGTACTACGTGGCCGTCGTGAAGCCGGGCCGCGTTCTGTACGAAATGGGCGGCATGGACGAGAAGCTGGCGACCGCGGCCTTCAAGCTGGCGGCGGCCAAGTTGCCCGTCATGACCCGCATCATCAACCGCGCTGAGCAGACGCTCTGAGGAACTGAACAATGGCTACCGCGAAGGAACTCAAAGAGCTGTCGATCGAAGACCTGAAGACGCGCGCCACCGAGATGAAGGCGACGCTGGTTCAGGACAACCTGAAGCTGCGCACCGGCGCCCTGGACAACCCGTCGGAGCGCACGACGCACCGTCGTGACCTGGCGCGTGTGTTGACGGTGCTGACCGCGAAGTCGAAGACGAAGTGAGAGAGAGCACGACCATGGCTGAGACCGAGACCAAGCAGGCTGACTCCCGCGGCCGTCCCAAGACGCGCATCGGCATCGTCACCTCGAACAAGATGTCGAAGACGGTCGTCGTGACCGTTCGTCGCCGCACGTCGCACGCCGCCTACGGCAAGGTGATGTCGCGCCGCGAGAAGTACAAGGCCCACGTGGAAGACCACGAGCCCAAGAAGCCCACGGTGAACGAGGGTGACAAGGTGCTGATCGCCGAGACCCGCCGCACGTCGAAAGACAAGCGCTGGCGCGTCGTCAAGGTGCTCGAGAAGGCCACCGTCGCCTGAGCCGTTTTCCGGCTCTCGCCCTTAAAGAAGAAGGAACCAAGTCATGATCCAGATGACCAGCGTGCTCGATGTTGCTGACAACTCGGGCGCCAAAAAAGTGTTCTGCATCAAGGTGATGGGCGGCTCGCACCGCGAGTACGCCTCCATCGGCGACGTGATCGTCGTCTCGATCCGTGAAGCGCTGCCGAACGCGAAGGTGAAGAAGGGTGACACGGCGAAGGCCGTCGTCGTTCGCACCGCGCGTGAAGTGCGCCGCGCCGACGGCAGCTACATCAAGTTCGACGGCAACTCGGCCGTGCTCATCAACAAGGAGCTCGAGCCTGTCGGTACCCGCATCTTCGGCCCGGTCGCTCGCGAGCTCCGCGCCAAGAAGTTCATGAAGATCATCTCGCTCGCGCCTGAGGTGCTCTAAGTCATGCAGAAGCTCAAGATTGGCGACACCGTGCAGGTGACGTCGGGCGCCGAGCGCTCGCAGAAGTCGAACCGCGGCAAGATCATCGGCTTCGATCGCGTGAAGGATCGCGTTCGCGTCGAAGGTCTGCGCCTGGTCAAGCGTCACGTTGGCAAGGGCAAGGACCGCGCGAACCCCGAGGGTGGCATCGTCGAGAAGCCGGGCACGATTGCCCTCTCGAACGTCGCCCTGGTCTGTCCGAAGTGCGACAAGGCGACCCGCGTTGGCGTCCGCACTGAAGGCGACAAGAAGAAGCGCTTCTGCAAGCAGTGCGAAGCGACCATTGACTGAGACACCTGCGCTGCGCTAAGGGCGCGCGCTCTCAAGGGAACTGACGATCATGGCTGACGAGAAGAAGCCCGAGGCTGCCGAGAAGGCCAAGAAGGCCGACAAGGGCGCCGGCAAGCGGAAGAAGGAAGAGGTCAAGAAGGCCGGTTTTGCCGCGAACATCGAGGAAGGCCTCGAGGCGAAGCCTGCGCGTCTGAAGCTGCGCTACCGCAAGGAGATTGTCGGCGCGCTGATGAAGGACCTCAATCTGAAGAACCCCAACGAGGTTCCGAAGATCGAGAAGATCGTCATCAACATGGGCCTCGGCGAAGCGCTTGCGAACAACAAGCTGCTCGAGTCGGCGGTCGACCAGATGAACGCCATCACGGGCCAGAAGCCGGTGATCACGCGTTCGCGCAAGGCCATCGCGAACTTCAAGCTTCGTGAAGGCCAGGCCATCGGCGCCATGGTCACCCTCCGTGGCGACCGCATGTACGAATTCCTCGATCGTTTGCTCAGCGTGGCGCTGCCCCGCGTGCGTGACTTCAAGGGCGTTTCGCCCAAGGCGTTCGACGGTCGTGGTAACTACACGCTCGGCGTTCGCGAGCAGATCATCTTCCCGGAAATCAACTACGACCAGATCGAGAAGGTGAAGGGTCTGAACGTGTCGATTGTCACCACGGCGAAGAACGATGAGCACGGCTTCGCGCTCCTCAAGGCGTTTGGCGTTCCCTTCCGCAGCTGAGTGCTGAGGCAGGACACATGAACCGGTCGCGGTGAACCCCCGGGATTGGCCCGGAAGGCATCACGACCTCCAGCGAGTGCGCGGACAGCGCCTCACCGGAAGAAGTACCGCAGATGGTCATCAATGATCCCGTGGGTGACATGCTCACCCGCATCCGTAACGCGCAGCTCGTCCGTCACGACAAGCTGACGCTGCCCTCCTCGAAGTTGAAGGTCGAAGTTGCGAAGGCTCTCAAGTCCGAGGGCTTCATCAGTGACTTCATCGTCCACGAGAAGGCGCCGCAGAACGAGCTCACCCTGGTGCTGAAGTATGGCCCGAACCGCGAGCCCGTCATCACCGGCATCAAGCGTGAGTCGAAGCCTGGTCTCCGTCGCTACGTTCACGTTCGCGAGATCCCGCGCGTGAAGGGCGGCATGGGCGTCGCGATTCTCTCCACTTCGCGCGGTGTGATGGTCGATCACGAGGCCCGTAAGGCCAACGTGGGCGGCGAACTCATCTGCACGGTCTACTGAGGAACGACCATGAGCCGCATCGGTAAGCTCCCCATCAAGTTCGACGACAAGGTCAAGGTCGCCGTCGCTGGTGACAAGGTCAACTTCGAGGGCCCCAAGGGCAAGCTCTCGGTGAAGATCCCGTCGCCGAAGATCAAGGTCGAAGTGAAGGGTAAGGAAGTCATCGTTACCCGTCCTTCGGATCACCGTCTCGACCGCGCTGCGCACGGTCTGACCCGAGCCATTCTCGCCAACGCGGCGAAGGGCGTCGGCACCGGCTGGGAGAAGGCGCTCGCGATCCGCGGCGTCGGTTTCCGCGCCGAGGTCAAGGGCAAGCAGATTCACATGTCGTTGGGTTTCTCGCACCCCGTGATCTTCGACCTGCCGGAAGGCGTCACTGCTGAAGTCGGCAAGGCGCCCCGCACCGAAGACACGCTGCCCACGCTCGACCTCACGCTCCGCTCGGCCGACCGTCACCTCCTGGGTCAGACGGCCGTGAAGATTCGCGCGCTGCGACCCCCCGAGCCCTACAAGGGCAAGGGTATCAAGTTGTCTACCGAGACTGTCCGCCGCAAGGAGGGCAAGACGGGTACGGCGTAAAGCCACCCGTTCATCCGCGCGGGGAAGTCCGAATCTCGCGCGGAAGGAAAGGAAATCACTATGTCCAACACCGAATCCCGTCTCCACCGCAAAGAGCGCATCCGCAAGAAGGTCGACGGATCCTCAGAGCGTCCCCGTCTCACGATCTACAAGTCGCTCAAGCACCTGCACGCGCAGGTCATCGACGATTCCACCGGCCGCACCCTGGTGTCTGCTTCGACGTTGTCGAAGGAGATCAAGGGCAAGCTGGGCGACGCCGACAAGAAGGGCGCTGCCAAACTCGTTGGTGGTCTCATCGCCGAGAAGTGCAAGGCGGCGAAGATCGAAAAGGTCGTGTTCGACCGCAACGGTTTCCCCTACCACGGCCGTGTGGCGGCGATCGCCGACGGTGCGCGTGAGGGCGGTCTGCAGTTCTGACCTTAAGGACTAACGAAATGAGCACGACTCCCATCAACGCGAACGACCTGGACCTGCAGGACCGCGTCATCAACATCTACCGCCCGACCAAGGTCGTTAAGGGCGGCCGCCGCTTCTCGTTCGGCGCCATCGTCGTCGTCGGTGACGGCAACGGTCACGTCGGCATCGGTCTCGGCAAGGCGAACGAAGTTCCCGAAGCCATCCGCAAGGGTGGCGAGAACGCCAAGAAGCACCTCTTCAAGGTGCCGCTGATCGGCCACACGATTCCGCACGAAGTGCTGGGTCGTTTCGGCGCCGGCCAGGTGCTGCTGAAGCCCGCGTCGGAAGGTACTGGCGTCATCGCCGGTGGCCCCGTTCGCGCGGTGCTCGAGGCGGCGGGCATTCGCAACATCCTCACCAAGAGCCAGCGCTCGCGGAACCCTCACAACGTCGTGAAGGCCGTGGTCGATGGTCTGAAGCAGCTCAAGTCCCCGGAGCAGGTCTCGCGCCTGCGCGGTAAGGAAGTGAGCTTCGGCCAGAAGAAGGCGGAATAAGCCATGGGCATCAAGATCAAGCTCATCAAGTCCCCCTCGAGCGCGTCGGCCCGTCAGGTTGCCACCGTGAAGGGTCTCGGCGTCTGGAAGTTCGGCTCCGAGAAGCTGCTCAAGGACACGCCGGCCATCCGCGGGATGCTCGACAAGGTGCGCCACCTCGTGGCGTTTGAAATCGTCAAGGAAGAGCCGACGGTTCGGGCTCGTACCAAGCCGCGCAAGATCCGCGCGCGTGACGCCTCGCGGGCGAAAGCCGCCGCGAAGGCGAAGTGAGGAAATGACCATGGTGACGCTGCATACGCTCAAGGCTCCGCGCCGCTCGACGCACAAGAAGAAGCGCGTGGGTCGTGGTCAGGGTTCAGGCCTCGGCAAGACCGCCGGTCGCGGTGGTAAGGGTCAGAAGGCCCGTTCTGGCAACATGCGCTTCGAAGGCTTCGAAGGCGGCCAGAGCCCGCTCCAGCGCCGACTGCCGAAGTTCGGCTTCAATTCGCCGAACCGCGTCAACTACGCGATCGTCAACCTCGGTGAGATCGAGACCGCCTTCAAGGGTGGCGAGACCATCGACGAGAAGACGCTCCGTGGCGCGCGCCTGGTGAAGGGCACCTACGACGGCATCAAGGTGCTCGGCGCCGGCAAGCTGACCAAGAAGTTCGCGGTCAAGGTCACCAAGGTGACCGAGAGCGCCAAGTCGGCCATCACCTCGGCTGGCGGCTCTGTCGAAGAGCTCGGGCTGGTGACGCACAAGCCGGAAGCCGCCGTGAAGGCGCACGCCGGTAAGGGCGTGAAGGCTGCCAAGGCCTGAGTCGACCGTGCACACTTCCTGCTTCATCAGGGAGTGTGCGTTGCCCCTCGCACCCAACTATGGGGCGAGGGGTTTCGACGTTTTTTGATTCCCACACTTTTCTCAGGAAGCTGCCGTGGCCCTCAACGCCATTACCAACATCTTCCGCGTCGCTGAGCTCCGCGCGCGAATCGTCTATTCGCTGGTGCTGCTCGCGGTGTACCGCCTCGGCATCTTCATCAGCACGCCCGGTATCGACCGTGTCGCGCTCAACGCGGTGATGGAGGCTCGCCTGAAGGACGGCGGCCTCCTGAACCTCTTCAACATGTTCTCGGGTGGCGCGCTCAATCAGGCGTCGATCTTCGCGCTCGGCATCATGCCGTACGTGTCCGCGAGCATCATCATGCAGCTGCTCGCGGTGGTCGTGCCCAGCCTCGAGCGCATTCAGAAGGAAGGCGCAGCTGGGCGGCAGAAGATCAACCAGTATACGCGCTACGGCTCGATCGTGTTGTCGGTCGTGCAGGGCATCGGCATCGCGCGCTACCTGTATTCGTTCGGCCGTTCGACGGCCGATGACGGCGTGGCGCTCGACAGGATCGTGGTCCCCGACTCGGTGAACACGGTGTGGTTCACGTTCATGACCGTCATGACGCTGACCGCCGGCACGGCGTTCATCATGTGGCTCGGCGAGCGCATCACCGAAAATGGCATCGGCAACGGCATCTCGCTCATCATCTTCGCGGGCATCGTGGTCGGTATTCCGCCTTCTGCGCAGCAGCTGTACCGCGGCGTGGAAGCTGACACCATCAGCGCTGGTTCCGTGGTCGGTCTGCTCGCGGTGATGGTGCTCGTCATCGCCGCCGTGGTGTTCGTTGAACGCGGCATGCGGCGTATTCCGGTTCAGTACGCCAAGCGCATTTCGGGCCGTCAGATGTTCGCGGGTCAGGCCACGTACTTCCCGCTCAAGGTCAACGCCTCTGGCGTGATTCCGCCCATCTTCGCTGGCGCTCTGCTGTCGATGCCCGCGACCCTGGCCACCTGGGTGCCCGGCCTCGCGGGTGTGCAGCGTGCGCTGCAGTCGAACCAGTGGGTGTACAGCGGTCTGTTCGTCGCGCTGATTCTCTTCTTCGCGTTCTTCTACACGTCGCTGACGTTCCGCGCCGATGACGTGGCGGACAACATCAAGAAGCAGGGCGGCTACATTCCCGGCATCCGTCCGGGTCGGCAGACGGCGGACTTCATCGAGCGTGTGCTCAACCGCCTGACCTTCGGCGGCGCGATGTACCTGGCGGCCATCTGCATCCTCCCCACGGTCATCGCGAACGTGCTGCAGGTGCCTGGCTTCTACTTCGGCGGCACTGCGCTGTTGATCGTCGTTGGTGTGGCGCTCGACACGGTTCAGCAGATCGAACAGCACCTCATCACGCGCAACTACGAAGGCTTCGCCGGTCCGCGCGGCCCCCGTATTCGCGGTCGCATCCGCAGCGATGCGGCGACCGTCTAAGCGAGTCGAGGAGGGGTACGCATGCATCTCGTTTTCTTCGGCCCGCCCGGCGCAGGGAAGGGCACGCAGGCGCAGAAGCTCACGCAGGAACTCGGAATCCCCCAGATCTCCACGGGCGACATTCTTCGCGCGGCGGTGAACAAGGGGACGGAGCTCGGGAAGCAGGCGGGGCCGTTGATGGCCGCCGGCAAGCTCGTTCCCGACGAGCTGGTGATCGGCATCGTCGACGAGCGCCTCAAGGAGCCGGACTGCTCGACGGGCTTCCTGCTCGACGGATTTCCCCGCACCATTCCGCAGGCAGAAGCGTTGTCTGCGGTGCTCTCGAAGAGCGGGAAGCGCATCGAGCACGTGGTGTCGCTCGAGGTGCCCGACAGCGTGATTCACGAGCGCATGAAGGGCCGCGGCCGTGCTGATGACAGCCCTGAAACCGTGCAGAAGCGGTTGGATGTGTTCCGCGAGCAGACCAGCCCGCTCAAGGCCTATTACGAGAAGGTCGGTCTGCTCCGCCCGGTGAATGGCGTGGGGTCGCTCGAAGAGATCTTCGCTGCGATCAAGAAGTCAATCGGTCGCTGACCAAGGTCGCTTGCATCCAATGTGGGGAGGTGGTAGTGGCCGCCGCTCCCATAAACCCATTCGGGTTTTGACGTAGTTCATTTGAGGTTTTCATTTGGCGAAGGAAGACGCGATCGAGGTGGAAGGAACGGTGAAGGAACCGCTTCCCAACGCCATGTTCAAGGTCACGCTCGAGAACGGACACGAAGTGCTCGCGCACATCTCAGGCAAGATGCGCATGCACTTCATCCGCATTCTGCCGGGCGACAAGGTGAAGGTTGAGCTTTCGCCGTACGACCTGACCCGCGGTCGCATCACCTACCGCGCCAAGTAAGTCACACGAAGTTCGAATCACTTAAGAGGAACACATGAAGGTTCGTCCGTCCGTCAAGAAGGTTTGTGAGAAGTGCAAGGTGATCCGTCGCAAGGGCACCATTCGGGTCATCTGCCCCGCGAACCCCCGTCACAAGCAGCGCCAGGGCTGATTTTCCAGCTCCAGACCAACTCCACGTAACGAAGGAAGAAGAAACACATGGCTCGTATCGCAGGCGTCGATCTCCCGGTTCAGAAGCGAGTGGTCATCTCGCTCCAGTACATCTTCGGTATCGGCATCAAGACCGCCCAGGACATCGTGGCTGAGGCCAACATCGACGTGACCACGCGCACCAAGGACCTCACCGAGGACCAGACGCGCAAGATCCGCGAGATCATCGAAGCCAAGTACAAGGTCGAAGGCGACCTGCGTCGCGAAGTGACGATGAACATCAAGCGCCTGATGGACCTCGGCTGCTACCGCGGCCTCCGTCACCGCAAGGGCCTCCCGGTCCGCGGTCAGCGTACGCACACCAACGCGCGCACCCGCAAGGGACCGAAGCGTGGCGTGCAGCGCGTCAAGCCGGCGGCTCCCGCGGCCAAGTGAACTTCATGAGGCCCCGCGCGAGTGGGGCTGACCACCTCCAGGAAACGGACAAGAGACATGGCTGAAGAGACGACGACCGCCCCTGCCGCAGCTGCTCCGGCGACGACCGAGACCGCTGACAAGAAGGCGGCCAAGAAGAACAAGAACAAGAAGAACATCCTCAACGGGATCGTTCACATCCAGTCGACGTTCAACAACACGCTGATCACCTTCACGGACGTGTCCGGGAACGTGATCTCGTGGTCGTCGGCCGGTTCGCGTGGCTTCAAGGGCTCGCGCAAGTCGACGCCGTTCGCCGCGCAGGTCGCCGCTGGCGACGCCGCCGCGAAGGCCATGGAGCACGGCCTCAAGAACGTTCAGGTCCTCGTGAAGGGCCCGGGCGCAGGTCGTGAGTCGGCGCTCCGCGCGATCGCGGCCGCTGGTCTCAAGATCTCGCTCATTCGCGACATCACCCCGATCCCCCACAATGGTTGCCGCCAGGCCAAGCGCCGCCGCGTGTGATCTGACCACCTTCTGAACACGGAGAACTGACTTTGGCTCGTTACACTGCAAGCGTCTGCCGCATCTGCCGACGTGAGAATCTGAAGATGTATCTGAAGGGCGACCGTTGCTACACGGACAAGTGCGCGATTGAGCGCCGCCCGTACCCGCCGGGCCAGCACGGCCAGGGTCGCGTGAAGTTCTCGAACTACGGCGTGCAGCTGCGCGAGAAGCAGAAGGTCAAGCGCATGTACGGCCTGCTCGAGAGCCAGTTCCGTGGCTACTTCCACCGCGCCGCGGCGGCCAAGGGCAAGACGGGCGAGTCGCTCCTCCAGATGCTCGAGCTCCGCCTCGACAACGTCGTGTTCCGCATGGGCTTCGCTGACACCCGCGCTGAAGCGCGTCAGCTCGTTCGCCACGGCCACTTCACGGTCAACGGCAAGCGCGTGAACATCCCCTCGTTTGCCGTGAAGCCGGGCGGCGTGGTCGAGGTGCACGAGAAGTCGAAGAAGGTCCTCCGCATTCAGGAGGCCGTCGAGACGGTTGATCGCCGCGGTATTCCTCAGTGGTGTGACGTCGACAAGAAGGCCTTCAAGGGCACGGTGAAGACCAACCCGAACCGCGAAGACCTCACGATGGACATCCAGGAACAGCTCATCGTCGAGTTGTACTCGAAGTAATCCACGCCTTCGGGCGCGGCTTACCGCGGAGCAGATCGCCAACAAGCGGTCTGCTCCGTTGGCGTTTTACCGAACACGGATTTTCCGCAGTCGTCCTCCCGGGTTTTCCCCGGGTACGTTGGTGGCGGCTCGGCAATGAGGGCAGGACACAATGGCTGAATCAGGTCTGGTTGCGAAGAATTGGCGTGATCTCATCAAGCCCCGGAAGATCGACATCGACTCCGAGAGCACGGGCACGTACGGCAAGTTCGTTGCCGAGCCGCTCGAGCGTGGTTTCGGTACGACGCTGGGCAACTCGCTCCGTCGCGTGCTGCTGTCGTCGCTCCAGGGCGCGGCCATCACGACCGTGAAGATCGAGGGCAACGGTGGTCTCGTCGAGCACGAGTTCACGACGATTCCGGAAGTCTCGGAAGACGTGACCGACATCGTGCTGAACCTCAAGGAAGTGCGTCTGCGCATGCACACCAACGAGGTGAAGACGATCCGCATCGAGGCCGAGGGCCCGAAGGAAGTGAAGGCCGGCGACCTCATCACCGACGACCAGGTTGAAGTGCTCAACCCGGGCCACCACATCTGCACGCTCGCCGAGGGCGGCAAGATCCGCATGGAGATCACGTGCCGCCGTGGCCGTGGCTACTCGCCTGCGCAGAACAACAAGGTCGCTGGCTCGCCGATCGGCACCATCGCCATCGACTCGCTGTACTCGCCGGTCTCGAAGGTGAACTACCTCGTGACCAACGCGCGCGTCGGTCAGCAGACCGACTACGACAAGCTCTCGCTCGAGGTCTGGAGCGATGGGTCGGTCACTCCGCAGGACGCCGTGGCGTACGCCGCGAAGATCCTGAAGGAGCAGCTCACGGTGTTCGTGAACTTCGAAGAGACCGAAGAGCCCACCGCCGTCGAAGCGCCGCAGACCGAGGCCAAGCTCAACGAGAACCTCTTCCGCTCGGTCGACGAGCTGGAGCTCTCGGTGCGTTCGGCCAACTGCCTGCAGCAGGCCAACATCCGCACCATTGGCGATCTCGTTCAGAAGACCGAGGCCGAGATGCTGAAGACGAAGAACTTCGGCCGTAAGTCGCTCAAGGAGATCAAGGAGATCCTGGCGGAGATGGGTCTCTCGCTCGGCATGAAGCTCGAGAACTGGCCTCCGAAGACGGCCGCGGCCGCCGTTGCGCTCCCGCCGAGCGCGCCGCGCGTCTGAGTTGATCGTGAAGTACCCGGGTGGCGCATTTCGCGCTGCCCGGTTCCACCAAAATCCGTGAGTGGAAACACTCGCGGGTTACGTCCACCGGGTACCTCGTACGGCCGCGGTGGTTGAAAGAAGAAGGCAATGGAACACAAGGTTGGAAATCGCAAGCTGCAGCGCACGACGGCTCACCGCCTCGCGATGCTGAAGAACATGGTCACCTCGCTCATCGAGCACGAGCGCATCACCACCACCGTCCCCAAGGCGAAGGAAGCCCGCAAGATGGCGGAGAAGGTGATCACCCTCGGCAAGAAGGGTGGCCTCCACAACGTTCGTCTCGCGCAGCGCTACGTGAAGGACCGCGCGCTCCTCGAGAAGCTCTTCGGTGAGCTCAAGACCCGTTACGCCGACCGCAAGGGTGGCTACACGCGTCTGGTGCGCGCCGGCTTCCGTCGCGGCGACGCGGCGGACATCGCGATCCTCGAGCTGGTCGACCGCCCTGAAGCGGCGCCTGCTCCCGAGGCCAAGGCTGAAGAGAAGAAGGCCGAGTAAGCCTCTGGCTCTTCGAGCTGAAAAATAGAGACGCCCGGTTCCGATGAGGAGCCGGGCGTTCTCTTTTTGGCCGCCTGCGCGAGGGGTCACCTCACGGCGGCACGATGGCGCCGCCGCGAAGCAACGGCACTTCGGCTTCCGGCTCGCGCACCTTCACCACGATGTCGGTGATCTGCAGCGCGTTCGGCGCGCGGTGGCCGGCCTCGTCGAAGAGCACCGCCGGCGAGAGGGTCGCGTTGCCGCCGCCAGCCTCGAGCTGCGACATCGTGGAGCGGTACTTGCCGTTCACGATGATCTCGACGTCTTGCCAGGTCTCGTTGCTCTCGTTCTTGACCATGTAGACGGGGGCCGATGCTTCACCCGCTGCCACCAGCACCGCGTTGATCTCGTTCGACGGCCCTGAAGACGGGCACGCCACGCCGAACGCCCCGACTGACAACAGCAGCCAGAGGGTCAGCACCATCGCCTTGTACTTGAAGAAGCGGTCGCTGCTTTTGAAGTCGTCGACCACCTCGCTCAAGATCGAGAACGAGTTGAGAACGGTGTCGGCGGCGCCTTCCTTGAGTCGCTGGGAGGTCGCCTTCTTGGCTGCCGGTTCGAGCGGTTGCGTACGCGCGGCGGAACGCACCTGCTGCATCGCAGGGTTCGACACCGACGGGCGCGGTGCGGGGGGAGCGGACGGAGTTGGACCACGCGCGGGGCGGGCGAGTTCGAGTTCCGGCTCCGAAGAGGGCTTGTCCGGTGAGTCGTTGGGACCGTTCACGGCGGGCAGCGTAGCGCGTCGTGTGAGCAAACGAACGCAGCGAACGGCCGCGCGCCCCGAGGTGCGCCTTCAGCGGACCTTCAAGCGCTCCAGCGCGCGCGACGCGATGGCGTTCTCGGGCTGCTGCTCGAGCACCTTCTGCAGCCACTTGCTGGCCTCGCTCGAGGCGTCGTTCTTCTCGGCGTCGGTGCGCGCCTTCGTGAATCGCTCGGTGTGCAGCACGCCCATGCGGAGCTGGAACTCCACGTTGTCGGGGTCGCGGTCGAGCACGGCCTGAAGCTCCCGCGCTGCCGCCGGCCAGTTGCCGTCGAGTTGGTAGACGAGCGCCAACTTGCCTCGTGCGGCCGGGTTCTCAGGCACCAGGTGCGCGGCCACCGAGTAGTGCTGCCGCGCGGTCACGTAATCCTGCCGGTCCAACGACAGATCGCCCAGCTTGAGCCACGCCTGCTCGAGCACCGGGTTGCGGTCGAGGGCCTTGCGGTAGTGCTCCTCAGCGTTCTTCCCGCGCTGACGCCCTTCGTAGATCTCCGCGAGGTACAGGTGATTCTTTCCGTCCTCCGGGGCGAGCTCGATGGCGCGCTTCAGCTCTTCGACCGCGCGACCCGCATCGTCGAGCCGCGCCCACGACAGCCCGAGCAACGCATGGAGGATCGCCTCGTCGGGGTGATCGCGCAGCAGTTCTTCCAACTGCACGATGGCCTGCTGCGGGACGTCGGCGACCTCCAGCCACTGAATGGCCTGCTCGAGCTGGGGCCGGGCAGAGCGGGGAAAGCGCGAGAAGGGGTCGGCGATCTGCTCCATCAGCCCGCGCGCCTGCTTCACGTCGGCCGGCGTGGGGTCGCCGAGCACTGAGACACGAATGGCCTCGACGGCACCCTTGCTGTCACCGGTGCGGAAGCGCGCTTTGGCGACGGGCAGGTACCAGGCCGTGCGCTCCGGCGCCGAGCTCACGGCCGATTCCAGCTCCGCGCGCGCGGCCTCGAACTGCTCGGACTCGACGAGCGCGACGCCGAGGCGGTACCGGAACTCGGGCTCGCCGGGCGCCAGCTCGGCGGCGCGACGGAAGTGGGTGATGGCCTCGTTGCTCGCTTCATTGGCACGCGCAAAGCGAACCAACCCCTGCTGGTAGTGCGAAACTGCGGTGTCTTTCGCAGCCAGCGTCGCGAGGAACGCGTCACTGGTGCCGGCCTTCACGTGTGCTTCGGCCAGCATGCGCGCCAGCGACAGATCGTCGGGAGCCTTCGCCATCAACTCCGTGAGCAGCGGCACGGCCTTGGCGCCATCGCCTCGCTGCAACAACACCTGCGCCTCTTCACGCGGCGTCAGCGGCTTGCCGTTGGCAGACACGGTGACGCAGCCCGTGGAAACGAAGACGAAGGCAGCGAAGAGAAGACGGCGCATGGTCGCGGCCCGTATAGCCGGTTCCGACTCAGCTCGGCTGCGGGAGCAATGGCACCAGTCGACGAAGCAGCTCGTACTCGGCTTCGTCGAGCGTGGTGTGGCGCGTCGACTTGAGGGCCCTGATCGAAATCTGCACCTTCACTTCGTCACCGACGCGCGCGGACACGACCAGCGACTCGCCGCCTTCTTTGCGGCACTTCGCGATGTCGGCCTGCAGCGCCTTGAGTCGCTTCGAGATGCGCAGCGCACGTTTGCCTTCTTCGGTCTCGAACGTGTGGAAGTGCCGGTTGCGAGACAGCGGTGCGCCCTCGTCGAAGATTCTCAGCACCAGCTTCCGCACGAAGGGATCCATCGCCATCGACCGTGAATCCTAACATCGCTACTTTGGCGCGAATGCGACGACTCACATCGCTGCTGCTCGCTCTACTGGCCCTTGCGTGCGAGGAGCCGGAGCGCGCGGCCACCCGGCAGAAGGTACAGACCACCATCGATCACGTGGCGCAGGGGCGCCTCGAGCTGTCCAACGGGCGTGCGGAAGCTGCGATCAAGGAGTTCAAGGCGGCCATTTCGACCACGCCCGAAGACGCGAGCCTCTACCTGCAGCTCGCCGAGGCCTACCGGCTGGCGGGCAACGAAGCGGGCGCCACGCTGACGTTGAAGCAGGCCGAGTCGGTGTCTGGCGTCGCTGACCCGAGCCTTCGCCGGCAGCGCGCCGACCTGCTGCGCCGCATGCACCAGACCCGCGCCGCGATCGCCGAGCTCAAGACGATGCGTGACGACGACCTGCTCACCGACGAAGAGCTGCTCGATCTCTCGCGGCTGCTGGCCCACGCGGGGAAGATCGACGAGGCCTTCAAGACCATCGGGCGCATCCAGCAGCGCTCTCCAGACGACCCGGAAGCCAAGACGATGGAGGCCGAGATCCTCTTCCTCAAGGGTGACGTGGTGCTCGCCGCGCGGCTGATGGACCGGCTCATCACCGAGAACCCATCGCTGGCGAGTGCGCGGCTTCTTCGCGCCCGGTACTTCCTCAATGAGAAGCAGACGGCTTCGGCCGAGCAAGACCTTCAGTTCATCGAAGCGCGTGATGCGAAGCGGGCCGACGTGTTGTCGCTCAAGGCGCGCGTGTTGAACGAGCAGGGGCGGGTCGACGAAGCGGCGGCGCTCGTGGAGCACGTGGTCGAAGAAGACCCGAAAGACGCCGAAGCGCTGGCGTTGCTCGCGGAGATCCGACTGCTGCAGGACCGTGGCGGCGACGCGCAGGTGTTGATCGAACGAATTCTGTCGATGGAGCCGAGCTGGCCGCGGGCCATCTACGTGCGCGGGCGCGCGTACGAGCAGCAGGGCAGGCTCGAGGAGGCGTTGGGCGACTACCAGTTGGCGCTGAAGAACGACGGCAACTTCGCGCCGGCGCTCAGCCGCATCTGGCGCGTGTACGACAAGCTGGGGAACAAGCCCGACGCGATCTCTGCGCTCGAGCAGCTGTACTTCACCAACGAGAGCACGCTCGACGAGAAGGTGCAGCTCGCGCGCTACTACGGTGAGACGTGGGCCAACGTGGACCGGGGTGAGAAGATCATCACCGAGGTCCTCAAGAAGGACCCCCGGAATCCCGACTATCTGGCGATCAAGAAGATGCTCGCCAAGGGCAGCATCAAGAAGAAGAAGAAGGGCATCGAGATCATCCGCGGGCGCTGAGGCGAAGAACGCCGTCCGTCTTCAGAGCCGCGCGTGCCGAGGCGCCGACACACATGGTCGTCGCGACGGGCCGACTGCGCGACGCACGGCCACTACGCCAGCAACTTCCCCGCGCGCGTCACCACCTTCTCTGCGCGCGCTTTTGCTTCACGCGGGCCGACGCCGACCACCACGAGCCGCTCCGCGGAGAGCCACGTGCTCGCGATTCGCTGCAGGTCCTTCAACGTGACGCGTGCGAGCTCCGCCTTCTTCGCTTCGAACGTGTCTGCCGCGCGGAACAGCTCGACGCCACCGAACCAACTGCACAGGTCCGCCGGAGAGTCCTGCTGAAAGTCGACGTGCAGTGAGAACCGCGTCTTCACCCGGCGCAGCTCCTCGGCGCTGATCTTCCCGGCGCGAAGGGTCCCCACCGTGCGCAGCACCTCTTCGAGCACGCGCGGAAAGTTCTTTGGCGCACAGGCCCCATCGATCTCGAACATCGCCGTGTCATGAAAGCCCTCGAGCGACGCGCCCACCGAATACGCGAGCCCGAGCTCTTCGACGATGCGGTACGGCAGCCGGCTCGACAGGCCGTCATCGAGCACGCGCCGCAACAGCGCCAGCCCCGCCGAATCAGGGTGCGACTCAGGCACCGTGGGGAAGGTGAGCCGGAACTCGACCTGCGATTCGTCGAGCGTGACGTACTTGAACCGCGGCCCCGTCGGAGCGAGTGGTGCAGGCGCCGCCTCCGTCAGCCGGGCACCGGGCGGCACGTGACGGAACGACGTGCGCGCCGCTTTCAACACGCGCGCCCGAGACACCGGCCCCGCAACCGAGAGCACCATGTTCCCGCCCACGTACGCCCGCGCGAAGTGCTTCTTCACGTCACGCAACGTGAGCCCGCGAACCGACTCCGGCGTGCCGGCGATCTTCAGCGCCAGCGGGTGGTCACCGAAGAGCACCTGCTTGGTGAGGTTGTCGACGTCGATGTCGCGGCCCCGCTCGTCGACCTCGTCGAGCATCTCTTCGAGGATCACGCGCTTCTCGGTCTCGAGCTGCTTCAACGTGGGGCGCGACAACATGTCGCCGAGGATCGACAGCGTCACCTCGAGGCCGTCGGCGTGCGCGGGCGTATAGAAATACGAAGAGTCGCGCATGGTCGCGCCGTTGAGATTTCCACCGGCAGCTTCGACCGCGGCGTTCATGCGCACCGAGTCGGGGTACTTCGCGCTGCCGCGGAAGAAGAGGTGCTCGAGGAAGTGGCTCACGCCGCTGGTGCGCGCGTCTTCGTGCCGGCTCCCCACGCGCACGTACACGGCGGTCATCACGCTGTGGAGGTGCGGCGTCTCGATGGTGACGACGGTGAGACCGGAAGGCAGAACGTCGCGGAAGACTTCGAACACGCGCCGCCTCTACTTCACGCGCGCGGAAAGCGAAGCCGGAACGTGGTGCCGCGGCCTTCTTCGCTGTCGACGTCGACCTGGCCTCCGTGCGCTTCGACGATCTGTCGCGACAGCGGGAGCCCCAGGCCGGTGCCGCCCTGCTTGGTGGTGAAGAACGGTTCGAAGAGCTTGGCCTTCACGTCGGCGCTCATTCCCGAGCCGGTGTCGACGATCTCGACGAGCAGCTGACCGTGGTCGACGCGGGCGCGCACCGTCAACGTGCCGCCGGCGGCCATCGCTTCACGCGCGTTGCGAACGAGGTTCAGCATCACCTGTCGCAGCTGACCTTCATCGGCGAGCACCGGCAGGGGCGCCGCGGGCAGGTCGAGCTTCACGGTCAGGCCGGCGCGCTCGAGCTCTTCGCGGGCAAAGCCCATCACCTCGTCGATGATCTTCGACAGATCTTCCGGGCGCTTCACCGGCGCAGGCAGGCGCGCGAGCCGCAGGTACTCCTCGGTGATCTCCGCCAGCCGATCCACTTCCCGCGTCACCGACGACAGCAGGTGCTTCGACTCCTTGGCGTCTTCGGGCGTCTTGAACTGCGCGGCGTCGAGCTGGTCGGTCAGCATTTCCACGTTGAGGCCGATCGACGAGAGCGGGTTGCGGATCTCGTGCGCGACCTGCGCAGAGACCCGGCCCACGGCCGCGAGACGCTCGGCGCGCAGCAGCTCCTGTTGTTTCTGCTGCAGTTGCGCTTCTCGGTCGCGGAGCGCCTTCGCCATGGCGTCGAACTCGCGCGCGAGCACGGCGATCTCGTCTTCACCGTCGACGCCGATCTTCGCCTCGTAGTCGCCGCGCCGAATTCGCGAGACACCGTCGATCAACGTTCGCACCGGTCGGAGGCTGCGCGCCGCCACGCCGGTCGCCAGCAGGCCCACGCCGATCGCCACCACCGGAAACAGAATGATCGCCACGCCGGTGCGCCGCTCACGCTCCTGCGTCAGGCGTACGCGCTCGTGAATGCGGGCCTCGAGCGAGCCGTGCAGCAAGCGGATCGTCGACGACAGCCCGTTCTCCATCTGCTGCAGCCGATCGAGCGCCCGGTTCGCCGCTTCCCAGTCGACCTTCGGCGTCTCGAGCAACGTGAACACGCGGTCGGCCTCGGCTTCGTATTCAGCGAAGCGCACCGTCAGCTCGTCGAACTTCCTGGCCACGTCGGCGACGAACGGCCGCTCGGCTTCCGGGGCGAACTCCAACACGCGTTGCGCCGTTTCTTTGCCGGTGCGCAGCCGGTCGGCCATGAGCCCGGGGAAATACAGACGCGCGAGGCGAATGAGGGCCTTGCGTGTCTCCACGTTCGGTTCATCGCGCAGCCGCGCGGTGTCCTTCGACTGATTCGACTGGAACGTCTCGATCGCCGCGACCGTCTGCGACAGCCCCAGGTAGCCCTCGGACACCAGGCGGATTTCGAGTTGGTTCTGTCGCAGCGTGAACACCGAGAAGCCGGAAACCGCCCCGAAGGTGACCAGCACCACCGCGTAACCGACGAAGATGCGGGTGGTCAGAGAGAGTTTCATGGAGACGGAACCCACGCGATTGACCGGGTGAGGCGTAAGACACTATGGTCCGGCGCGGCTAACCGTTTGTTTTATCAGCCAATTCCAAACATGTCCCGTCTCATTCCTTTGATGTGGGTGGCAGTCGTCATTTCGGCGCCACTGGCGCACGCGCAGAAGCCGCGTGTGGTGTTGGTGCCCTTCGTGCCCGGTGATGGCGTCAGCGCCTCCGCCGCGACGAAGTTCAACGCGCTGGTGGTCGACGAGCTGAAGTCGCGGCCCGACGTGATGGATTACGCCGCGTCCCCTGCGACCAAAGCGCCGACGCCGGAGTCTTCGGCGGGTGCGAAGCGCGCTCCGAGTGCGGAAGCCGTCGGGGCGATCGACGCAGGTCGCAAGGCCTTCGACGATCTGCGCTTCGACGACGCCAGCGCGAGCCTCCGCAAGGGCATCGACGGCATGCTCGCCGACCCGGCGACGGCTGATTACGAGGCGGTCACCGACGCGTACGTGAAGCTGTCTGCGTCCGCGTTCCGCCAGGGCGAAGAGAAGGCCGCGAAAGACGCGCTGCTCGAGCTCGCGCGCTTCGCGCCCAACTACGTGCTGCCGGCCGGTTTTCCGCCCGTCTTCCAGCGAGAGTTCGACAAGGCCAAGAAGCGCCTCGACAAGCAGCCCAAGGGCAGCGTGTCGATCGAAGGCCCGCCGGGGTCGACCGCGTTCCTCGACGGGCGCGACCTCGGCATGGTGCCGGTGCTCGAAGACAACGTGCCGGGCGGTACGCACTACGTGATGGTGGAGGGCACCAGGGGCGAGCGCTACGGCCAGACCGTCACCGTCGGTTCTGGCACCGTGAAGGCCAAGGCCTCGTTCGGTGCGGGCTCCGACAAGCGCGCGGTGATCGGTGCGAACACGGCGGTGACCGACCCGGGCGTGAACTCGGTGGTCGACGAAGGCGTGCAGGGGCGCCTCGGGCCGTATCTGCGCGCGGCAGGCGCCGACTTCGCGGTCGTCGGCTACGTCTACAAGACGAGTGACTCGCAGCTGACGGCGGGCACGGCGATCTTCTCGGCGAAGAAGAACGCGTTCTCGGCGCTCACGCCGGTCACGTTCGATACCGACGTGCTCACGGCCAACACCGAAGCGTACAAGCTGGGCGCAGAGATCGTTCAGCGGCTGAGCGCCTTCGGCACCTCGGCGTCGCTGCCGCTCAACCTCGCGTCGCGCAGCGCCAAGGCCGGCACCAGCACGTCGGTCGCCAGGCGTGACGATGCGCCGACCAACACCGATGACGTTTCGGTCGCGGGCCCGCGCGCGAAGAAGGTCGTGCTCGTTCCCAAGCAGCCGGAGCGCACCATCGCGGCTGTCGAAGAGCCGCCCGCGGATCTCGGTGAGAGGCCGCCGGAAGAGGTGAAATCGGAAGCGAAGCCCGCGTGGCCGTGGGTGGTGGGCATCGTGGCGGTCGTCGTCGCTGGCGCGGCCGTGGGTACGACGTTCGGGGTCATCGAAGCGACGAAACCCGTGACGGGCACCGTCACGGCGACCTGGTGAGCACAGACATGAAGCGACTGTTGTCGGCGGCCCTGCTGGTGGCGTCTCTCACCGGCTGTGAGCCCAAAGAAGTGAACTACGCGCTCAACATCGTCACCCGGAACTGCGACTCGGCGGCGGACCCATTCAATGGGGTTCAGTTCCTCCGCATTCGCGTGACCGGCAAGGACATGGAGCCGAAGACCGAGGTCACCTCGGCGAACCCGGCGACGCGCAGCCTCAAGATCCCCGAGATCCCCGCGGGGCTCGAGCGCGTCATCGAAGTGCGCGGGTACGACGCAGACCCGAACGGTGGCGGGAAGATCATCTCGGTCGGCCGCACGCTGCCGTTCGACGTGCCCGACGTGGTGCCGGAAGAACTCGTCGGCGGTTCGCTCAAGAAGAACGTGATTCTGCGCAAGGTGAACACCTTCGCGCCCATCGTCTCGGCGTCGGCGCCCGATCAGTGCCAGTCGCTGCGTGTCGAGCGCGCGGGTCACTCCGCGACGCTGATGAAGAGCGGCAAGGTGTTCATCGCCGGTGGCTTCAACCTCAAGCAGGGCACCGCCGAGCGGAAGGCCCTGGCCGACGTCGAGGTCTACAACCCGGAGACCGGAGCGTTCGAGCTCGGCAAGCCGTTGTCGCTGACGTTGCAGTCCTCGATCGTCGAGCTGCCGAGCGCGTACCACGCGGCGATTCGTATTCCGAACGGCCAGGTCGTGGTTTGGGGCGGCGAAACGTACGGCGTCAACAATGTCGCCGGTCCGAAGACGACGATTCTCTTCTACGACGAAACCGTGGACGACTACGGCGCGCTCGGGCCGCGCAACCCGCCGGCCATTCCGCGATCGCATCACCAGATGGCGATCGACGCGAACGGCAAGGTGCTGGTCGCCGGGGGCATCAAGGCGTCGGGCCGACTCGCCGAAGAGGTCGAGTGGTTGGACGCCAACAACAAGACCGAGATCACCAGCAAGGTCGTCAGCGGAGCCAACCTGCCGCGCATGGGCGCCACGGTGATGCCCGTGAAGAACGGCGAGTTCATCGCCATCGCCGGCGGCACCAACGGCACCGCGCTGCAAAACGACATCGTCTTCTACAAGTTCACCGGCATGACGTTCGCGCAGCAGTCACTGTCCACGCCGCCCCGGCTGGCGGAACCCGGCCGTCGTGAGGCCGCCGGCGCTTTGATCCGCGACGGTGCCGACCTGCTCGTGCTCGGTGGCTACACCGACGCCAGCCTCAACCCCGCCGCGACGCCGACGCCCAGCGCTTCGTCGGAGGTGCTGACCGGCGCATCAGGCACCATCGGCGCCGGCCCAGACGTGCGCGTGGCCCGCGGTGAACTCTGCGCGGTGACCATGGGCGACGGCTCGGTACTGGCGACCGGCGGTCGTACCGTCGACGGCATCAGCCCGCGGTCTGACGCCACGGCGGTGTTGATCACGCCGGGCAGCAATGGCGGGGTGACCAGCATCGGCGCTCCGAACCTGCCTCGCGCGCGCTATGGCCACACCTGCACCACGCTGGCCGACGGCACCGTGCTCATCACCGGCGGCATCAACGAGAGCACCACCGGCTCGATCGAGATCCTGAAGGACGCGTACATCTACACGCCTACGCCCGCAGCCGACTGAGTCGTTCCGCGCCGGCCAGCGCGAAGGCCGGCGCGATCGCCAGCAGGCCCACGTCGACCAGTCGCAGCTCGGCGCCGCCTGCGAAGAGCACCAGCGCCTGCCAGGCGAGCAGCAGCAGCGACGTGATGGCGCCCACCCACGCCGCACCTGCGGAGTGGCGGCGCAACACCAACACCACACAGGCCGTCGGCACCAGCCACGCAAGCCACTGCGGTGGCAATTCACGGCCCCGTGCAACGTAGACGGCACCGCTGGCGGTCAGCAGCACGGGGGCGAGGGCCAGCTTCCACGCCACGCCGCGCGCGACGGACGGCAGGGCTTCGCGCCGCAGCACCACGGCGCATGCTTCACAAGCGTCGGCCTGAAGGCAGCTCTCGCAGCAGAAGGCCCCGCAGCGCACGCAGGTGGCCGCCGCTTCGTTGCCGTGTTCGCTGCAGCGCGCCGTGCTCTCGAACCAGGCGGCGAAATCGGAGCTCATGGCGCCTCGACACCGGAGCAATCGGGAGTGTTCCGGGGCTGGCCGGGTTGATAGAGCCCGCCCCATGAATTTCGAGCTGACCGAGATCCAACGCGACATCCAGAAGATGACCCGTGACTTCGCCGCGCGCGAGCTGATCCCCAACGCCCGCAAGTGGGACGAAGAACACGCGTGGCCGACGGAAGCGATCGCGAAACTCGGTGAGCTCTCGCTGCTCGGCATCGCGGTGGAAGAAGAGTGGGGCGGCGCGGGGCTCGACAACGTCTGTTACGCGTTGGCGATGGAGGAGATCAGCCGTGGGTGCGCCTCGACGGGCGTCATCATGAGCGTGAACAACTCGCTGTACTGCGACCCGGTGAAGCGCTTCGGCACGCCCGCGCAGAAGGAGAAGTTCCTCAAGCCGTACGCCAGTGGCCAGAAGCTGGGCTGCTTCGGGCTCACCGAGCCGCAGGCCGGGTCTGACGCCGCCGCGCAGCAGACCGTCGCCGTGAAGAAGGGCGATCGCTACGTCATCAACGGCTCCAAGAACTGGATCACCGTGGGCCCCAGGGCCGAGGCCATCGTGCTCTTCACGATGACCAACAAGGAGGCCGGCAACCGCGGCATCACCGCGTTCCTGGTGCCGACCAACACGCCCGGCTTCAAGCGCATGGCGCCCGACAAGAAGATGGGCATCAGCGCCGCGTGGAGCTGCTCGCTCTACTTCGAAGACATGGAAGTGCCGGCCGAGAACCTCCTCGGGAAGGAAGGCGAGGGGTTCAAGGTCGCCATGTCGACGCTCGACGGTGGCCGAATCGGCATCGCCTCGCAGGCGCTGGGCATCGCGCGCGCGGCGTACGAAGAGGCGCTGCGCTACTCCGGTGAGCGCAAGTCGTTCGGCAAGTACATCCGCGAACATCAGGCCATTCAGTTCATGCTCGCCGACATGGCGACCGAGATCGACGCGGCCCGTCTGCTCGTGCACCGCGCCGCCGTGCTCAAGGACAAGGGCGCCCGCTATTCGTCCGAAGCCGCGATGGCCAAGCTCTACGCGTCTGAAATGGCCAGCCGCGTGGCCAACAAGGGTCTGCAGATCTTCGGCGGCATGGGCTACTCGAAGGAGATGGACGCCGAGCGTCACGTTCGCGACGCGCGCATCACCGAGATCTACGAAGGCACCAGCGAAATTCAGCGCATCGTCATCGCCGCCAACCTCCTCAAGGAGTGAACGCCATGCTCAACGCCTTCGTCATTTCGCTCGCGCTCGCCGCCGACCCCGCGCCGGAAAAGCAGAACACCGACGCCATGAAGAACGTCATGAAGGACGCCATCAGCCAGCAGAACGATGGCCCTGACGTCAGCAAGCTCCCGTTCACGCCTGACTCGATCAAGCAGGTGGTCATGCACTACCAGCCGAAGATTCAGGGCTGCTACGAGGACCACCTGGCCAACAAGAAGAAGGCGCCCGAAGGGCTGCTCAAGAGCACCTTCACCATCACGCCCGAAGGCCTCGTGAAGAGCGCGAAGATCAACAAGAAGACCTCGACGCTGCGCGACCCGGGCCTGCACGACTGCGTGATCGCGGTGATCTCGACGATGAACTTCCCGAAGCCGCCCGACGGGAAGGATCACCCCATCGAGTTCCCGTTCAACCTCAAGGCCGTTCACTGAGCTGACGCGATGGACTTCGAACTGAACGAGACGCAGCAGCAGGTGCGCGACCTGGCGCGGAAGTTCGCGCGTGACGTGGTGGCGCCCCGCGCGCGCATGACCGACCGCGAAGAGAAGTTCCCCTCCGAGGTCTACAAGCAGATGGCCGAGCTGGGCCTGCTGGGCGTCAACGTGCCCGCTGAATACGGAGGCGCAGAAGCCGGCGTCGTCTCGTACGCGCTGGCGATGATGGAGATCTCGGCGGCGTGCGCGTCGACGTCAGTGGGCATGGCCGTCACCAACATGGTGGCCGAGCTCATCGTGCAGTTCGGCACCGAGGCCCAGAAGAAGAAGTACGTGCCCTTCATCACCAGCGGTCAGGCGATCGCCGGCGCGTTCGCGTTGTCGGAGCCGCACGCCGGTTCAGACCCGGGCGCGGGCCGCACCACGGCGGTCAAGCAGGGCGAGAAGTGGCTGCTCAATGGAACCAAGCAGTGGATCACCTCGGGCGCGTACGCCGGGGTGATCATCGTGTGGGCGCGCACCTCGAACGACGGCAACAAGGGGCTGTCGTGCTTCATCGTCGAAGGCGGCACGCCGGGGCTCCACATCGGCCGCGCGGAAGACAAAATGGGCCTCCGCGGCTCGAACACCGTGCAGCTCACGTTCGAGAACTGCGAGCTCACCGACGCCCACGTGCTCGGCAAACTGGGTGACGGCTTCAAGCTGGCCATGGTCGCGCTCGACGGTGGCCGCATCGGCATCGCCTCGCAGGCCTGCGGCGTCGGCCGCGCGGGCGTCGAAGCGAGCGTGAAGTACGCGAAGGAGCGCCACGCCTTCGGCAAGGCCATCGGTGAGTTTCAGGCGCTGCGCTTCATGCTCGCCGACATGACGACGCAGCAGCAGACCGCCGAGCTGCTCACGCTGCGCGCCGCGTCGATGAAAGAGAAGAAGGTGCCGTTCACGCGTGAAGCGTCGATGGCCAAGCTCTTCGCGTCGGAGATGTCGAACCGCGTGTGCGACAAGGCCGTGCAGATTCACGGCGGGTACGGGTACATCGACGAGTTCCCGGTCGAGCGGTACCTGCGCGATGCGCGCGTGCAGACCATCTACGAGGGCACCAGCGAGATTCAGCGCCTGGTCATTGCCCGCGAAATCATCAAGGCCGCCAGCTGAACCCCACAGGAGTTCTCCTCATGTTCCGCATCTCTGCGATCGTTGCTCTCACCACGCTGTTCGTCGCGTGTGGCCCTCCGAACAAGCCGAAGCCCGACGCGGGCGAGGAGGTCGACGCGGGCATGATGGAGGTCGACGCGGGCCGCGTGCGTGGCGACGACCCGCCGACGGGCTGGCAGGTCATCGCGGAGCTCCCCGGGACCGCGGCGCCCTCGTCCAGACTCGGCGTGTCGGCCGCGTCGGTGCCCGATCAGTTTCAGCAGCCGATGGTGGCCGCGCTCTACGAAGACCCCAACGGCGACCTCAACTACGACGACAACCGCGTGGTCTTCACCCGCTGGGACGGCACGGCGAAGGCGTTCAGCGAGCTCAAGACCATCGAAGTGGTGGGCGGCACGCTGGCGACGCCCAACTCGCGAGAGATCAGCATCGCGCGCGACGCGTCGACCGGCCGCATCGTCATCGCCTACGTGAAGCCGCAGACCAACACCATCCGCGTCGCCATCTCCGACGACGAAGGCGCGAACTTCTCGCTCTCGACCGTCGACGACGAGGTGCACGCCGCGGCCGACAGCAACCCGTCGGTGGCGGTGCACGACGGCGTGATTCAGCTCGCGTTCCTGCAGGGGTCGAGCCTGTTCTACCGGAAGAAGACCGGCTCGGCCGCGTGGGTCGACGCGTCGCCCCCCGGCATCACCGTGGCGAGCAAGGCGATCTCACTGGCCGTCGACTCGGCCGGCGACGTGGCCCTCGCCTTCTTCCTGTTCGCCGCTGATCCGGCATCGGCAGAGCTGGCGTTCTGGCGGCCGACGACCGGCGGTGGCGTGGTCGCCAGCGCCGATGGCTTCGATCTCACCGTCGCCGGTCGCGAGCCGTCGGTCTCGCTCACCTTCGAAGGCACCACGCCGCACCTGGCCTTCCACCTGCCGAAGTCGGACGCGGCCGACACCACGCAGCTGTGGTACCTCAAGTCTTCCGACAGCGGCACCGCGTGGGGCACGCCGGTCGCCATTCCGCGAAACTCCAGCGGCGCCATCTTCCACTCCACGCAGTGGTACCAGGCCATCGCCGTCGAAGCAGACGGGAAGGTGTCGATCGCCGCGCCGTGGTCGGCGCTGGGCACGCAGAGCAACTGCAATGGCCCCAAGCTGGCGCGCTCGAGCGACGGGGTCACCTTCCAGACCTGTTCACCGGTGGGCTCGCCGATTCAGCGCGGCGGCGACTACCTGTCACTCTGGAGCCACAAGCCCGGGAAGCTCACCTTGATCTTCTTCTACGACTCGCGCACGAACCCCTCGATCAAACCCGGGTTGGTGATGTGGCGGGAGCTCTGACAGACAAACGTCACTGTTTCAAAACGTGACCAAATGTTCTGTCTTTTCGCTTCCAACGGTTCGCAGTCGTTCGGTAGGGGTCGGCGTCTGGGTTCAACGCTTTAAGTGGGGTCGAACGTGCTGCACCTTCATGCGATCGGTCACTTTCATCCTGAAAACGTGATCGACAACGCCTTCCTCGAGTCGTTGGACATCGGGACCAACGACGCGTGGATCATGGAGCGGGTGGGTATCCGCAGCCGGCACACGGTGTTGCCGCTCGACTACATCCGCACCACGAAGAACAAAGACCCGCGGGCCGCCATCGAAGCGGCCACCATGTCGAACGCCAGGACGGGCGCGAAGGCCGGGCAGATGGCGCTCGAGCGCGCGGGGCTGACGGTCAAAGACATCGGCATGGTGCTGTCGGGCAGCTGCTCGCCCGACGAGTGCATTCCGGCCGAAGCGAACCGCGTGGCCGAAGCCCTGGGCGTCGACGGGCCGTGTCTCGACGTAGCCAGCGCCTGCTCGAGCTTCGCCAGCCAGCTCTACTTCCTCGAGGCCATGCGCCCGGAGAAGCTGCCGGACTTCATCATGGTGGTGAACCCCGAGAACTCGACGCGTGTCGTCGACTACTCGGACCGTTCGGCCTGCGTGCTGTGGGGTGATTGCTCGACGGCGGCCATCGTGTCGCCGCGCATTCCCGGCAAGTGGAAGATCACCGAGACGTACTTGAAGGGTGACCCGTCGGGCGCCGACAAGGTCAAGGTGCCGCGCTTCGGCCACTTCACGCAGAACGGCGCCGAGGTGCAGAAGTTCGCGGTGAAGCGCGCGGGCGAGACCTACGAGCAGCTGAGCGCGAAGTACGCCGGCGGGCCGGAAAACGTGGCCTTCATCGGTCACCAGGCGAACCTGCGCATGCTGGAAGCCGTCGCGCGTCGTCAGGGCGTGGCCGAGGGCAAGCACCTGTACAACGTCGAGCGCCGCGGCAACGTGGGCGCGTCGGGCGCGCCGTCGGTCATGAGCGAGAACTGGGACTCGCCGGCCCTCGGTGACGCCGTCGCGGTGTGCGTCGTGGGCTCGGGGCTGACCTGGGCCGGCGCGCTCTTCGAACGCAACCGCTGAAACGAGAACCCTGGCGTTCGTCGCCAACGAAGACGAAGCGGGCCGCCCATTCCGAGCGCAGCGGCCTGGGCGCCGTCGTGCTCCGCCGCGTCCCTGACGGCACGTGGCGGAGCGTCATCGACAGGCCCTGATTACTTCTTCTTCTTCGGCTCGGGCTTCGCGGGCGGAGGCGCGGGGAAGTTCGCGTCCAACACGCGCTGGGCGCTGGCCTTGAGCCGGTCACTCCTGGTGCCCGCGACGATTTCGGTGAGCGCGATCTTCGCCGAGTCGTACTTCACGTCGTCGAGGTAGGTGATCAGGTCAGCGCGGATCTCCTCGGTGTACGTGGCCTCGTCGAGCACGCCGTCACGAACGAAGGCGGCGAAGGGCGTGGTCTCGCGGAGCTCCTTGTTGGCCTGCAGCCCGTCGAGCACCTCGCGGCCCAGCTCGTTGTTGCCGGGGTTGTTCTTGAACACCTCGCGCATGATCAGCAGCGCGTCGGTGTTGGTCGACAACGCGAGCGCCGAAGCCGTGCGGCGGTAGTACGCCATGCCGCGGCCCTTCTGGGTGACCAGCGCGGCGCGCAGCGTCCCGAGCGAGCTCGCGGTGCCGAGGCGCGCGGCCGCCGTCGCGTAGCCGCGCAGGTAGTTGATGTCGATCTCCCGCTTGCCGAGCTCGTCCATCATCCACTTGTGGCCGTCGGCCGAGTCGACGCGGGCCAGCGCCTCCATCGCCGCGACCCGCACGCGGATGTAGCCGGCAGGGTCTTCGTTCAGGTTCTCGGGACGCTTGGCGAGCGCGAGCAGAATGGGCGCGAACTCGGGCGGCAGCTTCTTGAAGCGCGTGTTCGCCAGCCGCTGCAGCACGACTTCACGCACGTACGGCGACGGGTCCTTCTGCAGCACGTCGAAGATCGCGCCCATCGCGGAATCGGTCGGCTTCGTCTCTTCGACCTTCGACTTGTTGCCGAGCTCGCCGAGCAGCTGCAGCGTCGACAGCAGGCGCCACGTGGGGTCTTCGTCGTAGCGGGCCGCGTCGACGAGCCGATCTTCGTTCAGCGACGTGGGGTTCACCTTCACCAGCGCGCCGAAGTTCTTGTTCCAGTTGATCCACTGCGGAGCGGCCGGCACGTCGATGGTGACGGTCACCTCGGGCTTGTCGACGGTGATGACCTCTTCCTTCGTGAAGGTGGGCTCGGTCGCGCGGTGAACGACGATGGGGAGCTTGAAGACGAACGGGCCCTTCTCGCCGCTCTGGTTGGGCTGCTGGCGGATCTTCACCGTCAGCTTGCCGCCCGAGAACTGCGTGTCGGGGAAGATGATGGGGTAGCCCTTCTTGGTGAGCCACGCCTCCTTGAAGGGCTTGAGCTCCTTCTCCTTCTTCGTGGTCTCGTAGACGACCTTGAAGAAGTCATCGCTGGTGACGGCCTTGCCGCCGTGCTTCTCGAGGTAGGCCTTCAACACCTTCTTCATTTCGGCCTTGCCCAGCCACAGCTCCAGCATGCGGAGCACGTGCGCGCCCTTGGTGTACGACGTGCTGTCGAAGGCCTCTTCGACCGGCACGTTGCCCTTGACCACCAGCGGGTGCGAGCGCGGGCCGTCTTCCTCGGGGAAATAGCCGTCGATCATCGCGCGGGTGATCCACACCTCGTGCTCGTCGTTGTCGGCGTAGTCGTCGGCCGCGAGGCCGCCGAGGTAGGTCGCGAAGCCCTCGTTGAGCCACACGTCGTTCCACCACGCGCAGGTGACCCAATCACCGAAGTACTGGTGCGCCATTTCGTGCGAGAGCAGCCCGACGATGCGGCTGCGCGCGGTGTGATCGTTCTTGTGGTCGACCAGCAGCTTCGAGGTGCGCTCGAAGATGACGGAGGTGTTCTCCATGCCGCTCCAGAAGAAGCGGGGCACGGCGACCACGTCGAGCTTCGAGAACGGGAAGCGGGTGCCCGTGAAGCCGACCTGGAAGTTGTAGAGCCCCTTGAGCACGTCTTGCGCGACGAAGCCGTCGGCCTTGCGGTTCGGCGGCAGCCAGAGGTTCGACGGAATGTCCTCGTTGACCAGCACGGGCTCCAGCTGCGCGATGGCCACGGCGATGAGGTACGGCGAGTGCGGCTGCTCCTGCTTCCAGTGCACGCGGCGCAGGTTCTGCCCGCCCTCGGTGAACTTCTCGTCGAGCTCCTTCTTGCCGTTGCTGACCACGTTGTAGCGGCCGTCGACGATGGCGAAGACCTCGCTGGTCGCCTTGTCGGCAGGCGTGTCGTTCACCGGGAAGAAGCGCTGCGCGAACGCAGGCTCGAAGTGCGTGAAGTAGCCGGGCAGGGCGCCATCGGGTTCCTGCGCGGTGAAGAGGCCCTGGTTCGACGTGCCCGCGGTCACCGTGTACGCGATCTCGATCACGGCCTCTTTGCCGGAGGCGACGGCCTTCTTCGGCTTGATCTTGACGAGGCCCGAGCGCGTCTCCGCCGAGTACGTCTCCTTGAACTCGGCGGCTTCACCGTCGACCTTCGCGGCGCTGATCTTCAGATCGTAGGCGTCGAACTCGATCTCGGTGAGCGCCTTCGTCGCTTTGACGGTGACGGTGGCGACGTTACTGAAGGTTCCGCCTTCACCCAGACGCAGCTCGAGTTTGTAGTGCTGTGCATCGTAGGGACGATTCTTCGGCTGCAGCCCACCCGGCGCCGGGGCTGCAGCGAGCAAGCTCACCATCGAGATGACGTTGATCATGGGCGCGCAAGGTAGGCGAACGCAGGTCTCGATTCATCGCGAATGCGCAACGCAAACAGGCATAAGGTGACGACGCTCAATGGCTCTTCGATCTCAGCTCCGTGAAGTGGTCGACGCGTTCAGCGAGCTCGTCGCGCAGCACGTGCGGCTGGCGCGCATGGAGCTCAGCCAGGACGCCCAATTCATCGGCCTTCGCGTCGGCATCATCGCCGCGCTGGCGCCGCTCATTCTCGTGGGCTGGGGCTTCCTGTGCGTCGCGCTGGCGTTACTGTTGCGCCGCGTGATGCCCGTCGATCTCGCGTTCCTGCTCGTGGGGCTCTTCAACCTGGTGCTCGGCGGGGTGGGCATCTACTTCGTGGCCAGACAGCTGACCGGCCGCAAGATGCTCGACGCTTCGTTGTCGGAGCTCGAGTCGACCACGGCCCTCATGCTCCCCACCCGCACGGAGAACCCGAAATGAACGGCCGTGAACTGGCGACGCTGCGCTCGGTGCAGACGCCCGAACAGGCGCGTGACGAACTGGCCGCGGCGCGTGAACGCCTGGCCTTGAAGCTCGAGAAGGTCGAGAAGTCGCTCGAGCCGTTGACCGACTGGCGCGAGATGGTGCGGCGAAAGCCGTGGGTCGCGGTCGGTGGTGCCTTCGTTGCCGGCTACGTGCTGGCGAAACTCTTTTCCCGCAGGTGATGAAAGGATGGCGACGATGAACGACGCCACGCAGCAGGCGAACCCGCAGCCCCAGAACGATCCGTTGAGAGACCTGACGGAGCGCTTCGGCCCGCAGATCGAAGACGTCCAGGAGCGTCTGGTCGAGGCCAACGAGACGGTGAAGACCTTCATTCGCAAGAACCCGGGCACGACGTTGCTCGGCGCCGCAGCCCTGGGCTTCCTGATCGGAAAGTGGGCCTCGCGGCGATGAGTGATGACAACGTCGATCTGAACCCGATTCTCGAGCAGGCCCGGGAGGTCGCGCTCGACGCGAACTCCGCGCTCAACGGTCTTTCTGACGCGGTGGGGCTGACGCCGAAGGTCGAGAAGAACCCGTACGGCATGGTCGCCGCGGCGCTGGGCATCGGCTACGTGATCGGCGGCGGGTTGCTCACGCCGACCACTGCGCGCCTGTTCCGCCTCGGCCTCAAGCTGGCGACGGTGCCGCCCATTCGTGAGCGCCTGCTCGAGGTGGCCGAGACCGTCGTCGACAGCGTGGTCGCGCAGGCGCAACAGCAGTCTGACCCGGAGTAAAAATGAGGGAGCCAATCGACATGTGGCGCAAACTTCAGAAGCACATTCCTGACGTGGACAAAGACGACGTGCTCGATCTCATCGGCCTCGAGTCGCGTCGTTCGACGGGCGACAAGCTCGTGCCGGCGCTGGCCATCTTCGGCGCGGGCGTGCTCGTGGGCGCGGGGCTCGGTCTGCTCTTCGCGCAGAAGCCGGGCAAGAAGCTGCGCGGTGAGCTGCGCGAACGCATCAACAAGGGCGCTGAAGAAGTGAAGTCGACCGTCGAGTCGGCGATTCGCACCAGCTGATGTCGTCGGAGTTGCCGCACGACACGCCGGTAGACACGCCGGCGTCGTCGATCATCGAGGCGCCCGCCCTGGCGCCCGAGCTCGTCGTTGCCGGGGAGCGCGCCCTCGAGCGTGCTCGCACCGTCGAGACCCTCGAGCCCGCGTACGCCGCCTGGAACGAGCTGCGCGCAGCGCATCGCGAAGCGCGCCGGCGTTGGAAGGAAGAGCGTCAGCGGCTGCTCGATCAAGGCTCGCTGCTGCTCGGGGCCACGCGCGCCGCCCTCGGAGCTTCGCCGGGCTCCGAAGCGCTGGCGGCGCCGAACGAATTTCTGCGCGAGGCGCAGCTCAAGCTCGAGGCCGCGCTGGCAGAGATCGACGCGTCGAGCGCGAGCGGAGAAGCCTCGTTCGCCGGCCAGCTCGATTCGATGAAGGCGCTGTTGTTCGAGCGCGTGGCGCGCCTGGCGACCTCGCAGCGACCTGTGTTCAACCTCGCAGTGCGCGTGCTCGCCGGCGGGCAGCGCATTCTCCACCTGCGCCGCCTCGGTGAAGACGAGAGCGTGCTGGCGCTCCATGCGCTCACCGGCCGCATTCCGTCGCGCTACGAGTACCTGTTCGACGATTCGACGGACGATGTGAGCGCCGCCCCTCCGACGCTGTATGCAGACGAAGGCGTGACCGACGTTCGCGGCGACGCTTCACTCGATTCACGGCCGCAGGTGTGGCCGGTGAAGGGTGTGTTGCCGTTGAAGCTGCCGAGCGGCCAGTGGGTGCGGTGGAGCGCGCGTGGCGCCGTGCTCGAGGCCGAGGCGCTCGATGGTGCGCAGTGGCGCAACCTGCTCTCGGCGGGCGAAGCGGAGGCCCTGACCGGCTTTCTGCTGGCGCGACAGCTCGCGGGCCGCCTCGTGCTGCAGCTCGTCCGCGATTGACTACTTGCGGGTCTTCACGATGCCGATGTCGGCAGCACCGGCAATCACCGCCGACGCCGAAAACAGATTCTTCGACTGCGGCAGGCCGATTTTCGCGGTCATCAACATCACCACGTAGGTCTCATCAGCGTTCGGGAACGCGGTCTCGGGAATCACCACCGTGGTGCGCTTCCAATCGTTCGGAGCCACGACCAGCTTGATGAGCCCCGTCGCGTCGCTCGGAATGTTGGTCCACGTCGGCGCCTGGTCCTGACCGTCACCGGCCACGCGGAACACGTTCACGAACGCGATGTCGCGATCATCATCGAGCGAAGGGTCGGGCCGCGTGAGCGTGAGCGTGGTCCTCGCGTCCATCTCGATGAAGCCCGTGTCGGGGTGCAGCTGGCGAATGTTCTCGCGCGGCGGCGCGTCCTTCACGCCGGTCACGTACGTCTGCCCGCCATGGCTGAACTCGAAGCGGTAGCTGCCGCCGTTGACGTACGTGACGCCCGCGTCGATCGACAACGCGTAGTTGCCCTCACCCAGCTCCTCGAGTGGATACGTGGGGCCTCCTTCTTGAATCAGCGTGCCCGTGGCGCCCGTCGTACCGATGGGCGTCGAGTCGAGGCTGTCTCCCTGCCGCTGCCCGAAGAACACGGCGGCCGCAGTGAACGCCGGCAACGTGATGCCCGCGTCGAGGTCGGGCACGCCGCCGTCGGCGAAGCCCTCGAGGTAGTCGTCGAACGAGAACGCGGCCGCGGGCACGTAGGTCTCGGGTGTGTGCAACAGCGTGCCCACCGCCACCTGCTTCGAGCCCGCCTGCTCCGCGAGCTGAACGATCTCACACGCGCCGAACGAGGTGACGGCGAGGACCGCAGCGGTAACGCGGGTGAATGTGGGTGACGGGGTCATGTGCGCGGAAGCATAGTCGGGCCGGCCGTGACCAACCCGCTTCAGAGCGCCGGCAGGCGATTCGTGCAGAAGTTCGGCGTGGCGTTTCTGTGGGCCACGTTCATCGGGCTCGGGCTGGGGGCTGCCGTGTACTACCGGGTCGATCGCCGCGACTTCGACGGTGACCCCGTGTGGCACGCGTTGCCGCGCATCTGGCTCGAGTCACTCGAGCTCAAGACCGTCGACTGGCGCGCGCGCGCGTTGGGCGCCGACGCCGAACGTCCCGACGACGTGGTGCTCGTCAACATCGACGAAGAGACGCTGAACAACGCACGCGAATCGGAGCGGCTCGACTGGGCCATGCGCCCGTGGCCGCGAGAGCTGCTCGGCTCCGTCGTCGAACAGATCATTCGTGAGGGCGCCATTCGTGTGTACGTCGACGGCTCGTTCGTCGACGTGTCACCGCGGCAGCTGGCCGTCTGCAAAGGCGAGACGCCCAAGAGCGACGACGTGCTGTTCGCGCAGACGCTCACCCGGCTCGGTGACGCGGTGGTGCTGCCCTTCGAGTGGCGCCGAGACAATCGCCGGCCGCCCGATCGCCCGTTGATGCCGTTTCTGCTGCGCGTCGCCGAGGTGCCGACGCGCGCTGAAGCGTGGCCCCTGTTGCGCCGCGTGTTGATGGAGCGCACCAGCGCGTACCTCTTCGAGAAGGGTGGGCGGTTCGAAGTGTGGGCCGGTGCGGTGAGCGACGCGCGTCGCCGCGAGCTCGCGGCTTCCTTCGAGCTCAAAGGCGGGTTGGTGACGCGCGGGCTCACCCCCGACGATGACGCCAACGAAGTGCTGACCGACGACCTGCTGCGCGACCTCGCGGCGATCGAAGTGAAGGGCCTGCCGCAGGAAGAAGTGATTCGCGCGGGCTCCATCGACGCGCCGGTCGCGCCGCTGGTGCTGCCGGAACTCGGCCTCGCCAACTCGCGCCTGCTGCGCGACCCCGACGGCGTGGTGCGCTCCGTGCCGCTGGTCATCTCGTCGAAGGTGTTGCTGCCGACGTTCGCGCTGGCGAGCCGTGAAGGGCCCTTCACCTGGGAAAACGGCGTGCTCAAGGCGCCGGAGGGCCCGCCGCTGCCCGTCGACGCGCAGGGCTTCCTCACGTTGCGGTGGAACGCCGACGAAGCGGGGCGCACGGGGCGCGGCACCATGAAGCGCGCCATTCCCGCGTGGCGTCTGCTGGTGAACCGCGAAGACGACGACTCGGGTCGAGGCGTTCGTCACTACGACAACAACCTCACCGGGCGCGTGGTGGTGCTGGTCGACGAGCGCGGCACGCAGCGTTTCTCGACGGCGGTGGGCGACATGACGCGCGGAGCGATCTGGGCGCAGGCCATCTCCAACGCCATGAAGGGCGAGGGCATCACCCGCGTCGCGCCCGAGACCGACTTCTGGGTGACGCTCGCGCTCGCGTTCACCGGAGCCATTCTCGCGGTGGCCTGGTCGAGCCTCACGCGCCGGCCGGGTTGGCTCGCGTGGGTCACGACGCTGGCGCTGGTGCTGGGTGTTCAAGCGCTGCTCGCGCGGCAGCTCTACGTCACGCAGGGCCGTCAGGTGGCCATGGTGGCGCCGGTGCTGGCGTGTGCGGGCACGTTCCTCGCGTCGCTCGGCTATGCGCGCACGCTCGAGAAGAACATTCGCGAGTTCATGCTGCGGACACTGGGTGGTGCGGTGCGCGCCGACGTCGTGCGCCGCGTCGAACGCGACCTGGCGCTCATGCAACCCGAGCGTCGCGAGCTGACGGTCTTCTTTTCCGACATCGAGGGCTTCACCGCCGTGTCGAACGAGAAAGAGCCACGCGTGGTGGTCGAGGTGCTGCGCCACTACCTCGAAGAGATGACGGAGATCGTCCTCGATCGCGGAGGTCACGTGGACAAGTACCTCGGCGACGGGCTGATGGCCTTCTGGGGCGCGCCGGTCATCTCGCCCGACGACGCGGAGTCAGCCTGTGAAGCCGCACTGCGCATGCACCACCGGTTCGAAGAGCGCGCGAAGCTCTGGAGCGAGAAGACGGGCCGCAAACTCGTCCTCCGCGCGGGCATGGAGACGGGTGACGCGGTCGTCGGGGAAATGGGCACCGCGCACCGGGTGAACTACACGGTGATGGGCGAGCCCGTTGCCACGGCCTTCCGGCTCGAGGCGCTCGCCAAGAAATACGGTGTGCGCACGCTGGTCGGCGAGTCGCTCTTCGAAGAAGCGAAGGACACGTATCTCTTCCGCTCGGTCGACGTGGTTCGGCTGGGGCGCACGGGCGAGCCGGTGCACCTGTACGAGCTGCTGGCGCCGCTCGAGAGTGCCGACCGGTTCGCGTGGGCCTTGCCGCACGAGCTGGCGTGGACCGCCTGGCGCGAACGCAGGTTCCAGGACGCGCTCAACGGGTTCCGCGATCTGCAGAAGCAGCTGCCGGAAGACGAAGTGATCGCGCTGTACGTGCGCCGCTGCGAGCAGGCGTTGAAGACGCCGCCTCCCGAAAACTGGGACGGCATCTTCGACGGGTGACGTTCAGCGGGCGGCGGCCTTGCGCTTCGTGGGCGCGGCCCTGGCGGTCGCTCCATCGTGCTTCTCGTAGAACGCCACCAACTGCGGCCACAGCGACTTGGCCGCGTGCTTCGACACCACGGCGCCCACGTGGCCTCCGGGCAGGTGCAGGTGCTGCTTGTCGTCTGCGCCAATCGCGTCGATCAGCGCCGCCGCGCTCGGGCCGGGAACGATGTTGTCGTGCTCGAAGGTCACCGCCAGCGTGGGTGCGGTCAGCTTCTTGAGATCGACGCGCGCTCCGCTCAAGACGAACTGCCCGGGAATCAACGCGTCACGCTGGTACAGCTCGCGAATGTAGGTCCGGTAGAACTCACCGGGCAGCGACACGTTGTCGTTGCCCCACGTCTCGAGCGCGAGGAAGCCGTCGAGAAATTCGTCGTTCCACGCGCGGTCGAGCAGGTTCACCGCTTTCATCAGCGGCAACGTGGGCCGCAGCAACTGGAAGGCCGACTGCAGCAACTGCCACGGCACGGTGCCGGTGGCGTCGACGAGCGTGTCGAGATCGAAGCCCTTCGAGTTCGTCCACCGCGACAACAGGCTCCCGTCTTGAAACTTCACCGGCGCGGCGAGCGCCACGAACGACTTGATGTGCTCGTTGTGCACCGCACCATGAATCGCCATGAGCGTGCCGCCCATGCAGTAGCCGAGCACGTGCGTCTTTCCGTGCGGCACCGTCGACGACACGCGACGCAGCGCCCGGCCCAGCGCCACGTCGACGATGTCGTCGAAGGTGACGAACCGGTCTTCGTCGCCCGGTGTTCCCCAGTCGATGCAGAACACGTCGAAGCCCTGCGCGACCATGAACTCGGCGAACGACTTGCCGGGCATCAGATCGAGCACGTAATGGCGGTTGATGAGCGACGGCACCAGCAGCAGCGGGGTCTGGTGCGCGAGGCCTCCGGGGCGCGGGCGGTAGCGCAGCAGCTTCCACTTGTTCTCGGCGTAGAAGACGTCGGCGGGCGTCATGCCCACCTGCGGTTTCGGGCGGAAGGGGAGGCTGAAGAGGTTGGTGAAGCGCTTCATTCGTACAGTGCCTCGAGGCGCGAGCCGAACTGCTTGTAGACCTCCTTGCGACGCACCTTCAGCGTGCTGGTCAACAAGCCACTCTCGACGGTGATCGGTGCGTCGATGATCTGGAACTTCTTGATCGACTCGAAGGACGCCAGCTGGGAGTTGACGGTGTCGATGCGGGTCTGCACCAGCGCCCGGCGGGCCTCGTCGCGTGCACCGGCGGCGACGCCCGACTTCTCGAGGTGCGCGTCGACCGCTTGCTCGTGCAGCCACACCGCCGCCACCAGGTACTTCTTCGCGTCGCCGTAGACGACGACGGTGTGGATGAACGGGTCGTCGCGGAAGCGCAGCTCGATGTTCGCCGGCGGCACGTTCTTTCCACCCGCAGTCACCAGAATGTCCTTCTTGCGGTCGATGATCTGCAGGAAGCCATCGTCGGTGAAGCGGCCCACGTCACCGGTCTTGAGCCAGCCGTCTTCGGTGAAGGCTTCGGCCGTGGCGGCGGGATCCTTGTGGTACCCGCCGAAGACCGTGGGCCCTCTGGCGAGGATCTCGCCGTCTTCCGCGAGCTTGAGCTGCACCGACGGCATCACCTTGCCGACCGAATCGAAGCGGAACGCGTCGGGGCGATTGAGCGTCAACGTCGGCGACGTCTCGGTCAGCCCGTAGCCTTCGATGATCAACAGGCCGCACGCGTGAAACAGCTCTTTCACTTCGCGCTTCAACCCCGCGCCGCCCGACAGGCAGAAGCGCAGATCGCCACCGGTGACTTTGTGCAGTGCAGCACGACGCTTCACCGGGTCGGTCTCGCTCATCGCCGCCATCGCGAGCTTTTCCCAGACCGCAGGCACGCTCATGAAGATGTTCGGCCGGCACTCCTGGAGGTGGTTCAACACCTTCGTGGGCTCCGACATGTACGTGACCCAGCCCAGCGTGTTGCCCAGACACGCTTCGCCGAACCCGAAGATGTGGCTCATCGGCAACCACAGCACGTCGACGTCGTTCTTCTCGAGCAGCGGCGCGTTGTTCTTGAGCCAGTCGGCGCCATTCACGCCCACGTTCTTGTGCGTCAACGGAACGCCCTTCGGGTTCCCTGACGTGCCGCTCGTGTAGAGCATCTGCGCGGTCTGCTCGATCGACACCGCGGCCAGCGCACGTTCGAACTCGCCGGGGGCTTCTTGATCGCGCGCAGCGCCGACGGCCTGCACCCGGTTCCACGAGACCAGCTTGCGTTCGATCTCCGCGATCGGCGGCACGCTGAGCCCCTTGCTCCGCATCTGCTCGATGATCGGCCCGGGATCGATGGGCGTCGTGCACAGGGTGACGATGCGGGTGACGTTGGCGTACGCGCTCCAGCCTTCGAACACGCGCTGCAGCAGCGCCGGGGTGTCCACGAACAACACCTTGGTGTCGGAGTGTTCGATGACGTACGCGGCCTGCGGCGTGGTGTTCGCCGGGTACACCGGCACCATCACGCCGCCGACGGCCTGAATGGCCATGGCCGCGCTGATCCACTCCACCGAGTTCGGCGCGAAGATCGCCGCGCGGTCTCCGGACTGCAGGCCCACCGACGAGAGGAACAACGCTGCGTTGCGAATGCCCTTCGCGTACGCAGCCCAGGTCACCACGCGCCAGTCACCGTCCGGCGTCGGGAGCATGAAGCGCGGGCGGGACTTGCGCTCCGGCAATGCATCGAAGATCGCGCGCGGCGCCGGCTTCAGTTCGAGGAAAGGCGTGATGTCCATGGTGGCTCCTCAGTGCTTGTCGAGCTTCGCAAGACGCTCTTCGAGATCGATGAGACGGCTCTGAATCTGATTGAGCGCGTGCAGCGTGCGCTCCTGCTCGCGGCGCGTGGGCAGGCCCAGCGTCGACCACCAGCTCGCGGCCGCCTTCTCGCCGGCCTGCTTCACCTTGAGGCCCGCGGTCAGCATCGTGCCGAGCGGCGAGAGCACCGTCTCCGACTTGAGCATCGTCTCGAGCACGTCGGCCGTCTTCTGTTCCCAGACGTCGAAGCCCTTCTTCCATTGATCCCAGAGCTGCATGTGTCGCTCCTTCTTGTCAGAGGCCGAGCCGGCGCAGCTCGGAGGTGGTCGTGAAGTCGTCAGCGTTTCCGCCGTCTCGCGCGGTGGCGCGCGCCACTTCGCCGAAGCACTCGAAGACCCAACCGGTCTGTCGACGCACGATGACGGGCCCCACTGCGGGTTCGATGGTGGTCGTGGTGCGCACGCGCAGCGCCTGCGTGAAGGTCACGTCGGGGAGCTCGAGCTGTCCCGCCGACTCGACCTTGAACGCGTAGCTGTCGCGCCCCGCGAACGGCAGCCCCTGCACGAGGCCGTTCACCACGGTGCTCACGCTGATCCACTCCTTCCCGACCTCGAGCGGGAACCGGTAGACGGCGACGGGGTTGGTGTAGACCACGAGCGTCTTTCCCGTCGGCGGGTTCTCGTCGCGCGTCGCATAGCCGAGCAGCAGCACGTTCTCTCCGTCGTTCAGGTACACGCCGATGAGGCTGCCGCCGAGGTCGAGCGGCGCTGCCCACTGCCCGCTCGGGAAGCTGCCCGCGAACCAGTGGCTGGTGACGGCGCTCGCTTCGATCTTCGCGACGCGGTCGTCCGAGAAGTCGGCCGCGAGATCCCACACGCGCTGGTTGCTGCCGTTGATCTCTCCCACCAGGTTCACGGAGCGATTCGCGCCCGGTGGACTCGCGAGGTAGCGCAGCGGAACGCCGATCGCCGCGCGCAGCTCCGTGGCGTCGATGCGGCCGTCGAGGTTGGGAACGCACTCCAACGGTGTCGCCGCCTCACCCACGTACGGCTGTCGCTCGGGGTAGGTCAGATTGTCTCCGCATGCAGAGACAATCGGGATCAGCGCGAGAAGCAGAGAGGGGCGCATGTTCAGAATTTCCACGCGAGCCGCACGCGACCGAGCTGTGCAGGGGGGGGCCGTGAGCCCCTGTGATGGGTTGTCGAAAGCCGCGAAGGGGAAGAGCACCGCGTACTCCGCGAGCACGTCGAAGCCGTCCTTGCTGAGCCACGTGAGCGACGCGTGCAGCTCCATGCCCAGGTTCGGGTCGTTGTTGGGTGTCGAGCTCGCGTAGAAGGCGCGGGTGAAGGTGCCGTCGACGTTGAGGTTGAGCTGCGAGCTCTTGAAGTCGAGCAGTCGCGTCCTCGTCCACGGGCGGAGGTACATCACGTCGGTGGCGGTGCCGATGATCTCGGCGAAGAGAACGCGATCGATTCGGTAGTCGGGGTGGAAGCGGAAGTTGTCGATGCGCCGGTCGCGCGGAATGTCGAGTTGCGGACCGTCGAGCTCGCCCGCGGTGGGCGCGGTGCCGTACGGGTAGGCGCCGAACCCGGGAGCCGGATCGCCGCTCGCGAAGCCGAGGTTCACACCGCCCACGAAGACCGCGTCGGCCGCGCCGATCGTGCTCTCGAGCGAGCCTCCGCCCTGAAACGAGCGAACACGATCGCGCAACAACACGCCGGGAATGAGCGAGGGCTGCTCGACCTCCGCGAAGAGCACCGCGCCTTCTGCTTCGATCTTGAAGTACCGGCCGCTGAGCCGCGCCCACGCGTCGACGACGCCGGCCTTGTACCCGCGCCGCATGACCGAAGCAGGCGACAGCTCGCGTGCCTGTGCCACAGACAGGTAGTTCTCGGGCACGTCGTTGGTCTGCCAGCGGTACGAGGCGAGCACGCCGTATTCGAAGGTGAGCCGCCCGGCGATGCGGCGGCGTTTCCTCGTCGCGTCGTTCTTGATGTTCATGAACGCGAACGACACCGACTGCACGTCGGTCGTGGGGTCGATGATCAGCTGACGTTGTGAATCGCGGCGGTACTGGGTGGGGCCGACGGCGCTGAAGTCGTGGGCCACGGCCCACACGTGACCTGCGAGCGCGGTGGCGAACGCGAGGCGATCGGCCTGGTCTCCCAGGTTGCAGTCGATGCAGTCGCCGCCGTTCGACAGCATGCCCAGGCCCCACATGTTCCCCATGCGGCCGGCGGCGAGGTAGCCGATGGGCGTCAACACTTCGCCGTACGCACGCTTGATGCGGAAGAGTGACGCGGGGAGTTGCCCGGGGCTCGCGGCGGGCGTGGGCGCGTTGCCGGTGCCGGGAGAGAGCGTGGGCGTCGAGCCGAAGACGAGGTTGTCGACGAGGTCAGCGCGGATCTTCACGGCCGCGGCGGCGAACGGCGCGTAGATCGCCAGGTCGGTTCGCACGCGCATGTCGGCCACGAAGAGCGACTGACCGTTGGGGTCGCCGAGGGGAACCGCGAAGAGCGGTCGACCGGAGGGCGTGGTGCCGCGATCGAGGTCGAGGTTGTGGAGCCAGTCACCGCGGACACGCGCGTGGCCCGTGAGCGAGAAGTCGATCTTCTCGCGCTCGAAGAGATCTTCGCCGTGATCGCCGAGGCCAGAGGCGAAGGCGCTCGCACTGGTGAACGCCAGAAGCAGGAGCAACCGCGTCTTCCGCGAAACGGGAGCCGTGCGGGTCGAGCGAACCTCGCGCATCACGGAGCACCGCCCGCGAGGAATGTCTCGAGATCGCGCGTCGACTCACCGACGGCTTCGATCATCGGAAAGTGCCCGCACCGCGCGTACACCTTCAAGCTCGCGTTCGGCAGTTGCCGCACCAGGCGCTCGCCGACCGACACCGGCGTGACGAGGTCCTCGCGGCCCCAGAGCAACAACGTGGGCACCGTGACCTTCTTGTACTGCTCGGACATCTCGTCGAACTTCATGCCGCGAACGGTCTCGAGCGCCGCGGCCTTGGTACCGGGCCGCTCGAACGCGCGCTCCACGGCGTCGATGAAGTCCTGGGTGACGAAGTCTTCATTGAAGAACCCGTTCGTCGAGCGCTCTTCGATCTGCTGGTCGTAGAACAACCCGAACAGCACCTCGCCCACGCCCTTCGCGCGCGCGAGGTGGAACATCGATGGCAGCTGCGACTCGTAGACCCACGCGTCGTACAGCGCGAGCCGCTCGACGCGCTCCGGGTTCTCGAGCGTGAACGCCATCGCCACCGACGAGCCCCACGAGTGCGCGACCAGCGAGAACTTCGTCACCCCACGTTCATCGAGCACTGCCTTCACCAGCTTCGCCTGGGCTGCCGGCGAGTAGTCGGCCACGGGCCGATCGGTCCAGCCGAAGCCCTTCAGGTCGACGGCGATCACGCGGTGGTTCTTGACCAGCGCGGGCATGATCGCCGTCCAGTTCTCGATGCTCGACGCGAAGCCGTGCAGCAAGACCACCACCGGCCCCTCGCCGATGTCGACGTAGCGAACCCGCGCGCCTTCGACGTTCAGCCACGTGGCGTTCTCCGGCTCGCCCGGCATCGGCCCGTCGTGAAAGTGCAGACAGCCGCCGAGCGCGACCATCAGCAGGGGCGCGAAACGAACGTTCACCGCGACAACCTCCGCACCTCGGCGGCGTCGGTGAACTCGGTGCTGGTCTCGTTGTCTTTCGAGGTGACCGTGGCCACCGTGCCGAAGCACTCGGTGTTCCACGTGTAGCTGCGCAGCGTCAGCAACTTGTACCAGGGGTTCAACGTGTACACGCGCGTGTAGCGCTCGAGCACCGTTCGCACCCGCAACACGTCGAACGGGGTCGCCGGCGCGAAGGGCGTCGTCGCCGCACCCGAGCGATCGACGGTCGACGGTCGACGTGTAGACCTCACGCTGGAAGGGCAGGCCGGTGCCGAACGCCGCGTAGCCGATGGTGTAGCCATCGTACTGCCGTCGACGATGGTCTCCGTCGACCACGAGGCCCCGGTGGTCAGCGGAAACTGGAGCACCTTCACCCACGGCGTGTACGTGATGTTGGTCGCGCTGGCGCCGTCGGTCGGCGACACCACGCCCTGCAGATAGAGGCCGGTCGAGTCCGACGAGAACACGCCGAGCAGCGTCGAGCCCTGGCCCAGCTCGCTCACGTAACCGGCGTCGGGGAAGTCGGCCTCGTACCACGCGCCGGTGAGGGGCCGGGTCTCCACCAACCGAGACGCGTCTCCAGACAACTGCGTGTCGAAGTTCCACCAGACGCCGCCGTCGCCCGCGGTGGCGAACGTGGTCTCGCCGCTGATCTTGAACGTCGCGCGCAGCCCGGCCTGAAAGAAGACCTCGTCGCGCTCGATGGTGCCGTCACGGTTGGGAATGCAACCGGCGGGCATGCCTGCGTCGGGCTGGCCCGCATCAGTCTCCGACGTGCCCGCGTCGTGACCGCCGTCGACCGGCTCGAGCACGCCGCTGTCTTCGAGGCCACCGTCTGGCAGCGGGAGGCCCACACCCGGTTCGCACGTGCCGTCGCGATTGCAGACGCCGCTCGCACAGTCGGCGCCGGTGCGGCACTCCACCGGCGGAGTCGTAGAACAGGCCGCCAGCACGCAGCAGGCGGCGGAAAGGATCAGAACGCGACGCACGGGAACCTCCGAAAGCGGGGCGGCCTTACGCCTCGCCCCGGTCGAAATCCACCCGGGGCGGTGAAACCGAGACGCGCGCCATGTGCGGTTGCAGCAATTTTCGTTGCGCCGAAATGGTGCGCTGCAGCATCAGTGCTGCGTCTTTCCCCGCGGTGCGCCATGAGTCCTCATTGTGCAACTGCGAACAATGGGCGGCCTCTTGGCGTGTCGGAGCGTGCGTTGTCAAGCGGCCATGTTGCATTGCACACACGAGCCGGTACGGTCGTCCGATGCTCATCAAGAAGTACGGGAACCGCCGCCTCTACGACACCGAGTCCTCCCGCTACATCACGCTCGAGGATCTCACCGCGGCCATCCGTGACGGCGCCGAAGCGAAGGTGATCGACGCCAAGACGGGCGCAGACCTCACGCAGGTCACGCTCACGCAGATCATCATCGAAGGGCGCGGCGCTGACTCCATTCTGCCGGCGCAGCTCCTCCATCAGCTGATTCGCCTCGGAGACGACGCGCTCGCGGAGTTCCTCGGGCGCTACGTGCAGTCGGCGCTGGAGCTGTATCTGACGACGCGCAAGGCGACGACCAGCTTCATGCCCTTCAACCCGTTGGTGGCCATGCAGCAGTTCGCCCAGGGGGGCACGCCGTACAACGGCTGGGGTCAGAGCAGCGCCGCGCCGATTCCCATTCCAAACACCGGGGGCCCCGTGGCGGCGCCGGCCAGCGACGTCGAAGACCTGCGCCGCGAGCTCGATGAACTCAAAGGCATGCTGCGCAAGCGAAAGAAATGACGAGAATTTGGTGCAGTGCACAAAATCTCGCTTGACGCTTCGCGTTGCGTGGCTACTTTGTGTGCATTCCGAGCGAATGACCGCTCGCGACCAACCACACGAGGGTATCCATCATGGCCGAGAACAAGACCGTTTCTTCGCAGGTGCACAACGTGGCGTCCGAGCAGTTCAACAAGCTCTTCACGGAGCAGTCGGCGCGTTTCACGCAGATCTTCGACGAGATGGGCAAGGCCCACACGAAGTGGATCGAGTACGGCAACACGCAGATCGACGAGATGAACGAGCTGGTGAAGACCCAGTTCAACTACGTGAACGAGCTCGCGGCCGGCTGGCGGAAGCTGACCGCTGAGACCGCGGAGAAGGCGACCGATTCGTTCAAGGCTTGAGTCGTACCCTCGGCGCGCCGGAGGGTGAGAGCTCTGGCGCGCTGAGTCGTCGTCGACCGGGCCGCGCGGCATTTCGCGGTGGCCATTGTGCAGTGCAGCAACGCGTGAAGTGTCCTCGCCGAGCGCCGAGGCAATTGAGTGCTTGAACGAACCGCGCGAATCAGGTCTTCACAGCGCCATGAACCTCAAGGACCTCAAGATCATCGTCACCGGCGGCGCGCAGGGCATGGGTGCGCACTTCGCCAGGCGTCTCCTCGAAGCCGGCTCGCAGGTCGCCGTGGGAGACGTGAACGAGACCGCGCTCGCCACGCTGCCTGAGGGCATCAAGCGTCGCAAGCTCGACGTCAGCAAAGAGCAGGACATCACCGAGTTCGTCGAGTGGGCGCACGCGGAGATGGGCGGCCTCAACGGGCTCATCAACAACGCCGGCATCCTCCGCGACGGCCTGCTGGTGAAGAAGGACAAGACCACGGGCGAGATCTCGAAGATGTCGCTCGAGAACTTCAACGCCGTCATCGGCGTGAACCTCACCGGCGCCACGCTGATGGTCCGCGAGGTCGTCGCGAAGATGGCGACCACCGGCAGCAAGCCCGGCGTGATCGTCAACATGAGCTCGATCGCCCGCCACGGGAACCGCGGTCAGTCGAACTACGTGTCGGCCAAGGCGGCGCTCGCGGCGAACACCGTCACCTGGTCGCGCGAGTTCGCGCCGTTCGGCATCCGCGTGGGCGCCATCGCCCCGGGCATGATCGAGACGCCGATGACGGCCGGCATGAACCAGAAGGCGCTGGCCGCGTTCGTCGAGAAGATCCCGGTGGGCCGCATCGGCCAGCCCGAAGACATCTGGCTGGCGGTGAAGTTCATTCTCGAGTGCGACTACTTGAACGGCCAGACCATCGACGTCGACGGTGGAATGAGCTTCTGACGTCGGCTACACCCCTCGCGTTTGGAGACGTTCTTCAAGTACCAGGGCCTCGGCAACGACTTCGTCGTGATCGATCGACGCGCGTCCGGCCAGGACCTCGACGCAGAAACCAGCCGCCGTCTGTGCGATCGCCACTTCGGCATCGGCGCAGACGGTGTGTTGTCGATTCTCCCCCAGGCGGGCACCGCGGGTCGCATGGTGGTGCACAACGCTGACGGCAGCATCGCCGAGATGTGTGGCAACGGCCTTCGCTGCGTCGTGAAGTACATCGCCGAACACGACGGCTCGAAGCCGCGCGCGATCGACGTCGCCACCGGGGCAGGCGTTCTCAACTGCGAGATCGACTGGCAGGGCGGGGAAGTCGACAAGGTCACCGTCGCCATGGGCCCGGCCCGCCTCGAAGCGCCCATTCTTCCCAACGGCGGTCCGTTCGTTCGGCAGAACATCGACGGGCTGGTGGGCACCGCCGTCAGCATGGGCAACCCGCACCTGGTGCTGCTCGACACGCCACCCTCGGAAGCGGCACGCCTGGGCCCCGGGCTCGAGCACCACCCGCTCTTTGTGCAGCGCACCAACGTGGAGTTCGTGGAGCCGCGCCCTGAAGGCGGTCTGCGCGTGACGGTGTGGGAGCGCGGGGTCGGCCTCACGCTCGCCTGTGGCACCGGCGCGTGTGCGGCGGTCGTCGCCAACGCGCTGGCCGGGCGTGGCCCCTTCGACCAGTGGGTTCCGGTGCAACTGCCCGGCGGCCTCCTCGAGATCAAGGTCGCCGGCGACCTCAGCCAGGTGTGGCTCAAGGGGCCGGTGCGCTTCGTGTTCGAAGGACGTGTGTCGTGACGCTCGAGCAGCGCTGTCTGGCCATCGTGGGCGTCACCGAGATCGAATCGCTGCAGGAGCGCGTGCTCTCGGAGTTCGCCTCGTTGTGCGCTGCACAATCAGGCGCGCTCTGGGTGTCGGGAGAGCGCGTGGGCATGCGCCTGCGCGCGTGGCGCGGAATGCTGGATCGCGCGGCGCTCCCGGAGCTCGTCGACCCCAGTCTCGTACAGGCGCACGCGTGGAAGGCCGACACCTCGCTGCTCGTGCCGTTGATCACGCCGGGCGGTGAGCTCATCGCGCTCGTGCAGTTGTCGGACCCGATCTCCGGCGCGTTCGCCGACGAGCTGCTGACCGCCTGCGAGACCTTCGGCCAGTTCGCCGCGACCGCCATCAAGACAGCCACCCGCTTCGCTCAGCTGCAGCGGCAGGGCCTTCGCGACCGCGAGACCGGCGCGTACACGCTGTCGTACTTCACCGACTACGCGACCAAGGAGATCTACAAGGCTCGTCGCTACGGTCGCGCGTTCTCGCTGCTGACCTTCTCGTTGGACAACCTGGCGGCCATTCGTCAGCGCGTGGGGCACCACGCGGTTCGCCAGGCGCAGCAGATCGTGCTGCGGGTCATTTCGCAGATCATCCGCGACTCCGACGTGGTGGCCCGCGCCACGGAGCACGAGTTCCACGTGCTGCTGCCCGAGACCGATTACTTCGGTGGCCTCATGTTCCTTCGGCGGGCGCTCAGCTCGGTGCTCGACGAGGCCGACGCGCGTGCGCTCGAAGCGCGGGTGCCCATGGGGTTGACCGGCGGCGTCGCCACCTTCCCCCGCGACGGTGACGACTTCGACGAGCTCCTCATCTGCTGCCGGCGCCGCATGGACGAACGTCGCGGCTCGCTGCATCACCACCTGCGCCTCGAACCGCTCCCGTTCTGGGACGAGGTCGAGCTGCTGCTCGGCAACTCGCGCAGCCCCAAACTCCCCGACGCGGCCGGTGAGCCGTCACGCCGCGGCAAGGTGGCCGACGTGCTCTTCGAAGAGCTGCAGACCGAGATCGGCCGCGAGTTCCTCCGTGAGCCGATGGCGCGTGGGCTGCTCTACGTCGGCGGGCCGAGCGTGAAGTCCGACCTCCCCATCGTGCGTGCGCTCGACAACGCCCCGTCCGATTTCGCGCCGCGCGTCTACCTGCTGGGTCGCCACGCCGATCTCCAGGAGCACCACGCGATGACGCCGGTGTTCCTCGAGGGCGACGAGCGGCTCGCGCGTCACGAGTTCCTGCTGTGGATGGGTGACGGCTCGGCCTACGCGCTGTTGCAGCGTCGCGGCCGCGGCGCGACCTGGGGTTTCCACACGTCTGATCCCACGCTGGTCGAGGGGCTCGTTTCCAAGCTCCAGACTGCCTACGACCTCCAGCCCTACTGACCATGGCGACTGCTCGAAAAGTCCTGCTGGCAGACCCCGACGTGGGCGAGGTGCGTGCGCTCACCAAGGCGCTGCGCGCGCGCGGCTACCAGGTGCAGTACGCGCCCGACGGCTCGAAGGCGCTCGAAGTGTCGGTGTTGCGCCACCCTGACGTGATCCTCTTCGACGAGAAGTGCACGCTCATCGAAGCGCGCTCGTTCATTCAGATTCTCGGGTCGAACCCGCGCACCGAAGACATTCCGGTCGTCGTCACCACCGGTTCGCGCGACCTCGACAGGTTCCGTCAGCTCCGCGAAGGCGTGCTCACCAAGCCGTTCAACATCGACGAGGTGATCGCACGCATCGACCACCTCTGCCGTCGTGGTGAAGCGGCCCAGCAGCTCCGCGGTGACGCGAAGGAAATCGAAGGCGGCCTCAGCCAGCTCCCGTTGCCCGACCTGATGCAGATCATGGCCATGAACCGGCGCACCGGCCGGCTCTCGCTGCACCACGGTCAGGAGCGCGGCGAGATTCAGATCGCCGATGGCCGCCCGGTGAACGCGCGCGTCAACGACATCGAAGGTGAGAAGGCGCTGTTCCGACTCGTCGGGTGGCGCGACGGTACGTTCGCCTTTCACCCGGGCCCCGCGCCGTCGCGCACGAAGATCAACCGCAGCATGGAAGACGCGCTGCTCGAGGGCATGCGTCAGGCCGACGAGCGTGAACGCCTGCTCTCGGTGTTGCCGGGCCTGCAACAGAGCCTCGCGCTGGTGCCCGACAGCGCCGAGCTGATCGATCCGCACCCGGTGACGAAGGAGGTGCTGCGCGTACTCAACCAGCCGCGAAAGCTCTCGGAGCTGCTCGACCTCGCCGACGCCGCCGATCTCGACGTCATGGGCGCGCTCATCACGCTCATCGAGAAGGGCGTCGTTCAGCGCTTCGACGCGGTGGGGGTCGAAGAAGCGCCGCTGCTCGGCGCCGCCGAAGTGCACGCGCTGCGCGGCAAGCTGCTCCGCGGTCGCCCCCACCGCCACGCGCTGGTCGCCAAGATGCTCATCGTGGGCACCGGGCCCAAATCGGGCCGCTGGTTCCTTCGCTCGCTCAAGGGCCTCAAGAGCTTCAGCAGCGACCCTTCCTGTCTGCGCAGCAGCTTCGGCACGCTCGGCACGCTCGAGGTCAGCGACGTCTTGAAGATCGACTTCGTGTTCGTGCCCGCGGCAGAGGCGGCGCGACCGTTGTGGCGGCCGTTCGTCTCGTCGGCGCTCGGGGCCCTGGTGCTCGAAGACAACGACGCGGTGATGAAGCTCGCGCGCTACTGCGCCTTCGAGCTGCGACTGCCGGTGGTGCTGGCGACCGGCGGCGCGGCGGGCGGCCTCAATTCGACGGGCGTGCTCCCGGCGGCGCTGCGCGGAGCTCCGGCGGGGGCGGTGATGATCGACACCGACGTCGCTTCGGCCGTGCGCACGTTGCTGCTGTCGGGCATGCAGGCGCCGCCTCAGGAGCTCCCCGAGGCGATGGCGTCGTCACTCGACGTTTGACGCAGTTCCCTGCGTCAAGACCGCGTCATTTCCAGATTTCGAGAGCAGCGGCGGGCGCGTCGGCCGCCGTGTTCATGACGCGCCCTATTCGTCTGCCGACTTCGAAGAGCCCTCGACACCGCGCGCTGCGACCGCGTCATCGCGGTCTCCACCGAGGCCACCGATCGCCAGGTGCTGCGAGATCACCGCGTTGCGCACCTCACGAATCAACGCCACGCGATCTTCGCCGAACTGCTTCACGTCGATCGGCTTGCCGATGCTCACCTTCACGGGCCCCGGTTTGATGTTCCACGAGTTCTTCGGCATCACCAGCCCCGAGCCGTCGATCGCCACCGGCACCACCGGCACCTGCGCGTGCAGCGCGAGCGCGAACGGGCCCTTCTTGAAGGGCAGAATGCGCCGGTCTTCGCTGCGCGTGCCCTCCGCGAACATCACGATGCTGATGCCACCACGAATGCGCTGCCCGGCTTCTTCGAGCGACTTGAGCGCCTTGCGGTGGTTCGAGCGATCGATGAACACGAACTTCGCCGCGGTCATGTACCAGCCGGTGATCGGCACGTACTGCAGCACCTTCTTGGCCACGAACCTGAAGTTGTCGGGCAGGGCGACGAACAGCGCGGGAATGTCGAGCGTGCTCTGGTGATTGCTGGCGAAGATGTACGGCTGACCGGGTGCGAGGTGCTCGAGGCCGGTGACCTCGAGCTTCGCGCCGCCGGCCCACAACAACACCGGAGACCACCAGCGCTGCACGATCACCATCGCCGCTGACGGGTTCAGCGTGACGAGCATCGCCAGCATGCAGATGGGGAACAGAATCGTCGTGTAGACGATCGCCACGAACACACAGAACAGGTTTCTCAACATGTCAGCGACCTACGAGCGCCTTGAACTCTGGCGCGGCAGCAAGAAATGAAAACGCGGGGTCGGCTGCCACTTCATCAGCGCGCCACGCGGTTCCCGACAACGACTTCGACGTAGCGAGGTTCGACAGTACCTCGGGTTGACGATTCTGCGCGGCGGCCGTGCGCGCGAGGCCGTACGTGCCCAGCGGCGACGACGGGTGCACGCGCGCCAGCGTCTCGAAGGTGGTCTGCGCGTCGGCCACGCGCTTCAGCGCCAGCTGCGCCGAGCCCACGAGGTAGCGGCTCTCGGCATCGTCACCCAGCCGCGATGCCAGCTCGAAGGCCGCCTGCGCGTCGCCTTCGCCCCCGCGCGCGAGCAGGGCGCGCACCTTCACCTGCTCGAACGTGGGCGACGAGGGCTCGGTGATGGTCGACAACGCGTCGAGCGCTGCCCCGGCGTCACGCGCCGCCAAGGCCGCGCGCGCCAGCCCTTCACGGGCGTCCTCGCACCCGGGCTCGAGGCGAACTGCTTCGCGCCACGCGGCGACCGCGTCATCGACCTTGCCCAGGTGCCAGAGCGCAGCGCCGAGCCGCGCATGCACCAGCGATGCGTCGGGAGACAGCGCGCGCGCGGCTTCCCACTTGTCTCTCGCTTCTTCCCACCGGCCCGCCATCGCGGCGCGGTCACCTTCGGCCAGACGTGCTTCGACCGGCTTGCGGCACGCACCGGTGACGATGAGTACGATGACGAGAACGAGGCGCCGCACGGCGCGGGCGATGTAGCAGAACAACGCTCGACTGACGCGGTTCGCGGAATTAAGTGAGCAGGCTCGTGTCTGGTCAAAAGTTCATCGCGATTGCGGGCAACATCGGCGCCGGAAAAACCGAGCTGACGGCCTTCCTCTGCAAGAAATACGGCCTCAAGCCGTTCTACGAGCCCAACGATCAGAACCCGTACCTCGCGGACTTCTACAAGGACATGAAGACCTGGGCTTTTCGCAGCCAGATCTTCTTCCTCACCCACAAGTTCCGCCTGCATCGCGAGCTCGAGCGCAGCTCCGGCACCTCGTTGCAGGACCGCACCATCTACGAAGACGCCGAGATCTTCGCGAAGAACCTCTACGCGCAGCGCTACATCGACAAGCGCGACTGGAAGACCTACTGGGAGCTCTACGAGACCATCGCGGCCTCGCTGCGCCCACCCGACTTGATGATCTACCTGCGGTGCCCGGTGAAGACGCTCAAGCAGCGCATTCGCATTCGCGGCCGCAAGATGGAGCAGGACATTCCCACCTCGTATTTGAATCGCCTCAACGGTCTCTACGAAGACTGGTTCACCCGCTACGACTCGAGCCCGGTGCTGGTGCTGCCGACCGACACGCTCGACTACCTCACCAACCTCGTCGACCGCGTCGACCTCTTCCGTCAGATCGAGAAGCACCTGTGACCGCGGTCAAAGAGGTCTACATCGTCGCCACCGAGTCGCCCGAGCCGCTGACGCCCGAACTGCTCAAAGAGGCGTTCGCGGCCGAAGAGGTCGAGCTGGTGTTCGGTGAAGACGGCAACCTGTTCTCGGTTCGTGCCGACGACTCGCGCGTCGACGTGAAGTTCGATGCGCGACTGGCTCCCCTGGGGTGGACCCCGGACCTGCTCACCGGCGGTCAGGAGCTTCGCGAGCAACTCGAGAACGCGCGCGGTTTCTACCGCGTCAGCTACGAGCCCGGAAAACCGCAGCCCAGCATCGCCGCCTTCGAGGCGCTGTGGACGGTGCGCACGCTGCTCGAGATCTGTGAAGGCGTGGCCGTCGACGTCACCAGCTTCAAGATTCACTCACACCTCGACGTCGAGGAGATCACCGAGCTCGACTTCGACATTCGCGACCACATCACCGTGCACGCGCAGGTGATGGGCGAGGGCGAGCGCCAGAACTGGGTTCACACCCACGGCATGGCCAAGTTCGGTTCACCCGACGTGGAGATGTTCCACATCGCGGACGAAGATCTGAACGCCGCCGAGACGTTCTTTCAGGAGCTGTGCGCCGACCTCGCCTTCGCGCAGGGGCCGCAGCCGCGTCAGGTGATCGCCACCAGCGTGGGTATGGGCTTTCAGCTGCTCCCCAGTGACGAGGGCCGGGCGAACCTCTACGGGGCCGACCCCGACGCGTTCACCGCGCACAACACCAACTTCCTCACCGTGGTGTCGCCCGAGGGTCGGCACGCGATGTCAGAGGTGCTCGCGCACTACCGCGACCGCTTCACCCGGGAGTCGGACGCGGAAGCCGAAAAGCGTCAGACCGACGCCAGCCGCCAGTTGCCGACGTTCAAGGGCCGCTATCTGCGCAAGGGGTTGATGGAGCCGCTCACGTTCCTGGTGCGCGCGCCCTTCGAAGTGCATCCCTCGGGCGTCGACGCGGAGCCCGAGCAGGAGCAACTCTGGGTCGAAGTCATACAGTGGGACGAGGACACGCTGGTCGGAAAGCTGGTTGAGGGCGGCACGCGCACGACGGAGTGGCGCAAGGGGTCGCACGTGGAAGTCGACGACTCGCAAATCAACGCTCTCGCCGTCGCACGCGAAGGGCGTCAACTCGACCCGGAAGAGATGGAGCAACTGCTCCAGCTCGAGCTTCCGGCGTAGCTCCTCGAGCGAGGGAGAACGAATGGCCGCGCTGTTGTTGCTGACGGGCCCGCAAGCCGGGCGCCGCTTGGAAGTGCAGGGCGAGGTCTTCATCGGCCGCAGCCCGTCGTGCACCATCTCGCTCGAAGACGCGAAGGTCTCGCGTCGGCACGTGCGGCTGTTCGTGGAAGACGGCCAGGCGCGCGTGAGCGACCTCGGTTCGCGCAACGGCACGCTGGTCAACGGCGAGAAGCTCGAGCAGGAGCTCCAGCTCCTCCCCGGTGATCGGCTGCAGGTCGGTGACTCGACGATTCTGTTCGAGCCGTCGGCCCGGGCGTCCCTGTCGGACCGTGAGACCGACGGCGAGCAGCAGACGAGCCCCGTCGAAGAGCTCATTCCCGCGGTCGGTGCGGTCGCGGGCCTCTACCACGCGGGCGTGGCGCTGATCTCGGCGACCAGTGAAGCCATGGTGCTTCGCCGCGCGGCCGAAGAGCTCGGGCGCAGCGTGCATGCAGACAAAGCGGCGGCGCTGCTGGGCGGCACCGAAGGGCTGATGACGGCCGCGGTCGTCGGCGCTGATTCCGTCGAGGTGCCCCGCTCGCTGGTTCGCGGTGCCCTCGAGCGCAAGGAAGCCGGCCGCGTGAAGGGCCTGCTGTGCGCGCCGCTCATCGCGTCCGGCGGTGCGCCTTTCGGAATTCTGTACGCCGAGCGCCCTGAGCCGTTCGGTGAAGAAGAGCAGCGCACCATCGCTGCGCTGGGGCGCCTCGCGGGCGAAGCGGTGACCTCGGTGCGCAGCCGGAGCGACGGTGCCGCCGCGGCGGTCTCGCTCGTCGGCTCGAGCCGCCAGTTCCGGAAGACCGTCGACTCCGCCCGGCGCGCGGCATCGGGCGCCGACATCGTGCTGCTGCACGGCGAGCCGGGAACGGGGCGTGCGCAGACCGCCCGTTACATTCACTCGCGTTCGTCGCGCGCCCTGGGCCCGTTCATCGTGGTCGATTGCCGCCGCTCCACGACCGAGACCGAGGAGGCGCTGTTCGGCCGCACCAGCGCGCCCGGCGTGCCCCCGCAGTCGTCGGCGTTGCTGAAGGCCGATGGCGGAACGTTGCTGCTGCTCAACATCGAATCGTTGCCGCGCCACGCGTCGGAGCGTCTGGCGCGGTTGATCGCTCGCAAGACGGCGCCCGCACGCCAGGGCGGCGAAGAGCCGGTCGACGTTCGGGTGATGGTGACCGCGAAGGCGAGCCTCGAGACGTTGCAGTCACGCAACGAGCTCGACGGCGAGCTGGCGCGTTCACTCAGCGGCGTGGAGGTCGAGACGGTGCCGCTGCGCGAGCGCAAAGGCGACGTGCTGCAGCTCTTCGAGTGGTTCTGCGCCGAATTGACGCGCACCCGTCGAAAGGAAGCGCCGAACCTCACGCCCGATGCGAAGCGGCTGCTGGGCGATCACCACTGGCCGGGCAACGTGGAGGAGCTTCGCCTGGTCGCTGAACGCCTCGCGCTGCTCTACGGCGGCGCCGAGGTGACCGCGTTGCACCTCCCGCCCGAGATTCAAGGTGGCGCGGCCGAAGCGTCAGCGCCTCAGTCCCTCGCCGAGCGCATTTCACGGCTCGAGCGCGACGCGATCTCCGAGGCGTTGCGTCAGGCCAACGGCAAGAAGATTCGCGCCGCTGCTGCGCTGGGCATCAGCCGGCCGACGCTCGACAAGAAGATCGAGGAGTACAACCTGGTGGTGGAGAAGCGACGCGCGTGAAGCTGAATTTTTCGCAGGAAGTCTCCTCGGCTCGCCGCACGCTGAAGCCGTTGGTGGCGTTGGAGACGTCGGTGCTGGCGCAGGGCCTTCCGTACCCGCACAACCTCGAGTGTCAGAAGCGCTGCGAAGACGCGATTCGTGAAGAAGGTGCGATCCCCGCGTCGATGGCGGTGATCGAAGGCCAGCTTTACGTCGGCCTCGAAGAGGCGCAGCTGAAGCTGCTGTCGAAGGGCAAGGGCCTCATGAAGCTGGGCTCGCGTGACCTGGCGATCGCGGTGGCGCGCAAGGCGACGGGCGGCACCACCGTCAGCGCGACGTGTGAGCTGGCGGTCGCGGCCGGTATTCACGTCTTCGCGACCGGCGGCCTCGGCGGCGTGCACCGTGGCGTCGAAGATCACATGGACATCTCGCAGGACCTGCCGGCGATCGGTCGCTGGCCCGTGGCCGTGGTGTGCGCCGGCGCGAAGTCGGTGCTCGATCTCCCGCGAACGCTGGAGGTCCTCGAGACCTTGTCGGTCCCGGTGGTCGGCGTCGGCACCAACGAGTTGCCGGGCTTCTACACGCGCGAGACGGGCATCACCCTCGAGCACCGTGTCGACGACGCGAAGGAAGCCGCCGAGATGATCCGCGCGCGGCGTGATCTGAAGCAGGGCGGCATGGTGTTCGCGCTCCCGCCTCCCGCGAAGACGTCACTCAAGCGCGCCGACGTCGAGAAGCACATCACCGCTGCGTTGGCGCTGGCGAAGAAGAAGAAGGTCGAAGGCAAAGCGGTCACGCCGTTCCTGCTCGGCCAGATGGTGGAGCGCACGAAGGGCAAGTCGCTCAACGCGAACCTGGCGCTGCTCGAGAACAACGCGCGCTTCGCTGCGAAGTTGGCGCTCGGCCTCGGCTGGCGTTGATGGACCGCACGCTCTCTGCGCCGGGAAAGCTGTTTCTTTCGGGCGAGTTCGCCGTGCTCTGGGGCGGCGAAGCGCGAATCGTGGGCATCGGGCCGCGCGCCCACGCGTTCGTTCGTTCTCGTGACGATCGCCGCGTCGACATCGTGCTCGCGGGTGGCCGGCTCAGCGGTCATGCCACGCCGGCGGGCGTTCGCTGGGCGGCGCCGGTGACCGACGACTTCAAGTTCGTCTCGGTCGCCGTCGATCTCGCGTACCGCTTGTCGGGCGTCGAAGGCCCGGGCTTCTCGGTGGCGTTCGAGCCTTCGCCGTTGGTCAACGGCCACAAGCTCGGCATCGGCAGCAGCGCGCGCGCCGCCGTGCTCGCGGTCGAAGCGGCGCGCCACGCGCTCGGCGCCACGTGGGACACGCTCAAGCTCTCACTGCTGGCGCACGCCGACGCCCAGAACGGGAAGGGGAGCGGCGCTGACGTCGCCGCTTCGTTTGCCGGTGGCGTCGTCAGATATCGCCGCTTCGATGCCTCGACGTTGCTGACGGCTGCAGCGCGCGGTGGCCTGGTGTCGGCGGTCGAGCAGTCACAGCCGGTGCACCTCGCGCGCATGGGCGAACCGGTGTTCACCATGATCTACGCCTTCAGCGGCAAGTCGGCCTCGACCACCGGCCTGGTGAAGGAAGTCGAGCGTCGCCTCGACGTCGAAGCCCGCAAGCGCTTCGTCGACCGCTCCGACGCGCATTCCGAGGCGTTGGAGCACGGGCTGCTCCGCCGTGACTTCGACGCGGTGAAGTCTGCGAGTGGCGCGCTGCAGGCGTTGTTGTGGGAACTCGAGGTCACCCGCACCGACGAGCTCGAGCGCATTCTCGGCATCGCCCGCACGTTCGGCTGTGGTGGCAAGCAGAGCGGCGCAGGTGGTGGCGACGGGGCCATTCTCTTTGCGCCTGACGAGTCGACCGCGACGCAACTCATCGAGTCACTCTCAGCGCGCGATTTCGTCGCCTTCCGCGTCAATCCTGAACGCGGCCTGCAAGGAGAAGTGACGCGGCACCCGCTGTTGTCGTCGTGGTTGGACGCAGTCGACTGAGCGCCGCTCAGCACTCGCAAACGACTTCGGTACCCGCCGTGACCCGCAGACACGAAATGCGGCAGGTGCCGACGTCGGTCAGCTTGAGCGAGCGCTCGGCGGTGCAACGACGCTGCGGCAGCCACGGCGGGCCGGTCACGCAGTCGGTGAAGCCGGGAAAGTCCTGGGAAAGCTGCAGCTCGGTGCCCACTTCGCGCCAGTCGCCGAAGATGCCGTCACACGCCACTTCACCGTTTTGACCCACGTTTGAGCGGCCCATGTTCACCGGGGGCAACGCCTGGCGAATGACGCTCTCGAGCGCGCCACCGTCGATGAGCGGCCCGTAGACCGCCGCGTTCGACAAGGTGAAGACCGTGCCGCCGTCGGGGCGAACGCCGATGAAGTGGAGGCCCGCGTCGCCCGTGAACCGCCTCGGCACACAGTCGTCGGCGGAGCTGGTCACTTCAATCTGTACCAGGCGGCCTTCGAAGTCTTCGTCGACCGTCTCGCAACCCGCCACCAACACCACCAGCGCCAGCAGAATCAGTCGCATAAAGGCCCGAAAAGATTCAGGGGGAACCGGCTTTCACCAGTTCCCCCTGTTTGTGCCCAGGAGAGGACTCGAACCTCCACGCTGTTGCCAGCACTAGACCCTGAATCTAGCGCGTCTACCAATTCCGCCACCTGGGCGTACGGCTGCGGCTCAATACGTTGTCGCAGACGGGACTGTCAACGAAGACCTGACGCTCACGTGAACTTCTTCGGCGGCCACGTGCCTTCGGCCTCCATCGCCTTCCGGATCGCCGGGTTCTCGTCCATGAACGCCTTCAGGGACTCTTCGGTGATCCAGACCTCGAGGTCGGCCTTCCCGCACCTGGCCTGGCAGGCGAGTCGCGAGCTGGGCTTCACGTCGTAGGCGAGGTCGAGGCGGTCCATCTCCATGTCGTCCTGCTCGGAGAGCGTCTCGAGGCCCTTCTTCACCCACACGTGGCAGGTGGAGCACGCGCACGCGCCGCCACACGAGTGACCGACCTGCGCGTCGACCTTGTCTGCGGCTTCCAGGAGCGAGGTGCCCTCGGCAACCTCGACGGTCAGCTCTTGAAGCGGGCTTCGGAATGTCACGCGGGGCACGTCAGAAATCCTCCATGCGGTGACCGACGGCGGCCTTGCCGATCGCGCGGTCCATGATCTTCTCGACGAAGGGCCGGGCCAGACCGTCGACCTCGGTGATCGCAGCCTTGAGCGCTTCGTGGCTCTTCTCGGTCTTCGTCAGCTCCGTGAGTCGAGCGAACTGCGTCTCCAGCTGCGCGCGTTCATCGGCGGTGAGCAGGTCACCGTTTTCCTTGAGCTGCTTGGCACCGTCGATCAACAGCCGCTGCGCTTCCACGCGCTGTTCGGCGAGCAGACGGCGCTGCATGTCGTCTTCGGCGAAGTCGATCGAATCGAGGAGCATCTGCTCCATCTCTTCGTCGGTCAGACCATGCGTGGGCTTCACGGTGATCTGCTGCTCGACGCCGGTGGTCTCTTCCCTGGCGCTGACCGAAAGGATGCCGTCGGCGTCGACACGGAAGGTGACCTGCACGCGACCCATACCCGCGGCCATCGGCGGAATGCCCGAGAGCCGGAAACGCGCGAGCGAACGGTTGTCGTCGACGAGCTCGCGTTCGCCCTGAACCACGTGGATGTCCATGCCTGTCTGGCCGTCCTGGAACGTGGTGAAGATCTGCGCCTGCGCGATGGGAATGCTCGAGTTGCGCGGAATCAGCTTCTCGACCACGCCGCCCATGGTCTCCAGACCGAGCGACAGGGGAATCACGTCGAGCAACAGCACTTCGTCGCGACGATCTTCGTTGGTGAGCAGGTCAGCCTGAATCGCCGCGCCCAGCGCGACCACTTCATCGGGGTTGATGTCCGAGAGCGGCTCCTTCCCGAAGGCCTGCGCGACGAAGGTGCGAACCGCGGGCACGCGCGTCGAGCCGCCGACGAGCACCACGCCTTTGACGTCTTCGGCCGTCACGCCCGCGTCTTTCAACGCGCGACGAACCGAGAGCCCGGTCTTCTGCAGCAGCGGCGCGATCCACTCGTCGAACTGCGCGCGTGAGAGCGGGAAGGGCGTTCCTTCGAAGTCGATGATCGTGTCCGTGACTTCCGTCAGCTGCTCCTTCGCGGCCTTCGCGAGCTGCAGCAACGTCGCGATCTGCGTGGGCGACGGCGCTTCGATGCCGCGCGCTTCGATGATCTTCGCGACGACCCCGCGATCGAAGTCGTCTCCGCCGAGCGCCGAATCACCACCGACCGACTTCACCTGGAACACGCCGTCGACGAGCTCGAGAATCGAGATGTCGAAGGTGCCGCCGCCGAGGTCGTACACGGCGTAGAGGCCCTGAACGCCCTTGTCGAGGCCGTACGCGAGCGCCGCCGCGGTGGGCTCGTTCAGGAGCCGCAGCACTTCGAGGCCCGCCAGCCGGCCTGCGTCCTTCGTGGCCTGTCGCTGTGCATCGTCGAAGTACGCAGGCACCGTGATGACCGCCTGCTCGACCTTGCCGGCGAAGTGACTCTCGGCGCGGCGCTTCAACTGACGAAGCACTTCGCCCGACACTTCGATCGGGGTGACCGGCTGACCGCCAGCCACCTTGAAGCGAACCACGCCAGAGCCCGGCGCGAACTCGTACGCGCCGAGCTTCTTCGTCTCGAGATCGCCGAGCGACTTGCCCATGAAGCGCTTGGCCGACTTGATGGTGTCGGTCGGGTGCTCGGGCAGCAGCGCAACCGCGCGCTTGCCGACGATCACCGAACCGTCTTTCGAATAGTGCACCACCGAGGGCAGCAACTTCGCCTCGCCCTCATCGGCCGCGAGGCACACCGGCTTGCCGTTGATGACCGCGGCCACCAACGAGTTGGTGGTGCCGAGATCGATGCCGACCACGCTGCCCCTGGGCTTGAGCGGGTCATGAATCTGCAGAAAGCCCTTCACGAAAGGAGCTCCTCTTCGAACGCGTCGACCTCGTCGAGGAAGCGCGTGTAGTAACGAACGCGGCCCAGGCTGACGGTCGCCGTGGCGACGTCGTCAGCACGCAACGCGGTCTGGGCCGTTGAGAGCGCAGCGTCTTTCGCCGCGCGAATATCCTTCGCCATGGCCTGCGCAGCCTCGAGCTTCTTGCTTGCCCGCGCGGCCTCGAGCGCTTCCCGTCGGTCCATGATCTCCTCGAGGAAGTCCATGGGCATCTTCACCCTGGCGGCGGCGTCTTCGGTGTCGAGCTTCACGCCCTTGAGCTCGAGCACGTAGAAGGCGCGGCGAACCGGGTCCTTGAGCACCTTGACCGCTTCGTTGAGCGCCGCGGTCTTCTCGGCGGCGATTCGACGCGTGCGCGCGTCGGCCTGCGCGAAGCGATCGGGGTGGGTCTCGAGCGAGAGCTGGCGGTGCTGGGCCTCCAGCGCCTTCACGTCGAGGTCGACGGACGGCGCGAGGCCGAAGATTTCAAAGTGCGTCACAGGTCACACCGTGAACGAGTCACCACAGCCGCACGCGGCCTTCTCGTTCGGATTGCGGAGCTTGAAGCCCGAGGCGAGCAGGCCCTCTTCGAAGATGAGCTCGGTGCCCATCAGGTAGAGGAAGCTCTTGGGGTCGACGAACACGCGAACGCCGTCGCGCTCGAAGATCTTGTCGCGCTCGCGGGGCTTGTCGGTCCACTCCATGTGGTACGCGAGGCCGCTGCACCCGCCGCCCTTCACCGCGATGCGCAGACCCGCTTCTGGCGTCTGACGCTCGGCGAGCAGGCGCTGCAAGCGCACGACCGCGCTGTCATCGAGACCGATACCCTTGATCGTCGGCTTGCCGATCTTCGGAATGGCGGGCTGAGCGGTCGCTTCCATGACTTCAGGCTCCCTTGCGAGCCGCGCGCTTGGCGCGGAAGTCCTCGATCGCCGCCTTGATGGCGTCTTCAGCGAGAACAGAGCAGTGGATCTTCACCGGAGGCAGCGACAGCTCTTTGGCGATCTCCTTGTTGGTGATCTTCATCGCGTCGTCCATCGACTTGCCCTTGACCCACTCGGTGACGAGCGAGCTGGACGCGATGGCCGAACCGCAGCCGAAGGTCTTGAACTTGGCGTCTTCGATGACGCCGTCGTCGCTGATCTTGAGCTGCAGGCGCATCACGTCGCCGCAGGCCGGCGCGCCGACCAGACCGGTGCCCACGTTGGGGTCGTTCTTGTCGAGGGTGCCGACGTTCTTGCTGTGCTCGAAGTGCTCGATGACTTTTTCGCTGTAGGCCATGGCTGTTACCTCTCTTGTTTCAGAAAACTCAGTGCGCCTTCCACTCGATGGACTTGAGGTCGATGCCCTCTTTGGCCATTTCGTAGAGCGGGGACATGTCGCGCAGCTTCGTCACCGCGCGCGCCATCAAATCGATCACGTAGTCGACTTCTTCTTCGGTGCTGAAGCGGCCGAGCCCGAAGCGAATCGAGCTGTGCGCCATCTCTTCGTCGACGCCGAGCGCGCGCAGCACGTACGACGGCTCGAGCGAGGCCGACGTGCAGGCCGAGCCTGACGAAACGGCCACGTCCTTGATCGCCATCATCAGCGCTTCGCCTTCAGCGAAGGCGAACGAGACGTTGAGGTTGCCGGGCAGGCGCGAGGTCATCGAACCGTTGATGGTCAGGTAGTCGAGCTTCGACGAGACGCCCTTCCACAGCCGCTCACGGAGCGCCGTCAGCCGCGCCGCTTCGGTCTCGAGTTCGTTCTTCGCGATCTCCGCCGCGGCACCGAAACCGACGATGCCCGCGACGTTGAGGGTGCCCGAACGCATGCCGCGCTCGTGACCACCGCCGTCGATCTGCTCACGCACGCGAACGCGCGGCTTGCGACGCACGTACAGCGCGCCGACACCCTTGGGCCCGTACATCTTGTGCGCCGTGATCGACACCAGGTCGGCCTTCGCCGCCTCGACGTCGAACGGAACCTTGCCCACGCCCTGAACCGCATCGGTGTGGAAGAGCACGCCGCGCTCACGGCAGATGGCGCCGATCTCGTTCACCGGCTGCACCACGCCGATCTCGTTGTTCGCCAACATTACCGAGACGAGGATCGTCTTGTCGGTGATCGCGGCCTTGAGTTCGTCGAGGTCGATGAGGCCGTCTTTCTTCGGGTTCAGATACGTCACGCGCGCGCCGACGCGAACCTTGTCGATCCAGCGCTTCAACACCGTGTCGTTCTCGAGGTCGTGCTTCAGCTCGAGCGTCGCGAGATCTTCGGCGTTCACGTCGGCGCCGGTGAGCTCCATCAGGCGCTGAATCTTGAGCTCGTCGATGCGCTCCTGGCGCTGGCGCTCGAGGCGCTTGCACGTGTCGAGGATCGCCTTGTGCTCGGTGGTGACCGTGATGATGTGGTCGCCCTTGTCCTTGTAGAAGTCGACCACGCCCTTGATCGCGAGGTTGTTCGACTCCGTCGCGCCAGACGTGAAGACGATCTCTTTGTCGCTCGCGCCGATCAGTGCGCCGATCTGCTTCCGCGCCTTCTCGACCGCAGCTTCGGCTTTCCAACCGAACGCGTGGTTACGCGATGCGGCATTTCCGAAGTCGTCCAGGAAGTAGGGTTTCATGGCTTCCAGCACGCGCGGGTCCATCGGCGTCGTCGCGTGGTAGTCCATGTAGATCGGCAGCTTCATTCAGCACCTCGAATGTGGACCGGACAGGTCCGGTATGAATTCCCTGTAACGGGGGAATGATGGACCGGTCAAGTCCACTATCAGTGATTTCGGGCCCTTGGCTGGTGTTGAGAGTGAATCTCAAGATCGTCGGTCGGGGTCCTGTCAGTTCGCGACGTTACGGGTGACCCGAATTCGATCGACCTGATCCGTTCTGGATCATGTGCGCATGACGATTCGCCGGTTTGGCGTACGGCACGCGGCTCGCTTGGTGGCTGGGCATGACCAAAACCGCAGCGGTTCAAGTCGTGTCGGAAGGCTGGCGTCGTGGAAAGCCCGAAGAAGACCCCGAGAAGACGAAGCGGTGGGGCTGGATCTCCGCGAAGCCGAGCGAGTTTCTGATTCGCATGCGTGGTGGCCAGGTGATCGCGGCGGGGCAGGGCGCGACGGTCTTCAAGTGGCCCTGGGACTCGATTGCCATCGTGCCGACGACCGTGCAGCGGCTGCACTTCGTCGCTGATCAGATCACGCAGGAAAAGGTGGGCGTGAAGGTCACGGGGATCGCCGTGTACCGCGTGGCCGAGCCGCTCATCGCCGCGCGCATGTTGAACTTCAGCTTCCCCGAGCGCGCGCAGGAAAAGCTCGCCGAGATGATGGAGGAGATGTGTGTCGGTGCCTCGCGCCGGCTCATCGCGAACCTGTCCATCGAACAGGTGCTCACGCGCCGCAAAGACGCGTTGGCGCGTGAGCTGGTCCGCGAGATCGCGCCCGTGGTGAGCGGTCAGGGTCGCATGGAAGACGGCACCGATCGCGGCTGGGGCGTGGTCGTCGACACCATCGAGATTCAGGACGTGCGCGTGTTGTCGTCGCAGGTGTTCACCAACATGCAGGCCAGGTTCCGCGTGCAGCAGGAGCAGGTCGCGCGTGAAGCCGAGCTCGCCAAGCAACGCGCGCTGCAGGCCGACGAGACGAAGACGCAGCGTGAAATCGAACTGCTTCGAATCGCCGCCACGACGGAGCTCCGACAGAAGAAGCAGGAGGCTGAAGAAGCGGCGCGCCTCGAGAAGCTGGCGTCAGACGCGAAGGTCGAAGAGGCACGGCTCGCTCAGGAACGTTCGACGCGCGCGGCACAATTGCTCGCGGAACGTGAGTATTCACTGCAGCGAATCGCCGTCGAGCAGGAGACGCGGAAGCGCAAGCAGGCCGCCGACGAAGCCGCAGCGCTCGAGAAGATCTCCGCCGAGGCGCGACTTCAGGATGAAGCGGCGCAGAACGCCCAGCGCGCGCAGCTGCAGAAGCTCAGGGCCGAGGTCGAAGAGCTGCAACTGAAGGCCGAAGCCGAACGCGTGCGTCATGAAGCGCAGGTCGCCGAGCTGACGCAGAAGACCGAGGCCCTGCGGGTGAACGCGTTGGCCGCCGAAGCCAAACGGCACCTCACCGAGATCGAGACCCGCACCGTGGAACTCGAGGTGCACAAGCAGCAGTTGCTCCAGGAGCCGGCGCTGCAGCGCACCGCGCGTCTCAAGCAGATCGAGAACACGCTCACGCCCGAAGCGATTCAGCTGGCGGTCGCCAATCGTCTCCCGGAGCTCGCTGCGGCGTTCCAGCAGAAGATGGGCGAAGTGCACGTGACGGCCGTCGATGGCGCGAACCCGTTCGGCTACATCGCCGCCGCCGTGGAAGGCGTGATGGGGCTCGCGCGCAGCGCCGGTCTCGACGTCAAGAAGCCCTGATCGCCGCCGCTGGGTCGACCAGGTAGTAGTGCTGCAGCTGCTCGTAGAGATCCGGTGCGCGGTTCTTCAGCTGCACCGGCCTCTCGAAGAACGTCTCGGTGGCCACCGCGAAGAACTCCGCTTCGTTGGTGGCTCCGTCCGCGCGCATCACGTTCTTCTCGGGTTTTTCGCGCAGCTCGAGGAAGTGCTTCGAGAACGCCTGCGCCCACGCCCCGTAGTCGCGCGCGTCGTGCAGTTCGGGCGTCCCGTCGAACCCGCCGCTCGCTGCGTCGAGCATGTGCGCGAATTCGTGCAACGCGGTGTCGTGGCCGTCACCGGGGTTCTTGAGCCCGCCTTTCACCGCGTCCCAGCTCAAGACGACCTGGCCCCAGCGAAACGCCTGACCGAGGAACGCCTCATCGTCGTGACTGAAGTGGCTCGGGTACACCACGACCGTGCGCAGTTGGTCGTACACGTCGAGGTCGAGGTTGCGGCCGAGGCGGGCCGCGGCTCCCGAGATGACGACCTTGAGCTCGTCGCTGATCTCGAGGCCGTGAATGCCGACCCAGTCCTTGTCTTTCGCGAACACTTTCAACACCACGAGGAAGCGCTCCAATTCGTCAGGCTGGAAGCGCTTCGTGAACGTCAGGCGCTGTTCGACGATCGGCATCCACCCGGTCGGGAAGGGCTCGGCTGCGAACTTCTGACGTCGCAAGTCTCTGAAGAAAGAAAACACCGCGGCTCCCGTATCTCGAACTGCGCCTCATTCGTCTCTACGCCATGAACTCACGAAGACTCTACGTATCGATGTTGGTGACGCTCGATGGCTACATCGCCGGCGCTGATGGAAACCTGAATTGGTTCGCCGACCAGTCACCGGCGTTCGAGCGGTACTGCACCGAGATGGTCGACTCCGTCGACGTCGCGCTCTACGGCCGGCGCTCGTACGAGGAGATGCTCAAGTACTGGCCGAAGGCGACCGGCGTGTTCGCCGACAAGATGAACGCGCTCAAGAAGGTGGTGTTGTCGCGCACGCTGACGACGGCGGAGTGGAACAACACGGAGATCATCTCGGACCGAATCGGTGAGCGCATTCGGGAACTCAAGAACTCGCCTGGTCGAGCCGATCGTCGCGTGGGCTGGCGCCGGGCTGGTGAAGACGCTCAGCGAGCTGAACCTCGTCGATGAATACCGGCTGATCGTCAACCCGGTGCTCCTGGGCAGCGGCACGCGGCTGTTCGAGGGCGTTCCCAACCGGAAATTGAAGCTCGTGCGCACCATGCAGGTCGGTGACGAGCTCGCGGTGCTGTGTCACGAACCCGTGCACTCAGGAGTGATCTGCGGCTGGAGGTCCGATCGCTGTGGCAGCGATTTCTCGATGGCTACGAGCCGCAGCGGCCGGCGCTCTATCGGTATTGCCGACAACTCACGGGAAACCCGTGGGACGCAGAAGATCTGACGCAGGACACGTTGCTGCGCGCGTTCGGAGCGCTCGGCACCTTGTTTCAAGACGTGCCGAAGCCGCGCGCCTGGTTGTTCAGAATCGCGTCGAATCTGTGGATCGATCGCGCACGTCGGTCGGCGCTCAGGCCGCCAGCCGGGTTCGCTCTTCAGTCGACCGATCCGCGTGACGTGCGCGAAGCCGCAGGCGAACTGTTCGCGCAGCTGTCGCCTCAGGAACGCGCGGCGCTCGTTTTGAAGGAATCCTTCGACCTCACGCTCGACGAGATTGCTGAGGTCCTGAACACCACCGTCGGTGCGGTGAAGGCTGCACTTCATCGCGGCCGCGCGCGCCTCGGGGAGACCGCCATGTCGGACGGACGGAAGCCAGCGCGTGAAGTGCTCGACGCGTTCTGTGCCGCGTTCAATGCGCGCGACCTCGACGGCATGACTGCCTTGCTGCTCGAGCACGCGTCGGTGCGAATCTCGGGTGTCGTCACGGAGTTGGGAGACGAAGCGCCCAGGCACCCAAGGACGGGTTCCTTCGCTGGAACGCTGACGCCGATCACCATCGACGAACGCGGCGGCGTCGGGGCCGAATTCCTGAGCGGGTAACCACGGCGCCCCACCGACCTGCGAAGTGCGCGTGTACCGCGACGAGCCCATTCTTCTGTTCTGGTACGCGCACGACGACGGGCCAGCCGTGCGAACCGTGATGCGCGTGGAGACGGAGTCGGGGCGTTTGGCTGCCGTTACCAACTACTTCTTCTCGCCCGATTTTCTGGCCGACGTGTGCACCGAGCTCGGCGTGCCGTTTCGTGTGAACGGCTACCGGTTTTGGGTCACGGCGTAGAGACCTTCAGCAACGTGAGGCCGCTGAGCACGAGCAGAATCGCGGTCACGCGTGTCGCGGTGATCGCTTCGCCAAAGCACAGGATGCCGACGATGAAGGCGCCGACGGCGCCGATGCCGGTCCAGATCGCGTAGGCGGTGCCGAGGGGAAGCGTCCGCATCGCCACCGAGAGCAGCCAGAAGCTCGCGAACATCGCGCTCACGGTGATGACGGAAGGAACGAGTCGCGAGAAGCCGTTGGCGTGCTTGAGACCGACAGCCCACACGACTTCGAGAAGACCAGCGAGAACGAGACAGACCCAGGCCATGGCGGCGGCTCCGAAAGAAGAGCCGGGTCGTCCCGGACGTTGGTGCGTGAACCAGCCGGAGTCGTCTCCGCGAATCAGAAGTAACGACTGCTCACTGCTTCCGCACCGTCTTCGTGAACTCCTGCACGCCGTCCCAGTTGATGAACGTGGCCGTGAACGTGTCGTCGACGATCTCGTAGTAGACGAAGCCCGGCCCGTCAGACTGGTAGTAGTTCGGTTGGTTGAAGCGCAGCGTGGTGGTCGACGCGCCACCGCCTGACACGATGAGCCCGGTGTTCAACTTCGAGCCCGGCCGCGTGCACGTCGCCTCGAGCCATTGAATGTTGTGATCGTGCGCGGCGATCAGGAAGTCGGCGCGGCCACAGACGTACTGCTCGTAGAACTCCTTCACGCCGGAGCCGTTTGCGACCGGTACGTACGGAACGCCGTCGTACGCGCCTGCATTGCCGTGCGGACCGTTCGACTTGAGCGGGTGGTGACCCAGGGCGATCTTCCATTTCGCCGTTGACGCCGGAATCCACGTCTCGAAATCAGCGCTCACGCGCGAGTCGATTCCGAACATCGAGCGATTGGTGTCGGCGACGAAGAATTCCACGTCACCCTGGCGCCATTTGTAGTGGTGCGCCGGCATTCGCCACTTGGGGTTGATGAGCGAGTACGCGACCTGGAAGTCACCCTTGGGGAGTTCGGTGCCCGCGCCGTTCCCGCCGTAGTCGTGATTTCCGAGCACCGCATAGAACGGCACGTTCACGTCTGCGTACGGCTCGACGAATGCTGACTGCCATTGAGGGTCGGAGGTCGAGGTGACGCCAGTCGGGTAGAAATTGTCGCCGAGCAGCACCACGAAGTCGCACGGGTGCGTCTTGCAGAACGTGGCGATCGCGGCGCCGACTTTGAATTGTGGCGGGTTGCCTTTGCCGGTGTCACCGATGGTGACGAAGTGCACGCCGCCGTCACCTGGAGCGACCGGCGCACCTGCATCGATGGTGATCGGCGCTTGAACCACGCCGGCGTCGGGCGTCGGATCTTTGCTGCAGAATCGAGCGAGGGTCGCAGCTGCAGCGACGAGCAGAACGACGCGAGACATGCCCTCGCGCGTACCACCGATGGACTGTGCTCATGAAGCTTCATCTCCGCGACACCAGTCAGGCGCTCATCGAGCGCGATCGACGAGAAGGCTGACGCAGTTGTGAGTCCCGCGAACTCCTTCGGCTTCATGGATGGTGGGTTCGACGCGGTCTACACGTACGTCCTCGGACTTCAGGTTCAGGCGCGGGCGCAGGAAGCGATTCGTCGCGACTTCGACGGTGAGTTGCCTGTCGGATGTGCGCTCATTGTGGCGACGGAGCGAAGCGAACTTCCGTGGTGCGTGATCGCTCCGACGATGCGTTTGCCGGAACCGGGCGAATGCGTTGCCGGCGTTGCTCTGCCTGGGCCTCGCCGCCCGAACGGTGCGCCCGCCAAATGCGCCGCGCCTGGGACGAGTTCGTGAGCGGAGCCCCGATTCCGCGCTCCGTCGGACCTGAACCTCCCGAAACGCCTCGGCAAAAAGGGAAGAAACGAGAAGGCCTCTCGCTGCATATTGGGCGCATGAAGCGCTCGACGGTGCTGATCCTGGCAATTCTCGCGGCGGTGGGACTCGTGGTCGTCCCTTCGCTCATTCCCACGGGGCCGACTTCCGCGCTCGACGCGTCGTCGTTGCTGGGTTCAGGGCAGCTCTTCTTCGCTGCAGGCGTCATCTTTCTCGGTGGGCTGCTGACGTCGCTGACGCCGTGCGTGTACCCGCTGATTCCGATCACCGTCGGTGTCTTCGGTGCGCGCCAGGCCGATTCACGTGGCCGCGCGTTGTTGCTCACCAGCGCCTACGTATTCGGCATGGGCGCGGTGTTCAGCGCGCTCGGCGTCTTCGCGGCGCTGTCCGGTCGCGCGTTCGGTTCAGTGCTCGGCAATACGTGGGTGATCGTCGGCCTCGCGGTCTTCATGGTCGTGCTCGCCACGTCGATGTTTGGAGCGTTCGAACTCGCGCTGCCGTCCGGGCTCGCCATGAAGCTCAATGGCGTCGGCGGTGGCGGCCTCGTCGGCGCCTTGCTCATGGGCTCCGTCGCCGGCTTCCTCGCGGCTCCCTGCACGGGTCCGGTGCTGACGGGTGTACTGACGTGGGTCTCGCAGACGCGCGATCCGGTTCTCGGAGCGCTCCTGCTCTTCGTCTATGCGCTCGGCATCGGTGTTCCGTTCTTCCTCATTGGCGTGTTCACCGTTCGTCTTCCCAAGAGCGGTGTGTGGATGGAGTGGGTCAAGTCCGTCTTCGGAATTGCGCTGCTCGCGCTCGCGGTCGGCTACCTGCGCGACGGGTTCCCGGTCATCGGTGAGACGGTCTCGAGCATCACCGACAAACTCGGTCGCATTGGCGCCATCACCATCGCTGGTGTGCTGGCGTTCATCGGCGTGGTGGTCGGCGCGATTCATCTCTCCTTCAAGGAGGGCAAGCAGTGGATCGCGAAGGGTCTCGGTGTGGCCGCGGTGTTGATCGCGTTCGTCATTCGCATGGCTGCGCCCATCGCCGTGCCGAAGCCCACGGTCGAAGACCTCCTCGCCGAGAAGGACCTCAACGCGCAGGTCGTGAAGCTGCAGGACGCGGTCACGAAGGCCGACGGCGTCGAAAAACAGCAACTGCAAGACGCGTTGATCGCTGCGCAGAAGAAGCTGAGCGAGCTCAAGAACGGCCCGGAGTTCGTGTGGGCGCTCACGTACAGCGCGGAGAAATCGAAGAGCGCCGACCCGTTCAACGAAGTGCTGGCGAAGGCGAAGGCCGATTGCCGCCCGGTGATGATCGACTTCTTCGCCGACTGGTGCGCCGCCTGTAAGGAGCTCGATTCGCACACCTACGTGTCGCCGGAAGTTCGCGCGGAATCGGAGCGCTTCGTGACCGTGAAGGTCGACGGCACGGTCGACCACGATGTGCTCGACGCGCTGTACGAACGCTTCGGCGTTCAGGGCCTGCCGACCGTCGCGTTCGTCAACCCCATGGGCGACGTGCTCGACAAGCCGCGGGTCACCGGGTTCCTGCCGCCCGAAAAGTTCCTCGCCGAGATGCGCAAGGTCGCGGTGACCACATGCTCGCGTACGCAGTGACGCTGGCGTTGACCGCTGCCGACGGCGGTCATGAGGTGCTCGCGCTGCTCGACAAGCAGTCAGCGGCCTGGTCGCGCGGTGACCTCGATTCGTTCTGTTCGATCTACGCCGACGACGCGGTGTTCGTGTCTCCGTCGGGCGTGACGAAGGGCCGCGGCGAGGTGCTCGCGCGCTACAAGAAGAAGTACCCGTCAGCCGCGGCGATGGGAAAGCTGACGCTCACACCCATCGACGTTCGCGAAAGTGCCGACGAGGTCTCGGTCGCTGCGAAGTGGTCGCTCGATTACGCCGACAAACCCGGCGCATCAGGTCACACCGTCGTGGTCTTCAAACGCTGGCAGGGCAGGTGGCTCATCGTTCACGATGCGTCGATGTGAGGCCCTTGTTCGTCGCGTTGTTGATCGCGGGTTGTGCTCCGAGACCTGTCGTTGAGCCTGCTGTCGATTCCGGAGTACCCGCCGTCGATGGCGGTGCGGCGTGTGGCTGCCGCATCTGGAACATGCCGACCGATGCCGGCGCGATCGATGCTCCGCTGATCGAGCTCTCCGGGCTCGTCGCGAGCCGTTCACGGCCGGGCATCTTCTACGCACACAACGATTCGGGTGACTCCGCTCGCTTCTTCGCCATGGAGAGCGGCGCCATCATCCAGACCTTCAACCTGATCGGTGCGACCGCGCGTGACTGGGAAGACGTCGCCCTCGGGCCGTGTCCGTCAGGCACGTGCGTGTACCTGGGCGACATCGGCGACAACAACTTCGTGCGGACCGATTACGCCATCTACCGGGTGCCCGAGCCGACCGAGTCGACGACCACCGTCACCTGGGAGCGCTTTCCGTACGCGTATCCGAACGGCGAGAAGCACAACGCCGAGACCATCTTCATGAACGCGCAGACCGGCGTGCTGTACCTGGTCACGAAAGAGAACGCGGGCGTGAGCGCGGTGTACCGCTTCCCCCTGCCGTTCGATGCGTCGAAGACCGCAGTGCTCGAGCTCGTCACGCAGCTCACGATTCCCGCGACGGGCGACAGCCGGCTCACCGGTGGCGACGTGAACGTGTGCGGCGATGGCGTACTGCTGCGCATGTACAACCGGCTCGTCGAATACCGGTTGCCGGACGGCGCGGCGACGTTCGAAGACGTCTTCGAGGTCAACCCGGTGTCGGTGCCTGTCGCAGAAGAACAGCAGGGTGAAGCAGTCGCCTACGGGCCCGACGGTCGCTCGTATTTCACCGCCAGCGAGCAGGTCAGCGAAGTGCCGGTGTTGAGCGAATATCGCTGCCGTTGAGCCGTCTGCAGCGCCCATGACGATCGACCTCACCGCGAAGGTGTTGAGCGAGCTGGACCCGCGCCACTGGACCGTGCGTCACGACGTGACGATCGCCCCCAACGTGAACGTGAAGCACCTGGTGGTCGGTCCGCCGGGCGTGTTCGCCATCGACTCCCGTTTTCGCGCCGGTGAAGTCTTCGTCGATCGCGCCGCGGTGTGGGTCAACGGTCAGGCGACCGATCTCGTCGATCGAGCCGTCGGTGTCGCTCAGCTGGTCTACGGCAAGCTTCGTTCGTGGGTGACGCCAGTGCTGGCCGTCGACGGTGACGTACGCGGCGAAGACGACCCCGAGGGGCTGGTGGTCGTCACCATCGATCGCCTGTTCCGTTTTCTGCAGAGCGAATCACCGCGCTTGCCCAGGCACGCGGTGGAGCGCATCAGCCGGCTCATCGCCGACGATCACACCTGGGACATCTGATCAGAACGAGCCGCCGAAACGCAGCATCGCGCCGGTGGGCGTGACGCTCTCGGTGGGCTCGATGGTCGGCTTCACACCGGTCGACGTCGGCACCGGAGGCGGCAGGGTGACGATGATCCACGTCACGCCGCCAGCCACCGCGGCAGCGCCTGCACCGACCAGCACGTTGGCCAGCAGCGCCTGCGTCGGAGCAGCCTTGGCTTCCGCGCGCGTGACGGCCACGGGGTCACCACCGGCTTCGAGCCGCGTCTTCACGCCCTGGGCTGATTGACCGAGCGCGATACCCGTCGCGATGGCCGCCGCGCCGATGATGGCCACGTACAAACCGGGCTTGGTGAACACGTTCTGGCTCGGCCCCTGCGGTACGACGGGCGCGGCGACAGGGTCGAGCGGGATCGCCTCGAGCGTCACCTGGACCGTCACGTCAGCAGCGGGCTGGACCGAGACCGTCTTCTCGAAGGGCTTGAAGCCCGCAGCCGTGACCTTCACGGTGTGCGAGCCGCGCTGCACGAACGCCTCGACGTTGCCCACGCCACCTTCGGCGCCGTCGATGGTGACGATCGCGCCGGGGTCGGCGTTGTCGACGATTACCTTGCCGTTCGGCGTCGACAGCCGCTTCTGCACCTGCGTCAGGAACGAGCCCATCTTCTTGATGAACTCCTTGTCTTTGGCCGACTGGCTCTTGCCAGCCACGCCCAGGAACGTCTTCTCGGCCTTCTCGCCGCTGTCTTGACCGACGTGCAGCACCTCGTTGAAGCCCGGGTCGAAGCCGTACATTTCGACCATGGAGCCCGCGTTGTGCTTCGCGACCGTCAACCGGACGATGCGGTTGACCTTGAGCTTCTTCGCCAGCGCGTCGAAGCACGCGTAATCGACACACGCGTCGGCCTGCGCGAACTCGCCACCGAGCTGCGCACGCACGGTGCTGGGCTCGAGCACCGTCTGAAACAGATCGCTCTGGTGCAGTTGCTTGAGGAACTCGGCTTCCAGCTGTCGCGCGCGCGCCGGGCTGGTGTCTTCCTTGTCGGCCGCCTTGACCGAAATGACCGCGAGCGAAGGTCGGTACTCCTTGGCGACCTCCGGCGTCTTCTCGTCACCCGAGAGATCGAGACCTTCGAAGTCCTGCGCGAGCGCGGGGAGGGCAGCAACCAGCAACATCGAAACGAGGCGCTTCACGTGGTCTCCGGTACGAAACGGCGAATCTGTTGAGCGAGGTCTGCGGCGCTCGAAGTGCCTGGCGTCAGGCGCTTGTCCTTCTCGGACAGGTAGTGCTGCTCGATCAAGAACTGCACCGCGTTCTCCAACGTCGTCTTCGAGAGGGCTTCGCTCGCGGTGATGGTACCTGCGAGAAAGTCGGCGCGGCCAGCTTCGAGCATCTTCTTCGAGAAGTCCTTCTTGTCGGTGCCCTCTGCACCCACATCGACCGCAGACCGCGCGACGAGCAGGTAGCTCTCGAGCAGGTCGCGAATCATCTCGGCGAGGAACTGCACCATGGGCCGCGCGTGCGCTTCGGGCGCCACCATGATCTCGGCGTCGACGGTGCGCAGCAGGCCGAGGCGCGCGAGGTGCTCCAGCGTCTCGTCGAAGATGTGCTCGAAGGTCTTGCCGACCGGGTACACCAGCTCCAACTTGAAGAGCCGCGAGAGAAAGCGCGCCCGCTCTCGAACCGCGTCGTGGTGGCGCTCGGTCTCCGACGCCAGCAGCGCGGCGCACACGATCGAACGGCCGGCGATCAGGTTGACCAGCGTGTTCTTGTAGAAGCTCAGCTCCGGGCGGCGATCGTCGGCCACCTGGAAGATGCGCTCACCCCGCGCTTCGACGCTCGAGACCATGCCGCCACTGGCGAACATGCGCATGGCGTCGCGAATGGGGCCGATCACCGTCGGCGAAGACGGCGAGTCCTTCAGCAGCCGTGAGAGCGGCGAGCCGAGATCGGTCGCCAGCCCGCGCAGGAACACGATGCGTTCGGTGACCTCACGATCAGAAATGCCGCGGCGCCGGTGGGCGAGCAACGCCGAAGCCAGCAGCGCGTGCGGCGTCACCGTCGACACCTTGCTGATGCCGTACATCACGCGGTGCCCGAGGGCGCGCACGAGCGCCTTCTTCTGGTCCTCGCTGACCGTGTTGGCGTCGAGGCCGCGGTCGGCGATGAGCTTCGCCAGCGACACCGGTTCATCGAAGGTGAGGTGAATGCGGCCGTAGTTCTCGGCGAGCACCGCCGGGGCAGACAACAGCGCCTTGAGATCTTCCGGCTTCTTTTCGCCGCCCTGGAGCTCCTTCTTGTACTCCGCGCCCTCCACGACCTTCTCGTAGTCGATGGCGATGGGAATGAAGACCAGGTCGTTGCGCGCGCCTTCGAGCACGGCTTCGACCAGCCACGTGAAGAGGCCGAGCTTGGGCTGCAGCAGCTTGCCGGTGCGCGAGCGCCCGCCTTCCGGGAAGAACTCGTGGTGAATGCCGTCGTGCACGAGCTTCTTCAGGTAGGCCTTGAAGACCGCCGTGTAGAGCTTGTCGCCCTTGAAGCTGCGCCGCAGGAAGAACGCGCCACAGCGGCGGAGAAACGGGCCCAGCGGGAAGAACGACAGGTTCGCGCCGGCGGCGACCAGCGGCACCGTGAACCCGCGCTGCCAGAGCACGTAGCTCATGATCAGATAGTCGAGGTGGCTCTTGTGGCTCGGCGTGAAGACCACCGGGGCGTGCGCCGCGGCCTTCATCGCGCGTTGCAGACCGGCTTCGTCGACCTCGATGCCGTCGTAGATGCGGTTGAAGACCCAATCGAGCACCATCGAAGCGCCGCCCACCACCGTCGGGCTGAAGCGCGCGGCGATGGCGTCGAAGCTCTTCTTGGCGTCCTTCAGCAGCGCGGGCACCGGCTTGTTCTTCTCGGCCGAGACCTCCTGCACCGCGAGCTGGAACGTCTTGTCGCGCATCGCTTCGTCGATGAGACGGTCGACTTCCTTGGCCGGCGGGCCGAAGACGGCGCGGGTCTCCCTGGCGAGGTGATGGTGCAGCGCGCTGCGCACCTTGCGGGCGATCACCGCTGAGGGCTTGTCACCTTCGCTGGCGATGACTTCACGCAGGTCGACCGGCGTACCGATGCGCAGCTGCGCGCGCCGGTAGTTGCGCATGAACGTCACCAGCGTGTGAAGGAACCCCGGCGCTTCCGGCGAACCGAACACGCGATCGAAGAGGCTGGGCTTCACCTTCTGCTGCCACTTCTCCCAGACCAGCAGCTCGGGCACGACGTACACGGGCCGGTCGCTCTTCCGCGCCATCTCGATGAGCGCAGGGAAGGGGTCTTCGCGGCTCTCCACGCCGCGCGCGGTGTTGAAGCCGCTCTCTCGCAGGAAGATGAGGCCCGAACCGCCTTCGTTCTTTGCCCACTCGAAGCGCTCGGCGTGATCGCCCGACATGCGGGCTCTGGTGAAGGGCCTGGTGAACCAGCGGCGCAGGTTCACGACCGCGCGAATGGGGTTCAACCCGCGGCGAATCAACGCCCAGTCCAGGTAGAGGTAGTTGATCCACGCGGTGGTGCGCATCACGTGCACCACGAAGCCACGCTCCGAGAGCTTCCGGAGCGACTCCACGTCGGCCTCGGGGAATCGAACCGCTTCGAAATAGTCGCGCGCGAGCAGACGGCCGACGGGGCCGAACTCGGCCTTCAGCGTCGGGTCTTTCTCGATCGGTCTCGCCAGCAATGCGTCTTCAGACACCGGTATTCGCTCTCCGCAGGGGGGACCAGAAGCCGCGGAAACATAGGCGAATCAACGCGTTGAAGAGGTCATGAAATTCGCGGAGGCTGACGCAGCGTTTCATTCCGCGGACCGAACGGCTCGAAGCGACGCACCAGCGCGGCAAAGGTCACCGCCGGGTCATCGAAACGGTCCCGAAACAGCGCGCGCACGTCGGCCGCAGAGAACTTCTTCTTGCTGAAGGCCACCGAGAGCGCATCGCCGAGCAGGTAGCCGAGCGCGTGTGACACGCCGTTCATCAGCGCGTCGTCTCGGGGAATGAGCTGCTGCGCGGCCTTCACGTCATCACGAATGGTGGTGCTGATCGCCAGCGTGAACGCCGCGGCCTGCTTGAGCTCGCCCTTGTCGTGCTTGAAGTGCCAGCTCCACTCGTCGAGCGTGATCGCGCGGCGCTTGGGGTTCACCAGCCGGCTCCCGAAGAACCCGAGCGCTTCTTCCAGGCACCGCGCCCAGAACGCTTCGGTGCGCGGGCGGGGGCGCTCCATGGCGTCGCCGACACAACAGTGTCGAACGAAGTGGGCTGCTTCTTCGGCGGCGTCGTTGAGCGACATCGAAGACAGCCACACCGCGCGGGCCCTGGGAATCCACGCGCTCTCGAGCGACAGCACGTGTTTCTCGAGGTGTTTGAGCTCTCGGGGCGTGAAGCGCGCGCGGCGCGAAATGCGCTGCAGGGCATCGAAGTCACCTGGCCCCAGCACCAGCACCTCGTCGAGCGCGCTGCCGAGCTTGAGCCCCGTGAAGCGCGCGATGCCGCGAGCCAGGTGTCGGAAGGTGAGTGAAATGCCCGATTCGTCGATGGGCGCGTCACCGGCCTCTGCTTCGACGTAGTCGAGGAAGCTGCGCTGCGAGACCACGGGAGACGTGTTCACCAGACACACTTCGCGATCGCTGATCTCCACGGCGCGCGTGTGTTCGACGAGTCCGCGGCGGGCGAGGCTCCAGTAGACGCCTTCCGCGTTCTGGTAGACGACGAGCGCTTCGCGCTTCACGTTGCCCAGCAGCGCGTCGACCTGCTTCGGCAGGTGCATCGGCGCCACGTGGTACTGGCCCATCAACGCGATCACCAGCGGGCGATCGGCGGCCTTCGCGGCGCGCGCCAGCGGTCGAGCGGCAGCTTCGTCGCGGATCTCGAGCGAACGGGGGCCACTGGCGCGGCGGTCGATGGCGATGACCTCGAGGCGCTGCGCCTTCGCCAGCGCGAGAATCGGCGCGAAGCCCGGCCAGATGTCGAACGGGCCGCGGTACGGGTGACCGATGCGCGCCAGGAACGTCTTCTCGCCAAGCTTTCCCTGCAGGAAAGAATCGAGCGTCGATTGATGACGTGTCTCGACGAATTCGAGCGCGAGCACCACGCGACGGCCGGACTTCACGGCGTTCTTCACCAGCGCCACGTACGCCGCCTGTGCCATGCGCAGCGTGTGGTAGTCGCCGACGTAGACGAGGTCGGCCCTGGCGACGCGCGCGTCGACTTCGCGGAGCTCGATGGCGCGCCGGAAGCGCTTCGTCGCCGCCTCGTACCGCCGCTGGTACGCACGAAAACGTGGCGATGCCGATTGCACCTGCTGCGCGATCTGCCGGGCTTGATGCTCGTAGAGTGAGCGCTGCAGGGACAACGACGAGCGCATGGGCGTCGACGAACGTCCCACGCGCGTGTCACCCGGGCAAATTTCCACCCTTGCGTTGCTGGCCACCGCCACCGAGCATCGTCGGCCCGTGCGCCTGCTTCTTGCCGTCGGACTCACAGTTGCCGTGGTTGCCGGTGCGCAGTCGCGGCTCTCGTTTCTGCACACGGCGCCCACGGAAGCGACTGCTGGTGAGCCGCTCTCGCTCGACGGTTCGCTGGTCGGGGGCGATGCGGCGAAGGTGATCGTCCACGTGCGCGGGCCCGGCGAGCCCTGGGAGGAGTACTCGCTCGAGCTGCAATACGGCGATCTCTACCGTGGCGCGCTGCCCGCGAGCCGGCTCGTACCGCCGGGCATCGAGTACTGGATCGAAGCGGTCTCTTCGTCGGGTGAACGCGCTCCGATCTTCGCGACCGCCAGGCAGCCGGTGCGCGTGATCATTCCCGGCGACGCCCCTGCGCCGGCGCCCGTCGCCGAGGCTCCGAAGCCGAAGTGCAAGAAGGGAAAGAAGTGCAAGGACGAGCCGCTTCCGGAACCAGCGCCAGCGCCCGCGCCGGTCATCGAAAAGAAGGAGAAGCCGGCCGAGTGGGTCGACTCCGACAGGCCGGTGGAGATGAAGGAACCGCCGCGCGCCGAGCCCGCGCCTGCGCCCGTCGTTCAGCGGGCCGAACCGAAGCCGGTGAAGCAGGCGAAGCCGCAGACGGAGCTCGAAGAAGAGCTCGCGCTCTACGGTGCCGAGGCCACCGCTGGCGTCGCTCAACGCATCGACGAGAAGACGCGCGTCTCGCCGCTGACACCGACGGTGCTCACGCACAGGCAGCTGCGGGAGCTCGGGGTGCGCTACGTGCACGAGGCGCTCGACCTCGTTCCAGGCGTGAGCGTCAGCCGCGACGTTCAGGGGAACTGGCGCGTCGCCATGCGCGGCCTGCGCTCCGAAGCGGAGCTGCTGTTCACGCTCAACGGGCAGAAGCTCAACAACTTCTACGACGGCATGGCGCTCGCCAACCTGCCCATCGACAACCTCGAGCGCATCGAGGTCTATCGGGGCCCCGCGACGGCAGACGTCGGGCTCGGCAACGTCACCGGCGTCATCAACCTCGTCACGCGGCGTGACGACGGCTTTCGCGCTTCAGCCAGCGCCGGCCTCTACGAGACGTTCGACGGCCACTTGAATGGCGCGCTCACCATCGGCGCCGTGAAGCTGCTCGCCGACGTCGACGTGGCCAGTCAGCGGGGCCAGCGCAAGTCGGTGTTCCGTGACGGGCTCGACACCGCGACGGTTCAGCGGCCAAAGCTCACCAGCGACAAGCGCCTGCTCATCAACGCGGGGCTCGGCGTGGAACTCGATCTCGAGAACGCGGGTGTGATCGACGCGAGCGGCCGGCTGCTCTACGAAAATCGCAGCGCGCTCATTGGCCTGTTCGACGTCGTGGGGCCCGACTCGCAGCTGGAGTGGCTCACCGTGCAGGCGCAGGCGGGTTGGAAGAAGCCGCTCGACAACGGTGGCTTCATTTCGATTCGGGGGTTCTTCGACCAGCAGGCCACCAACCGGCTGTGGCAGCTCGCGCCCGACGGTTGGCAGGTGCGCCCGGGCGACCCCACGTCGATCTTCGCTGACGGCGTGCTCGAGCAGCACAACGTCGGAGTCCGCGGCTTTGGAGTGCAGGGGCGCGGCGAGTTCAACCTGCCATTCAACAACCGCCTCGCGGTCGGCGTGCAGGTCGAGCAGCAGTCGATCTTCCAGGCGTCGTTGCTGGCCAACTCGGAGCCGGTGACCAACGACAACCTGGGCGAGCTGCAGCGCCCCGACGGCATTCGACTCCCGACCGAAGACGGGAAGGGCGGTCGTGGGCCCGCGGCCGATCGTTTCAGCGCGGGGCTCTGGGTCTACGACACGTGGACGCCCGTCGACCTGGTGAGCATTCAGGGCGGCGTTCGCGTCGACTTCACGCAGCTGCCGCGCGGTGACGAGCGCGGTCAGTGGCTGGCGTCGACGGTCGTTCCCTCCTTTGGCCCGCGCATCGGCATCACGGTGACGCCGGTCCGCTCGCTGGTGCTGCGCGGCAACTACGGCCGTTCGTTCCGCGCGCCGACGCCGCAGGAGTTCGCGGCCACCGTGCCCAACAACGACTTCAATCAGGGCCGCTTCGTCGGCAACCCGCAACTGCAGGGCGCGTACATCGACGCGGCGGAGGCCGGCGCCGAATATCTGCAGGGCCTCGGTGAAGGAAAGCTGCGCCTTCGCGGCACGTTCTTCTTCGAGCGCATCACCAACGCCATCGTGCAGATCGACACCTCGGGCAATCTGGTGCCGTACGCCAACCGGCCGCTCGGCGTTCAGGCGCTGGGGCTCGAAGGCGAAGCGCGCCTCGAGCTCACCTCGCGCATGAACTTCTGGCTCAACGCTTCGTGGGTGCGCGCCGAAGATCTCACCGCGCCCACCCAGAGCCGCATTCTCACCGACGTTCCGCAGATTCGGGCGAATGGCGGCGCCTCGTTGCCGCTCGGCCCGTGGCTCAATCTCGATCTGGTGGCTCGCTTCGCGTCGGAGCGCCGCAACAACAGCCGCTCGGTGCTGGAACTCATTCGCCGTTACACGCTGCCGGGCTACGCCACGTTCACCGCGCAGCTGCGCACCGAACCGCTGTTCGATCATCTCGAGCTGCTGGTGCTCGGCCAGAACGTCTTCAACTTCGAGTACTCCGACGACGCGACGAGGCCTGATCGCGTCACCAACGGCGTTCCCCGCGAGTCGTGGAACGTGTTCGCTCAGGCGAGAGTGGGGTTCTGACAATGCGCGCGCTCTTGAGCTCCTGCCTCGCGGTGTTGCTGGCCGGCTGCGTGGCCTACAACGATCAATGTCAGCCGCTCGTCGAGAACCCGGGCGAACGCGTGGCCTTCATCGCCAGTGGCACCGAGCTGTTCCTCGACAGGCCCAACGCACGTCACGGAAACAATGCGTTGGGCCAACAGGCCGCCGACGCCTTCGCGTGGGTCTTCGAGGAGACGGAGCAGCCGGTGGCGTTCGCGGTCGTGAACGGCGGCTCGCTGCGCGCCGAAGGGCTGTGCACCACGCGCAACATCGTCGGCTCGGGGCCGCTGTCCAACGGCGTGCTGCACGAGATCATGTTGTTCGAAAACCCGGTGCAGGCCGTCGATCTCTCCGAGAAGGAAGTGGTCGACATGTTCGAGCACTCCGCTGAACGGCTCTTCGCGCAGCCGGCGGCCATCGTTTCCCCGGCGGGCTCGTTTCTTCAGGTCTCGAGAGAGGTGCAGCTGACCATCGACTGTGCGCAGCCGCCGCTCTCGCGCGTCACGTCGATCAAGATCGACGGCGAGACGCTGCAGCGCCCGGGCCGGCCGATCGATCAGAAGAAGTTCCGCATGGCGAGCTCGAGCTTCATCATCGCCGGCGGCGACGGCTACACGATGCTGGCGAACAAACCGAACGACGCGTCGTTGCGGAACGCGCAGCGCTTCGGCGGCATCGACTCGAACATCGTCGCCGGCTACCTGCGGCAGAGCGAGTTCAACGAGTCGGTGGAGCGGGGCTTCAGAGTCGAGGCGGGCCGAATCACCTTCATCAACTGCTCGGTGCCGACCCGCCCGTCGAACTGACCGAGGCGGGAGACTGCGTAAAGCGACGTCAGCTCAGCTCTGCGAAACGCCAGCGCTGTCGAGCACGTCGTTGGGCGACGGCATGCGCTTCAGATCGGCGCGGGCGATCTTCCACGCCTGCTGCACGATCCACGAGAGCGACCGGTCCTGCCGGTGCGACTCGTGCTCGATCTCCTTGAGCATCTCCTCAGGGAAATAGAGCGACTGCTTGCGGTGATCCGTGGTGGACATCAGCGGTCCTCGCGGGGATCCGGCGCGCCAGCGACGTCGTTGACGGCGGGGAACGACTTGATGCGCTCACGCGCGATCTTCCAGGCCTGCTGAACGACCCACGAGAGCGAGCGATCCTGGCGGTTCGCCTCTTCCTGGATCTCCTTGAGCATTTCCTCGGGGAAGTAGAGCGATTGCTTGCGCTTGTCGGTGCCTGACATGTGGTGAGGTCTCCGGAAGAAAAAGGGTGGGAAACTGAAGGGGTTATCCGACAGAAGTTGCCGGTAAACAACCATTTTCCCTGCCGCCCCCACAGCGCGCGACACACGGTAGAAGCCAGCCATGCGCTTTCTGCTGGCGGTCACAGTGGTGCTCGGTGTTGCGGGTTGTCGGTGTGGGCCTCAGGTGTCGCAGGTCAAACCGACGCTCGGTGTCGCACCCAACGGGCTCGACTTCGGTCAGGTCAAAGTCGGCGAAGCCAGGCAGCTGACCGTGAAGCTGGACTCGCAGACGCGCACCTCCGTCATCTTCTCGTCGATCACCGTCGACGGGCCCGCTGCGGCGGCCTTTCGGCTCGGCTCCACGCCCACGGAGCTTGGTCCCGAGGCATCGGAGACGTTGCGCATCACGTTCACGCCCCCGGCCGAGGCGGCCTTCACCGCGACGTTGACCATCTCCAGCAACGACCCCGAGCGGGGCGTGGTGAAGGTGGCGCTCGCGGGCGAAGGCGCCGAGCCTGAATTCGTGGTGACGCCCGACTGCCCGGCGTCGCGCGCGTGCGTGGGCACGGTGGTGCTCGATCCTCCGTCGATCGACTTCGGCATGAGGCCCGCGTCGTCGGCCGTCCCGTTGGACTCCACGAAGGTCCCGGCGATCGTCGTGGTGAACGAAGGCGACGTCTCGCTGCACGTCGACTCGCTCACGTTTGGTGGCGCTGACGCGACCGCTTTCAGTCTGCACCCGCTGATCACGTTCCCCGACGGAGGCGTCACGCTCGGCGCGCAAGAAGGCTTCAATCTCCCGTTGCAGTTCCTGCCGACCAGCGAAGCGCAGAACACGTACGCCGGCACCGTGACCCTCACGTCTGACGACCCGCGCAACCCGTCGGTGACGATCGCCCTGCAGGGAACGCTCAAGCCGAACGAAGCGCCGTCGATCTGCGCCAACCTCATTCGCGTGGTGCCGCAGAACGTGACCGAGAACCCGCGCGACTACGGCTCGGCGAGCGAGTGGATGACGCTGATGAACCCTCCCGCCGGTGGCGTCGATCTGTCGCTGCGTCGCGACGTACGCCCTGGAGACCTGGTGGTGCTGTCGGCGATCAGTGATTCGACCGACGTGACGAAGTGCTCCAGTGACCCGGAAGACGGGCGCGCGGGGCTTACGTACCTGTGGCGCCTCACCCGTGATCCGACGGGGCCGGCGAACACGCCGCTCGGTGCGACGGAACAGGTTCAGTTCCGCGCCACGCGCACCGGCTCGTACACGGTGGAGCTCACGATCGCCGACTCGCGCGGCAGCATGAAGACCACGTCGCTGCAGTTCGTCGCTTCGGTGAAGCAGGACCTGGTGGTGCAGCTCGAGTGGCCCGGCTTCTCGGGCGCCGATCTCGATCTCCATCTCGTGCGGCCGACGGCGGTGACCGGCAACGACCCGTTCACCGGCGCGTTCTCGTTCTTCAATGCCGGCGCCGCGAATCGGACCTCGGGCGACATCAACGGCTACGCGAACACCATTCGTGGCGCCAACGCCGGCTTCGATTTCGACTGGGGTGGCGCGGGGTCGCTCGACGACCCGCGGCTCAACCTCGACGATCGTGGCGACGGCCAACTCATCGAGAACATCTCGATGAACTACCCCGAGAACGATGCGACCTGCGATGCGGGCTGCACGTACCCGGTGCTCGTGCACTACTTCGAAGACAACCGCATGCCGATGTCGCCGCCCGCGTGCGTGGTCGACGGCACCCCGAATTGTGGCGATGGCGAGCAGTGCGCCTGCACGCCCCAGCAGCGTTGCGTCGCCGACGCGCCGGCTGATGGTGGGGCGCCGTTCGGGGCGGGCAAGTGCTACGCGGCGCCGGCGCCGGTGGTGAAGGTGTTCTTCTATGGGAGCGCCACGCCAGCCGCGACCATCCCCGTGCCGCCGGCCGAGGTGTTGTTGGGTGCGCCCTGCACCCTGTGGCACGTGGCCGACATCGACTGGCCCGGGCGCGCGCTGCAGGGCTCATTGCCCGACGGAGGAACCCCGCCGCCCGTCATTCGCCCCAGCGCGCCGTCGTTCGCGACGTTCGGTCGCCGCGCCGTCGGTGGAAGTCTCGCGTGCAGCCCGAACGTCACGCAGGGCGCGGTCAACTGGTACGCACGCGAATGAAGAAAAAGGGGCGCTCCACAGAACTTCGTGGAGCGCCCAGAAAGAGGGACGGGCCGGCGAACCGACCCGATCCCGTGAACCCTGGAGGGGAGGGGGGACCCCAGGGTCCAACTTTGAGCTCAAAGAACACGACGCTCAGCCGGGTATCTGCATTCCGCGGGCCGCGTCTGATGAGATGACACTAAGCAGCTGGCCCCATTGGGGCAACCTGCCGTCAAGCGAAAAATGGTCGTGCGAAACCAGCAAAATGACGAAGTAATTGAGCTGGTTGAAGACGGTTTGCGCCGAAATCTGCGGCGTTTGATCCCCCCCGATCGTGCAGTCCTTCTCGCGGTGTCTGGAGGTCCTGACAGCATGACGTTGCTGTCAGCCCTGACTCGGCTCCCGGGGCGATCCGGCACCCGTTTCGAAGCGGCGACGATCGATCACCAGCTGCGCCCCGAGTCGGCCTCGGAGACCGAGCTGGTCGCACGCACGTGCGCGCGCCTCGGCGTGACGCACCACGTGCGGATCGCGCCGCCGGCGAAGGGCGGCATCGAAGCGGGTGCCCGCATCGCCCGGTACGAAGCGCTGCACTCGATCCGTCGCAAACGAGGCCTCGACTTCCTCGTGACGGCGCACACGGCGAGCGATCAGGCGGAGACGTTGTTGATGCGACTGTCGCGAGGCTCAGCGCTCACCGGTGCGCGCGCGATTCGCGAACACCGCGACGATCAAGTGCTGCGCCCGATGCTGTTTCTCACGCGGTCTGACGTCGAACGCTACGTCGCTGCGCTCGGGCTGGAGGTCGCGCGCGATGCGATGAACGACGATCCGCGGTTCCTGCGCACGCGAATCCGACGCGAGGTGCTGCCCGTGTTCAACGCGGCGACCGGCGGTGTCGAACGCGCGTTGTCGCGCTTCGCAGCCCTCGCAGCTGAAGACGACGGCGAGCTGCAACGACAGGCCGTGGCCGCCTTGCACCGCTGTCGCTGGCCCGACGGTTCGCTGGAGGCGATCGCGCTCGTGTCGTTGCCGCGTTCGATCGCACGTCGTGTGCTCGCGCTCTGGCTCAGCGAACACGACGTCGAGCTCGACGCGGAGTTGATCGAAGAAGGCCTGAACGCCGCTCGGAACCGCTCGGTGACGACGTTGCCGGGCGATCGCGTGCTTATCTGCACGGACGGGCGGGTGAACGTGGCGACAGCACCTCCCCGTCTTCATGCAACTTCATGAGGGAACGCACGGGCGCTTGCAGGTTTGATGCGTTAGAAGTGGGCAAAGTCGGCAACGAAAGGGTTTCGAACCGTGCGTAACAGTTACAAGACGATCGGCCTGTGGGTGATCCTGATCATCCTCTTCGTGGCCTTCTACCAGCTGTTCTCGGGCCAGAAGGAGATGGTCAAGAACATCACGTACTCGGACTTCCAGCGGTACGTGACCGAGCAGAAGATCAAAGCGGTCACCATCAAGGGCAACGTCTTTACCGGCACGCTCGGCGATTCGAACGAGCGCTTTGTGACCACGGGCCCGACGGCTGACAGCGTTCTGGTTCGCGATCTCACCAACGCCGGTGTGAACGTCGGCATCGAGAAGCCCGAAGAGAGCTCGCTGTGGGTGAGCATCCTCGGTCAGTGGCTGCCGATCGTGTTCCTCTTCCTGTTCTTCATCTTCTTCATGCGGCAGCTCCAGGGCTCCGGCGGCAAGGCGATGACCTTCGGGAAGTCAAAGGCCAAGCTGCTGTCCGAGAGCCACAACAAGATCACCTTCGCCGACGTCGCGGGCATCGAGGAGTGCAAGGAGGAGCTCGAGGAGATCATCTCGTTCCTCAAGGACCCCAAGAAGTTCACCAAGCTCGGCGGCCGCATTCCCAAGGGTGTGCTGATGATGGGTTCGCCGGGCACCGGCAAGACGCTGCTGGCGCGCGCCGTCGCAGGTGAAGCCGGCGTGCCGTTCTTCAGCATCTCGGGTTCTGACTTCGTCGAGATGTTCGTGGGCGTGGGCGCCAGCCGCGTTCGCGACCTCTTCGAGCAGGGCAAGAAGAACGCGCCGTGCATCATCTTCATCGACGAGATCGATGCCGTCGGTCGTCACCGCGGCGCCGGTCTGGGTGGCGGTCACGACGAGCGTGAGCAGACGCTCAACCAGCTGCTCGTGGAGATGGACGGCTTCGAATCGAACGAAGGCGTGATCATCATCGCGGCCACCAACCGCCCTGACGTGCTCGACCCTGCGCTGCAGCGCCCGGGCCGCTTCGACCGTCGCATCACCGTGCCGCGCCCCGACCTCAAGGGTCGTCTGGGCATCTTGAAGGTGCACACCCGCCGCGTACCGCTGGCCGAAGAAGTCGACCTCGACGTGCTGGCGCGCGGTACGCCAGGCATGACCGGCGCCGATCTCGAGAACCTCGTGAACGAAGCGGCGCTGTACGCGGCCCGCTCCAACCGTGAGCGCGTCACCAAGAGCGACTTCGACATGGCGCGCGACAAGGTCATCATGGGGCCTGAGCGCCGCTCGATGATCATGAGCGACCAGGAGAAGCGGAACACGGCCGTTCACGAAGCCGGTCACGCGCTGGTCGGTCGCCTGCTCCCGGGCTGCGATCCCGTGCACAAGGTGACGATCATTCCGCGTGGACAGGCGCTCGGTCTGACCTGGTCGTTGCCGGTCGAAGATCAGCTCAACCACTACAAGAAGGAGCTGATGGACGACCTGTGCATGATGCTCGGCGGCCGCATCGCCGAAGAGCTCGTGTTCGGTGAACTGTCGGCCGGCGCCTCGAACGACATCGAGCGCGTCACCGGCCTGGCCCGCGCCATGGTCATGCGGTGGGGCATGAGCGAGAAGATGGGCCCGCTCACGTTCGGTCAGCGCGATGGCGAGGTGTTCCTCGGTCGCGATCTCGCCAGCCGTCCCGACTACTCGGAAGACACCGCGCGCCAGATCGACGCTGAAGTTCGCGGCATCGTGATGGGCTCGTACGAGCGCGCGAAGAAGCTGCTCAACGAGCACATCGACACGCTCAAGCGCATCGCCGACGCGCTGGTCGAATACGAGACCATCGACGCGGCTGACCTCGACCTGCTGATCGCCGGTGCTGCGTTGACCCGTGAGAAGCCGCCTCCGCGCGTGACGCCCAATGCGCCGAAGGAAGAGAAGAAGAAGGACAAGCGCATTCTCGACGCGCTCGATGGTCTGCCCGGCAAGATCGAGCCGGCCTGACGGGATGATCTGGGCGAGACCGGTGCACCTGGCGGTTTCGTCTGCGCTATGGGCCCGTCTGGGCCTCGGCGCGGAAATCGTGGAATCACTGGAGGCCGGCCGCGAGTCCTATGCGCTCGTGACCGGCCTCGGTGTTTCGGAGCGCGAGGCGCTCGCCCATGTGGTCGGTGCCTCGTGGGTCGGCGGCACCGGTGACGCGGCGGTCATCCGCTATTCGCAGCACAGCCTCGAAGTGTGGCGCCGCGCGCTCGGCGATCATCTGCTCGCGGGTGCGTTGAAGCGACTGTCGATCGATGCGCCCGAAGCGTCGCTGGGGTTCGAGTGGGGCGCGAGGACGCGCGTCATGGGCATCGTCAACGTCACGCCTGATTCGTTCAGCGACGGCGGCGTGCATGCGACGACGGAAGCGGCGATCGCGCACGGCCGTGCGCTGGTGAAGCAGGGCGCCGATCTGCTCGACATCGGCGGCGAGTCGACGCGCCCCGAGGCCGACCCCGTCTCGGAGGACGAAGAACTGCGGCGCGTGCTCCCGGTGATCGAAGGGCTGCGTGACGTCGGCGTACCTTTGTCGGTCGACACCATGAAGCCGGCCGTGGCGAGGCGCGCGGTGATGGCGGGCGCCACGCTGGTGAACGACGTGAGCGGCCTTCGCGACGACACGATGATCGACGTGCTCGCCGACACGGGCGCGTGCGCGTGCGTGATGCACATGCAGGGAACGCCGCGCACCATGCAGAAGGCTCCGGCGTACGAAGATCTCACCGGCGAGATCCTCGAGTCGCTGGAGAACGTGTTGCAGCGCGCAGAGCGTCGTGGCGTGAAGCGCTCGAAGTTGTGGGTCGACCCCGGCGTCGGCTTCGGAAAGACGAGCGATCACAACCTGTACCTGCTTCGGCGCGCGCGGGAGTTCCGGCTCCTCGGAGTACCGGTGCTCTTCGGGGTCAGTCGCAAGGGGTTCATCGGCAAGTTGCTGGGCGGAAAACCGGCCAACGAGCGCGCGGTTGCCAGCGCGACCATCGCGGGAATTCTCGCGGCCGACGGAGCGGTGGACGTGGTTCGTGTGCATGACGTCGGTGAGACCAGAGACGCGCTCGCGGTGGCCGACGCCATTCGCCTCGCGCGTGACGGTGGCAGTCGATTCACCTAAAGACCGCCGCCTCATGTCCGACTCGAAGCATCCGAAGCTCTTCGGCACCGACGGTGTTCGTGGTGTCGCGAACGTGTTCCCGATGACGGCGGAGATCGCCATGCAGCTCGGCCGCGCGCTCGCCTACATCATTCGCAACGGCGAGCACCGCCACCGCGTGATCATCGGCAAAGACACGCGCCTCTCCGGCTACATGCTCGAGCAGGCGCTCGCGTCGGGCATCGAGTCGATGGGCGTCGACGTGCTGCTCGTCGGTCCGATGCCGACGCCGGCGGTCGCGCACCTGACGAGCTCGATGCGCGCGGACGCTGGAGCGGTGATCTCGGCCAGTCACAACCCCTACCAGGACAACGGCATCAAGTTCTTCTGGCGCGACGGCTACAAGCTGCCCGACGAGACCGAGTCGAAGATCGAGGAGCTGATCTTCGAGAAGTCGATCGACTCGCTTCGACCCACTGCGACCGCCATCGGTCGCGCGATTCGCCTCGAAGACGCGCCGGGCCGCTACATCGCGATGGTGAAGGCCACGTTCCCGCGCGAACTGACGCTCGAAGGGCTCAAGCTGGTCGTCGATTGCGCAAACGGGGCTGCGTACAAGGTCGCGCCGACCGCGCTGCGCGAGCTGGGCGCAGAGGTGATCGAGCTGGGCGTCGAGCCCAACGGCACCAACATCAACGACGGCTGTGGTGCGCTCCACCCCGACGAGCTCGCCCGGGCGGTGCTCAAGCACAAGGCGAACCTCGGCATCGCGCTCGATGGTGACGCCGACCGCCTGATCGTGGTCGACGAGAAGGGCAAGGTGGTCGACGGCGACGCGATCATGGCGATCTGCACGCAGGAGCTCGTCGCGCGCAAAGAGCTGAAGAAGAAGACGCTGGTGGCGACGGTGATGTCGAACATCGGCCTCGAGCGCGCGGTGGCGAAGCTCGGCGTGAAGGTGGTGCGCACCAAGGTGGGCGATCGCTACGTGGTCGCCGAGATGCGCAAGCACGGCTACTCGCTGGGCGGTGAGCAGTCGGGTCACCTGGTGTTCCTCGACCATGCGACGACCGGTGACGGAACCCTGGCGGCGCTGCAGGTGCTGGCCGTCATGTGTCGCGCCGGCAAGCCGATGAGTGAGCTCACGAAGATCTTCGAGCCGGTTCCGCAAATGCTCCTGAACGTGATGGTCAAGGAGAAGAGGGAATTGTCGGGCCTGCCGCAGGTGATGAAGGTGATCAGCGGTGTCGAAAAGAAGCTCGGCAGGGACGGCCGTGTGCTCGTTCGCTACTCCGGCACCGAGCCCAAGGTGCGCGTGCTGGTCGAAGGCGTCGACGCGAAGAAGATCAAGTCGTACGCGGAAGAGATCGGCGACTCGATCAAGCGTGCGCTGGCGTGAGCGAGCTGTTCTTCCGCGACGAAGGTGAAGGGGAGCCGATGCTCCTCATTCACGGCCTCGGTGCGCAGAGCCGGGTGTTCGACCCGGTGTTCGCCAGGCGCGGTGACAAACGCCTCATCGCCGTCGATCTGCCGCGGACGGCGCGTTCGGGGAAGTGGTCGTCGTCGACGCCCGAGAAGGTCGCCTCGGCGCTGTTGCCGTTTCTCGAGACGCGCGCCGTAAAGAAGTTCTCGGTGTTCGGTCATTCGTTCGGCGGGCTCGTGGCGCTCGAGCTGGCGACGCGGGTTCCTCAGCGGCTCACGGCGCTCAACATCGCGAGCGCTCCAGCCGTCGGCCTGCCGTCTGAATTCAAGCTGCTGCTCGCGAACCCCATCGCCGATTGGACGATGAGCTGGATGGGCTCGGTGCCGACGTGGCGCCCGATGCTCAAGGCGTACCTGCAGCTCATCTGGGGTGAGAAGAAGCCGTCGAACGAGATGCTCGGCATCTACGAAGAGGCCACGCAGTCGAAGGGCTTCTACGAGGGCATGCTCGAAGCGCTGCGCGCCGTGGGGAACTTCAAGCTCGAGCATCACGTGCTGCGAGATCTGAAGATTCCGAAGCGTGTGATCTGGGGCGAGAAGGATCGCCTCGTGCCGGTGATGCAGGGCGAGCAGTTGGCGATCGCGATCGGCGTGGGGCTCGAAGCGCTCAACGGCGTCGGCCACTGCGTTCCCGAAGAGGCTCCGGACGCGGTGTTGAGCTGTCTGACGCGTTGACGACGGGCCCGGTGTGCACGCGCTCGCGCCGCGCACCTGAATGCGACGAGGCACGACTTCGGGTGTACAAACCCGCGCCATGCCCCAGCGTCTTGGAGTGAATGTCGATCACGTCGCCACCTTGCGGCAGGCCCGCCGCACCACGTACCCCGACCCGGTCGCTGCCGCCGCGATCGCTGAGATGGCCGGTGCCGGTCAGATCACCATTCACCTCCGCGAAGATCGCCGTCACATTCAGGAGCGCGACCTGCGCGTTCTCCGTCAGACGGTGCAGACGATGTTGAACCTCGAGATGGCCGCCACGCAGGAGATGGTGAAGATGGCCTACGAGCACAAGCCCGACATGGTGACGCTGGTGCCCGAGCGCCGTGAAGAGGTGACCACCGAAGGTGGCCTCGACGTGAACTCGCAGAAGGACGCCATCGGCAAGATCGTGAAGAACCTGAAGGACGGCGACATCATCGTGTCGCTCTTCATCGACCCCGACATCGACCAGGTGAAGGCCTCGCACCGGGTCAGCGCCGATCGCATCGAGCTGCACACCGGCCGTTACTGCGAAGCGCGCACCGAGAAGGATCGCCAGCGCGAGTTCAACCGCATCGTCGACTCGGCCAAGGCCGCGGGCAAGCTCGGCATCGGCTGCGCGGCCGGCCACGGCCTGCACTACGAGAACGTCCGCGCCATCGCGCGGCTGCCCGAGATCGACGAACTCAACATCGGCCACTCCATCGTCGCGCGTGCGGTGATGGTGGGCTTCGACCGCGCCGTTCGCGAGATGGTGGAGATCCTGAGGAACCCATGAAGCGAGCGCTCACCGCTGCCGAGATGCGCGCCGTCGATGCCGCTGCTGCACAGCACGGCAAACCCGGCGCAGTGTTGATGGAGACGGCCGGTGAGGCGCTCGCGAAGTTGACGCTCAGAGAGGCGAGCTCGAGCGCACGCTTCTTCGTGATGTGCGGGCCCGGCAACAACGGCGGTGACGGCTTCGTGGTCGCGCGGCTGCTGCGTGAAGCCAGGCGTGAGGTGTTCGCGGAGTTCGTCGGTGACGTCGCGAAGCTGAAAGGCGACGCCGCCGCGAATCACGCGAAGGTCGAGCTCGCGGAGATCACCGAAACGCCGACCTCGGACGACGTCGTGATCGACGCGCTGCTCGGCACGGGCCTCAATCGGGCTCCGGAAGGCGCGATCGCCGATGCCATCACCCAGATCGAAGACTGGCGTCGGGCCGGCGCGAAGGTGATCGCCGCCGACGTGCCGTCGGGCCTCGACAGCGACGCGGGCAACGTGCACCAGCCGTGCGTGACGGCGGACCACACGGTGTCGTTCGGCTACTTCAAGATCGGGCAGATCATCGAGCCGGGGGTGACGCGCTCTGGAGCGTTGGAGCTCGTCGACATCGGTATCCCCGACGCGGCGACAGCGGTGCTCACCGAGCCGGCCGTGTTCCTGGTGGAAGACGCCGACGCGCGCGCCCGGGTGCCGAAGCGGAAGAACGACAGCCACAAGGGCACCTACGGTCACGTGCTGGTCGTCGCGGGCAGCCCCGGGAAGTCGGGGGCGGCGGCGCTCGCTGCGAAAGCCGCGCTGCGTGGTGGAGCCGGGCTCGTCACCGTCGCCAGTCGCGGCCCGTCACTTTCCGCCGCGCTCGCCCACGCACCCGAGCTCATGGGCGTTGAACTCGCGTTCGAAGGTGCGCTCGGGCTTCGCGATCTGAACCCGCTGCTCGACGCGGCCGAGGACAAGGACGCGGTCGTCATCGGCCCGGGGATCGCGCGCGACGACGACACGCACACGCTGCTCGGCGACCTGCTCGAAGAGCTCAGCGTTCCCTGCGTGCTCGACGCCGACGCCCTGAACGCGATCGGCGGCCACCTCGAGGTGCTGGAGCGCGCGAGCGGGCCGGTGATTCTGACTCCGCACCCTGGAGAAATGGCGCGCCTCACCGGCAAGACGACGGCCGAGGTTCAGGCCAACCGCGTCGCCAGCGCGCGTGACTTCGCCAGACAGCACCGGGTGATTCTGGTGCTCAAGGGCGCGCGCACCATCATCGCGCGTGACGACGGGACGGTGTTCGTCAACCCCACCGGCAACGCCGGCATGGCCACGGGTGGAACTGGAGATGTGCTCGCCGGGCTGCTCGGTGCGCTGCTCGCGCAGGGACTCGCGGGCCCCGATGCGGCGATCGCTGGTGTGTGGGCCCACGGCCTCGCGGGCGACTTGATGCGTGAGAAGCGCGGCGAAATGGGGCTCATCGCGTCCGACTTGATCGACGGACTCACCGAGGTGTGGCGCCTGTGGGATCGCTGAAGTCGTCTTCAGCCGACGAGACGTTCGCGCTCGGGCAGGCGCTGGGTGCGTCGCTCGAGGTGTCCGATTTCGTCGGTTTGACTGGACAGCTCGGCGCAGGGAAGACGCTGTTCTCGCGCGGGGTGGCCGACGGCGCCGGCGTTCCGCTCGATGACGTCTCGTCGCCCACGTATTCCATCGTTCAGAGCTACCGTGGCCGCGTTCCGCTGCACCACGCGGATCTCTACCGGTTGACCTCGGAAGACGATCTGTACGCGACGGGCTATTTCGAGCTCGAAGACGCCGCGTTCCTCGTGGAGTGGGTCGAACACATTCCCACCGCGGCACCCGATGACGCCCTGCGACTCACGCTCGAGGTCACCACGCCCGAGACGCGAACGATTCACTTCACGACGTCGGGACCGAAGAGCGAAGCGCTCCTCGAGCGCTGGCTCACGCGCGCAGAAAAGAAATGAGTGCCGGGTTCACCGCGTCGGGCCGCTCGGCCTGCACGAAGTGCCCGCAGTCAGGCACCTGCACCAGCTTCAACTTCGGCACGTGCTTCTCGGTACCGGGCACCAGCTCGGTGTAGCCGAGCGCAGGGTCCTTCATTCCCCAGATGAGCAGCGTGTCGACGTCGATCTGCTCGTAGGCCGGCGGGTTGAACGGGTTCGTCAGGCCTTCGCGGACGATGTGGCGATACCAGCCGATCATCGCCTTCGCGGCGCCAGGCTTCTGAATGCCGTCGCGGAACGGCCGCATCTCCTCGGCAGAGAAGTGCGAGCGATCGATCGACGAGCCCTTGATGGTGCGCACCGTGCCTTGCGCGTCGCGACGCGTGAGCAGCCACTCGGGCAGGAGCGGGAGCTGGAAGAAGAAGAAGTACCAGCTCTTCTTCAGCTGCGGCCATGAGGGCTTGTTGATGAGCGCCTCGCGCATGATCACCGGGTGAGGGCAGTTCATCACCGTGAGCCGCTCGCAGAACTCCGGCCGCTTCGACGCCAGATGCCAGGCGACCGCGCCGCCCCAGTCGTGACCGACGATCTTCACCTTGCCGAAGCCGAGCGCCGAGATGAGTTGGCACACGTCGTCGGTGATGGTGTCGATGTCGTACGGGCCGTGCTTGTCGGTGTCGCCGTAGCCCCGGAGATCGGGCGCGATGACGCGGAAGCCCGCGTCGACCAGCGGCTGAATCTGGTACCGCCACGACCACCAGTTCTCGGGGAAGCCGTGCAGCAACACCACGAGCGGACCTTCGCCCGCGTCGACGTAGTGCATGCGCAGCTTGCTCAACGCGATGGTGTGATGCGTGACGGCGAGGTCGCTCGGCTTCATGGAATGGGGTTCATCGAGAGCATCAAGCGCTCGTTGATGGTGACCATCGAGTCCTGGGGGACCTCCAACCACGGCAGGTCGGGCAGCAGCTCTTCACTCGCGATGCAGGCGGTGATGTTGGTGGCTGCAGCGAACAACGTGCGATCGCGCCGCGTGGCAAAGAAGCGCTTACCGTCGCTCACCAGGAAGTTCATCGCCGACCGTTTCCCTTCGCTGGCGTCGTCGCAGATCGCCTCCGCCGTTCGGAAGGTCTTCGCCAACGCGCCGGCTACATCGTCTCCGGTGCCGAGGAAGGTTCGGAACAGCGCGAAGCAACGTTCCGAATCGGTTTCGCCGACGAGCTCGGCGCGAATCGCCGGGTCGATCTGCGCTTCGAATTCCGCGCGGTGCTTCTCGAAGTTCTTCAGCGTGCCGTTGTGCATGAACACCCAGGGGCCGGCGCTGAACGGGTGGTTGTTGCGATCGTGAACCGTGCCGACCGACGCGAGGCGGATGTGCACCATCATCGACTGCGTCAGCTCGTGCCCGTACTTGTCGAAGCGCAGACAGTGTTCGGCTGAATCGACGCAGCGATCGTGCGTACGTTCGGTTTCACGAAAAGTGGCGATGCCCCAGCCATCTTTGTGCTCGCCGGCGAGTTTGCGCAGGCGATCGAAGGCGGGACGAACGCTGATGGGCTCCGAAGAACGAACGGCGAAAATTCGGCACATCGCGCGAACGCTTGTACCGCCCGCTCCGCTCGATGGAAACCAGTCCGTGTATGCAGGTCGCTGCTCGAAGTGATTCTGGCGCACGTGCTCGCGAGCGCGGAGGTCGCGTCGCAGGTGGCGCTCGAAGCAGGTGCACACGGCAAGGCGCTCGACCTGCCTCGGAGTGATCTAGAAGACGAGCTGACCGTCTTTCACCACGTGGGCCACCGAGTTCATCGCGAAGTGGTACGGCAACGCGCGGTAGCTGTCGGCGCTGAAGATCGTCACGTCTGCCGGCGCGCCGACCTGCAGGCGGCCCAGCGAAGAATCAGCGATCGCGTCGGCGCCGAAGCGCGTGAAGCCCAGGTACGCCTCGGCGGGCGTCATGCCGTTTTCGACGCACGCGAGGCCGATCGCCAGGAACACGTTCTCACTGTGGGAGCTGCCGGGGTTGCAGTTGGTGCAGAGCGCGACGCGCACGCCCGCGTCACGCAGCGCACGACCCGGAGCAAACGGCCGCGCTCTGGCGAACAACGTCGACGTGGGTGCGAAGACGGCGACGGTCCCCGAGCGTGCGAGCGCCGCGATGCCTTCGGCAGAAATCTGCTCGAGGTGATCGGCGGTGACCGCGCCGAGTGACGCCGCCAGCTGCGCGCCACCGTTCGCCGTCATCTGATCCACGTGCAGACGCGGCTTGAGCCCGTGACGAAGGCCGGCTTCCAACACCGCGCGCGCCTCGTCATGCGTGAAGGCCGTTTGTTCGACGAAGACGTCGTTGAAGCGCGCCAGCCCCTCCGACGCCACACGCGGGATCAGCTCGTCGATCACCAGCCTCACCCAGCCGGCGCGATCGGTCTTGAACTCCGGCGGAATGGCGTGGAGCGCGAGCAGGGTGCCGACCAGCGAAATCGGCTGCTGTTCTCCCAACCGGCGCACGACGCGGAGCATCCGCAGCTCGGACTCCACGTCGAGCCCGTAGCCGCTCTTCACCTCGGCCGTCGTCACGCCGTGTTTCAGCAGCCGCTCGAGGCGGGGCAGGGCGAGCTTGAACAGCTGGTCTTCGTTCGCAGCGCGCGTCGCGGTGACGGTCTTCGCGATGCCGCCGCCGGTCGCGGCGATCTCGAGATACGTGCGGCCCTGACAGCGCAGCTCGAATTCGTCGGAGCGATCGCCCGCGAACACCACGTGCGTGTGGCAGTCGACGAACCCGGGACCGACGAAGCCGCCCCGCGCGTCGAGCTCGAGCGTCGCGCCTTCCGTCGGCTCGGTGCCCAGCCACGCGATGCGGCCCTCACGAATGCCGACGCACCCGCGCTTGATGGGCGCGAGCATCGCCTCGGCGGTGCCCTCGCCGGTGCACGTCACCACTTCCGACGTGTTGCGAATGAGGAGATCGAAGCTCACACCGTCACGCCGGGGATCTTCACGCCGCGTTCCTTCGCCGCGGTGATCGCCTCGTCGTAGCCCGCGTCGACATGACGAATGACGCCCATGCCGGGGTCGGACTGCAGCGTGCGCTCGATGCGGCGCGCCGCGGCTTCGCTCCCGTCGGCGACGATCACCTGACCTGCGTGCAGTGAGTAGCCGATGCCCACGCCACCGCCGTGGTGGAACGAGACCCACGACGCGCCGTTCACCGCGTTGATCATCGCGTTGAGGATCGGCCAGTCGGCGACCGCATCGGTGCCGTCCTTCATCGCTTCGGTTTCCCGGTTGGGCGACGCCACCGAGCCACAGTCGAGGTGATCGCGACCGATGACGATGGGCGCCTTCACCTTGCCGGTGCGGACCAGCTCGTTGAACAGGAGCCCCGCGCGGTGCCGCTCGCCATAGCCCAGCCAGCAGATGCGCGCGGGCAGGCCCTGGAACTTCACCTTCTCGCCCGCCATGCGCAGCCATCGCACCATGTGCTTCTTCTCGGGGAAGAGCTCGATGAGCGCGTCGTCGGTGACCTTGATGTCGGCCGGATCACCCGAGAGCGCGACCCAGCGGAAGGGGCCCTCACCACGGCAGAACATCGGGCGGATGTACGCGGGCACGAACCCGGGGAAGTCGTAGGCGTTCTGCAGCCCGCCCTTCACCGCGCCCGCGCGGAGGTTGTTGCCGTAATCGAAGACGTGTGCGCCGCGCTCCTTGAAGGCCAGCATCGCGCGCACGTGCTCGGCCATCGAGCGGTGGCTGCGTTCCACGTATTCCTTCGGGTCCGACGCGCGCAGCGCAGCGGCCTGTTCGAGCGTCAACCCTGAGGGCACGTAGCCGGCCAGCGGGTCGTGCGCGCTCGTCTGATCGGTCACCAGGTCCGGCGCGAAGCCGCGACGCACGAGCTCGGGCAAAACGTCGGCGCAGTTGCCGATGAGGCCGATCGACTTCGGCGTCTTCGAGGCCTTCGCGTCGGCGACGAGCTTCAGCGCTTCGTCGAGGTCCTTCGCGATCACGTCGATGTACTTCGTCTCGATGCGGCGCTGGGCGCGCGTGGCGTCGACCTCGATCGCCAGCATCACGCCGCCAGCCATGGTGCACGCCAGCGGCTGCGCGCCACCCATGCCGCCCAGCCCGCCGGTCAGCACCACGCGACCAGCCAGATCTTCGTTGTCGAAGTGCGTGCGGCCAGCCTGAACGAAGGTCTCGTACGTGCCCTGCAGAATTCCCTGCGTGCCGATGTAGATCCACGAACCGGCCGTCATCTGGCCGTACATCATCAGGCCCTTGCGCTCGAGCTCTCGGAAGTGCTCCCACGTGGCCCACTCGCCGACGAGGTTCGAGTTCGCGAGCAACACGCGCGGCGCGTCGACGTGCGACTTGAAGATGCCGACCGGCTTGCCGGACTGAATCATCAGCGTCTCGTCATCGCCGAGGTTCTTCAGCGCCGCCACGATGCGATCGAACGAGGGCCAGTCGCGCGCGGCTTTACCGGTGCCGCCGTAGACGACGAGGTCCTGCGGGCGCTCGGCCACGTCGGGATCGAGGTTGTTCATCAACATGCGCATCGCGGCTTCCTGCACCCAGCCTTTGCAGGTCAGCTCGGCGCCGCGCGGGGCGCGCACTTCACGGGGTCCGCTCATGGCGCGCGGGTATAGACCAGCGCTTCAGGCATCGGGTAAGCGCGTTCTCATGCGGCAGGTCGCCATCGGAGCAGTCGTTGCGTTCGTTCTCACCGTCATCGCGTTGTCCGTGTGGAAGCCGTCGACGGGCGAAGTGACGCCTGCGTCGCCGCCGACGCAACCGCAACTGCCGCTCGTGCAACCCAGCGCGCCGCTGCCTGCCAACGTGAACCGCATGATGGTGGAGCCGCCCGCCGTGTTGCCGGCGCGCGCGTTGTCGGGAGAGGGCAGAGGCCGCGTTCGCCCGATGCCCACGATGCGTGACGCGCTCCCCACGGCTCGCTTCGTGATCGACGCTGGCACGCCGTGAAGTGGTCCGCGCTGGCAGCTGCGTTGTCGGGTTGTGCGACGACGCCTCCGGTGCCTCCACCCGTCGTCGAAGCGCCGGTCGATGTCGCGGCTGCGCCACGCGCGACGGTCGATGCCTTTCTGACCGCGGTCGACGCGAAGAATTTCGAGGGCGTGCACGCGCTGCTCGCGAAGTCGCTCCGCGATCGCTACGACGTGACGCGCTTGCGGACCGACTTCGAGCTCGAGCCGAACGCTCGTGCGCGCGTCGATGCCATTCGTGCCGCGCGTAGCGCGCCGTTTCAGCTCAGCGATTCGGCCGCATCGTTGCCGCTGCACCACGATCGCCGCCTGCGGCTCGTGCGCGAAGACGCGCAGTGGAAGATCGCCTCGCTCGAGTGAGCCGCGGGCGCGTCTCTCGACAGGTACGACCGACGATCATTCGAACAGCTGCAGTTGATTGCCTGCGAGCCGGTCCCAGCTGGTGCCGAGCTGCGCGAGCAACACGTCGAGCGCCGGCGCCAGCTGCTTGTCGAGGTAGTGCGCGTAGTCGATGGGGGCGGTGATCTGCCCGAGCGGTTGCGGGCCCTTCGTCGTCATCAGGTACTCAACTTCGTTCATCGGTGAGTCATCGGCGTCGTCGCTTTCGGCCACCATGCGCGCGGCTTTCACGTGCGGCGGCAGGTTCGATTCGTAGGCGTCGACATCACGACGGAGCCGGCGGCGATACACGAGCTTGTCGTCGACCGCGCCGCTGAGCACGCGATTGCGAAGCTCGATGAGCCACGACTCCCAGGGCTGATCGGTGAAGACCTTCATGAAGAACTCGCGCTGGGCTTCGCGGGCCAGCGGTGTCCAGTCGGTACGAATGGCCTCGAGCCCGCGGATCACCAGGCTCGGCGTTCCGTCGCTGCCTCGCACCAGGCCGGCGTAACGCTTCTTGCTCCCCCGGTCCTGGCCGCGGAGTGAAGGCATCAGGAACCGGAGAAACAGCGCGTCGAAGCGCATCTCGAGGTGCGACTCGAGCCGGTGTTCTCTGGCGATGGTGTCCTTCCAGAACGCATTGAGGTCGGCCGCGAGGCGCCGGCTCTCGTCACGGGCAGCGGCCTCGTCGAGCGACTCGGGAAGACGAACGAAGAGTGAGTCGGTGTCTCCGTAGACGACCTGATGGCCGCGCTGCTCGAAGAACTGTTTCGAGCGCTCGATGATCTCGTGACCGCGGCGCGTGATCGACGTCGCGAGGCGCGGGTCGAAGAAGCGTGAGCCGGGTGTGCCGAGCACGCCGTAGAACGAGTTCATCAGGATCTTGATCGCCGTCGAGAGCGTCTCGTTGCCCGACTCACGTGCGCGCGTTCGTTCTTCGTGAAGCCCGCTGATGATCTCGGGAAGAATTCCGCCCGTGCGCGCGAAGCGGGCGCCTTCGAAGCCTTCGACGGGATCGACGCCCGGAACCCACAGCGCGAGCGGGTCGACCTGAAACGTCCGCACGATGCTCGGGTACAGCGAACGGAAATCGAACGACGCGACGTTGCGCATCAGCCCGGGAATTCCCTCGAGCACATGGCCGCCGGGCGAGGGCATCGGGTCGAGCATGCCCACGTCGTTCGCGACGTAGCCGCGCCGGTGGAGCTTGGGCAGATAGAGGTAGTCCAAGGCCGCGACCGAGCCGCCCTGACGGTCGAGCAACAGCCCGGTGAGCCGTGTTCGCTGAACCAGGAATTCGATCAGCTTTCCCCTGGCGAAGATGTCGCGCACGAGTCGCGCGTCTTCGAGGTTGTAGGCCGCCAGGGCCTGCTGATCTTCGCGGTGCATGCGGCGGATCTCGGTCAGCGGATTCACGCCGGCTTCGCGCTTCTTGCCGCGGCCCAGGAGCGTCTGCGACACGTGCTCCAGCGTGTAGCGCTCGAAGGCCCACGACGCGTTCCTCAACGTGGCGACACCGTCGAGCACCACGCGACCCGGCACACGGGCGATCGACACTGACTGCGCCGAATCGCCTTCGAGCACCCGCGCCACCTCACCGGCGCGGCCGATGTTGAACGGGAGCCCCGACTTCGTGGCCCGCTCGCCGAGCACACGCAGGTCGAAGTCGACGACGTTCCACCCGAGGAGCGCGTCGGGGTCATGCGCGCGGATGAGCTTGAACGCCGCCTCGAGCATCGCGCGCTCTGACGCGAAGAAGGTGACACCGGGCACGTCGCCGGTGCCCGTCATCAAGACCTTCTCGAAGGCGTCGCCCACGAACGCGATCGAGAGCACCGGGCCGTCCCAACCGTCGGTCTCGATGTCGAGCGAGAGCGTGCGGAGCGTGGGCGTGACCTCGGCGGCCTTGATCGCCGGGTTCATCATGCGCGTGATGCCGTCACGGGTGACCGCGGTACCGGTGAGCGCGACGCCACCTTTGATGAAACGCTCCATCGCGAAGCGGCTCGAGGGCTTCACGTCTGACTCCAGCGTGACCTCGCCAGCGGCGCGCAGCGAGGTGCGCTCGTCGAGCAACGCGCGTTGCGTGGTGAAATACACGGCGTCGATGGGCGTGCCTTCCCTGGTCTTCAGGTCGCGCGCGACGCGCCGGCCCGAAGTGGTGCGCACGTGACGCGCGACGAACATCACCGCTTCCTGCTTCGGGAACGTCGCGCAGATGACGCCGCGATCGGGTGAAGAAGCCCACAGCGTCAGCTCGAGCCCGCGCGGCGTGTCACGCCAGTCGATCGACAACACGAACGCGTGAATCGTCTGGCGCACCAATCACCAGAACGCGTAGCCGACGCCCACGTAGCCGACGACGCTGTGATCGAGCTGCGGCTCGAGTCGTGCGAACGCCACGCCGTAACCCGTGGGCCCCGAGCCGACGCGCACCATGACTTCCGGACTCGGCGCGATGGCCACGCCGGCGGTCGGCACGTCGATCGAGACGCCGAAGCCGGCGCCCACGTTCAGCCAACTCGTGAGTTCGCCGGTGAGCCGAAAGCCGAACCGACCTCGAAAGGCGACCTCCTTGGCGATGACGACGCCTGGTTCGACGAGCAACCAGTGATGAAGGAACGGCCGAGGGCTCGCCGCGACCAGCTTCAGTGTCCACGGCACCGAGATCGCCGCGCCGAGAGGCTCCCGGTCCGAAAGGCGGAGCGCGACGTGGGGAATGGTCACGAGGGCGCCCACTTCGACGTGGTCTGCGGCGACCGGCGTCGCGGCGAGGAGCAGCGCGAGCCAGGTCACTTCAGGAACTCGTCGAGACGGCCAGACAGTCCGAGGTGCGTCGCCGCGCTCGCGAGCAGCTTCCGTTCACGCGCGTCGATCTTCCCGTCGGCCTTCGCGACCTGCACCAGCTCGCGCATGAACGACTCGGCCTCGCTCGAGCCGCGAACGATCAACTTCCCGAACAGTGAATCGCCGGTCGCGTTGAGCGCGAGCTCCACGTTGGCCCACGGCACGTTCCAACGCTCTGAGGCCATGCGCAGCAGCTTGCGTTCGCTTTCGTCCACCACGCCGTCGGCCCTGGCCATCACTGCCATCAGGTACACGAGCCGCTCACGCTCTTCTCGATCTGGAACGCGAGCTGCCGCCGGCGCGGCACGCGAGGTCGCCGGCACACCGCCGTGGCCGCGCCACCACTCCCAACTCCCGACGTCGCGGAGCACCCAGTCGTTCGCGCCGCTGCTGAACACGTTGCCGCAGAACTCGCAGACCGGCTGGCCGTTGTCGGTCAGCGGCGCGCCGCACTGTGAGCAGCGGTTGGTCGACATGCCGTGCCCGTCGGGCGTCTTCGCGCCGGCGCCGCGCTCGAGGAGCATCACGTAGCGCAACGGCTGGCTCTGGCCCGCGCCGACCTTCGCGCTCCAGCGCACTTCGATCGCCGCCACGTCTTTGTCGTTCTGCCGAGAGAGCTGCTGCGTGTTCACCGCGCCGACCGCCACCTCGCGAAAGGCACGCTTCTGCAGGCTGGCGCCGAACTGCTCGACCGAGACCTTCGCCATGCGGCTCGGATCGCCGAGCGACTGCGCCTCGATCCACTTCCAGAACACGAGCGACGCGCGGTCTTCGAGCGCTTCCGTGGTGAGCGCGGGGTCAGACTGGCGGGCCTTCACGAAGCCGTCGGGCAGGGCAGGGTGTGGCTGGTGCTGGCTGCCCTGGGTGATCTCCGAGAGCACCCAGTCGAAGTTGCCGCTGTTGACGATCGCGCCGCAGAACTCGCACGTGTTGGCCGCGCCTCCTTCGAACGGAGCACCGCAGTTCGGGCATTTGCCCTGGCTGACGTCGCCGTCGACCTTCGTCTGCGCACCGGGCTTTCGCACGAACGTCCACACCTCGGTGAAGCGCTCGGCCTTCTGTTTCTTCGCCAGCGCGAGGGCCTGCTCATCGGTGGCCGTCGACGGCGCGTCGGTGTCTTTCAGGTCGGCCGTGACGCGAATGTGCACCGAGTCGAACGAGTCGTTCTGCTCGAGGCCGATGATCTGCATGTCGACCACCGCGGGCTCGGCGATGGCGTCGCGAACCCCGGCGAGCTCCATCAACTTCAGCTGCACGACGAGCCGCTGGAACGTGGCGTCGCTGAGGTACTTCCGCACCGGCTCGAGGTTCCGTTTGAACCAGGCGTCCTGCAGTTCGAGGAACTGACGGCGGGTGCGGTCGAAGAACTTCAGCAGATCGAAGTTGGGGTCTTTCGTCTTGAGCGCGTTCACCCAACCGTCGACCGCGGCGGCGCTGACTTTGGTGCGACGCTCGGCTTCCGCGCGGTCGATCGCCTTGCGGGTCGACGCGTCGCCGCCGCTCCGCGCCTTCCAGATGAAGAAGCCGATGGCCACGATGATCGCGACGGGGATGCCGACCTGCGGGTGGCGGATGATGAGCCACACCAGCAGCTCGACGATCGCGCCGCCGTCGCCGCCACCGCGGTCGTCCGAATTGCCGGAGTTGAAATTTTCACCGCCACCGATGCGCCCGAGGGCAGAGGTGGCAGCGACGATGACGAAACAGGGAAGTCGACGGAGCGCCAGCATGACGCGGCGCAACTTATCGAACGCGGTTGCGAATACAGCTGCGGTGAGACGCGCAGTCGTCGCAGGTGCTGCTCCCGCGGTCGCCTGCTACGCAGCGCGCATGAGCGAAATCATCATCGAAGCGAAGGGCGCGTACGAGGTGTGGACCATCAACGGCGAGGCGCGCCGCAACGCGCTGTCGAAGGCGATGGTCGCGGCGTTCGACGCCAACGTTCAGCGCGTTTCGGGGACGGATCGATCGGTGCGCGTGGTGGTGCTCCGGGGGGCGGGCGACAAGGCGTTCTGCGCCGGAGCGGACCTCAAGGAACGCGCGACGATGAAGCCAGAAGAGGTTCCCGTCTTCCTCGCCGACGTGCGGCGGATCTTCCGGTCGCTGGAGCAGTCCGACACGGTGTTCATCGCCTTCGTGAACGGCGCCGCGTTCGGCGGCGGCACCGAGTTGTCGTTGTGCTGCGACCTGCGCGTCATCGCTCCGACCGCGGAGATGGGCCTGACCGAAGTGAAGCTCGGCATCATTCCGGGCGCCGGTGGAACGCAGCGGCTGCCACGCCTGGTCGGGAAGGGCGTCGCCAAAGAGCTCATCCTCACCGGGCGTCGCGTCAGCGCTGGTGAGGCCGTGGAGATCGGCCTCGCGACGCGCGTCGGCACGCAAGATGACGCAGAGAACCTCGCCAGGCAGATCTGCGAGAACGCTCCGATCGCCGTCGCGTTGGCAAAGCACGCCATCGACGAAGGTGCGCACCTCGATCTCGACGCGGCCCTCGCGCTCGAGCAGGAGAAGTATTCGCACACCATCGCCACCGAAGACCGCCTCGAAGGTCTGAAGGCGTTCGCAGAGAAGCGCCCGCCCGTCTATCGCGGCCGCTGAGCGTCGAGGAGCGGGAGTCGGAAGTCGCCCATGCCGATCGCCCAGCCCATCGAGAAGCGCGCGTTGATTTCACTGCGCGGCTGAAAGCGTTCGTGACCGTCGGCGTCGCGCCAGCGGTACGCGTCGAGGTTGAACGGCCCGAAGTAGCCCTCGGCGTGAAGTGCCTTCGCCGCAAGGACCGCTTCGTTGTGCAGCGCAGCACTTTCGTTGTGCGTCAGCACATTCGTGCGTTCCGTCGACTGCCACGCGCCGGCGTCATCCACGGTCTGCAGGGTGGGGTGACCGAGGTGGCAGGTTCCATCGGCGTTCAGCCAACCGTGGATCGCGCAGTCGAGAATCCGATCGACCCACGGCTCGACCTGGAGGCCGTCAGTCGACGCAGCGATGAAGGCCCGATCAGCGGGCGTCAGCGCGTCGGTGACTTTGCGGCGGCCGCGACCGGCATACCCGTAGGGGCGCTTCAACAACCACGCTCCCGGCGGCATCGACGAGAGCGAGTCCACGTAGTGCGCGCCTTCGAGCGTCTGACCGAGCTGCGCGTTGAAGCGCCGGTGGTTCACCCTGCACAGCACCGGCATCGGCGCGTGGGGCGCGGGCGTGACGCCAGACTCCGCCATGATCTTGAGCGCGTAGCGCGTGGGGCTCCAGGCGTAGCCGGTCAGTGGCCCCTCACCGTGACGCTCGTCGCCGAGGCGATGAGGGAAGAGGATTCGTGAAGTCCTCACCAGCGCCTCGAGGCGGGGAAGAAGGGAACGAATCCGCTCCACCGTCCTGGGGGCCGGCGTGTGCGCGAAGCCACCGAGCGCCAGCTCGTCCTCCGCGTCCAGGTTCAGCACCCAGGCGATCACCACTTCTCCAGCGCTTCCAGAAACTCCGCCGAGAAGCCTGCGCGCCGTCGCGCCTCCACGTTCAGCGCGTGGCCCTTCGTCAGCATCGGGCTCAACGGCTGCGGCAACATCGAGCGCCACCGATCGAAATCGACCCCGCCGGTGAACTCCCGGAACCAATGCAGTCCGAACGCCGCGTGCGCGATCTCTTCTTCGGTGATCAGCGCCTGAATCTCCGCGGCGCGGGCGTCTCCGGCGTCGGCGAACGCCTGCGTGAAGCGCGCACCGTGATCCAGATTTCCACCCTCGAAGCCGATGGCCAGCGTCGCCACGAAGGCCTCCGGCCGCTCACACGGCACCCGTGACCAGAACCAGTCATTCACCTCGAACGAGCCATACGGGTGCCCCAAGACCTCGAGGTGCGCGGCGTACAGGCCCAGGTGACGAAGCTCATCGCGGCAGATGCCCAGCAACCCGCGGCGAAATGACGTCGGCGTGCCGGGAAACGCGAGAATCGCCCACGCCATCAGCTCTGCCGCCTGCAACTCGTGATGCAGAAACGTGTGCAGGACTTCAGCGCGCTTCGCCGCCTGCTTCAGATCCTTCGGCGTCTTCCGCTTCATGGTGCGCTGCACCAATTCCACCGGCCGACCCGGCGCCGTCAGCACCACACCTTCACCCGTCCACTCTCGCGGCGGGGCGGGCGGGTGCAGCTTCATCGACAAGTCCGTCGAGGTGACGAAGTCGTACGCCCAACGCTCGACACTGCCTTCACGCGGCTGCATTTCGCCTCGCAATATCCCAACCGTTCACTACGGAAATACGACGCATCGCGTTCACAAGGACTGCTGCGACCGCGCTCGCGAATCTGTATACGCGGCGCCATGGATTTCGAGCTCTCCGAAGACGTCCTCGCGTTGAAGAAGACCGTTCGCGATTTCTGCGAGAAGAACGTGAAGGACAAGGCCCGCGAGTGGGATCACTCGGAGAAGTTCCCGATGGAAGTGGTGCGCGAGATGGGCCAGCTCGGTCTGCTCGGCATTCGCATCGGCGAAGAGTTTGGTGGCGCCGGCCTCGGCTCGCTCGCGGTGGCGGTCGTTGTCGAAGAAGTCGCCCGCTACGACGGTTCGCTCGCGCTCACTGTTGCGTCGCACAATGGCCTCGGCACCTCGCACATTCGCCTCGCCGGCAACGACGAGCAGAAGAAGCGCTACCTCCCGAAGCTCGCGACCGGCGAATGGCTCGGCGCGTGGGCGCTCACCGAACCGGGCAGCGGCTCTGACTCGGCCGGCATGAAGACCACCGCCGTCAAGAAGGGCGACAAGTGGCTGCTCAACGGCGCGAAGATGTTCATCACCCAGGGCACCGTCGGTGACTCGTTCGTGGTGCTCGCCGTCACCGACGCCTCGAAGAAGCAGAAGGGCATCACCGCCTTCATTCTCGAGAAGGGCCTCAAGGGCTTCAGCCAGCGGTCCATTCACGGAAAGCTCGGCATGCGCAGCTCCGACACCGCTGAGCTGCACTTCGACAACGTCGAGGTCGACGACTCGCAGCGCCTCGGGGAGGTCGGCAACGGCTTCATCGACACCATGAAGATCCTCGACGGCGGTCGCATCACCATCGGCGCGTTGTCGGTCGGTCTGGGGCGCGGCGCCATCGAAGAGTCGGTGAAGTACGCGAAGGACCGGCACGCCTTCGGCGGCCCCATTGGCGACTTCCAGGCGATTCGCTGGATGCTGGCCGACATGCAGACCGAGATCGATGCCGCGCGGCTGCTGGTGTACCGCAGCGCCGCGCTCGCCGATGCCGGCAAGCCCTACTCGCGTGAAGCGTCGATGGGGAAGCTGTTCGCGTCGGAAGCTGCGACGCGCGCCTGCAACAAGGCCGTGCAGATTCACGGTGGCTACGGCTACACGCGGGAATTCCCCGTCGAGCGTTACCTGCGCGACGCGAAGCTGTGCGAAATCGGCGAAGGCACCAGCGAGATCCAGCGCACGATCATTGCGCGCGACATCATGAAGGGCTGAGGTCCGTCTCCGAATGGACCGGGCCTTTCTCGAACAGCTCGGCCTCGAGGTCACGGAGGCCGACGGGATCATCGAAGCGGAGTTGACCCTGACCGGTGGCCAGGCGTTCAACCCGCTCACGCGCACGGTGATCGATCGCATCTCGTTCACCTCGATGGGCGACCGGCTGCTCTACGTCGGCCCGCCCGAGTTCGTCGGCGCCACGCCCATCAACCTCGCGTTTCTGACGCCCGGAACGCGGCTCGAAGACCTGGTGGTGCAGACGCTCAACGAGCAGCTCTTTCAGCTCGAACGTCGCAGCAACGAGCTCACCTCGCTGGGCATCTCGCCGCGCGTCGACCCGTTCACGCTGCAGCTCACCGCCGAGCTCGAAAAAGCGCCGCTCAAGTTCACCATCGGCGCCAGCCGCTCAGGGCAGTTCCGGATTCTGCGCACCCTCAACGACGGCGCCGAGCTGACCAACGCCGCGCAGCAGGTCTTCGAGCTGTCCGAGTTCTTCAACCGCGGCGCGCTCGAGGCGTTCCTCTTCGCGCTCTACTCCGACATCGTGCCCGAGGTGCTCCCGCCGGCTCCCGAGCCCGTGGGCGCCGCCACCATCACCAAGACACCGTCGAACCTGGTCAACCAGTCCGACGACTCGGCGCTGCCGTTCCGCGAGATCTTCTCGGCGTTCGGTGACGCACTGCTCCCGCCGCGCTCTCCGCTCGAGGTCGTCGCTGAAGTGAAGGCGGGCGATCAGCTGCTGCGCTTCGCTGCCGCGCGGGTGCAGGGCAAGACGTTCCGCGGGCTGCTCGCCGGCGCTTCAGGGAAGATCTGGGCCGAGCGCTTCGAGCTCGACGAATTCCCCGGCATTCGCGGCTTCGTCGCCGAGCTGATGAAGGTGCCGATCGACGACGTCGAAGTCATCAGCGGAACGAACGGCTAAGGTCGCGCGCACTGCATGGGTTCAGACAAGCCAGCGAAGCTTCTCCCCGCGGAGCGTCTCGCGAAGTTGCAGGCCTGCGTGAAGCAGGAGTTCGCCGACCCCGTGCAGGCGCTGGTGGCGCTCACGCACAAGAGCTACTGCAACGAGCACAAGGACGAGCCGTGCTTCGACAACGAGCGTCTCGAGTTCCTCGGTGACGCGGTCGTCGATCTCGCCATCGGCCAGCGGCTCATGGAGCGCTTCCCGCGCGCCGACGAAGGGGAGCTCAGCAAGCTCCGCGCGTTGATCGTGAACGAAGAGGGGCTGGCGCGCGTGGCCCGCGTCGTCGGCGTCGGCGAATTGCTGTTGCTCGGTCGCGGCGAAGAGCTCACCGGTGGCCGCGAGAAGAACTCGCTGCTGGCCGACGCGCTCGAAGCGGTGATCGGCGCCCTCTACACCGGCAATGGCATGCCCGCGGTGCTGGTGTTCATCGACACCTTCTTCGGCGAAGCGCTCGACGGCGTGGCCGAGGGCCGCTCGGGCCGCGACAACAAGTCACTGTTGCAGGAAGCAGCGCAGAGCCGCCTCAAGTCGAGCCCGCGGTACCGCGTGATCAGCGAGTCGGGGCCCGAGCACGAGAAGATCTTCGAAGTGGAGGTCAGCATCGCCGGCGAGCTCTTTGCGCGCAGCACCGGCCGCTCGAAGAAGGAAGCCGAGCAGGCCGCCGCCGAGAAGACGCTCGAGATGCTCGAGCAGCGCGTCTGACTGCGTTTCTCGTTTCAGGAACCCGACGCGCCGCCTATTTTCGGGGCCTCATGACGCGACTGGTGCTGCCGCTGCTGCTGCTCTCGACCCCCGCGTTGGCTGGCGAGGGCAAGTTCACGACCGCTGCTCTGAAGGGGAAGGATCTCTACGCGACGATCTCGACCTCGAAGGGCGACGTGGTCATTCATTTCTTCTCGAAGGAGGCGCCGAAGACCGTCGCCAACTTCGTGGGCCTCGCGGCTGGCGAGAAGGAGTTCGTCGACCCCGCCACGAAGAAGACCGTGAAGCGGCCGTACTACGACGGCCTCGCGTTTCACCGGGTGATCACCGGCTTCATGATTCAGGGCGGCGACATCGAGGGCACCGGTCGCGGCGGCCCCGGCTACACGTTCGAAGACGAGTTTCAGAGCGGCCGCGGCTTCGACAAGACCGGCCTGCTCGCCATGGCCAACCGCGGCCCGGCGACCAACGGCTCGCAGTTCTTCATCACCGTTTCCACACCCACGTATCTGAACGGCAAGCACACCATCTTCGGCGAGGTGATCTCCGGCTACGACGTGGTCGAAACCATCGCCGCGGCGCCCAACGATCGCGTGCTGATGAAGAAGGTCACCATTTCCGAGAAGGCCCCGAAGGGAGCAACCAAGTGAAGCTGATTCGAGTTTTCGCGCTGGCCGTGCTGGCGCTGTCTGCGTGCAAGAAGGACGGTGGCGGTGCAGGCGAGGGTGGCGGCGGTGAGTGGACCGCGAAGGCCGACAACGGCGCCGAGCTGTACGCCACCATGGTGACCAACAACGGCACCATCGTGCTCAAGCTCTTCTCGAAAGACGCGCCGAAGACGGTGAAGAACTTCGTCGGCCTGTCGACGGGCGAGCGTGAGTGGCGCAACCCCGCGACCGGCGAGATGAAGAAGGGCGTGCCGCTCTACAACGGCACCACGTTCCACCGGGTGATCGAAGGCTTCATGATCCAGGGCGGTGACCCGCTCGGCACCGGCATCGGCAACCCCGGCTACCAGTTCGAAGACGAGTTCCAGAGCGGCCGTACGTTCGACAAGGTCGGCCTGCTGGCGATGGCCAACGCGGGGCCTGGCACCAACGGCTCGCAGTTCTTCATCACCACGTCGATGCCGGCGTACCTCAACAACAAGCACACCATCTTCGGCGAGGTCGTGAAGGGCTACGACGTGGTCGAGGCGATCTCGAAGGTGCCCAAAGGCCGCGGCGACAAGCCCCTGCAGCCGGTCATCATCGAGAAGATCACCATTTCTGAAACCCCGTAACTCGTAGCGGAGAAACAGCCCATGGGCATGATGGAAGAAGCGCGCGCCGGTCACGATCTGTACGCGAAGTTCGACACCACCGAGGGACCGATCGTGGTGCGTCTGTTCGCGAAGGAGGCGCCGAAGACGGTCGAGAACTTCGTGGGCCTGGCCACCGGCGAGAAGGCGTGGAACCACCCCGACACCGGTGAAGCCATGAAGAACAAGCCGCTGTACGACGGCACGATCTTCCACCGCTGCATCAAGGAGTTCATGGTGCAGGGTGGCGACCCGGCCGGCACCGGTCGTGGTGGCCCGGGGTTCACCTTCGAGGACGAGTTTCAGAGCGGTCGCCGCTTCGACCGGCCGGGCCTGCTGGCCATGGCGAACCGCGGCCCGAACACCAACGGCTCGCAGTTCTTCATCACGGTGATCCCCACCAGCTGGCTGTCGGGCAAGCACACGATTTTCGGCGAGGTCATCTCGGGTCAGGACATCGTCGATCGCGTGGCCAACGTCATTCCCAAGGGCGCCAATGATCGCCCGCGCACCGACGTGGTCATCAAGAAGCTGACGATCTCGCCCACGCCCTGACGTCGCCCGGCCGAAAGGGCCGGGTTCAGCGCTCCAGACCTTCCGCTGCGCAAACCGGCCATAACCGTGTAATGGGGCCGCATGCGCAGTGGATATGCCGCGTTCATTGGCCGGCCAAACGCCGGCAAGAGCACGCTGCTCAACAGACTCGTGGGCGAGAAGGTGGCGATCGTCTCGCCCAAGCCCCAGACGACCCGCACCCGCATTCTCGGCGTGGTGACCAAGCCCGAGGGCCAGATCGCCTTCTTCGACACGCCCGGCATCCATCAGGCCAAGGGCGCGCTCAACAAGTACATGGTCGACGCCGCCGTCTCGGCGACCGACGACTGTGACGTGGTGCTCTTCCTCGTCGAGACCGAAGGCATGAAGGAAGACGTGGAGCCCTCGGTTTCTCCGGGCAACCGCGCGGTGCTGGAGCGCCTCAAGACCATCGGCAAGCCGGTCATTCTGGTGCTCACGAAGATCGACACCATCAAGAAGCACCTGCTGCTGCCGCTCATCGATCTCTACCGCAAGGAGTTCCCCTTCATCGAAGTGCTGCCCGTCAGCGCGCGGCACGGTGAGGGGCTGGCCGAGCTCTTCGAGCACACGCTCAAGCACCTGCCCGAAGGGGAACCCATCTTCCCCGCCGACACGCTCACCGATCAGAACGAGCGCACGCTGGTCGAAGAGCTCATTCGCGAGCAGGTGCTGCGCAACTGCCACCAGGAGGTGCCGTACTCCGTGGGCGTGGTGGTGGAGGTGTTCGACGAGTCGGAGCGCGATGCACCGCCTCCGCGCGCGAAGAACCAGAAGAACAAGACGCCGCCCCGGCCCGAGAACGCCAACAAGCCGAAGCTGCAGGGCCTCATTCGCCTGCACGCCAACATCTTCGTCGAGCGTGAGTCGCAGAAGGCGATCGTCATCGGCAAGCGCGGCGAGATGCTCAAGACCATCGGCACCGACGCGCGCATGGCCATTCAGCGGCTGTTCGGCACGCACATCTACCTCTCGCTCCAGGTGAAGGTGGAGCCGCGGTGGACCGAGCGCGCCGACGGTCTGCGCAAGCTGGGCTACACGGCCTCGGGAGTGAAGTCATGAGACGCGGTCGCCCGCTCGTCGCCATCGTCGGTCGCCCCAACGTGGGCAAGTCGACGCTCTTCAACCGGCTCATTCGCAGCCGGCGCGCCATCGTCGAAGACACGCCGGGCGTGACGCGCGATCGCCACTACGCCGACACCGAGCTCGAAGGGTTGCCGGTCACCATCGTCGACACCGGCGGCTTCGTGCCCGAGGGCAAGGAGGACATGCTCGCGAAGTACATTCGCCAGCAGGCCCAGGCCGCCGTCGAGGAGTGCGAGGCGGTGCTCTTCGTGTGCGACGCGCGCACCGGGCCCACGTCGGACGACCAGGAAGTCGCGAAGTACCTGCGCAAGCAGAGCAAGCCGGTGCTCTTCGTCATCAACAAGACCGACGGCCGGCGCGACGCCGAAGAGATGATCGCCGACTTCCACAAGTTCGGCCTGGGGCAACCGTTCCCGGTCTCTGCCGAGCACAACGAAGGCATCATCGAGCTCATCGAAGCGCTTCTGCCGAAGCTGCCGCCCGGTGAGCGCTACGTCGAGAAGATCGAAGAAGAAGACGAGAACCGGCCCATTCGCATCGCCATCGTCGGCCGGCCCAACGTCGGCAAATCGACGCTGGTGAACGCGCTGCTCGGTGAAGACCGGGTGATCGCCAGCCCGGTCGCCGGCACCACGCGCGACCCCATCGACTCCGAGCTGACGTACAAAGATCGCCGGTTCGTGCTCACCGACACCGCCGGCATTCGCCGCAAGTCGACCATCACCCAGAAGGTCGAAGGCTTCTCGGTGCTGGGCGCGTTGCGTGCCGCCGAAGACAGCGACGTCACCGTGCTGGTGCTCGACGCGTCTGAAGCGGCCGTGGAGCAGGACCGGAAGATCGCCGCGCTCGCCGAAGAGAAGGGCAGGGCGCTGATCATCGTCGTCAACAAGTGGGACCTCGTGCACGGCACCGCCAGGGAGTCGAACTTCCGCTCCGAGGTGAAGTGGTACATGGACTGGGTCGACTGGGCGCCGATGGTGTTCGTGAGCGCGCGGACCGGCGACAAGGTGAACAAGATTCTCGACGTGGCGCTGGAGGTCTTCGCGCAGCAGTACTTCCGCGCCAAGACGCCGCAGCTCAACAAGCTGGTCGAGCACGTCACGCAGGAGCACTCGATGCCGATCATCGCCGGTCGGCAACTGCGCATCTATTACTCGGCGCAGGTCGCCACCGCGCCGCTGGCGTTCACGATGATGGTGAACCAGCCCAAGGGCGTGCCCGAACGCTACGAGCGCTACGTCATCAACTACCTGCGCAAGGTCTTCAGGCTGAAGGTGCCGGTGCGGCTCTTCTGGCGTGAGCGCCCGGGGCAGGAGAAGCGCAAGGCGGCTGCCAAACGCTTCGCAGCCCGCGATCGCAGCAAGCGCCGAGGCCGCTAACCGTTGATTGACAGTAGGGAATCGCGCTCCTAGAGAGCGCGGCGCGATGGCCTACAAAGACGAGCAGAAAGACCTGAAGCAGCCTGACGAACTCCAGAAGCTGGGCCAGGAAGCGGTGCCCTTCATGGAGAAGCACGGGAAGGCGATCGTGGGCGGGGTCGGCGCCGTGCTCGTGGTCGGCTTCGTCGCGGCCATCGTCACCACGTTGAGCGCTCGCGGCGACGAGCAGGCCTCACGTGATTTCGGCTCGGCCCTCGCGGTGCTCGATCGCGAAGTGAACGCCAACCCGCCGGCTGATCTCCCGCCCGGCAAGGAAGCGCCGTTCAAGACCGAAGCCGAGAAGGACGAGGCGATCATCAAGTCGCTGACCGATTTCCGCGCCAGGCACCCGGGCAAGAAGGCCGCTGTCTCCGCCGCGCTGCCGCTCGCGCAGGCGTACCTGCGTCAGGGCAAGGCCGACACCGCGCTGCCGCTCATCGAGGAATACCTCGCCAGGTCCGAAGGTGACGACCCGCTCCGTCCCGCGGGGTACGAGGCGCGTGGGTACGCCCTCGAGGCGCAGAAGAAGTACGACGACGCGCTCTCGGCCTTCGACACCCTCGCGCGCGAGAACAAGACCGACTTCATGAAGGGCATGGGCCAGTACCACCGCGGTCGCGTGCTGCTGCTCAAGGGCGACACCGCCGGGGCGGCGAAGACGTTCTCGGAGATCGAAGGCGCGGCGCCCAACAGCGCGGCGTCGCGTCTCGCGAAGGAGCGCATGTCGGCGCTCGTCGCCCAGGGCGTCGCGGTGCCCACCGCTGCGGTCGTGCCTGCCGCCGTCGACGCAGGGAAGTAAGCGCGCGTGATGCAGCGTCTCTCCTCTGCAGCGCTGCTGATGGTGATCGCCGGGTGCAAGGCGATTCCCCTCAATGACGATCCCACGGTCCCGTTCCGCGAGGCGCACGTCTCCAACGTGGCCATCTACGAAGTGGCGTGGAACACGCCGCTCGTGAAGACCGGGCTCCTCGAGTACCAGCCGAGTGAGCCGGCGTCGCCCGCCGTCGACCCCGACACCGAGCGCGTGTTCGTCGCCACCCGCGACGGCTTCGTGCGCTGCCTGTCGCCGGCCGATGGCTCGGTGGAGTGGGAGTACAAGACCAATGGCCGGTTCCTCTCGGGACCGACGGTCTCGCGCGGCGTGCTGTACGTCGCGGCCGGTGACGGTGTGCTCTACGCGTTCCGCGCGTTGTCGGGCGAGAAGCTGTGGGAGTTCAAGGCCGGCGAAGAGCTGGTGACCTCACCCAGCGTGACCGACACCGCGGTGTTGATCGCCTCACAGAACGAGACGGTCTTCTCGATCGATCGCGAGACCGGCGCCTGGAAGTGGCAGTACCGCCGTGACGCGCCGTCGGGCTTCACGGTGCGCGGCACGTCGCGGCCGGTGATCTCCGAGGCGCTGGTCTACATGGGCTTCGCCGACGGGTACCTCGCGGCCATCGAGCTCGAGACCGGTGTCCCCATCTGGGAGAAGCGCATCTCGGTGTCGGGCGGCACGCAGTTCCTCGACGTGGACACCACGCCCGTCGTCGCCGACGGGAAGGTCTTCGTCGCCAGCTACAAAGACGGTGTCTCTGCGCTCGACGCGCGCGACGGCAGCCTGTTGTGGAGCACGGCGCACGGCGGCCTGACGGCCCTGTTGTCGCGCGGTGACGTGCTGTTCGGCACTGGCGACGGCTCGCTGAGCGCGTTCGACATGAAGTCGGGCCGCCAGTTGTGGTCGCTGGACCTGAGCGATCGCACCTCGAAGGGGAAGGGCATGAACGCCGGCCGGGCGCTGTCGATGGCGCGCGGCTACGTCGTGGTGCCCACGGCGACGGCGCTCGCGTTCGTCGAGCCGTCGACCGGCCGCGTGCGCGCCATGTGGAACCCCGGCCGCGGCGTGACCGGCGCGCCGACCCCGTTCTCATCGGCGCGCAATGGCTCGCGGCTGTACGTGATCTCCAACCTCGGCACGGTCTACGCGCTGCAAATGGTGAGCAACGGCGGATGAAGACGATTCGCGTGGTGGCGGCGCTCATCGAAGACCCGCGCGACGAATCGCGGTTCCTCGTACAGCAGCGCCTGCCGAACAAGAGCCGCGCAAATCTTTGGGAGTTCCCCGGCGGCAAGGTGGAGCCGGGCGAGACCGACGAGCAGGCGCTGGCGCGTGAGTGTGTCGAAGAGCTCGACGTGGAACTCGCCGTCGGCCGGCGACTGTGGAGCACCTCGCACGACTACGACGACCTCACGGTGCAGCTCGAGCTGTTCGCCGCGACGATCGTGAAGGGTGAACCGAAGGCGCTCGGGGCGCAGGCGCTGAAGTTCTGCACGCCGGTCGAAATGCAGGCCTTGCCGTTCTGCGAGGCCGACCTGCCGTTGCTCGAAGAGCTGGTGTCCGGCGCGGTTCCTACGCGCTGACGATGAAGTTCCTCGAGCGCACGTTCCAGCTCATCAAGGGCGTCGGGCCATGGCGCGAGCGCGATCTCTGGGCGCGCGGGCTGTTCACGTGGGCTGACTTCGAGCAGGCCGCAGCGCGATCGGTGGTAATGTCAGAGCGGCTGGACGCTGAGTTGCTCGCGGCGATCGCCCAGGCCCGCGCGGCGCTCGACGACAATCATCTGACCGCGCTCTCGAAGCTGGTGCCGGCCAAGGAGCACTGGCGGCTCTACGGTCACTTCGTAGAACACGCCGCGTTCTTCGACATCGAGGCCGACGGCGACGATCAGCCCACGGTGGTGGGCGTGATGGACCACGAGGGCATCGCGACGTTTCGGCGCGGGCACTCGCTGCAGCAGTTGCCGGCGCGGCTGGCGAAGAGCCCGCTGTGGGTCTCGTTCAACGGGTCGGTCTACGACGAGCCGGCGTTGCGGAAGGCGTTCGACGATTTCCCGCGGCCCATCGTGCACATCGATCTGCGCTTCTTGATTCGACACGCGAAGCTGCGCGGAGGCCTGAAGGGTGTGGAAGACGCCATCGGCCTCGGCCGCCCACCGCACTTGCGTGGCGTGAAGGGCCTCGACGCGATTCGGTTGTGGCGTGAGTTCAACTTCAACGGCGACCTCAACGCGCTGCGACTGCTCACCGAGTACAACCTGTACGACGCGATCAACCTGCGCTCGGTGCTGGAGTGGACGTTGTGGCGCACGGCCGAGCTCCACGCCTGGCCGGTGACCAAAGAACCGATCTGGGAACGCGGAAACGTCCTCTACGACGTGAGCCGGCTGGTGCTCGCGTTGTGATTTGGGCGCGCCGGTCGCGTGCAAGTGCGCGAACCGGCTTCGGATTTCACGAGTGGAACCTTTTCGCGGCGCCCTGCATGAGATGCCACGAACGCCGTGAAGCCCGACGTACTCCAGCGCGCGCAATCGGGTGACCGGGGCGCGCAACGCCAGGTTCTCGCCGAGGTCGGGCCGCGCCTGGCGGCACTCGTTCGTCGACTGGGTCTGGCGACGGAGGCCGACGACCAGCTGCAGATGCTCTTCATGCACGTGCTGGAGGTGCTGCCGAAGTTCCGCGTCGGCGGACCGGCGCAGTTGACGACGTGGCTCCACACGGTGGCGACGCGGTGGTTGCTGATGCAGCGACGAAAGCAGGGTGCGTCGACGATCTCGCTCGATGAAGACGAAGACGGACTGCCCACGGTCGCACCCGAAGGCCCACGTGCTGTCGAGGCGCGCTCACTGGAGGCAGCGTTGGACCGCGCTCTCGAGGCTTCCCGATGCACAGCGACGCGCATTCGTCTTGCTTCAGCTCGAAGGCCTCAGTCTCGAAGTGGTCTCGGACCTCGAGGGTGTGCCGGTGGGGACCGTGAAATCGCGACTGCATCGCGCGCGGGTGGCTCTGATGGTCGACCTGGGACCGCTCCTGGAGCGTGGAGGTGCGCCGTGACGCGCGAAGAACTCCTCGAACTGTCGCGGGTCGTCAGCGGCGAACTTCCTCCAGCCGAAGCGGCTGAAGTCAGGGCACGCGCGTCGGCGAGCCCTCGACTGAACGAGGCTTTGCGTCGTCTCGAGCGGCTGGCCGAGGTGACCGCGGAGCCCGCACCAGAAGACGTCGACGCAGCCACTCGCGCGCTCCGCGCGCTCGAGCCGCAGACCCCGGTCGTGCCCCGTGTGCTGGGCGGCACGGCGGTGCTGGTCGGCGTGGTTGTCGGCTTGTGGGGCGCGTTCGCTGAACGTGTTCAGTCAACCGTTGAACATGTTCAGCGAGATGTGTCGATCGACGACAGCGGTGTTCGACCGCCGCCAGGCGTGAGGCAGGTCGTCAACACGGGCCGCCTCGAAATTCTCGGCGTCGAGCTCGAGAGCGACGGCGATTTCTGGTGGGCGGAACTCCCAGGCGTGGAACCTCGCGCCGAGGCCTCGCATGTGACGCGGGACAACCCGTCACTGGAGAACCTGCCCATGAAGACCTTCGCAACGCCTCGTCAGACGCTGCTCGCCGTGTGGATCGCGAGTGGAACGGTCGCCGCATCACCGCCGGATTCTCCTGGGGACGCTTCGACGGTGCTCAGGGTCACGGTCGATGAGAAGGTGCCGCTGAGCATCGAACCGGGCGACACGGTCGCGTTCGAGCCGCCGCGCAACGGGCGCGCCTGGACGCTCGGAAACCGGTCCGCGATCTTCTCGGCAACGCAGGAAGGGCCCGCAGCGGTCGTGATTTCGCACCCGGACGGCGGTCTCGAGCGGGTCGCCATCGAAGCCACCGCGAACGTGACGACCGGCGAGCACCGGTACTCGATGTTCCTCGAGACGCCGAGAACGTTGCCGCTGCATGACGTCGTGCGCTGGGACATCGGGGACGGCACGATCGTTCGGGTCGACCGCGACGGCATCAACTTCGTGCTCACCGGTTTGCGGCTCGGTGAGACGTCATTGCACGCCTGGGACAGTCTGGGCCGCAGTGGCGTCTGGCATCTGACCGTGCTGGACCGGGAGCGCACGCCAATTCGCGTGGCTGTCGGCATGTCGCGGATGCTCTCGATCCCCGACATGGCTCGAGTCGACGCGAGAGGTGCTGCCGCGACTGCGCGCCTTCTCGGTTCGGATCAGGTGCTGGTGACCGGCATCAGCGCCGGCTCCACGACTCTCGAGATTTCGCTCCACGACGGTGGCACTCGGATGCGCAGCGTGGTCGTCGAGGGGCTCGAAGGCGGCGGGCATTGGCACCGAATTCCGTTCCCCGACGAAGGAACCAGCACCGAGCTCACGGTCGGCGAAACACTGGTGATTCCCATGGCGGGCGTCAAACGTGTGTCGCAGAGCGGCGACAGCGTCGCGTTCGAGGTCAAGGATCAGTCTCTGCGGATCCGTGCCGAGCGGCGCGGTGACACAAAGTTCTTCGTGGAGACGCACGGGAGCACCTCCACACGAACATTCACCATTGAAGCGCGTTGACGGACTCAGCGTTTCCTTTTGGGCGACTTCTTCGGACCCGGTTCCGGCTGAACGTCTCCGGCGATGCGGAAGGCGAGTTCCCAGTCGTCCCAGATGGCGCCGGAATCGTCCGTGACCACGGGGCCCAGCTCAGCGTCGAGTTTCAACGCGTAGCCGCGGCCGGTCTTGAGCGGCTCCGACAGGGTGATCACGTAGGTCTTTCCGTCGGGCATCAGCTCGTCATCTGACGGAACGATCTGATCGCGCCAATCCATCAGTCGAAGCCGGAAGTCTTTGAGCTTCACGGGAATGGTGATCGTGAGGCTCGTCACATCGTCGGCCTCGCTGCCGGCTTTGAGTTCGATCGTTCCGGCGTCGCGCGCCGTCACGGTGACGGTCGGCTCCAGCGTCAGTGGGAGCGGCGGCCCGGCATCAACTACGCCCGCATCGAATGAACCGGCATCGATCTCAACTGCGGCATCGACCGTGGATCGGTCCGGACAGGCCGAGAAGACCAACGCCGCGCACACAAGGCTAGCTGACCGCATGAACCGGAGATATCGCCATTCCCGCTCGGGAAACCCCACAAGCCGATGTCTCATAATTGGCGTTATGTAAACTATGTGCCCGTTTCTCGGTGACGCGTTTGTTCGTTCGCTGTTGAGGATCGACGAACGAGAAACGCCTCTCAAAGTGCTCTGCCCGCCTCCCGACTGGATTGCCGCCCACTGCGACGGGTGCTGGCTCTGCTCCTCAAGCACCAGCCGCACCGCGCGTTCCTTCAGCTC
>QFQP01000018.1 GCA_003243425.1 Archangium gephyra | reverse complement strand
CCACGCCTTCGTACGACGTGCTTCGCGCACCTTCGACGCGATGCTGAGCAGCTTACGGTCGCGTTCGAAGCGGGTTCGAAACTCGGCGTCGAAGACCTTCAGGTCGAGCGAATCAACGAGCAGTCTCGACGAGGCGATGACGCCGGCCAAAGCGATGTGCGTGCCGATGTCGCGCGCGTCTTGTCGAGCGAGCGTCACGATCGCGGCGAGTTGCGCCAGCAACGACTCGACCGTTTCCCGTGCCAGCGCGCTGCGGCCATTGTGGACGAGGCAACCGAGCACCGCTCCGAAGACGTGGAGATCTTCGATGGTGCGGAACGGCTTGAGGTAGCGCTCGTAGCCGTCGCCTTCGAGCACCGCATCGACGCGCGCGTTCGTGAAGACGACGGAGCCGTGTGGCACTTCGGGAATGAAGTCGAGTTCCAGGCCGTCGGCGTGTTCGACGCCAGGCGCATCGGCGCGGATGCGCGCGACCTTCAGTGCGGGTCGACCGTCGACGTCACCGACCTTCGCCACGACCAGCAGCTGCTTCGCGAGCCGCCCGCCGGAGACGAAGCCCTTCGTTCCATTGAGGACACCATCGTTGAGCCTGGTGAGAATCGCTCGCGGGTGCCCACCGCCGGCCTCGGTCGCGCAGAGGGCCCCGAGCTCGGTGATGGTTGGGTCGAGGACGGTGATGGCAGCGGAGTACCCGGCGATGAACGCGAGCCCGAGTCGATCGGTGACAGCGCCTCCGAGGATGGCGCGTTGAATCGAGTCACCGTCGACGGCGCTGACTTCGGTGAGGAGTTGTTTGAACATGCGCAGCCCCTCACCTTCGCGAGTTCCCCTTGTTCAGGCCTCTGCTTCTTCGTCTTGGGGGGCCACCATCGATTCCGGCGCGCTGATGCCGAGGATGCCGAACGCGCTCTTGAGCGTGTGCTTGATGGCCGCCACCAGCGCCAGACGCCCTTGCGTCTTGTCGACGTCGTCGCTGACGACCGGGTCGGAGCGGTACTTCGTGTAGTACCCGTGGAAGTCCGCGATCAGTTCCTGGCAGAAGTACAGAACGTGATGCGGCTCGAGCTTGTCCGCCGCCGACTGCACGACGTCGCTCAGCTGGCTCATCTTCTTCAGCATCACCTTCTCTTCAGGCAGCACGAGCTTCGCCAACTGCGCTTCGGTCAACCTGTCGGCGCCGACGAAGGCCACACCCTTCTCTTCTGCCTTCCGCAGAATCGACGCACAGCGCGCGTGGCCGTACTGGAAATAGAAGACCGGGTTGTCCTTCGACTGCTTCTCGACCGCTGACAGATCGAAGTCGAACTGCGCGTTCGCCGTCTTCATCAGGAAGATGAAGCGACACACGTCGGCGCCCGCTTCTTCGATGAGCTCCTCGAGTTCGAAGACGTTGCCCTTGCGCTTGCTGACCTTCACCTCTTCACCGTCGCGCAGGATCTTCACGATCTGCACGAGCACGAACTGCAGCTTCTTCTCGTCGTACCCGAGCAACTTCACGCCCGACTGAATGCGCGGAACGTGACCGGCATGATCCGCACCGAACACGTCGACCATCAGGTCGAAGCCACGGTCGAACTTCTCCTTGTGGTACGCGAGATCGGCCGTCAGGTACACGGGCGTGCCGTCGTGCCGGAGGATCACGCGGTCCTCTTCGTCCTTCAGCACGTACTTCTCGTTCTCTTTGTACGTCGCGGTCCGGAGGAACGTGCCGCCGAGCTGCTTGTCGGCGAACTGCGCGGCCTTCGACTCTTCGTTGCGAACCTTCTCGCCCTTCTCGCGTCGCTCGCCCTTCTCGGCTTCGTAGGTCACGCCGCGCGCCTTGTAGACGTCGACGATCGACCGCACCTTGCCGGCGTCGTGCAGTGACTTCTCGCTGAAGAACACGTCGTGGCTGATGTTCGCGAGGCCGAGCGTCTTGCGGATCGACTCGAGGTTCTTCGCCATGCCGAACGCGATGGCTTTCGGCAACCACTCGCTCTCGGGCTTGTTCAGCAGCGAGTCACCGATCTCTTCCTTCCACGCCCTGGCGATGTCGATGACGTACGCGGCCGGGTACTCGCCGTCGGCGAGCGTGACCTGCACGCCGAACAGCTCCTGGTAGCGCTTGTAGACGGTGCGGCCGAGCGTCTCGACCTGCTTGCCGAAGTCGTTGATGTAGAACTCGCGCGTCACGTCGTGGCCCGCGGCGTCGAGCAACCGCGCGATGGCGTCGCCCATGAAAGCGCCGCGCGCGTGGCCGATGTGCACGGGGCCGGTGGGGTTCGCGCTGACGAACTCGACCATCACCTTCTTGCCGGTCGACTTCGGAGCCTGGCGCCCGAACGTCGCGCCGGCCTTGAGCACGTCGCGCGCGATGGCCTGGAACACCGAGTCTTTCAGACGGAGGTTCAAGAAGCCCGGGCCAGCCTTCTCGATGCCCACCACGATGCCGTTGGCGTCGACGAGGTTCTTGATGATCAGCTCGGCGAGCTCCGGCGGCTTCTTGCCGGTCGCCTTGCCCGCGACCATCGCCACGTTGCACGACCAGTCACCGTGCGAGGCGTCCTTCGGAACCTCGACGTTGTAGTTGGGAATGCTCTCGAAGCTGAGCTGCCCCGACGACTTCAACGACGCGAGGGTCGCGTCGATCACTGCCTTCACTTGTTGCTTCATGTCCTGGTTCCTTCAGCGCTCGAGCCGCGCGCCCAACCAGGCGAGCGATCGCTCGAAGCGGTAGTTGACGCCCATGTGGCCGTCTTCGAACTCTTCGTGAATGTGTTCGACGTTGGCGTTCTTCAGCTCGTCGCTGACCATGCGCGCACCCCAGCGCAGGTTGAACTCATCGCGCGCGCCGCAGTCGATGAAGATGCTCTTCAGTCGACGGTAGACGTCGGTGTGCTTGCCGACGAAGCGAACGGGGTCGTGCACGAGCCATCTGTTCCACACGTCGATGCGCAGGCGGCCTGACGGGAGCTCGATCGGCAGCTCGACGTTGAGCGGTTCGCCCTTCTTCGGCGAATACGCAGCGCCCATGCACAGCATGTTGATCACCGCGTGATCGTCGCCCTTCATCTTGGTGGCCGCCGCGCGCGCCACGAAGTCGCGGTACCAGGGCTCGATGCCACCGGCCTTGAGCAACGCGCTCGCGGCCTGCGGCAACTCGTTGAGGTAGGCGTACTCGAAGCCGGCGTCGGCCGAGTGCACCCCGATGTGCTGGAAGGTCTCGGGGTGGAAGCGCGAGATGACGAGCGCGCCGTAGCCGCCGCTGCTCTTGCCGACGAGCGCGCGAGACGACCCGCGCGCGAGCGTTCGGAACGTGCGGTCGACCCAGGTGACCATGTCGCGCGCGACGAGATCACGGTAGCGGCCGATGCCTTCGGAGTTGATCCACTGGCTGCCTCCGAGCCCCGACCAACCGTCGATGAACACGCCGATGACAGGCTCGATCTTCCCGTCGACGATCAACTGGTCGAGCCGCTCGGGCACGTTGCGCGTGAACGCCGAGACGTTCAGCCATTGCATGCCGGAGCCCGAGAAGCCGTGCAGGAAGTACACGACCGGGTACCGCGCGTTGGTGTCGCTCGCGTAGTTCGGGGGCAGGTACACCGGCACCGCACGCGTCGACGAATCGCCCAGCGGGTTCCCCTCGAGGGAGCCCGCGAACACCTGGTGAATCTGGATCTGACCCTTCATTTTCTTCCGAACTTCTTCATGACCTCCTGCAGGTCGATCCACGCCTTCTTCTTCTCGTCGGGCGATCGCAGCAGGTAGGCCGGGTGGAAAGTGGGCATCAACGGAATGCCCTCGTATTCACGCCACTGCCCCCGCAGTCGCGTGATGGGAGTCGTTTCGCGGAGCAGCGTCTGCGCGGCGAACTTGCCGAGCGCGACGATGACCTTCGGCTTGATGACCGCGAGCTGGGATTTCAGGAACGGCTCGCAGGCTTCGATTTCGTCGGGTTCCGGGTTCCGGTTCCCCGGCGGCCGGCACTTCACGACGTTGCAGATGTAGACCTCGTCGCGGCTGAACTTCATCGCTTCGATCATCCGGGTCAGCAGCTGGCCGGCAGCACCGACGAAGGGAATGCCCTGGGTGTCCTCGTCGGCTCCGGGGCCTTCACCGACGAACACCAGCTCGGCGCGCGGGTTGCCCACACCGAAGACGATGTTCTTGCGACCATTGCAGAGCTTGCAGCGGGTGCAGTTGCCGAGGTGCGTGCGGACCTCATCGAGCGTGGAGAGCTGGAGGGGTGAGGTGGCGACTGCGGCGACGGGTGGTGTCGCCACGACTGGCTTTGCGACCGGCGCAGGCTTCGCGAGCGGCGCCGACGCGGCTGCGGGCTTCACCGGCTCTTCAGTGCTGAGCACCGACTCGCCAGGCGACTTGAGCAGCATGCGTGTGCCGTCGGATTCCTGCCACGCGAGGTGGCGGCGCAGCTCCAGCAGTACTTCGTTCACTTCATCAGACATCGGCGGGCACCTTACCGATCGCCGCAACCTCGTCCCACAGTCGTGAGGCCACCTGCCGTTTGCTGCCCTGCACGTTCGTCTCGCCCGTCGCAGAGATGATCGTCACCGCGTTGGTGTCGGTACCGAAACCTGCGCCCGCGGCAGACACGTCGTTCGCCACGATCAGGTCGAGCTTCTTCTTCGCCAGCTTCTGCTTCGCGTAGCTGGTCACGTCGTGCGTCTCCGCAGCGAAGCCGACCAGCAACGGGCGCTTCGCGTTGGCGTGCACCTTCGTCGACGCGGTCAACAGCACATCGGGCGTGCGAACCAGCGTCAGCGTCTCGGGCGATTCGCCCTTCTTCGTCTTCTGCGGCGAGACCACCGAAGGTTTCCAGTCGCTCACCGCCGCGCTCGCGACGAAGACGTCCGCGACCTCGACGCGAGCCATGACGGCGCTCAACATCTCGTCGGCCGTGGTCACCCGAATCACCTCGTATGGCTTCGCGCCCACCTCGACGGGGCCGAGCACCACGGTGACCTGGGCACCGCGTGAATGTGCCTCGTCGGCGACAGCGAGCCCCATCTTTCCGGTCGACGGATTCGAAATGAAGCGCACCGGATCCATCGACTCACGCGTAGGGCCCGCGGTGACGAGCACCCGCTTTCCTGTCAGCGCATGAGAAGGGAAAAGTGACGCCGTGGCGGCGATCAGCTCCGGCAGATCGACCAGCCGACCGGCCCCCACGTCACCATCGGCGAGCGGCCCGACGCCCGGCCCGACGAGGTGCATGTTCGGGGTGGCGCGCGCGGTGGCGATGTTCCGCTGCACCGCCGCGTTCTCCCACATCGCCGTGTTCATCGCGGGAGCCAGCAGCACCGGACCACGGAACGCGAGCAGCGACGTGGTGACCGCGTCGTTGCCCATGCCGGTGACGATGCGGGCGATGAGATCGGCGGTCGCCGGCAACACCACGAAGGCGTCGGCCCAGCGCGCGAGGTGCAGGTGACCGAACCGCTCTTCCTGCGCCACGTCGAAGTAGTCGGTCATCACCGAATCACCCGACAGGCTCTGCATGGTGAGCGGCGTGATGAACTCCTGCGCCGACTTCGTCATCGCGACCTTCACCGTCGAGCCCTGACGCCGCAATTCGCGCACGAAGTCGCCCGCCTTGTATGCAGCGATGCCCCCGCCGACGCCGACTGCGATGCGCTTGCCCTGAAGGGAATTCGAGCTCACGACACGACGGTTAACACGCTCACGGAGCCGCGTCGCTCGCGGACTCTTCGGGCGGCGCGGGTGTCGGCATCGGCAACACGACGCGCTCATTCGCGCCGCGCAGATTGACGCTGGTCTGCACGAACTCGCCGGAGATCATGGCCACCACGGCCCAGCTCCCGCACGGAATTCCCGACGCGGTGACCTCGCGGCGCGACATGCCCAGCGAAAGCTGAATGGTGCCCGGTGTGCGTTCAGCGACGTCCATCACTTCGGAGATCTCCGTCGGCGCGGTCGGCATCAACCACACGTTCTCGATCATGCCGGCGGCGGTGACGGTGAGGCCGCAGGTGCCCTGCGCTTCACCGAGCACCACCTCGACGCGGGCGCCGCTCACGTCGACGGTGCGTTGCGCTCGACTGGCGCGCGCCGAGAACAACCACACCCCTCGCGCCATGGTGCCTTCGAAGCGGCCGTCGACGTCGGTGTCGAACAGCATGGGCCTGGGAAAGTCGCGAGAGAACGCCGTGACGCTGGTGCGAACGCCCCGGCCATCGGCGCCGATCACGCGACCGGCGACCACCGTGCCCTGCTGCAGCGTGACGCGCGCACGAACCCCGAGCTTGGCGGGCGCGCGACCCGACAACGCACCGCGCGTGGCGATGATCTCCTGTTCCACTTCGGGCATCAGCGGCAACTTGAACGTGCCCTTGCCGTCAGTGGTGGTGGGCATCATGTCCATCGAGAGCTGCACGAGCACCCCGCTCACACCGCGGCCCTGCTCGTCGACCACTTCACCTTCGAGCATCACCAGCGACCTGAGCTTCACGTCGCCCACGTCACTCGACACCTCAGACAGGTACTCCTGCTCGAACCCGTCGGCGGTGATCTGCAGCGAGCGTTGTGGCGCGTCGATTTCGAAGCGGCCGTCGGGGCCGTCGAACACGGTGCCGTTGACGTCGAACTTGCGAATCGCGTTGCCCTTGTCGTCGACCACGCGGCCCGACACCCGCATCGGTTCGGGAATGGTGAGCACGAGGTCGCGGGCGGGAATGTCGAGCTTCACGTGCGGAGATTCGACGCCGTCTTTCCCGACGGCCCAGATCTCCGTCGACTGCGCCACGAGGCCGCCGATTTCGAAGGTGCCGTCGTCTTCGGTGCGGCCGTAATCAGACGTGGGAGCGCTGACCAGCACCGTGGCGGCGACGGCGGGCCGGCCTTTCGAGTCGACCACGCGACCGCGAATGCTCTCGCCGCGCGCCAGCTGCACCGAGATGCGCTGCGTTCGCCCTTCGACGATCTCGACGTCACGTTCGATCGGGAGACGGCCCGGCATGTTCCTCGAGAGCACGTAGCTGCCACCCTCGATGCCGGCGAGCCGCGCCCAACCGTTCTCTTCTTTCGCTTCGACCCACAACAGCCGCGAGTCCGACTTCGCGCGCAGCATGCAGTCGGGGTCGACCACGGTGCCGTCGACCTCGAGCATCTGCACTTCGAGCACGCCGCGCTCTTGAAGGGTGAGCACCGGCTTCGGGCCGGGAACCTTCACCGTCACCGACGCGCTCCCGAGCTTCGGCGACTCGGCGTGCACGGTGAACGCGCCTTCGTAGGGGAGCTCGACGCTGAACTCGCCGTTCTCGTCGGAGAACGCCACTTCCGTCTCTTCGTCGTTCTCGCCGACCGCGATGCGCACCGACGCAGCCGGCTTGCCGTCGGCGGTCACCACGCTGCCCTTCAAGGCGGTGGTGTCGTTCATGAGGATCTCGAGCTGGGTCTCGCCGGGCTTGAGATCGATGGTGCGGCGCACGTCGACCTTGCCCTCGGCGGAGACGTACAGGTCGGCCTCGCCTTCGACGATGGGCCCGAAGATCAACATCGCGCCGTTCTCGACGGTCTTCGACACGCTGAAGCCTTCACCCGAGAGCTGACCGGTGACCGTCTCGACGGGCTCACCCGACGACGACAGCACCGTCACCATCAGCTTCGACGACGGCCGCAGCTCGAAGCGCAGCTCGGTTTCGACGCTCTCGAGATCGGCGCCCTGCTCGGCGCTCACCAGCGCGCCGGCCTGTGCGCTGAGCAGGTAGTACGAGTACGCGAGCCCTTCGATGCGGACCACGCCCTTCGACGTCTTGAAGGTCCGCTGCTGGCCGTGAAGTTCGATGAACACGTCGGCTTCGATCGGCTCGCCCGAGACGAACGTCTTCACGATCACCGTTCGCGGCGCCGCGAGAATGAAGGTCGAGCTGTCTTCGAGCATTCGACCGATCGGCAGCGCGCCGTCGGCCTCGGCCATCACCCACGCGAAGGGGTCGGCTGACGACACCTCGACGGAGCCCTCGGCGTCGGCGCGAAGCGTCTGCGTGGTTCCATTGAGCGGCTCGTGGAGCACGAAGCGCGCACCGGAAATCGGCACGCTCTTCGGATCGACGGCGTGGAGGCGATGCCCTTCGATGGGACGAACGGAGAGCACCACATCTTCCCCGTCGACCACCGACGTCTCGGCGAACATGAAGCCCGGCCGCATCGCCACGACGAGAGCGCCCACAGGCGCGTCGGTGAACGTGAACCGGCCCGCTTCATCGCTGGTGACCTCGGCCAGCACCTTCGGTGGCGTGATGACGCCAGACTTCACCGCGTCAAAGAGCTGCCTGGTCGTCGCCGCGTCGTCGCAGTGCATCGCGAGCGCGTGACAGACGCCGCATTCCAACGTCTCGAACTCGGGGTCGGACACGAAGAGCCGCACCGCGACGTTCGGCAACGGGCTCCCGGTCGCCTCGTCGAGTACGACGCCCGAGAGCTGCACCACGCCACCATCACCGACCAACGCGTCCGACGAGCGCACGAGATCGACCGTTCGATCTCCGTCGGCACCGGGCGTCGCGCCTTCGACGACGGCATCGCGCGGCCACAACCAGAACGCAGCGCCGCCCAGCACCAACGACGCGATCACTGCGAAGACGAGCTTTCGCATACGTCAGAACAACTTCACTTCGCCTGAAGACGGCACCTGCACGGGGACGACTCTCGGGCCGTTCGGCATCGTGGCGTGGAAGCTCGCCCACACCAGCGTGTAGCGACCAGGCGTGAGACCACCGAGCGTCACGCGCTGAGTGAAGGGTTGGTACACGAGCTGCGCCCACGGGCTGCGCAGCAACTCCATCGGCGGGTTGGCGACCGAAGGAAGATCTCCGCGCACCAGCCACAACGCGTAACCGGGCTGCGGTGAGACCAGCACCTCGAGGCGACCCAGACCGGGCACTGGACCGAAGTCGAGCCGCGTCTCCGCGCCGGACACTTCCGCGATCAGCGCAGGCGGATCTTCGGAGGCCGTGACGCTCGGCGGGAGCGCCAACATGAAGCGGTAGATGCCGGGAGCGACGTCCATCGCGTAGCTGCCATCGGCCGCGGTGACCACGCTGACCGTCTCGCCACGATCCATGTTCACGCCAGCGATCTCGAGACCTGCGGCGGGCACTCCGCTGGGCAGGTAGGCCAGCCCGCTCAACTTCACGCCGGGCTTCAAGGTGAGCTCGATGCCCTCCAGCTGGTTGTCGCGGAGCGTCTTCGTGCCCGTGCGGCGGCCCTTCTTGGCGACCACCGTGAACTCGCGCTGGAACGCCGGTTTGCCGAGCGCGAAGCGGCCGTCTTGCGTCGTCAGCACCGACTGCTCGCAGGTGTCGCAGGTGACGACCGCGTCAGCGACGGGCCCACGTTCGTCACGGACGACGCCAGTCACCTGGGGCGCTCTCTCGAGATCGAAGTCGCCGAGGTCGGGCGTGTTGGGGCGATCGACCATCAACGGCTCGTAGCCCGACGCTTCGATGGCGACGATCACGCGATCGTTGGTGGCCGACAGCGCGAGCTCGAAGCGGCCGTCGGCGCTGGTCACTTCGTGTTCGTCGATGCGGAAGTTCTTGAGGGGAACGCCTTCACCGAGCACGCGGCCGCGGAACACCGGGCGACGCTTGATGACGATCTTCACCGGCTCGAGGTCTGGCCGGGTGGCCACGCGGTCCTGCTGCTCGAACTCACGAGAGCCGACGCGCAGGTTGTACAGAACGCCCGCGCGCAACGGCGAGAACGTGAACTTCCCTTCCGAGTCGGTCGTCACCGGTTCCGAGCGGGGCGTGGTCGCCACGGGCGCATTGGCGACCGGGAGGCCCTGCGTGTCGACCACCTGCCCCGTGATCTTCCCGCCCGGCTTCAGCTCCGCGTCGACCTTCACGAGGTCACCGTCGTTGAGCTCCAGCGGCGCGCGCTCCGAGGGAAGAAAGTCGGGGTGCGAGGCGACCAGTTGGTACGAGTCGGGCGGGAGACCGCGCATCAACACCACGCCGTCGGCGCCGGAGGTGCGATCGCTGCGGAAGTTGCCTTTGGTGTGAAACAGCGTGACCGAGGCGCCTTCGACGCGTCGACCACCGACGCTCACGGTGATCTGTGCGCCGGCGCGCGGTTCGAGCTGCAGGGTCACGTCTTCTTTCGGGGCCGTGACCTGCACGTCGCCGCCGCCCCAGTCGCTGTGATGCGCGTGCAGTTCGTAGAGGCCGGGTGAAGGTACGTTCGCGGTGAAGCGGCCTTCGGCGTCGGCGAGCACCGAGTCACCCGTCGGCGTCACCAGCACCGACACCCCACCGGCGGGCCGGCCGTACTCGTCGATGACGCGCCCCGCGATGACCGTGCCGCGCGCCATCGTCACTTCGATCGGCGTCTCACCTGGCTTGATCGACACCGGCACCGCGACCGCCGTGAAGCCATTCGCACTCACGCGCAGCAGGTACTCACCCACTCCAAGCGGGCCGAAGACCACCAGCTCGCCGGTCTGCGCCTTCTTCTGCGCGACGCGATCTTGAGCGCGCGTGAAGAGCTCGAGCGTGGGGTTCGGCACCGGTTGGTCTGACTCGTCGAGCACGGTGACAGCGGCCGTCCCGCCCTTCTCGAGCGTCAAGGTCACCTGCGTGACCGCACCCGTGAGCGTGGTCTGCGTCGGCATCGACGACAGGTCCTTCGCGACGGCGCTCAGCAAGAGCTCACCCGGGTACAACGCGTCGATCGAGATGAAGCCATCCTTCGCCGTGACCTGTCGCGACACGTGATCGCCCTGCAGCGTCACCACCGCGGTGATGGGCGCACCGTTCGCCACGGTTCGAACTTCGAGCCGGCGGGCGTTCGGCAACGTGATCGAGATTGGCTTGGCGTCTGCCTGCGCGTCGATCTCCAGCGCGGGCAGCTTTCCCGCGGCCGTCGCAGTGACCGCGAAGGGACCTTCACCGAGCTGCTCGAAGCGAAACGCGCCGTCACCGTCGGTCGTGGTCTCGAGCACGCGCGCCAGGCGCCGCGAACTGACGCGCACCATCGCTCCGGCGAGCTTCTGACCGTTCTCGTCGCGAACCGACCCGGTGAGCGAACGCTCCGCGGGGAGAAACAGTTCGACCGGGTCACCGGGCGCGGCGCGGTCTTTCACGCCGTCGCCGTAGCCCTGTGCGCGGCCCCACACGGTGAAGCTGGTGCCTGCGAGCTGCTCGAAGCGAAAGCGGCCTTCGGCGTCACTGCGCGTGGTGAGCGCGGCGACCAGTTCCCCCTGATGCTTCTCGAACAGGTTGGCCACGCTGCGGGCCGTCTCGTGCGCGTGACACGACAACAACCACTCGCTGCACACCCCACAGCGGATGTCCGTGAAGCTCGACTGCGCCGACGACGCGAGGAACACCTCGGCGTCTGCGATCGGTGTTCCGTCGGGCGACTTCACGACGCCGGTGAGCGTCAGGCCCGGCTGCGTGCCCGTGGCGCGAACGTCGACCGTCTCGAACTTCGGAGCGTCGTCGACGGCTTGAGGCACTTCCGCACCGGCGCCAGGCCACAACACGAAGGCTGCGACGGCGAGCGCCAGGACACCTCCGATGACGAACCACCAGCGGCGCATGATCGACATGAGGCTAACGCGTACGACACGTGGCTGCCCACGAGTGTTCCCGCGCGAGCGAGGAGGTCAGAAGTCGTAACGGATCGCCGCCGTCACGCCGTACACGTTGGCCGAGTACGCGTAGCTGGGCGTCGAATCGGTCGCCGCCTTGTTGGCCTCGCGGCTCAGCAGGAAGTGCGCCTGCCCGGCGACATCGATGGTGATGGGGTGCTGGAAGATCTCCAGCGGGTCCGGGAAGTTGAAACCCACGCCCACCGAGCCGCCGACCGTGGTCGCGTCCATCAGGTTGGTGCCCTGCGTGTCCTGCCGGGGAACGGGCGTGGGGCGGAAGAAGCCGCCGGCGCGTGCCACGAAGCGTTGGTTCACCCGGTACTCGGCGCCGAGACGGCCACCGAAGGTATCGGCGAACCCCGGCGGCTGACGCGCCGACTGCACGTCGAGCGCAGAACCGAGCCCCAGACCTTCGAGCGTCGGCCCCGACAGATCGATGCTGACGTTCACGTACGGAGACGGTGCCGCGCTCCAGTTCTGCCATTCACCATCGAGCGAGAGGGTGAAGTCGTCGGTCACGTCGAGCGCCGCGCCGAACTGCAGCGTGTGCGGCGAGTAGTGGGCGACGCCCTGAATGACGAAGCCGAGCGTGCCGATGCCCGAGAGGTCGACGGTGGCGGGAATGCGGTAGTCGAGGCGCATCTCGTACTTGAAGGTTGCGCCCAGACGCAGCCGCTTCCACGGCGTCACGTGCAGCGAGAACACCGGCGCGACGCGCGTACCGAGGTAGGCGTTGATGTCGCCCGACGTCACCTGCTTGCTGAAGAGATCGACACCGACGTTGGCGCTGTCACCGATGAGGTTGGCAAGCACCTGAATGCCCAGACCCACCTTCAGCCAGTCGACGATCTTGATCCCGGCGCCGAGGTGCAGCTGAAGACGCTCGGGGTTGGAGTGATAGCGGTACCAATACGGCTGGTCCTGCGAAGGTGCGTGCAGCCGCAACAGCACGGCGGTGGGCAGGTACACGCCCAGGCCCAGGGCGACGCGGTTCTTCACCACACCGCCGAGCGGAAACAGCAGGCCCAGCGAGGTGCCGACGGTCGCGGGTGACGTGCACAACGTGCAGTCGACGGGGCGCGCCAGGTCCTTCGACTGAACGTTGGAGACCATGCCCGCGTATTGGAAGGCGAAGCCGAAGTTCACGTCCTTCCGCTCGACGAGGAGCGCCGGGTTGTAGAACACGGCCGTGTAGTCGTTGGCCTCGGCGGTCATCGCGCCGCCCATCGCCGCCGCGCGCGGGCCGTAGCCGTAGAGGCTGAAGTCCGCGTGCGCGACCATCGGCACGAGCGCCATCAAGACGAGCAAGCGTCGCATCACGACTCTCCTCACGAATCGAGCGTCAGTCTTCCGCGAAGGGCTGAATGGCCTGCGCTGCCGCGAGCTCCTGGCGCGCTTCCGACAGCTCGGAGTTGGTCTCACGGAGACGGTCGGAGAGCACCTGCACGAAGCTCCACAGCAGCTTCACCGCGAGGATCGACTCACGCTTCATCAGGCCCATGAGATCGCCACGGCTGATCACCATGGTGCGCGTGGGCTCGATGGCGCGAACGGTCGCCGAGCGGGGCGCGTTGTCGATGAGGCCCATTTCGCCGAAGTGACCACCGGCGCGCAGCTCGGCGATCTCGACGCCACCCTTCTCGACCGACACGCGGCCACGAATGACGACGAAGAGCTCTTCACCCGGCTGGCCTTCGGTAACGATCTCGCGGCCCGCGGGGAACGTGCGCGTGCTCGCCGTCGACAACACGGCCGTCTGCTCTTTGTAGGTGAGGTGCCGGAAGAGCGGGATCTTCTTGAGCGCCTCCATGCGGCTCTGCGCTTCGGCGACTTCTTCCGTCGCCGTCGCAGGGTCGCCGGAGCAACCGACCACCACCGTGGTGATGTTGTCTTTGCCGCCGCGCTCGTTGGCCAGCGCCACGAAACGCTCGGGGAGCTCAGCGAGCGGCGCCGAGGCCACCATCGACGCCACTTCATCGTCGTTGAGGTAGCCGTGCAGGCCGTCGGAGCAGAGGATGAACGTGTCACCCGGCACCGCGTCGACGATCAGCGTGTCGACCTGCACCGATTCCTGAATGCCGACGGCGCGGGTGATGACGTTGCGGTACTGGCTGGTGGCGGCCTGCTCTTTGGTGATGGTGCCGGCCTTCAACTGCGCCGAGATGAGCGTGTGATCTTCGGTGAGGCGGTGGCACTGCCCGTTGCGCACCAGGTACACGCGGCTGTCGCCCACGTGGCCGATGACGCCCTTGCTGCCCGCGAGCGCGAGGCAGACGAAGGTGGTGCCCATGCCGCGCTTCGACGCATCGGTCGTGGCGGTCTTGTAGATGTCGGCGCACGCGCGCTGCACCCCGACTTCGATCAGGCTGGCGGCGGCGGCGCGGTTGGCCTGTGTGGCCTCGCGCGAAAGGTCCTTGAGAATCGAGCGGTTGGCGATGAGGTGCTGCTTCACCACTTCAACCGAGCGCGCAGAGGCGACCTCACCGGCGGCGTGGCCACCCATGCCGTCAGCGACGATGTAGAGCCCGAGACCGGGGTCCACCAGCATCGCGTCTTCGTTGTGCTGGCGTTTGCGGCCAACGTCGGTTTTGCCGTGCGCTTCTGTGGTCAGCACCGGGTGTGTTCTCGGGGGGAAAGAGGGCGGAACACCATACGGCCCGTCAGCCCGCGCCGACAACACCAAAGGACACGCCGCGTCACTCGGTCGCGCGGCGATGCAGCAGGTCGAGGAAGCCCTGCGACGTGTAATACGTGAGCGTCAGCGAGCCGATGCGCAGCGGCGTGCCATTCGTCAGCACGATGGGCGTCTTGGCCGCGACCTTGCGGCCCGCCACCGTCGATCCGTTGCGGGACCCGGCATCGACCAGCACCCAGTCCATGTTCTGTTGCTCGATCCACGCGTGGAAGCGCGAGACCGAGGTGTCGTCGAGCACGATGTCGTTGTTCGCGGTGCGACCGATGGTGATGCGCTGCTTGAACGCGTTGTCGGCCGACTTTTCGATCACCACGGCCATCGGGTCGCCACCGCCGATGGCCGGCAACGACAGCCCCGACTGCGTTCGCAGCTGGTAGTCGTCGTCGTCGTCGCTCTCGTCGATGGTGTCTTCGGTGGGCGGCTCGTACACGAGCACCGGGCGGCCCTTGAGCCGGGCGCGCACCTTCGACGGGTCATCGGTGAAGCGGTTGAACCAGAGCAGCAACGTCTCGACCATCGAGCTTCAACGATGACGTGGAAGACCCTCAGGCGCCAGTTTCATTCTCGGCTTCGGCTTCACGACACGCGCGGCTCAGGGCCGGCCTGAGCTCGTCGATGAAGCGCAGCTCGGTCACCGCGCGCAGATAGAACGGCGCCTGTCGGGAAAAGTAGACGGCGCGCGCCAGGTCGTCGATCACCTGCGTGTTGAAGCCCAGCAACGAGCTGGCGCGTGCACGAATGAAATAGAGCGCGGGCTTCTCACCGAAACGGCGCAGCGCGCGGTTGATGCGCAGCTTGGCGCCGAAGCTCGTCAACTCCAGGTTGAGCGGGTTCACCTCGTGCTGCAGCGTGAGCCACTCGCGCAGGTACTCGTGCGCGACGGTGTCGGCCGGCGTCGACGACAACTCCTCGAGCACGCGCTCCGGTTCGTCGCGAAGCCACGCGAGCAGGCCCAGCCACCTGGCTTCGCCGCCGCTGAACTGCGCTTCATGAAAGGCCTCGCTCTGCACGCTGGCGCCGCCGACGAGCGCTTCGAGCAGCCGCACTTCATGCGTCGGGTCGCGCGAGAGGATCGCGGGCGGAGGACCGCCTTCCGGCGGCGCCGTCAGCGTGCGTTGAACCCGCGGCGCTTCGGGCAACACGCCGTGCAGCAGCGTGTCCCAATCGAGCCAGGCCAGCGTCGGGTAGTGAGCGGCCTGCTTGCGGCGGCGCGCGACAATGGTGCGGTGCACGCCGACCACGCCTGCTGCGTAGGCGAGCGCCACTCCGCCGGCGAAGTACACACTCACGCGTCAGTTGAGCTCGTTCGACGGCGGCGCCGTGTCGCCGTCTTCGTCTTCGTCATCGGTGCGCTGCGCGATGCGGTACTCGCCACCCAGCCACTTGCCGAGATCGACGGCGCGGCAGCGATCGCTGCAGAACGGGAAGCACGGGTTCTCGGGCCTCGTCAGCACGGCCCGCCTGCACGACGGGCATTGAGGAGTGTGCGTCGACATGCACTCACTCGTACCATGCACGCCATGCGACGTGTCCTCCCGGTGTTGGTGGTCTGGTTGGTGGCGTGTGACGACGACGATCTCCGTCGCCGCCCGCCTCCGGAGCCGATGGCGATGTGTGGCGACGGCATCATTCAAGACGGCGAAGACTGCGACGCTTCGGCGACCGGCGAGGCCACGTGTCAGACCCTGGGTTTCGACACCGGTCAGGTCGTCTGCAAGGCGTGCAAGTACGACACGACGTTGTGCGTGAAGCGCTGTGGCAACGGCGTGCTCGACCTCGGCGAGAGCTGCGATGGCACGCTCAACGTCCCGGCGTGCACGAACTGGGGTTTCAACGCGTGCAGTGATTCGTGCGTGGTCGACACGCGCCGTTGTCTGTCGACTTCGCCGTTTGAAACCGGCCCCGAGCTGACCGTCGACAAAGGTGGCAACACGGTGCTGGGCGACATGTCGCCGACCGGTCCCGGAGATGTGGTGATGGTGGTGCCCGCCTTCAACCGCATCGAGATTTTTCCGTGGAACATGACGCGCGGCTTCGAGGCGACGGGCAGCCGGAAGCTGTCGTTTCAGCGAACACCCCGACAGGTCGAAGTGTTCGACGCGAATGGCGATGGCATCACCGATCTCGCGGTCTGCAATGACGACTCGACCACCGACCTCATTGTGGGAGGTGCCACGTATTCACTCACCGAAATCGATGCTGGAACGCCGTGCCTTTCGGGCCGCTTTCTCCCCACGAACGGCGTCGCGCGCCGCACTGCAGTGTTCTCGCAGCCGAACGAAACGCTCTGGTTCTCCGAGGGAGGAATCTCGGTGCGACAGACCGCAGGCATGCGGGCCGCTGCGTGGGGACCTCATGGCGTGGTGTGGGCGACGTCGCTCCATTTCTACTTTTCCGATGGCGGCACGGCTCCGATGCCGGAGTTCGCAGACGAGCTCGGGACGGCGGACCTCGACGGCGACGGTGATGAAGACCTCGTGCTGGCGCTCGGCGCCGGCAACATGCAGCTGTTCGAGAACACCGGCGCTGGCTTCGCCCCCCGGCAGACGTTCGATCACGTGAACTCGGGCCTCGCCCACCTCAGGGTAGTCGACTTCGATCAAGACGGCCGTGACGACGTCTTCTGGGTCGAACCAGCGGCGTTCGTGGTCAGACGAAACGACGGTGCATTCACGTTCACCGAGACACGAGTCGCGATCACCGACGAGCGGCCTTCATCCGTGTCGCTCGGAGATGCAGATGGAGACGGCGACCTCGACGTTGCCATCACCTGGCCGCACGGAGCCACGGACCGGACGACGACGCGCGTCTGGCGCAATCGGGTCAGGTGAGATTCTCCTTTGACGTCACGACAGACGCTTGGTACTAGCCGCCGCGCTCGTCACGCCGAAATAGCTCAGGGGCAGAGCAACTGATTCGTAATCAGTAGGTCCCCGGTTCAATCCCGGGTTTCGGCTCCAAAAATGAAAGCGCCGGGCTTCGAAAGAGGTCCGGCGCTTTTGCTTTTCGGGCCACCCACGTCGACGCGAACCTGACACTTTGTGTCACACAACCTGTCAGAAATGCTCAGGTTTTGACGCGCTGAGCCGTTCCTTTTTGCTTGGACCAAAGAGTTCGCTGCGTATGGTGCGCGCGCTTTCAAGCGACACCTACGTCGCTTGGCACTCAAAGGAACTGTCATGGCTGAAGAGAACTTCATGCGGGCCCCCGCACCGCAGCCGCGCAAGACCCTCTACACGGAAGCGATGGAGATCTTTCATCGCGCCGCGGACGCGATGAATCTCGACTCGCGCGTCCGTCTCGAGCTCGAAGAGCCCGACTACGAGCACATCTTCTACATCACCACCAAGTTGAAGGACCGCCTGGTCCCCGTGGCCGCTGCCGACGCCAAGGCGTTCGCCGACCTCGCGGTCACCAAGGTGCGCGATCCCAACGGCCTCGAGCGCCTGTTCGACGGCAAGATCATCCTGAACGGCCGCGCCCTGCTCGGCTCCGACGTGAACATCCGCGACGGTCACCTGCGCCTGGAAGACGGCCACGTCTACAAGCTGGTGCCCGGTGAGATTCAGCGCTTCAAGGCGTACCGCGTGCAGCACAACCAGGCGCGCGGCCCGTACAAGGGCGGCATCCGCTACCACCGTGAGGTGTCGCTCGATCTCTTCAAGGCGCTGGCCGCCGAGATGACCTGGAAGACGGCCATCGCCGACGTGCCGTTCGGCGGCGGCAAGGGCGGCATTCAGATCGACCCGCGCCAGTACGGCAAGGAAGAGCTCCATACCATCTCGCTGCGCTTCATGTACAAGTTGAAGCAGCTGGTCGGCCCGAACATCGACATTCCGGCGCCCGACGTCGGCACCAACTCCGAGATCATGGCGCTCTTCCTGCGTGAGTTCTCGGACGGCGAGCGCGAGCGTCACAACCAGCGCGGCGTCATCACCGGCAAAGACGTGCGCATCGGCGGTTCGGAAGGCCGCACCAAGGCCACCGGCCAGGGCGTCGCGTACACCATCGAAGATTACTTCGCCGAGAAGAACGAGACGCTCAAGGGCAAGACCTTCATCGTCCAGGGCTTCGGCAACGTCGGTTCGTGGGGCTCGCTCATTCTGCAGAACATGGGCGCCAAGCTGGTGGCGGTGAACGACGCCGACGGCTCGATCATGAACATGAACGGCATCGATGCCGCCGAGCTCATGAAGTACACCAACGAGAACCCCAAGAACCTGAAGCGCTCCGTGCAGGGGTTCCCCGGCGCGCAGGCCATCTCGAAGGACGAGTTCTGGCAGGTGCAGGCCGACATCGCGGTGCCCGCCGCGCTCGGTGGTGAGATCACCGCGGAGATCGCCGAGAAGATGAAGGTGAAGCTGGTGGCGGAAGGCGCCAACGGCCCCACGACGCCCGACGCCGACCGCGTGCTCGAGCGCCGCAAGATCGACATCATCCCCGACATCATCTGCAACGCCGGCGGTGTGACGGTCTCGTACTACGAGTGGATCCAGAACAAGCGCATGGAGGGCTGGACGGAGAAGGACGTCGACCAGAAGCTCGAGCTCGCGCTCAAGAAGAACTACCGCATCATCCGTGACATCGCGCGCAACACCCCGCGCCGCACGGAGATGCACGACAGCCGCAACTTCACGATCGGCAAGACGGTCGACACGCGGTGCGCGGCCATGGTGCTGGCGCTCAAGCGCATCGAGGCGCACTACATGCTCGAGGGCTTCTCGCAGTAACGCGCGAGCCCGCAGCTCCGAAAGCAGCATTCGGCCCGTCGTTCCCCAACCGGAGCGACGGGCCGAAGTGTCTTCAGCGTTTCGCGGGCGCCGGAGCCCTGGTGCCAGCGTCGGGCACACCGGCGTCGGTCGGCACGCCGGCGTCGGACTTCACGGCGACATTCACCGCGCCCGTCTGGGTGGTCTGCGTCACGCCGGGCGCGTCGCCCCACCCCGCTTCGACCATCACCTTCGTCTTCCACACGCCGCCCACCTTGATGAGCGTCGCGGAGCTGCGACCCTTCACCGAGTCCTTCTTCACGGTGGCCGTGTAGTCGTCGACCACCACCACGATGGAGTCGCTCATCACGGTGGTCGTGAACTTGTGGGTGACCTTCAGCTCGGGCGGAGTGGCCTGCCACATGGGGGTCATCATCGCGATGAACTGCTCACGCGTGGTCACGGTGCCGCTCGGCGTGCCGCTCATGGTGTCCGTCACCAGGATCAGCGGGAAGTCGTAGCGATCGGCAATGGCCTGGAAGCTCTTGCCCTTCACCAGCGCTTCTTCGGTCACCCACCAGGCCTCCACTTCCTTCTTCACGGCCGCCTCGTTCTTCGACTTGCGCGCGGGAGAACCACCGCTCCTGGGGTCGAAGGGCGTGGCCGCGTCTTTCGGCCGCGCGGGAGCCGGTGCCGGACCGGCTGCAGGCACGGGCATGCCGTCTTTGACCGGTGGCGGTGCTGGCGCTGGTGCCTGCGCGAAGACTGGAAAGGACATCGAGGTGACGAGGGCTGCGACGATCGAGAACCGCTTCATGTGTTCCTCCTGCGGAACTCATGGGAACGACTGCTCGCATCAGCAACGCACGTCACTCGCGTGAAACACGACGGCCCGTCGTTCCACGCAGGAGCGACGGGCCGCGGTGATGTTCTTCAAGCGACGACTTCAGCGCTTCGCGGGCGCAGGGGCCGGGGCACCAGACTTCGCGGGCGCGGGGGCGGGCGTGCCAGCAGCCGGCGCGGGAGCGGGAGCGGGGGCCGGCGCCGCACCAGACTTCGCGGGCGCGGGAGCCGGCGTCGCCGCAGGAGCCGGCGCCGAGCCGCCCACGTCACCCCAACCGGCTTCGACCACCATCTTGGTCTTCCACTGGCCGTTGATCTTCATCACCAACGCGGCGTTGCGACCCCTGGTGGTCTGCTTGTTCGAGGTCGCCGAGAAGTCGTCGACGATGTTCACCAGCACGTCCGACAACACGGTGGTGGTGAACTTGTGCGTGGTCTTGAGGTCGGCCGGCATGGCTTCCCACATGGGCTTCATCATCGAAATGAACTGCTCACGGGTGTAGCTCTCGGCGCTGGCCACGCCCGACGTGGAGTCGGTGGCCATCAGCACGGGGAAATCGATGCGGTCGGCGATGCCCTCGAAGTTCTTCGCCTTGGCGAGCGCCTCTTCGGTCACCCACCAGGCTTCGACTTCCTTCTTCACGGCCGCTTCGTTCTTCGACTTGCGGGCGGCCGGGCCCATCTTCGACATGTCCTTCGCGGCGCCCGAGGGAGCCGGCGCCGGAGCCGCCGCGGTGGCAGCGTTGGCCGCCGGAGCAGGTGCAGTGCCCGACTTCACAGGCGCGGGAGCCGGGGCGGGAGCCGCCTTCGGAGCAGGCGCCGGAGCCTGAGCAAACGCGGGGAAAGACAGCGACGTCACGATGGCTGCGGTCAGCGTCAAACGCTTCATGTGTAGGACCCCTCCAGGTCGTTGAGTGATGACGACGAAGGGCACTTACCGCAACCACACGCGAAAAATTCAGTGCAGAACGCGCTCGCGGTCGACGAGCAGAAGAGGTTGGTCCTCACGGGTCTCGTAGGCGATGATCCGCAGGCCCGCGCCGCGCGTGCCCGTCGTCTCTTCCCCGCTCCCGTAGTTGAGCGCCACCTGGTAACGAACCTCACAGAGTGCCGTCATCTCAGTGCCGTCGTCAGACGTGAAGGTCACCTTCACCTTCCCGCCCAGCGGCAGCGAATCTCTCGTCTCCACGAAAAGACCCGACGTACTGATGTTTCTGGCGATTCCCCTCGTCATCCCATCGGGCGTGCTCAGGTAAACCGTGAACACTTTGTCGAAACGCAGATTCTGGCGACGCTCATTCATCATGCTGTTGGCCTTGCTCCCGTTCTGTTCTGAACTGTCGCGAAGCCTACAGAGTGCGCAGATGTAGGCAAATTCTCACTCAAGAATACCTTTCAAATGAGGAAGCTCATGAAATTGCTGACTGCCGTAGTTGTGCTGATCCCCACGCTCGCGCTGGCCGATGTGGATCAACGGTTCGCGAAGCTCCGAGATCAAGCCGAGGCCATGGGCGCGGTGAGCGCGTTCGTCGACAAGTACGTGGGTGACTGCGCGTCGAAGATGATGGGCGGCGGCGAGTGCGAGAAGAACGCCGAGATCTTCCGCCAGGGCGCGACCGGCAAGAAGTTCTACATGATCATCACCGAGGAGACCTCGACGGTGCTCTCGATGGGTGAGGTGAAGAGCAACGGCCAGTTCGTGCTCAACCTCACCCCGTTCTTCGCCGCGGCCGGCATGGCGATCACCCACGGCGCGCCGACGAAGACCGACGGCGACGGCAACCCGGTGATGCCCTTCATCCGCATGGACGCGGTGCTCCCCGACGGCTGGAACCCCGCGATGATGCAGCGCCAGGTGCAGGGGCAGGCGCTGCGGCTGCAGATCGTGTTCACCCCGCAGGGCGTGTGGACGTTGCCGAAGAAGGGCGGCGGCCAGTTGAAGGGCGTGAAGGCGAAGTTCGAGGCGGTGCTGGTGTCAGTCGGCCGCACGGGCGATCAAGTCGGGCTGTGGCTCGGCAAGTAATACGGTGGAGGTCACATGAGCGGGAGGGCACCGGTTGACGTGTCGAACTTCTTCCCTCCTTCTCCGCAGGTCCCGCCGGGGCTGACGGAGCCGAGCGCGGCGTACAAACGCCACGCGTGGTTGGCGATGGCGGGGTTGCTCGGGTTCGTCGCGGTACCTCGGGTTGACCGGGTACCTCGCGTGGCTGTTGTTGCGGCTGGGCCGCGGCATGGTGAGCGGCAGCAACCCGGTCGGCGCGTTCCTGCTCGCGCTGCCGGCGGGGTTCCTGTTCATCTTCCTGGTGCGAGGGCTCTTCCTCGTGAAGCACTCGCGCGACGAGACGCTCGTGGAGCTCTCGCGCGATCAACAGCCGCGGCTCTTCGCGTTCATCGAGCGGCTGGCTGACGAGACGAAGGCGCCCCGCCCGCACCGCGTCTTCCTGTCGGCGCGCGTGAACGCAGCGGTGTTCTACGAGCTGTCGTTCTTCAACCTCATCTTCCCATCGCGAAAGAACCTCGAGCTGGGCCTGGGCCTGGTGAACGTGCTCACGCTCGACGAGCTCAAGGCCGTCGTCGCGCACGAGCTGGGTCACTTCGCGCAGCGCTCCATGGCCGTGGGCCGGTGGACGTACGTGGCCTCACAGATCGCAGGTCACATCGTCGCCTCGCGCGGCCGCATGGACGATTTCCTCAACGGCCTTTCGCGCATCGACCTTCGCATCGCCTGGGTCGGCTGGGGCATGCGGCTGGTGGTGTGGTCGCTGCGCGCGCTGCTCGACACCGTGTTCCGCATCGTGGTGCTCGCCAACCGCGCCCTGAGCCGTGAAATGGAGTTCCAGGCCGACCGCGTCGCCGTGTCGGTGAGCGGCAGTGACAGCCTGATTCACGCGCTGCATCGCCTCGGCGCGGCCGACGACGCGTGGAACGAGGCCGGTGACTTCGTGATGAACGAGCGGCGATCGGGGCGCCCGGCGCCGGACCTCTTTCAGATTCAGACGCGCGCGCTCGAGTCGCTGCGTGCGGTGCTCGACGGGCCCGGCTACGGCGCGACCCCCAAGCGCGGCGAAGGCGCAAAGCACCGCGTGTTCGACGAAGCGCTCGCGCAACCGCCGCGCATGTGGCTCACGCACCCGCCGAGCCGGGAACGTGAAGATCACGCCAAGGCCGTCTACGTGCCCTCCCCGCTCGACGAACGCTCGGCCTGGGTGCTGCTCGAGAATGAGCAGCAGCTGCGCGAGCAGGTCACCGACGCGCTCTTCGCGAAGCTCGAGATGCTCAACCGGCCACTGCCGGCGACGGGCAGCGCCGAAGAACGTTTCGCGCGCCGGTACGCGGCGACGGCCATGAGCCCGCGCTATCGCGGCACGTACATGGGCCGCGCCATCGCCGCGTGGGACGAGAACTACGCAGAGCTCATCGAGCACCGCGGCCCCGAGACGCCAGAGACGATCGTTCGTGCGCTCGACGCGCTCTACCCCGCATCGTTGCGGTCGACGCTGGCCCAGCACCGTGAACGCGCGCAGGAAGAAGCGCAGCTCGAGGGCATCGCCGAAGGGTTCCTCACGGCTCCCGGGGGTGCCATTCGCTACCAGGGCCGCGAGCTGCGTCGCAAAGAGCTGCCCGCGGTGCTCGAAGGGGTTCGCGCCGAGAGGAAGCGGCTCGAAGACGAGCTGCGCAGACACGATCGCAGCGTGCGCTCGACGCACCTGGCCGCGGCGAAGCTCGTCGGTCACGGCTGGGCCGAACACCTCGAAGGGCTGCTCTCGCTGCTGCACGTGGTGACACACACCCGGCGCGCGGTGGCCGACGAGCACGCGCACCTGCACAACGTGCTCAACATCGTGCTCGCGGATCGTTCGGTCTCGGCGAGTGAACGGTCGCGCGTGCTGAGCGCGGCGTTGTGGCTGCATCAGGCGCTGGTCAACGCCTGGGCGGTCCACGCGGGGCTCACGCACCCCGACGACGTGAAGCGGCTGTTCGAAGCCGAGGGCGGCTGGGAGACGCTCGCGCAGAAGCTCGGGCTCCCCGCGCCGCACGAGCAGCAACTGGGTGAGTGGCTGCAGGCCTGCGACAGCTGGGCCCTCGGCACCATCGGCGACTTCTACGTGCTGGGCGAAGCGACGTTGAACGCGTTGCTGCAAGCGGAAGACAAGGTGTCGACCTGGGTGCGCACCGGAGAAACGCCGGAAGACGCGCCGAAGCCCGCGCAGGTTCCGAAGAAGTAACCTGCGTTGCTGCATCGGCAAGGAGCGCCCGCGCCAGAAGAAGCTGGGCTGGTGGGACCGGTTTCAGACCGCTGACGGGTTGGCGCCGGGTGCGTTGCGCGCGGCGGTGGCTGCCGCGGTGCTGTTGCCCCTGCTCGGCGCCAGCAGTCACTTCGGCTCTTCCACCGTCTACGTCACCAACGCGCTCGGTCGCGACGTGCACGTGACCATCGGCACCGAAGCCATCGACGTCCGTGCGAACTCCAAACGGAAGGTGGAGCTGCGCTCGAACGACGACGTTCACGTTCGCGCGACCATCGACGGCGAGCTGCTCGAAGCGTTCGACGCCGAGCTCGGCGGGGCTTCGGTCGACGCGGTGTACAACGTCGGCCAGTCGACACCGCTGCTGCAGTGGACGGCGCTCTACGGCTACCCCGCCTCGGCGAAGAGCCCCGAGAAGCCGATCGGCGCGCCGCGTTGGTACATCACACGTGAAGATCACGTCTTCGAACAGCCTCCGTCGAGCGTGCAGACCAAAGGCGGCGGCGCGACGCGTACGGTGCTGGAAGCCGACCTCACCGCCCGCAGCGGCTTCGCGCTGGTGTCCGACGAGCAGGAGCGGCGCGCGATGTTGCGTTCGCACCTGCGCTTCGACCCGACGAATTCGCCCGCGTACCGCCGTTGGGCTGAAGACGCCGACGAAGAAGCGCTGGGGATCCTGGTGCAGCGCGCAGACCAGCGCCCCGACGTGATGCTCGAGATGCTCCTGCAGCGGATGCTGCCTGAGCCCGCCCGCGCCGAGCGCTGCCGCACGCACGCCGATGGGCTGGCCAGAGCACCGACCGACGAGGTTCTCGTATATCTCGCCTATCGCTGCGCGCCGGAGGCCGAGCAGCGCGCGCAGATCCGCTCGCTCTCGCAGCAGCACCCGAAGAACGCGTGGCTGATGTACGACGCCGCCGAAGCGCTCGCTGCGCGCGGCGAGTGGAAGGAATCGTTCGAGCTGTGGAAGCAGGTCTCGGAAGCGCCCGCGCTCGCAGCCTGGAGCGAAAGCGCTGGACTCGACATGCTGCGCACCGCGCGCGCCGCGGCGGCCGCGAAGTTCCCCACGCCGTCGTGGCTCGCCGACCTCTCGTCACCCGCGGTTGCGTACATTCACGACATCGAAGGGCCCGCGAAAGACAACGAGCACACCATCATGCGCCACTACCGCATGATCGACACCGGCGATCTCGAGGGGCTCACGGGGAGCAGTGAGCTCGAGCAATTGCCTCCCGCATCACAGGAGCCCTTCTTGCTGCTCGCCGGCGGCTCGGAGGGCGCGGTGGCCTCGCTGCAACGGATAGCGCTCGGCACGCAGCCCGACCCTCACAGCTTCTGGATCGGTGCCGCCCTCGCGTCACGCCGCGGCGAGGACGTCGAACGCTGGCTGGCTGCCTACCCGCGACACCCGGAGTTCATCGCGAAGGTGCGTCAGGCGATCGACGGCAAGGCGCTGTCGAGGGACCCGGGACTCCTCGACGAACTTGCGAAAGACGAGGAACTCTGGGAGCGCGGCGTGCTGTACGGCTGCGGGGTCATCGTGCTCGGCAAGGACGCGCCGGCGAAGTGGCGGCACGACGTGAAGACGTTGCTGTTCACCATCGAGCGGCCGTACTTCCGCTGATCACGGCTTCACGGCCACGTACCGCGACGACGAGCCGCGGTGGAGCTTGAGCAGTACCGGCTCCCCCGGTTCGGACTCGGACAGCGCCGCGTCGAGGTCTTTCAAGGTGGTGACGGGCTGACGATTCACCTCGGTGATCACATCGCCCGTCGACAGGCCCGCGCGCTCCGCCGCGCCACCGGGAACGACGGCCTCGATGCGCAGGCCGGGCTGCGTTCCCAGCGAGGCGGCCGCGTTCGGGTCGAGCGGCCGCACGGCGAACCCCAGCGCGTCGACACGCCCACCGGAGTTCATCGCGCGCAACGCCTCGAGAGACGGGCGCTGCGCCAGCGTCGCGGAGAAATCGAAGCTGCGGCCACCACGAATCACGTCGATCTTCACGGCGCTCCCGGGCGCGAGCAGCGCGATCTTCCGCAGAATCTGCTGGTAGCGCTGCACCGGCTTCCCACCGATGCCGACCACCCGGTCGCCCGGCTTCAGGCCGGCCTTCTCGGCGGGGCTGCCCGCGAACACGTCGACGACCACCGGTGCCTTGCCGTCACCCTCGCCCACCTCCTGAACGTTGAGGCCCAGCCACCCGCGTTCCGGCCGCCCGTTGTGCAGCAGGTTGGGCAGCAGGTCCTTCACGAGGTTGATGGGCACCGCGAAGCCGATGCCCTGCCCCTGCGAGGTGATGGCCGTCGTCACCCCCACCACGTCACCGTTCATGTCGAACAGCGGGCCGCCGGAGTTGCCCGGGTTGATGAGCGCGTTGGTCTGAATGAAGTCGTCGAAGGGCCCCACGCCGATGACGCGCTCGCGCGCAGAAATCAGCCCGTGCGTGACCGACGTATCGAGGCCGAACGGGTTGCCGATGGCGACGACCCAGTCACCGATCTCCAGTTCGTCGGAGTCACCCAGGGTGACCGTCGGCAGATCCTTCACGTTGGCGATGCGCAACAACGCGAGGTCCGTCGACGGGTCGCGGCCCACGACGGTGCCCGCGAAGCTCCGGCCGTCGGCGAGGCGCACTTCGATGCTCTGCGCGCGCTCGACGACGTGGTTGTTGGTCACGACCAACCCTTCCGGGTTGATGACGAAGCCCGAGCCCAGCGACCGCGTACTGCCTTCGTTGCGCGCGGCGATGTTGACGACGCCCGGCCGCACCGCTTTCACCAGCGGCGCCAGAGACGTGGGCGGCACGAAATCAGGCAACGGCGGCGACTTCGCCGGTCGCTCGCGCCACAGCTGCCCCGAGGGCAACGGGCTCTGGGACACCGGCGCGTTCGACGTGCGCTGCGCCGAGATCTTCGCCTTGACCCATTCGTCGACGGTCTGGGCCAGGGCCGGTACTGACAGCACTGCGACGAGGATCAACGCACGCACGGTGGCGCGGGACCCTAGCGTCACGCCTGCACGGGCTTCACGAACTTCGACACGCGAACCATGCCGGGGCGAATCGTCCGGCCTTTGAGCTGGTAGCACGCCTTGAGAACCGCGCTGACGGTGCCGTCTTCCGCTTCAGACGCGGTGATCTCCATGTCCGTGGCTTCGGCGAGGTTCGGGTCGTAGGGCCGGCCCACGAGCTCCACGCGTTCGATGCCGATCGACTCGGCGCGCTTGAGCAGGCTGTCGCGGATCAACTTCACGCCCTGCGCGAAGGGCGAGCCGTCGGCCGACTGCAGGCTCAGGTCGAGCTGGTCGACGGCCTCCAGCAGGGCCACGGCGATGTTGCCCTTCTCGACGTCGATCATCCGCTCACGTTCGCGGGCCTGACGCTGCTTGAACTCTTCACGGTCGCGCTCGCCGGCCTGAATCGCGTGGGCCAGTTCGTTCACGCGCTTGTGGGCGGCGGCCAGCTCGGCCCGGAGGCGCTCGACCTCGGGGTCGACGGGCTGCGGCTGCGCCTGGGTCGGAAAGTCGGTTTCGGTGGGCTCCTGGCCCTCGGTCTGGGGGTCGTTGCTCATGACGAAAGCAACCTAACCACCGTCACGCACGCGTCAACGCGCCCCGCACCTGGCCCACGAGGAACAAAGAGCCCGCAATCACGACGATTCCGCCGCTTGGAACCCGGGCGCGCGCGGCCTCGAGCGCCGCCTCGGCGCCGCCGTAGACCGTGACGTTGGTGTTCAGTGAACGCGCGAGGTCGACGTACGACTGAGGCGCCTTCGAGCGAGGGCTGCCCACCGGCGTCAGATAGAGCGCGTCGACCCGCGGGAAGAGCCGCCGCATCATGGGCTCCGAGTCTTTGTCGGCGAACACCCCGAACACGAGGTGCACGGGCCGGTTCGGGTACACGTCGTCGAGGGCCTTCACCAGCGCCTCCACGCCCGAGGTGTTGTGCGCGCCATCGAGTATCACCGGCGGCTCACCGGGAAACTCTTCGAGGCGCCCCGGCCACCGCGCCTGCGAGACCCCGGCGCGACGTTCTTCGTCGCTGAGCGGAAACCGCGTCAACGCATCGAGGCACGCCATCGCCACCGCGAGGTTCTGCTGTTGATGCGCGCCGCGCAGGTGAAGCTCGTTCGACGGCACGCGGAAGAAGTCGCGCCCCTCGAGCTTCGCGCCCGGGCGGTCGAGCGCGGTCAGCGCCTCTGGCCGTTGCGCCGCGAGCACGATGGGCACCCCGGGCTTGAAGATGCCGGCCTTCTCGCCGGCGATCTGTGCGAGCGAATGGCCGAGGTACTCCATGTGATCGAAGTCGATCGGCGTCACGCAGGTGACCAGCGGTCGACACGCCGTCGTGGCGTCGAGCCGCCCGCCGAGGCCGGTTTCGATGACGGCGATCTCCACCCCCTCCTGCGCGAAGTGCCAGAACGCGACGATGGTGCCGAACTCGAAGTACGTGAGCTCGTGGTTCACGCCCAGCACCGCGATGACCTCGGCGATGCGTCGCCCGAAGGTATCGTCGTCGATCTCGACGCCATCGATCTGAATGCGCTCGTTGGGCCGCACCAGGTGCGGCGACGTGTAGAGCCCGGTCTTGTAGCGCTGGCGCAGACACGACGCGGCGATGGCACAGGTCGAGCCTTTGCCATTGGTCCCGGCGACGTGAAGCGCGGGAAAATCGGTCTGCGGGTTGCCGAGCTTTTCGAGCGCCACCACCACGCGCTCGAGGCCCATCTTGATGCTCGACGGCGAGAGCCCCGCGAGGTGTGCGAGGCCTTCCTGCGGAGTCACGACGCCATCAGGCCCAGGAGCTGGGCGACCTTGCCGCGCAGATCTTTTCGCTGAACGATCGCGTCGATCATGCCGTGCTCGAGCAGGAACTCGCTGCGCTGGAAACCTTCGGGCAGCTTCTGCCGAATGGTCTGCTCGATGACGCGCGGGCCGGCAAAGCCGATGAGCGCGCGGGGCTCGGCGAGGATCACGTCACCCAGCCACGAGAACGACGCAGCCACGCCGCCGGTCGTGGGGTGCAGCAGCACCGAGATGTACGGCTGGCGGATCTCGCGGAAGCGGTTGATGGCCGCCGAGGTCTTCGCCATCTGCATGAGCGAGAAGATGCCTTCCTGCATGCGGGCGCCGCCGGAGGCCGAGAAGACGATCGCCGGGCACTTGAGGTCGAACGCGCGCTCGAAGACGCGGGTGACCTTCTCGCCGACGACCGAGCCCATCGAGCCGCCCATGTAGTCGAAGTTGAAGGTGCCGATGCTGACGCGGCGGCCTTCGATGGTGCCCACGCCGCTGATGAACGCGTCGTTCTCACCGAGCGCCTTCATCGTCGACTTGATGCGGTCCTTGTACTTCTTGGAGTCGGCGAACCCGAGCGGGTCGGTCGACTCCAGCTTGGTGTCGAACTCCTCGAACGAATCGGGGTCGCACAACGACGCGAGGCGGGCGCGCGCGGGCAGCGCCATGTGGTGACCACACGACGGGCACACGTTGAGGGCCTTGGTGAGCTCCTCCGCGAGCATGATGTCGCCGCACTCGTCGCACTTCTCCCAGATGCCCTCCATGCGCGACGACGAGACCGTCGACGGCTCAGCGGGGTCGGGGGCGGCGATCTTCGGCTTCTTCTGGAACCATGCCTGTCCGGACATGGCGGGGCTCCTACCGGCTCACTCGATACACCTCAAGTCTGGCACGCTGACCTGATGCGTCAGGTGTCGATTGTTCTGCTTGCGCTCGCGATGAGCGGGTGTTGCTGCGGTGGGTCGCTGAAGAAGGAAACGTACGCGTCGGTGCCGCTGACGCTCGCCGAAGCGAAGGACCTCGCGAAGACCGGCGCTGAAGTGACGGTGACGCGCGAGACGCGCAGCTCGGTGTCGAGCGGCGGGTTCGCCTGTGCGCATTCGCCGCTGTGCGTGATCGTGCTGCCGATCGTGTTGTTTCAGGCCGCCTTCCCCGCGAAGTGGGACGCGGTGGTGGTGAAGAAGGACGGGAAGGTCGTCCTCGTCGCCGAATACGAGACGAACGGGGCGCTCATCCACGCGCAGCATCTGGTGGGCGATGAGCTGCGCGAGACGCGCTTCGTCGAGCTGCGTGCGCTCGGAAAGAAGGCCTACGTCGATTCGGCGCGGTTGGTGCCGCTGCCAGACGGCGGCTTGAACCGCATCTCGCTGCCGTTGAGCGGTCAGCACGATTTCATTCAGGAAGAACGTGCGCTGCTGGCGTCGACGAAAGATCCCCGGAAGCGGGCCGAGGCCATTCGCGAAGCCCGGCTGCAACTGGAAGAAGAGGGCCTGGCGTTCGCGCGCGAGCGCCTGTCGGACCCCGCGGAAGACGACAAGACGAAGTCGCTGGTGCTGGTGGGCAACTGCGAAGCCGACCTGGTCGAAGCCGCAGAAGAGGCTCCGGGGCCGTGGACCGACCTGCAGCTGGCCAGTTGCTACGAGAGCGGGCCGAAGAAGGACGCGATGTACCGCAAGGTCGCGCAGGCCGCGTGCGCGGAGGGCACGAGTGACGATCTGCTCGACGAGATGGAACGCGAGCTGACGCGCGAACATTCGCAGCTGGTGCCGGAGCTCTCGAAGTGTCCGCCGGGGCCGCGCCGCGCCCTGCTCTCGTTGTGGCTGCAGCAGGCGCCTGACGAGGCGGAGCTCGAGCAATTGATGCGCTCGAAGCTCGCCGACCGCGCCCAGAAGCACCTGCTGGTGACCGAGCCGTCGCACCGGGTGCAGATGGTGAAGCTGATCCGGGACGACAAGAACACGCAGCCGATCCTCACGAACCTCACGTCTCACCAGACCGTGCTCGAGCCCGAGCTGCTCGCGTCGTTGGCCGAGTACTACGTCAAGCCGAAGGGCTTCTTCACCACGTCACCGCGCGCGCAGATCTTGAGGCTCTTCGACAACGCGGCCAGGGCGAAGGCGCCGACGCAGAGCGCGCGTGAGGTGTTGCTGGCGGCGCTGGCGAGGTCACCGAAGAAAGATGACGTCGCGCTGTATCAATCGGCGTTGTTGGCGCTGGGTGACGTCAGTCGCGTGCCCGAGGTCTCGAAGTACGTGCGCGATCCCGTGCCGCTCGGCTTTCCGGGGCTCGAAGTGGAGCTTCCCGCGTTCGCGCTGCGACTTCACGGCTGCACGGTCGATCAACTCCAGGCACTCGCCGACAAGAAGACGGCGGCGGTGAAGTGCGGCGATCGACCGGAGGCGCAGCCGTAACCCTCAGGCGCTTCCGGCGAGCGCTTCGACTTCATTGCGGCTCTTCGGAATCGCGGCCGTCAGCACCTCGACACCGTCGCTCGTGCACGCCACGTCGTCTTCGATGCGGATGCCTCCGAAGCCGCGGCCGTCATTCATCGTCAGGAACTTCTCGGCCGTCGCCCAGTTCACCTGCGTCTTGAAGCGCTCGCGCAGCTCCGGCGAGTGGAGGATCGCAGGCACGAAATAGAGGCCCGGCTCGATGGTGAAGACCATGCCGGCCGCGAGGTCCATGTCCATGCGCAGGTACTGCGTTCCGAACTGCGAGCTGCGCGTGCGGCCAAACGGATAATGTATCCGATCTCCGAAGGCCTCGAGATCGTGCACGTCGATGCCGAGCTGATGACCGAGGCCATGCGGGAAGAAGATCGCGTGCGCACCCGACTCGACGAGCCCGTCCGGCGAGCCGATCAGCAACCCCATCTGCACCAGCCCTTCTGTGAGCACGCGTGACGCCCGTAGATGCAGCTCGCGGTAGCGCACGCCGGGCTTCACGGCCGAGATCGCGTCGAGCTCCGCCGACAACACGAGGTCGTACACGTCGCGACCTTCGGGAGAAAAAGCGCCACCTACCGGCCAGTCGCGCGTGACGTCGTTGCAGTACCCGCTCTCGCCTTCCGCGCCGGCATCGAGCAACACGATGTCGCCGGCCTTCAAGATGTTCCGGTGATCGTGGTTGTGCAGCACCTCGCCGCGCACCGAGAGGATCGAGCTGTACGCCGGCACCGCTCCGTTGCGCGCGAAGGCACCTTCGACCTGGCCGTTGAGGAACTGCTCCGAGACGCCGGGCTTCGAGTGCTGCATCGCGGCGACGTGCGCTTCACGCGTGATGGGAACGAGGCGGCGAATCTCGGCGAGCTCGTCTTCGCCCTTGTGCAGGCGCAGCTTCGCGATCAGCTCGAGGAGCGCACCGTCACCGACCTTCTTCGCGTCGTCGAAGTCGAGAGCTTCACCGGTGATCTTCCTGGCGCGCGCCGTCGCCTTCCAGTCAGCCACCGCGAGCGACCGCAGCTTCCCGTATTTCCCCGCGTGCGCTTCGAGCTGCTCGACGGGCAGCACCGCGTCGACGTTCTGCCGCGCCTTCACGGCGTCGAACGACTCGAGCGCTCCATGCCACAGCGTGTCGGCCACGGTGCGCTCGGGGAGAAGCAGGGTCACCGTCCCGTTCGTCGGCTCGAAGATCGCCGCGCTGCCCGCTTCGGGCCGCTCGAAGAAATAGAGGAACGTGCTGTCGGCGCGAAACGGGAAGCCGTTGGCCGGGTAGTTGCGCGAAAGAACGCCGCCCGCCATCAACAGCACCGGTCCGTCGAGTTCCGAGAGGAAACGCTTGCGACGATCCGCGTAGTTCATGTGCCAACTCATAACGCTGTGTTACCTGACTTCCCATGAAGGCCGTCGTCACCGACTTCGAAGGTCCGGAGCACGTGAAGGTGCTCGAGCGCCCGGCACCAACACCGGGCCCCGATGAGATCGCAGTCAGCGTTCGTGCCAGTGCGTTGAACCGCGCCGATCTGCTGCAGACCATGGGGCTGTATCCAGCTCCGGCGGGCGTGAGCGCCGAGATCCCCGGCCTCGAATACGCGGGCGAAGTGGCGGCCGTCGGTGCGCGCGTGACGCGTTGGAAGGTCGGCGATCGCGTGATGGGCCTGGTGGCCGGCGGCGCGTGGGCCGAGACGCTCGTCATCCACGAGCGTGAAGCGATCGCCATTCCCGCTTCGCTCTCGTTCACCGACGCAGCGGCGTTGCCGGAGGCCTTCGCCACCGCGTTCGACGCGCTCGTGCTGCAGGCCGGCATGACGCAGGGTTCGCGGGTGCTGATTCACGCGGTCGCCAGCGGCGTGGGCACGGCTGCGCTGCAGCTGTGCAGGCTGTACGGAGCCACCGCCATCGGCACCGGCCGTCAGCCGGAGAAGCTCGAGCGCGCAAAGAAGCTCGGGCTCGGGCACGCGATCCTGGTGAAGGACGCGCAGTTCGCCGCCGAGGTGAAGCCGGGTGTCGACATCGCGCTCGATCTGGTCGGCGGTGACTACGTGCCCGAGACCATCGAAGCGCTCGCGCCGAAGGGCACGTTGATGCTCGTGGGGCTGGTGGCTGGCGCCACCACCGACGTGCCGCTCCGGAAGATCCTCGGCAAGCGGCTGCGCGTCATCGGCACCACGCTGCGTGCGCGCGCCCTCGAAGAGAAGATCGTGGTGGCGCGCGCCTTCGAAGACAAACTCGTGCCGCACTTCGCCAGTGGCGCGCTCAAGCCCATCGTCGACGACGTGCTGCCGATGAACGACATCGTGCCTGCGCTCAAGCGACTGGCGTCCAACGACTCTTTCGGAAAACTCGTCCTCACCTGGTGACTCACATGCCCGCCTTCGATCCCAACGCCGCCGCCCTCCCCGACTCTGGTGTCTTCGGTCTTCCCTTCACGCCTGACGAAGCGAAGGTCGTGCTCGTGCCCGTGCCCTTCGAAGCCACCACTTCGTACGGCGGCGGCACGGCCGATGGCCCGGCGTGCATTCTCGAGGCGTCGAAGCAGGTCGACCTCTTCGATCTCGACACCGGCAGGCCCTACGAGCCCGGCATTTCGATGCTCGAGATTCCGGCCGAGGTGCGCGCGTGGAATGACGAAGGCAAGGCGCTCGCCGCGCCGATCGTGGAGTCCGGCGGCGTCGAGACCGACGAGAAGGCGCTGGCTCGCGTGAACGAGCTGTCGGTGAAGATGAACGACTGGGTCCACGCGCGCACGAAGGAGTGGCTCGCGAAGGACAAGATCGTCGGCGTGGTCGGCGGCGATCACTCGGTGCCGTTCGGTTCGATCAAGGCCTACGCCGAGAAGTACCCGAACCTCGGCGTGCTGCACCTCGATGCGCACGCCGACCTCCGCGACGCCTACGAGGGCTTCGAGTGGAGCCACGCGTCGATCATGTTCAACGTGCTCGAGCACCTCCCGAACGTGAAGAAGCTGGTGCAGGTCGGCATTCGCGACTTCGGCGAAGCGGAATACGAGATCATCCGCAACTCGAACGGCCGTGTGCACACCTTCTTCGACGCGCGACTGGCGCGGGCGCGCAACGACGGCACGCCCTGGCGGGAGATCGTCGACGGCATCGTCGCGGAGCTTCCGCAGCACGTGTACCTGTCATGGGACATCGACGGCCTCGAGCCGACGTTGTGCCCGAACACCGGTACGCCGGTGCCGGGCGGGCTCACGTTCGCGCAGGCCGTCGCGCTGCTCGAAGGCATCGTGCGCGCGAAGAAGACCATCGTCGGGTTCGATCTCAACGAGGTCTCGCCGGGTGAAAACGGCAGCGAGTGGGACGGCAACGTCGGCGCGCGGCTGCTCTACAAGATGATCGGGTGGACGCTGCTGAGCCGAGGGCTCATTCAGCAGCCGTGATCGCCGCACGCAGGGCGCCGCGTGCGGGCTACGTCCGCGGGCGCGCGCGCATCGCCTGCAACTCGTGGAGCGGGCAGACGGGAAGGCCGTCGATGATGACCGCGCGGCGCACGAGGTCTTCGAAGTCGTACTCGTGATCTTCGAAGACCGCGTCGAGCGTGAGGCCATCGGGCTTCGCGCGCACGTAGAGCTTCCCGGCGAACACGATGTCGTCGTGCCACGGCTCGCCCCAGACGGTGACCTCGCCGCGGGGCAGCGCCCAGTTCACGAAGGTGTGCACCTCGCCAGGAGCGAGAATCACGTCGCTGTCGGGGAGCGCGCGTGAACGGTCTTGCGTGTGAAGCATGAGCCCCGCGCCTCCGAAGACGGCGAAGCGCACGTTGGACGCAGCCAGCGAACGCAGCATCGCGAAGTGACGTTCATTGCTCACGGCGTGAAGTAGTTCCCGATCACCTGTGCGTTGGGCACCCAGTCGCCGCAGAGATCGCCGTTCGAATGGAACACCAGCTTCTGCAGCACCCCGCTCTTCACGCCGTCGTCGTGCGCCACGTAGCTCGACGACTCGAAGACGACTTCCACGCCGCGCCGCACGTAGATCTCGTTCGAGTAGTAGTAGCCGCTCGTCACGCCGACGAACTCCCAACCGGGGCGCAGTGTCCCGTCGTTCGGGAAAATCGCCTCGGCCATGGCGCGCACCGACACCCGCTTCGAAGCGATCCACCGCGTGGTCTTGTTGTCGACGTAGAGGTCACCGAGCTCACTGAGCGCACGAAACACCACGCGGGTGACTCCGAGCTCGCGCGCCTGGTCGACGTAGCGTTCGACGTGTTCGAGCTTCGACACCGCCAGCTCGTTGACGATGCACACCAGCTTGAGCGCGAGGCCCGCCGCGATGACCTCGGTGACGACGCGAGTGAACTGCGAGGCTTCACGGATCGCTTGTCCGCGATCGAAGCGCATCACCAGGTGATTGAGGCGTGCGTCGAAGTGCGCGCGTGAGAGCTCGACGCCGGTGAATTCCGATTCGACCAGCGCGGGGATCAGTCGCCCGTCGTTCACCAACCCCGAGCCGTTCGTGTACAGCACGCGCGACGGGAAAATCGCCCCGTGCGTGCGCACGAGCGCGAGCAGACGCAGCAGCCACGCGGGGTGCGAGGTTGCTTCGAGGCCGCTGAGGCTCAGGCCCATTTCGAAGCCCGCGAGCTCGGTCCACGCGCGATGGAGGCCAGCGAAGTACTGGTCGTGGTCACCGATGATCGTCTGCGCCGTGAGCCGATGCGCGTCGTTGCGGAGCAGCTCTTCACTGCAGAACGAACAATGCGCATTGCACGGCGTGGGGTTCGCGTACGGCGTGAACGTGAGACCGGGACGCAACCGGTGTTCGCGCCCCCGCAGCGTCTTGGGAACCGGGTCGCGAGGCTCGAACGATCGCCAGCGGCCCTCACGGTACTCGCCCGGCGTCTTCAACGCGCGGAACTGGTTGGGCCGAAACGTCGTCATCCGATCCGCAGCTTCCCGGCCATCGCCACGCCGATGTCGCGCGCGCCCGAGCACGGCTCACGCGAGTGGCCGTAGCGGATGTTGTCGACCAGCAGCAGATCGCCGGCCTCCCAGTGCGTGCCTTCGCGCGTGTCGAGGAAGGCGTTGAGCAACACGTTCACTTCGTCGTCGGTCAGTTCGGCGCCATTGCCGAGCGGGTAGCGGCGAAAGCCGTTGGTGATCGACGGCGCGTCGAGCGCGATGCGCGGAAACAACATCGTTCCACCGTGAAAGGCGGGAACCCGAATGCGCGTCATCAACGTCGAGCCGTGCCACCAGCAGTTGTCGAACTGCAGCGTCGACTCACGGCAGCGCCGTTCGGCGAGTTCACGATCGTGCGTGTCGAAACGGTCCTGCCACGAACGGAAATAGTTCTGCGACTTCGCGGGGTCTTTCTCGTCGAGGAACCCCATCTCGATGAGAAAGCCGTGTTCCTTCAGCGCGTCGATCAACTGCGGCGCTCGTCGTTGAACGATCTCCTGAAGACGTGCAGCGCTGTGAACGAAGGTCCGACCGATGCACGGTGTGGACGAAAAGAAGAGCAACCGTGACGGGAGCTCGTGTTGGTACAGCACCTCGTTGTGCGGGAGCAACCAGAGGTGCGGTGGGTACGCGTCGGTGGCCCGCAGCTCCTTCGTGAGTGCGCGGCGCGCGGTTCGCCCACTGTGCATGCCGCCCCACGGGAAGGCGTCGTCGTCACCGAAGCCGAGCTTCTTCAGGTCGGCGGCGCTCAGCTCGCGAAGGCCGGTGCTCTTCACATGCACCGCGCCGTGACGTTCGAACTCACGGCGAATCAGCTCGAAGTCGAGCCCGTGAAGCGTTCGCGCCGAGAACGTCGGCGCGGTGTCGACCTTGAGTTCGTAGCGATTCGAATTCGTCCCGGTGAACGACGGGTATGAGCGGTCGCTCACGTCGTCCTTCGCCATGCCGACGACGAAGTGCCGTTCGCCTTCGAACGCTTCACGTGAGTGACCGAAGCGCTCGTTGTCGAAGAGCACGAGATCTCCAGCGCTCAACTCGACACCCTGCCTCGTCGACAAGAACGCCGATTTCAGATGGGCGAGTTCCTCTGGCGTGAAGTCGGTGAAGCGCCGAAAGCCGTTCACCGCAGAGGGACCGTCGAGCGCGACGCGTGGAAATCGGAGCGCTCCGCTGGGCCAACGCGCGGGCAACGTGATGCGCGTCATCAGCGTGCCGTCGTCGCGCCACCACGCTTCGTCGTATTCGTCGGTCTGTTCCAGCGCGCGCGCCATCGCCGCTTCACGGACGTCGGTGTCGAAGCGCTCCTGCCAGGACTGGAAGTAGTTCTGCGACTTGAGCGGGTGCGCGGCGTCGAGGAAGCCGGTCTCGATGGAAAGCCCCTCACGTTCGAGCTTGGTCACCAGGTCGCGTGACAGCAGCGCTTCGACCTCTCGCGCGTCGTGGAGAAACACGCGACCGCCGACGACCGCAGGCTGCAGACACGCGAAGAGCACCCAGCGCGGCGACGTGCGCCGGTACTGCACTTCGTTGTTGGGCAGCAGGTAGAGCTCGGGCGGGTAGAAGTCCATTCGCCGCAGGCCCGGCGCGACCCACTTCTCTTGCGTCGCCGCGCTGGTGCGACCACCGAGTGAGAACTGCAGTTCTGCAGAGAACCCCAGCCCCGGCATCACCGACTGAATTCCGGCGACGTCGCGCAAGCCGGTGTTCACCACGAACACTGCGCCGTGCTCACGAAGCGCGGCCTTCACTTCGACGACGTTCAGCGATCCACGCGCGTCGAACGTGCGCGCGCTGAAGCGATCGCCTCGCATCGACGCCGAGAGTTGCCGCCAGCGCTCACGAACATCCACGATCAGTGAGCGTAGCCGCACTCCGTCGGCCGGCTGATGGCCTCGATCGACCTCATCTCGGTGCATCGGCCGGGGTCTGCGAATGAGTGATCAACGGCGCTCGACTCTCCGGCTGCGGCCCCGAATGTGCGGACGCGCGGCCGTGGTGCGTTGACCGTGCACGCCGCAGTTCGTGTTCGATTCGGAGGTGACGCACACACGATCACACCTCCGGATGGCTGTACCTTATTAATGGGCGCTCGCCGGAGCCTGCGACGAAGACGGAGCGCCTCAGTGCTGCTCCTGAAACGACGAACGGCGAGCCCCCGTGAAGGGACTCGCCGCACGTCCTTCTCAACCTCGAGAACTGCTTACGCCAGCTTCACGCCCGCGCGCTTGGCCGCTTCGACCAGCGTGGTGCCGAGCTCGGCCGGTGACGGCGCCATCAGCATGCCCGCCGCGCCCATGGCCTTGATCTTCTCGGCCGCCGTGCCCTTGCCGCCCGAGATGATCGCGCCGGCGTGACCCATGCGCTTGCCCGGAGGCGCCGAGACACCGGCGATGAAGCCCGCCATCGGCTTCTTCATGTTCTCCTTCACCCACGCGGCCGCTTCTTCTTCAGCGCTGCCGCCGATTTCGCCGATCATGATGACCGCGGCGGTCTCGGGGTCCTTGTTGAACATGTCGAGCACGTCGATGAAGTTGGTGCCGTGCACCGGGTCACCGCCGATGCCGACGGCCGTCGACTGGCCGAAGCCGAGGTTGGTGATCTGGAACACCGCTTCGTAGGTCAGCGTGCCCGACTTCGACACGATGCCCACGTTGCCCGGGCGGTGAATGTGGCCCGGCATGATGCCGATCTTGCACTTCGCGCCCGGCGTGATGACGCCCGGGCAGTTCGGGCCGATGAGGCGCGACTTGCTGCCCTGCATGGCGCGCTTCACCTTCACCATGTCATTCACCGGAATACCTTCGGTGATGCAGATGATGAGCTCGATGCCCGCGTCGACCGCCTCGAGGATCGAGTCGGCGGCGAACGGCGGCGGCACGAAGACCACCGAAGTGTTCGCGCCCGCCTGCTTCACCGACTGCTCGACGGTGTCGAACACCGGCACCTTGTCTTCGAACTTCTGGCCGCCCTTGCCGGGGGTCACACCCGCGACGATGTTCGTGCCGTACGCGAGGCACTGCTTGGCGTGAAAGCCGCCGGCCGAGCCGGTGATGCCCTGCACGACGACCTTCGTGTCTTTACCGATGAGAATGCTCATTGAATCGTTTCCTTACTTGAGGGCGGCGACGGCCTTCTCGGCCGCCTGACGGAGGTTGTCGGCAGGCGTGATCGCGAGGCCGGAGTTCTTCAGGATCTCCTTGCCCAGATCGACGTTGGTGCCTTCGAGACGAACGATCAGCGGAATGGTCAGCTTCACTTCGCGCGCCGCGGCGACGACACCTTCCGCGATGACGTCGCACTTCATGATGCCGCCGAAGATGTTCACCAGCACCGCCTTCACCGCGGGGTCCTGGAGGATCAGCTTGAAGGCCGCCGTGACCTTCTCCTTGCTGGCGCCACCGCCCACGTCGAGGAAGTTGGCCGGCTCACCACCGACGAGCTTGATGGTGTCCATGGTGGCCATCGCCAGCCCGGCGCCGTTCACCATGCAGCCGATGTTGCCCTCGAGGGCGATGTACGCGAGGTCGTGCTCCTTGGCCTGCGCTTCTCGCGGGTCTTCCTCGGCCACGTCGCGCATCTCGACGATGTCCTTGTGGCGGAAGAGCGCGTTGTCGTCGAAGTTGAACTTGGCGTCGCCCGCGACGATGTCGCCGTTCTTCAGCTTCACCAGCGGGTTGATCTCCACCAGCGAGGCGTCGGTCTCGACGTACGCGGTGTAGAGCCCCGTGCAGAACTTCACGAACTTGCCGACGGTGTCGCCCGTGAGCCCCAGGCCGTAGGCGAGCTTGCGGCCCAGGTACGGCTGGAAGCCGGCCGCCGGGTCCACCGCCACGCGCAGGATCTTTTCGGGCGTGTCGTGGGCGACCTTCTCGATGTCCATGCCGCCTTCGGTCGAGGCCATGAACGTGATGCGGCCGGTCGAGCGGTCGAGCGTCACGCTCAGGTAGAGCTCCTTCTCGATGTCGATGCCTTCTTCGATGTAGACCTTGTTGACCCTGGCGCCGTTGGGCCCGGTCTGAATGGTCTTGAGCGTGGTGCCGAGCAGCTTGCCCGCGTAGTCCTTCGCTTCGGCCGGGCTCTTGGCGATCTTCACGCCGTTGACGCCGTGCTCATTGGTGCCCTTGCCGCGACCACCGGCGTGGATCTGCGACTTGACGGCCACCACCCGGGTGCCCAGCTCGATCGCGGCCTTCTCGGCGTCGGCAGCCGTGGTGACCACGATGCCGCGCGGCACGGGAACGCCGTACTTCTTGAAGATCTGCTTGCCCTGATACTCGTGAATGTTCATTGCGCTCTTGGTTCCTTCGAGGGGCCGTGGAGAGAAACAGCGCGCCGGGAATAGCGCCCGCGACGCTCGATGTCTTGGAAGAAGATGCCCGGCCGTCGAGCCGCCGCGTGCGCTCGGAATCGCCGCGCGTGCCTTGCAACAAGACGACGCTTCCTCGTAAGGCGCCCTCCATGATCCGAATGTGGGGGTTTGTGGTCTTTCTCGCGGTGGTTGCCTCGGCGTGCGCCTGCGAGCGAAAGCCAGCGGCGCCGTCACTGCTCGAAGAGGGCGAGTCGTGTGACAACGACGATCGCTGCGTCACCGGCCTGTGCGACGGACCCAACGGCGAGAACCCGGTCTGCGTGCGCCGCTGCAGCGACGTCTGCAACTCCAACGAAGTCTGCGTGCAGCTGACGCCCAACCGCTTCGCGTGTCAGCCCGACAAGCGCAAGCTGTGCACGCCGTGTGAGACCGACAGCCAGTGCCCCTACCCGTCGGACAAGTGCGTCAACGTGAACAACGAGAACGTGTGCGGCCGCGACTGCGCGTTCGATCAAACCTGCCCGTCGGGCTACCGCTGCATCAACCCGCGCGGCGTCGACGGCACCACCAAGGTTCAGCAGTGCGTGCCGATCGTCGCCTCGTGCGCCTGCCTGGCGCGCGGTGACTTCATGCAGCAGTGCGAGGTGTCGAACACGCTCGGCACCTGCTTCGGCGTGAAGGAATGCGACCTCATGCTCAACCAGGTGGTCTGCAGCGCCACCGAGCCGGTCGCCGAGACGTGCAACGGCCTCGACGACGACTGCGACGGGCAGACCGACGAAGGCCAGATGAACGAGACCTGCGGCGTCGGTGAGTGCGTGCGCTCCGTCAGCTCGTGCGTCGACGGCGGCACGGCCATGTGCACGCCCGGAGACCCGGTGGCCGAGCTGTGCAACGGCAAGGACGACGACTGTGACGGCACCAACGACAACGGCTTCGACCTGATGGGCGACTCGATGAACTGTGGCGCGTGCGGCAACGTCTGCAACCTGCCCCACGCGTCGTCGAACTGCGCGAGCGGCAGCTGCCGCGTGGTGACCTGCGATACCGGCTGGTCGAACTGCAACAACATGGACCCCGACGGCTGCGAGTCGGACGTCACCATGGACCCGTCGAACTGCGGGGCCTGCAACGCCACCTGCACGCGGCCCAACAGCACCGCTACGTGCGTGAACTCGACGTGCCAGTTCGCCTGCGCGGCGGGCTACATCGATCTCAACAACGACCCCGCCGACGGCTGTGAGTATGCGTGCACCACCACCTCGCTCACCGACCTGCCCGACCTGGCGTTCACCGACGCCAACTGCGACGGCATCGACGGTGAGTTGAGCAACGGCATCTTCGTCTCGCCCTCGGGCACTGACTCGGCGGCCGGCACGCGCGCGGCGCCCAAGCAGACCCTCGCGGCGGCGCTGGCGGCGGCCACCAGCGAAGGCAAACGCGACATCTACGTGGCCCACGGCTCGTACACCGGCCCGCTGCAGCTGACCGGCATCTTCTCGGCGCTCAACGTGGCCGGCGGCTACCACCCCACGACCTGGCAGCGCGCCAACAACCTCGCCGCCGACGTGGTGGGCGGCAACCCGGCGCTGGTCATCGACAGCTCGAACAACATGCTGGTGCAGTTGCTCAAGTTCCAGGGCGCTGATGGCACGGCGGGTTCTCCGTCGACGTACGGCGCGAAGGTGGTCGAGTCGAACGGCGTGAAACTGGAGGGAGTCGAGCTGCGTTCAGGCAACGCGCTGGCTGGAACAGACGGTCAGTCTCAGGGTGCGGCGGCGAACGGCAACCCGGGCGGTAACGGCAACGAGGGTTGCTACAGCGATCCGCGCACCAGTCCGTCCGACTACATCTTCGCGTGCAATTTCGGTCTGATTCACGACTCCTGCCTGGGTGGCAACAACGGGGCCCAGGGCGGTGCCAGCAGCTGCGGCGCGGCTGGCGGCAACGGTGGAGCGGCCTCCCGCTATGCACCGCCCAACACGCCTAACGGCGCGCCCGGCTCGACCGCGTCTTCCGGCGGCGCCGGCGGACAAGGCGTACCGACGACCGTTCCTTCGCCTGGCGTCGGCTCGGCGTATTTCGGCGCTGACGGAGCCGGCGGTACGCCCGGAAACAACGGGACCGCGGCTTCTACCGGTACGTTCAACGGCAGCGGATACCAGCTCACGACGGCGACCAATGGCACTGGTGGCACGGCCGGCCGCGGTGGCGGCGGCGGTGGTGGTGGCGCGGGAGGTCTCGGCCCGCCGGCACCGTTCTACGGCAGCTTCACGTGCTACTCGTACGGCTCCGCCGGCAGCGGGGGCGGCTCCGGTGGCTGCGGCGGCGCAGCCGGCACGGCCGGCACGAGCGGAGGCGCGTCGGTTGGCCTCTTCCTCTTCAACGCGCAGGTCGTCGGTCATAACGTCACACTTCGCCCGGGCAACGGTGGTCGGGGCGGCAACGGCGGCTCCGGCGGTTCTGGTGGGACCGGCGGCGCGGGTGGCACCTCCGGATACGACTCGCAGCAGGGCTCGGCGACCCGCGCCGGCGGTGGCGGTCGAGGCGGCAACGGCGGTTCCGGCGGTCACGGCGGCGGCGGCGCAGGTGGGCCGGTGTACGGCATCGCCAAGAACGGCGCCTCGACGTGGACGACCACTGGCGGCTCGGTGACCCTGGGCACGCCGGGGGCTGGCGGTACGTCGCCCGGCAACTCCGGCCCGACCGGTGCGAGCGCCATTCAGACCACGTTCTGAGCGCGGAAAGTGTGGCGGTTCTGCAGGAGCGAGGCGCTCCTGCAGCGTTAGAGACCTCGTTCCCGAGCGGCAAGGCCTGGGAACGAAAGGTGCACAGCGGCAGGGTCGTGAACGCCATCGACCTTCTCCGCATTCAGCAGCAGGAAGCCAACCGCTTGCTCGCCCGCATCGACAACGCCATCGGGTCGGACAAGCGCCTGTGGATCGATGAACTCGCCGCGCACCTGCGCGCCCACTTCACGGCAGAAGAGCGCGTCATCTACCCGGTCGCGTTCGGCCCGCGCACGCATGACCTGCTCGCCGACGCCATCGAAGACAACAACTGCCTGCGCCGCCGCGTCACCGAGTTGGCCACGTGTTCGCCGACCAGCCGCCACTTCCCGCTCAAGCTGCGACTGCTCAAGGAAGAGTTCGAGCGGCACCTGATCGAAGAAGAAGACCTGCTCTTCGTGATGCGCGGGCGCCTCAACGAAGCGCTGCTCGAGAAGCTCGGCCGTGAGCTCGCGGCGGCCTACCAGCAGGTCGTTCACACCGAGCCGGCGACGCCTGTCTATTCCGATCGCGCGCCGATGCTCATGGAGTGACCCGCGGTAACCTGAGCGCGTGCCCTTCGCGCTCACCCTGCTGCTCCTCTCGCAGAGCTACCGGTGGACCGACGCCCGCGGCGAGGTGCACTACACCGACGACGCGTCGACCATTCCCCGCGGTGCGAAGGTGCAGACCACCGACGGTGAAGACGTCACCGTGGTGCCCTCGCCCCCGCCGTCGACGCGCGCTGTCACGCCGCGCGCCGAAGCTGGCCTCCGTCGCCCCGAGCCGCCCGTTGCGCAGCCCGGCGAAGTCACCGTGCGCATCACCCGCTACGACGTCGAAGTCTCCGACGCCGACCGCGAGTTCATCGAGCGCAGCGTTCGTGAAGCAGCGGCCTCACCGCGCCTGCAGACCTGGGGCGGCCTGCGTCGGTCCGTCACAGGCACCGTTTCTCCGGCGAGCTTCATGAAGAACGGTGAGGCGTTCGGCCTGGCCGCCGGCACCCAGTTCTGGCTCATCGGCCCCGGGGAACTCAGACACCACAGCGGCCGCGCGATGAAGTACCCCGAGGCCGCGCTGCACGAGTTGGGTCACCTCGTCGAAGATCAATGGGCCCGCAGTCACCGGCCTCGTTGGTTCGCCGAAGGCTTCGCCTGCTACGTGGCCGACACCCCGATGGCCGCGACGATCGACGACATCGCGGCGTGGGTCTACACCGAGGGCGGTGCCACCCCGCTCGACCGCGCGTTTCAGCCCACGGCAAGTGCAGCGTGTACCTCGCGTGCGCCATCGCGCATGAGGCGTTGAAGTTCCTCGTCTCGCTCGTCGGTGAGCCAGGCATTCGCCAGATGTTCGAAGCCCGCGCGCGCGGGGCCCCGTTCGACGCGGCGTTCCTGCAGGTGGCGCACGTCTCGGTGAGCGACTTCCAGCGGCGGTTCGTCGACTCGCTGCGCCCGCACTACTACGAACGCTCGAAGTGAAAATCCGGTCGCCGGGAGCACCTCGGTTGTTCAGCTCTCGGCGGGGACCGCCGCCACCGCTTGACCGCGTCGCCGCAGCGCCACGAAGACGCTGATGATCTGAACCGCGCCGGCCGCGACGAACACCGCCACGTACGCCGGGCCGCGCTCGTAGCCCAGAGACAGCAGCAGACTCGACAGGCCGCCCGCCAGCGCCGACCCGAGGAACATGCCCAGCGTGCCGGCCGCGTTGAGCACCGCCATCGCCGACGCGCGCGCCGTGTCGGGCACTGCCATCGCCGCCAGCCCGAGTGACGGGCCGTAGATCGCCGCCGACGCGAGCCCCGCGATCGAACAGACCACCACGATCAGGTTCACCGGCGTCACGCCCAACACCAGGTATGACAGCGCGTAGAGCGCCGCGCCGATCGCCACCAGCTTCCAGCGATCGACCTTGTCGCCCAGCCGCGCCATCGGCCACGTGCCCAGCGCGAAGATCATCAGGAACGCCGAGAACCAGCCGTTCACCTTCGAGTCGGGAACGCCGAGCACGTGGTGGCCGTAGAGCTGCAGCGGCACGATGAACGCGCCCACCGCGAAGCGCTCCAGCGCCACCACGATCGTCGGCCCACGCAGCTGCGGCGCGTCGAACACCAGCGACTTGAACGTCACCTGCGACTGCTGCGCATCGGTGGTCTTCGGCAACACGAAGAGCGCGATGAGCCCGGTCAACACGCCGCTCACGCCGCCGACCAGCAGCGGCAGCGACGGCGAGGTCTTCGAGAGCACCGCGCCCAGCGGAATGCCGACCAGAATCGACAAGACCACGGCGCAGCCGACCACGCCCATCGCCGCCGCCGACTGCGACTGCCGGCGAATGGTGCCCATGAGAATGGACACCGCCGCGATGTAGACGGAGCCCTGCACGAAGCGCAGCGCCAGCAACAGCGGCCACGGCGGCGCCAGCGTCACCGCCAGCAGGAACCCGCCGGCCAGCACCGCCGACACCGCAGCCACCACCCGCCGACGACCGAGCCGCTCCGCCCGCACCGCGAGCAACGGCCCACCCACCACGGCGCCCAGCAGGTTCACCGCGAGGAACGCGTGCATCAGCCACTCGTGGCCCGGCCAGTGCGCCGTCACGAACTTGCGGACGACCGGGATCACGATCGTCTCGGGCAACATCGCCCCGAAAACCAGCAGGGCGCCGAGCCACAAACGCAGCGTGCTGCGGCTCCAATGAGCTTTGACGACGTCAGACACGCGGCTCACCTAACAGAACTCGGGACGCGCAAACGCTGCGCGATGAATCTTGCTTGCTGGTCACACGATTTTTCTTGTCGACGTCGAGGGGGGGCGGCAAACGCAACAGTGGTCCCACTCCGGGTCGCCGCATAAAGAACACCCGGGACTGGCACCACCTTCCCCCGACGGAGCCCGCGAAGATGGCAGAAGCGATGGAGCTGAAGCGCGAAACCACAGGTGAAAGCCTGCTGGGTTCGCTCGTGAAGTTCATGAAGAGCTCAGTGGGCTCGAAGGTGGTGATGGCGGCCACCGGTCTGGGCCTGTGGGTGTTCATCATCGGCCACCTCGCCGGCAACCTGCTGGCGTTCGCCGGCCGCGACGTGTTCAACGGGTACGCCACCGCGCTCAAGAGCAACGCCCTGCTCCTCTGGGGCGCGCGCTCAGCGTTGCTCATCGGCATTCCGCTGCACGTGTTCACCGCCATTCGCACCGTGCAGTTGAACCGCGCGGCGCGCCCTGTCGACTACGCCTACGCCAACAAGTCGCCCACCAGCGGCGCCGCGAAGTCGATGATGATCACCGGCGCGGTGGTGCTCGTGTACTTCCTGTACCACCTGGCCCACTTCACCTGGCACGTCACCGGCCCGCAGCCCGCCGCGCTGCTGCCTGACGGTCACTACGACGCGTACTCGATGCTGGTGATGGGCTTCCAGCAGCCGCTCATCGCGTTGCTGTACGTGGGCGCGCAGATCCTGCTCGCTGCGCACCTGTCGCACGGCATCTACAGCATCTTCCAGCACCTCGGCTTCTGGGGCCCCAGGTGGACGCCCTTCCTGAAGAACGCGGCGCTGGTCGTTGGCTACGGAATCTGCGCGGCGTTCGCGTCGATTCCTCTCGCCGTCCTCGTGGGGATCATCAAGCCATGAAGCTCGAAGCACGCATTCCCGAAGGTCCGATCGAAACGAAGTGGACGAAGCACAAGCTCGCGCTGCCGCTCATCAACCCGGCCAACAAGCGCAAGTTCAAGATCATCGTCGTCGGCACCGGCCTGGCCGGTGGTTCCGCCGCCGCGACGCTCTCGGAGCTCGGCTACCAGGTCGACGCGTTCTGCTTCCAGGACTCGCCGCGCCGCGCGCACTCCATCGCCGCGCAGGGTGGCATCAACGCTGCCAAGAACTACCAGAACGACGGCGACTCGATTCGCCGCCTCGCCTACGACACCGTCAAGGGCGGCGACTTCCGCGCGCGTGAAGCCAACGTGCACCGCCTCGCCGAAGTGTCGGTCAACATCATCGACCAGTGCGTCGCGCAGGGCGTGCCCTTCGCGCGTGAGTACGGCGGCCACCTCGCCAACCGCTCCTTCGGCGGCGCGCAGGTCTCGCGCACGTTCTACGCCCGCGGTCAGACCGGCCAGCAGCTGCTCATCGGCGCGTACCAGGCGCTCGAGAAGCAGGTGAACGCCGGCGGCGTGAAGATGCACACCCGCCACGAGATGATGGAGCTCGTGCTGGTCAACGGCCACGCGCGCGGCATCGTCACGCGCGACATGGTCAGCGGCAAAGTCGAGGCCTGGGCGGCCGACGCAGTGGTGCTCGCCACCGGCGGCTACGGCAACGTCTTCTTCCTCTCGACCAACGCCAAGGGCTGCAACGTCACCGCCAACTGGCGCGCGGCGCGCAAGGGCGCTGGCTTCGCCAACCCCTGCTACACGCAGATTCACCCGACCTGCATTCCCCAGGCGGGCGACTACCAGTCGAAGCTCACGCTCATGTCCGAGTCGCTGCGCAACGACGGCCGCGTGTGGGTGCCCAAGAAGCCGGGCGACACCCGCGCGCCCGATCAGGTGCCGGAAGACGAGCGCGACTACTACCTCGAGCGCAAGTACCCGAGCTTCGGCAACCTCGCGCCCCGCGACATCGCGTCACGCGCCGCGAAGGAAGCCTGCGACAAGGGCCTGGGCGTGGGCCCCGGCGGCCGCGGCGTGTACCTGGACTTTGCCGACAGCATCAAACGCCTCGGCAAGAAGGTGATCGCCGAGCGCTACGGCAACCTCTTCGACATGTACACGACGATCACGGGCGAAGACCCGTACACCGTGCCCATGCGCATCTACCCCGCCGTGCACTACACGATGGGTGGCCTCTGGGTTGACTACAACCTGATGTCGAACCTGCCGGGCCTGCACGTGATCGGCGAAGCCAACTTCAGCGATCACGGCGCCAACCGCCTCGGCGCTTCGGCGCTGATGCAGGGCCTCGCCGACGGCTACTTCGTGTTGCCGTACACCATCGGTGCGTACCTCGCGACCGCCAAGCAGGCGAAGGTCACCACCGACATGCCCGAGTTCAAGCAGGCCATCGCCGACGTGAACGCGCGCAACGCGAAGTTCCTGAGCATCAAGGGCAAGCGCACCGTCGACAGCTTCCACCGGCAGCTCGGCGCGATGATGTGGGAAAAGTGCGGCATGGCGCGCAACGAGAAGGGCTTGAAGGAGCTCCTCCAGGAGATCCCCGCACTGCGCGCGGAGTTCTGGGAGAACGTGAACGTCCTGGGCACCAACGAGTCGGTCAACACGTCGCTCGAGAAGGCCGGCCGCGTGGCCGACTTCCTCGAGTTCGCCGAGGTGCTGGCGCTCGACGCCCTGGAACGCAACGAATCGTGCGGCGGCCACTACCGCGAAGAGTGGGACGACGAGGGTGAAGCCAAGCGCGACGACGCCAACTTCATGCACGTCGGCGTCTGGGAATGGCAGGGCGAGAACAAGAAGCCGCTGCGTCACCAGGAGCCGCTGGTGTTCGAAGCGTTCAAGCCTTCAATCCGGAGCTACAAGTAATGAGCAACGACACGATGAAGTTGAAGGTTCACGTCTGGCGTCAGCCCTCGAAGGACCAGCCGGGCGCGATGAAGGCGTACGACGTCGAGAACGTGTCGCCGCACATGTCCTTCCTGGAGATGATGGACACGCTCAACGAGCAGATTCAGGCGAAGGGCGAAGAGCCGGTCGCGTTCGATCACGACTGCCGCGAAGGCATCTGCGGCATGTGTTCGATGGTCATCAACGGCATTCCGCACGGCGGCCACCGCGGCGTGACGACGTGTCAGCTGCACATGCGTCACTTCAAGAACGGCGACGAGATCTACGTCGAGCCGTGGCGCGCGAAGGCCTTCCCGGTGCTGCGTGACCTGGTCGTCGATCGCAACGCGTTCGATCGCATCATCGCCAAGGGCGGCTACGTGTCGGTGAACACCGGCGGCGCGCCCGACGCGAACGCGGTGCCGATTTCCAAGAAGGAAGCCGACCTCGCGATGGACGCGGCGCAGTGCATCGGCTGCGGCGCGTGCGTCGCGGCCTGCAAGAACGCGTCGGCGATGTTGTTCGTGGCGGCGAAGGCCTCGCACCTCGCGCACCTGCCGCAGGGCCAGCCGGAACGCGTCGAGCGCGCGAAGAACATGGCCATGCAGATGGACGCGGAAGGCTTCGGCACCTGCTCGAACCTCTCGCAGTGCGAAGCGGTGTGCCCCAAGGAGATCCCGGTTCGCGTGATCGCCGAGTTCAACGCCGATCTGATCAAGGGTCAGCTCAAGGGCTAAACATGACAATGCAGACACTTCGAGTTGTCGGCACGGCTCTTCTCGTCACGGTTGCCTCAGCGTCAAACGCGAGCGCGAAGAGATGGCTGTCCCAAGAAGCGCAAGAAGAGTGGACGATTCGACTAAACAATGAAGCTCAGCAAGAAGCGCCCCCGCTCCTGTATTGGGGATCGGCAGGACAACTCGTTGCCAGCTCGGGCTTCTTCCCCATTCCAGACGCCCAACCGAACTCTGTCCTGGAATGGCTGACGGAACGTCGAGATGCCCTCGGGGTGTCCGCCGACGAATTCATAACGTACGAGTCCAGCAAGCCCTTCTTTGAATTCGTCTCGCCTTCCGAGTCAGAACTGAGCGAGGCAGAAACGGCTACCGCCGTCTTCTTTGGCGTTCGGCACGGAGACCACACGAATTCGCGCGAAATCATCGTAATTATTCACAAAGGAAGCTCAGTTGGCATCCGAGGCATCTACAACTCACACGCTCCACCGGTCGATGGCTACGAATCGGGCCCATTCACAATCGTGGAAGCGGAAGCATGGGACATTGCAGAGCGTACACTCGGACAGAGACTTGAACGCAGGAGCGCAGTGCTGCACTGGTCAAACCTCACATGGCTCCTCAACCGAGAAGCAGCACTCAAGAAGTTGTTGTGGATCGTTTCCGGGCTGGACGAGAACGGCGCCCACCGAACCGTGATTATTGATTCTGCCGGGACGGCCATTCACATCTCCGACAATATTAATCACTACAATCCGATGCCATTTTCGGTCGAGGCATACGGCCAAGGCGGCAGTATCTACTGGGAGTCCCAAGCTGGTACGGGGTGCACTGCACTGTCGGCCAGTTGTACCGACCCTGCTTTCACCGCGAGCCAATTCGCCAGAACAGAATTCTGGTTCTTGCTTGAGTCTTGGCGCAACCTTTCCAGTGCGACTGGCGCCAGCTACGGCTTCGAATGGCCGTGGACGGCAACGGGGAAAGCCCCCTTGGCAAGCACAGTTGTGATTCCCAACAGCTTGCATCAGCGAACGTTCGTCGTTGTTGCTCACACCGGAACCGGCTGTTCTGGCATCAACGGAACGTCACCTCCTCCATGCTCAAACTATACGAGATACTGGATGAGCCCGTCCGACAACACTGTAGATCTATACGGGCACGAATACGGACACAGCCTCTTCAAAGACCTCAAGATCGGCTCCGGTCACCCGATCTTCAGCAAGAGCGGCTCATTCATAGAATTTGTCGCTGACTTTATTGGAATCTCAAGCGAAGACATGCGACTGCGCTGGCTCTATCCCAATGCACCATCGCCGCGCACAGACTTCAAAATCGCCTCGTCTAATCTCGTAATAGACTGGCCGACCGGCGCGTGCTCGACGGTAAATACGAACAACCACCGTACGGCCCTCGGGAAAGGCCTCTACGATGGCTGGAACCAGTTGAAACAACGCCCAACTGTCCCACGCGACATTCTATTCCGCTCGTGGCGTTTGACGGCTCAGTATGCGCTCTATTTCGCCACCGATATGTTCCCAACCGCTACCGACTTCGTGGGTGCGATGGTGTCAATGACGACGCCACCATCCCTCACTGTTGGGCCATATCCATCCCCAAACACCGTTCTTGCGCCGAAACTCGTTGCACTGGGCTGCTTCTAGACGGCGATGCAAACACTTCGCTATCTGGCAGTCTCGATCATCGCTTCCGGATGCGCAGTAGTAGTGTCAGATTTTGCCGACGGCTTGAAATCTGTTCTCGTCGTCGCGGACGGCGGCGTCGCGGATGCTGGTTTCGTCGATGGCGGTTCCACCGACGCGGGTTCTGTGTGTGACAACTGTCCTGTCGGAGCTCGCTGCTCAAATGAGACAGGCTGCTCGTGGGTCTGCCAGCCCTGCGCACACGACGACGAGTGCCGGTTTGATCACTGTCACAACGCCGAAGTGCCTGGTGCAGGCTTTTGCTCGCGGATCGTCCCGGAATGCACGACTTGTGGAGACCTCATAAGGGTCACTCTGGAAGCAGGATTTCAGAGCTGTGGCGCTGTTGGAGAGTGCAACGTCGCGAGCACCTACAGCTACGAGACAGACATTCTCTCGGTTGCCGTTACGCATGCAGATGAGACGGCGGACGGGGGGCTTCGAACAGTGATTCTGGCGAGGCTGGACGCCGGCCTTCAGCAGCACTGGTCGATCTCGCCCCTGTGTTGCTACACAACCGAAGGCTTCTCACCGATCGACGTGTGCGTGACTCACGCTATCTACCTCAGAGTGTCTGCCACCCACGAAGGCGGTTCCTCACAATTTGATTACAGCCTTGGCAGCGGCATCCGTGCGGGTCAGACGGTCGACACTGCACTCACGGTCACGTTGAGCGTGGCGCTTGAACTGGCTCGCGATGCCGGCTTCCAGTTCTGACCATCTCGTTTTCGGAACACGCGTCCGTCACATTGGGTCCGCGGCGCGAGCTACCACCGCTGGTTTCAGAAACGGCAGTGATTTCAGATCTGCAATTCGCGCGAACGTAATTCCGGTGCGTTGAGCGCGGTTCGCTTCGTGCAATCGCACTGCACGTGGCTGCAGCAGAGTTGGTGTTCTCTCAGACGGTGGAAGGTTTGCTGCGCGCGGTGGGCCCGTTGAAGCCGACCGAAAAAGCGCGCTTTCGAGAAATCGGCTTCGACCCCGATGCGCCGATCGACGCTGCATACCCGGTGGAAAAATACGTTCAGCTTCAACGCGTGGCCGTCGAAGTCTTCGCGCCCGACCTGCCATTCCCGCTCGCGATCGAGTCGTTGGGCCGCCGCTTCGTCGATGGCTATGGCGAGACGTTGATCGGCCGCGCGGTGATCGTCGGCATGAAGTTGCTCGGGCCGAAGCGAACGTTGCAGCGGCTGACACGCACGTTGTCGACCGGCAGCACGTTCTTCGAAACGAAGCTCGACGAGACCGAGCCCGGCGTGTGGCGGCTGTGGATCAACCGCGTCACCTACCCCGGCTGGTATCTGGGTCTGCTGCGTCGCGGGCTCGAGCTCGCTGGAGCCCGCGACATTCAGTTGAAGATCATCGAGCACGTGGGCCCGGGCCTCGGGCTCACACTCGAAGTTCGCTGGAGCTGACGGCTCGGGATCACGGCACCGTCGGCAACTCGGACGACGACGAACTCGGAGGCGCGGCCTTGCGCTGCAACCGCTGCAACGTCGCCACGCTCTCGTCCACGTGCTTGCCGATGCGCGCTTCGTGGTTGAGCACCGCGCGTACGATGCCTTCGGTGTCGATGATGAACGTGACGCGGCGCACGTACTTCAAGAACGGCCAGAACACGTCGAACTGCCGCGCGATGCTGCCGTCGGCGTCGCCGATCATCGGGTACTGCGCGCCCACCAACTCGGCGAACTCGCACTGCGTCTGGTGATCGTCGGTCGAGACGCCGATGACCTCCGCGCCCAGGGCCTTCAGTTCGGCGTACGCGTCGCTGAACTGTTTCGACTCGCGGGTGCAGCCCGGCGTGAAGGCCTTCGGGAAGAAGAAGAGCACCACGTACTTGCCGCGCAGCGCGCTCAACTTCACCGTCGCGCCTGTCGTCGAAGTTCCCGTGAACTCCGGCGCCGCCTCGTTGAGCTTGATCATGGAGGCGGTGAGTTACTGCGCCTGGCTGACGGCTGGCAACGGGCACTCCGCGACTGAAACCGCGGGGCCACGCTCGAGAAATCCGGCGAACGCGGGCCACCTTCGGCGCACCACGTCGACGCCTGTTTGTCCGAGCAGAAAAGATGCGGTGGAGCTCACGGGCGCCCGTGACGCCAGCGCGGCGCGAAGGCATCGCGCGTCCGCCTCGACCGCGCTGGCAGCCGCGAACTCACTGCGCTATGGCCGCGCCGTTCGTTCCCTCATTTCAAAGGAAACCGCTGTGCGCATCATCGTCACCGGCTCGCTCGCTTACGACTACATCATGAACTTCCCGGGCAAGTTCGCGGACCACATTCTCCCCGACAAGGTCCACATGCTCACCGTCAGCTTCCTCGTCGACTCGATGAAGAAGATGCGCGGCGGCACCGCCGGCAACATCGCGTACACGCTGGCGCTGCTGGGCGCGAAGACCGCCGTGGTCTCGGCCGCCGGTCAGGACTTCCGTGAGTACGCCGATTTCATGCAGGGCCGCGGCATCGACACGCGCGGCATCAACCTCGTGAACAACGAGTTCACCGCCTCGTGCTTCATCAACACCGACCAGGCCAACAACCAGATCGTCGCCTTCTACCCGGGCGCCGTGGTGCACGCGCGCGACGTCACGCTGGCCTCGCTCGGCCTCGAAAAGGGCGACTGGGTCATCATCTCGCCCACTGACCCCGAGTCGATGGCTCGTCACACCGCCGAGTGCAAGAAGGCGGGCGTCTCGTACATCTTCGACCCGGGCAAGCAGGTGCCGCGCTTGTCGAAGGAGCAGATTCTCGCGGGCCTTGATGGCTGCGCCGCGTTCGTCGGCAACGACTACGAGTTCGGCATGATGGCCAAGGCCACGGGCCTCACCGAGCAGGCGCTGTTCGACATGGCGCCCATCACGGTGATGACGCGCGGCGCGGAAGGCTCGCGCATCCTCATCAAGGGCAAGCCCACCATCGAGATTCCCGTCGCGGCGCCGAGCGCGGTGGTCGACCCCACGGGCGCCGGTGACGCCTACCTCGGGGCGCTCGCGTACGGCTTCGCGAAGGGCCTGCCGCACGAGACGACGGGCCGCATCGCCGCGCTCGCCGCCACCTACGCCATCGAGCTCAAGGGCTGCCAGGAACACAGCTATTCGATCGATGACTTCGCCCGCCGCTACCAGGCGGCCTTCGGCGAGAAGCTCTCGCTGGGCTGAATCACCTGAAGTGGTGAGGTGGTCCGCCACCTCTCCACTTCACAGCTTTCGCGTTTCTGTTATTCGCCCACCGCCATGACGTTGCCCAACGCGATTCGGGTTGGTGGAGAGATCGATGCCTTCTGCGGCAAGTGCGAGCTCAACCTCGCGCACACCATCATCGCGATGGTCGGCCAGAAGGTGATCAAGGTGAAGTGCAACACCTGCGACAACGAGCACCAGTTCCGCGGCACGCAGCCCCTGGAAAAAGCGACCTCGTTCGCAGCGCCGAAGACCAAAGCGGCCAGCTCCGGAGGTACCCGCGCGCCACGCGCGCCCGTCGTGAAGATGAGCTGGGAAGACCAGTTCGCCGGAAAGGACCTCGGCCGCGCGAAGAAGTATTCGCCGCGCGAGACCTTCGTGATGGACGACGTGATCGATCACCCGACGTTCGGCATCGGCCTGGTGATCGCCGTGCGCGTCGACAAGGTCGACGTCTCGTTCAAGCAGGACACCAAGACGCTGGTGCACGGCAAGACCCCGCCGCCCGCGGCGAGCTGATCACGGCGCCCCGAACATCGGGTGCAGCTCGCCCGTCGTGCGCGGGTCGATCGTCAGGTAGTTCAGCGTCGGCGCGCTTCCGCTGTCGCACTTCACCTTGTTCGCCGGCACCGTCGGCGAGCCATTGAACGTCGACGCGTAGATGTTCACGACGGCGCCCGTGCAGTTCGAGAACCAGAAGAGGCTCCCTTCGCCGAGGCCACCGGTGTTCTCGAGCGTCGATTCGACGAGGTAGTGCGGGCCCGCGCGCCAGTAGCGAATGCCGCGGTTCCCCCGCCCTTCCATCTTGAAGCGCACGAGCTGCGAGACCCCGGCCTTGTTGTCGATGGCGCCGTCGGCGTTCCAGTTCGCGATGGTCAGATCTTCTGCGTACAGCGCGGTCGAGCCATCAAGCACCAGACCGTCCTTGTTGGTCGTCGAGTAGCTCACCCAGTTCGGCCAGTTGGGCTCGATGCGCACGTTCTTCAGGAAGAGGGTCGCGCCATCGGCGTTTGCGGTCTGAATGCCAGCGCCGAAGCCGTCGGAGCTGACGAGGTCATGAATCGTCACGTCGAGGAACGCCGCTCGGCGGTCGTCGGGCGCGAGCTGCTCGCGGAGATCGATCCCGTACTTCGCGCAGCAGAAGTCGGCGCCACGCACGAGCACCGGCGTCTCGAAGTACTGCCGCGTGGTGAAGGTGCCGGTCTTCACGCCCGCATCGGCGAAGTTGGCGAGAATCCAAACGCGTGCATCGGCAACTCCGCCATCACGCCCCGCGTCTTCCTGCACGCCTGAATCGACAATGACGCCCGCGTCGACGTCGTCGATCACACCGCTGTCGGTTCCTGGGTCGGCCATCGGCACGACTGCGTCACACGACACCAGAGCAAACACCAACGCACTCGAGAGTCTCCGCATGCACGAAGTGTCGGCGAAGACGGCGCAACACACGACTCGGGTTACTCGCAGAACCGCGCCAGATCTTCAGGGAGCGGTGACGTCACTTCGAGCCCGAGAAGCTTCAACTCAGCAGCGTGCAAAGGCGTGCGCGACAACGTCACGCCATTTCGAACCAGCGGCTCTTTGCGGCCGTATTGATGATCGAACAACAGCGGGTGCCCGACGGACTTCAGGTGCACACGGATCTGGTGCTGACGGCCGGTGAGCGGCTCGCACTCCACCAGCGTTCCGCCGTCGAAGGGGCGAATGGGCCGAACCCGCGTGCGCGCGTCCTTGCCGCCCTGCTCACCCGGAAACACGACGCGCATCTTGCCTTTGCGGGCCTCGGTCATCGGCGTGTCGATGTCGACTGGCTCGGCGACGACACCTTCCACGAGCGCCAGGTACTTCTTCTTTGCCTCACCGTGCTCGAAGGCCATCGACGCGCGGCGGTGTGCCTCTGCCGTCGTCGCGAACAGCAGCACGCCCGACGTGTCGCGATCGATGCGGTGACACACCCAGATCTGGGTGCCGAGCTGCTTCGCCAGCAGGTCCTTCGCGCACACCTGATCTTCCGGCGCGCGGCCCGGAATGACGAGAAGGCCCGGCGGCTTGTCGACTGCCACCAGGCCCTCACGCTGCAGAAGAATCCGGAGGGTCACTCGAACTGAGACGGCTTCCACACCGTCACCGGCCCGTACTTCTCGACCTTCTTCTTGAGCTGCTCGGCGTTGCCCACCAGCACGATCGAGCGCTCTTTGCCGAACAGGTGCGTGTTCGCGGCCCGGGCGGCTTCCTTCACGGTGACCGCGGCGATGCGCTCGCGGTACTGCGAAATCCACTCGTCCGAGAGGCCGTAGTGAACGACATCGGCGATGGCCCCCGACACGTTCTCGTTGGTCTCCAGGCGCGCCGGGTAGAGCCCCGAGATGTAGCGTTGCACGGTCGCGAGCTCCGCTTTCGACGGGCCCTTCTCGCGCATCTTCTTCACCTCGCCCAACGCCACGTCGATGAGCGTGTTGATGCTCTCGGTGCGCGTGAACGACGACACGCTGAAGGTGCCGGCGGAGCTCATCATGTCCCACGAGCTGCCGGCGCCGTACGACAGCCCGCGCTTCACGCGAATCTCGGTGACCAGGCGCGACGTGAAGCCGCCGCCCAGCACGGTGTTCATGGTGACGAGGGGAAAGTGATCGGCGTGACCGCGCTTCACACCCGCGGCGCCGATGCGCATCTGCACCTGCGTCTGCTCGGGCTTGTCGACGATGATCACCTCGCCGGGCCGCGCGAGCCCGGCCCACTCGGGGATCGTCGGAATCTCGTTCGGGCCGCCGGACCAACCGCCGAGCGTGCGCTCGATGGTCTTCATCACCTCTTTCGCGTCGAAGGCGCCCACCACGTACAGGTGCGAGACCTTCGGCCCGAGCCGCTCGCGGTGGAACTTCTTCAGGTCACCGATGGTGTACGCCTCGATGTCCTTCTTCCCCTGGAGCAGCTCGTGCGCATACGGGTGATCGCCCCACATGGTGCGGGTGATCGCGCGCTCCGCGAGCGAACCCGGGTCGTCGAGATCGTTGGTGAGCGCCGCCAGCGTGCGCCGGCGCGCGAGCTCCACTTCGCTCTCGGGGAACGTGGGCTCGAGCAGCACCTTGCTCATCACCTCGAACATCGGGGTGAAGTGCTTCGAAGGCGTCGACAACGAGATGATCACGTTCTCTTCGTTCGCGAAGCCGCCGACGCTCGCGCCGACGAACTCCACGGTCTCGGAGATCTCGTTGGCGGTCATGCCGCCCGCGCCGCGACGGAACAGCCGCGCGGCGAAGTCACCCACGCCCAGCTTGCCGACGGGGTCGAACGCGCTGCCGCCACGAATCACCAGCCGCACCGCGACCAGCGGCAGCGGACCACGTGGCACGAGGTGCACGGTGAGCCCGTTGGGCAGCACGCGGACTTCATGCGCCGGCAACTTCAGGGGCCGGAGCGACGGAGTGGCCGTCTTCGACGACTTCTTCACGCCGCCACCTCCTGCTGCGCTTCGACGATCGGCACCAGCGTCACCACCGCGCGCTTGTCGGGCGTGAGGAACTTCGCGGCCGCGGCCTTCACCTGCTCTCCGGTGATGTGCTCGTAGCGCTCGGGAAGACGCAGGCCTTCGCGCCAGTCACCCAGCATCAACTCGTAGGTGCCCAGCGCGTGCGCGCGACCGTTGTTGGTGGCCAGCTCACGCAGCAGGTGCGCCGACAGGTTGTTCTTCGCCTTCTCGAGCTCGCGTGCGTCGAGGCCGTGCCTGGCGACCTTCTCGAGCTCTGCGTACAGCGCCGCTTCGGCCTTCCTGGCGTCACCGTCGGGCTTGAGCTCCAGCACCACCGTGAACGCGCCGGGGTCGAAGCGCCACGACCAGTCGACAGAGACGCCGACCGCGATCTCCTGCTCGAACACCAGCGCGCGCGTGAGCCGCGACGACTGACCGACCGACAGCGCGTACTGCAGCACGTCGAGCACCAGCGTGTCTTCTTCGTGCGCCGAAGGGCCCCGCCACGCGATCATCAACGACGGCGCCTGCGCGGGGTGCCGCACCTCCGCGCGACGTTCGCCCTTCTGCTCGGGCTCGGCGTCGAGCACCGGGGGCAGCGCCGGGCCGGCCTTGATGTTCGAGTAGTACTTCTTGATGAGCGCCAGCGCCTGCCTGGGGTCGAAGTCGCCCGACACGAAGAGCGTCGCGTTGTTCGGCGCGTAGAACGTGCGGAAGTACTCGAGGCAGTCCTCGCGCTTGATGTTCTCGATGTCCTTCATCCAGCCGATGACGGGCCAGCGGTACGGGTGCGCCTTCCACACCAGGGTCGAGAGCTCTTCGTCCATCAGGCCGCCGATCTCGTTGTCGACGCGCAGCCGGCGCTCCTCCATCACCACCTGGCGCTCGCTCTCGAGCATCTTCGGGGTGACCTGCAGCGAGCGCATGCGATCGCTCTCGAGGTCGATCACCTTCTCGAGCGCCTCGGCCATGAAGTCTTCGTAATAAACGGTGACGTCGTTCGAGGTGTACGCGTTCGAGGTGCCCCCGTTGCTCTCGAGCACGCGGTCGAACTGGCCCGGGCCGTACTTCTTCGCGCCGTTGAACATCATGTGCTCGAAGAGGTGGCTGATGCCGGTGATGCCGGGCCGCTCGTTGCGCGCTCCGACCTTGAAGAACGTGTAGAAGCTGCAGGTCGGCACGGCGTCAGAGGGCAGCAGGCGCACCTTCAGGCCGTTCGGCAACTGCGCTTCGATGACGGAATCTGCGATGGCCTTCAGAGCCGGCGGCAACGGGGCGCTCTTGCTCTTCGGGCTGGACGACGAACGACGGCTGGCCATCAAGGCTCCTTGCGCGCGTGGCGGTCGAAGAAGTTCAGAACCTTCGACCAGACTTCATCGGCTGCGCGATCTCCGATGACGAGGTCCATGTGACCGTACTCACCGCGGGTACCGTTCGCTCGGGTAATGAGCAACCACTCTTTGGGGCCTCCGAGGGCGCGGTACCCGTCTTTCACGGCAGGTGTGAGGGCGATGCGATCCATCCTCGCGGCGACCACCAGCGTGGGCGTCGTCACCTTCGCCATGTCCTCCCGGTAGTTGATGCGCTTGTCGAACGAGAGGAACTCGCCGGTCTTCATCATCGTGGACAACTGCAGCGCGACGCCGCCGGCCACATCAGCCGTTCCGTAGAGCAGCAGCCGATGAAACGAGTCTGAAGAGGTGGACTGCGGGTTGTAGAAGAAGCGCTCGACGGGCCCGTCGTCGACGAGGGGCTCGAGCGGCGCGACCAGCCTGGCCCCGAGCGACGTGGGCAACGCCCCACTGGGCGAGACGATGCGGATTCCGAAGTCGTTGATGACCGACTCGATGGTCGAGCCGTAGTCGATGCGGGTCGGGCTCCCCATGGTGGCCGCGGTGCGCACGCCCTGCCCGCCTTGCGAGAGGTACGCATAGAGCACGAGCCCTCCCATGGAGTGACCGACGTAATCGACCTGCGCAACGCCGCTGGTGCGCTTCACGTACGCGAGCACCGCCGGCAGGTCGTGGCGCCAGTAGTCGTCGAAGCTCACCGGGCCTTTCGGGTCGGTGCTCGCTCCGGTCGCGCGCAGCGACATGGTCCACGCCTCGCGACCCTGGGCGGCGAACCAGCGCGCCATCGACACGCGCTCGTCGAGATCCATGTTGCGCGCGTTGGCCGAAATTCCGTGACAGAGCACGACAGGCAAGCCCCTTGCTTCACCCTTCGGCAGGTAGCGCGTGCGCTCGATCTCGATGCCGTCGTCGGTCGTCGCGCGGTGACGTTGCGCGTCGGGCGGGAGGTGCTGGCCGGCGACGTGCGCACAGCCGCTCAACAGCAACGCGAGCAGAAGTCTCATCGCAGGAACGCCTCGGCGTCGGGGAACACGAGCGTCGGCGCGAGCGCCCCCATCAACAGCGTCACGTGCGCGAAGTCGTCACCGTTCGAGAAGCGGCTGAAGCTGCGCAGCCTGACGTCGCCCGGCGCGAACTCGCGGAGGATCACGCAGGCCTCGCTCGGCGCCCACGCGTTGGCAAGCCCGAGGAACATCAACGTCGGGCGTTCGTAGCCGCGCAGACGGCGAAGCACGGTGGTGCCGTCGTCGAGTGGAAGGTCACCGGTCTTCAGCCACGCCAGGAGCTCTGACGCCATCGCACGACTGAGGTCTCGCGTGCCCGTACGGCGCAGTTCACTCAGCTGCAGCGGGTTTGCCTTCGACTGCATCGCGAAGAGTTGATCGAACGTCTCCGCGTCGAGCGAGCTGAAGCGCGCGCCGTTGGACAAAAGCCACTCCTGAAGCTCCGTCGGCGGCTCGGGGATCATCGGGGTCGAGAAGGCGACCACCTTGCGCACGTCGAGCTCGTGACCGGCGGCGGCGAGCGCGAGTGACCCTGCGTAGCCGTGGGCGATGAGGTCGACGCGCGTGCCGATGGCCCGCTGAAGGGCCGCAAAATCGAGATGAACGACCGAGCGCAGCGACATGCCGGGTGACGACGCGCCCTGGCCTCGAAGCTCGGCCACGTAGACGAGGCGCCCACGCTCCGCGAGATACGTGGCGAGCGGTTCAGCGAGCGTCCTGTCGAACCCGAAGTCGACGACGAAGAGCACCGGCTTCTCGCCTGTGCCGTAGCGGTAGAGCGCGAGCGCCGCGCCGTCTTCAGTGACGACCTTGCGGTGCGCGACCGGCGCGGCGGCGACCGCGATCGCGGCGATGAACGCGATCACAGCTCGACGATGCCGGCCTTCAAGGCCATCACCACCGCGTCGACGTGCGAGTTCACGCCCATCTTCTTGTAGATGTGTGACAGGTGCGTGCGCACCGTTCGCCGCTCGAGGCTCATCACGCCTCCGACTTCAGCGTTCGAGAGCCCCTTGGCCACGTACTTGAGAACGTCGAACTCCGTCGGCGTCAGCCCCCACGGGTTGTCCGGCTGCTCCTTCTTCGTCTGCAGCGAGTGGAAGTAGTTCCAGAAGCGCCGCGCGATGATCGCCTCGAGCACGGTGCCACCGGCCATGACCTCGTGAATGCCGTTGCGGATCTTCTCGGGGCCGACGCGCTTGACGAGGTACCCCGACGCACCGGCTTGAATCGCCTCGTAGACCTTCTGCTCTTCGTCGAACGACGTGAGGATCAACACCTCGATCGACGGAGCCTGCTTCTTGAGCCGCTTCGTGACCTCGATGCCGTCGATGCCCGGCAGCTCGAGGTCGAGCAGCACCAGGTCGGGCAACAGCTTCACCATCTGCTCGACGCCGCTCTCACCTTCCTGCGCGGTGCCGACGACCTCGAGCTCCGGGTAGAGCGACAGCGACTTGAGGAGGTTCTTCAACAGCTGCGGTTGGTCTTCGACGACGAAGACACGGACTTTCGAGAGCTCGCTCATCGGTTTGGAAAGATCGGAGTGATGGTCAACGTCTTGCCCGGCTCGAAGCGGTTGGACGACACGTATTCACGCTTCGTCTTGAGGTCGGTGATCTCCACGCGGTGCGTGCCGGGGGTCACCGCGACCTTCGCGATCGAACCGCAGACCTTCTTGCCGTCGATCTCGACCTGCACCTGGCCGGTCGCGCGCACCGACAACGCCGAGAGCCCCTTGCCCGAAGCCTGGTGGCAACCAGTGGCGACCGATTTCGGTTGCGGCGTGGCGACAGGCTTCACCACCGGCGGTGCAGGTGGCGCTTCGTCTTTCGGCTCGGACTTCCTGGGCGGCGGCGCGCCGTCGGAGTCGGGGTTGAACGCCTTGTCGGGGTGCAACGTGTCGAAGTCGGCGAGCTTCAACTTCTTGCCGGGAATCGGAGGCAGCGGCGGCGGTCGCGGCAACGTGCGCCGCGCGTTGATTTCACGGGCGATGGGCGTCGGGAGATACGAGACGATCTCACCCACCGGGTCCGGCGAACCGTCGACGAACTTGAACGTCGCCCACCCCACCGTGATCATCAGGATCATCGCCGCGAAGAAGCTGACGACGCGGGCCTGACGCGCGCTGCGTTTCCGCAGCTCCTCGTACGACGGCACCACCGGGTCGCCGTCTCGTTTGAACGGCACCGCGAAGGTCATGATCGTCTTCGCGGGTTTCTCTTTGGGCGCGCGCGGCGGCGGCGCCTTCGGAGCGTTCTCGAGCGCCGCGAAGTCTTCGACCACGCGAACGCGGTTCTTGATCGACGCCGGCGCCTGCGGCGTGGGGCCCGCGTGCGCCTCCGGCACCGCCGCTGCCGGCGCTTCCCAGTCGGTGGGCGCGAGCCGCTCGACGGCCTTCACGTCGGGCACCGTCTTGATGGTGTCGCGCAACGAAGGCTGCTCGGGGTCGGTGGACGCCGGCTCGTCGGACAACGGCATCGTCGTGTCGCCGGTGAAGACGGGCAGACCGTCGCTGGTCGGCGTGCGGTCGTCGACCTTGCCACCCGAGAACGACTGGCGCTCATCGGCTTCGACGTCGTCGGCTTCGATCACCCCGACGCCCGAGATGTCGGTGAGCTCGAACGCGCGCTCGATGGGCACCGGCCCGCCAGCCGACAGCTGCACTTCGTTCGGGAACAGCTCCCCGACGAACTTCTGCAGATCTTCACGCGGAGGAATGCCGCCGCTGGCCACCAGGAACTCACGCAGCCCTTCGGCGAAGTCAGCACACGACCTGTGGCGGCGCGCGGGCGCGTTCTCGAGCGCGCGCATGATCACCGGGTCGATGCGCGAGTGGAGCCGGCGCACCAGCCGCGACGGCGGCGGCAGCCGCTCACTGCGCGTGCTCACCGTCGAGTTGCCGAGCGAGGCCTCGCGCAACGTCAGCAGTTCGTAGGTGATGGCCCCGAGCGCGTAGAGATCGCCGGCGACGGTGGGCACACCACCGTTGTTCAGTTCCGGAGCGCGGTAGCTGCTGCGCCCACGGGAAGCGAAGCTCTTCTTGAGCGGCGCCGACGCCTGCAGCGCCGTGAGCGCTCCAAAGTCGGCGACGGAAATGCGGCCATCGGCCCCGAGCAGAATGTTGCCGGGCGTGAGCGCGCCATGAACGACGCCCGCGGCGTGCGCTGCGCCCACCGCGTCGAGCAGCTCGATGCACATCGCGAGCGCGAGCGTGGGCGGGAGGTAGACCTCGCGCGTGTTGAGCCGCTGCAGCGCCAGCCCCAGCGTGTACCTGCCCGAGTCCTGGCGGACGATCGCCAGCTGCCCGTCGACCATGCCCACGTCGAGCACCCGCGCGATGCCCTCGTGCGGCACCGGCTGGAGCTGTCGCCAGACCTCACCGATGACACGGGCATACGCGGCGTCAGACGTCTTGAGGTGGAAGAGCTTGATGACGACCGACTCGCTGCCGTCACGCTCCGCGCGGAACAGGTCGGCAAGCTGGCTCTGCTCGAGTCGCCCCGTCAGCCGATACACGCGGGCGGTTATAGCCGCTCACCGTCGGCGCGAAGGCTTAAACGGCTTCACCGCGCGGAAGTCGAACCCGCAGTAGATGCAGGTGCGCTCGCGCTGGTGCTTCGGCACTTCGGCGAAGCAGCCCGGGCAGCGCGGCCGCGCAGGGCCCGGCTTCACCGGCGCCGGCTTCACCTTCGCGACCTTCTCGACGCGCTGCAGCTTCCGCTCGAGCCAGCGCACGCGCGCCTCGAGCTCCGTCACCCGGACCTTGAGTTCGGTCTGCACGTCGAGGTTGCTGCGACGCTGCGCCATCGTGGGTAGAAATGTGTCACGCGATTTCTGCGAAAGGAAAAACTTGGAATCGATTCACGGCAGCATCACCACGTTCGACGAGCTCCGGGCCAAAGCCGCACGCGCCCGTGCACAGCAGGTGCTCGATGACTCCGAACTGCGGAACATTCTCTCGCAGCCCCGCCTGAGCGATACGCCGGCGCCGCGCCAGGTCTTCGTCAACCGCAACCTCCACCTCACCAAGGTGGAAATCATCGGCTTCGACATGGACTACACGCTGGCCATCTACCACCAGCGTCGCCTCGAGCAGCTCTCGTACGATCTCACCGTGGAGCGCCTCGTCGAGCGCTACGGCTACCCGGCCGAGGTGCGTGACATTCCGTACGATCACTCGTTCGTCATGCGCGGGCTGTTCGTCGACAAGCGCAACGGCAACCTGCTGAAGATCGATCGCTTCGGCTACGTGGGGCGCGCGTTCCACGGCCGCCAGCCGCTGCCGGAAGACGAGATCAACCGGCTGTACCGCAACGAGCGCATTCGCATGAAGAGCACCGACTACGCGTGGATCGACACGCTCTTCGCGCTGCCCGAAGCGTGCCTGCTCGCCGGTATCATCGAGCTCTACGAGAAGAAGCTCGCGCGCGAGGTGAACTACACGAAGCTGTACGAAGACATCCGCGAGGCCATCGACATGGTCCACCGCGACAACTCGCTCAAGAAGATCGTTCGCGCCGACATCGGCAAGTACATCTACAAAGACGCCGAGCTCGCGCCTGCGCTCCACAAGCTGCGCTCGGGCGGCAAGAAGCTGTTCGTGCTCACCAACTCGCTGTGGGACTACACGAACGCGGTGATGTCGTACCTGCTCGACGGCGAGTTGCCCGAGTACCCGAGCTGGAAGAACTACTTCGACTTCATCATCACCGGCGGCAGCAAGCCGGCGTTCTTCAGCGAGCAGCGCCCGTTCCTCCACATCGACGGCGCGACCGAAGACAACACCGTGCTGGGCGAGGCGACCGAGCTGGAGCGCGGGAAGATCTACCAGGGCGGCAACCTCGCCGACTTCGAGCGCTTCGCGGGCTACGGCGGCGACAAGGTGCTCTACGTCGGCGATCACATCTACGGCGACATCTTGAAGTCGAAGAAGACGTCGATGTGGCGCACGTGCATGATCGTTCAGGAGATCGAAGACGAGCTCGCGTACCTCGAGACCCGTCGCGGTGAGGTCGATCAGCTCACCGAGATCGAGCAGCTCACCGTGCGCATCGACGACGAGATCGGGCCGCGAAAGGCGCGCCTCAATCAGATCGAGCGCAAGCTGCAGCGCGAGAAGCCTCCACCCGAGGTCGTCACCGAGCTCGAAGAGGAGTTCAAGGCGGTGAAGGCCGAACTCGATCGCCTCCGCAAGGCCCTGCGCGACTGCGTGGAGATCGCCAAGACGCTCGAGGCCGACATCGAGAGCGGCTTCAACTCCGCGTGGGGGCTGCACTTCAAGGAGGGCAACGAGAACTCGCGCTTCGGCGAACAGGTCGAGCAGTACGCGTGCCTGTACACGTCGCGCGTGTCGAACTTCCTCTTCTATTCGCCGCTCCACTATTTCCGGAGCCAGCGCGAGCTGATGCCGCACGAGACCGCGACCGCATACCGGCTCGGTGTGCTCGGCAGCGAAGGTCTGCCCAAGGGCACCAACCGCGCGGCCGACATTCCGTGAGTTGAAACGTCACGCGCCGCCGGGCAGACGGGCCCACTGCAACGGCGACGCGCGACGCACGGCAATTCGCGGCAGGCCCAGGCGCGTGAGCTCGGCTCCGCGCCGGCCACCCTTCACCACCACCCACCGTCGCGCCACGCGCTGAGCAAGCCGCACCGTCTCGTGCGTGAGCGGCTCGTGCACGGCGAAGCGGCGCAACGTCTCGAACTGCACCGACGCGCGATTGGGTTCATCGAACATCGGGTCGATGATCACGCAATCGAAGCTGCCGGGCTCGAGCGTGCGCAGCACGTCGTCGGCCAGCCCGTGACGCACTTCGATGTTCGCCGCCAACGCGCGCAACCCTTCACGCGCGATGATCGCCAGCGGCATCGACGCCTCGATGCCCAGCACCCTGCCCGTCGGCCCGACCACGCTCGCGCAGACGATGGCGTCAGCCGCGAGACCGAGCGTGCAATCGACGAGCGAATCGCCCGCCTTCAATTCGCACAGCCGCAGAATCGTGTCTTCGTCCTGCGCCGTTCCCGCCAGCCGGCGCAGCCGCACCTGGGCCATGCCCGGAGAAAAGAAGAGCGAGCCCTTCGCGTCGTGCACCGTCCAGCCGTCGCCCCCCAGCACCAGGAACACGTCTGCGAGCTCCTCCAGCATGGGCTCGAGCGGCGACTTCATCGCGCGCTCGAAATACGTGAGGCCCCACTCGGCGGCCCTGGCTCTGGCTTCCTGCTGATACCGGCCCGGGTTCTTCGGCGAGACCGTCACCGCCAACGGCAACTTCACTTCGCCAGCTCCGCTGCCACGCTGCGCACTTCGTCGTACGCGCGATCGTTCGCAGGTTGAAAACCGTTCAGGCTGAGCGGCCCGAGAATTTCGCGACCCGCACGTTCGCGACCGGTGAGCGACAGCAACGCGCCGGTGATGGCCTCGGCGATCTCCGCGGGGAGTTCGGGCCGAACACAGAAGATGTCGCGCGGCGTGCGCGGCGTCTTGGCGATCACCCGGAACGTCAAGGGGTCGACGCCCTTCGAGCGCCACAACGAACCGAACGCGCCCTGATACGTGGCGCCGACATCGACGCGGCCTTCCATCACCGCCAGCAGCACGGCCTCGTGATTGCCGAGGAACTCCTGTCTGGCGAGATCGCGCGCGAGATCGAAGCCCTTGTCTTTGAGCAACTTGCGCGCGAACAGCGAGCCCGACGTGGACATCGGGTCGACGAAGCCGAACGACGCGCCTTTCAGATCTTCGATGGTGCGCCGCGGGCTGTCGTCACGAACGAAGATGTAGCCCGACGCCGTGGCCGAGCCGTCGGCGATGGTCTGCACGAGGCAGCGCAGCTGCATGCGGCTGCTGGCCTCGACGTAGACGAGCGGGCTGAGCTCCACGAGGTCGAACTCGCCGCGCTGCATGCGGTCGATCGCGTCGCCGTAGTCGTCAGCGACGATCAACTCCACCGGCACCGACAGCGTCTTGCTCAGGTACTCGCCGAGCCGTGAGTGCGCGGCGCTGATGGTGTCTTTCGAGAGAAAGGGCACGAGCCCCACGCGCAGCTTCGTGAAGCCCGCTGGCGGCGAGAACACCGGTGGCGTCGACGTGATGTGGCGTGACGGCGGCTGCGGCACCGGCTCGGAGGGCGCACACGCGAGCATCAGAAAGAGCAACGCCACCCGCTTCACACCTTGCCTCCGCGCGCGCCGACCACCCGATTCCGGCCCTGCCGTTTCGCCACGTACATCGCCTGGTCCGCGGCGTTGAGCACGTCTTCGGCGGTGCGCCCGTCTTCAGGGAACGTCGCCACGCCGGCGCTGATGGTGATCTTCTGCGGCCACGTGGTGCCGCCGGAGTTGATCACCTCTTCGACGTCGCGACGCATGCGTTCGGCCACCTGCATGGCTTCGTGCTTCGTGGTCTCCGGGAGCAGCACCGCGAACTCTTCACCGCCGTAGCGGGCGATCATGTCGGTCTGCCGGAGGTCCGCGCTGAGCACCTGTGCGAGCCGGCGCAGCAGCTCGTCGCCCGCCGGGTGACCCATGGCGTCGTTCACCTTCTTGAAGAAGTCGACGTCGATCATCAGCACGCCCATCGGCCGTTGATGACGCTCGGACCGCAGCAACTCTGCGTGCAGTGATTCCTGAAAACGCCGGTGATTGAAGACCCCGGTCAGCCCGTCGGTGACCGCGAGGCGTTCGAGTCGCGAGTTCGCGTCCTGCAGCTCTCTGGTTCGCTCGGCGACTGCGCGCTCGAGGTTTTCGCGCTGCTCCTGAAGCGCAGAGGCCATGCGGTTGATGGTGGCGGTGAGTTCCCGGAGCTCGGCGCCGCGCAACGGCGGCACGCGCGTCGACAGGTGGCCTTCACCCATTCGACGCACCGCGGTCTGCAGCGCGCTCACGGGACGAACGATCAGCCGATCGAGACCGAAGAACAGCAACGTTCCCAACACGGCGAAGATGGCCAACGAGGTCAGCGCGAGGCGGTTACGCGCGCGCACGTAGCTGTCCTCGAGCCGGTGCAATGAGAACACCGCCGTCACCGTGCCCCAGCGAATACCGGAGACCGCCGGCACGGCGACACGGTACTCGGAGCCGTTGCGCGCCCACCGCGGACCATCGGTGAGGATCGCGTCGCGACTGAACACGTCGCTCACCACCGTGTTGAAGCGCTCGGCGTCGCTGTGCGCGAGCACGCGACCCTGGTCGTCGAGAATCGACAGCTCGACGAGATCACGCTCACCCATCGACTCGACGAGGTGCGCGACGAGCGTGTCGAGCCCACCCATGTCGTTCTGCGCGATCTGTACGGCCGCGGTCAGCCCCACGGTCTGCAGCACGCGCACGTTGCGCAGGCGGAAGTCTTCGAGGGCCTCGCTCTGCTCCCGGCGGGCTTCGAGAAACGTCGCCGCCGCGAGTGCCAGCGCCACGATGCCCGCAACCAGCAAGGTGAGTTGGCCGCGAATGCCCATCGATCGTCCGATGCTCTCATTTCCCCAGCGAAATGCCCTACGAATTTCAGCCGGCGGTGGCGTCGCGACACGCCTCGAACCCCGCGGCTGGCCGTGCCTCAGCCTTCGACGGCGCGCGGTCCCTTCGCCTGCATCTGCGCGACGGTGACCGTCTGATTTCGTCCGTGACGCTTGGCGAAATACAGGCACTGGTCAGCGAGATCGATGAGCACCTGCTTCTCGGTCGACACGTCGGGGAACGTCGAGATGCCAAGCGACATCGTGACCTTGAGCGGGCCCTGCTCGGTCTGAAAGACCTCCTTCATGATCCGCTCGCGAATGCGCTCGGCGATGATCTGCGCGCCCTTGGCATCGGTCTCCGGCATGATGATCGCGAACTCTTCGCCGCCGTAGCGGGCCACGATGTCGGTGTCGCGCGCCTGGTCCTTGAGGATCTTCGCGACGCCCTTGAGCACCAGGTCGCCCGTGGGGTGGCCGTAGGTGTCGTTGACCGACTTGAAGTGATCGATGTCGGTGAGGATGAACGACATCTTGCGCGAGTACCGGCGGGCGCTGGCCAGATGCTCGTCGAAGCGGCCCTGGAACGTGCGGTGGTTGAAGAGCCCGGTCAGACCATCGGTCGTGGCCATCTTCTCCATCGCCTCGTACAGCTGAGCGCGGAGCACCGCCTGGGCTGCCTGAATCGCGATCACCTCGAGCATGCGCAGCTCGTCGTTGTCGAACGCGGCCTTCTTGCGTGAGCCCGTCACCAGCGTGCCGAGAATTCGGTCACCGGCCACGAGCGGGAAGATCTTGAGCGACTGCAACCCGCGGATCTGCGTGTCGTCATCGAAGATGATCTGCCGGTCCATCGCGGTGGCTTCGCGGCCCGGCAGCGGCGCGCCGTAGCGAACGACGTTGGCGACCAGCCCGTTGTTGTCGGGGAACGTGGCGTTCTCCAGCGCGCGACCAGCCGAGGTCACGCCCGACATGCGCATGATGCGGTGCATGCGCTGACCGTTCTGTTCACTCACCAGCGTCACCGCGCAGAACTCGGGCTGCGCGACCTGACGACACGCTTCGAGCACGGCGAGGAACACCTGGTCGGGCGAGCCCGCGCGGTTCAGCTCTTCGATGCCCCGGAAGAACCGGTCTTTCTCGTCACGCGAGCGGCGGATGTAGGACATCACGCGCTCCACTTCGATCGCGCGCAGCACCTCACCGGCGATCACCTGCAGCAGCTTCTCGTCTTCTTCGCTGAACGGCTTGTTCTCGAGCCGATCGGCCACGAGCACGCCGCGCACCATGCCGCCGCCCTCGAGAATCGGCACCGCGAGCACCGCGCTGATGTCGGGGCCACCGGGCTCGTAGTGCGTCACGCCCTTGAGCGCGCCCATGGAGTTCATGCGCACCGGCACGCCACGCTTGAGCAGCGCACCGAAGATGCCCTCACCCGCGGCGAAGCGGTCGCGCTGCACGTGCTCCGACGTCGACCTGCAGTCGTGCAGCTTGAGCGAGCGATCGTCGCTGGCGAGCATGAACACGCCCACGGTGTGCGTGTGCAACGCCGTCTCGGCGACCTCGAGCGCGCTGCCGGTCGCACCTTCGATCTCCTTCACGGCGGCAACGAGCCACTTCTCCTGGTCCTTCAGGCCCGGCATCGAATCGGCGCCGCTCGAGACGAGCCGGAACGTGCGCGCACGCTCCTCGAGGTCTTTGATCTTGTTCTTCACCGCGTCGTCTTCAGCGCGCCGAGCGGCCGCGAGCCGCGCCGACAACACGAAGTGGTACAGCCCCGCGAACAAGGTGAGGAACGCCGTGCGGCCGAGGAACACGCCCCAGCGCTCCGGCAAGGTCAGCAGCGCGTCGAAGAGAATCGCGGTGCCGAGCAACGTCGCCGCCGCCGGCCGCGGGAGGAACGTCACCAGACACGCCATCAGCACGTAGACGACGGGAAAGAGCTGCTCGCCACCGAGCGCCACGACCACGAAGGAGGCCGCCACCATCGCGCCGCCGAACTCGAGCTCGTCGCGCAGATGAAGAGGTACACCCGACATCGCGCGGCGAACCCGGCGCACCGTCGCCAGCGCGCCGCCGAGCAGCAGGAACCCGAACGCCGCCGCGTCGACCCACTGCAGCGCGTCGAGAGAGCGGAAGCGGCCGCGCGCGAGGAACCCGAACACCGTCAACACCGCGACGGCGGGCGCCAGACGCACGAGCTCGCGCGCCCATTTCCCGGGCGTGTACGAGAGCGGCCGCGAGCTGCGACGAGGTACGACCGGAGCTGGCGTCATGGGTTCTCCAGGTTGAAGACGACTTCACCGGGGCGCACGAGGCCCAGGCTCTCGCGAGCAGCGCGCTCCAGGGCGGCCGGCTCGCTCTTGAGTCGATGGGCTTCGAGCTTGAGCCGCTCGTTTTCGGCACGCAGACGCGCGTTGCGCTCTTCGAGTGAGTGCAGATCACGCTTCAAACGCGCGTACCGGCGGAAGCCACCCTCAGCCGAGAGTGAGCCTGCTGCCAGCATCAGCGCGATCGCGACCGCGCCCCACACCACTTGTCGACGACGGTCCATGGCCTGCGGTCGAAGGTACCAGCCGCGATCGACCCCGCAAGAAAACCGCTACAGGCTGCAACGGGTACGCATGGGCCCGACATCGCTGGAGATTTCGGCGCCGAAGGGCGAGCATTCCACCTGCTCATGTTCGCCTCTCGACACGCGGTTTTCGTCGGCCCCGGAAAGCTGAATGACGAGCTGCGCCTGGTGCTCGCGAAACGCGCCGGTGCGCCGCAGCCTGACGTCGCCATTCAGGTGCCGCGGTTGCTGGCGACGTTCGAAACCGCGGCCGAAGCCGAGCGCATCGCGTCACAGGTGCAACGCCTGAAGCTGGGCGGCGCCGTCGCGGGGCCAGAGCAGCCGCCCGCGGAGCTCTCGTGGGCGGTGGCGAAGACCTTCGGGTTCTTCGACAAGTCATGGCGGCTCGAGACCGCCAACGATGAAGTCGTGCACTTTCAAGCCAGCGACGTGACGGCGGTGACGCTGCTCGACTGGCGACCCGACGAAGGCGCTCCGGACCGCGCGGCGTTGATCACCCTGCGCGAGGGCCGGCCGGTGATGCTGCGCGCCAGCCTGCTCGATGAAGTGTCGCGGCACTCGGCGCCGATCGAGGGCATTCGCCGCATCAACGAGTTTCTCGACGCGGTCGCCCTGGTGCTGACGCCCGCAGCCCGCGTGCGCTCGCGTCGATTGAATGAAGCTGACTTTCGCGGCGACGAATTGGCCGGAGACCTGCTGCCGCTGGTGCTCGCCGTGGTCGATGGCGTCGACACCATGCCCGGTCAATTGCCGCAGCCGTTGCAGGGCAAACGTCCGCCGGCGCCGACGCTGACGGCGCACTACACAGGGCTCGCGGCGTTGAGCGCGTGGGTGCTCTACGTGGTGAGCCTCGGCGCGATGGTGCTCTCGCTTGGGTACCTGACCGTCGCCGCGCTGTCGTTTGGGCTCACGGCTGCGCTCGCGGGCTTCGTGCTCGCGGCGTGGGGCACGCGCCGGTTCATGTGGTCGCGGTGGCTGGGTCGCTCGAACTGGGGCGAGGCCTCGCCGATCCCGCCCTTCCCGATCGCAGCGACCGAGCCGGGCATCAAGCCGCACTGGTTCGAGCTGGTGCTCGACACGTTCCTCATTGGAACGATCGGTTCATGCGCGCTCGGTGAAGGTCTGCTGCGCGCGATGAGCCTGGCGTCGTTGCCGGTGATCGCCATCGCCGTGTTGTGCAGCGCCGCCGCTGTGTACGAGGCGTGGCAGCGCGATTGATTCCAAGGAGGTCGTGGTGAAGGGGAGCCGTTGCTGGATCAGTTGGCGAGGCTCGCGTTCGTAGGCTTCATGCTGGTGGTGCTCGCCTCGCCGGTGATGTGGCTCATCACGAAGGCCTCGCTGTGGATCGTCGTGTTTGGCGTCGCGCTCGCTATTCCGATCGTGAAGGAAGGTCGGCGCACGAGCCCGACGGCGCCGCTCGATCCGGGCGCCCCACCCGATTTCGTTACGGACATGACCGGCAGACCCGGTTTCGAGGTGCTCGGAGTTCAGTTCGGCTTCGTCGAAGCCCGCGTCTACGGGAATGAAGCGCAGCTACGTGTCGTGCTTCAGAACACGTACGACGCGCCTCGCACGTTCATCTGCAAGACGAAAAAGTAGTTCGGCGAAGCACTCTATGGGTTCGAGGAGATGATCACCGTCGACCTCGGCCCACTCGAGGTCGGCGTCCTCACCTTCTCGGCGACCCGTTCGAGCGGAAAGTCACTGCTGCGACTGGTGCTCCAGCCGTGGTCTCGCGGCGAGGGCGGCAACCGGCGACGGCAGCGACGGTTTCCAGATGCACTCGGCCCCACCACGACAGAGGGGCGGCTCGCCCTCGGCGTGATTGGCGCCATGGGTGTAGGAGGCGGCGGCCTCCCGTGGGACATGACGTTCACCGACGACGCGGTGGAGGCGCCACTGCGTCCACGGTTCGAATCGCTGTGGAAGCCCAGCTGATCACTTCGCGCTGAGGTAGCCCTCGGCCTTGAGCAACTCGGCCGTGAGCACCGCACCACCCGCCGCGCCACGCACCGTGTTGTGCGACAGCGCCACGAAACGCCAGTCGAACACCGCGTCAGTGCGCAGGCGGCCGATGCTCACGCCCTGCCCGTTGCCGAGGTCGCGATCGAGCTTCGTCTGCGGCCGGTTCTCTTCTTCGAAGTAATTGAGGAACGGGGCCGGCGCGCTCGGCAGCTGCAGCGCCTGCGGCTTGCCCGAGTAGCTGCGCCACGCCGCGAGAATCTCGTCGCGCGAAGGCTTCTTCTCGAACGCCACGAACACCGCCGCCATGTGACCATCGCTCACCGGCACGCGAATGCACTGCGCGGTGATGACCGGGCCGGCAGCGTTCACGATGCGACCGTCGACGAGGTTGCCCCAGATCTTCAGCGGCTCCTGCTCGCTCTTCTCTTCCTCGCCCTTGATGAAGGGAATGACGTTGTCGACCATCTCGGGCCAGCTCTCGAACGTCTTCCCGGCGCCGGAGATCGCCTGGTACGTGCACACCGCGAGCTTCGTGGGGCCGAAGGCCTTGAGCGGGTGAATCGCCGGCACGTAGCTCTGAATCGAGCAGTTCGGCTTCACGGCGACGAAGCCACGCGTGGTGCCCAGGCGGCGGCGCTGCGCTTCGATCACCGCGTTGTGACCGTCGTTGATCTCCGGGATCACCATCGGCACGTCGGGCGTCCACCGGTGCGCGGAGTTGTTCGAGACCAGCGGCGTCTCGCGCCTCGCGTAGTCTTCTTCCAGCTTCGCGGTGACGTCCTTCGGCATGTCGACGGCGCAGAACACGAAGTCGACGGCGTCGGAGACCTTCGCGACGTCAGACGCGTCGACGACGGTGAGTGCGGCAGCATTCGTGGGGACAGAACCGGCGAGCGACCAACGACCGCTCACGGCTTCGGCGTACGACTTACCGGCAGACGACGGGCTCGCCGCGACGACGCTGAGTTCGAACCACGGGTGATCGGCGAGAAGAGAAACGAACCGCTGGCCGACCATGCCGGTCGCGCCGAGCACACCCACTTTGAGCTTCGAAGTCATGCGCGGGCACTTACACGCCGTGATTCACTTCGCAAAGTGACCGCACTTCGTGAACGTCTCCTCGGCAAGCGCGTCGGCGTCGTCTTGAGCGCCGGTTACTTCGGCTTCTACGGGCACGCAGGCTTCGTAGAAGGCCTTCTCTCGAGCGGCATCACGCCGGCCGCGTGGGCGGGAACGTCAGCCGGAGGCATGGTGGCTGCGTTCGCGGCGGCAGGGCTCGCGCCGTCGCGAATGGCCGAGCTCATCCTTCAGCAGCGTCGGGAACACTTCTGGGATCCCGACTACTTCGGCATCGCACTCGATTCGATGCGCAGCGGGCACCGCGCCAGCGGTCTGCTCAAGGGCGCGCGCTTCGTCGAGCTGTTGAAACAGTTCCTGCCGATTCAGACCTTCGAGTCGTTGAAGACGCCGCTGCTGCTGGTGGCCACCAACCTCACGACACAGGAACCCAGCGTGATCACCACGGGCGATCTTCCGTCGGCGGTTCATGCGACGTGCGCGTATCCGGGGCTCTTTCAGGCGGTGCGGCGCGAAGGCCAGCTGTTGTGGGACGGAGGCATCGTCGACAAGGCCCCCGCCCTCGCGCTGTCTGAATCGCCCCTCGGAAAATCGCTCGACGCGCTGGTCGTTCACTTCCTGCCGAGTCGCGATGGCGCCAAAGAACCCAGGGGCGCGTTCGCCTACGCGAGCGGCATGGCCAATGGCTTCGCCGCGATCCGCAAAGCTCACTTCCGCCTGCAGCTGGAGTTGCTGAGGGCCCGCGGTATCGAAGTGCACGTGATCACGTCGAGACTGCCTCCGGTCTCGCCGAGTGAAATGCACCGCGGCCCCGAAGCCGTCGCCGCCGGGCGTGAGTCGGCCATCGCCGCGCTCAACGCCCCCTCAGCCGGTTGGAGCGGAGAGGATTAGCCGTAGCGCCGATAGTCGACGAGCAGACAACGGTCCTGCACCACGTCGATGCCGGCCGCGACCAGCTTCTTCGCCGCCTCGTCGTTCCGGATGCCGAGCTGAAACCACACGGCCTTCGGCTTCTTCGCGATCAGATCATCGACGTGCTGATCGATGTCCTGCGGCCGTCGGAACACGTCGACGAGATCGAGCTCACCGGGAATCGCCGACACCGTGCGGTAGACCTTCTCACCGAGAATCTCGGTGACCTCCGGGTGGTACACGGGCACCGGCACCACCTCGACGCCCCGGCCCTTCACGTACTCGGGCACTGAGAATGCGGGCTGTCCCCGCTGCTGCTCGGTCTTGATTCCAAGCACCGCGACACGCTTGAGGCTCTTCACCAGCGCCTCGATGCCCGCCTCGTCTTCAATCAGTCTGGCCATGTCCACTCCCTAACCACGGCTACACTTCTGCGCTCATGACCAGTCTCCTCGCCCTCGCAGTGCTGGCGGCGTCTCCGGGTTCACAGCAGTCGGTCTATTCGCTCGAGCAGAAGGCCTTCGTCGAAACGGCGAAGCACGACCTCGAAACGCTCAAACGCTTCGTGGCCGGCATGAACGGCGTGCTGGCGCAGGTCAAAGCCAACGACGCGCTCTTCACGAAGCACAGCGACGTCTATTCGCCCGAACAGAAAGACACGCTGCTCTCGAGCTGGGGTTCGTTGTTCGCCTACTTCAGCGCCACCGAAGGCCTGCGACAGAAGTACTGGGACTTCGTGAAGCTCTCGCCGAGTGACCCCCGTCACGCGTGGGGTTTTCTCGTCACCCATACGGCGCTGACGTCGATGCTCGCGTACGGCCTCCGGTTCGCGTCGCTCACGCTCAACAACAAGCAGCTCGAGACGCTCTTCGATGAAGCCAACGAAGAATACGGCGTGCCATCGGGCGCCTTCGCGCAGTTCAAGTTGAAGGCGATTCACGTGGCGACCTCGGCGCAGCTGTTCACGGGTGACACCTGGGCGGCGGCGACGGTGCCGCTGATGAAGCGCCAGAAGACGTGGGACGACGCGAAATGGGCGTTCGACGAGATGAAGGCCGATTCGAAGATCGCCCACGTCGAGCTCGTGCGACACGGCGGGAAGCTCTACGCGGGCAACGGTAGAGATCTGGCGATCGACGAGTCGATGCGCGCGGTGTTCCCCGCCCAGAAGGCCTTCGCCGAGTGGATGGGTGACACCCGCGTCGCGCGCATCGGTCAGCCGTTGGTCACCACCGACGACGTGGCGCGCACCGTGATCCCGAAGCTGCTACCCGGCGACGTCATCGTCACGCGGCAGAACTGGTTTCTCTCGAACATCGGGCTGCCCGGGTTCTGGCCTCACGCCGAGCTCTATGTCGGCGCCGCGTCAGATCTCTCCCGCAGCTTCGATGCCGACGCCGAGGTGAACGAATGGGTCGCGAAGCAGCCGGAAGGAGCGAAGACGTTCAGCGAGCTGCTGCAGAAACGCTACCCGAAGAAGTGGAAGACCTACGCCGAAGGCGCCGACTTCCAGGGCCACGCGCCGATTCGCGTCATCGAGTCGATCAGCGAAGGCGTCAGCTTCACCGCCGTCGAGCACGCGTTCGGCGTCGACTACCTCGGGGCGCTCCGCCCGCGCTTGAGCAACCTCGACAAGGCGCGCGCCATCGAGCGTGCGTTCAAGTACCAGGGCCGGCCGTACGACTTCGATTTCGACTTCTTCAGCGACGCGGCGCTGGTGTGCACCGAGCTCGTCTACAAGGCCTATCAACCCGGCGGCGGCATGAAGGGCGTGTCCCTCGACCTCGTCAACGTCGCGGGCCGTCGCACCTTGCCCGCCAACGAGATCGTCAAGCGCTTCGACAAAGAAGCCGGCAAGGCCGACGCGCAGTTCGACTTCGTGCTTTTCCTCGACGGCAGCGAAGCGACCTCCAAGGTCGTCACCTCCGACGAAGCCACCTTCCGCAAGACGTGGAAGCGGCTCAAGTGGGACGTCGCGCAGAAGTGATCAGCGGTCGTACGTCGTCTTCCAGTAGCCCGTGCCCTCTTTGCAATACACGGCCGCCCAGTCGTTCTTGAACTGTTCGTCGGGCGCGCGAGGGTCTGTCTTGAAGTCGCCGAACGGAACGCGCGCAACCTCCTGCGCCTGAATCGGGCGCTTCATCTTGAAGACCATGTTGCTGGGCAGACGCACTTCGCAGTTCGTGAGCGGGAACGCGTTCTGGCTGCCGACCATCACCACGCGCTTGCCGCGCGACGCCAGGCCCATGCGCACATAGCCGAAGAGCTGCACCGGCGCCCTGGCGGCTTCCTTCACCGGTTCGACCTGCTTGACGGGCTCCGGTTCCTTCGTCGGTTCCGGCTCGCGGGTGGGCTCTGGCTGCGCGACGGTGGTGGTGGTGGCGGTGGTGTCTTTCCTGGGGTCCTTCTTCACGACCGGCGTGGCGGTGCGGGCCACGGCATCGCGCGCGGCGTAGATCGTCGACGGCAACGCAGCGCCGTCATCGAAGAGCAGCTTGACGATCGAGCCCTTCACTTCGAGCACCGCGCCGCGCCCGTACACGGGCCGCTGCTTGTCGTCTTCTTCGTCACCGACGAGGTTGATGCGATCGCCTTCGCTCAGCTTGTCGCCTTTGCCGAGGATCACCAGGTCTTCGTCACCCTTGCGAATGACCTTCCACACCGTGTCGGCCTTCACGCGATCGATGACGGTCGGCGCGGGCTGATTGGTGTCGACGACGACGGGCGGCTCGTTCTGCGGCTCCGGCTCCTTCACCGGTTCGGGCTCGACCACCGCGACCTTCACGCCCGCGTCGACCGGCGCATCGGCCACCGGTTCGTCGTCACGCTGGTTGAGGAACCACAGCCCCGCACCCGCGAGCGCGATGAACGCCAGCAGCCCGACGATGATCACCGGCGCCTTGCTCTTCGGCGGTGCCATCGGAGGGTCCGCGTCGTCATTCACTTGCACCGGCGCGACAGACTTCGAGCGCGGCGCGATCGACGGAGCCTTCTGCTGCGGTGGCGTCGACGGCGCGACCATCGACATCGCCTTCTGCGCAGCGGTCATGGCCTGCCCGGAAGCCGTCTGCGACGGGGCCGGCGTGCGTACGAACGTGCCGTCGAGCTCCGGTTCGGGCTCCTGCGCGGGAACGATCTCGGGCGAAGAGCCCTTCTTGCGCATCACCGACAAGCGCGACTGCAACTGCCGCTCGGCGGCGAACTCTTCGGGGCACATCGCGCGCACGTAGTTGCCGACGTCTTCGGCGCCGACGGTCATGTTCTCGCGCACCGCGAACTCGTTGAGCGCGCGCGCGAAATCGTCGGCGCGTTGGTAGCGGTTCGACGGATCCTTGGCGAGCGCTCGCGCCACGATCTGCTCGAGCGCGGCGGGAATCTCGGGGCGCACCGCGGTAAGCGACGGCACTTCGGCCACCGCCATCTGGGCGACCATCTCCGACATGGTGCCGCCCTGGTACATCGAGCGGCCCGCGAGCATTTCCCACACCACGATGCCGGCCGAAAAGATGTCGGAGCGGTGATCGACGGGCCTGGCGAGCGCCTGCTCCGGCGACATGTAACCGAGCTTGCCCATCACCGTGGAGGGCAGCGTGTGCTTGCTGCGAGCGCTCGACTTGGCGAGGCCGAAGTCGATCACCTTCACTTCGCCTTCGTACGAGACCATGACGTTCTGCGGAGACACGTCGCGGTGCACGATGCCAAGCGGCGTGCCGTCGGCGCCGACCTTGCGGTGCGCGTAGCCCAGCGCCTCGTTGATCTTCTGACCCATGAACAACGCCATGGGGATGGGCATGGTGGTCTGCTGCCGCTCGATGCGCGACTCCACGCGCGACAGATCGACGCCCGGCACGTATTCGATCGCCATGTAGAGGCCGCCCTCGGCCTCACCCATGTCGTACACCTGCGCGATGTTGGAGTGCGTCAGCTGCACCAGCACCCGCGCTTCGTGGTGGAAGCGGTCGATGAAGTTCTGGTCGCCCATCAGGCTGGGCAACACCGTCTTCACGATGCACAGCTTCTCGAAGCCGGCGGCTCCGGTCAGACGCGCCAGGTGCACCTCGCCCATACCGCCCTGGCCCAGCATGAAGAGGAGCTGGTACCGCCCCAGCATGCGACCGTTCGTCGTACTCATCGTGGGCACTCTACCCAGTGGATGTCGATTCTCATGGTTTTGAGTCAGGACTTGATGCCGAGTTGTGTGTATACGGTCGCGCCGTCGCAGCTGGTCCCGTAGCTCAGCTGGATAGAGTACTGGCCTCCGAAGCCAGGGGTCGCGCGTTCGAATCGCGCCGGGATCGCACGAAAGCCGCCGCATCCACAGTCTGGGTGCGGCGGCTTTTTCTTTTGCGAGTTCGGGCGGTTGCAGCGCGTCGCGTCACGAGAATCCCTTTGACTCGGGATGGTCCGAGCGCGAAGTCCCGCCCCGCTTTTCAACTCAAAGGAGCTTGTCGTGATCGTTGGTGTTCCCAAGGAAATCAAGACGCGCGAGTACCGCGTGGGCATGACGCCCGCGATCGCGGCCGCGTACGTGAAGGCTGGCCACACGGTGTTCGTCGAGAAGTCGGCGGGCGAAGGCGCTGGCATCGTCGACGCTGACTACGAGCGCGTGGGCGCGAAGATTCTCAAGACCGCCGACGAAGTCTGGAAGCGCGCTGAGATGATCGTGAAGGTGAAGGAGCCGATCGAGCCTGAATACGCTCGCATGCAGGAAGGCCAGATCATCTACACGTACTTCCACCTCGCGGCCGTGGCCGAGCTGGCGAAGGTGCTCATCAAGAAGAAGATCGCCGCCGTCGCCTACGAGACGATTCAGCCTGAAGACGGCTCGCTGCCGTTGCTCAAGCCGATGTCGGAAGTCGCCGGCAAGATGGCGATTCAGGTCGGCGCGTCGTCGCTCGAGAAGGCCCACGGCGGCAAGGGCATTCTGCTGGGCGGCGTGCCCGGCGTGCGCAACACCAAGGTCGCCATCATCGGCGGCGGCGTGGTCGGCACCTGCGCGGCGAAGGTCGCGGTCGGCATGGGCGCCGACGTGACGATCCTCGACGTCTCGCTCAACCGGCTCACGTACCTCGACGACATCTTCGGCGGGAAGCTGAAGACGCTGATGAGCGACTCCGAGAACATCGCCAGGTGCGTGCGGGAGTCCGACCTCGTGGTCGGCGCCGTGCTGATCCCCGGTGCCAAGGCGCCCAAGCTCGTCAGCAAGGAGCTCATCAAGGAGATGAGCAAGGGCTCGGTGGTCGTCGACGTGGCCGTCGATCAGGGCGGCTGCATCGAGACCATCAAGGCCACCACGCACGACAACCCGACCTATGAAGTGTCGGGCGTCATTCACTACGGCGTGGCCAACATGCCCGGCGCGGTGCCGATGACCTCGACCTTCGCGCTCACCAACGCCACCCGTCCCTACGGCCGCACCATCGCCGACAAGGGCCTCAAGGCCGCCGTCGAAGGCGACATCGCGCTCGCGCGTGGCCTCAACACCTTCGGCGGGCACGTGACCTACGAAGCCGTCGCCCGTGACCTCGGTTACCCGTACGTGCCGATCGCCGAGGCCATGGCCGGCGCCGCCGCTCCTGCAAAGAAGGCCAGGAAGTAAGTCGCCACCTCAGGGCGTTTTTCGGGCGTCGCGGGCGAACGGTCTGCGGCGCCCGTTTCATTTCGACGCGAGGCGCTGACAATCTGACTCGCGGTGCGCGACCTGACGGCTGACAGCGCGTCAGAAGGTGCGCAGGCGCTGCGCAATTCACTCCGTAAGTTCAACCACTTGCAGATTTCGCGAAATAGGCACGAGGAATGCTCGTGTGAAACTCAGGAAGCGCGGAATCCACCTGTAGGTCACGGCGTTTCATGCCGTTCCAAGGAGTGACGATGTTTGGCCTGACGAAGAGCAACCAGAGTCGCGCGCAGTTCGAAGCCCTCGTGGCTCCGTGGTTCGACGCGCTCTACGCCTCGGCATTGCGCCTGACGCGCAACGAGCGCAACGCAGAAGACCTCGTGCAGGACACCGTGATGCGCGCGTGGCGCTTCTTCGAGAAGTTCGAGAAGGGCACCAACTTCCGCGCGTGGATCTTCAAGATCCTCACCAACACCTTCATCAACAACTACCGTCGCAACACCCGCGAGCGCTCGCTGCAAGACGAGTCGGAACGTCAGTCGGTCGAAGCGCGCTTCTTCAGCAGCGACGTCACCGAACAGACGCAGAACCCTGAAGAATATCTGCTCGATCGCGTGATGAGCGCCGACGTGCTCAAGGCGATCGACGGGCTGTCGATCGACTTCCGCATGGTGGTGATCCTCGCTGACCTCCAGGAGTTCTCGTACAAGGAGATCGCCGAGATCCTCGACGTACCCGTGGGCACGGTGATGAGCCGCCTCTTCCGCGGCCGCAAGCAGCTCCAGAAGGTGCTCCTCGCGCGCGAGGCAGAAAACCCCGGCAGCACGATCGACTTGAGCGCATATCGCGAGCGGAAGAAGCTGGCGTGACGCGGTGTTGAACCTGCAACCTCAATGAACTGTCGAGAACTCGAGACGCAGCTGACGCCGTACCTCGACGGGGAGTTGATCGACGAGGCGCGGGTGGCGGTCGAGAGCCACCTGGCCGGTTGCAACGAGTGTCGCGCGCACGTCGAGGTCGAGCGTCACAACCTCTCCGCGATTCGTGACGCCGTGAAGCGCGCGGCGCCGCATGCTTCCGAAGCGTTCAAGTCACGGTTGTTCTCGAACATTCGTCGTGACCACGCGCATCGCCGAAACGTGCGCCTGAGCCGTTTCATGGCCGTGGCCGCCGGCGTGACCGTCGCCGTCGTCGTCAGCCATCAGGCGTGGAAGGGGTACCAGCGCCGCCTCTACGAGCAGGACGCCGCGCTTCGTCACGCGCGGCAACTGCCGCTGGAGATCGAGCAGTCGCCGGAGAACATCGAGCGCTGGTTCGGCGGCAAGTTGGACTACCGCGTCACCGTGCCCCGCTTCCCGAACACCAAAGCCGCTGGCGCCCGTCTGCTCCAGGTGCGCGACAAACCCGCTGCCTACATCCGCTACGACGAGCCGCGGAAGATGGGGTTGTTCGTCTACGGCGACGACAACGACGTCGACGTCGGCGCCACGCCCGCCGTCGGCAACAGCCACGGGTACAACGTGGTGAGCTGGCGAGAGGGCGACGTGGTCTACCAACTCGTCACCGATCTCGATGAGCAGGACCTGCGTGAGCTCGTGCCGCCGACGCCTGGCGCGACGCTCGACGTGCGACCCGCTGCGCTGCAGCAGTAACGACTCGTTTCCGCCCCGTGGCTTTCGTTGACGCTCTGGAGAGCGGCAACTAGCCTTTGTCCTACATGTCGAAATCAGTACTGATCGTCGAGAAGGATCTCACGCTGATCAAGGAGTTGCGTGAGGCATTGCAGGCTCGGGGCTTCGACGTCGACGACACCACCGATGGCAAGGCAGCACCGGAGACCATCCGGAGGCAGCAACCGGCCTGTGTGGTGTTGGCCGTCGATCTCGACGCCGGGCAGAACGGCTACATCATCTGCAAGAAGCTCAAGAGCGACGATGATCTCAAGGCGTTCCCGGTCGTCATCATCGGAGACCCGAAGGGCTTCGCGCAGCACCAGAAGCTGAAGACGCGCGCCGACGAGTACGTGGGCAAGCCGCTGAGCGCCGAGACGCTGGTCGACACCGTGGGCAAGCTCATCGGCTTCCCTGAAGTGTCTGCGCCGCCCGTCGACGAAGGCGGCTTCGACCCCGGGTCGCTGCTCGAAGACGACGGCGCCGAAGTGAGCATCGAAGAGCCGGTGGAAGATGGCGGCAACGCCGAGGCCGACCTCGCGATGGTCGATTCGATGTTCGACGAGCAGCCTGCCGCCGACGTCGAAGAAGAAATCAGCCTCAGCACCGGGGACGAGTTCGACGAAGCGCCGCCGGAAAAGACCGTGGTGGGGTTCATGCCCCCTGCTCCGCCTGCCGCCACGCCCGCGCCGCCTCGCGCGGTGCAGACCTTCTCACCGCCGGTGTCGTCGCCTTCGACCTTCGACAACACCGAAGCGCGCGACCTGCGCAGCAAGGTCACCGAGCTCACCGGCGCCCTCGACGACGCGCGCAGCCGCGCCGAAGAGCTCGAGAACCGCGTTCGGGAGCTCGAGTCAGAAGTCGAATCGAAGGGCACCGAGCTCGAAGCCGCGCGCGCTTCATCCGGAAAGAGCGACAACAAGGAAGTCTTCGCGCTCCGCGACGCCGGCACCAAGAAAGACAAGGAGATCCTTCGCCTCAAGAACGAGCTCAACGGCAAGGAGCAGGAGCTCCTCGAGCTGCAGGAGAAGAACAACACGCTCGAGCAGCAGCTCTCTGAGTCGAGCGGCGAACTCGCCAAGAAGGACGCACAGGTCAAGACGCTGCAGGCCAAGGCCGACGCGCTGACCGGCGAGCGCAAGAAGGTCGACCAGCAGCTGCTCACCGCGAAGGAAGAGGCGCGCTCCTCGTCCGCCAGGCTGTCGAGCCTCCAGACCGACTACGACTCGATGCAACAGCGCATCGCGGAGCTCGACGGTCAGCTCGAAGGTGTTCGCGCCAGCCAGCAGGAAGCCGAGACCGCGCGCCAGACCGCCGAATCGGAGCTCTCGGAGGCTCGCGGTGAGATCGAAGCGCTCAAGTCGCAGCTCGAGGAGCGCTCGAAGGAGGCGGATTCAGTGCGCAACGAACTCGAGCAGGCGCAGATGGATCTCGATTCTGCGCGCACGCAGCTCTCGAGCCAGGCGAGCAGCTTCGCGGACGAGATCTCCGGCCTGCGGCAGCGCGTCGCCGATTCCGAAGCCGAGACGCAGCGGGCCGACGAAAGAGCGCAGCGGGCACAGGCCCGAGCCCGCGGTCATCAGGATCAACTCGAACGCGTGAAGAGCTCGCTGCAGTCCGCGATGGACGTGCTCAACGAGACGCCCTCCGACAGCGAAGACCTCGACATCGACGAGATCGCCGAAGCCTGACGCCTACTTGGCGTCGTCACGCTTGGGCGCGTTCTTCTTGTCGATGTGCTTCTTGGCCAGCATCTGAACGCTCCCGGGGACGTTCTTGTCCTTGGCGAGCGTCTTGATGTCGTGCTCGTGGAGCGTGTTCATCAGGCGCATCGACACGCCCTGCGGAACCTTGGGGTTCTTCACCAGCGCCAGCTTGATGGCGTATTTCCGCAGCCACTCGCGGTTCGAATAGATGACGCGCAACACGTCATCGACGCAGATCTTGTTCTGCGCCTGCGCCAGCACTTCTCCGTCGGTGATGCGCGGGCTGCGAATGACGGCCACCGACACCAGCTTGTTGGAGTCGCGAATGAGGATGCCGCGCGCCTCCTTGTTGCCCTTGGTGGCGAGCTTGATCTTCTCGGACACGTTCATCGACATGATCCGCTTGCTCAGTGACAAGCGAACGCCTTCATCGAGCGGTGGCGTGCCCTGCTCCGTGCCTTCGGCGTCGGGCATGTGGAACTCGGCCATGATCTGATCAGCCGTGGGCCCCAGTTGCGGAAGGGGCTGCACCGCCGATTCGGGGCCGTAGAGGCGGATCTTCGCCTCCTTCATCTGCGGCACGTCGTCGAGGATGAGGCCGTTACGAACCGCGAAGTCACAGACGCCGTCGATCAGCGCGCCTGCCGAATTGGGGTTCTTCGCGAGCTTGCGAATGATGTCGTCGTGCCGGAGCAGACGAAGCTGGTTCTGACCCACGATCTCAGCCGTGCGCTTGCTGCACGACTCGGAGACCGCCGCGACGGCCTCGTCGGGCGTGTTGGGGTTGAGAATCAGCATCTCGGCGTAGGTGTCGTTCGCACCGTAGATGTTGAGGAACCAACCGAGCACCGGCGGGTGCACGCTCTCGTCACGGAAGCCCGAGGCCGCGATGCGGTCCTGCAGCGTGCTCGCTGTCTTCTGAACCTGATTGCGAACGTTCTCTTCCGCGTCGAACGACAGCATGAAGAGCATGCTCAGCATGTCGGGCGGCTGCAGCGGCACGAGGGCCTTGGCGCCCATCATGCGAAGTGGCACGGGCGCCTTCGGGTCCACGTGCTTCTTCATGTTGTCGGGCAGAAACTCGTCGGTGATGGGGCAGACCCGTGCGGCAGGCGCTGCCATCGCGGTCGCCGCGACCGGTGCCGGCGGTGGAGCCACGCTCGAGGTGAACGTCGACGGTGCCGAGGCCTCACCTGCGTTGCCCACACCATCGTTGGCCTGCACGACCACGTCGTGCGCTCCGTCAGCGAGCGGGGCCTGCAACGCGAACGACCAGCTTCCGTCCGGGCCAGCCTGCACTGCCGATACGTACACACCGTCGACGAAGATCCAGAGGAACGCGTTGCTCGCGGCCGAGCCCTTCAACGTGGGGGTTGCGCTGGTCTTCGCGTCTGGCGCCGGCTCGGTGATCGACGGAGCCGTCATGCCTGATTCCTCAGGTGAATGAGCCGCAGCCCTTCGAGCGTGAGGAACTCGTCGACCTCTTCGATCGCCTTCGATTCGCTGGCGATGAGTGAAGCGAGACCGCCCGTGGCGATCACCTTCGTCGACGGGCCGAGATCGGGCTTCATGCGCTCGCAGATGCCGTCGACCATGGCCACGTAGCCGAACACCAGGCCCGACTGCATCGAGTGCACGGTGTTCTTGCCGATCACGTGTGGAGGCCGCGCGAACTCCACGCGCGGCAGCTTCGAGGCGTTGCGGGTCAACGCGTCCATCGACACCGTGATGCCGGGCGTGATGGCGCCGCCGGCGTACTCACCCTTCGCCGTGACCGCGTCGAACGTGGTCGCGGTACCGAAATCGACGACGATGAGCGACGTCTTGTGCCGCTCGTAGGCCGCCACGGCGTTGACGATGCGATCGGCGCCGACCTCCCGGGGGTTGTCGTAGAGAATCGGCATGCCCGTCTTCACGCCGGGGCCCACGAACATCGGCTTGGCGTTGAAGTACCGCTCGGCCATTCGTTCGAGGTTGAACTGCAGCGGCGGCACCACGCTCGACACAGCGACGGCATCGACCTTCCTGGGGTCGAGGCCAGCGTGAGAAAACAGCTGCAGCATCAAGATGCCGTACTCGTCGTAGGTGCGACGAGAAGTGGTTTCGATGCGCCAATGCGAGCGGAGGACTTTTCCGTCGTACACGCCCAGCACGGTGTTGGTGTTGCCGACGTCGATTGCGAGAAGCATGAGGGTGGCGCGAGTCTAAACGCCCGTCACGACTTCCGCGCGCGCAACTGCTCGACATCACCCGAGAGTACGCGCTCGAGCGTGTCGCCCACCCGCAGCAGCAAGGCCCCCGAAGGGTCGATGTCTTCCGCCACGCCGCGCAGCTCGCGGTTGTCGGCCCGCACCAGCACTTCCTGGCCGAGCGTAGAGCTGAGCTCTTTCCACGCGGCGCGCACGGGCTCGAAGCCCTCGTCGGCCCACGTGTCGACCCAGGTTTCAAGTTGGCTCAACAGCGCGGCGACGAACAGCGCGCGGTGCACCGGCGTGCGGCGCACCACCTGCACCGACGTGGCGATCTCCGCGATCTCCGGAGGAAAGTCGGCCGCTTCGGCGTTCAGGTTCACGCCGATGCCGAGCACGATGAAGTGCACGCGCTCCACGTCTGCAGACAGCTCGGTGAGAATGCCGGCCACCTTCTTGCCGGCGATCTGCACGTCATTGGGCCACTTGATCGACGCCTCGACACCGGTGTCTTTGAGCGTCTGGGCCAGGGCCACCGCCGCGACCAGCGTTAGCTCAGGCGCACGCGACGGCGCAATGTCGGGCCGCAGAATCACGCTCATGGCCAGGCTCTTGCCCGCCGGCGACACCCAGGTGCGTCCGCGGCGACCCTTCCCGGCGGTCTGGTGCTCGGTGATGATCACCTCGCCGTTGAAACCGCCCTCGTGCGCGAGCTCGAAGGCCTTCGAATTGGTGCTCTCGACCTGGTCGTAGTGGTGGAGCGTGCGACCGAACTCGCGCGTGGACAGCAACGGGCCCACCTCGAGCGCAGTCAACCGGTCAGGAACCTCGAGCAGCCGGTACCCACGCGACGCCTGCGCATCGATGCGGTAGCCGAGCTTTCGAAGCTGCTCCACGTGCTTCCACACGGCGGTACGAGACAGACCGAGCTTGTCCGACAGCGCAGCGCCAGAGACGTAGTCCTCGCCACCTTCGGCGAGGAACGCGAGGATCATCTCCTCGTTCGACTGTTCGATGTCGTCCACGAGGGAAACGGTAGTTCCCGCTCGCAGAGGGCTCAAGCTTCACCCGGCCGGTTTGGTGAACTTCATCAGCTCGAGCGTCGATTGCGGAATCTGCTTCCCGTTCGACTCCAGCACCGTCGACAGGCGCACGATGCCTACACCGGGCGCGAAGGTCATCTCGTTCACCAACACGACGCCTTCCTGCACGCGGTTGCGGCTCTCGACGACGACACACCCCTGCCACTGAGCCGTACCCGCGTCGCACGGCTGATCGACCGCGAGGATCTCGTAGTTCTCGACCGACGACACCGAGACCACGTTCGTCCACTTCGTCCCGGCTGCGATCGGGTTCCTCAGGAGGTAACGCTTCTGATCGCGCACACCGAAGGAGTCGGCGAGGAACTGCGCGCCCGTGGAGTCTTCCACGTAGCCGTCTTCGTTCTTCTTGAGCGTCGAGACCTCGATCTGCCGCGTCTCACCCAGCAACTTCACCTCGTACGACCAGGTGGTGCCGATGGCGAGTGGGTAGAAATCGGCGGCGTTCTGCGCGGCTTCCGAAGTCTTCTTCGTGGCCTCTGACGACGTCGCGCACGCCGTGAGGGCGAGCGCGGCAAACAACACGACGCGGGTCATTCTTTCTCTCCGGGTTTCTTCGAGGTCTTGCCCGCGCGCAGCTCTTTGAGCGCTTGTTCTGCGCTGGCGCGAATCAACGGGTCATCGTGCCCGCTGGAGACGAGGTCGAGGTACGCCTCAGCGTCGTCACCGCCGATGGCACTGACGGCGAACACCACTTCCCGCTCGAACACCGGGCCCTTGAGGTGCGCCGCTTCGATGAGCGGGTTGACGGCCTCCGGCGCGCGCAGCTCCACGAGCTGACCGACGACCGTGCGCAACACGTCGACATCGTCGCTGGAAAGACGCGCCAGCAGCACCGGCAACGCGGCCACGTCGCGCTTTCGCACCAGCAATCGCACCGCCGCGTTCTGCATCGCCAAGTCGCTGTCCTTCAACTTCGCCTGCAGGGTGCTCACGTCGGCGTCGTCGAGCCGAATCACGGCAGCCGACTCTCGAACTGCGGCGTCGAGCGACTCGTTGAAGGCGTCACGAATCGAGTTCTGCAACGCTTCGACGTCACCGTCGGGCGCCGCGAGCCGATGCCGCTGGTCGACCAGAATGGGGTCCGCCTCCCCGGTGTGCGAGAGCTCCAGCACCACCTGCAGCAACGACGTGCGCGATTCGAGCTCGGGCTCCGAGAGACCGGCGGCGAGCGCCACCCGCCAGGGCTTCACCTTGTCGGGGACCTTCTTGCCTTCAGCCGCGACGTTGAACTTCGCGGCGACGAGGCGTTCACGCAGCTGCTTTTCCAACTGCTCCTTCGAGAGCGAAATGACCTCGCCGCCCTCGAAGGTGTCGACCTCCAGTCGATCGATCCACGGGTTCGAGCTCCCGCGGGTGCAGGCGCAGAGCAGCGTCAGCGCCGCCACCACGGTGAGCCGGAACATCAAGTCGTAGGGCCTGAATCGGCAGGAGGAGTCGGCGCCGCTTCGGGCGCACTCTCGGCGGCCACGGGCTCCGGCGCAGGCACAGGCGCTGCCTCGGCGACGGGCGCAGCCGTTTCGCCTGCAGGCGCTTCGCCCGAAGGCGCTTGCGCCGCAGCCTCACCGGCGACGACCGGAGCACCGGCTTCACCTTCACGACCTGCACCGCCACGACGACGGCGACGGCGGCGGCGGCGACGACGACGACCTTCCCCGGGAGCGCCCGGCGCACCGGCATCGGCGCCGTCTTCCGGGCCATCCTCACCATCGTCATCACCTTCGTCGTCGTCAGCGCCGTTGGCACCTTCGGCAGTGGCCGGCGTTTCAGCGCGCGCAGGAACCTGAGCCTCCGCGTCGAGAGGCGTCCCTTCGACGATGGGCGCAGCGGCCTCTTCGCTCGACTCGGACTCAGCCGCAGGAGCCTCAGCCTTCGAAGGACCACGCTGATCCCGATCGCGCTGACGCTCTTCACGACGCTTGAGCGACTCTTCCGCGTCGATCTTCGCCTGCGCGAAGAACGCGTCGTCGATGTCGAACAGCTCGATGGTCGTCACGGTGACGCCCACCCTGGCCTCGAAGAACTTGTCGGCCAGCGCGTCACCCGCCCACATGAGAACGAGCGGGCCCGACGTGCACTCCGAGCGCGCATCGCCACGCGCTTCCGACGCCGTCAACAGCAGGCCGATGTTGGCGCCGGTCGGCGAAAGCTCGCGACGCAGCTCCTGAACGTGGCGGCGCTCGACCGGCCCGTTGGTCCGGAGAAAGCGCACCGCGTAGCGGATTTCGAGGCTGCCTTCGCGACGGCGGGCGGTGAGCAGCGGGCCTTCCTTCGAGCGACGCGCGACCTTGAGTTCGCGGAAGTGCAGCGCGTGCAACATGCGCACGCACGACTTCTCGAACGTGCCCGCCTCGAGCTCGCTGAGCCTGGTGCGCAGCACGCGCGCCATCGCCTTGCGAGCGTCTTTGCCGGCGTGACGCGCGCTCTGAACGAGCTGCAGGTCGTCGCCCGACGGCGCGCTCTCGACGACGCGCTCCTTCGCGCGGAGCTCCGCCTTGAGAATGACGCGACCGTTCTCGAACTTGAGATTCGCAGCGAGACAGAACGAGGCCTGCACCTCGAGCGGCGCGGGGCCACCTTCGTTCTGCGGCTCGAGTGACAGCTGCAGCTCGTTGTTCTCGGAGCGCGCGGCAGCGAACTGCGGCTTGCGGTTCTCGTCGAGGCGACGCTGGTTGTCGGAAGCCAGCGCGTCGATGAGCTGACCTGCCGACAGATCGTCGGAGATCGCCTCGCGGGCCTTGAGCCGCGCGAGCAGCTCGGAGGGAAGCAGCGCCGTGCCGGCTTCCTGCAGCGTCTCGAACGCCACCTCGGGGATCGGCGGGTACTTCTTCTTCCGATCGTCGTCGCGACGCTTGCGGTCGCTCTGGCGGCCGATGCTGCGCAGGTACTCGGCGTGCGCTTCGGGATGCCGCTCCGAAGGCCGGTACGGAGGCAGTGCTTCCTCCGGGTTGGGCTCGGCGACACCCGTCTGCGCCAGCGCCTCCGGGTCTTCCGGAAGCATCCAGTCGATGAGCGCGAACGTGTCTCGCGCAGTCACCTGCAGCTTGCGATCACGGGAGCGTTTCGCCATTGAAGCCAGGCGAGACAGCATCGTGATTTCAGGCGTTTTTCCGATGTGGGACAGCAGGTTCTTCTCTACAGCGCGCTTCGTGATGTCCGAAGCGAGGAGCGGCGTGCCCGCTTCCTCGAGGACGCGGAGCGCTGCCTCATAAAATGTCATGGGGTTTCCCAGTTAAATCATGGACTTCCGATGAAGCCCAAAGAGCGACGCGGGATGGTACGCAGCGCTACACTGCAAGTCAACGTGTGATGCTCAGGTTCCGTGTCGGACATCATTGGCAACGAGAGGCGCCGGCCGTGGGAGGGCCGCGTGACGCGTTCGCCCTGGAGTTGGAAGGGCTGAACCTTCTCCCCGGCGCGAACGACGAGCCGCTGGTGCGCATCGTCAGCGCGCTGGTCGACACCGTTGCGTCGTTGGTCGCCGACGGTGAACGCGCGGGCCAGGTTTCCCTCGAAGACGTGCACCTCGAGCTGTGTCTGTGGCGCACGCGAGGCGCCGAAGTGGCGTTGTCGGTCATCGATCTCTCGCAGCCGCCGAAGCAGGTGCGCGCGCCGATCGCCGTCGAGCTCGAGACGCTGGTCGAAGCGACGGTGAAGTGTGCGCGGGGTTTCCTGCGCGACGTCGCGCCACAACGAAGCGGTCTCGAGGCCGAGCTCGTGTCGCTCGAGCGTCGACTCAAGCAGCTGACCGGCGCGGTGATCGAGGATCGCCCGCGCCGCGAAACGGCCGCGCCCTGGAGCTCGGTGCGCAGCGCCGACGGCGGGCTGGGCTTCTCGCTGCGCGATGATGAAGGCCGCACGCTCGCCTGGAATCGGAAGACGCGCGCCGGGCTCCCCCCGCTTCTCTTCGACGGCGAACTCACCCTGACCGACGGCACGCAGCGCTCGGGTCACCCGTTCCTCGCCATGATGGGGCTCGCGCGCGCCGCTGGCGAAAGCACCGCCACCATCGGCTCGACCACGGTCCCTCCGGAGCAGGTGTACCGGGCCGGCATCGACCTCTGTCTCGCGCTGCGCAGCCGCAACCCGGCGCTCGGAGCCAACCCCTACGTCGAAGCGCTGCAGGTGCGCTGCGTCGACGGGCTCACGGCGCTCCGCCAGCCGGTGCCTGACACGTCGCTGACGACCATCGCGGCGCCGCGCTCGACGCCCGGGGTTCCTCTTTCTCGCGTCGGTGAAGTGCGCCGCGTCACGCTCGAACCGCGGTGGAGCCGCCCCGTGGCGCTGGGTGAAGACGGTGGCCGGCTGCAGCTCGGTGCGAAGTGGCTCATCGTTCACTCGCCGCACGCGGTGCACGCCTTCACCAGGAAGGGGGCGACGGCGTTCAGGCACCTGGCGCCGCGCGGCGTGGCGATCTCTCCGGGCGGTGAAGCGCTGGTCGCCAACGACGAGCGCCTGGTGGGCTTCGCGGGCGATCACGCCGAATGGCTCAAAGATCACGACGGCGCCCACCTCGGCACGGCGCTCGATGTCGTCGACGGCGTGGGCATCTTCACCGTCACCCGCCGCGTGATCATCGGCGTGTCGCTGATGACGGGCCGGGAGCTGTGGCGGTTCGAGCCGCCGCGCGCGCAGACCCTTCATCAGGGCCGCGTCGGCACGCGCGTGCTCGTCGGCACCGACGCGGGAACGCTGTACGGCATCGACGCGCTCGACGGGCAGGTGCGCTTCCGCGTGAAGGCGGGGCTTCCCGTGGTGCACGGCGCAGTGCCCGTTCGCAGTCGCGCGCTCGTCGTGCTCAATCGCGGCGAGCACTCGGCGGTCTTCGCCTGTGACGCCCTCGCCAGCGGCACCACGACGCCCGCCGGCGCGCTCGCGTGGACGCGTGAGCTGATTCTCTCGATGCCCACCCGGCCGGTCGCAGCCCGTGGCCGCACGTGGATCGGCGGCGCACGCGATGGCCGCACCGTCGTCGCGTGCCTCGGCCCGCGGGGTCAACTGCTGTGGGAAAAGACCGTCGGCTGCGATGCCCGCACGCTCGCGCTGCTGCCCTTCGACGGCGGCGTGGTGTGTTGCGACGCGCGCGGCTCCGCGACCCGGCTGCTGCCCGATGGGTCGGTCGAGTGGGTGCTTGGTTCGTCCGGTGACGAGCTGATTCAGCCCATCGCTCCGCTGCTGCGGCGACGCACGCTGGTGGTGCCCGGCCCGGTGACGCGCCTCGTGCACCCGGGCGGAGGCCGCGTGCTCGCCGAGCTCCCCACCGGCGCGCGGGTGCTCGATCTCAACGCCGACGCGAAGCTCAACATCTACGTGCTGCGTGAGCCGGGGACGCTCGAGACGTTCGTGCCCGGCACCGCGCTCTCGCTCGTCAAATCACCGCGCTGACCACCACGCCTCGAACTCCGCCCACGAAATGCGGCCCGAGGCATTGGTGTCGATCACGTCGAGCGCGATCGCGAGTTCGTCCTCGTCGATCGGTTGCCCCAACGCTTCCAACAACCGCGACAGTTCGCCCCGATCGATGCTGCCGGAGCCGTCACGATCGAACCGCTTGAAGATCTCGAACGCCTCGTTGGCGCCGTGATCATCATCGAGCTCGGGGGTCTGAACCTTGCCGTGCATCGGCGGCGATCGCTTCGTCAGTTTCGGTTCGGTCATGACGACACGCAGCATGCACTACGAATCTTCCACCCGGAATCCTGATGTGGCACACAAGGCCATGCCTCGTGAGCTGATCGACCTTCACATTCACGTCGGTGGCGCCGTCGCCCCGCACATTCTCTGGTCCATCGCGCATTCGCAGGGTTTCAAACTGCCGGTGAAGAACTACTTCGAGTTCGTCGAGCTGATCACGGCCTCGCCGGACAAGGTCGACTCACTCGATAGCTATTTGAAGATCATGCATCAGTGGACGGAGAAGATTCAGAGCTCTCCCGCGGCGATCGAGCGCTCCGTCTACGAAGTCATCGGCAAGGAATACCGCAGCTCGCGCGTCACGCAGATCGAGCTCCGCTTCAACCCCATGAAGCGCAACCTGCACTCCGAGCTCGACCTCGATCACATCATCTCGGCGGCGATTCGCGGCATGGACCGCGCGCAGCTCGAGTACGGCGTGAAGGCCTGCCTCATCTTCTGCCTGGCCCGCGAGTGGGACTCGAAGCTCAACGGGATCATGGTCGAGAAGGCCATCAAGTACCGGCATCGCGGCGTGCTCGGCATCGACCTCGCGGGCACCGAGTCGAACGCCATCGAGCTCAAGCCGGAGGTCGTCACGCAGTACGAAGATCTCTTCGCGCGCGCGCGCAAGGCCGGCCTCAAGGCGACCGTGCACACCGGCGAGACGAAGGGCACCGGCGCCGAAGGGGTCATCGCCGTGGTCGAGAAGTTGAAGCCCAACCGCATCGGCCACGGCATTCGCGCCGCGTACGACGAAGCGGCCATGAAGCTGCTGAAGGAGCGCGACGTGGTGCTCGAGCTGTGCCCCACCTCGAACCTGCAGACCAACGCGGTCGACGGCATCAAGGAGTTCGAGCACATCGTCCGCACCTTCTGGGACCGCGGCGTGAAGTTCACCATCAACACCGACGGCCCGTACCTGCTGAACACCGACATGCGCCGCGAGATCGAGCTCGTCGAGTCGAACAACATCCTCACGGGCCACCAGATCGATCAGACGCTGGCCTGGGCGCGCGAGTACTCGTTCATTCCGAAGAACGGGTGACATGTACCGCTCGCTGTTGAAGCCCCTGCTCTTCCAGCTCGACGCGGAAGACGCGCACCACCTCGGTCTGTGGGGTTTGTCGCTCGCAGACACGGCGCCGTCGCTGGCGAAGTGGCTGCGTTCCCGGGTGAAGCCTGAACGCGACGCCCTGAAGACGTCGATCGCCGGCCTCGCGTGGCCGAACCCGGTGGCGCTCGCCGCGGGCCTCGACAAGAACGCAGAGGCGATCGTCGGCCTGTTCTCACTCGGCTTCGGAGCCGTGGAGGTGGGCACCGTCACCCCTCGCGCACAGCCGGGCAATGACCGACCGCGCCTGTTTCGACTCAAGGAGCACGAGGCGATCATCAACCGCATGGGCTTCAACAATGCGGGCGTCGCGGCGATGGCCGGGCGGCTGCGTGAGCTCGAGTGGCGCCCTGCTCCCATCGGCGTGAACATCGGCAAGAACAAGGACACGCCCCTCGAGCACGCGACCGAGGATTACGTCGTCGCGGCGCGCGCGCTGAGCCCGCTGGCGGACTACGTGGTGGTGAACCTGAGCTCGCCCAATACCCCGGGGCTGCGCACGCTGCAGGAGCCGCACGTGCTCGAAGGGCTGCTCAACGCCACGCGCGGCGAAGTGAACGGCAAGCCGCTGTTCCTCAAGATCGCGCCCGACCTCGAAGATGACGCGATCGATGCAGTCGTCGACGTGGTGAAAAGCTGTCACGTCGACGGGCTCATCTGCACCAACACCACGCTCGCGCGGCCCGTCGAACATCCACTCACGAAGGAAGCCGGCGGCTTCTCGGGCAGACCGCTGATGACGCGCAGCACGCAGGTGCTCCGTCGTGCGTTCAAGCGCGCTGGCGGAAAGCTGCCGATCATCGGCGTGGGCGGCATCACCTCGGGCGAAGACGCGTGGGCGAAGATCTGCGCCGGCGCTTCAGCGGTGCAGCTCTATTCGGGCTTCATCTACCGCGGCCCTGGGCTCGTCACCGAGTGCCTCGACGTCATCGAGACGCGCCTGCGTGAGTCGCGTTTGAACAACGTGAGCCAGGCCGTGGGCCGCGACGCGTGAGGCTGCTGCTCGCGGGCATTCTCCTGTCCGGATGCTGCGTCGATTGCGCTGGCGGTGACCTCCACGGCAGTCGCTCGATGACGGCCGATGGCGGCACGCTGCTCATTGCCGGCCCGTTCGACTGGAAGTGCGCAGCGAAGATCGACGGCGCCGCGGTCATGCAGGGCGCGCCGATGGTGGTGAAGCCCGGGAAACACGTCGTCGCGTGCGACCACGAATCCATCGAGGTGCACGTGGCGGCCGGGACGACCGTGAAGGTCGACTACTTCGGCCCTTAGCTGGCTGAGGAAAACGCCCGTCGCCTGTTTCGACGCGCCGCTGCGGTGCCTGCTCAAGTGCGCGTATGGGCCCGGTCCGTCTTTTATCGACCCGCTCGGCATGCCGACGCGTCGCGTTCGCAGGCCGCAGGTCCTCGCTGGCAGTCCGCACGTGTCCGCAGGCGCTCCGCACGTCTCCGCGGCCATCCCGCACGTGTCCGCAGGCGCCCCGCAGGTCTCCGCGGCCATCCCGCACGTGTCCGCAGGTGCCCCGCAGGTCTCCGCGGCCGTCCCGCACGTGTCCGTAGGCACTCCGCACGTGTCCGCAGGCACGCCGCACGTGTCCGCAGGCACGCCGCACGTGTCCGCAGGCACGCCGCACGTGTCCGCAGGCACCCCGCGGGCTCCCGGAGGTAGTCCGCAGTAACCCGACACCTACAGATCACTACCCGAACGCACCACGGCGCAGCGGGAAGGCCTCACGCCGGGAGCGGCATCACGCCGGTCAAGGGCAAGGACGACACCGACTCACGCTTCACCCGCGCGTCTTTCACCCAGGCGGCGCCGAAGTCGTTCGCGAACGACTGCAGCACGCGCTGAATCATGGTCTCGAGTTCGGCGCCGTCGACCTGCAGCTTCGACTTGAGCGTCTCCGCCGCGCGCTTTCCCGCCGACGCGCGCAGCGCGACCCCTGGACCGTCGTCGAAGATGCGCGTGCAGAGCTCCGTGAGCTTCAGCTCCGAGAAGGGCGCGACCTCGATCACCTGCTCCACTTCGGCCCACGCCACCACGGCCGCGAAGAGCTTCTGCGGCGTCAGCTCGGACAACTTGAGGCCGAAGCGCTGAATGGTCTCGGAGGCCTTGGGGCCGAGCAGCGCCTGGAACACCGCGCGCTGCTGACGGACCCGCGCGAACACCGCTTCCATCTCGGTCAGCTCGCGACGCGCGCGGAACGGCACCGGCTCGGCGCCCGGAACCTTGAGCGCCTTCAACGGCCGGCGGCGCATCAACGCGACCATCGCAGCGGTCTCTTCGTCCAACGCGAGCCACGTGTCGCCGAAGCGCGAACCTTCTTCGTGCGCCAGCTTCTCGGCCTGGCGCTTGAGCCGCAGCGTCATCGAGAAGCCGACCTGGAACAGCGCGCGCAACGTGGTCTCACGCACCACCTCCGTCGCCAGGTCCGGGTTGCCGCCTGTGTAGTGCTCGAGGCCGAGGTCCAGATAGTCGCGCGCGTGCTCCGACAAGCGCTTCACCGCGCCGGGATCACCCGGCTCCGCGGCGTCGGCCACGAGCGCGCAGTTCACGAGGTACCGCACTTCACTCTCGAGGTTCTGACGCTCCACGGTGTCGAGCCCGCGGAAGGCGGCGGCCACGTAGTCGACGTAGCCGGTGGTCGGCGCCAGCGCCGCGGTGGCCGCGCCCTTCGGCCCGACCGTATCGGGGTTGACCCACGCGAAGATCTTCTGCGCCTCCTCGAGCGGCGGGAAGCCCAGGTCTTCCAGACGCGCGCGGCGGAACAGAAAGGCCGCCTCTTCGAGCTCGGTCAACGTCTCCCAGCGCACGGCCTCCACGAAACGCGAGAGCTCGAACGGGTTGTGGGTGGTGAGATCGTACGTGAGCCGGCGCAGCGCAGCCTCGTCGACCCCGTCGATGCGGAACTCGAGCAGGTACTTGCCCTCGACCAGCTCCATCGACGTGCCTTCGGGGTTGGCGTCGGGGTCTTCCTCGAGGTCGTGGATGATGACGAGCTTCTTGTAGATGAGCTCGAGCACCTCGATGTCGAGCGAGCGCACCTTGCGCACGAAGTCTTCGTCATCGTCACCGCGCGCGGCGCGCAGCCAGTGCAGCACCTCGAGCGGGTCCATGCGATCGCGCTGCCAGGCGGCGAGGTCGACGAACGTGCGGAACTGCTCGGGCGTCGCGAGCTGAACGATCTCCGTCGAGTCGGCGAGGCCGACGTCGATGATGGTCGAGTACACGTCTTCGGCGGGCAGCGAACGCACCAGCGCCTTGCCGTCGACCTCTTCCAACATCGCGTCGATGCGGTGTCGCGGAGCGAGCTCGGTCAACCGGCGCACCAGCTCTGCACGCCGCGTCTGCCTCTTGTCCTGACTGGCGGTCACAGGGGCCGCCTATCAGCGTCAGCCGATGATGCCCAGCAGCGTGCGCCACAGGTCGTCGTGGCCCAGGTTGTCGTGGGAGGAGAAGCCGAGCAGCGCGTTCTCAGGCAGCTCCAGCTGCTCCTGGAGCTTCTTGAGACGCGGCTTGCGCGCGGCCTTGTTGAGCCGGTCGAGCTTGGTCGCCACCACCAGAATGCGGGGCGGCTTGTCCTGCAGGAAGTCGAGCATCTCGAGATCGTCGGGCGTGGGGCCGACCTCTGCATCGATGATCGCCACCACCACTTTGAGCGTGTGTCGCTCGGTCAGGTAGGTGTTGAGCATGCGGTCCCACAGCACGCGCTCGTCTTTCGAGACCTTCGCGAAGCCGTAACCCGGCAGGTCGCACAGGCGAAGCGTGCGCTCGCGGGCGCGGTGCTCGAAGCGCACGTCGAAGAAGTTGAGCGTGCGCGTACGGCCCGGCGTGTTCGACACCCGCACCAGCTTCTTGCGGTTCACCAGGGTGTTGATCATCGACGACTTGCCGACGTTCGAGCGGCCGACGAAGGCGATCTCGGGCGTGGGCTGGCGCGGGTATTCGTCGGGCTTCGTGGCCGTCGTGACGAACTCGGCTGAGAGGATTTTGATCATTTCGACTTCGTCTCTGCGGGCTTGAGGCCCTTGCGCTTGTTGCGCTCGACCGACCAGTGATCGATGGCCTTCAACTTGGCGGCGAAGTCGAAAGGCTTGAGTGAAGGGCTCGCGTTGTCGTGACAGCCACGGCAGCTCTTTTCGGCCGGGTCGACGAGGCCCGCGAGGCGCGCGAGCTCGGCGTCTTTCATCACGTAGGTCGCCGAATAGAACTGGCCGCCGCCGTGGCAGGTCTCACACGCCACGTGCACGACCTTCTGGTCCTTCTCGTTGGGCGAGTGGCACGACTGGCAGCGAACGTCTTTCTGCTGCGCCGGCGAGAGCACGTCTTTGGCGCGCGCGTGCGCGGTCGACTGCCACGCGGCGTAGGCATCGGGGTGGCAGGCCTGGCAGCTCTCGGAGCCGAGGAAGTCGTGACCCAACGCACCAGCGCCGACGCAGGCAATGGCGAGCACGGCAAGGCGGACAGAAGACCGTCGCATCGCGGGCACCGTTAGCATCGGCACGCCGATCTGTCGCGCGTCTTGGTAAGACGACCGAGTGACCGTGCGTCTGGCTCTCTGCTCACTGCTGTTGTCGTCACTGGCGCTCGCCAAGCCGTGGCAGGGCATCACGCCGCGCGGTTCGAGCTCCATCGACGTGGTGGGCAAGTTCGGCGAGCCCACCAAGACCATCACCGCGGGCGGCTTCGAGGTGCTCGTGTACTCGGGCGTGCAGGCCATTCGTGGCACCGTGCAGGCGCAGTTCAAGTGCGACCCCACGACGAAGGAAGTGCAACGCATCGACGTGTATCCCGCGCCGGTGATCGAGATGAGCGCCATCGAGAACAGCTACGGCGCTTCGTGTGAGAGCACGCAGGCGCAGGAGCCCTGCTACTGGAAGAAGCAGACCGCTTCGAAGCACACGTACTTTCTGTACCTGAAGCTGGGGCTGGCGATCTTCTTCAAGGACGACGGCAAGACGGTGCAGTCGTTCTCGTTCCTGCCGCCGGCGGGCTGACGATGTTCGTGTTCGGGCTCACGGGCGGTATCGCCACCGGCAAGTCGACGGTCACGGCCATGATCCGCGAAGCGGGCGTACCGGTGATCGACGCCGACGCGTTGGCGCGCGAGATCGTTCAACCGGGCATGCCGGCGTTGACGGCCATCGCCGCGGCGTTCCCCGGCGTGGTGGCCAACGGTCAGCTCGATCGCGCGAAGCTGGGGAAGATCGTGTTCTCGAACGAGGTGGCGCGCGGGAAGTTGAACGCCATCACCCACCCGCGCATCAAGGAGCTGGCGAAGAAGAAGAAGGACGAGCTGGCGGCGCAGGGGGTGACGCACGCCATCTACGACGCGGCGCTGCTCATCGAGAACAGGCTCCACGAGGCGATGCAGGGCGTGATTCTCGTCACCTGCCCGGTCGAGGTGCAGGTGCAGCGGGTGATGTCGCGCGACGGCCTGAGCGAAGACGCGGCGCGCGCGCGCATCGCCTCGCAGATGCCGACGGAAGAGAAGAAGAAGTACGCCACCTGGCTCATCGACAACGGCGGAGCGCTGGAAGCCACGCGGGCGCAGGTGAAGCAGGTGTTGGCCGAAGTGCTGCGCTACGGTTCCGCGCCGTGAGCATGAACGCCTTCGTGACGGGGTACCCCGGCTTCATCGGCAAGCGGTTGGTGAAGTACCTCGCAGAGCAGAACCCCGACGGTCGCATCACCCTGCTCGTTCAGCCCAGGTTCGTGAAGGAGGCCGAGACGTACGCGGGGAAGCTCCGCGGCGCGCGCATCGACATTCTCTCGGGAGACATCGTCGACATGCACCTCGGGCTGGCGGGCCGCGAGTACCAGCGGCTGGTCGACGACACGACACAGGTCTTCCACCTCGCGGCCATCAACTACCTCGGCGTGCCGCACGACATCGCGCACCGCGTGAACGTCGACGGCACGCGCACGGTGCTGGAGCTGGCGCGCGAGTGCAGGAAGCTGCAGCGGCTGGTGCACTTCAGCACCTGCTACGTGTCGGGCGACCGGCTCGGGGTGATCGCCGAAGACGAGCTCGAGAACGGCCAGAGCTTCCGCAACGCGTACGAAGAGACCAAGTACGAGGCCGAGCGGCTCGTGGAGCGCGCGAAGGCGCAGTTGCCGATCACCATCGTGCGGCCGTCGACCGTGGTCGGTGATTCGACGACCGGTGAAATCGATCGCTTCGAAGGGCCCTACTACCTCGGCATGTTGCTGGTGCTCTCGCCGCTGGTGCTGCCGCTGCCGCTGCCGGGGAACGGCGTGGCGCCGCTCAACGTGGTGCCGGTCGACTTCGTGGTGCAGGCCACGTGGTCGCTCGCGCAGAACGCAGAAGCCGTCGGCAAGACCGTGCACCTGGTCGACCCCAACCCGATGAGCGCGCGGCGCGTGTACGAGCTCATCGCCGAGCGCGCGAACAAGAAGCTGCCCCGCTTCAGTCTTCCCGCGCGTGCGGCCGACTGGTTCCTGCGGATTCCCGGCGTCGAGAAGCTGGCGAGGCCCCAGCGCGCGGCGGTGAACTACGTGAACCACCTCGCGCTCTACAACTGCCACACCGCGCTCGAGCTGCTCGACGGCACCGGCGTGCGCTGCCCGCCGCTGATGAGCTACCTCGACAAGCTCATCGACTACGCGATGACGAGCTGGAAGCAGCGGCAATCCGAGGAGCAGGAAGTCGACGATCCTCTCGACCGACCCTCCCGCTGAATGGTTAAGAAGCGGCGCGATGACCTACGCCGTTGGAGACACCTTCTCGCTGGTTCGCGAATGCGACGTGTACCGGCCGATTTACTACGCGGCCGCGTCTGGCGACTTCAACCCGATCCACATCGACCCGAAGGTCGGTGAAGAGGCCGGCCTCGGCGGCGTGATTCTGCAGGGGCTGTGCACGCTGGGCTGGGCGGTCGACGCCTTCGTCCGTTACCTGGGCGATCCCGGGCGCGTGGCGGGCATCGAGGTGCGCTTCAGCCGGCCGGTGGCGCCGCTCGATGTCGTCACCTTCAACGGCAAGGTCACGTCGATCGAGAACGGGGTGATCACCGCCGAGATCAACGCCACCAATCAGCGTGGTGAAGGCGTGCTCAAGGGCGTCACCGTGAAAGGCCGGGTCTGAAGTCATGGCCATCGACAAGAAGTTCGTGGGGCGTGAGTACGGCCCGTTCGTCTTCGAAGCCGGCCTCGAGAAGATGCGCGAGTTCGCGTACGCCATCGGCGGCGGCGTACCCTCGACGGGGTTCTCGGCGCGCGGTGCTCCCGAAGGTTTGAGCCCGCTGCTGTTCGACGAGCAGGCTGGCAGGGCAAGCCCGTGGCAGTCGGTCATCGCCTTCCCGTCGTTCGCGGTGACCTTCGCGATCGCCCCCTTCGCCAAGGCCTGCCAGGACCCCGAGCTGCAGCTCAATCTGCTGCGGCTCGTACATGGCGAGCAGAGCTTCGAGTTCTTCGAGGTGGTGCGGCCCGGCGATCGACTGACGACCACGGGGAAGATCACCGACGTGATCGCCAAGCGCTCGCTCGACTTCCTGGAAGTCACCACCGAGACGCACAACCAGCACGGCAAGCTGGTCGTACGCGCGAAGTGGACCGCGATCATCCGCGGCTGATCACGCCTTCGTCGATCAGCTGCGCGAGAATACGGGCGGTGTCGATGCGCGACATGCCCGACACCGAGAAGAGGTCGTCGAAGGTCACGGTGCCGTCGATCTGCGCGAGCACGAAGCCCGCGCGGTGATCGAGGTTGAGCCAGATGATCTCGTCGTCCTTGAGCAGTACGCGCGGCACGGTCTCGAGCCGGCCGAGCTTCGACTCGAACATCGTCAGCAGTGTCTTTTCACTGCGCTCTCGCAGCGCGACGACCTCCGGGTCATCGGGCGCCAGGCCCTGCGCCTTGCTGATGAGCTCCATCGCGCCGGTGTGGTCGTCGAGATCGAGGAGATCGCGCGCACCGCGGATGATGACGCGAAGCTCTTCCTGACGATCGGCGGCAGCCCGCGTGATCTTCGAGTCGGACGAGAGGAGATCGAGCGCGCGATCTCTCCCTGCGACCTCGTCGAGCTTGATGCCGGGGTTGGTGCGAGCGTCCCACGCAGACTCGGCCGAAGGCGCGAGATGCGGTGAAGGTCGCGGCGCGAGCGGCTCGCGATCGTCGCTGCCGGGCGTCCACGTCCACGCGTTGCCGGAATCGGAGGTCGCCGACTCGGGAGGCGGCGCCGCGAAGATGGGCGGCGTCGACGGCGGCGGAGAATCGTCGAGCGGCTCTTCGCCGAGCGTGACGGTGCGCACCGGCGCGACGAACTGCGGCATCGTGGTGCGGGGCGCGGGTTGCTCGGGGTACAGCTGCATCGTGCTCGGCTTCGCCGGCTGTTGCGGAAACAGCTGCATGGTCCCCGACTTCGACGACGGCGCCGGCCCAGGCTCGGGCTCGGGCTCGGGCTCGAGATCGATGTCGGCGAACAGCTGCATCGTCCCCGACTTCGACGAGGGTACCAGCGATTGCCCGCTGACCTCGGTCGAGAACAGCTGCATCGTGCCCGACTTCGACGAGGGTGCCGGCGATTGCCCGCTGACCTCGGTCGAGAACAGCTGCATCGTTCCCGACTTCGACGACGGCTGCGGCGCGTCGAACATGCCGGGCGTGGGCACGGCCGGAGCGATCACCGGAGCGACGGGCGGAATCGACGGCAGCGGCGTGACCGCTCCCGTGAGCCGGCCCCAATCGGAGTCGATGCTCGGCGGCGGCGTCGGCGTCTTCACCACGCCGGCGGCCAGTTCACGGTCGCGATCACCGGGCAGCGGGTCGGCCGAACGCTCGAAGGGGTGCGCGCCCGGTACGGGCACCGGAGAATTGCGACGCGGGCGCGACTCGGCGACGGCCTCGACCTCACCCTCGCCCGGCACCGGCGCGCCGCCCAGCAGCTCGGCGGCCTTTTCGTTCCCGGGGTCGAGCTTCAGCGCGCGCTCGAAGAGCTTGGACGCGCCCTCGCGATCGCCGGAGAGCTTCAACCAGATGCCCGCTTCCACGAGCTGTGCTGCGCGGTCCTTGCTCATGGTCAACGTCCGATGCGCTGCAAGACGCCCTTGAAGAGGCTGACGGTACGCGTGAGCGCGTCGATGCTGCCGGTGACCACCTTGAGGTCGTGCGACTTCACCGCGACGGCGGCCTGCTCGAGCGCAGCCTTCGCCTTCGACAGCGCATCACCACCGAAGTCGGTGCCCTGCGTCGCCTTCTGGAGCTGCGGAATGAGCTCGTTCACCTCGCTCATCAACGAGGTCAGCTCCGCGTGACGCGCGCGAACTTCTTCTTCGGCGCGCGCCTCGAGCAGCATGTCGGCCTGCTCGTCGAGGATCTTTTTGAGCTCGTCCTGAGTGAGGCCGCCGCTCGCCGTGACCTGAATCGACTGCTGCTGACCCGTTTCACGATCGCGCGCCGAGACCGAGACGAGGCCTTCGGAGTTGATCTCGAAGTTCACGTCGATCTCGACCTCGCCGCGCTTGGCGAGCCGCAGCCCGGTGAGGATGAACTCGCCGAGCAGCTCGTTCTCGTGCGCGAGATCGCTCTCGCCCTGGAGCACCATGATCTTCACGGTGGTCTGGTTGTCGCGCGAGGTGTTGAAGATCTCGGTCACCGCGGTGGGCACGGTGGTGTTCTTGGGAATCAGACGGCGTACGTAGCCACCGGCGATCGCGACCCCGAGCGACTGTGGGGTGACGTCGAGCAGCACCACGTCGGTCGCTTCGTTGGTCAGCGCCTCAGCCTGCACGGCAGCCCCGAGGGCGACGACTTCATCGGGGTGAACGCCCTTCGACGGGTCTCGGCGGAAGTAGTGCTTCACCGCTTCCTGCACGGCCGGCATGCGCGTCATCCCTCCCACGAGAATCATCTCGCGCAGGTCGATGGGCTTCACGCGGGCTTCTTCGAGCACCTGCTCACAGTGCGTGACGGTGCGCTGCACGAGATCGGCGGTCAACGCCTCGAGCTGATCGCGGTTGAGCGCCTTCTGAAGGTGCAGCGCCGAACCACCACCCGGCGGCGTGCTGACGAAGGGCAGGTTCACCTGCGTCTCGCGGGTGGTCGACAGCTCGATCTTCGCCTTCTCGGCCGCGTCTTTGAGGCGCTGCAGGGCCATGCGGTCCTTGCGGAGGTCGATCTTGTGCTCGCGTTCGAACTCCTGCGCGAGCCAGTCGATGATGCGGTTGTCGAAGTCTTCCCCGCCGAGGAACGTGTCGCCGCCGGTGGCGATGACATCGAAGACGCCGTTGCCGATCTCGAGCACCGAGATGTCGAACGTGCCACCGCCGAGATCGAACACCGCGATCTTTCCGTTGACGTTCTTGCCGAAGCCGTACGCGAGCGCCGCCGCCGTGGGCTCGTTGATGATGCGCAGCACCTCGAGACCGGCGATGCGGCCCGCGTCTTTGGTGGCCTGACGCTGGCCGTCGTTGAAGTACGCGGGAACGGTGATGATCGCCTTCTTCACCGGTTTGCCGAAGAAGGCCTCGGCGTCGAGCTTGAGCTCCTTGAGCACCATCGCCGAGAGCTCGGGCAGCGAGTACCGGCGGTCGCCGAGCTTCACGCGGATGTCGTCGTGGTCACCGGCTTCCACCACGTACGGCAGGCCGCCCAGCGAAGCCTGCACCTGCTGCGAACTGAACTTGCGGCCGATGAGGCGCTTGCTCGCGTAGACGGTGTCCGTCGGGTTGGTGATGGCCTGACGCTTGGCGATCTGCCCGACGAGCAGCTTGCCGCTCCTGGCGAGCGCCACCACGGAGGGCAGCAGGTTCACGCCAGACCGGCCGCGAATGACCACGGGTGAACCTGACTGGACCGTTGCGACGACGCTGTTGGTCGTGCCGAGGTCGATGCCGATGACGGGCTCGCGGTCTGCTCCCATGTGCCCGAGAGGTTAGAACGGCCAGAGGCGCTTGCCGTGTTTTTTGACCTCGGGATGATCGGGCGCGAGCCGCGCCGCTTCATCGAAGTGCTTGCGAGCCAGCGCCTTCATGCCTGCCGACTCGAGGAGCCGGCCGAGCAGCAGCCGGTACTCGACGTTCTCGGGCGCGGCGTCGACGGCCTTCTGCGCGAAGCTGGTGGCCTCGCGGGGGTCATTCTTCTTCTCGAGCAACAGGGCTGCTCGGGAGGCCGCGCCGTGATTCGACGGGTTGGCGCCCACCGCGGAGCGAAACGCGGTCAACGCGAGCGCGTCGTCGCCGCGGTTCAGCGCCTCGAGGCCATGCTGGAAGCTGTCACCGGAACGCGCGAGGTCGGCCGCCTTCCGGGCCTCCACCAGCAGCGCCTTGAACTCCTGATTCTGAGGGTCGACCTGGGCGGCCTGGTTCACCAGCGAGAAGGCCTGACTGAACTCCTTGCGCGCCATGTGCTCTCGCGCGCGCCGCAGCGTTTCCTGCGCGCGGGTCGCCCGAGCGAGATAGGGATGTCGGGCGAAGCGGGCGCGACGCTCTTCGTCACGGGCGGTCTCGGTCTGGCTGCGCGGCACGGGCGTGTGCGACGACACGCTGGCCTGCCGCACGGCGGCCTTGATGAACGGGTTGGCCGCAAGCCACGCCGAGCGCCGTTCGGGATCTCCGAGCGTCTGATTCGCTTCCACCAACCGCTGGAAGATGCGGTCGAGCTTCTGGCGGAAGCTGCCGAGGTTCTTCCCGTAGTAGCGATCGGGGTGGAACTTGCGCGAGGCATCGCGGAACGCCGCGCGCACCTCATCAGGCGAAGCGCCCGCGTCGATGCCGAGAATCTCGAAGTGATTCGGGCTGGTGAGCTTCGCCTCGAGCGCGAGGATCTCCTCCTTGCGCGCTTCGTCGAGGTCGATGTTCTCGTCAGACGCCACGATGCCCCCCGGTTGCCATCAATTCACAGCGACTTCTCGAGCAGCGCAATACCGTCGGCGAGCTGCTCGCGTGAAATCAGGTACGAGGGCGCGAAACGAATGGTCTTCTCGCCTGCGAGGTTCGCGAGCAGACCGTTCTCACGGCACCGCGTGAGCACCTCGGCCGCGCCGGTGTCGACTTCGATGCCGAACAGCATGCCCTTGCCGCGAATGGCCTTCACGCGTTCGGGTTTGCGGCGCTGCAGACCGGTGGCCAGCTCGCGCAGGTACTCACCCTTGGCGGCGATCTCGGCGAGCATCTCCGGCGTGGTCGCGATGTCCCACGTGGCGACGGCCGCGGCCGCCGCGACGAGGTTTCCACCAAAGGTCGAGCCGTGCGTACCGCTGGTCAGCGCCTTGCTCACGGCGTCGCTGCACACCATGGCGCCGATGGGCAGGCCGTTGCCGAGCGACTTGGCGAGTGAGAACGCGTCGGGAACGATGCCCTCGTGCTGGAACGCGAAGGGCTTCCCGGTGCGGCCGATGCCGGTCTGCACTTCGTCGATCAGCAACAGCACGTCGTTGGCGTCGCAGAGCTCGCGCAGCGCCTTGAGGAAGCCCGCCGGAGCCGGGCGCACCCCCCCCTCGCCCTGAATCGGCTCGACGAGAATCGCCGCGGTGGTGGGGCCCACGAGCTTCTTCACCCCTTCGAGGTCGCCGAGCTGCGCGTAGGTGAAGCCCTGCGGCAGCGGCTCGAAGCCGGCCTGATACTTGGGCTGCGCGGTCGCGGTGACGGTGGCGAGCGTGCGGCCGTGGAAACCACCTTCGAAGGTGATGATGTCGCTGCGGTCCTTGTTGCCCTTGATCTCGTGCTGGTAGCGGCGCGCGAGCTTGATGAGCGCCTCGTTTGCCTCAGCGCCCGAATTGCAGAAGAACGCGCGTGCGCCCGGCAGGCCGCTGGCCTTCGTGAGGCGCGCGGCGAGCTGAATCTGCGGTTCCGTGTAGAAGACGTTCGAGGTGTGCCAGAGCGTGTCGAGCTGCTTCTTCGCCGCAGTGGTCACGGCGGGGTTGCAGTGCCCGAGCGCGCACGTGGCGATGCCCGCGATCAGGTCGAGGTAGCGACGCCCTTCCGCGTCCCACACGTAGCTGCCTTCGCCACGCGCGAGCACGATCGGCTGCTGCTTGTAGTTCTGCAGAAGGAAGTCTTTGGCCTGCGAAATGACCGTCTCGGTGTGGCTCATGGGGCCTGGCTTTTAGAGGATGTACCGCGAGAGATCTTCGTCCTGCACGAGGTCGTCGAGCTTCTTCTTCACCACGCCCGCGTCCACCTTGTATTCCGCGCGGCCCATCTCCGAGGCCGAGAACGCGACGTCGTCGAGCAGCCGCTCGAGCATGGTGTGGAGCCGGCGCGCGCCGATGTTCTGGCTGCGCTCGTTCACCTTCGCCGCGAGCCGCGCGATCTCCACCAGCGCGTCGTCGGTGAAGGTGAGCGTCACGCCCTCGGTCGCCAGCAACGCGGCGTACTGCTTGATGAGCGAGCTCTTCGGCTCTTTGAGGATCTTCACGAGGTCTTCGTTGCTGAGCGCCTCGAGCTCGACACGAATCGGAAAACGGCCCTGGAGCTCGGGAATGAGATCCGACGGCTTGCTGACGTGAAATGCGCCCGCGGCGATGAAGAGCACGTGATCGGTCTTCACCTGGCCGTACTTGGTGTTGATGGTGCTGCCCTCGACGATCGGCAACAGGTCGCGCTGCACGCCTTCGCGCGAAACGTCAGCGCCGCCGGCTTTGCGGCCTTCGTTGCTGGCGATCTTGTCGATCTCGTCGAGGAAGATGATGCCGTCCTCCTGCGCGCGCTTCACGGCGTCGCGATTGACGCGATCTTGATCGATGAGCTTCGAAGCCTCCTCCTGTTCGAGCAGCTTGAGCGCGTCGGGCGCCGTCACCTTGTGTCGGCGGGTGCGGTTGCCGACGCCCGGCATGTTCTTGAAGAGGTCCTGCAGGTTCACGCCGATCTCCTCCATGCCCTGCCCGGAGAAGTTCTTCATGAAGGTCATGTTGTTGTCCTGGACGTCGACCTCCACGTGCGTGTCGTCGAGCGTCCCGGCGCGGAGCTGCGCGCGCAGCTTCTCGCGATCGGCCTCGTTCAATCTTGGCGAGTTGCGGCCGTTGCCGCCCTTGAGCAGCTCCCACAGCCGATCTTCCGCGTGCTCGACCGCGAGCCCCTTCACGCGCGCCAGCTCTTCATCACGCACCAGGGAGATCGACGCTTCGACCAGATCGCGAACCATCGACTCGACGTCGCGGCCTACGTAACCCACCTCAGTGAACTTCGAGGCTTCGACCTTCACGAACGGCGCCTGCGCCAGCTTCGCGAGGCGGCGTGCGATCTCGGTCTTACCGACGCCCGTCGGCCCGATGAGGATGATGTTCTTGGGCGTGATGTCGTCGCGCAGCTCGAGCGGCGCGTGTTGCCGACGCCAGCGATTTCTCAGCGCGATGGCGACGGCGCGCTTGGCCGCGTTCTGCCCGACGATGTAGCGGTCGAGCTCGCCGACGATCTCTCGGGGCGTGAGGGAGGACTTCACGTCAGAGCTCCTCGAAGGCCAGGTTCTGGTTCGTGTAGATGCAGATGTCGGCGGCGATCTGCAGCGACTGTTCGACGATCTGTTTCGCGTCGAGCTGCGAGTGCAGCAACAACGCGCGCGCGCTGGCCAGCGCATACGAGCCGCCGCTGCCGACAGCCGCGATTCCGTAGTCGGGTTCGACGACGTCGCCGGCGCCCGTGAGAATGAGCGTCTTCTCTTTGTCGGCCACGACGAGCAGCGCCTCGAGGCGGCGCAGGTAGCGGTCGGTGCGCCAGTCCTTCCCCAGCTCGACGGCGGCGCGCGCCAGGTTCTTGCCGTGCTCTTTGAGCTTCGCTTCGAACCGTTCGAAGAGCGTGAACGCGTCGGCCGTGCCACCCGCGAAGCCGGCGATCACCGAACCGTCTGCCAGCCTGCGCACTTTGCGCGCGTTGCCCTTCATCACGATCTTGTCGAGCGTCACCTGACCGTCGCCGCCGAGCACCACCTTGCCGTCTCGACGCACGCACAGAATCGTCGTCATGGCGCGCGTTCTAACAACGATGTCTCAGCCTCGTGATCCCATGATCGCGCTGCGCTCCCCATTCGCGGAGACAGCTGTTCACCTGCGAAGCAACACGTACGCCGCGCCGGCCCCGCCGTCTTTCGGCTTCGCGGTGCAGAACGCGAGCACCGTCTTCGCGAGGCGCCCGCGCGTGAGCCACTGCTGCACACCCTGCTTGATGACCGGCACTTGATCCTTCGAGTGAATGCCGCGCCCCGTCACCACCAGCACGCAGCGATGCCCGGCGATGCGCGATTTCTGAATGAAGGTCTCGAGCGCTTCTTTCGCTTCGTCCTTCGTCATGCCGTGGAGGTCGACGTGCGCCTGCGTGGAGAAATCGCCCGCGCGCAACTTGCGCATCACCCGTTCGTCGAAGCCCTGCACCGCGCCTTCGATGAACTCGTCCGAATCGGCGAGATCGAACTCCCCGGTGCCCGAAATCAACTCCGCGAGGGCCGCGAGGCTCTCGGCCTCTTCGGTCGGAATTCGCAGCTGCTCTGCGGAGGGCGGTGGAGGCGGCCCCACCCGCGTGCGCGTCTCCTTCACCTTCTCGACGGCGCCGACGGCCTCGAGGAACAGCCGCGACTCGGCGTCGAGCGGCGCTTCTTTCTTCGGCCTGGGCGGTGGCGGCGGCGCTGCTGGCGCGGCCTTCTTCGGCGGCTCCTGCTGCTTCAACTTCACGCCGGCGAACGGGTTGTTGAACGGCTGTTCCTTCTTGCTCACGACTCAGGCCCTCGGGTGCGTGGTGTCGTAGACCTTCTGGAGCTGCTCGAAGGACACGGCGGTGTACCGCTGCGTCGTCGAGAGGCTCGCGTGGCCCATCAATTCCTGAATGCTGCGGATGTCGGCGCCACCCGCCAGCAGATGCGTGGCGAACGAGTGGCGCAGCGAGTGCGGCGTCACCTTGCGCTGAAGGCCCAGCTGCTTCACGTAGTTCACCAGGTGGCGATCGACCGAGCGCGTGGTGAGCCGTCCACCGCGGAAGTTGAGGAACAGCGCGTCCGGGTCCTGCTTCTTCGCAGGCTTCGCGAGAAGCTCCGCGCGTCGCTCCATCCACTCCCGCAGGGCTTCGATCGCGCCATCGTGAATCGGGCAGATGCGCTCCTTGTTTCCCTTGCCGAGCACGCGCACCGTCCTGGCGCGCACGTCGAGGTCCTTCACGTCGAGCCCGCATAGCTCGCTCACACGAAGACCACCGGCGTAGAGCACCTCGAGCATCGCGGCGTCACGCAGGCCGAGGATTCGCTCCGTGTCGGGCGACTCCATGATGGCAAACGTCTCGTCGACCGGTACTGCCCGCGGCAATCGCTGCGGCAACTTCGGCGTCTTCACGCGACGCGCGGGGCTCACCTCAATCACCTTCCGCCGCGTGAGGAACTTGTAGAACGACTTGATGGCCGCCAGCCGCCGCGCCCGAGACGAGGCCGCGAGCTTCACCGACTCCACGCCCAGAAAGCCGCGAATGTCGAGATGCGTCACCTTCTCGAGCGCCACGTTGTGCGGCGCGAGGTAGGCCTGAAAAGCCTTCAGGTCCTGCGCGTAGGCCGCGAGCGTGTGCCGCGACGACGCGCGGGAGATCTCGAGGTGCCGCAGAAACTCGTCGACGTAGGAGGTCACGCGACCACGAGTCTAACGAGGCTGGCGATCAGAGCGAGTTCGCGACGTACACGCCCGGGCGGTTCTTCTCGTCGACCAGGTAGGCCACCCCGCCCGTCGCCAGGAGAATCGCCGGCCACTGCACGTACTGGTCGATGATCTTCTGCTCGCCGGTCTCGAAGTTCCGAATCGCGATGTCGTAGGTGAGATCGGTGAGGTGGGCGATCGCCACCAGCGCGCGCTTGCCGTCAGCGGCGAGCCGGAAGCTGAACGTCGACTCCACGTGCTTCTTCGGCTTCTCGTCGGGGCCCGGGGTCGTCGAAATGGAGTTCAGATCGCACGCGCGGCCTTCACGCAGGCACTCGCTGCGGAAGTAGAGGGCATCGCCGGTCGACGCGAACTGGTACTCGTAGAGCCAGTCCTTGAGCGCGATGCCCTTCTCGGCGCCTTCGGGCAACAGGTACAGGCGGCGCGTCACCTCGGGGCGATCGATGCGCGCGGTGTAGGCGAGCGTCGACCCCGTGGGCGCGAAGAGGAAGTTGGGAGACTGCCGCGCGAGCAGCACCGGCGCAGCGTCGGGCATCTGCACCAGCATGAGATCGCCGACGCGCTCGACCAGCTTGGTGTCTTCGCGCGACGCGTCGCGGCCCCCCAGGGCCAGCTCGCGGTAGTTGTCGCGGAACACGAAGCGCTTCCCGTCGGCCGAGAAGTCGAAGTCGTTGACCTTCTTGCCCAGCTCGCGTGGTTCGCCTCCAGCGGTCTTCGCCAGGTACAGCACGCCGTCGTCAGGGCCGCCGTTGGTGCGCCAGGCGATGAACTCACCGTCGCGCGAAATGCGGTAGCGCTGGGCGTCGTCGCTCAGCTTGCGGCCCTTGAGCGTGGCGACGTCGAACACGTGGAGCTCGAGCGTGGCGTCGGCTGGCGTGGCGCGCGCGTTGACCACCACGTACTTGCCCGTACGCAGCACCGTGTACTCGGTGACCTGGTCGAGAATGCGCACGGGCTCGGGCCGCGCGGCCTTCAAGTCGACCTGGTAGAGGCCGCCCGCCGCGGCGAACTTGCGCCTAAAATAGAGGTAGCGGCCGTCGGCCGAGAACTCGGCGGTCGACACGTCACCCGCGAGCTGAGGGAACGGGCCGGCCGGCAGCTTGCCCGCGTGCAGCACACCGTCCTGCACGTAGGCCAGCATCGAGCCGTCGTCGGAAGGCACGAAGTACGTCACCGCCGGAGCGATGCGCTGGCGCTCCCCGTCGAGTTTGAGCGTGTCCTGTGCGTAGAGTTCGCCCTCCTGCTTGCGCGGGTCCCACCCGGCCGAGAACAGAATCCACCGCGAGTCGGGCGAGATCATCCACCCGCCGGGCATGTTGGTGACGCCGTTGCCCAGCTTCTGCGCGGGGCCACCCTTCGTCGACACCGCCCACAGCTGGCCCAGACGCATCGGCGGAGGCACCCCCTGAATGTTGGGCTTCTGCGCTTCGAGCAGCACCGTCACCACGGTCCCGTCGGGTGACGCGCGGAGGTCCTGCGCTTCACCTTCGAGCACCCGGGTGCCGAGCACCGGCGCGCGCGCGGCGTTCTTTTCCTGCTTCACGCGAGCGATGACGCTCTTCGCGTCTCCGTTGGCGTTCTTCTTTTCTTTGCAGCCCGCGAGCGCGACGAGCGCCACCACGACGACGGTCCAGCGAGTCATGAAGCTCCTCATGCCACCACCCGCTCGGGGACGGCAGCTGTCTGCATGGGGGACACCGGGTGCGGCGCGTGGGGCGCCCAGCCGTCGAAATCGGCGACCGCGCGCCTGGCGTACTGCACCCGCTTTTCAGCCTTCTTGAAGCGGCCTTCGATCGGCGGAAACAGGGCGAACACCACGTTGGTGGGCTGGTAGCGGTAGCCCTCGGGGTGCGCATCTCCGGTCACGTGCCGGTAGATCGCGCCCAGCGCCGTGGTCGCAGGGGGCGGCGCGAACGCAGTGCCAGTCAGTCGCCCGTGCACCGCCAGCGCCGTGAGGTAGCCGCACGCCGTCGACTCCACGTAGCCCTCGACGCCGGTGATCTGCCCGGCAAAGAAGATTCGGGGCTCGTTCTTGAGCGACAGGTCTTTCGCCAGCAGCCGCGGGCCATCGAGGAACGTGTTGCGGTGAATCTGGCCCATGCGAATCCACTCCGCCTTCGCCAGCCCGGGGAGCATTCCGAAAATGCGCTTCTGCTCGGGCCAGGTGAGCCGGGTCTGAAAGCCGACCAGGTTCCAGGCCGTGCCGCCGCGATCTTCCATGCGCAGTTGCACCACGGCGTGCGGCCAGCGCCCGGTGCGCGGGTCGGTGAGACCCACCGGCTTCATCGGCCCGAAGGCCAGCACGTCGTCTCCACGTTCGGCCATCACTTCGATGGGAAGACACCCCTCGAAGTACTTCGGTTCTTCGAACTCGTGCGGCTTGACCTTGGCCCCGGCGCGCAGCTCGTTCACGAACGCGAGGTACTCTTCTTTGGTGAGCGGGAGGTTCAGGTAGTCGTCGCCACCGCCCTTGCCCCAGCGCGACTGACGGAAGGCGATGGTCTCGTCGATTGAATCGGCGGCGACGATGGGCGCGATGGCATCGTAGAAATAGAGCTTCTCGCCCACGTGGGGCTCGAGTGCGTCGGTGAGCGCCTGGCTGGTGAGCGGGCCCGTCGCGAAGACCACATGCCCCTCGGGTACCGTCGACACCTCGCCGGGCACCACGGTGATGCGCGGGTGCTCCTTGAGGCGCTTTTCGATCTCCCCCGAGAAGCCCACGCGCTCCACCGCCAGAGCGTCTCCGGCGGGCACGCGGTGCAGGTCTGCGGCAGAGAGAATGAGAGACCCCACGCGACGCAGCTCGGCGTGCAGCAGCCCGATGGCGCTCTCGGGGTTGTCGCTGCGCAGAGAATTGCTGCAGACCAGCTCACCGAAGCCGGGGCTGACGTGCGCGGGAGAGCGCTTCTCGGGCTTCTGCTCTCGCAAGACCACGTCGTGGCCGAGCCTGGCGAGCTGAAACGCGCACTCGGAGCCGGCGAGGCCCGCTCCGACGACGGTGATGGGATTGCGTGAAGTCATGCCGAAGTGTCCTCACCGGCTGGCGAGGACGACATTCGGCTCGCCTTCAGTCCGGGTTGCTCTGGAGCACGATGAACCGGAAGTTCTCGAGCTCGTTCTGACCGGCCGTATACAGCACCGACGACAGCAAGTCGTACGAGATGCGCTTGTCGCCGATGATCGACACTTCGCGGTTGAAGGGGGCGTTCGGGTTGCGCTCGGCGATGTACTTGAGCTTCTCGACCTCTTTCTTCAACGCGGCGTCGAGCGGCAGGATCAACTTGCCCTGCGAGTCGTTCGCGTTGACCGCGCCCTGGGTGAGCTCGACCTTGCGCTTGTCGCCCACCATGATCGACTTGGGCGTGACGGTGATGGCCACCGTGTCTTTCGGGGTCGCGCGCGCGGTCGACATCGGCGGGCGCACGTCTTCAGACGCCGTGACGGTGATCGACGACGCCGAGAACGACTTGATGAGGAACACCAGGATGATGGTCATCAGGTCCATCATCGCGGTGATGTTGAGTTCCTTGATCTCGCCTTCGGCTTCGCGGTCGCGGCGCTTCTTGCGCGCCACGGCCTTGCGAAACCGCATGCGGTTCCGATCGTCGTCGCTCAGTTCCACCGCGGGTGCCGCTGCTGCTTTCGGAGGCGCCATGATCAGAAGCTCGCGAGCGTGACGTCGGGGAAGAGAAGCTTGCGGTCCTTCGTCTCGCGCGTCGCGTCGAGCGTCTGCACGAGCGAGTCGTAATCGGTGTCGGCCTCGGCGGCGACGATCACCTTCGACTCCTGCGGGAAGTTCGCCTTGATCTCCATCATCTTGGCGGTCAGCGCGTCGTAGTTGTACGAGCCGTCAGCCTTCTTCGGAATCGTCGGCGCACCTTCGCCGGGAGCGCCCGAACCTTCGGCCTGCCCCGGCAACACACCGCCGGTCGCCGCGATGTAGAAGCCCTTCTTGGCGACCGCGACCGTCAACGTCAGCGCCGGCTTGTCGTTCTCGGAGGCACCACCCGCCGACGGCCCGCCGTAGTTGGGCGCGTTCACGTTCAACATGCCGAATGTGGCGAGGCCCGCCATCGAGAGCAGCATGAAGATGATCAAGTTCATGAGGATGTCGAGGTAGGGGACGATGTTGAGCTCGCCGCCCTCCTCTTCTTCCTTCGGCTTGATCTTCCGTCTTGAGAAGTAGAACGCCATGGGAGTTCGCTGACCCGACAACAGGTCGGCTGCGCGGGTTCCTTACGAGGCCTTCTCGAAGTCCATCGCGCTGGTTTCACCCGCGGCGCGACGACCCAGGAGGTTCTCGAGCTTCATCGCCTGGAGCTCCACCGTCTCGACCATCTTCTTCGAGTACGCGGTGAGGAACAGGTGGGCGATGATGCAGATCACGGCGATCGTGAGGCCGAAGAACGTGTTGTACATTGCTTCGGAGATACCCTTCGAGAGCAGCGCCTGCTTCTGATCGGCCGGCACGTTGCCGAGCGAGCGGAAGGTGCCGATCAGACCGAAGACGGTACCGACGAGACCGACGAGCGTCGCGATGTTGGCCAGCGACCACAGCCACGGAATGCGGGCGGTGATGTGCGGCACGTTCTCGAGAATCGACTCTTCGAGGGCCTTCGCCACTTCGATCTCACCGCGATTGGCGCGCGTCAGACCGGCACGGACGACCTTCGCCAGCGGCGAGTTGGGCGCGGCGCCACAGAGCTTCACCGCGCGGTCGGGATTCCCGGCCATCACCAGCTTGGTGATCTGCTCCATGAAGGGGCCAGCGTTGAGGTTGTAGCGGAAGAAGAGCGTAACGATGCGCTCCACCGCCACGGCCACCGCCGCCGCCAACCAGAAGATGTTGATGTAGAGAAAGATACCGCCGTCGTGGAAGAACCCGACGATCAGGTCTTTGAGGCTTTCCTTCGGTGCATCCGCAGCCAGCACGGTGTCGAGGGTGTGCTGGAGCAGGCTGTGGGCGGACATGTTTTTTCGGCTTTCCTTTCAGCCAAACGGTCGAAAGACCGCGTGATCTTTAATTTGTGGTCTGGGGGTCGTCAACATCCGAGATTGTCACCGCTTTTCGTAACGCCTCGACCCCAGGTGTTGCACGCCACCGCGCACTTCAAGCTCTACGAGCGCGGCTGAGACGACGCCAGCGCCCAGTTCCGAGAGCCCGGCCACCAGAGAATCAAAATCCACCGAACCCCTCCCCAGATACTCATACACACGTCGCGCCGACGGCGTCAGGGTGTTCGCGTCGAACTTCGGCACTTCCCTGGGCGAGAGCGAGCCGGTGAGCCCCACCGCGTCGAGCACATCTTCCACGTTCACCTGAGGCCGCGCGCCTTCCTGAAGCAGCGCGTTCGAGCCGAGCGCCCCTTCGTTCCACGGGTCTGCAGGCGTCGCCAGCAGCGGCCGCCGCTGCGCCACGGCGTCGCGCGCGGTGTGGAGCGCGCCCGAGTTCTCACCGGCTCTGAACACCAGCACCGCGTCACTCGCCGCCGAGATCAGCGCGTTGCGTTGAGTGAAGGTGCTCTTGTTGGCCCGCGCCCCCGGGGGGAACTGCGAGAAGATCGTCTGCCCGGCAGCTCGGAGCTGCCGACAGATCTCCCGCTGCGGCGGGTCGATCTGATCGAGCGCGTTACCAAGAAACGCCCAGGTCTCACCGCCCGCCGCCATGGCGCCCCGATGCGCCGCCTGATCGCAGCCCAGCGCGGCACCTGAAATCACGCCGACGCCTTCCGCTGCGATGGCCGCCGACAACTCGAACAGGCGCCGCTCGGCGCTGGGGTCGACGGAGCGAGCACCGACGATGGCCACGCGTCTGCGTCGCGGCGCGGCGGCGCCAGGGCCGTGCATGAACAACAACGGAGGGAGCCCGCCCACGTCGTCCATACGATCGGGCCACGCTCGGTCACCGGGAAAGACGATGTCTGCGCCGATGACTTTGCACTGCCGCTCGAGCCGGTCGGCGCGCTCTGCGAGCGAGCGCACCTGCGCCACGTGCTCTGCCGCGCTCGTTCGCCATTCGAAGAGAGGCGCCCAGGTGGCGAGCGGCTTGTCGAGCAGCTCACCCAGCGCGCCGAACCGCTTTTCGAGCTCGTGGAGCGTCATCGGCCCCACGCCCCGGATCGACCACAACGCTGCCACCGCCCGCCTGCCCGCCGTATTCATGAGCCGCGTTGTACACGCGACCCCTGACAAGTGAGCTCAGCGCGACGCGCGACGGCTCGGGCGAACGCGAATCTCGGCGCGCTCGCCGCGCGTCAGATCGCGAATCGAACGGGACACCAGGCAGATGGACGCCCTGGCCTTCACTTCGAACACCACGCACTCACCGACGTCCTCGGCGGGAACGTGATCGTCGATGAACGTCGGCTGCAGCAACGCCTCCTGGGAAATCGGGTCGTGCTGGCGCCAGAAGGTGAACGTGTTGCCGATCTTCACGCCGTCGTCGCCACCTTTGTCCATCACCGCCAGCTGGTGCTCGCCGACGATCGACGGGTAGCGGCGCACGTCGGCCACGAGCCGAGCGTCTTTCACGGCGCGCTCGTTCGGGCGCGCGGCGACGGCGCGAATCACCGGGTCGCCCGAGGGACCGATGAGATCGCCGCGATGCACCTCGTCGTACTGCTTGTGGATCACCACCGTCGCGTTGTTGTCCTTGTCGACGCGGATCACCTTCACCTCGGCGAGGACCATCGTGTAGTAGCCGATGGGGCGCAGCGTGATGGGGTGCGTGAGCTCACCTTCGCTGCGATAGACGACGTAGATCTCGCCCAGCTTCGGCGCCTTCTTCGCGAACTTCACGTAGATGTGATCGGGGTACGCGAGCAGTGCATTTTCGGCGAACGAGCCGACGATCTTGCCGCTCTCTTCGATCTCGTTGGTGGTGACGAAGCCCGGCACCGCGATCGACTGCGCGTTCTTCGGGCGGAAGCCGATGGGCCCCGTCACCGAGATCTTGTCATCGTAAAGTTCACCTTCGTCGATGGACGTCTCGGGCTCGCCGACTTCCACCTGCGTAGGCACCTCTTCTCCCTGCGAATAGAAGCGAACTTCGTTGCCCGGGTAGATCCAGTGCGGGTTGGCGATCTCCGGGTTGTACGACCAGACCTTGGGCCAGTACCACGGGCTCCCGAGGAACTTCTGCGAGAGATCCCACAGCGTGTCGCCCTTCTCGACCGTGTGCTGCGCGCCGGGCACCGACGCCTTGCCGGTGGTCGACGGCGAGGTCGTGCGACGGGGCTCGGGCGCGACGGTGGCGCCACCTTCGGTCATGCTGTCGTCACTCGACTCGTCGTCGTCGCTCTGCGCGAACGCGGCCGACGGACCGATGGTGAGGCAGGAAACAGCAGCAGTCAGGAGCAGCTTGCGCATGGATGACCTCAAGGTGTTGCGACAGTCGAAGCGCGCGCCGAAGACAGCCGCGCCTGGGCCTGCGTTGCCGCCGCAGTACCCGGATAATTGGTGACGATCTTCTCCCACGTGGCGCGCGCCTCGCGGGTCTTGTTCAGTTTCTGGCGGCAGTCGGCCAGCTTCAGCATCGAGTCGAGCACCGCGTCACCGGCCGGGTATTGGGCCAGCACGCGCTCGAACAGCCCCGCGGCCTTTTCGAAGTCTTTGTCGGCGACCCACGCGAGGCCCGCGAAATAGAGGGCGTTGTCGGCCTTCGGGTGGCGCGGCCAGTCGCTGACGAACTGCTGCATCTGCGCGATGCCCGCTTCGGCGTTGCCGGTCTTCATCATCTCGAGGCCACGATCGAACTGGGCGTCGGCCATGGCGAGATCGGCTTCGTCGGGCTCGGTGTTGGGCGACGGTGCAGGCGCGCTGGTCTTCGTGAGCGGGTTGTTCTGGTCGGTGTAGACCTCGACGGCCTCATCGGGCTCGTTCACCTGCACCGAGGTGTCGAGCCGGGGCGCCGGTTCGCGCTTCGGCTTCAGCTTCACGACCGCCAGCGGCGGCAGGGCGTCGGCAGAGCTCGACGCGTTCGCTTTCTGCGTCATCGCCGCAGGCTTCGGAGCCGGCGCACGCATCGCCGCGATCATCTTCTGGCTCTCGAGCTTCTCGACGCGTGATTCGAGGCGCGCGTTCTCGGCGCGCAACGCGCGCATGGCGGACAGAAGATCGGCGTGCTCGGCGCGCGTGACGACATCCGTCGCGCAACCGGACAGTGCAAACACGGTGATGGCAGCGAGGGAGCGAATAACGGGGCGAGGATATGGACCCGCTCGGAAGAGGGTCAAGAAAAGCGCCCGGCGGCTGCTACAGGCTTGCAGCGCCGACACAGGTGATGAACGACAGGTGGCGGCCGGTAACGCCGCGTTCCCGGCGGTGCGAAAAGAAGCGTGCGTCGCACATGGTGCAGTGAGGCAGCGTGACCACGTGGCCGTCCTGAACGCCCATGCGTCGCAGCGTCTTTCCGACCGCGAGCGGGAGATCGAGGTGCCTCTTTTCCTTCCCTTCGATCGGCCGCACGACCTCGAGGCCGAAGGCGTGAGCGAAGCGGGCGGGAAGATCGCCGTCGACCTCGAAGCAGCACCGCTGAATGCACGGCCCGATGGCGGCGCGCACGTCGGTGAGGTCGGTGCCCTGCCCGGCCCAGATTTCGAGCGTACGGGCGACGATCTCGGCGATGACCCCGCGCCACCCCGCATGCACGGCCGCCACGCGGCCAGACCGCGGGTCCTGCAGGAGAATCGGCACGCAATCGGCGGTGCGCACCCCGACCGCCGTGCCCGGCGTCTGCGTCCACACCGCGTCAGCTTCGGTCTTCGGGGTGACGTGAGGCGCTTCCACCACGGCGTCTCCATGCACCTGTGACACGGAAAAGAGCCGCTCCGCGCCGACCTTCGCGGCCACGGCGAGGCGACGCAGGTTCTCGGTCACGTGCTCGTTCGAATCGCCCACCACGCGAGACGTGTTCAGGGAATCGAAGGGCGCCGCAGAGACGCCGCCCGCCCGGGTCGGGAAACCGTGCGGAACCGTGAGTGATGACGCAGTGAGCAATTCCACGCTTCCGAACATATGCTGCGCGCCCACCGTGCGCTCCCTCGGCACCAGATTGCTCCTCACCGTTTCGGTGCCGGCCGTGTTGCTCGCCACGATCGGCACGGTCGCGGCCTGGCGCCTGACGGATCTCGCGGTTCGTGAAAAGACCCGTGCCGATGCGCTGGGCCTGGCCGAGTTCGTCGCCACCTCGTTCGGTGCGGTCGAAGAAACGCCTCCGGGCACGGCCCCCCGCATCGCCCACCGCGCGGTCACCAACGCGGTTCGCAGCAACTGGTCAGCGCTGCAGGTGGTGAGCGACCTGCGCATCGTCGGCCGCGATGGTCAGGTGAAGTGGTCCCGTGAGATCGAAGAAGAGGACAAGCCGTTCGCCAACGCGTCGGCGCTGCTGAACGTGGCTGAAGGTCGCGCGACCTTCGAAGCACCATCGGCGTGGCTGCCCTGGAGCTCGGGCGCCGGTGGCGAGGTGCTCTACCCGCTCGGCGGCGTGGCGTGCGGTGGCTGTCACACCGGTGAATCGACGATGCGCGTCGGTGTGCTGGCGCTGCGCGTGTCGGAGCCGAAGCTGCGCACCGAAGTGGCGCGCGTGTTCACCAACGCCACCTGGTTCGTCACCTTGTTCGTCCTCACCATCGCCGCCACGGTGTTCATCGCCGTGCGCGTCTTCGTGAGTCGGCGCGTGGCGCGGCTGGCGGCGGTGATGAAGCGCGCCGAAGACGGTGACGTCGTCGTTCGTGCTCCAGACCTCGGTGAAGACGAGCTGGGCCGGCTGGCGCACGCCTTCAATCGCATGCTCGGCCGGCTCACCGACCTGAAGGTGGTGGAGATCGACACGCAGCGCGACCTCGAGACCGCGCGCACCGAACTGGAGCTCAAGACGGAGGTCGAGAAGCGCGTCGGCGAGCTGCAGATTCTCTTCGAGCTCTCGCGCACCATCGCCTCCACGCTCGACCTCGAAGAAGTGCTGCACCGCGTGACCAGCGAAGTGCCGGGCAAGCTCGACGTGCAGAAGTTCAGCGTGATGCTGCTCAACGCCGCTGGCGAGTTGGAGGTGCTCAACGCGCACCCTGCGAACGTCGGTTCGGAGGGGCTGACGTTCGCGGTCGGTGAAGGCGTGTGTGGTCACGCCGCGCGCCAGCGCAGGCGCCACTACGCGCCCGACCTCGAGAACGAGCCGCTCTTCAAGGTGAAGGGCGAGAAGGTGCGTGGCTCGCTGCTCTCGGTGCCCATGGTGCGGGGCGAAGAGCTGCTCGGGGTTCTCAACTTCGAGCGGTCGGCGCCGAACGCGTTCCCTCCGGCAGACCAGGACTTCTTCGTCGCCGTCGCCGATCAGATCGCGCTGGCGGTGCAGAACGCGCGCCTGCACGAGCACACGCTCGAGCTGTCGGTCACCGACCCGCTCACCGGCGTACCCAACCGTCGCTACCTCTACCAACAGCTCGAATCGGAGCTGGCACGCGCGAGCCGTTTCGATTCGCCGCTGTCGATGGTGATGGTCGACATCGATCACTTCAAGCTGCTCAACGACACCGCGGGCCACTCGGCCGGTGACGACGTGCTCCGCAAGGTCGCGCAGCTGATGAAGCAGAACCTCCGCAAGGTCGACACGCTGGCGCGCTACGGCGGCGAAGAGTTCATCGTGTTGTTGCCGCAGATCGATCGCACCGAAGCCGCGGAGGTCGCCGAGAAGCTGCGACGCGCCATCGCCGAGTCGGGCATCGAACAGGGCCGCACGCAGCCCCTCGGCAAGGTCACCATTTCGGTGGGCGTGGCCACGATGCCGCGCGACGCCAACGATGACGTGAAGCTGATCGACTCGGCCGACGCGGCGCTCTACGCGTCGAAGCGCGGCGGGCGAAACAAGGTCACCTCGTACGAGGTCGGCATGGAGCTCGAGCCCACGCGTCAGCGCGGCCGTCTGGCGCGGGCGCGCACCGGTGAAACGCCGATGCTGGTTCGCGACGAAAAGTGATTCAGCGGCGCACCGACAACTCGGTACCGAAGCGGAATGGCACCGTCATCGACGTGAAGCCGTTGCGCTGGTCGCGCATGAACTCCACGTACTCGCGGTAGTCGCCCCGCATCGCGCCCACGTTGTCGGCGATCACCACGGCGCCACTTCGCAACTTCGGAAGAAGCAGACGCACCACGTCGAGTGACTTCTGCGGGAAGCCGTCGATCAACGCGAGGTCGAGTTCTCCGGGCAGCTCACGCAGCGTCTCCACCGCGTCGCCGACTCGAATCTCGACCACGTCACCCAGCCCTGCCTCTTCGAGGTGCGCACGCGCCCGCGCCGCCTTCTCGGGCACGAACTCGGTGCCGATGACCGTGCCGCCGCCGTTCGCGCGCACCGCGGCCGCCAGCCAGATGGTGGAGACGCCGAACGAGGTTCCGAACTCCACGACGTGGCGGGCGCGCACGGCTCTGGCCAGCTGATGACAGAACGCGCCCTGCGGCCTTTCGAGGGCGATGAACCTGTCGGCCATCTGCCGGAGCGCTGTCGCGTCGTCGCCGGCCTCCTTGCGGCCGAGCAGCAGCGCGGGGAGCTTCGGTAGAAAGAACAGCGCGTGACGGAGCGCCTGCCGGTCTGCCTCTTGATGAAGGCGGCGGAGAACACGCTCGACACGCACATCAGTGAGCACTGCGAAGGGGTCGGTCATGGCGCTTCGATGGCAGCAGCACCACCGATGCGTCCAAGACATTGATTCGCTCACATCGATGCTCTGCGAGCATCGATGGCGAATCAGCGCTTCTTCAGACCAACCAGATAGATCTCCATGCTCGCGCCACGTGTGGCCTCAGGCCGAACGACCTTCACCTCGCCGTACATGGCGCGCACGTCGTTGCGGAACTGGTCGAAGTCACCACCCATGAAGAGCTTGGCGATGAAGTGACCGCCCACGCGCCCACGGTTGCGCGCGACGTCGAGCGCGATGCTGGCCAGGCGCAGAGAGCGTGCTTCGTCGACGTCTTTGATGCCGGTGGTCTTCGGCGCGAGGTCGGACACCACCACGTCGACGGGCCCGGGGTGCAGCGCTTCGAGCTTCTGTTGGAAGTCGTCGGCCAGCACGTCGAGCACCTCGGTGATGCAGTTGGGGCGGCCGAGCGGCTTGATGATCGCGAGGTCGACGCCGGTCACGTGGCCAGTGGGGCCGACCTCGTTGAGGATGATCTGGAGAAAACCGCCGGGCGCCGCGCCCATGTCGATGACGGTCTGGCCCTTCTTGAACACGTTGAAGCGCTTCGCGATCTCTTCGATCTTGAAGGCGCTTCGCGCGCGCAGGCCCTCTTCCTTCGCCTTGCGGAAGAAATAGTCCTTCGGCTGGTACGACCGTTTCGTCATTACGGCGCCGCGGGCGGAGTGCCGCTCTCGCTCGAAAGATCGTCACCGTTGGCGACGCTCTTCACCTTCTCGAAGAGCTTCATGTAGCGCGTGACCGCAAAGTCCTTCACGCGATCGACGTTGATGCGCTTCGCGCTGCCCGAGCTCACCAGCGCCTGGAACACCCGCGACTTGGGAGCGGCCTTGTCTTGCGCCCACACGGTGATGGTCGACGCCACCGGGCACGCTTCTGCGGCCCTGGCGGCGGCGAAGCTCGCTTCGATCGGCAGGTTGGTCTGCTCTTCGTTGAACCACTGCACGTAGGCGATGCCTTGCGCACCGGTGGTGTCCATTTCGAGGCGACCGATCTTCCCCGCGAGCTCGCCGGTGGCAAAGGCCTCCTTGAAGTTGGCCTCGCACTTGGCCTTCACGTCGCCCGCCTCTTCGCCCTTCTTCACCGCGGCCTCGAGGTCCTTCAGCTTGTACTTCGCGTCTTTGGCGATCGCGGGCAGCTGCTTGTCGGCCTTCATGGCCTGCACGCGGCTGTCGGTCATGGCCAGCTTGTACTGCTGGTACATGCGGAACTCGTCTTCGGTGAGCGCGATGGGCTCGGCGGCGAAGACGCGGGTGGCAACGGCGAAAGCTGCAGCAACAGAAAGGCGACGCATCACTTCGGGACCTCCAGAAAGGGGCTGCGTTATACCCAAGCCATGCCCGGGTGTGGAAAGTGCGGAACGAAGTTGGACTCCATGTTCAACCAGCCCGGCCGGCGCGACACCTGCCCGGCCTGCGGCGCCGACCTGCACGCATGCATTCAGTGTCGGCACTACGACGAGACCGTGGCCAAAGAATGCAAAGAGCCGTTCGCGGAAGTGCCGATGGACAAGGTCGAAGCCAACTTCTGCGATCTGTTTCAGATCGGTGAAGGCGGCCACCGTGATTCAGGCCCGTCGCGCGACGCGCTGCTGTCGGCCGCGGACGCGCTGTTCAAGAAGAAGTAGCGCCAGCACGGGCACCAGCGCCGCCCCGGTGGAGCAGCCGCTCGTCGTCGCTGCCGGCGCGCCACACGTCACCGGCGCACAGCCCTCGCCGTCTGCGCACAGCCGCTCGTCGCACTGACCAGCTTCGGGCGCCGTGAGCGTGGCGTCGATGCTGCCGTCGTCGTTGACGCGCACGTCGTCGATGGAAAGCCCGCTGACCGCGCCTGAATAGAAATTCGAGGAGTTCACCTGATTGTCGACCGACAACGCGACCCCACGCGCGTCAGGCCGCAGAAACGTACCGGTGGTGAAGAGATCACCCGCAGCGAAGTTCCTGTTCTTCTCGACGTCGAACTTCCCGTCGGCCTGCACGAAGCGGATGTACGGGTGCCACGGCTTGCAGTTCACGCAGTCGAGCAGGCGCTCCACGAACGCGCCCTCGGTGCCTTTGAGCGTCGAGATGGTGCGATCGACGTGGAACACCGCGAGCCCGCGTTCAGGCAGCGAGCGATCGAACGCCCCGCCCGGCCCTCGATTCTCGACCAGGAAGTACTCGTCGCCGACGCCGAGCCGGTACACCTCCCCGCTCGTCTCCACCGGTTTGATGTTCACGCGCTGACGACCTTGAACCTGGTGCCAGGTGCTCCAGCGGAGCCGAAATCGGGTCTCGGCGTCGGGGAGCGGAATGTTGGGATCGTAGAGCCACGCGCCCATGAAGCTGAGGTTGAGACCGTCGTACACGCCCGACTCGTCGTAGAGGTCGGTGAGCCCGAGCAGATGCCCGAACTCGTGCACCATCACGAGGCGATCGGTGTCACCGGCGATCGCGAAGTGACCGATCTTCACGCCGTCGACCACCAGCGGTCCGGCGGTGCCGCCGTTCAGGTTCGAGCCCTTGTTGAAGTACGCGAACGGAAAGCCGATGCCGCCGAACGGCACGTTGGTGAGCAGCATCACGCCGTCGATCCACCCATCGGCGGTGCCTCGGCGCCCGTTGACGTCGTACTGCGAGAAATCGAAGCCGGCTTCGTCGGCCTTGCGAACGACTTCACGCATCATGTCCATTCCGCTGGTGAGCGCGTTCAAGTCACCGCGCGCGATCGAGCAGCCGGGAAACCTGTCGAGCGGCAGCGGACACTGCGCGTAGGTCACCTTCGGCGCGACGGTGACGCGCGGCCGGTAGCGCCCGAGCGAGGCGACCTCGTAGAAGCGAACGAAGCCCGCTTCGTCCTCGGGCGAGAAGAATCGCCGGAGCGCCGCTTCATCGATCGGCGGAAAGCCCGCGACCTCGATGGGGATCAGCACCAGCTTCGCGTCGCCCAGATACGGGGCTTTGCGAGGGCCCACGTCGTCGCGCATGACGAAGTGGTCCATGTAGTCCGCGTGGGCCAACGACGCGGCGAGCAGTGAGACGACCAGGAGCTTCCGGAGCACGGTGGGTGTCTGACAGCCCACCCTGCTCGGAGGCAAGCGCGGGTCAGAAACCCGACAGCTTCGAGATGATCTCCTTCATGATCTCCGACGTACCGCCGCCGATGGTGATGAGGCGGATGTCGCGCCACGCGCGCGCGATGTGGGTCTCTTCGACGTAGCCCATGCCGCCGAAGAACTGCTGGCAGTCGTAGGCCACCTTCTGCGCGAGATCGCCGGTGACCAGCTTGGCCATCGAGATCTCCTTCACCGGGCTCTCCTTGCGATCGAACAACTCGACGGCGTGGTACGTGAGCCGCTTCGCCGCTTCGATGTGCGAGAGGTGCTCGACGAACTTGTGGCGCCACACCTGGTACTTGATGAGCGGCTTGCCGAAAGCCGAGCGCTCGTTGCCGTAGGCGATGGCTTCGTTGACCATCTGCTCCATGCCGGCCGCCGCGATGATGGCCGCGGTGAGGCGCTCGCCCTGGAAGTTGGTCATCACGTGGTAGAAGCCTTCGTTCTCTTCGCCGAGCAGGTAGCGCGCAGGCACCTTGCAGTCTTCGAAGTAGAGCACCGCCGTGTCTGACGAGAGGTTGCCGACCTTGTCGAGCTTCTTGCCGACGCCAAAGCCTTTGGTGTCCGTCGGGAACGTGAGCAGCGAGATGCCGCCATAACCCGCTTCCCCGGTGCGCACCGCGAGGGTGATGAAGTCGGCGCGCGTGCCGTTGGTGATCCACATCTTGCTGCCGTTGATGACGAAGTCGTCGCCCACCCGGCGGGCGGTGGTCTTGATGTTCGCCACGTCGCTGCCCACCCCGGGTTCGCTCACGCCGAGCGCAGCGATCTTCTCGCCCTTGAGCGCCGGCTCGAGGAACAGGCGCTTCTGCTCGTCGGTGCCGATCTCGTTGATGATGGGCGTCGCCATCTGGCTCTGCACCAGCAGCGCCATGTTCACGCCGGCGTTGTGGCTGCGAACCAGCTCTTCGGTGAATGCGGTCACGTACCAGTAGTCGAGCCCGCTGCCGCCGTACTTCTCGTCGTGCGACACGCCGAGGAAGCCCAGCTCACCGGCCTGCTTGAAGACCTCCTTCGGGAAGATGCCGGCGCGGTCCCACTCGAGGGCGTGCGGCGCCAGCTCCTTCTCGACCCACTGACGAACTGAACGGCGAAAGGCTTCGTGCTCCGGCGTGAAGAAGTTCGGCATGACGTGTCTCCCGTGAACCGCGTGAAAATTGATTCCGGAATCAATATCAGACACCTCCCGCAACGCAACGGGGGAGCCCGTGTGACCGAGCTCCCCCGCGGCACTTCAGACACGTGACTTCAGTTGGCGCGGCAGTAGCCGACGCCCGCCGGCGCACCGGGAATCTGGTCGCAGCTGCGCGCCACGTCTTGCAGACACCCCGCCATACCGGCCGCGACGTCGCAGTACGCCTTGCAGATGCCCGTCTGGCCGAGCGAGAGGTTGAGACAGTGCAGCGGCGACGACAGGTTGTTGACGGTGGTGAAGCACGAGGTGGGCGTGGTGCAGCCGGTCTCGGCCGCCTGCATGCCGCTGGGAACCGCGCAGTACGCCGCCGGCGTGGCCGCCGACGAATCGAAGTAGCAATACGAGCCGGCACCGCATTCGGGGTTGCGGGTGTCGCACGGACGACGGCAGACCTGCTGCACGGGGTTGGAGATGCAGATCTCCGCCGGGCTCACCACGCCGCCGTCGTCAGTGCCGGCGGGCGCGCACAAGGTGCCGCCGCGGCCGCCACACTTGCACTGGCCATCTTCAGGGTCGCAGCTGGTGCCGCCGGGGCACACCTTCGCGCCGCCGTCAGGCTGCGAGCACTGCTGACCGCCTTCGCACTGGGGCGGCGGGCCGAGATTGCAGATCTGATTCGAGGCACACACCGGACCGCCGGGGCCACCACACTTGCACTGGCCGTCAGACGGGTCGCAGGTCGTGCCGTTGCCGCAGGTGACGCCACTGCAGAGGCTGCTGACGCGGCACACGCGCGCGTCGGCCATGCAGCCACCGTCGGCTGACGCGGGGCACGAGCACGCCTGCCCGCTCTGGCACACCACGCCGTTGCACTTGCAGATGCCGTCCGCAGGGTCGCAGCTCGTCGAGCCGGTGCAGGCGACGCCGGTGCAGTTGTCGGCCTTGCAGAGCTTGTTGTTGGTGCCATCGACGCTGCAGCTCTCACCGGGCGCGCACGACGCGGTGCCACACAGGCAACGGCCCGTCGGGGCGTCGCACTGCTGGTTGAGCGGGCACGCCACTTCGTTGCAGTTGCTGATGGGCACGCAGGCCTTCGCGTTCGGGTTGCACTCGGTGCCGGCTTCGCACACCGAGCCGCCGGTGCCGCCGCACTTGCACTCGCCAGTCAGCACGTCGCAGCTGGTTCCGGGCTTGGCCGAGCAGTCGACGTTATTGCAGCGGTTCGACACGCAGGTGTTGGCGACCGGGTCACAGACCTGACCCTCACCGCAGACGATGCCGCCACGGCCACCGCACTTGCAGACGCCGTCGCCGCTGTCGCAGGTCAGCGGCGCAGTGCAGCGGATGTTTCGTTCAACGCAGATGTTGGTCGAGCCGGAGCACGAGGCTCCGACCACGCCCATCACGCCGGCGGCAACCGCCGCCACACAGAGGTTCTTCCACATGACTTGAGCTCTCGTTTCGATTGCAGAGGTGGCCAGCGCTCAGCGGCGACGGCGGCGAAGCGCGAGGGCCCCCAGGGCCAGCGCGAGGAGGGTCGAAGGCGGCAGACCAGCAGCACTGCAGCCAGAACGTTGGGTCGAGAAGTCGTTGCGCACACGCAGGGCGACGGCGCGAACGTCCTGACGACCGCGGGCATCGGAGACCTTGGCGAGGAACGTGTACACCGCCGGTTCGGCGTTGGTGGTGCCGAGGATGGTGCCGTCGGGCTGCAGCATCAGGCCCGCGGGCAACTGCTCGGTGGGCGCAGGCGTGGCGCAGGTGAACTCACCGGGGCGCACGGCCTGCTGCACGCACGGCAGCGAGAACGCGATGCCTTCGGCGTCAGAGCCACCGTTGTGCGACAGGCGCACCTGGTACGGCTGGCCCGAGAAGGCATCCGGCAGCTGGAGCGTGGTGATGGCCAGACCGTCGCGGTAGCTGACCCGCAGCAACACGCTCGCGGTGTCTTCGGTGTCGTTGCCATCGCGCACCTTGAAGGTGAGCGAGAACAACCCCGCCCGCGCCGGGGTGCCGCTGAGGTAATCGGCCGTGTCGCGGTCGTCGATGGACAGCCCGAGCTCCGCAGGGAACGCGATCTCCATGCCGTCGTTGTACGTCACCGGGCCCGGAGCGTCGGTCGAGTTCTCCGGCAACTCCTGGTAGCGAATGAGTGACCACCGGTACGGCGCAGCGCCACCGATGGCGACGAGCGGCTGCAGGTACTCACGACCGACCATGCCGCGCTCGAGCGCTGCCGTGGCGATGGACAGCGAGGTCGGCGTGACGACGCGCATCGACAGCGACTGAGTCACCGCGGTGTCGTCCGTGTCCTTCACCTGCACTTCGAAGGTGAAGTCACCGGCGAGCTGCGGGCGGCCTTCGAGCAGACCGTCGGTGGCGACGCCCATGCCCGGGGGGAGTTTGGAGGCATCGACCACGCTCCAGACATACGGCGGCTTGCCACCCACGGCGACGAGCGAGGCCGTGTAGGCGCGCGAGAACTCCGCCGCGGTGAGCGACTGCGGCACGATGACCAGCGGCAGACCGCCCGGCTGCACCAGGAGCGACAGCATGCGCTGGTCGGTCAGCGCGCCCGACGTCACCTTCACGTCGAAAGCGAAAGTGCCGGCCGTCGACGGCGAACCGATGAGGTCACCGGCGGTCGACAACGACATGCCGGGCGGCAATGCACCACCGCCGAGTTCCCACGTGTACTGACCCGAACCGCCCGCCGCCTGGAGACGCAGGCCATAGGGAGCGAACTGGGTCGCCGCGGGCAGCGGCGTCGTGGCGATGGCGACGCTCCCCGTCGTCACCGCGATCGCGGCGCTCTGGGTGAAGCAGTTGTTGACGATGGTGATCTCCGAGCCGCCGAACGCCGACGTGGAGGAGTCGAAGTTCACGCACGCGCCGATCCAGTAGGAGCCCGGCACGAGATCGTTGGGAAGCGTCACCGGCTCCATGTTCATGTCGATCTGCGCGGGCGTGAGCACGCCGAGATTTCCAACCCCGAGCGGCCGGTCGGCGATGGACACCGACGCGTTGTCCGAGAGGAACCATGAGTACTTGGCAGCCACAGAATCGGCGTTGCCGACGTTCTGGAAGGCCCGGGCCACCTGCAGCGTGGCACCAGGCATGGCCGTGGTCGGCGCGGTGACCGAGTTGACGACGAGGTCGGCGGTCGGTGCTCCAATGGTGATGCTCTGCGGCGCTGACGTGTTGTTGAGGTCCGACTCCTCGGCGATCACGTTGTCGGGGTCGACGACGGCGAAGATGAAGTGGGTGCTGCCCGCCGCGAGGCCCGTCGGAAGCGGCTGGTTGAGCGTCGCCTGAGCGGACGCCTGCGCGGGAATGTTGATGCCCGTCGCGGTGCCGAGATCCGTGTCGACCATGGGGTTCAGGCTCGCGTCAGCCGAGAGATAGAAGCGCACCGCGACACCTGAAACGTCGCGGCCACCCTTGTTGCGGACGATGGCCGTCTGGGGAAACGCGACGCCAGCGTGGCCCGTCTGCGGCGCCGACAACGAGGTGATCTCGAAGTCGGGAGGACGGAAGAAGTCGATGGCCTGCCCAGCGGGGTACGCCGTGCTGTTGCAGTTCGGCGAGCAGTTCAGGCCGCCGATACCCACGCCAGCCTCTTTCTGAATGCCGACCGACGCCGACACCGTTCCCGGCAGCGCCGTCGAGTACGCGAAACGAATGCGACCCGTCGTTTCATACAGCAGCACCTGGAAGGAGATGCGCGGCGTACCCGTGTTGGCGAGGAACGCGTTCCATTCGAAGGCCATGACCCGGTTCGGCGCCGAACCCGTCACCTGATACCGATAGCCGTTGGTCGTCGTCTGCGGACCACCCAGGGAGTCCCACCATGGCGCGATGAACGACTTGGGTATGGTCGTCGTGGTGCTGCTGTGGGGAATCGCCTGGTTGGCGCTGCTGGACGACGGTGCCGCGTCGAGCGCGAGGTACCCGAACTGCGACATGTAAACGGTGGTGAACGTACCGTTGAAGAACGGGAACGCGATGTTCACGGGGATCGGCGTGGTGCTGTTGACCACGGTGCCGTTGGTGAGCGGCTGGTACGCGATGGGCGACGAGGTGATCTGATACGTCTGCGCCCGTGCGGCGCCGGAGACCACGGTCAACGCCAGGGCCGCGATGCCCGCCAGCCCGGCGCGCGACGAACGGCGGCGCGCGAAGAGCAACGCCAGCCCCGCGAAGAGCGCCATCGGCGACCAGTCCGACGTGCTGCTGCAACCCGATGCGCGCGGCAGACGCTCGACGCGCATCGCCATCGGCGTGATGCCGGTGGTTCCCGCATTGTCTCGAGCCTCGATCACGAACGACCACGTGCCGTCGGAGCCCTCGTCGGCGACGGTGCCACCGATGGTGCCCGCGGGATCGAGCGTGAGCCCGGGGGGCAACGAGCCGTTGACGATGCGGTAGGTGACGGTGCCACTCGGCGAAACCGAGAGCGGCACCGAGATCACCTCGCCGGGCCGAATCACTTCGGGCATTGACGCGAGGACGCGGTAGCGCGTCGGGTGAACGGTCATCGTGTACTCCAGTGAATCAGTGCGGCCATTGTTGTCCTCGACGCTGATCGCGAAAGTGAAGGTGCCTGCCTGGGTCGGCCGGCCGGCAACGGTGATGAGTTCTGCCTGCGGCGTGACCGACAGGCCAGTGGGAACGGCACCGCTCACGCGCCAGACCAGCGGCTTCACGAGGGCGCTGCCGTCCTGATTGGCGACGGCGATGTCCTGCAGGTACTCCTGACCGACGATCGCGTCAGGCACGGCGATGGTCCTGAAGCGGATCGACCCAGGCGCGATGAGGCGCATGCTCAGCGCCTTCGTCGCGCGGCCGCCGACAGAGTCCCGCACTTCGACGGTGATGGGCAGGTTGCCGTTGGCCGTATTGCGAGGCGCACCGGCAAAGGTGCCGGCCGCCGTCAACGAAAGGCCCGTGGGCAACGTGCCAGCGGCGAGGCGCCAGGTGTACGGAGGCACGCCCCCCGCCGCACCGAGCGTGAAGTCGTACTGCGTGCTGCTGCTGTTCACCACCGGGGGCAACGCGGTCGTCAGCACCTCGAGACCCGAAGTGGGCGGAAGCACGCGAAGCGCGAGCCGCGTGGTGGCGACGCGGGCCCCGTCCGTCACCTTCACCGTCAGACCCACCACCTGAGCGCCAGCACCGTCGGGCGTGCCCGAGAGCAGTCCGTCGGCCGCGCCGAGCGACAACCACATGGGGCCGTCGACTTTCTCCCACGTCGCGGTGGTCTGTACCCCCACCGCCGAGAGCCGGTAGTTGTACGGTCGGCCAATGACCGCGTCGGGGAGCTGCGTGTTGACGATGCGCAACGATGAGCCGGCCACGATCATGCTGCGCGAAGCGAGCGCGTTGTTCGTCGGATCGAGGTCGGTGGTCACCGTGACTGCGGGGTCGATGATGCAGCCGATGTAGTAGGTGCCGGCAGGAAGCGAGGCAGGCAACCGCACGAGCTCCGCCTGCGTGTCGCCCGTGCCCCTCGCGAGGGTCACGCTCTTCTCGGGGAGGTTGTTGGTCCCGTCGACGATCTCGAGTGACTCGTCGTCAGACGTGATGATGTCGTTGGCTGAAATGACGTAGCGGTAGGCGACGGCAGGCGCATCGACGTTGCCGAGGTTCCGCAGGCTGCGCGTGACGGGAACGATCTCACCGACGCCAGCCGACGCCGGCCCGGTCACGGCAGTCACCGCGAGGTCTGCCCCCGGCGCCGTCAGACGCACGGGACCGATCATCTGGGCGTTGTTCTGCTCGTTGGTCTCGGAGACGGCCGACGTGAGATCGACCTGGCCGTAGAGGAAGTACTGACCCGTCGGGAACGCGTTGTTGTTGCGGTCGTTCAACGGCAACGTGCAATTGAACACCAGGTCGACCGCCGCAGAGTTCGCGGCCGCCGTGGCCACCGTCTGCTGACACAACGAAGGCGAGGTGTCGGAGAGCAACGACAAGGACGCGTCGGTGGAGATGACGAGACCGACCCTGAAGTTGTTGGCCGGCGCCGCTCCTGCGTTTCGGTAGCGAATGCGCACGCGCACCTCTTCGCCAAAACGCGCCGCGGTGATCGGCAGGTTGGTCACGGGGTCGAGCAGTTGGAACGCCTCGGCCACGAGATCCGAGCGGGTGATGGTGACCTTGCCGGTCGAGGCGACCCAGTTGTTGGTCTCGGACGCTTCCTCGATCACGCCCGCCGCGCTCTGCAGCGTCGGAGGATCGACCTGGAGGATGTAGAAGAACTCACCAGCGGGCGCTGACGTCGGCATCTCAAAGGTGACGGTCTCGTTGATGGTTTGACCACCGCTCACCGTGCGCACCCCGTCGGCGACCGGGAAGTCGGTGTTGTCGAGCAGGTTGTCGATGCTGAGGAGAACGCGGAACGGTACTCCGGCATCGGGGGCGCTCGTGCCCCGGTTGACGAAGTTCACCACGACCCCCGCATCGGCGCCGCCGACCGACGCTGCGGGGCCGCTGACCGAAGAGGCGACCAGGTCGACGCCCTGCACGAAGGCGGTGGTACTGCTGCCGACGTTGTTGGTCTCCGTCGCCTCGGTGATCACGTCCTGCGAGTCGGCCAGAACCAGCACGTAGTACTCGCCTGTCGGCGGGGCCACGGTGGTCGCGGCGGCAGCCGTCAATTGCACCACGGCCTGACCGCCGTCAGCCGTCACGCCGCCGAAGACCGCCGGCAACCCGTCAGGCGCAGAGCCGCTGGCCACGAGAATGTCTGGCACGCCGCCATCGGTGCTCGTGATGTCGAGCACGCGGTCGCGCGAGAGGTACGCCGACCAATCGAACGCGCCCACGGCCGTGCGGCCGATGTTGCGAATCGAGGTGTTGACGGTGAACGTCAGGTTGTCGTCGGGCAGACGGTTGAAGCTATCGACCGAGACTGCCGACACCACGAGGTCCGGGTCCGTCGGCTCACCGATCTGCCACAGGCGATTGGGCACCCAGTTCGAGGCCGTGCAATTCGTCGTGCAGCCGGGGATCAAGTTCATGCCCACGGTTCCGTCAGCGTTCTCGAAACCAACCGCACCTTCGAACGTGGGCGTCGCCGGGCCGTGGTGAATGGTCACCGTGCCACCGGCGGCGATCTTGATCTGGAAGGTCAGGCGACCGGGACCGTTGACGTACGGCTGCATGTCGAACCACTCGACGGTGAGGTCGCTGGCAGTCGAGATGTACCGAATCTGCGAAAAGTTGTTGTCGTCGAAGTCGTCCCAGAACCCGGCGATGATGCCGCCGTTCGGGGTGCCCGTATTCGGGAAGCTGTCGGCGCCGACACAGTCGGTGCTGCACGCTGCGGGGCCCAGAAAGAGGAAGCCGTTGGTGTCCGCGAAGACCTTGTTGGTCGTGATGCCAAGGAACGTGAACGTGAAGTTCAGCGGAATCTCGATGTAGCCCTCGTCGCCGGCGGCGAAGGTGCCTCGGGCGGTGGGGGTACCCACGGTGGCGCCAACCAGCGGCTGATACGGCTGGCTGGAGGTGATGACGGGGGGCAGTTGCGCCCTCGCCGACGCGGCGCCAACCAGCACCAGGGCAATCGCGAACGAGCGGAGGTTCTTCACGTCACTTCTCCATCAGAAAGCGAGCTGCCCACGACCCTTGAGAAAGAGAGCCGTGGGCGGCCGGTGTTGAACGAATCAACTGCAAAGCATCAGAGGCAAGCGGCCGTGTACGTCACCGTCAACGTGCGACCCGGCTCAGGAACGTAGAGCGGCTCGAAGTTGATGGAGTTGTTGGTCGCGTCGTACTCCCAGATCTTCGAGTTGAGAGCCGGATCGGGATCGCGCTCGGGGATGACCATGCCGTCGATGGCGACGACCGGGCGACCCGCCGCGAGGTCGGGACGCGACGTGAGGAAGAAGTTCGTGCGGTAACCGAACGCGTTCTTGCCGATACGCTCGAGCGCGACGGCCCAGTTCGGGGTGCAGATCTCTTCCTTCACACCGTTCGTCTGCGACACCATGAACGCATGGCGGCCGTCGTTCGTGCCGTCATACGAGCAGCCCGACGGCGGGCTCGGCAGGAACGGTCCGATCACGTTGTAGGTGAACTGGGTCGCACGCTGCGCGCCTTTGATGTTCACGAGCTGGTTCAAATAGAAGACCGGAGCCTGCGGGGCCTGATCGGGCGCGTCGGTGACACACACCACGGCGAGCACCGCGTCGTTGCGCAGGAAGCCGGCGTTCTTCGTGGGGTCGGTGATCAGCGGAGCCGTGAGCGCGAGCGTCGCCGGGTACATGCACGACTCGCTGCCACCGGGCGTACCGACCTGAACCAGCGCCGAGAACTCGCTCTGCAGGTTGGTCGTCGTCGGGCGGAGAATCTTGTTCCCCGCGGCGGTCTGACGGAACTGAGCGCTCTGCACGGGAGCGTTCGCGCCGCCGATTTCGGTGACCACGACGGCCATCTGGAACTCGACCTGATTGCTGGTCGCGTACTGAAGGAACGAGTTCATGTTCGCCGCGAGCGACGCCTGCTTGTCGGACATCGAGCACGAGTCGTCGATCACCAGGAGGATGTCGGCCTTGGGCTTGCTGTCCTGGCGGAACGTGTCGGTGTTCAGACCGTTCATGTCACCGCGGCCCTGCAACGCGACCACGTAGTCGAGCGGCTGGCCGCCTTGCGTGACGTTGATGACGAACGCGCCCGTGTCAGGACCGTAGTTGATCGGGCGGTAGCGCAGCTGGAACGAGACCGGCGTCGTGGCACCGGCCGCGACCGTCGTCATGGCAGGAATGCCGGCGACGATGTGGAACTCTGGGCACGGCAGCGACCCCATGCAGTTCGGGCCGCCAGGGCCTTCACCCGCCGGTGCACCCATCGTGGAGCTGTTGATGGTCACCGCCGTCGAACACGAGTTGTAGATGTTGAACGTGCGCGTCTCGGAGTTGCAGTCCTTCTTGACGGTGCCGAAGTCGAGCGCGTTGGGCGAAATCGTGAGGCAGCTGTTCGCGATGGTCGCCGCGAGCGCAACTTCACGCGCCGGGTTCATCGGGTGCGCCACGTTGAAGACCACCTTGCCCGAGACAGCGGCAGGCGTGGGCGGGAGCTGACCCTGCGGCCAGGCGCGAACCACGAACTGCTTGGTCTCGGACGGCTGCAGCTCGATTTCGCTCTGCGCGCCACCGGGCAGCGAGAACACCGCAGGCATACCCGTCGGCGTGTTCACCTCCGGCGCCAGCTCGAGGCCCGAGATGAGGCAGATGTCGCGGGGGCCGGTGAGGCGGTTGCGGATGCTGAAGGCCAGATCCTTGATGGCGGGCGGCGAGACGATGCCGAACTGCAGCGCGATGGGGCTGATTTCGACGTTGCACGGCGGCAGCTCGACCGAGTTCGCGGTCACGGTGATGGTGGTGACGGGCTCGTCAGGGTCGTTCGAGAAGATCTTCACTTCCCACTCACGCGTGCCCAGACCGTTGGGCGTGACGCGAACCGGGATGTCGAGGATCGACGTGGCAGTGCCGGCCTCGAGGCCGAACGCCGGGTTGTAGGAACCCGCTCCCGACGTAGGGAGGTCGTTGGTGCAGGTGTTGGTCGACGTGTCGAACACGCCGACGCAGATTTCATCGGCCGAGGCGCCGTTCTTGGGCGTCACTTCCCAGTACGGGCGAGCGAAGCCGTTCATGCCGTCGGTCTGGCCGAGCTTCAGGTTGGCCTGCGGGTCCGCCGGGTTCGGGCGCGTTCCGACGTTCTGAATGGTGAGCTTGCGGCTGGCGAACGAAGGAGGCGACGCGGCGGGAAAGTACGCGATGCGGCCAAAGGCCAGCGCAGGCGCCGGGCGCACGTCGATGTCAGGACCACCGCCAATGCCGCGCAACGGCACCGACAAAGACGTCTGGCTCGCGAACGGGGTCGTCATGCGGAGCAGGCCCTGACGCGGGCCGAGCACGGTGGGCTTGAACGAGAGCTTCACCACCTGCGTGCCAGCCACCAGCGAATTGCCGGAATCACGCGTCGCCGCAGGCACGGAGATCGTGGTGAGCGAAGAACCGCCCGTGTCGACCACCTTGAAGATGTTGCTCGGCACCGTCTGGCCCTGATCGCTCGCCATGACCATGGTGAGGTCCACCGCGCGGAGCGACTTGTTGGAGATCGTCACTTCACGCTCGACCGTCGTGCCGGGAGGCGCGTAGCCGAAGTTCACCGTGGCCGGCTCGTAGGCGAGCACCGCGTCGACGCCGGTGCCGATCAGACGAACGACCTTCTCAGGGCACCCATCGGCGCGGCGCATACGAACCGAGGCGGCGTAGTCCTGCGCGTCCGTCGGGCGGAAGGTGAACGTCGCCGTCTTGGTGTTGGTGCCGCCGATGAGGAACTCACCCTTGGGCGAGTCCGGCGAGAGCGTGAAGATACCGTCACCCTGCTGCGAATCGATCTGGCCGAGGTAGCCGCGCGTTTCGATCGGGCGCGCGTTCGTGAAGTCGAAGGTCAGGTTGAACGAGTCACCACGCCCCACAGCGCCGAAGTCGAGCTGGTTGGGGAGGTCACACTCGCCAGACACCGCGGTGCCCTTGAGCGTGATGTTCGAGGGCGCCACGCCCGGCTCGATGTTCGCCGAGGTCATCGACAGCACCACGAGGTGCTCGATCTGCGTCTGGCCTTCGACGACCGGCGGCGCGTACGTCACGTCGAGCTCGCGCGACTCACCGGGGGAAACAACGACGGGCTCACCGAAGTCGATGGTGAAGACCGGGTTCTCGTCGGTGACCTGGTCGCCGACCTTCGTCGCCGTCTGGGTGCTCTCGGGTTTCGCGAACGTCTGAATGGTGAGCGAACCGAGGCCCACGTTCTGAACCGTCAGCTTCTTCAGGTCGGTGCGGCCCATCGAGACCGTTCCGAAATCCACCGTGCCGTCGGCGCCCTGCATCTGCGCACCGTTCTCGGTGTAGATGATGCGCACTTCACCGCGGTTACGCGTGGGTCCGCCGGTTCCGCAGTCACACGCCTGCAGGACGACTGCGGCAAAAACACCCAGGCACAAAAACTTCATCGAACTCTTCATGCTTCTCTCCAACTGTCGGCGATGGGCGATTTCGTGGCAGGAACCCGGCACGTTCCTGACGCAAACCTGAAAAGGTTCAGGGGACTTGGCACAAACCCGTTGAAAGGGTCAACAGGTTGTCGAGCGGGTGACTCCGACGTTTCCGTACCCGGGTTTGTAACTTGAAGTGACACAGGTGACGCGTTGCAACAAAGAGTGAACGACATGTCGAGCGCACGCGGGGAATACGAAGCAAGAACGCAACAGTACCGGCACGAGCTCGAGGCGTTGGACCGTCGCGGAGCGCGCCTCGCGAACCTCAGAACGGTCACGTTCCTCGCGTTCCTGGGGTTCGGTTTCTGGGGTGGTTGGACCGCGCGTCCCCTGCTCTTCCTGCCAGCCGTGGCGTCACTCGCGGCCTACGTGATCCTCGCGATCGTTCACGCCGGCGTCATCCGTCGCGAAGACTTTGCACGCGTGAAGCTCACGTTGAACGAACGTGGCCTCAAGCGCCTCGACGGCAAGTGGCGCGACTTTCCATCAACGGGAACGGGGCGGGTGCCGGAGGGTCATCTCTACGGAGGTGACCTCGACCTCACGGGCACGGGCAGTCTGTTCCAGCGCCTCGACGAGACGGGAACCGCGGCGGGTGAAGCGCGACTCCTCGAGTGGCTGCTGGCACCTGCACCCGACGCCGACGCGATTCGTCACCGTCAGGAAGCGGTCAAAGAACTGGGGCCCATCATCGACTTCCGACAGGACCTGGTGGCCGAGGCGCGCATCGCCGGCAAGAAGGACAAAGCAGACCCCACCCGCTTCCTCGCGTGGGCCGAAGCGCCGTCGACGCTCACCGCGATTCGCTGGGCCTACCCGCTGGCGCACGTGCTGCCGGTGCTCACCATTGGCGCTGCGTTCCTGGCGTCGAACGACGTCATCAGCGCCCTGCCCGCGTGGATCGGCCTCATTCTGCAGATCGGCATCGTCTTCATCACCCGCAAGCCCATCGCCCGCATGTGGGAAGCCCTCTCGATGGGCGAGCGCGGCTTCGTGCGCTTCGAAGAGACCTTCCGCGCCATCGACGCGCAGAAGTTCACCGCCCCGCGCCTCGCGAAGTTGCAGCGCGGTCTGCAAGACGGCCCGCCGGTTTCAGCACGGCTCAAGAAGTTCGCGCGCCTCATGGGCTTCGCCGAGCTCAAGCACGCAGGTCAGATGCACCCCATCATCAACGCGCTCACGTTGTGGGACCTGCTGGTGCTCTTCCGCATCGACGGGTGGCGCGCGGAGCACGGCAAGGGCGTTCGCGGCTGGTTCGAAGCGCTCGCCGAGCTCGAGGCGCTCTCGTCCTTCGCCACCTGGCACTTCGAGCGCCCCGAAGACGTCTTCCCCGAAATCGACGACGGTCCGGTTCACGTTCACGCCCATGCGCTCGGTCACCCGCTGCTCGACGCGCCGGTGCGCAACGACGTGACGCTCGAAGGCCCCGGTCACGCGTGGATCATCACCGGCTCGAACATGAGTGGGAAAACCACGCTCATGCGCGCCACCGGCCTCAACACCGTGATGGCGCTCGCGGGTCTTCCGGTCTGCGCGAAGTCACTCAAAGTCAGCCGCGTGCAGGTGCTCACTTCGATGCGCGTCAAAGACTCGCTCGAGCAGGGCGTCTCGTACTTCTACGCCGAGGTGAAGCGCATCAAGACGGTGCTCGACACCGCGAAGGCGCACCGCGATCGCTGTCTGTTCTTTCTCGACGAGCTCTTCATGGGCACCAACGCGAAGGAGCGCCTGATGGCGAGCCGTCAGCTCATGCTCATGCTGCTCGACCTCGGCGCCGCTGGAGCCGTCACCACGCACGATCTCTCGCTCACCGAGCTCGCCGCGGAGCGCCCGACGAAGATCGTCAACGTGCACTTCCGCGATGAAGTGAAGAACGGCGACATGACCTTCGACTACACGCTGCGCGAAGGCGTGGTCACCACCACCAACGCGCTCGAAGTGCTGCGGCGCGCGGGCGTCGACGTCTAATTCGGCTTCAGCGTTTCCGGCGGCGGCAGTGACTGCGACTGCGACATCGGGTTCGTCGCCACGCGCGGCTCGATGCGCACGGTCACCACGCGGGGGCCGTCGGTGCTGACGGTCACCACGCGGTACTCGTCCATCATCCACACGTCACCGGCAGCGGGAATGCGGCCGAGCTTCGCCATCAAGAACCCGGCGATGGTGGTGACCTGCGTCTTGTCGACGTCGAACTCCACCTCGAGCGTGTGTTCGATGTCGTCCAGCTGCGCGGTGCCCGGCAGCTCCAGCTTTCCGCCCGGCAGGCGCTTGACCGGCTCGACCTTGCGGCCCAGCTCGGCCACCTTGCCGACCAGCTCCGCGACCACGTCGGCCAGCGTCACCAGCCCCGACGTACCGCCGTGCTCGTCGACCACCACCGCGATCTGCTTGTTGCGGCGTTTGAACTCGGTCAGCAGCTGATCGAGCGTGATGTTCTCGGGCACGAACAGCACCGGCCGCTGCACCTGAGACAGCGACTTCAGCTCGTGCCGGCCGTGCAGATAGAAGAGGTCCTTCACGTTGACGAGGCCCTCGACGCGATCGAGCGAGCCGCGCGTCACCGGCAGCCACGTGTGCCCCGCCGAGTTCGCCGCCGCGAGGTTCTCCTCGAGGGTGAGCTCCAGGTCCAACGCCTTCATCTGCGATCGCGGCACCAGCACCTGCCGCGCGGTCTTCTCGAACATGCCGAGCGCGCGCTCGAGCAATTCAGCCTGCTGCTTGGCCATGCCGCCCGATTCCGCCGAGGTGCTGAACACCATGCGCAGCTCATCTTGCGACAGGGCCTCGCCGTGCTCCGACGGCGCGTCGCCCAGGCCCAGCATCTTGAGCACCAGCTTGGTGCCGCCGTTGAGCAGCACGATCACCGGGTAGGCCATGAAATAGAACGCGCGCATCGGCCACGAGAGCAGAATCGCGGTGCGCTGCGACTGTGCGATGGCGAGCGTCTTGGGCACCTGCTCACCGACGACGATGTGCAGGAAGGTGATGATGATGAACGAGATGACCACGCCCACGGTCTTCGCCACCGCTTCACTGCCATTGGGCGCGACCTTCAGAATCAGCGGCTCGACGAGGTGTGAGAACGCGGGCTCACCGACCCAACCGAGCGCCAGCGACGCCAGCGTGATGCCGACCTGCGACGCCGACAGCCACACGTCGAGGTTCTGCCGCATGGACAACGCCAGCGCGGCGCCCGGCTTGCCCTCTTCCTTCAACGCCTCGAGCTGCGTCGGCCGCACCTTCACCAGCGCGAACTCGATGGCCACGAAGAACGCGTTGGCGAGCACCAGCGCGAGCGCCCCTGCCAGAGCCCAGAGCTCCATCAGCGCAGCGCCTCGAAGTCAGCGTCACCTTCGAGGGCCTCGAACATCGGGTCGGAGCGCAGCCAGCCGAGCACCTTGGCGCGATCGAGGCCGATCGACTGCTTGAGGAAGTCGAGCGCCTCGGCCTTGCGCTTCCACTGCGCGTAGAGCGCGGCGAGGTTGTAGAGCAGCAACAGATCGTCGCCCTTCAGCTCGCGCGCGGTCTCGTAGGCCTTCTCGGCCTCCGCGTAGAAGCCCTTCTGCGCGTAGCAGATGCCCAGATCGAGCCACGCTTCGAAGTTCTGCGGCTCGAGCCGCGTGACCTCCTTCAACTGCACGATGGCCTGACGGTAGTCGGCCTCCTCCATCTGCAGGCTGGCCAGCTCGTGGCGTGGCAGCGCGTCGGCGGGGTCCAGCTCCACCGCGGTCTTCAGCTCGCGCATCGCCTCGGGCGTGCGGCCGAGGTCGGCGTACGCGAGCCCGAGGTTCAGATGCGCGTCGGGGTAGTCCTCCTCGAGCTCGATGGTGTGCTGGAACTCGGTGACCGCGAAGTCGAGGCCGTGCGCCGCGAGGAAGCTGGCGAGGTTGTAGTGACCGGTGGGGTTCTCGGGGTCGATGCGCAGCGACGTCATGTGCGCGTCGAGCGCCTCGCGGTACATCTTCTTCTCCGCGTACACGGTCGCCAGGTTGTCGTAGGCGTGCGACGAGTTCGGGTCCAACTCGATCGCCTTCTTGAATTCCTTCAGGGCCTCCTCGAGCCACCCGCGATCGGCCAACTCGATACCGCGCGAGTTGTGCTCGTCGGCGGAAGCGATGGAGTCCTTCTCACGAGGCATGCACACTGCCCTACCAGATGATCGCCCTCGTCGCGCTGCTCTTGTCGGCCGCTCCACCGCCGGAAATCTCGGTACTTGTCTCGGGAGACGTGACCCTCGGCTACCACTACGAGGAGTACGTCACCGAGAAGTCGAAGGACCTCGGCTGGGGCTTCGAGAAGGTCGGCGCGCTGACGAAGAAGGCGGACCTCTTCGTGGTGAACCTCGAGTGCCCGTTCACCGATCGCGGCGAGAAGATCCCCAAGAACTTCAACTTCCGCGCGAAGCCGGAGCTGGTGAACGCGCTGATCGCCGGTGGCGTCGACGTGGCGTCGCTCGCGAACAACCACATGGTCGACTACGGGCCTGAAGGGCTGTTCGACACCATCAACGCGCTGGACACGAACAAGATCGTTCACTTCGGCGCGGGGCGGACGCTGGCCGAAGCACGCACGCCGGCCATCGTCGAGAAGAACGGCGTGAAGGTGGCGTTCCTCGGGTACTTCTTTCTGGGCGATCGGAACATCGAGCCGCCGCAGGTGATCGCGACGGGCGATCAGCCGGGCGTCGCCGGACACTTCAACGATCTGGAAGAGATGAAGAAGATGCTCGACGCGGACATTCGCGCGGCGAAGCAGCAGGTCGATCACGTGATCCCGTTCTTCCACTGGGGCCGCGAAGGCAAAGGAACCCCGGAGCCGTACCAGGTGGAGCTGGCGCACTTCGCGATCGACGCCGGCGCGTCAGCGGTGCTGGGCAGCCACCCGCACGTGCTGCAGGGCATCGAGGTCTACAAGGGCGCGCCGGTCGTGTACTCGCTGGGCAACTTCGTGTTCGGCGGTAACTGGGACCCGCGCGACAAGAAGACCGCGCTGGTCGAGCTGAAGATCACGAAGTCGGCGGTGAAGACCGTGAAGGTGATCCCCGCGTACAGCGACGCGTTCCCCGAGGTGCCGGTGCAGCCGTACCTGGCCGAAGGTGAAAAAGCCGACGCGGTGTTGTGGCACCTGGCGACGCTGTCGAAGGGCTTCAAGGCGACGATTCCGCAGCTGAAGAACGTGAAGCCGCCCGACGCAGGAACGCCCTGAGACTCAGAATCGGCGGCGCTTCCACGCGACGGCATCGCCCTGAAGGTCGGCGGCGGCGAGCGCCTGAGCGCCGTTTGAAACCAGCACCTCGTTGGTGAAGCGCAGCACGTGGTCGCGCTCACAGGCGGCGATGCAGGCTTCGAGCGGCTGACGGAACAACACCGCGTTGGCGCGCCCCTTCGTCGGGCGAAAATCAGCCGTCCAGTCGACGCCGTCGTGCGACATGAGGGAGTAGTTGCCGCCCTTCACGACCGCGCTGCGCAGACGAGGGCCGCCCTGCTTCCACACCAGCTTCGGTGGACCGGCCAACTCGTTCTTCTTCTTCCTGGGTGCTGACTTCGCGCGCACGGCGGTGCGCGGCTTGCGGGTGGTTGTGGTCTTGCGGGCGGGCTTCTTCCGAGTCGAGGCGCGAGGCACGGCGCGACCGTAAAGGCGCCCGTGCACCCTCGCTAGAAACCGTCCCCGCGCCCGTAAATACTTGAAATCAGGTCCAAAGACGTAAACCCCAGTTGCAAAGCCACGGGGGGAAGTGTCCGCGCCAGACGGGTCCGTTTCTCCGCCAGGGGTGATCGTCGCCGCGCCAGACGGGGAAGAGACAAAACACCCCTCTGTCGAACCAAAGACAGAGGGCTCGGAGCTGCGCCACGGGGGTCAGTTCCCGTGCCGGAGGTGATCACTTCTTCGTCGCGAGGATCAGCGTGGCAACCACGCGGCCATCCATCTTCGCCAGTTCGTCGAGCGCCGGGCGCGAGTGCTGCCATCGCGCGCTCTGCTTCGCGACGGCTTCGCGTTCCTGCGCAGTGGTCTCCTTCTTCGCGCCTGCCGCGCTGCCGCGAGCGACGAGCTTTCCGGTCAACGCCTCGGCGTCGGCCTTGAGCTTCTCGAGCCGGGGCCTGGTCACACCACGCTCACTCAGTTTCGTGGCGACGCGGGTGAAGCCGAGCAGAGAGACCGCATCTCGCGCCATCTCCGCGCGGAGCACTTCGTACGAACGAACGCGCTGCTCCTTCTTCACGGTCTTGCCATCGCCAAGATCGAGCGACTGAAACCCGGTGGTGGCTTCGTTCTTGATGATGTCGGTGAGACGTGTGACCCCGTCGATGTCGCCTTCTTCTTCGAGTTCACCGCGCAGAGAACGCACGGCAATCATCACGCGCGCGTACTCACGCTTGAGGTCGAAGAACGCGGTCTGCAGTTCTGCGGTGAGCAGACCCTTCTCGGTCTTCGCACTGGCCTGCGCGTGATTGGCCGCCTCCGCTGCGAGGCCGTGCTTCTGAATCGACTCGAGGTCTGAACGGCCGCCCCCGACCTTCAGGTACTTCTCCAGCAGATCTGGCGTTCCCAGAATCTGTGCTGCCACCGCCGTACGAGCCGCAACCACCGGACCAAACGCCGACACACCACGCGCCATATTCAGTTCTCCATTGAGGGTTGGACTGCGGCGCGAAGGTTCGAAGAGTCGCTCGTGGGGTTTCAAGACCACCCAGGCGAATTCACGATGAATCAGGCAGACGCACCGGCAGCGTGGCTCCTTTCGTGTGACCGAAGAAGACGTGCTGGAGGATCGCTCGGCGAAGGCTGACGGCGTCTTTGACGGCAGAGGTCGAGTTTTGACGACGAACGAACCGCTTGGACACAGCGTCGTATCGGGCGAGGAACTTTCTCGTCGATGTCTCTCCGATCTTGCCCGACCAATACTGACGAGGAGTGAAGACTCGAATGCCTGCCGAGATCGCCTTCGCCCGTAGTCCGTGAGAATCGGAGACTCCCGCAACTGAGTAGCCCTCGTTCGTGATGAGCGGTGCCCGGTACTTTCGGCAGAGGTCGAGCAGCGCGGCGTCAGCCTTGGAGCCGACAAGCCCTTCGTCGACATTCTCCATGAGCGCCACCCAGTTGCTCAAAACCAAGTCCTTCTGCAGATAGATGGACAACTGCATGTGCTGCAGCTCCACGGTGCCCTTGGCGTCGGGCGGTGCGTGTCTGGCGGCGAGCCGCTGCAACTCATTCGGCAACGAAACGGTCACCGCGTGAGTCACGTGAAACAACCACGCGAGCATCAATGACTCCCGGAGGCGAACGCGGCGGAACAGCCGTTCCGGAGTGTCGTCATCTCCGCCCGACTCGTGGGCACGCGACAGGTCGGTGATCGAATAGATGTCCAACACAACATTCGTGTCGACGACCGCTTGCACTGATTTCATCCGACGCTCCGGTTGGTGCGCCCCATCCTGCCGCAAGAGAGCTGACAGAGACCCTCTCCTCTTCGCAGCGCGAGGGAGTCGTGGCAGGTAGGGACGCATGAGCACGCTCGGGCCCGTCGCTTCGAAGTTCGTCACCCACGAAGTCACCAACCAGTCGACGCCGCTCGTCTACGACGCGTGGTCGACCGACCTGCCCCTGCGTGAGGCCGTCGCGCGTGAAGGCGGCGGCTGGCACGAAGAAGAGCTCAAGAAGTACGGCGTTCGCGTCGGCGGTGAGTTGATGGCCGCCGGCATCCTCGCCAACGAGAACAAGCCCAAATTCCGCCCGTTCGATCGCTTCGGCAATCGCCTCGACGAAGTGGAGTTTCACCCGAGCTACCACCAGCTCATGGGCGCGGCGATCGACGCCGGCGTCACGCACCTCGGGTGGTCCAAGAAGAACAAGGGCTCCCACGTCGCCCGCATGGCGATGTCGTATCTGCACAACCAGGCCGATCAGGGAACGAGCTGCCCGCTCACCATGACCTACGCCTCGGTGCCGGCGATCAACCACGCGCCCGAGCTCGCGAAGACCTGGCTGCCGAAGATCATCTCCAACAAGTACGACCCGAAGTTCGTGCCCGCCGATCAGAAGGCCGGCGTCACCTTCGGCATGGGCATGACCGAGAAACAGGGCGGCTCGGACGTGCGCACCAACACCACCAAGGCCTTCGCCAACGGCGACTCGTACGAGCTCGTCGGTCACAAGTGGTTCTTCTCGGCGCCGATGTGTGACGCGTTCCTCGTGCTCGCGCAGGCCGACAAGGGCATCACGTGCTTCCTGCTGCCGCGCTGGCGCCCCGACGGTTCGCGCAACGCGATTCGCATTCAGCGCCTCAAGGACAAGTTGGGCGACTGGTCGAACGCGAGCAGCGAGGTCGAGTTCCAGGGCGCGCAGGCGTGGCGCGTCGGTGAAGAAGGCCGCGGCGTGGCGACGATTCTCGAGATGGTCGCCCTCACCCGCCAGGACT
>QFQP01000017.1 GCA_003243425.1 Archangium gephyra | reverse complement strand
GCGGGTCTTTCCCAGTAGTCACAGAGTTGGTGAATCAGTTTCAACGATTGGTTGAACTACTCCCTGAGGAAGGCAGCGGGTGATGGGTCTCGAGCGGTGCCCAGCGCGGGCAGGCACCGTTGCTTCGACCGAGAAGTGAGCAATCGTCGTTCTGGCCTGTCGTTCGGGCCGGATCCGCTCCCAACCCGCTGGCCAGTTGCGCGGAATTTCGCTTCGAGGTCGCGGGGCTCGTGCGAAGCGAGCACGGCATCCGACACCCGAACGCACCGCTCACCCTGATGGCAGCCGTCGTCGCGTCAAACGCCTGAACAAACACGCTTCGGACAGACAGCGAGTGCCCTCAGGGCAGTGGATCGAGCTGACGCTGCAACGCTGTCGCTTCTTCCGTGCGGCCCAGACGAAGCAGACACTTGATCTGCTGCGCCTTCACCGTGCGGCGCATGACGGGCTCATTCGGCGAAGACGTGATGGGCGCCGCGAGCCACTTGTCGACCAGGTCGAGCGCGTAGCGGCAATCGCCCGCGTCGGCCGAGATGGTGATGTTGCGAACTTCTGCGTCACGACGGTTCGACGCACCGAAGCGCGCGCCCGCCGCACGCAGCTTCCGCTCGAGCTTCTTGAGTGAGAAACCACTGTCGCTCGGCTTCACCACGCCCACGATGCGCGGCGCGGGCGGCTTCGGCGCACTGGGCGGAGGCGGCGTCGCCCACTCTTTATCCATACCGACCGGCTTCGTGTCGGGCCGCTGCTCGTCGCGCTTCTCGAGCACCGGCGCTGCGTCTTCGGGTGGAGGTGGCGCGTCGTCTTCGCCGTCTTCATCGAGCTGGTCGAGGCGGGCGATGCTCTCGCGCTCGGGCGCTGGCGTGTTCGTCACCGGTGCCTGCGCGACCGGCGGCGCGGGCTCCCAATCGGTCTCGGTGAGCGTGCCGTTCGACCAGGTCACCGCACTGCCAGCGCGGACTTCCCGCGCGCCCGACGGCGTCTTCACCGACACCACGCCCTCTTCCACGGCCACGAAGGTGCGGTTCGGTTCACGCGACACGAGGAACTTCGTGCCGAGGTCGACCACTTCCACGTCGCCGGCGCGCACCGTCAACACGCGGTCTTCCCGGTGCGGCACCACGAGCGCGAGGCTGCCCTTCGCGATGTCCAGCGTGAGCGCCTTCTCTTCGAGCGTGGCGAGCTTCACTTCAGACGCGCTGGTCAGCCCGGCGCGCGAGCCGTCGGGCAGGTTGAGCCACGCGCTGCCGCCGGTCTGCGTGGTCACCGTGGTGCCTTCGGCCAGCACCTGCGCCTTCTGCGTCGTCGACTTGTGGGCGCGCGCGACCGTCACCGACAGCTTCTTCGCGGGCGGCGCGGGGGTCACCGTCGGCGGCGCGAGCTCGGGCGCGACGGGCGCAGGAAGCGTCGGCAGCGCCAGTTGCTCGGGCGAAGGCGCCGGCAGCGGCGCCACTTCGGCGCGGGGCGCAAGCCACCAGGCAGCGACCGTCACCAGCACCACGCCCAGCGCCGCCGCGAGCACGAAGCGCGGCGTGAACAGCGAACTCCACCACGACGTGAAACGGGTGGCCGCACGTGCGTCGGCGGCGTCGGCCAGCGAGTGACCCACGCGGCGCGCCATCGCTTCGGGCATCGGCGGAGGTTCCGGCAACACCGACAGCAGCCCCGTCGCCATCGTCACGTCTGCGAGCGACGCGCGACACTCGGCGCAGGCGTCGAGGTGAAGCTGCGCCTGGGCGCGCTCCTCGGCAGCCAGCTCCTCGCGGGCGAAGCTCCACAGCGTGTCGGCGGCGAGGTGCTTCATGTTTCGCCCCGCTTCAATGTCACGACGACGGAGGTGAAGTCGATGCGCGCCCGGTTGAGGCGCGAGCGCACGGTGTTCACCGGGCAGTCGACCAGCTCCGAGATCTCCTCGGGCTTGAGGCCGAGCAGCTCGTGGTACACGAACACCTGCGCCTTCTCTTCGCTCAGCGTGGCGAGCGCCTTCTGCACCAGCGACGCGGCCTGTTTGACCTGCGCGGCGCGCTCCGGGTCGTGGGTCTCGTCCGTCGAGTGTTCGGGCAGCTCGTCGGTCGTCTCCTCCTTCTTGCGGCGCTTGCCGCGGAGGTGCATGAGCCCCACGTTGACGCAGACCCGGTGCAGGAACGTGGTGACGCGCGAATCGCCCCGATACGTCTTGAGCGCCCGCATGAGCTGGATGTAGGCCTCTTGAACCAGGTCTTCCAGGTCGGGGCTCTGCCCCACCACCCGGTACAGAACGCGCCAGGCTTGTTCCCGAGTGCGCTCGTAAAGCTGCGTAAAGGCAAGGCTTTCGCCATCTCGCGCGGCCAGCGCAAGGGTACGGAGCGGGTCTGCCGTGGCAGCGAGGTCGTTCGGCATGTGCCCGAGAGGGAGAGCGAGGGCGGTCATCGCACCCGTTGGTTGCCGGGGGCAAGCCCGGCGATCCACCGTGTTCCATTTACGTACCGCGTCCTTACGGAACGGGCAGGGGGCGAATGCGCGGAGGCAACTTCGCGTCGAAGCGCGTGTTGGACCTGAACAGGAGGAAGGTCATGAAGAAGCTCCTTCTCGCAGCAGTGACTGGCATCTCGGCGCTGGCGCAGGCGCGGCCTCCGCATGGTGGTGGCTGGCACCCCGCAAGGCCCGTGCACGCCGTCGTTCCCGCGCCGAGGCCTCCGCGCGTGGTGGTCAGGCCGCCGCATGTCGTGGTGCGGCCGCCGCCGATGGCGGTGGTGCGGCCAGCGCCGTACGTGCGCATTCACCCGCGGCCGTATCGCCCGGTCGTGCGCGTGGTGCCTGCGTTGCCGCTCGGCTTCGTCGCGCTCTCGGTGGGCGCGGCCTCGTACTACTACGCCGACGGCTTCTTCTATTCGACGGCGCCGGGTGGCTATCAGGTGGTGTCGGCGCCCATCGGCGCGACCGTGGCGAGCCTGCCGTACGGCGCCGAACAGCAGGTCATCAACGGCAACACGTACGCGTTCTCGAACGGCAACTGGTTCATGTGGGACGGCTGGCGCGCCGCGTGGGTGGTGGTGACGTCGCCGTACTGAGCTCGCGCGGAAACGACGAAGGCGCCGCTCGGAGTGAGCGACGCCTTCGTGGACTTCACGAAGTCATCAGCTGATCAGCGCCTGGCCTGACGGCGGCGCAGCACCAGCATCAGGCCCATCGCCAGCAGCGGCACCGCGCCGGCATCGACGGTGTTGCAGTTGCAGCCCATGGCCGCGGCGCCGATGCGCTGAGGGCCACCCGGCTCGGTCGTCTCGCTGCCCGAGCCGTTGGAGTTGGAGCCACCGTCGGCGCCGTTGCCCGCCCCTGAACCGCCGCCAGTCCCCGAGCCGTTGCCGCCGCCCGTGGTGCCGTCGCCACCGCCCGCGCCGCCGCCGACACCCCCATCGGTCGACAGGCAGAAGCGGCCTTCAGGCAGACCGACGCACTCCTTGCCGTTGGGGCAGAACTCGATTTCGCCGCTGCCGCACGAGTCTTCGCAGTTGCCGCCGACGCACGCCTGCTCCGAGCCGCACGCGGTCTCGTCGCGCCACACGTAGCAACCCGACGGGCCGGCCTGGCAGCTCTGCGGGCGGTTCGCGCTGCACTGACGCGCACCGGGCTCGCAGATCACCGGGCAGGGAGGAATGCAGACTCCCATGTCGCAACGCTCACCACCGCCCACGTCGCACTGACCGGTCTGCGCCCACGCCGTGCAACCCATGCTGTCGAGGCGGCACTCTTCGGTGGTGCCGCTCGCGCCGCAGCGCTTCGCGCCCTGGGTGCACGACGTCGCGCAGGTCATGCAGCTGCCGTTGGCGCAGTAGCTGTTGGGCGCGCACTGCTGCGCCGGGCCCCACGCGGGGCAGGAGTTCGCGTCGATGATGCAGGTCTCGACGCCGTTGGCGCCCTGGCAACGCGTCTGGCCGGCGGTGCAGTTGGTGCCGCAGGTGCCGCACGCGCCACCGCTGCAGAAGTCGGTGCAGGTTTCACCTGCCTGCCACGACGTGCAGCCCTGCGCGTTGGCCACGCAGGTCTCGACGGTCTTGTTGGCGCAGCGCTTGGCGCCGGCGGTGCACGCGGTGTTGCAGGCCGTGCAGCTGCCGTTGGTGCACACGCTGCCCGAAGCGCAGGTGCCCGCGCGCCACGAGGTGCAGCCGGTGATGACGTTCCACTCGCAGGTCTCGATGCCGTTCGCCGTGCAGCGCGACGCGCCCGAGGTGCAGGCCTGGCACGAGTTGCACTGGGCCGAGGCGCAGATCTCGCCGTAGCCGCAGGTGTCGGCGGTCTGCCACGAGGTGCAGCCCTGCGCGTTGGCCACGCACTGTTCGACGTTGCCGTTCGACGCGCAGCGGGCCGCGCCGGCGGTGCAGGTGTTCGAGCAGCCCTGGCAGGTGCCGTTGCTGCAGGTGGTGCCGGCCTGGCACTGCGTGGTGGTCCACGTGGTGCAGCCGATGGCGCTGTCCAGGCTGCAGGTGCGGCGCGAGCCGTTGCTCAGGCACTGCGAGGCGCCGGCGGTGCAGACGTCCTGGCAGCAGGTCGCGGTGTTGAGCGCGATGGTGTTGAGCACGTTGGTCAGCTGCGTCTGGTTCGACGCCGAGTACGACGACGACGTGCCGCCAGCCGAAGCGATGGCGTCGAGCACGGCCTTGTTGTTGCCGGCGACCAGCGTGCTGTCGAAGCCCACCACGAAGACCTTGATGCCCGCGGCGTAGAGCGCGGCGGCGGCCTGAACGCTGGCCTGCGTGTCGAGGCAGTCCTTGGCGCCGAGGCCGCACGAGCTCTGCGCAGGAGGCACGGTGCCGCACGCCGCCGTGCTGGTGGGCGTGCAGGAGTTCGCGTCGAGCGAGGTGTTGCAGTTGGGCAGGCCGTCGGTGATCAGCAGCACGTACGCGGGCGTCGCCAGGTTCTGCGCGTTGATGTGCGCGCGCACGGCCTGAAGCGAAGCCGCGGTGGGCGTACCGCCGCCGGGCACCGCCGAGTTGTACGCGTTGGTGATGCCCGAGGTCTGGGTGCTGATGGGCGCGTAGATCGACGCGGTGCTGCAATTGAAGGTCGCGGTGTCGGTCGGGTACATCGCCGCGGCGAAGCGGAAGCGGTTGTTGAAGTTGCTCGCCAGCGTCGGCACCACCTGACGCGCGATGCTCCACTTCGAGGGGTTCGACGCGCTGGCCGCCGTACCGTCAGGGGCGAAGTTCATCGACCCCGACTTGTCCTGAACGAGGAAAAGCACGGGCAATTCGGTGCACGGAACAGCCAGAGCAGTCGAGGCAACGAGCGTGAGGGCGGCGACCAGGCTGCGCATGGGCGTGTTATCGCCCGTGCACAGGGCTATGTTTCGTAAATCCTCGGTTTCAAAGTGATTTTCTCGCCCGGTGAGAGCGACTCAGGGTCGAAACAGGAGCGCGCATGTCTCGTTCGAAAGCGCTTTTACACGGTGACGGGCTGCTGACGGCTGTGACGGACGTGGCGCTGGCGGTTCAGCGCACCCGCAGCATCAAGGAGCTCATCGCCACCACGGGTCACGGGCTCGAGGCGCTGGGCCTCCAGGTGGCGTTGGTGTCACTGGACCGTGGCGTGTTCGGCATGCGTTACCTGTCGGCGCACCCCGGCGTTCTGGGCGTGCTGCGCGGGTTCGGCGGTGACGCGGGGCGCTGGCCGTTGTTGGCGGGCACGTTGTTCGGCACCAACGCGGGGCCGATGTTGATCACCGACATGCCGGCGGCGCTGCAGGAATACGCCGAGGCGCTGGGCGGCACGCAGCTGACGTCAGACGCGCTCACGCAGATGCCGAAGGCGGCCATCACCTCGCCGCTGCACGTGGGCGGTGCGCAGTGGGGCGGGCTGGTGGTGTTGCATGACGACCTCCGCGACGACGACGTGAGCATCTTCAGGCTCTTCACCTTGCAGCTGGGCACGGCGCTCGAGGTCTGCACCGGCTTCGAGCGACTCGAGCGGCGCACCGCCGAGCTCGAGCTGGTGCATGAGCTCGCCGTCTCGGGAGCGCAGGCCGACTATGCGGCGTTGTGTCATCGCGCGCTGGGCACCGTCGCGCGCACCACGCAGAGCGACGCGACCATCTTCCACCGCTACAACACCGACACCGACGAGTACCTGATGGTCGAGGCCTTCGGCACCTCGGGCCCGGCGGTCGGCAAGTACCAGCGCTTCTCGTTACCGCCGGGGCAGCCGGTGCTGGTGGCGCCGTTGGCGGTGCCCGTCGCGAAGCTGCCGGTCGATTCGGCCCTGGTCGCCGGCGAGGGCTTTCTTCACATGGCGGTGGTGCCGCTCACCATCGAAGGCAAGCCGGTCGGGTTGCTGACGCTGGGCCGCCGCCGCGACGCGGGCTTCGAAGATCCCGAAGTGCGCTCGGCTGAAATTCTCGGCGTGCAGATGGCGGCGCTGCTCGAGCGGGCACGCCTGTACGACGAATCGGGGCGGCTCTACGCAGACTTGAAGAAGTCCTACGACGAGCTCGGCCGCACGCAGCAGGAGCTCGTTCGCCACGAGAAGCTGGCGGCGCTCGGTGAGCTGGCCGCGGTGATGGCGCACGAGGTTCGAAACCCGCTCGGCGTCATCTTCAATTCGCTCACCACGTTGAAGCGGTTGCTCAAGCCCACCGGTGACTCGGAGATGCTGCTCAACATGGTTGGGGAAGAGGCCGACCGCCTGAACCGCATCGTCGGCGACCTGCTCGACTTCGTGCGGCCGTACGAGCTGGTGAAGAAGGCCAACGCGGTCGAGCCCATCATCGCCAACGCGGTCGACGCGGCGGCCCAGTCGACGCTCAACGCCAACGTGCGGGTGCTGACCGAGTTCCCGCGGGAGCTGCCGCCGTTCCCGCTCGACGCGCACCTGCTCAAGCAGGCGCTCGTGAACCTCATCGTCAACGCAGCGCAGGCCATGCCGCGCGGAGGCACGGTGATGGTCGAAGCGACGCTCGAGCCGCACCAGGGCGGCACGTGGTTGTGCGTGCGCGTTCGCGACGAGGGCGTGGGCCTCACGCAGCGCGCAACCGAGAAGATGTTCCAGCCGTTCTTCACCACCAAGGCGACGGGCACGGGCCTCGGGCTGGCGGTGGTGAAACGAATCGTCGACGCGCACATGGGCGAAATCACCGCGCGCGCGAACGAAGACGGGCACGGCACGACGTTCACCGTGCGCTTTCCGCCGACGCACGAGACGCGCGCGGGCTCACTCACGCCGCCGAAGCCTTCTCCTTCAGTGCCGCGCCGCTGAGCAGTTGGCGTGCGGCGAGCGCCTCGAGCACGCCGATGACGACGGGCACGACGGCCGTCGCGTCGTGCGCGTACGCCGCGTCGTAGAGCTGCAACGCGACGTCGATGATCAACACCCACGCCAGCGGCACGTCGATGCGCCTGACGGCGAGTACGAGCAGCGCGACGCCGAAGGCGATGTTGCGGCTCACGAAGAGCAGCGCGAGCGAGCGCGCCGGTTCGGCCGAGCTGCCGGGCATCATGTCTTCGGGCACCACGATGAACGCGATGGAGAAGACGAGCGCGATGAAGGCGCGGGTTCCGGCGACGGCGTGAGCGAAGCGCATGGCGCGCCTCGTACCGAAGTGTGTCCGCGCTGACTTGAAAGAACGCGACTTCGACGCGGTCTGCTTCGGCACGCGCCGACGATCAGCGCCTCACCGCATCGCCGTGACGCGCCGGAAGGTGAGGTTGATGCGGCGGCGGCCGGTGCGGGAATGGTCGCCGTCTTTCACGGGCGCGACGCCGTGAAACCGGAGGCGATCGACGCCGCCCCAGACCACGACGTCTCCGTGTTGCAGCGCGTACTTCTGCGTGGGGTCGGAGCGTTGGTGCCCTCCGAACATGAACGTCGCCGGGAGCCCGAGTGACACCGACACGATGGGCTGACTCAAGTCCTGCTCGTCGCGATCCTGATGCAGCGAGAGCTTCGTTCCCGGCAGGTACTGGTTGATGAGACAGGCTTCGGCGGTGCAGTCGTCGAACCCGGCCTCACGTGCGGCGCGCGTGGCGAGTGACGCGAACGACCTGGGCATCGCGGGCCACGGCTGCTTCGTGAGCGGGTCGATGGGGTCGTAGCGGTAGCCCGTGCGGTCGGAGACCCAGCCGAAGGCCCCGCAATTGGTCATGCCCACGGACATGGTGAGCCCGCCGGGAGTGATGAGATTTCTGAACGGCGAAGCGCTGATCACCTGCTCCACGTCGCGCAGCAGCTGATCAGCGACGTCGAGGGCGAAGCCGCGCAGCACGAACGACTGCGGGCCGAGTTGCTCGCGCGAGAGGAAATCGAACGTCGACGTCATCTGCTCAGTGCCGCGGAGCGCGATGGGAGGCGGTGCTGACTGAAGCTGCTGATGTCGTCTGCGTTCTCGCGCGTCATGCGGTCACCTTAGCCAGCTCACACGAGGCCCGAATCTCGCCAGGCGAGCAGGGCGGCGCTGCGCGTCGTCTCGCGCGTCACGAAACTGCCGACGTATTGCCTCGTCGGGCCGCCGCGCACCTGCTTCCTCCGCGCACCGGGTGTGACCGTGCCGGCGGCTCGCGCTCACTTCGACGCCCAGCTCTCGCGTCACTTCGATGGCGCCCTCGGCCACCTGCCTTCGCGAGAGGTCGCTGCGGGGCGTGGTCACGGCGCGTCGTGAAAGAGGAGGCCGAGGGTGTGGCGCGCACCGCTGCGAACGACGCTCACCCCGTGACGCAGCGACGCCCTCCACGTTCCGCGCGCACCGCGCCTGGGAACGTGGTTGACCGCGAACGCCACGGCGTCACCTTTCGACAGGGGTACGACGTGCACCCGCGACTGCATGCGGGGCCGTTGCTCGGTGAGCACGAACTCTCCGCCCGTGAAGTCGCGGCCCGGCTGCGACAACAGAATCGCGACCTGCAGCGGGAATACGCGCTCGCCGTAGAGGTCCTGGTGCAGGCAGTTGAAGTCGCCTTCGCCGTACCGCAGCAGCAGCGGCGTGGGCCGTGTCTGACCTGCGTCATGACAGCCCCGCACGAACTCCGCGTGCGTCATGGGGAAGGGCGCGCCGGTCCACTTCTGCGCGATGGGCGCGAGCCGTTGGTAGAGCTCGCTTCGCAGGGTGCTGATCAGCTCGGGCAGCGGGTAGCCGAAGTACTGGTACTCACCACGCCCGAAGTTGTGACGCGCCATCACCACCTTGCTGCGAAAGCGTGACGCGTCGTCGTAGAGCGCGGTGACCGCGTCGCACTGCGCGTGCGTCAACAGCTGTGGCCAGACCTCGAAGCCGCGCGTCATCAGTGCGTCATCGGGTCTGCACGTCGGGCACGGTCGAAGGCCCGCACGGCGCGCGAGCTCGGCGTCGTCGAAGAAGGCGGTGGGTGGGTGCGTGGTGCACGTCGAGCGGCAGTACACGCCCGCGGCCGCGTGAATGCGCAGGTCGTTCATGACGCTCAAGTACGGCGCGCACATGGGCATCGCATTCCGGTTCTTGCGCGGTATGAGTCGCCGCATGCAGCGGGTCGTCGCGTGGGACGTGCGGATCAGCAAGGCGCTCGAGGCGCGCCGTCGACATCGCGTCATCACCTGGGTGTGCGTCGCGCTCTCGTGGTCCGGTGCTGGAGGGGTGTGGGCTGCGCTCTCCATCGGGCTGTGGGGCCTGCTGCAGTTCGACGTGAGCGTGATGCCGCGCCAGCTCGACTTTCTCCGAGCCATGGCGACGGCGCTGGTGGCCTTGATCATCGGCAGCGTGGTGAAGCGGGTCGTGAAGCGGTCACGCCCGTTCGCGTCGACGCATGGGATTACGCGTGGCATCTGGGCGCCGGGTGAACATCACTCGTTCCCTTCGACGCACGCGGCGACGTCGGTGGCGTTGGCGGTGGCGCTGGTGCTCATCGGCCACCCGCTCGCGTGGGTCGTGAGTGCGTGGGCGGCGGGCGTGGTGTTCTCGCGCGTGTGGCTCGGGGTTCATTTCCCGAGCGACGTCGCGGCGGGGTCGTTGCTTGGCGTGTTGTGCGGCGCGCTCGTGTCGTTCTTCTGAAGCCGATGACGCGCGTCACGGCACGCGCTCACTCGATGACGGCGGTCTTCGGCTCGAACACGCGCGTGTTCTTCGGTTTCAACGCTCCGTCGCTCACGTCGCAGGCCGCGATGTCACGGGGGAACTTCTTCCAACCACTGAAGGTCGGCACGCTGGCGAACTTGAGCTGGCTCGTCGCCAGCAGCGCCTTCTGCTTCTTTCCGTCGTCGCTGTCCGAATACACGATGCCCACGAAGTCGTCCGGCAGGCCGGTGAGCAGCACCTTCATTCGCACCACGCCGTCGGCCCTGGCGACCTCCACCGAGAGCGCCGATGCGTTCGGCTCGCCGAAGCCGACGTTCACCTTCCCATCGAGCGACACGCCGAACTGCACGCCGCCTCGGGTGCCGACGCATTCGTCCCACGCGCCGGCGCTCGAGGCGAACCAGAGCTCCACGTGATCCGCGAGCGTCCACTTCGTGGCCTCGGTCACGAACGCGTCGTCTCGCACTTCGAGGTACAGCTCGCGCGCTGCCTTTTCAGGGAAGGTGGCGATGGCGCTCAACGACGCGTCGTTCTTCCCGCTCTGCTTTCCGAAGGTCACGAAGCTCGCTGGCACGCTGCAGGCGCCGAGGCTCGTCGTCTTCCAGCCTCCGTTGCGGAAGGCGTCGCTCAACAGCACGACCGGGACCGGGCTGCTCTCGATGTGCACGCTCTCTTCGGAGTCGATGTCGGGCGAGCCGTCTGGTCTGCACTTCGCGACCTCGTCGACCTGCTTTCCGCGGAAGGTGTCCCAGTTCCAGCTCGACTCCTTCGTGAAGCCCGGCATCGTCGCGTTGAAGTTGCTCTCGCTCTCGCTCACCACCCGCAGGGGCGAAAAGGCGAGCTCGGTGGCGCTGGTCCACCTCCAGGCCGAGCCGCCGTAGCGCGAGTGTTTGAAGCCATTGGCGGTGATGTCGATGCTGTCTTCACCGACGCCCGACGCGCCGTAGCCGTCGTTGCACACCTCGAGCAGCAGCTGCGCCGGCCCGCTCTTCGGCACGAGCCAGTATTCCTCCGGCGCTTCGCGGCACTCGACGCCGTCGTCGCGCTTCACCTTCGGCAACGTGACCTTCCATACGTCGCCCTTCTGCTTCGAGGCGCGGCACTTGCGGGCCTTGCAGTCGAACACCTCCGGAGGCGCAGCCGAGACCACGAACACCACGAGCGCGAAGAGCATGGCGTGGGCTTAACGCACGAGCGGCGCTCGGAAAGCCATCAGGGGATGACGGGTGTCGTGGCGACGAACGTTTCAACGCACGACGGGGAACCAGAAGTCGACGGCGCCTTCATCGCCCGCGGTCGCGCCCGCCCAGCCCGAGGTGAAGTCTGCCGCTGACCGTCTGCGGAATTCGGCAGCGAGTGCGTCGTTTTCTTCCGAGAAATCGAGCGGCACCGCGCGCACGTGAAGCAAGCCGTTGTCTTCGTTCCACACCTCGAACATCCGCACCTGTGCGGGCCAGTCGGTGAGCGACGCGCTCTCGGTTTCGAAGAACGGGTGACCACCCAGCGGTCGCGCGACGCCAGCGCGGTACTCATGCGAGTGCGCGGCGATGTGCATCACCACGTGTGGATACGCGCCCAGGAATTCGCGCCACTCCGCGGTCAGCATCGCGCCGGACTGCTGCGAGCCGCCGAAGCCCGAACCGTCGGTCAACGCGCGCGCGGCGTGGTGCGAGAACAGCAGCACGTAGCGGCCCTGCGCTTCTGCTTCGTCGAGCAGCGGCTTCACGCGCGCGTCGACGTCGGTGCGCAACAACAGCCCGTCGGAGCCGCCGGTCGGCGCTGCGGTGTCGAGCACCACGAGCCGCAACGAGTCACCGACGTCGATGGCGTAGAACGCCTTGCCGTCGGTGGTCGCGCCGGCGGTGCGCAGGCCGTGACCGTCACCATCGTCGGAAATGAAGGTCAGCAGCTCGGCGCCGTTCATCGGCTCGCGCTCATCGTCGGCGGCAACGGGGCCTTCGGTGGTGGGGCCTCCGCCGGGCTTCGACCCATCACGCGTGCCGACGCTCGCTTCGGTGCCCTTCGACATCGCGCGCAGCTGCTCGGTGATGGGGAAGTTCCCCTGGTTGAGAACGTCGTGATTGCCGGTGACCCACCGCCACGGCACCGAGAGGCCTTCGACGTGAAACGGATCTTTCGGATCGTTCGACGGCCCCGGGGTCGGATCATCGTCGTCGCCCGAATCACACTCGAGCGAATCGGCGCCGCCCAGCACGGTGCGGAACCAGCGCGCCTCGTTGCGCTGCGCGTTGTCGATGTTGTCGCCTCCGAGCATCACCAGATCGATCGGCGTGTCGCGATGCACGCGATTGATGGTGCGCACCGCAGCGTTGAGGGCGTGACACCCCCACGCTTCCTGCGGGCGGAACGCGCCGCTCGTCGGGCCCATCTGGTCCAGCGACACCACGCGCGCCGGTGATTCGTCGTCGGTCAGCTGCGTGTCGGCGAGGTGCACGAAGCGCAGCAGCAACTTCCGGTTGGCGCCCGCGGCGGGTGGCGACGCGCCGTCGATGGTCTGTGTCGATGACTGGAGGCCTGCGACGAGGCGCACGTCACCGAAGCCGTTGTCGAGCAGCCAGCCGAGCTGCGCGGGGTTCGTCGGCGGGCGATTCATCTGTGGTGTGACCGGCTTCGTGGCGCCCCAGCGTTGCTCGGTCGCCAGCGGCGCGGCGCTCAACGGTGGCAGGCGCGGAAGACCTTCGGGTTCCTTCACTTCGCCGCACGACAGGGCGAACACCACGACGACGATCGCGTACTTCATGTGACCACTTCGTACTGATTGTCACATGCTCGTGACAGACCGTTCGTAGATGCCGAAGCGCCCGGTCAGCAGCGTGGTGACGACGCAGACGGCGAGCGCAGCGGGGAAGATGGAGATCCCCATCAACTCGGCGGCCATCACTGCGAGCGCGACGGGCGACTTCGACGCTGCCGCGAAGATGGCCGCGAGCCCCACACCAGCGCTCGCGTCCAGCGGGAGCCCGAGCGGCCCTGCGAGTGCGCCACCCAGCGTCGCGCCGATGAAGAACAGTGGCGTGACCTCACCGCCGAGAAAACCGAAGCCCAACGTCGCCGCGGTGAAGAGCAGCTTCCACGCGAAGGCCGTGCGTTCAGGCGCAGTGACGAAGGCCTGTTCGATGCTCGGAACGCCGAGGCCGAGGAACTCGTCGGTGCCCACCAGCCGCCACAGCGCCACCACCACCACGCCGCCGATGAACAGACGCTGCGGCGGTGAAAAGCGCGCGCCTGCCTTCTTGAAGCCGTGAAGCGCCGCGACGAAGGCGAGGGTGACGAGCGCCGAAGCGAACGCCAACGCCAACCAGCGCCACCACTCGCCGCTGACCTCCACGTGCGGAAAGTGCGTGTGCTTCACGCCGGTGCGCCGGCACACGACGTCGCCCACGAACGACGCGATGAACGCGGGCACCGCCGAGCGCCACTGCCAGCGCCGCACGGCGACGACCTCCATGCCGAAGAGCGCTCCCGCGATGGGCGTGCCGAACACCGAGCCGAACCCGCCTGCGATGCCGGCGATGATGAGATGACGGCGCTCACCGAGCTTCGTGGCGACGAGCTCGCCGAGCGTTCCGCCCATCTGCACTGCGGTGCCTTCGCGACCTGCGCTGCCGCCGAACGTGTGCGTGAGCAGCGTGCCGAACAACACCAGCGGCCCGGCGCGCCACGGAACTGCGGGACCTTCGCCCGTCGCTGCTGCCTGGAAGAGTCTCGGAATCGCCGCGACGTGAAAGCGTTGCAACACGAGACCCAACAGCACGCCGCCGAACGGCAGCAGCCACGGCATGCGCACCTTCGTCACCAACTCGAGCGAGAAGAGAAAGAGCGCCGAAGCGAGGCCCGCTCCCACGCCCACCAGCACGCTGCCGACAATCGTGCGCAGCCACGTCACGAGCTCGCAGTTACTTCACTTCGCTTCTTTCACGTAGTTCACCGCGGCCGCGCGCGGGGCGTGCGACCTGCCTTCGGCTGGTTCAGATGCAGTAGCCCTGCGCGTTGCACGTGCGGCCCGATGCACACGCCACGGTCGGGCATCGCGGCACGCATACGCCCTGCGACGGCGTGCCCGCGGCGGTGTCGCACACGTAGTTCGCGCGGCAGTTCGACTGGCCGCTGCCGGGCGCGTTGCACAGCTGCAGGCACTGGTTGTTCGCCGTGCACCAACCGGTCGCCGAGCTGCCGAAGCCGCCGCACAGCTGGTTGGTGAGGAAGCAGATGCTGCTGCAGTAACCCCCCGGCCAGCTCGTCTCGCAGACCGCTGAACCGAGCACCGGCTCGTAGCACTGCGAGGTCGCCGTGCACGGGGCTCCCGTGGGCAGGTTGGTGGCGCTGCACGCCTGGCTCGCGCTGCACTGCGCCGGTGACGTGCACGTGTTGCACGCCGCGCCGTTGGTGCCGCAGGCCGAGGCTGACGTGCCGGTCTGGCACACGCCGCCGCTGCAGCAACCGCTGCCGCAGGTGAGCGGCCCACACGCGAGGCTCGCGCCGACGGTGCCGGTCACCGAGACCGTGCCCGTGGAGCTGCTCGTGGAGTCGATGGTCACGTAGACGTTCTGCGCAGCGCCGGTGACGTTGTTCCACCCGAGGCTCTCGGTGACGCCGTTGGCGCCCTTGCTCACGCCGGCCACGCAGGTGCGCGCGCCACACGCGCCGCTGCCGAGCGAGAGGTTGATGGACACGTCGACCGACGCGCTGGGCGTGGCGGTCACCGTGAGGCTCTGGTTGGCCGGTACGGCGTACACGATGACCAGGTCGGCGCCGGTCGAAGGCGACGCGCAGCTGGTCGACGACGCGTAGTCGTTGGTGAAGTCCGTCACCGTGCGGGAAATCGCCACGCCGCTGCTGCCGGCGAGCGCCGTCTCACAGGTGTCACCCGCGGGCGGCGGCGAGGCGCTGATGCTCAAGGTGTACGCGCCGTTGAACGACTGGGCGTCGTAGTCGTCGACGACCGCGAACATGTCGACCGGCGCGCCGGTGCCGTTGAACCAGCTGGCGGTCTCCGCCGCGTTGTCGGCGCCGGTGTCGGCCGAGGCCACGCACGTGGCGCTGCTGCCCACGCACGCTGCGGCCGCGCCGCGCACCAGGCTCAACATGGGGTCGAAGGTCGACACCGTGGGCGTGACCGTCGCCGTCACGCGGTGCCCCGCCGGCACCTGGAAGCGCACCATGCGGTCGAGCCCCTGGGAGCCCTTGCAGCCGTTGGTGTTCGACGTGAAGTCATTCGCGTAGCCCGACAACGACTGCGTGCCCGTGAATGGCAGCGTCACCGTCGGCGCGTTGCTGCAGGCGTCGCCGTTCTGCGTGCCCGTCGAGCAGCTGCCGTTGTTGCAGCTCTGGCCGCTGCTGCACGCCGCACAGGCGTTGCCGTTGGTGCCGCAGGTGCTGGTGCTGTTGCCGCTCACGCACGTCGAGCCCTGGCAGCAACCCGAAGGGCAGGTGCTCGCGTTGCAGCTCGAGACGCACGCGGTGCCGTTGCACACCTGGCCCGCGCCGCACGCGCCACACCGGTTGCCGCCGGTGCCGCACGCGTTGGTCGACGTGCCCGCCAGACACACCGTGCCGCTGCAGCAACCCGACGGGCACGTGGTGGCGTTGCAGGTGGGCGCCACGCACTGGCCCGCCACGCAGCTCAAGCCCGAGCCGCACGACACGCAGCTGTTGCCGTTGCCGCCGCACGCCATGCCCGTATTGCCAGCGAGGCACACGTTGCCCTCGCAGCAGCCGGTGGGGCAGGTGGTGGCGTTGCAGGAGCCTCCGCTGACGCACTCGCCGCTGCCGTTGCAGCTCTGGCCCGACCCGCAGGTGACGCACTGGCTGCCGCCGTTGCCGCACTGGAGCGCGTTGGGCGTCACGCAGGTGTTGTTGACGCAGCAGCCGGTCGGGCACGTCGACGCGCCGCAGGTGGGCGCGACGCAGCGGCCGTTGCTGCACGACTGCCCCGACGAGCACGCGCTGCACTGCGCGCCGCCTCCGCCGCACGACGCCGGGGAGCTGCCGGGCAGACACACGTTGCCGTCACAGCACCCGGTGGGGCAGCTGGTGGCGTTGCACGAAGCGGCGGTGCACGCGCCGTTGGTGCACATGAGGCCGTTGCCGCACACGTTGCACTGGGCGCCGTTCGCTCCACACGCGGCGTTGCTCGCGCCGGGCACGCACACGTTGCCCTGGCAGCAACCGCCGGGGCACGTGGTGCCGTTGCAGGTCGTCGCTTCGCACCGGCCCAGGTTGCACACCTGACCGCTTCCGCACGCGCGGCAGAGGGAGCCGCCGGTGCCGCACACCTCGCTGCCGCCGTTGATGACGCACGAGTTGCCGTCGCAGCAGCCGTTGGGGCACGTGGTGGCATCGCAGCTGGCAGTGGCGGGCACGCACGAGCGGCCGTTGCAGCGCTCGGTGCCGTCGCACACGTCACACGCGGCGCCGCCGGTGCCGCACGCGCTCGACGCCGTGCCGACCTGGCAGACGCCGTCGCTGCAGCAGCCCGTGGGGCAGGTGGTCGCGTTGCAGGTCGAAGGCGGCTCGCAGCGGCCTCCGGTGCACTGCTCGGCGCCGCTGCAGACGTCGCAGGTGAGGCCGCCGGTGCCACAGGCGCCAGTGCTCGCGCCGCCGACGCACACGCCCGCACTGCAGCAACCGTCGGGGCACGTCGACGGGTTGCAGGCGCCGCCGCTGCATTCGCCCGCGCTGCAGGTCTGATCATTTCCGCAGGTGCGGCACGCTTGCCCGCCGGCGCCGCAGCGGGCCAGCGTGTTGCCGCCGCGGCAGGTGTCGCCGTCACAGCAGCCGTCGGGGCAGGTGGTCGCGTTGCACGTCGAACCGGTGCCCCCGCCCGTCGACCCCGAGCCGCCGCCGGTGCCGCCGTTCACGCAGAAGCCGGCGCTGCAGACCTGAGGGCTGAAGCAGGTGGCGCACGAAAGCCCGCTCGCACCGCACGCCGTGCTCTGGGTTCCGGGCTGACAGGCGCCGGTCGCGTCGCAACACCCGGCACAGTTCGACGCGGCGCACTTCTCGGGCGTGGGGGTGAGGCAACCGGCAGCGAAGAGCAGCACCAACGTGAGGGAAAAGGCGCGCATTGCGCACATCTGACACCTGGGGCGCCGAAGAGGTGCAGGGTGAATCAGCGCCCGAGCCACGGAGCATGGCAGGCCGGAGGTCCCCCTCGCGCGACGCCCCCACGTGTCTTCACGGTGACGCGTGTCACTTGGTGCTAGGCCGCGCACCCATGATTCGGGGGCCTACCTTCTTTCTGGCGCTGTCCGCGGCTTCGGCGCTGGCGGCCGACGTCGACGACCTCTCGCTCGACGCGCTGCTCGATACACCCGTCGAAGTCGCCACCAGAGACGCGCGCACCACGCGGGAGGCGCCCGGCGTCGTGCTGGTGGTGACGCGCGAAGAGCTGCTCGCGTCCGGCGCGCGCGACCTCCTGGAAGCGCTGCAGCTCGTCCCCGGCTTCACGTTTCATCAAGACGTGCAGGGCGCCGTGGGCGTCGCTTTCCGCGGCCTGTGGGGTCACGAAGGCAAGGTGCTGTTGATGGTCGACGGCATCGAGCTCAACGAGCCGCTCTACGGCACCACGCAGTTCGGCCATCACGTGCTGCTCTCGCAGGTCGACCGCATCGAGGTGATCCGTGGCCCGGGGTCGGCCATCTACGGTGGCAGCGCGGAGCTCGCGGTCATCAACGTCATCACCCGCTCGGGCAGCAAGCTTCAGGGGGCGTCCTTCGGTGGCCGGTACGCGCAGGGCGCCACCGACTTCAACGATTGGAGCGTCGGCGGCTCGCTGGGCGCGAAGCACGAGAGCACGGGCATCGAGTGGAGCCTGCACGCCAGCGGCGGTCTGGGCCGGCGCACGCGCGCTGACTGGTCTGACTTTTCGGGCGCCACCATCTCGCTTCGCAACGAGCAGCTCGACCCGCTCAGCATCAACGCCGCCATCGCGTGGAAGGGCCTCAAGGCGCGCTTCCTGTTCGACAACTACGTGCAGGGGTCGTCGGTCGGCTTCGGCACCGCGGCGCCGGGCAGCTTCGTGACGTTCCGCACCATCGCCGGTGACGTGCAGTACGAGACCAAGCTCAGCGAGACGGTGACGTTGCGGCCCCGCATCACCGCGCGTGCCCACACGCCGTGGAAGACACTCGCCGAGGGCAGCGACCAGTTCTACGACAAGACCGCGGCGCGGATCCTCGGTGGCGTGGCGCTTGGTTGGGCTCCCATACAATCGCTCGACATCACCGGCGGCGTGGAGGGCTACGTCGACCACGGCTGGCTCGACACGCTCATCCTCACCGGCGCGCAGACCGACTTTCAGGGCGCGAACACGGTGACCTACGGAAACATCGCGGGCTTCGTGCAGGGGCTGTGGCGCACGCCGTACGTGAACGTCGCGGCCGGCGGCCGGCTCGAGTGGCACTCGGCCATCGGCGTGAACGTGGCGCCGCGGGTGGCGCTCACGCGGCAGTTCGACATCGTCAACGTGAAGCTGCTGTACGGCGGCGCCTTCCGTTCGCCTTCCATCGAGAACCTGAACCTCAACCCCCAGGTGCGCGCCGAGCGGGTGCACGTCGCGGAGGCGGAGGTCGGCGTGCAGCTGGGCGACGTCGCGTACCTCGCGGGCAACGGCTTCTACACGGTGGTCCAGTCGCCCATCGTCTACGGCTACGACGCCGCGTCGCAGAGCGAGGCCTACGTGAACGGGGGCGCCATTTCGACCGCCGGTGCCGAAGCGCTGCTCAAACTTCGTGGCGCGCGGGGGCACCTCAACGTCTCGTACGCGCTCGCGGTGCCGGTGGTCGCGCAAGACGTCGACACCTACGTGGTGCCCGGCGGCGGCGCGACGCGCTTTCTGGGCATGCCGCTCCACAAGTTCACGTTGGCCGGCAGGTTGGTGATGACCGAACACCTCTCGCTGGGCGGCAGCGCGGTGTACCTGGGTGACCGCTACGCGTTCGTGCGTGGCAGCGCCGCGCTCGACGGCACCGGCACCGTGGGCTGGGTGAGTGATGGCCTGCTGATCACCGCGTGGCTGGGCGTCGACGACCTCGGCGTGCGCGGCCTCTCGGCGCAGCTGGGCGTGGGAAACCTGCTCGACGCCAACGTGGCCTTCGCCCAGCCCTATGATGGTGGGCTCGCGCCGCTCCCCGGTCGCGGACGCGAGTTCTTCGTGCGGCTCGGCTACTCGTTCGAGGTCTTCAAGTGAGGGCGGCGGCGTTGGCGGTGACGCTGCTGGCGACGGCGAGCGCCGCTCAGGAGCGCGTGCCCGACAGCCTCGGCCTGCTGGTGATGCTCAAGGTGCTCACCTACGACTCGGGCTTCGACGCGCGCGGCAGCGGAGACTTCGTGGTGCTCATTCCCTACGCGCCCGGCCGCGAAGTCGATGCCGCCGCGCTGGCGAAGCTGGGCAGCGCGCTCGAGGTGAAGTCCATCAAAGAGCGGCCCCTGCGCTTCGTGGTCGTGCCAGCGGCCGAGAGCTCGAAGCAGTCGGCGTCGGCGGTGTTGCTGCATTCGAACTTTCCCGGCGAGGTCGCGCGGCCGTTGCTCACCATGGGTCGCACGCGCCGCTGGTACACGCTGGTGCTCGACGAGACGTTGATGCTCGAGGGCGCGGTGCTGGGCGTGGGCCTGGCTGACGGCAAACCGCAGCCGCTGCTCAACGTCACCGCGTCGAAGAGCGTCGGCGCGGAGTTCACCTCAGCGGTGCTCAAGCGCGCGCGCACGTACCACTGACCTCCCGACGGCTTCATCGGGAGGCCAGCGTCACTTCAGCGGCAGGTCGCGTCGACGAACGCGGTGACCGCGCCCGGCGGGTAATTGGGCCCGAAGCAGCTCTCCCAATCGAGCAACGGCACGGCGAACTCCCACGTCCCTGTCACGGGACCTGAGATCGGCACCGCGCGGCCGTCGTAGAGGGCCGTGTTGCCCAGATGACCGATGAAGCCCAGGCGAGACGCTGACACCGCCGTGGCCACGAAGCGGCTGTCGGCGACCTCAGTCCCGACGACGCCCGCGCCGCCGATGCCCGACAAGCCCCCCAGCGCCACCAATGGGCCGCAGGTACCCTGGAACATCGGCACGGTGAAGCGCATGTTGGAGCGCACGAAGAACGACTCTCTTCGCGTGGTCGCCGAGCGCAGCTCGACGGTGCCATCGCTGCTGGCGATGAACGTCGCTGTACCCGAAGCCCCCGAGCCGATGACGCCTGTCGGGCCCACCACCGTCGCGCCCGGCTGCGCGCCCGACCACGTCACCGTGATGGGGCTGCCCGGGCACGCGTTGGTTGGAGAAACCGTCAATCGCCCGGTCCCCGCGCTCCCCCCAGAGAGCCACGAGCAGCCCGAGAGAACGACGCACAACGAAGCCATCACCACGTTCATGTTTCGCATCGCGTGCCTCACTGGACGTCGAAGACGAGCACCGAGCTGGTGCCGTTGAGGGTGGCCTGCGCGAGCAACTCGCCGGAGTCGGAGAGACTGATCAGTCGCTCGATGACGTAGCCGTTGGTCTGCAGTTGGTTGACGAGCTGAATGCCTGCGCCGAAGTCGATGAACGGCGTGCGCACGCCGCCCTTGCTCACGAAGTGACCGGCGCGAAGCCCGCCTTCGTTGTTGCCGCCGACGAGCTCCACGCCCTCGTAGCCAGCGGGCGTCTGCACGGGCGTGGTCTTCTTGGTCTTCACGTCGTGCGTCAGCGCGAACGCGTTGCCCTTGCTGTCCCACGCCTGCACCACCGCGAGGCCGTCTTCAGACAGGCTCACCACGCGGCTGGCCTGCGCGCTCTGCGGGTGCAGTGAGCGCAGCGTGCCGTTCACCCAGATGGCCGCGCGCATCACGTTCTGCTGGTCGAGCACCCAACCGCCGACGGTGCCGTCGTTGTTGATCAGCTCCGCCTCACCGAAGCCCGTCGGAGACTGCAGCCATTTCAGTTGACCGTTGCTCTCCAGCACCGGCGCGTGCGTCTGCTTCGACGGGTCGACGAAGGTGCCCACGGCTTCGCCGAGGTCGTTCATTTCTGAAAAGCGCGTGTCGGCGAACTCGTTGAGCAGGGTGCCGTTCACGTCGGTGATGCGGCCCACGATCTTTCCGTCCAACGTCGACCAGCCAGCGCTGCCGAACTGCGAGCCCGCGCTCATGAACGCCACGCCCTTCGCGCCGTGCGCCACGTTGGAAGCAGGCCGGCCGAAACGCAGCCGTCCGCGGTAGTCGCAGGCGAGGCACACGCCCAACAGGTTGTTCTTCGCGAGCAGGAACTTCGGCGCGCGGCATCTGTTGCCGTAGATCTGCAGACCGTTGCTCACCACCAGCTGCGTGGTGCGCGTCGCCCCGGTCATCGGGTGCGTCGCCGTGAAATCGACGGTGCCGACGAACCCTGCGGGGACGGTCGTCGCGAACGAAGCGCGCGTGCCATACGGCGCCACCGTCGCGGTCGAAGGAGAGGGCACGACCGAGGCGTTGTTGCTCGAGAGATTGAAGCTGGCGCTGGCGAATGAGAGCCGCTCACGCAACTGCAGCTGACCCGGCACCCGGCGGTTTCGCGTCGGAGAAGGGCAGATGAATGCGGGGTCGAACTCGAAGCGGTCGACCGCGATCGCCGGTGCCGGCGCGTGCTTGCCGACCAGCGCGTCGATGGTGATGTCGTGCACCACCACTTCGCCGCCGATGGTGATGCCGCCGCAGCCCGACTCGACGGTGAAGCGCAGCTGGTTGTCGACGTCGCCTTCAGGGCCGCCGGTGACCTGGCCGTTGGCCGCGAAATCACCCGCGCAGGTGCCCGCGGTGGGCGTCTCGAGCCCCGAGAGCGCCACCGTCAACGTGCCCGTGACGCGACGAACGAAGCGATCGGCGCCGTTCAGCGAGACACAGCGGTTGATGTCCTGATTCGTCGTCAGCCGCAGATGCGTGGCGTCGATGGGCGTGCCGGTGAACGCGACGTCGAGCGGCAGGCCGAACGACTCGAAGGGTATCCGAACGTCATAACTGCCGCCGGTCTTGTCGATGCAGACCGTCGCCATCGACGAGACGTCCTGCCGGCTGTCGTAAATGCCACCGGCGGTGATGTGCAGCTTCGCCGACGACGCGACGAGCTCGACCTTCTCACCTCGGGCGAAATCTTCGGCGGGGGTCGCCCAGCCGTGCCCCGCGGCGCAGACCACTGCCGCGAGGAATGTCCTCTTCAGACGTTTCATGCGTGCTCCTTGGGTTGGGGTGCACGTGGAGTACTGGCGATCGCCGGCCACCTTTTTCTCGTCACCGCGCGCAGGCGGTAGAACCCGCGCCATGAGCGAGCGCGTGGTGTTCGGGACGTCGATGGAGGGCTTGCACCGGGCGTTGTCGCCGCCGACGCCCGCGGAGAAGGCCGCGTTCATCAAGGCCGGCGTCACCGGCGCGAAGTTCGATTCGGCGTACCCGCTCGCGCTCTACACGGACATTCTCGATGCCTGCGCGGCCAGCCGTTTCGCGAACAAAGAACCATTGGAGCGCTTCACCGAAGTGGGCCGTCTGTTCTGGTCTGGCTACGAGAAGACGCTGGTCGGCTCGGCGCTCACCGGCATGCTCCGCGTGCTGGGCCCCCGGCGCACCCTGGACCGCATGACGCGCAACTTCCGCACCGCCAACAACTACACCGAGGTCACCGTCGATTCGCTCGCGCCCCATCACCACCTGGTGCGCGTCAACTACGTCGCGAGGCCCGGCTTCTATCTCGGCATCATCGAGTCGGGCTGCCTGCGCGCGGGCGCGAAGGGCCTGTCGGTCAACCTCGTGGAGGCGAAGAACGAAGCTCCTGTCTACGAAGTGAAGTGGGCCCCTTGAAATAAAGTGACCGGTCGGTCATGTTTGTGTGCATCCACGGTTCACGAGGGAGCACACGCATGCTGGGTATTCCAATCGGGTTGGCGGCTTCGAACGCCGGTGAGTGGTTCATTCACAAGCACTGGCTGCACGGGCTCGGTCGCAACAAGAAGAGCTTCTGGGCGTTTCACTGGCATGAGCACCACCGTGAAGCGTTCCGTCACGACATGGTCGACGCGCAGTACAAGCGCTCGCTCTTCACGTGGTCGCCGCAGGGCAAAGAAGCGCTCGCGTTGGCGCTGGGCGCGGTGACGCTGGCGCCGCTGCTGCCGGTGTTTCCGTTCTTCACGGGCACCGTCTGGTACCGCATGTGGCGCTACTACCAGGAGCACAAGCACAGCCACCTCGACCCCGCGTGGGCGCGCGCCAACCTGCCGTGGCACGTCGACCATCACCTCGGCAAAGACCAGAACGCGAACTGGTGCGTGACGCACCCGTGGTTCGACTACGTGATGAAGACGCGCAAGCCGTACGCGGAAGACCCCACCGGCGCGCTGCCCGAAGGTGCCAGGGGCGGGTTGCTCTCACGCATGTGGGCCGGGCTTCAGGAAGGCCGCCGCGTGAAGAAGGCGCTGAAAGCCGCCACGCCGAAGCGGGAACCGGTGAAGCTGCGCGTCGCATGAAGCTTCGTGGCGCGATGGTGGTGGTGTCGTTGTTCGCAGGTGCGGCAGTCGCAGACGTCCCGGGCCCGAAGTCGGTGTGCCATGCGCCGCCGGAGTGCGTGGGGTGTTCGATCTCAGACCCGGACTGCAAGGCGAACGCGCAAGACGCCGGCCTGCTGGCCACCGACTGCACCACGCAGCGGGGCACGCCGGTGAACTACTACTGCCCGCCCGGCGTCGAGCCGGTGCAGGCGTGCGGCTGCAGCAGCGCTTCGGGGCTGCTGGCCCTCGGCGCGCTGGTGATGCTCGCGCGCAGGGCAAAGAAAAACCCTCTCCGCGCGTGAGCACGAAGAGGGCTTGTCACTGAAGCGGTTGCTCAGAACGCCGCTTCGACACCCACCGTCAACGCCACGTCGAGCTCCTTGCGCGGCGAGCCACCGGCGGCGACAGGCGGCTGCGAGTCGTAGTTGAGCAGCAGCGACGTCGCCAGTGACAGCGTCTCGGTGAGGCGCGCGTTCAGCTTGGTCGTCGAGTTGATGAGCGTACGGCCGAGCTCCGGCGCCAGCACGTAGGGGATGACTTCGAACTCTTCCGAGAAGCGCACGTATTCCGAGAAACCCCAGCGGAACGTGAGCGCGGCGCGCGGCGCGAGAATGATGACGCCGTACGGGTCGACCAGGGCCGGCGTGGGGAAGTACTGGAAGCGCGTTTCATGACCGCCGCGGGCCGCGAGGTCGGCGCGCAGGTACAACTTCTCGTACGTCGCTTCCTTCTTGTTGAAGAAGGTCAAGCTGGCACCGAGCTCGCCGATGCCACGCGACTCGATGTTCTTCATGTGGTCGAACTCGCCGCCGACCGTGGCGAAGATGGCCGCGAAGCCGTCGCCGAAGGTGCGGTCACCACGAACGCTGGCCAGCGCACGGCGCGCGGTGGTGTTGGTCACGCTCGAAGAATTGGCGTCGGGGTTCGCCAGACCGTACGCACCATTGGCCTTGAGGCCGAGCATCCAGTTGCCGAACTGACGGCTCGCCGAAGCGGTGCCCGTCAACGTCAGCGTCTGCGCGTTACCGGTGATGAAGGTCAGACCGAGGCCGACGTTGCCCACCCACTTCTCGTCCGGCGCGGTGTTGGCAGCGGCGGCCACGGCGGCGGGAGGCGCCATCACGTCGGCGATGCGGGTCACGGCATCAGCGGCCTTCTGCGCGGCTTCGGCGGCCTTCTGCGCGGCTTCGGCTGCACGCTGCGCGGCCTGCGCATCTTCGACGGCCGTGGGGGTGGTGGTGGTTGCTTCGGTGGGCGCCGGCGTGGTCGCGGTCGAAGGTTCGGTCTGCGCGAGCAGCGCAGCCGTCAACGTCAGTGGAAGCAGCATGCAGCTCTCCTGGGGGGGTGGAAGAAAACTGGTCGCGCACCTAGGTATCTTTGAAGAGCGTGGCAATCCAAAAAAACGCAGCGTTGCGAATCGCGTCAATTCAGGAGTTAGAAGAGACAAATGGCAGTCCTCAAATGGTTGTTCGTTGTCGTTTTTGGCATCGCCGGTCTCGGGGCACTCGGTCTGGGTGTGATTGAAGGCAGCGCGCCGCGCGCGGCCGTGGCGCGTTCTGCACCGCTCATCACGCTGCGCGAGTTCCCTGCGGCCTCCGCGCCCGCCGCCGCCACGACGCCTGCTCCGACCACGCCGGTGGCCGAGCCCCTGAAGGAAGACGAAGAACCGGCGCCGCTGGCGAAGTTGCCCGAGACGCCGAAGACCGAAGAGACGCCACCGAAGGTCGACGAAAAGCCCGCGCCGGTGCCCGAGAAGCCCGCGCCCGTCGCCGAGAAGCCGCCCGCGCCGAAGCCCGCAGCAGCGCCGCCAGCGCCCGCGGGTGAAGGCGTGCTCAACCTCCGCGCGTCCGACACCGCCGACGTGTATCTCGACGGCAAGAAGCTCGGCGGCGCGCCGCTGCTCGGGGTGAAGGCGAAGGTCGGCGCGCACAAGCTCCGCTTCGATTGCTACGACGCCGCGGGCAACACGGTGCCGGGCACGCCGCAGACGGTGACCGTGAAGCTCGACACCGAGACCGACCTCGAGTTTCCCTGCCCGACGGAGTGACGCCGCGCGATCATCGCGGTGTTAGCTCTGCACGCTGATGGCGCCTCCCGCTCCTGCTGCACCGCTGTCACTGCGAAAGAAGCTCGAACAGCGCCTCACCTCTCGCGAGTTGTACGAGCAGCTGCCCCGCGCGCTGAAGCTGGTGTGGGAAGCCGACAGGCGCAACGCCGTGCTGCTGGCGGCGCTCACGCTCGTTCAAGCCGCGCTGCCCGCGTCGATGGCGTACGTGGGCAAGCTCATCATCGACGCGGTGGTCGCTTCGTCGACGCAGGGCGCCGACAGAGCGCTCGTCTGGCGCTACGTCGGCTGGGAGCTCGGCCTCGCGCTGGTGGCGTTGCTCGTCTCGCGCCTGCTCGCGCTCTCGCGGGAGTTGCTCCGGGTCTCGCTGGGCAACCTGCTCAACGAGCGCATTCTCGAGAAGGCGCTGACGCTCGAGCTGCGCCACTACGAAGACTCCGAGACCTACGACCTGATGCAGAACGCGCGGCGTGAAGCGTCGTCGCGGCCGCTCGCGCTGGCGATGGACGCGGTCACCGTCGTGCGCCAACTGCTGGTGCTGTCGACCTTCGCGGTGCTGCTGTGGAACGTGGCGTGGTGGAGCGCGCTGGTGCTCGTCGCCGCGGCGATCCCCTCGTTCCTCGCCGAGACGCGCATGTCGGGTGAGCGCTTCCGTCTCTATTCGTGGCGCGCGCCCGAGAGTCGGAAGCTCACCTACCTCGAGTGGCTGCTGACGCGAGACGCATCGGTGAAGGAAGTGAAGCTGTTCGGCCTGGGCCCACTCTTCCTGGCCCGCTACCGAGCGCTGTTCGCGAAGTTCCTCGCGGAAGATCGCGCGCTGGCCAGGAAGCGGTTGTTCCTCGGCACGCTGCTCGGCGCGTTCTCGCTGGCTGCGTTCTACGCCTGCTACGTGTGGGTGGCGTCGCGCGCGTCGAACAGCGAAATCTCCGTCGGCGACCTGGTGCTGTACCTCGGCGTGTTCCGCCAGGGGCAGGCGGCCTTCGAAGCGGTGCTGGGCGCGGTGGCCGGCATGTACGAAGACGCGCTGTTCCTCTCGAACCTGCAGCGCTTCTTCGAGCTGCCGACCTCTTCCGAGCTGCCGCGCACGCTGCCCGCGAAGACCGTGCCGCCGGGGCCGCACACGCTCGAGCTCGACGGCGTGAGCTTCCGCTACCCGGGCAAGGCCGAGTGGGCGCTCAAAGACGTGTCGTTGAAGCTCGAGCCCGGAGAAAAGCTCGCGCTCGTCGGTGAGAACGGCGCCGGCAAGTCGACGCTGATCAAACTGCTGCTGCGCCTGTACCAGCCGACGGAAGGTTCGATTCGCTACGGCGGGGTCGACCTGCGCGACTTCGACGTGGTCGACCTGCGTTCACGCATGGGCGCGGTGTTTCAAGACTTCGTGCGCTACCAGTTCACCGCCGGCGAGAACGTGGGCCTGGGCAAGCCCGCGCGCCTCGACGACCGGGCCGCCATCGAAGTGGCCGCGGCCGCCGGCGGCGCCGACGAGGTCATCTCGAAGCTGCCCGACACATACGACACCATGCTCGGCGGCTGGTTCGAGCGCGGTCAGGAGTTGTCGGGCGGTCAGTGGCAGAAGCTCGCCATCTCACGCGCGTTCATGCGCGAGGCCGAAGTGCTGATTCTCGACGAGCCCACCGCCGCCATCGACGCCGAAGGCGAAGTGGCGCTCTTCAATCGCTTTCGCGCGCTCGCCAGAGATCGCACCGCCATCATCATCAGCCACCGCTTCTCGACGGTGCGCATGGCAGACCGCATCGCCGTGCTCGAAGGCGGCAAGCTCGTGGAGCTCGGCAGTCACGACGCGCTGCTCGCGCAGCAGGGGCGTTACGCGCGCCTGTTCACGCTGCAGGCCGCGGGCTACCGCTGAGTTTGCCGGGCCGGGCTCGAACGGCTACACGCTCCGCTCGTGCGCACCGACCTCCAGGACGCCCCGAAGCCCCGCCACGACGGCGAAGTGAACCCCGGCACGAAGGCGAAGACGAAGGTCTGCATCTTCGTCATCGCCTACCAGGCCGAAGCCACGCTGCGCTCGGTGCTCGACCGCATTCCACGTTCGTTCCTCAGCGAGTTCGACTGCGAGATTCTGGTCGTCGACGACGCGTCGAGTGACCGCACCGCGGACATCGGCCGCGAATACCGCGATGAGAACCGGTCGATTCACATCACGGTGCTGCGCAACGAGTTCAACCAGGGCTACGGCGGCAACCAGAAGGTCGGCTACTCGTACGCGGTGAAGAAGGGCTTCGACTTCGTCGCCATGGTGCACGGCGACGGGCAGTACGCGCCCGAGCAGCTGCCCAACCTCATCGCGCCGCTGGTCAGTGGTGAAGCCGACGCGGTGTTCGGCAGCCGCATGATGACGCGCTTCGGGGCGCTCAAGGGCGGCATGCCGCTCTACAAGTACGTGGGGAACAAGATCCTCACCACCGCGCAGAACGCGCTGCTGGGCTCGAAGCTCTCGGAGTTCCACTCCGGCTACCGCGTGTATTCCTGCCGCGCGCTCCGTCAGCTTCCGTTCGACCTCAACTCGAACGACTTCCACTTCGATACCGAGATCATCATTCAGTTCCTGAACGCGAAGCTGCGCATCAAGGAGCTGCCGATCCCCACGTACTACGGCGACGAGATCAGCCGCGTGAACGGCATGAAGTACGCGAAGGACGTGATGATCGCGACCGTGCAGAACTCACTGCACCGCAGCGGTCTGCTGTACCAGCGCCGCTTCGACAAGCGCGTGGTCGACAACGCGCACTACGAGCTCAAGCTCGGGTACCCCTCGAGTCATCAATACGCGCTCGACGCGGTGCCCGGTGGCGAGTCGGTGCTCGACATCGGCGGTGGCCCCGGTGGCATCGCGCAGGCGTTCAAGAACAAGCACTGCAAGGTCGCGGTGGTCGACCAGTTCGAGCCGCGCAACGCCGACCCCGAGGTGAAGGTGTTCGTGCGTGACCTCGACGAAGGGCTCGACGTCGACGTGTCGGGCTACCGCTACCTGCTGCTGCTCGACGTCATCGAGCACCTGAAGAACCCCGAGGCGTTCGTCGAAGGGCTGCGCCGCCAGTTCACCTTCGAGCCCAAGACGCTGGTGCTCACCACGCCCAACGTCGCCTTCGCGGTGCAGCGGTTGATGCTGCTCGCCGGTCAGTTCAACTACGGCAAGGCCGGCATCCTCGACCGCACGCACACGCGGCTGTTCACCTTCCGCAGCATCGAGCAGCTGCTCAAAGACGCGGGCTTCCGGGTCAAAGAAGTGCGCGGCGTGCCGGCGCCGTTCCCGCGTGCGGTGGGTGACAACGTGCTCGGCCGCGGTCTCACGGCGCTCAACGCTGCCGCCATTCGCGTGTCGAAGACGCTCTTCTCGTACCAGATCATGATCGTCGCCGAGTCGACGCCCGACGTTCAGTTCGTGCTCGAAGCGGCCAAGAAGTCCTCGGCGCGGTGAACCAACGACGGTGGGTGTGGCTCGCTGCGGCGGGCGCCGTGGTCCGAGTGGTTTTGATGGCGCTGACCATCGGCTCCAACGACGTGCGCATCTGGGAGGTGTTCGGTCAGCACATCGCCGAACACGGGCTGGTGCAGACCTACCTCGTGCTCGATGGCGGGCCGGCGGCGCCCGTGCCGGTCTTCAACCATCCTCCGCTCGCGGGTCTATGGGTGGCGCTGTGCTGGTGGGTCTCGAACCTCACCGGCCTGCGCTTCGCCATCGCGCTCAAGGCTGCCGGTCTCGCTGCAGAGTTCGCGACCGCGCGCATCTTGTGGCTCGTGTGGAAACAGAAGGCCGGCAGCGAGCGCGCGTGGAAGGTCGTCGCCGCCTACAGCCTCGGCCTCTGCGCGATTCTGGTCTCTGCCTTCCACGGCAACACCGACTGCGTGTACGCAATGCTGGTCTTGCTCGCGGCGTTCCTGTTCGCGGGTGGAAGACCGCTGCCCGCCGGTCTCGCGCTCGCGCTCGCCATCAACGTGAAGCTCATTCCGGTGTTTGCGATCCCCGCCTTCTTCGCGGCGTGCCGTGACTGGAAGACCTTCACGCGCTTCGTGGCCGGCCTGGCGGTCGGCGTGTTGCCGTTCGTGCCGGTGCTGCTGCTGATCCCCGCTCAGTTCGCGAAGAACGTGTTGTCGTACACGCCCAACCTCGAACACTGGGGCGTGGTGGGCATCATGTTGCTGTCGAGCGAAACGCGCCGGCTGGGCTCGGTGATGCCCGAGACCATCGCGCTCTACGTTCAGTACTCGAAGGTGCTCCTCGTGTTCGCCATCGGCGGCGCTGCGGTCTGGGCCCGCCGGGCGCGCGTCGACGTCTTCGTGAGCGTGCTGCTGGCGCTGACCTTGTTCCTCGTGCTCACGCCGGGGTTCGGCGTTCAGTACACGGTGCTGCTCTGCCCGATTCTGTTCGCGGTCAGCCTGCGCTGGGGCTGGGCGTGGACCACCGTGGCGGGCCTCTTCATCTTCGTGCCGTACTTCGTGTTCATGGAAAGCACCTTCCCGTGGGAGTCCGGCTTCCGGACGCGCTACCCACACCCCGCGCCGCTGCTCGGTTTTCTGGCGTGGGTGCTGTTGTTGCAGCTCGTCGCCGCGATTCTCAGGCGCCGTTTTTCGAGGGCCGCCGCGCCATGAACCGACCCGCTACGGCCGTCGCCTGTCTGCTGACCATCATCTGCTTCGCGCTGGGTCAGGCGTTGCAATCCTCTGACGGCCGCCTCGAGCCCGGCGCGTTCCGTTGGCTCCTCGTGGCGTTGTTGGCGGGCGCGGTGACGTTGTGGGGCGCGCGGCGCATCGCGCCCGAGGTGTTCGCCACGATTCAGGGCTTCCTCGTCATCGTCGCGGTGCTCTGGGAAGTCGTGCAGCAGTTCTTCCGTTCACCCGGCGCCAACGTCAGCGGCTCGCTGGTGCCGTTCTTCGCGGGCATCGTGGTGATGGCGGTGACCTTCCTTGTCGGTCAGGTGAGCGGTGACCGGCAGCAACGCGCGACGCCGTTCATCGTCAGCGGCGTCTTCCTGCTGCTCGGCGTGTGGCTCTTTCACGTCTCGCCAGCGCCCGACATCGACGTGTTCGTGTTTCAGACCGAGAGCGCCGACGCGCTGATGCATGGCCAGAACCCGTACGCGCTTCGCTTTCGCGACATCTATTCCGGTCGCGCCCAGTACGACGCGCGCGCGCTGTACGGCGACGGGCTCTCGGTGAACGGCGTGCTGCAGTTCGGCTTCCCGTACCTCCCGTGGAGCCTGCTGCTGACGACGCCCTCGCAGCTGGTGTTCGGCGACTACCGCTACACGCAGTTGTTCGCGGTGGTCTTCACCGCCGGCGTGGCGATGTGGCTGCGGCCCGGTCGCAACGCGGTGCTGGCCGGCGCGCTGCTGCTCTTCTCGCCGCGCGTGTTCTTCGTGCTCGAACAGGGGTGGACAGAGCCGCTCGTGGTCGCGTTGCTCGCGGCCGTGGTGCTCACCCACGAGAAGAGGCCTTCGCTCACGCCATGGGTCTTCGGGCTCTTGCTCGCCGCGAAGCAGTACACGGTGTTCATGCTGCCGCTCGCGTGGCTGCTGCTGACCGATGAACAGCGCAACGTGAAGGGCGCGCTCATCTTCCTCGCGAAGGCCGCCGTGCCTGCGGTGCTCGTCACCCTGCCGTTCGTGCTCTGGAACCCCGGTGAGTTCTGGTTCTCGGTGGTCGAGCTGCAGACGCTGCAGCCCTTCCGCGACGACTCGTTGAGCGTGATGGCGAAGCTCGCGCGCGTCACGGGGCACGCGCCGGCCTCGTGGTGGGCCTTCGTCGCCGCGACCGCGGTGCTGGGGCTCTCGTTGTGGAGGCTGCCGCGTGGGAGCGCGGGCTTCCTCATCGCGGTGACCGTCACCTACCTGGCGTTCTTCGCCACCAGCAAACAGGCCTTCGCCAACTACTACTTCCTCGTCATCGGCGCGGCGGCCCTCGCGGTGGCGGCGTTGGGGCGCGGCACGTGGCGCTGGCGGGGTGTTTGACTGTCATAGTGGCCTATGACAGTGTCTGGCGGCGATGCGTTGGCACGTCGACTACCACTCGGGCGTTCCGGTCTATCTGCAGCTCGTGCAACAGGCGAAGTCGGCCATCGCGGCCGGCACGCTGCGCGACGGTGATCAGCTGCCGTCGGTGCGCGCGCTCGCGGAAGAGCTGAAGGTCAACCGCAACACCATCGCCAAAGCCTGGGCCGAGCTCGAGGCCGCCGGCGTCATCGAGAATCGGCAGGGCTCGGGCTGCTTCGTCACTGCGTCGGTCACGCCGTTGCGGAAGGCGGTCCGCAACGAGCGCCTCGCGCAGACCGTCGACGCGCTCATCGTCGAAGCGCACCACCTTCAAGTCGGTGACGACGCGTTGCGAGACCTGCTCGACGACCGGCTTCGACACTTCAACCGCAGCCGCCAGACCAAAGGAGCCTGAGTCGTGACCACGCCAGCCATCGACGTGAAGGACCTCATCATCCGCTATTCGCGCGGTGACGCGGTGAAGTCGCTGTCGTTCACGGTTCAGCCGGGAACGTGTCACGCGTTGTTCGGTCGCAACGGCGCGGGCAAGACGTCGACGCTGCGCGCGCTGCTGGGCCTGGTGAAGGCCGACGGTGGCTCGGTGAAGTTGTTCGGGCTCGACCCGCGCACCCACGAAGCAGAGGTGAAGTCGCGCATCGCCTGGGTGCCTGATTCGCCCGGCTTCCATGCGTGGATGCGCGTCGGTGAGGTGCTCGCGTACCACGCGGCGCTGCGCACCCGGTGGGACGTGGAGGTCGAGTAGCAGCTGCGCGCGCGCTTCGGGCTCGACGTCGACGCGCCGGCGGGCACGCTGTCGAAGGGGCAGAGAACACAGCTCGCGTTGATCTGCGCCATCGCCGCGGATCCGGAGTTGTTGATCCTCGACGAGCCCACGTCGGGCCTCGACCCCCTCGTCCGCCGGCAGTTCATCGAAGCGGTCATCGGCGTGTTCCAGGAGCGAGCGCCGCAGAAGAAGACGATTCTCCTCTCTACGCATCTCATCTCCGAGTTCGAAGGCGTGGTCGACGGCTTCACGGTGATGAGCGGCGGCCGCGCGGTGCTGACGACCGAAGCCGATGAAGCGCGTTCGCGGTACCGCAGGCTGCGCGCGTGGTTCGACGGTGAAGCGCCCGAACGCGTGCCGATGAAGACCGTGAAGCCGTTGAGCCGCGAGGGTCGCATGCTCGAGTTCGTGGTCGATGCCGATGCTGCCGCGGCCGAAGGCTGGCTCACGCAGCAGGGTGCCGTGCGCGTCGATGTCAGCGCGTTGTCACTCGAAGACATCTTCCTCCTCGCCGCGTGAACCGGAGTCTCGACATGAACGTGATGACGATGAGCCCGCCGGTCTCGCTGAAGTTCTCGGCGCGCGCGTGGTGGTTGCTGATCTTGCTGCCGGTGAACGTGCTCATGCTCGCGGAGCTGCGGTCCGGTACTCACGACACCCGGCGCTGGCTTGGCGCGCTGGCACCGGTGCTGCCGTTGTTGCTGCTCGTCGTGTGGGCGGAAATCGCGAACTCGCCGCGTGCGGTGCGATTGCGCACCGAGTTGCGTTTGATGCTGCCGGTGGGCGTGGTGCTCTTGCTGGCGACCGGCTTCGGCATGGTGTTGCCGAGTGTGTTTCCCGCGGCTTCAGCACTCGTGATGGTCGTCAGTCAGGTGCTGTCGTTGGTGTTGCCCAGCGCGGTGATTCTGGTGCCGCTGACCTGGGAAGCGGAGCGCGGCACGTTGCCAGCCTTGATGACCAGCCCGCGTGCTGGCCAGGTGATTGGCGAGAAGTTCGCGTTGAGCGCGCTCGTCATCGTGACCTCCTTCACGCAGGTCGCGTTGTCGCCGGGAAACGAACGGTCGTACGCGCTTGCAGGTCACGTCATCGCGTTGGCCACCGCGTTGCCGTGGTTCTTCTTCGCGAAGAAGGACGTGTCGTCGCTGGGGCTGACCGTGGTGGTGCCGATTCTCCTCGTGCTGCCGTTCGCGTTGTTCGAGTCGATGCTCGGTGTGGTCGTGCTCGGGTTCTACGGAGTGACGATGCTCGCGTTGGTGCCGCGTGCGGTGCGGCGTGGCGTGTTCGCGCCGGGCTTTGGCGAGTCATGGGTCTTGAACTCCGTGGGTGGGCCTGAACGTCGACTGGCACCGTTGCTGGGCGCGGAACTGCGAGAGCAGCGTGAATCGGTCCTGCTCGGCGTTCTGGCTCTCACAGTGGCCGTGGCGTTGTCGGGGCACCGCGAGCTGCAGGTCGGCATGTTGTTCTTCTTGTCGGCCGCAGCGGCTGCGTTGAGCCCCGCGCAGGCGTTCGCCGAAGCGCGACGCACTGGAACGTTGGAGCTGCGTCTGTCGCTGGTGCCACGCGCGCGCGTGTTCCGTGAGAAGGCGTTGGTGTCGTTGGGGGTGATGGCGGTGAGCAACATCGTCGCGCCGGTCGCGCTGTTGATGTCGTTGGGCTCGATGCAGTGGTCCGCCGTTCCGGCGTGGGCGATGGAGATGGTCGTCATCTGGGCGCTGGCCCTCGCGGTTTCCATTGAACTGAGCGGAGCCGCGGTGTCGCTCGCGATGTCGTCGTTGATCGCGACCGGCGTGATGCTCGCGACGGTCATGGTGTTCATCGGTGGCTATATCGGCGCCGCGTATCTGGCGAGTCACGAGGGGCGCGGCAGTGAGTACCTGGGCGCAGTGATGTTCATCGTCCTGGTGACCGCGCTCGTCGTCGCGCAACAGCGGTTCGTCGCGTTACGACCGCTGCGACGGGTGTTGCTCGTCGGCGTGCCGTTCGTGCTCTTCAGCGCGTTGTCGTTGGGCGGCGCCGCGGCGTTGAGCGGGGGATGAAGCACGTGTGGTGCGCGCCTACAGCGACCCACTGAACGGCTGTCCATTCATCTTTCTATGCGGGCCGGCGCTGCCTTCTGGCGGGTGTTTCGGGCCGGCTCCGCTCCCGAACTCGCCGCCAGTTGCGCTGATTCTGCCTGAAGTCGCGAGGCACGCTCGTGACGTGCGCGCCGCTTCGCCACCGTCGTGCACCGCCCTCATTCAGGCGAAACGCGCCGTCGTTCAACCGCGCCGATTTCGGCGATCGAGACTCCGGAACGACCGCGGCTCTCCCGGTCTCGTTCGGTCCACAGCCACCGGGACGCTTGGCGCGGCGCTGAACGCCGCGAGCGATGGTTCTCTCGACGGGCATCGCCGCATTTCCGAACCCACCCGCATTCAGAACCGCCTCCCGCCGTCGTAGTGTGCCCGCGATGTCCGAGCCCGCGCTCCCATCTCGCCGCCGCGCTGCGCTGGAGACGGTGCGCTCGGTGCTGGGCGCGCTCATCGTCGTCGCCTTGCTCGGTTCGCTCGCCGCCGTGCTCGCCTACCGGGCCGACGTCGAAGAAGCGCGGCGTCAGGTGCGCGAACGTGTCTCCCGCCAGGGCCGCCTGTACAGCGACTCGCTCGGCCTCTACTTCGAGCTGCTCCGCGCCGAGATGCAGCGCCTGGCCGACCGCGGCTACGTCGAGCTGCTCCGCCACGACGCGATGGTGCGGCTCGGGGTTCAAGAAGACCGCGCGCTCTTCGCCGAAGGCGTCATTCTGTTCAGTCGCGAAGGCGAACAGCTCTGGAGCGATCCAGAAATCGTGGTGCCGCCGATTCTCGATGAATCGTGGTTCCGCGAAGTGCTGGCGTTCGATCGCGCCACCGTCGACGAGCTCACCGACGACGACAGCTCTCGACTCGCGGTCGCGCTCCCGGTTCACGACGGTACGCAGTTGATGGGCGTGCTGGTGGGCGTGGTGCGTGGCACCGACAAGCTCCTCTACGGCGCAGGTCAGAAAGGTGAGCAGCTCCTGCTGCTCTCGTCAGACGAAGAAGTGGTGCTGCCCATCGCCGAGCCGTCGTGGAGTCACGCCGTCGGCTTCGATGGCCGCTTCGAAGCGCTCAAGGCCAACGGGGGAAACGCGACGTGGAACATCGACGGCTACGAAGTGATGGCCGAGGCCTTCTCGGTTCGCGGCACGGCGTTGCAGGTGCTCGCGCTCGAGTCGGAAGAGACGTCCATCGCGCCCATTCGTCGCCGGCTCGAGCTGCAACTCGGCTTTCTGTTGCTCGTGCAGATCGCCGCCCTCGGCGCGTTCGTGCTCTTTCTCCGCCGCACGTGGCGCGCGTTCCTCGACGCTGAAGTGCACGTCGCCGAGCAGGAGAAGATGGCCGCCCTGGGCAGCGCGGCGAGCCTCATCGCGCATGAAGTGAAGAACTCGCTCAACGGTCTGAAGTCCGCGGTGTCGTTGCTGCGCGTCGGTGGAGACCCCGAGCTGGTGACGAAGACGGTGACCGGTCAGGTTGATCGCCTCCAGCACCTGTCGCGCTCGCTGCTCTCGTTCTCGAAGCCCAACGAACCGCGCCGCACGCCGATGGAGCTCGACGTGGTGGTCGGTGAAGCGGTGGCCGCGTTGTCGACGCTGCCTGAGTGGCCCGAAGCGTCGGTGACCACCGAGCTCTCCAGCGGCGCGACCATCGCCAGCGATCCGCTGCTCATCACCACCGCCGTCGACAACCTCGTGCGCAACGCCATCGAGGCCAGCGTCGCCGCCAAAGACATGGGCCACATCGCGTCGCCCGCGGTGCAGGTACAGACGGCGCGAGAGAACGGCGCGCTCGTCATTCGGGTCACCGACAATGGAACCGCCCCCGACGGTTTCGAGAAACGACTGGGCGAGCCGTTCTTCACCACCAAGTCCAAGGGCATCGGTCTCGGTCTCTCGATGACGCAGAAGGCGGCCGAGCAACTCGGGGGCGCGCTGCGCTTCACGCGCCTCGAGAAGGGCAGCCGTTTCGAGTTGACGCTCCCGGCCTGACGCGCGCACCGTCGTCGCCATGTTGACCACGCTGCTCGTCGACGATGACCGCGCCTTCCTCGCCATCGCCGCCGCAGCGCTGCAACGCGAAGGTGCGCAGGTGACGCTGGCGCACTCGCTCCATGAAGCGCGCTCGCGCGTCGCCGGCGCGGAGTTCGAGCTGGTGGTGCTCGACCGGCGGCTCCCCGATGGTGACGGGCTCGAATTTCTGCCCGAGCTGCGCAGGGCGTTGCCCGACGCGGTGGTGGTGATGGTCACCGCGCACGGCGACATCGCGAGCGCCGTGGAAGCCGTGCGGCTCGGCGCGACCGACTACCTCGCCAAGCCCATCGAGTTGTCTGACCTGCTCTTCAAGGCGCGCCGCGCGAGCGAAGACCTCCGCGTTCGTGAACGCCTGCAACACGCCGAAGGTGAGCTCTCGGGTCGGCGCAGTCTCATCGAGCCCGTCGCGCCCTCCATGAAGACGCTGGTGGCGACGCTGGAACGCATCGCCAGCACCAGCCCGCGCAGCCCGGTGCTGCTGCTCGGTGAGACCGGCAGCGGCAAGGAGGCGCTCGCGTGGCACCTGCACGTGAAGAGCTTCGGCACTGCGGCGCCCTTCATTCAGTTGAACTGCGCGGCGTTGCCCGAGTCGATGGCCGAGAGCGAGCTGTTCGGTCACGAGCGTGGCGCGTTCACCGACGCGAAGAGCACGCGCCGTGGCGTCGTCGAGCTCGCGCACAGGGGCACGCTGTTCCTCGATGAAGTCGGAGAGCTCTCGGCGCCGCTGCAGGCCAAGCTGCTCACGTTCCTCGATGGGGGTCGCTTCCGAAGGCTGGGTGGAGCGACCGAGCTCGCGAGCACCGCGCGCGTCGTCGCGGCCACCAACCGAGACCTCGCCGCGCAGGTGAAGCTGGGCAGGTTCCGCGAAGATCTCTGGTTCCGCTTGTCGGTGTTCCGCCTCGACGTGCCGCCGCTGCGTGAGCGCCGTGAAGACGTGCCTTCTCTCGCCGAAGGGCTGTTGCTGCGGGTCGCGAAGGAGCAGGGCAGGCGGAAGGTGCCGAAGTTGTCGCCGGACGCGCTCGAACGGCTCGGCCGCTACCACTTCCCCGGGAACGTCCGTGAGCTGCGCAACATCCTCGAGCGTGCGCTGGCGCTCGAGAGCGGCACCGAGATCTCGCTCGACTGGTTGGTGATGCCCGCGCCCGGCGCGTCGGTCGTCGCGGGCTTCGTGTCGCAGGAAGTGGAGACGCTCGATTCGCTCGAGCGCCGCTACGCGCGCTGGGCGCTGGAGCAGAACGGCGGGCGCCGCCTCGACACCGCGAAGGCGCTCGGCATTTCGCACCCCACGTTCAACAAACTCGTTCGCGAAGAGAACGAGTGATCAACCGGTCTGCCACACGAACTTCAGCGAACCGTCGCTGTTCATGAAGATGAACGCGGTGGCCTCACCCGTGAGCAGCGACGGAAAATGTCTCGGCGCTTCCGAGTCGACCACGCGGGCCGGCGGCAGCCCCGGCATCACGCGCGCTTCTTCGAAGCTCCACGTCGGTGACTTCCCACCGATGCGCGTCTCACCTTCGTCGAGCTGAAACAGCAGCGTCGAATCGTCGCTCGGCCAGTCGGCGCCCTGCTGCCACGCGGGCCAGCCGCCGAGCTTGTCGGCCTGCAGCGGCCGCGGTGAGTCGACTTCGGGCTCCGGCAACTCGAGCCGCTCGCGATCAACCCAGCCGGGCTCTTCGTCGAAGCGGCGCCACGTGGCGATGGCTCCGGGCTCGAGCACGAGCAGCGAATGGTGCGGCGCCAGCACGGCTTCGAGTGAAGACGATGGCGCCACGCGCTCGAGGTGCACGCCGCCTTCACAGACGTCGGCGCACAGGAACAGCTCGACCAGCCCGTCGCGAAGCGGCACCGAGAACTCAGCGGGCAGCTCCGAGAGCTCGAGCTGCAGGACGAAGGACAACGGCTTCGAGCACTGAGGGCACGTCGGCCACGCCCAGCCCGTGGGTCGCGACATCGGCCCGATGCCGATTCGCGAATTCGCGGTGCTGGTCTCCGACGTCACCGGCAACCACGCCGCACGCGCAGCCACCTTCGCTTCCCGCCGTTCAGGAAGCGGCGGGGCCATGCGCGTCGGCGTCGGGGGCGGGTAGAGCGCTTCGGGCACCGTCGCGCGCTCGACGTGCACCGCGCCGTCGCGAACTTCAGCGAGCACCTCGAGCCCGCTGGGCATGCGTCGCAGCACGCGCTGAATGAAGCCGTCACGCAGCTCGACGACGAACTCCACGCCGTCCTGCTGCATGAAGGCGGCGCCAGCGGTGAGCCTCGAAATCGCGGCCTCGAGCGAGGTCAGGTTCGTCGCCAGGAGCACCGCGTGCCCGGTCTGCGTCGCGGTCACCAGCAGCTGCGCGGCCGCGTCTTCGAGCGCGGTCACCACGAGCACGTCGGAATCTTGTCGGAGCGCGCTGCGCAACGCGGCGTCGGTGCCGCGGTCAGCGATGACGAACGGCTCACGCGGCGCACCGCCGAGAAAGGAGGTCACCCGCGTGGGGTTCGCGTCGATCTGCAGCAGGTTCACGTCGGTGTGTGGCCAGGCCGCGGCGAGCGTCGACGCCAGCGTTGCCGCCGTCTTCCCGGTCTCGTCGCCGACGATCAGCCCCAGGCCGCGCGCGTGCGCCGCGCAGGTGAGTACCGCTCGAATGAGATCGCGGTGTTGCGGGCTCGAAAGGAACGAATCAAACGCTTCCATGCACCTGTAAGTAGCTGAAAACGCAGGTATCATCACTTCGTACGCAACCCGTGTAGGTCTCGGGCCGACAACGTGTAGAGGTTACACCCACATGGTCTCCAAGCTCACCCGGAACGAGTTCCAGCAGTCGCTGCAGGGCAAGAACATCAAGGTCGCGGACGCGGCCGCCGACACGAAGCTGGCTGGTGTCGACGTCGCGAAAGCCGACCTCAACCGTGACGGGAAGATCTCCGGTGAAGCCGAGACGGCGGCGCTCTTCAAGGTGGTCGACGCGTACGACCGCAACGGTGACGAGGCCTCCATCGCGGCGGCTGACGCGTACGGCACGCAGACGCGCGCGGGGGCGGTGGCCACGGCGCTCGTTTCACGTTCGGTCTTCGACGTGACGGAGCCGGCGCCGGTCGGCGACTTCTCGGACGCCGCGCTCAAGAATACGTTCAAGGGCGCCGAGTCGGTGCCGCTGAGCCGCAACATGAACGACGACCGCACGTTCGCGGTGCAGTACGCGCTCGCGCGGCTGGGCGTGCCCGTCGGCACCGTCGACGGCAAGTTCGGCCCGGGCACGGAGCGCGCGGTGAAGGCCTTCCAGACGTCCGCGGGTCTGCCTGCGACCGGCTCGGTCGATCTGCCGACGCTCAACGCGCTCGACGCGAAGTTGAAGAGCACCGAGCTGCGCACGCCTGCCGAGGTGAGCGGCAACCCGCTCAAGTACCTCGCGGACCAGGCCGTCGCGTTGCCGAAGCTCAAGCCCATCGCCGACCGCAGCAAGCCGGCCGATTGGAACCACCCCGAAGTGCAGCAGCAGTACGGCGAGTTCGTCGCTGCGCACTGGGAGCAGCTCAAGACCAACCGCGTCGAGAGCGACTGCAAGACGCTGTCGCTGTTCCTGATGGACCAGTTCCGCACGAAGGTGAAGGCGGACCTCGGCATTCAGCTGCCGCGCCCGGCGAATCTGCCGGCGCAGGAGTGGAGCGCGTCGACGGGCTCGAACAACGCCGCCGGTTACTTCAGCCGCTTCGAATCGTTGCGCACGGTGCGCCCCGGCTACGAGAGCGCGCAGGTGCTGCAGCGGCTCGATCCGAAGGCGTCGATGCAGGCCGGCGCGAACCTCCGCTACGCGGGCGTCGATGCGAACATGGCCTCGCGCGCGCTGAAGGTGACCGCGCCCTACGTGGCGACCGTCGACAACGCCGGCGACACCTCGAAGCCGGAAATTCCGGTGCAGAACCTCACGCCGGGCGACGTCATCTTCATGGACCACACCGGCGATGGCCGCGTGGACCACATGGCGAACGTCATCAAGGTCGAGCGTGACGCCGACGGCAAGGTGTCGCGGCTCGTGCTCGCCACCGGCAGCTACGACGACATGAAGGACGCGAGCGGCGCGACGGCCCCCAATCACCTCGCTGAAGTGAACAACTACACCGAAGAAGTGACCGTCGACCTCGACGCGACCGGCCGCGTGAAGGACTCACGCGTGACCTGGAGCTCGGAGCCGTCGTGGCTGGTCGCCGGCCGCTACTCGGCGCGTACGCTGCTGATGGAGATGAAGGCGGGCGGCACGATCGCCGTGGGTCGCTGGGCGCAGCCGCGCAGCTGATGCTGCATCGTCATTGAGACGGTAGTTTACGGCCGTCTCATTGACAGTGCTGCACGCGGTTTTTTTAGCTCGCGGGTCCTCGCGAGCACGGCGCCAGGACGCTCAACGCCACGAAGCCCGCGTGACATGTTCGGCCCTCTGGTCTTCTCGGGCGGTGCTGGTGGCGTCGCGCGGTCCAACACGCACGCCTGACACTCGAGCCCGGTGAGCGTGGCCTGCGCTTCCGAAAACGGCCTGCGCTGATGGCAGCCGTCGCACACGAAGCCGGTCCCGCCCGGCGCCTTCGCCCTGGGCGCTTCCTTCTTCACGATGGCGTCGAGGTCGCGCGCTTCGAGAAACGTCCCCGCGCACTCGACGCAGGTCTCGACTTCGACGCCGCCGCGCAGCTCCCCATCGACCAGTGGAATTCCGCACTCGGGGCACGCGCGATCCGTCTCTCGCTGCCCGGCCACGACCTTCCAGCCTGAGGCCTCGAACAACTCGCCCGCGTCGAACCACACGCCGCCACAGTCGTTGCAGCGGTCGAGCTCCACCTCTGAATTCGGCGCGCGGCCGGGAACCCAGGACAGGCACCGCGCTTTGTGACCACCCCATCTTGACGCGATGAGTCGATCCTGAAGACGATTCACGACCCATGAAGACGACCCTGTTGGTGATGGCGATGAGTGGCGTGGCGATGGCGCAGGCGGCGAACGTGAACGCGCACGTCGTCGAAGAACGAGTCTCGAAAGAAGGCCGCTTCGAGGTCTCACTCTTTCCGGCAGCCGCGCAGGTCAACGGTCAGTACACGCAGCACGTGGGTACGTTCGGTGCGGTCACGTACCACCTGCGTGAGCGCTTCGGTGTGCAGCTGCTCGGTGGCGGCAATTGGTACAACGCCGAGTCTGCGTTCAACGGGGAGCTCGTCGAGAAGTTCCGCGTCGAAGCGCAGGCCGCGCAATCGCTGTTGTGGACGTGGGGCGTGTTCGCCGGCGTCGAGGTCGAGCCGCTCACGCTCAAGTTCGCCATCTTCGACGACACGCTGGTGCACGCGGGCCTCACCATCGGCGGCGCGGCGGGCGCGGGCGGCACGCGGCATCAACTGAAGCCCGCGACGATGACGCCGGCGACCTATGGAGACACTGGGGTGCGATTCATGGGCAACCTGTCGGCGGGGTTCCGCGTGCAGGTCGGCCAGCACTTCACCGCGCGCATCGACGTGCGCGACGTCATCTACAGCGGGCAGATGAAGACCATCAATGGCTGCAGCGCTGAGCAGATTCCTGACCTGCGCGGCGAGCCGATTCCCGCCTGCGGCGGCTTCGAGACGGTCACTGACGGGATCATCGCGCGCAATCTGCTGGAGCAGTCGAGCTCCGCGATTCTGAACAACGTCGGCCTCTACGTCGGCGCAGGCTTCCTGTTCTGATTCTGCAGTCGTCGTGCGCAGCTCAACCGGCGCCGTCGGTGGCGCCACGCCCTCGCATCGAAGCCGCAGTCGTCGTCTCCGGCGCTCCGACGAACACGGTGAGCAGCCCACGTTTCGCTTCCAACTTCTGCGCCCGGGCACCGGTCGTCCGTCGCCGGAACGGGCACACGTCGAGCTGACGCGCGGCTCAACTCCGGCGCGGGCGTCGTGCTCCGACTACGGCGCGCAGACCGGCACGCCGCACGTTCCATCGGTGCACGTGAGGCCGAGTTCGCACGCGCCATTCGCCATGCACGGGCCCCCGACGCCCTGCTTTGCGAAGCAGTTCGCGCCGTCGCACCACAGACCCTCGTCGCAATCGAACAACGAACGGCACGACGCGCCTGCTTCACCCCGACGCGTGCACGTCGACGACTTGCACTGGAGCCCGGCGCCGCAGCGGGTCGAATTTCCGTCACACGACTCGCCTTCTCGCAGCGCGTCTCCACACACGTCGTCGCGGCACGCGAGCCCGGCCTGACACGGCGCCCCCGCCGTCGACGATTCGTTGGCGCACGCTTCACCGCGCTTCGCCCACGCCAGGCACGTGCCCGCCGTGCACCTGAAGCCGATGGCACACGTCGCGCCGTCGCAGGGCTCGCCACCCTTCGGACCCCGCGCACAACGCCCGTCACGACACGACAGGCCACTCGAACAGTCTGGCGTCGCCGCGCACGCGTCGCCCTCCCGCGGGTTCGCAAGGCAGGTGATGTCCCCAGAGCTCGCGAGCAGCACGCGGTTGGTGCTGCACGCTTCGACGTTGGGCACCTTCGCCCCCGCGCCCAGCTTCGTGGTGCACGCGCCGGGGCAGGTCGACGAACGGTCGCACCACGCGGTGCTCTCACATTCCTGCGAGACCGTGCACGCGCCGCCCACCGCGACGGTGCCGGTGAAAACCTTGTCGCACACGCCCACCGGCCGGCACTGCGTGGTGAGGGCGTCGACACACTTCTTCGCCTCGTTGCCGTCGTAGCGAACGGTGCCCTTCTTCACGGCCTCCAGCAGCGGGGCTCCGCACACCGGTGAATCGGCGCGCGAGTTGTTGGTGATGTCGTCGCACGACGCGTCGCTGGCCGCGACACCGCAGGCCTTCGCGGGGCCGCACTCGGCCGCGGCGAGCTGCTCGCAGTACTTCTCGACCGGTTCCCCACCACACGCGGCCAGACCCCACGTCAGCGCGATGACGATTCGTTTCATCGTTCGAGTTTCCCCCACGCGAGTCTGCTTCAGACCGCCGGCGCGGTGGGCGCCGTTTCGGCCGCCGGCTCGGGCACCGCGTCTGGCGCCGGAACGGGAATCGCCGGCACCGGTGCAGGGCGCCGCGTGTTCATTTCGGTCTGGAGCACGCACAACGTCCGCTGCGCTTCGAGCCTCAATTGAAACGCCTTCTCGTAGCCGTGCAACGCGCCGATGGCCGCGCCAGCCACCGCGGCGATGGGAAAGAAGGCCGGGTACTCGATGTACTTCGCGAAGCCGAAGCCCAGCACGCCTCCAAGGCCCGCGCCGAACGCACCGAAGAGCAACGTGAGCCCTGCCGCGCGGGAATACAGACGGTCGGCGAACTTCTGGAGAATCTGCGGGTCGTAGTCAGCCATGAGGCTGAACTAACGACGTCACTGCCCGTTGACGGGCGTGGCGCTGGCGACGGCAGTTTCCACGGCGTCACGTTTCCAGCTGCCACGGACGTAGGCGATGGCGGGCGAACGCACCTTCTCGCGCACGCCCATCGCCAGCGGCGTCATCAACAGGAAGTGCGCGAGCAGCACGACCGCGCCGACGATGCTCACCAGCCCGAACACCGGCGGCCACAGCGCGAGCACGGTGCCGGCGGCCACCCACGCGATGCTCAGGAGCATGACGCCGAGGCTCATCAGCAGCCGGCTGCGCGCCCACACCCGCGGGTCGGCGCCGCTGACCAGCGAGGCCTCGAACGACGCGCCGTTCTGCTTTCCTTCGAGCCACACCGGCTGGCCCGCGCGCAGCACGGTGCGCACGGTGCGGAGCCCACCTCCGGGGCCCTGCGCGGCCTTCTGCAGTGCATCGAAGGTGGCGGTGGAATCACACGCGGCTGCGGCCTGCTGGGCGTCGTGCGCGGGCCAGAACTCGGCGCCCTCGAGCCCGATGACCTCGAGGGTCTGGCCGCCGACCTCCACCGCGCCGCCGGTCACGTGGCTGACGTGCTTGCGGTCGAAGAACAGGAGCCCGGGCGTCTGGCTGTCGAGCTGCTTGATGCGCTGTTCGACCTCGTGCGTCGCCAGCTCCGGGGCCTTCACCACACCCTGCAGCAGCGAGGTGTTCCACGCCGACAGGCGCTTCCACATGGCGCGCACGTCGATGAAGGCATCGAGCATGACCATCAGCGCGGTCACCCAGGCGATGCCCAGCAGCGCCGAACCCATGAGCTCGTTGGTCAACATCAGCTCGCCACTTCCGCTTTGGCTGGCGCTTCCACGGCGGGCTGCGGGGTCGCGGCCCACTGCTGCGGGCGGGTGAAGCGGAACACGTAGGTCTTCGCGAGGTAGCCCACGAGGCTCGGCTCCATCAGCTCGGGCTTCATGTTCGGCGCGACCTTCGTCTTGTGGTTCTCGGCGAGCTCCGTCCAGTGGAGGCCGGGGTTGTTGTGGTGCGCCGTGTGGTAGCCGGCGTTGACCGAGAACCAGTTGGTGAAGGCGCTGCCGAAGTTGCGCGAGTGGTCGTACTCACTCTCGATGTCGCAGCCGTCGTGCTGAATGATGTTCACGCGCAGGAACCAGCGCGCGCCCCACAGCTGCGGCACGACGACGAAGAACAGCGCGGGCCAGAAGTCCCACAGGAGCAGCACGCCGGTGAGCCCGAACGCGAACACGCTCTCGAGCGTCGACTGCTTGCGGTACTCGGCGCGGCCCTTCACCTGCGACCAACGCTGAATGCCGGCAAACGTGATGGGCCCGATGATGTTGGGGAAGTGCAGCAGGTTGAGCAGGTTCCACTTGAAGCGCGCGTGGTGCGGCGCGGCCCAGTCAGGCTGGCCGTCGTCGTCGAAGTGGTGGTGCACCATGTTGTGCGAGGGGATCACCGACGAGACCGGGAACAGGCCGCAGAAGCTCAAGATGAAGCGGAAGCCCTTGTTGGCCCACTGGCTCTCGAACAGCGTGCTGTGCAGCACGTTGTGGGTGACGGTCTGCACGAAGAAGCTGAACTGGCACGCCGCGATGAGGAAGAAGACGTTCCGGCACGCAGGCACGAAGAACATCGCCGCCAGCAGCGCCAGGTAGACCCCGACGATGAACAACTGCCGCCAGTCATCCGCGCGTTTGAGTTTCATGAGCGGCGAGGTCTCTACACCAAAAAGGTTGCGACACGCCCGTCAGGGGGTCCATGGACTTGGGGCAGAAGTTCCGTCTACAAGTCGCGCCCTAACTCTTTGGAGGGGACCCCTTGCTGACCTCGCATCCCATCGCGCAGTTCCGAAAGAACCCGAACTTCTACCTCCTGTACGACGGGTTCTGGTTCGTGGTCTGCGCGACGATCCTGGCCATCTTTGCCGCCACGGGTTTCAAGCCGCTCATCGGTGGACCGCAGTGGTGGTTCGCTGCCGCCTTCCCGGTGCTGCTGTTCTGCTTCATCTGGGCGCACCTGCTGATCCACAACTGCACGCACGGCAACCTGCCCAGGAGCATCAACCGCATCGTCGGCGAGCTGCTCGGCATCATCGTGGTGGTCCGCTTCGCCAGCTGGGACATCATTCACATGCGTCATCACAAGTACTCCGATGACCGCGTGAAGGACCCGCACCCCAACTTCCCGTCGTTCTGGAAGACGGTCTTCCACACCGTCATCAACGTCGAGAAGCAGCTCTTTCAGCAGTACTACGACACGTGGGGTGACACGCCCGCCAACCACGCCAGGGAGCGTCGCCGCGCGTGGATGAGCTACGGCACCAACCTCGTGCTCGTCGCCACCTGGCTGTGGCTGCTGGGGCCGGCGTTCACCCTGCTGGTGTTCGCGCCCGCGAACCTGCTCGCGGGCCTGTTCGTCATTCACTTCAACTGGTCGACGCACAACGGCGAGCGCGCGCAGTCGGAAGAAGACATGCGCCCGACGAACCTGACCGGCTGGTACTACGACCTGGGCAACAAGCTGTTCGCGGGCATCTACGCGCACGCGCTGCACCACGATCGTCCCGGCATCTTCAACCCGTACAAGGCGCTGCAGGAGATGCAGCCGGTGCAGGCCCCGGTGCCGACGCCGACCTGCGACACCGAGACGGCGTGATTCACAGCTGAACGTCGTTCACGGGCGGCCCTCGGATTTACCGGGGGCCGTTTTCGTTTCTGCGCAGGGGGCTGGCTGGCCGGGTGACGTCGGCATGGGCTTTCTGGGAAACCTGTTCAAGAAGTCGCCTCCGACTGACGCCGTGAAGTCCTCGGTGCAGGACCACGCCGACGGTTCACGCACCGTGCGCGCTGAAGTCACCTTGCGCGGCGAGCCGCGGCCCGTGCGCGATGACGTGGTGACCGCGCTCGACGACGCGCTGGAAGGCGTCGGGCAGGGCGCGCAGGTGATGCACGCCATGGACCCCTCGCGGCTCTTGAGCTTCGAGAACGGCGGCCCGCCGGTGTAGAGCGTGGGCATGGTCGAAGTGCCGGGACCGCAGCCGTACACGCTGCTGGTGACCTACGGCTTCAGCCACGTGCTCTCGCCCGAGGCGTTTCGCGAGGGGCTGCGGCACGAATACTCGCTCGCGGTGCCGCACGGCGTGCCGCTCTCACCGTGGGCCGATGCGTTCTTGCGGCACCAGTGCCGTTACGTGCTCACGCAGGGCGCCGACATTCGCGTGAACGACTGCGTGCCGTTTCGCGGCGTGCCGATGACGCGCCTTCCGTTTCAGCCCGCGCACCACGCGATGATGCCCGACAGCTCGTTGGTGGGCATGCTGGCCACCGTCGACCCGGTGTTGGGCCGCGTGCCCACGCCGCACGGCGACATCGAGGTGCGGCGCCTGGTGGGCATCGACGCGCGCGAGCTGGACCGCGTCGAGACCTGGAGCGCCGCCGGCTTCCTGGAAGCGCTGTGGAACGTCGACCCGCTGATGCGCTCGCCGCTCATGCGCCCGAGCTGGATGGACGACGAGAGGTTCCGCCGCACGGTGGACGCGCGCTTCGAAGCCGAGGGCAGCCACGTCGACGCGGCGCTGTTCGACTTCGCGCTCCAGGGCGCGACCGTGGTGCTGCCTGGCACGCCGGCGGGCCGCGAGCGGTTGGCGAATGGGCTCAAGGGCCGCGTCGGCTTCAATCGCCCGTTGATGGCCATCAGCGCGCGTGGAGCGGGCCAGCTGGTGTTCGACCCGTCGGCGAATGGCGTGTCGCCGGGCCCGCGAGGGGCGCTGGTCGTCGGCGGCTCGCTCACCCACGGTCCCGCGGCCAGGGTGTTCGAAGCCGTGAACGCCGGCGCGCGCAGCGTTACGTTGACGCGCTGATGGGCTGCGGACTTCCGGTACTCAGGCTGCGTCGCGACAAGTTGATGCACGTGGCGCTGCGCGTGTTCGGCGACGAAGCGAAGGCGCGCGCGTGGCTCAAGACTGATCAGCCTTCACTCGGTGGTGTGCCCGAGCAGCTGGTGCACGAGCTCGACGACTTCCAGCGCGTGCTGGCCGAGCTCGAGTCACTTCCACTTCACGCGAAAGACGCCGACCGGTCCGTCCTGTGACTCCAGCTCGACGGTGCCTTCGCGCCCGAGCAACTCCAGCGCGGCCTCGAAGATGCCGATCCAGTAGCTGGGGATGTCCTGCACTTCGTTCACGGTGATCAACGCCTCGTTCCTGTTCACGAGCACGCTGGTCGCCTTGCTGAAGTTGTTGGTCGTCGAGAACGCGCGGTCGAGGCGGGTGATGGCGCGCTCGATGCCGATGAGGCGGATCATCGCCGCGGCGGCCTTGCCCAGCATGCCGGTCTGCCAGCCACGAATCGCGTTGAAGCCCAGCAGGCGCAGCTGCTCGAGCGGCGGCTCTTCGGGCCAGCCTTCTTCACCGAAGATGCGCGTGTACTTCTCCATGTCGAGCGCGGGGATGGCCGGCGGCATCTTCTCGACGTCGAGGCCGGCGGCTTTCAACCGCGCGCGCGCCTTGTCGGTGAACCGCGGGCCCATGCCCTTGATGTACCCCTCGATGAGCGAAGGAAAGACGAAGCGGTCTTTCCACACCGTCATGTCTCGTTGCGCGGTCTTCACGCGGCCCCCGGAGTGCGCATGGCGCTCCGAAGGCTACGTGCCTCGCGCGCCAGTGCAACTGCTTCAGCGCGCGGTGAGGCCGAACGCGAGGGGCGCTTCGGTGCGACGGCAACGGGTCGCGCTCACCTCACGTGACAACTCGATGCCGAAGCGGTTGCGCACCACGAAGTCGTTGCCTTCGCAGCTGGCCCGCCGGCGCACGAAGAAGTCGTCGCGCGGGCGGCAACTGTCGACCTGGCGGCTCAACACCACCCCGTCCGACGTGCGGCGCACGCGGTCGAAGCCCTCACAACGAACCACCGTGCACGCGTTCATCGAGCGGCTGACCTGCGCCCCGTCGAGCGTGCGGCGCACCTCATCAGCGCCCTCACAGCTCACCACCGTGCACGCGTTCACCTCGCGCCGAACCTCGAGGCCGTCGTGGTTGCGGCTGACGCGGTCGGCGCCTTCGCACGACGCCACCGTCGGCGGAGGAACAGGCATCGGCTTGCAGGCGAGCACGGCGGCGACGACGAGCGGAGCGAACATGTGCCTTTCAACGGCCCACCTGCGGGAAGGATCTCCCGCGCGAGACGGCAACAAATGCCTGCACTTGGCGGCAGAAGCCGTGACGTTATGGTGACTGCATGGTCACCGCCCACAAGCTCCCACCCGCTCCCAATTCGGTCGAAGACGCTGGAGGCGCGCCGCGCTTCGGCACCTATCAAGGCGGCCTCGACGTGGTGGACCTCAAGCGGCTCCGTGGCAGCTACGCGCCGTCGACGTTCGATCGCCTGCGCATGCGGAAGAAGTGGGCCTACGGCTTCGTGGCGACGCGCGAAGTGGCGGCGCTCTTCGCGGTGGTCGACGTGAACTACTCGTCGAACGCGTTCGCGCTGGCGCTCGACTACACGAGTGGCCGCGTGCTCGCCGACGTGGGCGTGCTGGGCCTGCCGCGCATGGCGCGCGTGAACGGTCACCCCGGCGCTGGCCTCGACGTCGAGTTCCGCCGGCCCGACGGCCACTGGAAGATGTGGCGCGAGTTCGGTGACGAGCGCTTCCACGGCTCGGTGAAGCTGGGGCTGCCGGGCCCGTTCACCAAACCGAAGCTCGACCTCCGCTGGAGCCTGCTCGCGGCCGGTGCCCCGCCGCCGTTGACCGTCATCGCGCCCGTCGACGGCGGCGTGGTGAACGTGACGCAGAAGTGGGCCGGCCTGCTCGCGTCGGGCGCGCTCGAGGCCGACGGCCGCCGCTTCTCGCTCGACGGCGGCGTGGGCGGCATGGACTACACGCACGGCTACCTCGCGCGTCAGACGTCATGGCGCTGGGCGTTCGCGTGCGGTCGGCTCGATGACGGCACGCCGCTGGGCATCAACCTGGTCGAGGGCTTCAACGAGTCGCGCGACGACGTGAACGAGAACGCCCTGTGGTTCGGCGACCGCTTGATTCCGCTCGATCGCGCCCGCTTCACGTGGAACCGGAACGCGATCCTCGATGGCTGGGCGGTGAAGACCACCGACGGCGTGCTCGAGCTGGAGTTCAAGCCGTGGGCGGCCCACCAGGAGCTGCGCGACTTGAAGCTCGTGAAGAGCGCGTTCAAGCAGCCGGTCGGGCTCTGGCAGGGGCAGATCAAACTCGACGGTCAGGTCCACACGTTCAAAGACGCTCCCGGCGTCGCGGAAGATCAGTCCGTCCTCTGGTGACGCACGGGGGCGCCTCGGAGCGCGAGTTCTTCAGACGGTGGGCACCGTTCCGCCGTCGATGACGACTTCCGCGCCGTGAATCGTGGCGGCCCGGTCTGACGCGACGTACGCGATGAGGTCGGCGACCTCACGGGGCTCGGCCGGGCGGCCCAGCGGGATGCCTCCGAGGCTGTCGAGCACGACCTGTCGCGCGTCCTCGATGGTTCCGCCGTTGGCCAACTGAAGGCGCTTGAGCATGTCGACGGACGACTCGGTCATGATCCAACCCGGCGAGACCACGTTGACGCGCACGCCCTTGGGGCCCAGCTCCTTCGAGATGGACTTGCTGTAGGTCTTCAGCCCGGCCTTCGCGGCCGCGGAGGCGGTCGTCGCCTCCGGGAGCGGCAGGACCGACTGAATCGAGGTGACGTGCACGATGGCCCCCGCGCCCCGCTCGAGCATCTGCGGAACCAGGAGTCGATCGAGCCGCACCGTGGCGAGCAGGTTCAGGTTCAGCTCGGCCAGCCAGTGCTCCTCGGTCAGGGCGAGAAAGCCGCCGCCGGGCGACGCCGAACCACCAATGACGTGGGCCAGAATGTCGACACCGCCGAGGCGCTCCAGCGCGCGCCTGGCCAGCAACGCGCCACCCTCGGGTGTGGTCAGGTCGGCCTCGACGAACTCAACGCCCTCGAGCGGCTCAGCGGCGGTGATGACGCGGGCACCACCGGCCACGAAGCGCTCGACGGTGGCGCGGCCCAGGCCCTTCGTGCCGCCGCTCACCAGCACGCGCTTCCCCTTGAACTCCGTCGGGTCTGCGCGGCCGCTCATACGGTGATCTCCAGCGCCTTGATGGCGTCGTTCTCGAGCGTGAAGCGGTAGGTGAAGCGAATCGGGCTGCCCTTGAAGTCGCCATGCGCGGGTCCCTCCACGACGACCTGGCCGCGCTCGTGCCTCGCCGCATCTGGCGTGAAGATCGCCTTCACCGGGACCACCGCTTCTTCGAACAGCGCCTTGATGCCGTTGGGCGGCGTGCGACGCAACGTCGTCGTGGGCTCGCCGGGTTACCTGAAGGCGCGCGGCACCCCCAGGGTGCCCGAGGCGCTCGCTGACCACGACTGCGTGCGGGTTCGTCTCCCCAGCGGCGCGATCTACCGATGGCCGTTCGAGAAAGACGGTCAGACGGTCCACGTCGACGTCCAGGGCGGTCTCACGCTCGACGAAGCGAGTCTTGCGCGCACCGCCGCCCTGGCGTCCGTCGGCCTGACCCTGGCGATGGAGTCCGAAGTGCGCGAGGACATCGCCGCAGGGCGCCTCGTCTGCGTGCTCGAGGACTGGACGCCCACGTTGCCGCCGTTGAGCCTCTACTATCCGAGTCGGCGAAACCCGACCGCGGCGTTCAAGGCGTTCATCGACTTCGCGCGTCGGCGGAGCGTCGAGCTCTGCGGCTGACGCCCGAGCGCGCTGACGCAGGCGCTACGCTTCGGCCGTGACTTCAGCGTGGCGAATTCTGCGGTGGTCCTCCGAGCTGGCGCGCGGCGAGCTGTCGCACCCCACGCACGGCGTGCTCGCGTTCGACGCCGACGTCGCCACGGTCGGCCGCTTCGTCGAAGGGGAGTGCGTCGACGTGGAGCTCCGCGCCGACGGCCGCGTGCGTTCCGTTCGCCCGCGCGTCACGTCGTCACCGAAGCTCCGCGAGCCTGAGCTGAGCGTCACGCCGACCGGCCTCTTCGACTTCCGCTTCGCCTCTGACGACGAACGTCTTCGCATCGAAGACGTGGTGTTCGAGCGGCTCGCGCTCGCTTCGGTGCCGAGCGACCCGCGAACCGGCTACCTGCGCGACGTGCCCGACGCCTGTCGTGCGTTGCTTGAAGCGCTCAGCGGCAGAGCCCTCGAGCCGTTCGTGCGCGTCGACGCGTCGTACTTCTTCGTCTGGAGCGGCCGTCAATTCGAGGAAGTCGTCACCAGGCTGCCGGGCTTCCGCGGAGGAACGAGCTTCTTTGGCGACGGCACGGTGCACGATCACCGCGAGCCCGCGCCGCTCTACGGCCGAACGCCGCCGTTTCTCGACGTGTCGTTCGAACCGCACGCGCTGGTGGCCTTCGGGCTGCTTCGCGCGCGCGACTGGAACGCATGGCACGCGGCGTTGTTGGAACACACGCGCCATCTTCCGCGGCAGACGTGGTGACTCAGCTCTGCCAGGTGACGTGGAACGACGCGGTGGGCGGCTCGAGCAACTTCTGTTGAACCCGCATGCTGTCCACGCCGATGAGGTCGCCGCCGCCCACGATGATGCCGCGGTAGAAGCCGGGCATCTGGCCCACGTCGTTGAACCACAGCTCGACCGACGTTGGCCCGTGCACGGTGACCTTCGTCTCGATGTAGTTGCCGCCGGTGCGGAAGTTCTTGGTCATGCGCTCGAGTGAACGGCGCGCGCCGATGACCTTCATCACACCGACCATCGCGCTGCCGATGAGCGTCGACGAGTAGCCGCGCATGAAGATGCGGCCCAGTTCGAAGAAGCCTTCGTCGTCGCTCACGCCGGGCAGCACGAAGGGCAACACCGCGCGGCAGGCCGCCTCGACGACTTCAGCCGGGTAGGCCACCTCGAGGTTCCGGTTCAGATCGATGCCGGCTTTCGCCAACGCTTCCTTCGCGGCCGGCGTCAGGCGTTCGCCGAGCCCGCGAATGAAGAGCCCTTCCACCGTCTGCGTGAACCAGAGTCGCTGCGTCACGATGGCGCGTCTCGTAGCATGCCGCGCCATGTCGTCTCTTCAGCGGTTGGGACAGATTCACGAAGCCACCGAGCTCTACGTGCGGCAGCAGCACGAGCTCGGCGAGATGTTCGGCATCGAGACACGCAACAAGTACGCCATCAGCACGCCCGACCGGCGTGAGGTCGCGTTCGCCGCCGAACAGGGCAAGGGCTTTCTCGGCGCGTTGATGCGGCAGTTCATGGGCCACTGGCGCGAGTTCGAGATCATCTTCTTCGGCACCGATCGCCAGCCGCTGTTCAAGGCCGTGCATCCGTTCCGCTTCTTCTTTCAGCGCCTCGAAGTGTTCGACGACGCGGGCCGCTTCATCGGCGCGATTCAGCAGAGGTGGGCGTGGTTCAGGAAGTCGTTCGACGTGGAAGACGCCAGCGGCAACGTGCTGCTCGAGATGCGGGCGCCGATTCTGTCCATGTGGACCTTCCCGTTCACGCGAAACGGCAACGAAGTCGCCAACATCGAGAAGAAGTGGTCTGGCGGCTTCTCGGAGTTGTTCACCGACAAGGACAACTTCCGCGTGCGCTTCACGCCCGAATTGCGCGGCAACGAACGGCTGCTGGTGCTGGCCGCGGCGTTGTTCGTCGACCTGCAGTACTTCGAGAAGAAGGCCGACTGAGAACTCCAGTGCACACGCGCGCCGCGCGGCGATGAGCGATGCTCCACGGCTCTCTTCCTTCAGGGAGCATTGATGCGTCACGCATGGTTGCTTGGCTGTCTGTTGCTCACCGCCTGTCCGGGGCTCGTGTCGGAGTTGCCGGGCGACGGCGGCTCGTCGGGTACCGGTGGTGGTGGCGGTGGTTCGCAGCCGTCGGGTGACGGCGGCGCGGCCGATGTCTCAGGCTGCAACGTCGAACGGCTGCTCGCGGCGCGGTGTGTCTCGTGTCACGCCAGCCCGCCGCTCAACGGCGCGCCGGTCTCGCTGACCTCGTTGGCGTCATTGCGGTCGCCTTCGCAGCTCGACGCCACGAAGACCAATGCCGAACGTTCGCTGATCCGCATGCACGCCGGTGAGATGCCGCCGGGCGAGCCGTTGCCCGCTGATGAAATTGCTCAACTCGAGTTGTGGATTTCGTCGGGAACGCCTTCGTGTCAGGTCGCCGATGCTGGCGTGACCATCGACGCAGGCACCACGACCGAGCCGTCGCCCAACCTGATTCCGCAAGACGAGCTCTTCACGTGCAGCGCAGGCGTGCAGTCCGACGCGCCGACGCGCCTCCGCCGGCTCGATCGCTGGCAGGTCACACGCAACGTCGGCGGCGCGGTGACGCGCAGCTGGACCGGCTTCAGCTTCTACGACAACCCCTTCGACCCCAGCGGCGACGACCCGTACAGCACGTGGACGCGCGACGAGTCGGTCGACGAAGCGATGGTCGAGCTCTTCCTCCCCGTCATCGAAGAAGCGGGGCCGCCGTGGGCCGGGCCGTACACCGGCTCGAACCGGCTCGAGCGGCTGCGGCTCGATCAATCGCTGCGCTGCATGTACGAGAACGATCGCCCGAGCGCGGCGTGCATGCGGTACTACCTCTCGGAGTTCCTCGAGCACGGCGTGTACTTCCGCGCGCCGCGTACCGATGAGTTGGACCGGTTGCAGGCCTACGCGACGGCCGTGCTCGCGCAGGAAGGTGACGCCGGCACCGACAAGCGCACCGAGAGCATCACGCGCATTTCGAACGCGGCCTGGCTCACCACCGGCGCGCTGTTTCGCGAAGAAGTCGGCGCCGCGACAGACGCAGGCCGCGTCACGCTGACGGGTTGGGAGCTCGCGCAGCAGTTGACCTACGCGGTCGCTTCACGTGGCCCGGGCGCGACGCCCATGTGGAAGTACCCGGACTTCTCCGCGGAGCCCGGAGGTCACCTCGCCGACGTCGCCGAGTCGGTGAAGGACGGCGGCATCTTCAACGACGCGGTGGTCGAGACGTTGTTCCGCCGGCACGCGGGCGGCACGGATGCAACGCGCCAGGACCTGATTCAGGACTATTCGCCCGGTCGTCGAAACGCGCGTGGCGAGTTCTGGCTGGGTGATGGTGTGGCGCGTTTCTTCCGCGAGTGGCTCGGCTACGCCGACGTCGGCGCCATCTTCAAGGAATTCCCCGAAGCGTCATCGGCGTTCGACGACGGCGGCTCGGCGAACGGTTACCGGCCGCAGCTGAGCTCGTTCGGCAACCTGTTCAGCGGCTACTACGGCGACGAATCGCTGATGACGCAGCAGCTCGACGACATGATCGCGCGCGTCGTGGTCGAAGACCGTGACGTGTTGAAGAAGCTGCTCACCACGCGGCAGTTCTTCCTCCCGTCGACCGAGAACACCGGCAACTACGAGAACGCAGTGCTGTGGACCGGTGAGGTGTACGGCACGCATCAGTTCATCGCCGACGCGCCGGGTGCACGTTGGGTGATGCTGCCGAGCGACGAACGTGCCGGCGTGTTGACGCACCCCGCGTGGCTCGCCGCGCACGGCGGCAACTTCGAAGACGACCCTTCCGCCGTGCACCGCGGGAAGTGGATTCGCGAGAACCTGCTGTGTGGCTACGTGCCGCCGCTCTCGTCCGTGCGTGTGATGGCCCAGGTTGGGCCGCATGCTGCTGACAAGAACGCGCGTGCGCGTCTCGAAGAAGCCACCGCGAGTCAGCAGTGCCAGGGCTGCCACGCGCTCATGAACCCGCTCGGGTTGCCGTTCGAGACGTACAACCACTCCGGGTATCTGCGCGTGCGCGACCGCGCGCCTGACGGTGGTTCGATGCCGCCGAACGGAGCGTCGATGCTCAGCGGTCTGCCGGACCCGTCGTTGAACGGCCCGGTGCGCGACGCCGTCGAACTCTCGGAGAAGCTCGCCGAGTCGCCGTGGGTCAAGCGCTGCTTCGTGCGCCACACGTTCCGCTACTTCATGGGCCGGCCCGAGAACCGCACCGACGCCTGCACGCTGTCGCAGATGGAGCAGGCCTACGACGCGAGCCAGGGCTCGTTCGTCACCATGGTGAACGCGCTCATCAAGAGCGACACGTGGAAGACGCGCCGCAACCCGCAGGAGGGAGAGTGACCATGAAGCGACGCACACTGCTCAAGGGCCTGGGCGCGGGCCTGTTCGCGCCGCTCTTCAACGAGGCGTTCGCGCAGACCATGAAGCCCGCGCGGCTCGTCATCGTCATGGAGTGCAACGGCATCTACCCCGAGACGTTCCTGTCGACCGGCGCGCGCACCGCCATCGGCGCGGCGGGCATCGGCTCGCGGCGCATCTTCTTCAACCAGTACCCGATGATGCCGCTCACGATTCCGGGCGACGCGTTGGCGACGGCGCGCTCGCTCACCCCACTCGCGGCGAGCGGCGGTGACGCGTCGATGGTGGAGCGCTCGGCGGTGGTGCTGGGGCTGTCGAGCACCATCACCGGCGGCGGGCATTCGAGCGCGACGGGCGCGTTGTCGTGCGCGGTCGCAGGTTCAGCGCCGACGTTCGACGCGGTGATTGCTCCCAGGCTCAAGCGCACGGCGCCGTTCGACTGCATTCGTCTTGGCACCAGCTCGTCGCTGACGTCGATTGCCTACGAGTCGTGCAGCTTCGGCCCGGGCAGGCCGGCGCCGATTCTGGTGAACCCGCGGCTCGCGTACGAAACGTTGTTCGGCACCATCGTGGGCGGTGCGGGCATGGGCGACCAGCGCTCGCAGCTGTTCGACTTCGCGCGTGACGACGTGCGTGCGGCGTTGGCTCAGTTCCGCGGCAATTCGAACGAGCGGCTGAAATTGGAGCGCTACCTCACGTCGCTGGAAGCGCTGCGTTCGCGTGAGACGTTGCTCAAGAGCATGGCGCCGTCGGTGCGGCCGTTGCTGCCGGTGGCTCCGGCGATGAACCCGTTGCTCGGCGGTTCAGGCACGCCCGATTCGCTGAACTGGTTGGAGGCGCAGTTTCAGATCGCGACCTCGGCGCTGCTCGGCGGGCTCACCAACAACGTGGTCATCGCCTCGGGCACTTCGGGCTTCGACGTTCGCTACGACCAGTACACCGCGTTCGCGCGGCACGACCTGCAGCACGGCATCGACAACTCGGGGAACTACACGGCGATCGCTTCGGTGACGCGCAAGCACGTGGCGCTCATCGCGCAGCTCGCGCGCACGCTGGCGGCGACGCCCGAAGTGAACGCCAGCGGCTCGATGCTCGACAACACGATCATCGTCTACATGTCCGACAACGGTGAGCAGCATCACTCCGAGGCGCGCGAGTGGCCGACGTTGTTGGTGGGTGGCAACGCGCTGGGCTTCAAGACCGACGGTCGCACCGTGGTGTTCCCGGGTGATGGCCGGCCCGCGAATCGGCAGATGTCGAACCTCTTCAACACGCTCGGTCACGCGTTCGGCGACGCGAGCATGAACGAGTTCGGCCGCGAGGGAGACACGCGCATCGCGCCGGGCCCGCTCAGCGAGGTGTGGAGTTAAGCCGGGTACTCGGCCTCGAAGAGCACGCGGCCATCACCGCGGTGGTACTTCACGGTCATCAACCGCTTCTCGGGCTCCATCGCGAACGTCGCGTAGTTGTTGATGCCGCTCGCGAAGTCCCACTGCGGCTTCGACGGGTAGGTGGGTGACGGGTTCGGGTTCTGCGCGCCCGGCCCGACGAGGAACTCCATCAACTTCGAGCCGGGCTTCCCTTCGGGCGACACGCGGCCGACGGTGGCGAAGTGGAAGTCTCCGGACAGAAAGTGCACGCCGGTGGCGCCGGTGTCTTCGAGCCCCTGCAGCACTTCGTCGCGCTGGGCGGGGCACGACAGCCAGTTGTCTTTGGCGAAGAGGGCGAAGAGCGGCGAATCGAAGCTGCTGATGGGCACCGAGTTGAGGATCAACTTGAACATCGCCCTGCTGGTGCGCACCTCTTCGATGAGCCACGCCGCCTGCTCTTTCGAGATGTAGATGCCGTTGGCGACGTCGCGCTCGCTGCGTGAATCGAGCACGAAGAGGTCGACCGTCGCGCCCCACGAGAGCTTGCGCCACATGGGCCCGACGGGCGTGCCGGGTTGATGGTCGATGAAGGTCTGCTGGCCGTACGACAGCCGGTTCTTGTTCACGCGCGTGGCTTCCCAGTCGTTGTAGACCTCGTGGTCGTCCCACAACGAGATGAGCGACGTGCTGCCGCGCAGGGCGCGATAGCCGGGCCCGGCCAGGCCCTGCAGCCACTCGCGGCGGTAGTCGGCCAGGGTGATGGCCCGGTCGGCGTAGATGGTGTCGCCCAGAAAGATGAACGCGTCGAGGTCACTGCGCGTGGCCGCGTGCGCGAGCGCGTCGTCAGGGTGCGTGTCTTTGATGCACGAGGTCGCGCCGATGGTCACCGGCACCAGCGAGTCGACCGGCGGTTGCGTGCGCACGGAGCCCACGTCGCTGCGCAGCCCGTCTGCGGTGGTGAAGAGGAAGTTGTAACGGGTGTTGGGCTCGAGCCCTTCGACCTGCGCGTGCACCACGCCGTCCTTCACTTCGGCCTCGAAGTGTTCGGCCATCGACTCGTCGAGGCCCTCGCGCCAGTACGCGACGTCGAGGCGCGTCGCGGTGAGCGCGCGTGTCCACAGCACGGCGTTGGTGGGACCGTAGACGTGGGAAGCGACCCCGATGGGAAACTCACCGCTGGCGCGGGGAACACAGCCACTCGCGGCCGCGGCGATGCCTGCGAGAAACGCGCGTCGGTCGACCTTCATCGCGCAGCTCCCCGGAACGCACCGATGATGGCGAAGACGTCGAGCGTGATGCCGCCGGCCAACGCGCCTCCGATGCCCCACATCATCGCGCCCTGGCCGGTGTCGAACTGGTTGGTCTCGTTGACCGCGCCGACGAGGAAGGTGACGGCCGCGGCGGCGAGAACGAGCGCGGGCCAGCGCATCCACCGCCACATGTTGAGCCGCACTTCGCCGGTGTCGTCGCCCGAGAGCCGGTAGAGCTCGGGAATGATCAACAGGTTGAGGCCGAGCTGCACGGCGCCAGCAAACGCGAAGACGCCCGCGTTGCAGATGGGCGATGGGCGGCCGGTCTCATTGCTGAAGCACACGCGCGAGGCCGAGAAGCCGGTCGCGAACGCGCCCGTAGCGCTGGCTCCGGTGGCGACGCTCGAGAGCAGCAGTGGCCAGAAACGGCTGGTGCGCGTCTGCGGCTGCTCGACGGTGGGCGGTGTGACGTCGGTGGTGGTTTCAGTGGTCTGCGCGAGCGCCGACAACGGAAGGAGAAGAGCGAGAGCAACGACGCGTGAAGACACGCTTCGAACGTACGACGGGACGGAGGCTTCGTTTCAAGCTGCCTGCACGGTGAGCCGTCGCAATCGGCAGTTTCGAGGTCGGTAACACCGCTCGTTCACGGCTTCACGGCCATGAGCTGAATCTCGCGGCGCAACCGCGTGACCTTCGAGAAGGTCGTCCACACTTTGAGGCCCGCGACGCGCGCGTATTCCCAGGGTGCCCCAGGGCCCTTCGCGAGCCGCCGGCGGAGCATCGCCTTGTCGTCCGAGACCACCTTCAACCCCGCGCCTTCGAGCCCGGTCCGCAGCGTGTTCACGTCGTAATAGACGTGGTGCTGCCAGCCGAGCCGCTGCGGCTTGAAGTACCCGCCGCTCTTCTTGCGTAAGTGCAGCTGCCAGTGCTTCGCGTCGGGCACCACCACGAACGCGACGCCGCCCGGCTTGAGCACGCGCGCGATTTCAGAGAGCCCCAGCTTCGGCGTCGGCACGTGTTCGAGCGTGTGCTTCGCGGTGACGATGTCGAAGCTCCCATCACGAAATGGCAGGTGCGTGAGCGACGCCGCGGCCGTCGGAAAGCCACGTTCATGACCCAGCTTCGCGGCCCACGACGCGTAATCGATGCCGGTGGCGTGAAGCCCCAGCGACTGACCGGCGGCCAGCACGTAGCCAGCGCTCGAACCGACATCGAGTACCGACTTCGCGTGCGGCGCGAACTCGAGGCACATCAACAGCTGCCGTCGACACTTGGCGACGCGGTGATTCCAGCGCTTCAAATACTGCGCGCGGCCCTTCTCGAAGTAGCCGCCGTCGTAGCCCTTCGACAGTGACGCCGCGAGGCCGGGCACTTCATGCGATTTGTACAGAAGCCCGCACGCGCTGCACGTCACGAAGCGCAGCTGAGGAAACGAGACGTGTTCGCGCGAGTCTGAAGACCCGCACATCGGGCATGCACTGAAGAACGACTGCACTTCGACTCCCAACCCGGCCCTTCGTGAAACGAACGGTGCTTTCAGCTCGCCAGCGCGTCGACCAGGCGCGGAACGTCCGAGGCCGCCGTGCTGCACAAAGCGACGCGCAACGCGCCCTTCTGCGGCACCACGTACACACCCTTGCTCTTCATCTTCTCGGCCTGCGCTTCGGCGTTGTCGTGGAACACGGTGACGAAGAAGCCGCCTTCGTAACGCGGGTACTCGAGGCCTTTGGGCTGCGCGACGGCGTTGAACGCAGACACGCGGTCCTGCAGGAGCTTCTTGAACACGTCACGTTCGGCGTCACACGCGCTCTTCAGCGATTGATCCGTCAGCAGCTTCGTCACCGCCGACATGCCACCGTGCACGCAGTTGCTCCACGTGCCTCGGCACGCGTACGCGAGCGCGGCCTGGGTGGCGTTGCGGTCCTTCTCTTCGGCTTCACACGCGATGAGCGCGCCCACGCGCAGGCCGTAGTGCGTGTACGACTTGCTGCCGCTCCACGCGAAGAGCAGGCCGACCCTGCCGAGCAGCGGCTTCAATTCGTGCATGAAGCCGCGCATGTCGCCAGCGCCCGCGTAGAGCCAGTACGCCATGTCGACCAGCAGCGTGACCGGCGAGGCCGAGTGCTTGAGCAGCACGTCGACCACCTGACGCCATTCGTCGCGCGTCATCGAGTAGCCCGTGGGGTTGTTGCACGGGTCGTTCAAGAAGATGAGCGCGCGGCCCTGCGACTTGAGCTGCTCGGTCAACTTCGCGTCGAGCGCCGCGGCGTCGAGCTGGCCCGCGTCGTTGAACATGCGGAACGTCTCGAGGCCGCGCTCGTGCTCTTCACACAGCGTCTGGTACGGGCCCCAGTAGAACGAAGGCGTCAGCAGCTTCTGGCCCGACTGCAGGTAGTTCATGAGCGCGTGACGGAGCGCGCCGGTACCGCCGGGCGTGGCCACCGCCGTCGCCGCGAGCTTGAGCTCGATGTGCCCGGCGAACGTGTCTTCGATGACGGCGGCGTTGAACTGCGGCGTGCCGGGAATCGGTGCGTACGCGGCCCATTCACGCGCGGGCACTTCGCGCAGCACCTTCGTCACCGTCGACAGAATCGACAGCGAACCGTCGTCATTCATCAACGAGCCGATGGTCGCGTTCACGACCGATTCACCAGCCTGCTTGCGGCGTGTTGCTTCGGCGTTGAGCGCGAAGATGACGTCTTTGTCGGGGCGGGTCTGTCGAGCGGGAATGAGGTGCAACATGAGGGCTCAATGCCCCAGCTCGGGGCGGGATGCTCACTTTTCTTTGAATGCGTGAGCGACTACTGAGCACTCCGCAATCGAGCCGGGTGTGGCCGCATCCCGGGTCGAAATGGAGCCTTCATGAAGTCGCTTCGTGTCGTCTTGTCCGTCGCCTGTGTTGCGATGGTGGCGTGTGAGTCGTCGGCTCCGCCGGTAGACCTGTCGAACGCTTCGATTCGTGAACGTTCCTCGTCGCAGACGGAAGCGATTCAGAACGGCACGCTCGACACCACGTCGAGCAACGTGGTCGCGATTCTCATCGGCGGAGGGCAGGGCGGCATCTGCACCGGCTCGCTCATCGCGCCGAACCTGATTCTCACCGCGCGTCACTGCGTGGGTCCCATCAGCCAGAACAACCTCAGCAGCTGCACCGCGCAGCCCTTCGGCACGCCGTACGGCGCCAGCACCTTCCGCATCACCACCAGCCCCAACGCGGCGGCCGCGGTGTTCACCGGTCAGGCGCAGTGGCCCACGGTGAACAACACGACGTGGTTCACCGGCTCGCAGGTGATTCTTGCGCCCTCGCCGGGCAACACCATCTGCGGCGGTGACATCGCGCTCATTCGCCTGTCCGCGAACATCAACGGCGTGTGTCCGCTCATTCCCCGCGTCGACTCGCAGCTGTCGGGCAACGAGGGCTACACGGCCATCGGCTTCGGCATCACGTCGCCCAACGGGCAGACCGCGGGCACGCGCTACCGCGTCACCGGCATGAGCGTGTTCTGCGCGGGTGATTGTCTGGGTGCTGGCGAGAGCGGCATGAGCGACACCTACGAGTGGTTCGGTGGCGCGCAGACCGCCAAGGGCACGTGTGAAGGCGACAGCGGTGGGCCTTCGCTCGACTCGCTGGGGCGGGTGACGGGCGCGGTGTCGCGCGGTGATGCGACGGCGTGCAACAGCACGGTGTACAGCGGCGTCTACGGCCACGCGCAGTGGATCAAGGACCAGACGTTGCTCGCGGCGACGGCCGGTGGCTTCACGGCACCGGCGTGGGCGAGCGGTGGTTCGACCACGGTCAACCCGTGCGGCGTGAGCGATGGTGGAACCGGCGGCGGCACCGGCGCGGGCGGTGGTGGTGGCGCAGCGACGGGCGGCGGCACGGGTGTCACCGGCGGTGGTGGTGGGTCTCCGAGTCAGTGCAGCACTGGCGAGTACTGCGCGGCCATCGGCCAGGCCGGGCAGAGCGCGTGCATCACCAACAGCAACGGAATTCCCGCGAGCGCGACGCAGTGCTCGCAGACCACTCCGTGCGCGAGCGGCGCTTCATGCTGGGCCACGAGCGCGTCGTCGGGCGTGTGCCTGCGCGACTGCGTCGGTGGCGTGACGCCGACGGGCGGTGGCTCGGGAACGACGGGCGGCGGTTCGGGCACGACGGGCGGTGGCACGGGCAACACCGGTACGTGTCCTTCGGGGCAGTACTGCGTCGACGCTTCGGGTGAAGGTGACTTCGCGTGCATCAGCACCTCGAACACCATCCCCAGCGGGGCGCCCGACTGCACGAGCACGGGCACGTGCGCTGCGGGCTCCACGTGCTGGGGCATCAGCCAGACGCAGGCGGTGTGTCTGGTTGATTGCGGCGCGGCGCCGACCGGCGGTGGCGGAGGTTCGGTCCCGACCGGTGGTGGTGCCGGCAACGTGGGTGGTGGCGTTGGCAACGTCGGCGGTGGTGCCGGCAACATCGGCGGTGGTGCCGGCAACGTCGGTGGTGGCGTCGGCAACGTCGGTGGTGGCGTCGGCAACGTCGGTGGTGGCGTCGGCAACGTCGGCGGTGGTGCCGGCAACGTCGGTGGTGGCGTCGGCAACGTCGGTGGTGGCGAGGGCCAAACCGGCGGCGGTTCGCCGGGCACCGACGGTGGACTGGGCGGCGGGTTCGGCGGCTCGGGAGGAAGCGGCGGCGTCGGCAACGGCGGCTTCGGCGGTGGTGTCTTCGCGCCGTTCGGCGGTGGTGGCGGCGGCGCGTCGAAGTCGAGCGGCTGCAGCTGCAACACGGTCGACCCGTCGTTCCTGGTGTTCGGCGTGCTGGCGCTGCTTCGCCGCCGCCGGAGCTGAGGCGCCCCACGCGCACCAGTAATACAGTGCGACAGGCGTTCAGTAAGTCGCTGTGCGTCTGCGCCTACACGGTCACGGGCCGCGCTTGAACAGCACGCCGGGGTTCTTCCCCATGCCCACGACTGCGGCGGTCTTCACGCACGACTCGAACTGCCACGGCAGATCGTAGACGTGTCCATGCACCTGCTCGGTGCGTACGGCCTTCGCGCGCGCCTCGGGGCTGCCGTGAGACTGGGTCGCCGCACCCGGCGCTTCGGGGTTGAGCAGGTCGTGCAGCATCAGCAGGCCACTCACGGCGCGCGTGAGCGGCGGCTCGAAGATGCGCACGCCGAACGACGGAGCGCCCTGGAAGGCGATCTGGAACAGCGGGTGCGAGAGCGACCTGGTGTTGGTGATGCCGGCCACGTTTGCAGACAACGTCACCGGCTTTCCGCCCAGACCGTCGGCGGCGAGCGTCTCGGCGGCGATGATCTTCGTGAGGTACTGCGCCGCCTGATAGCCCGCGCCCTGCAGCGAGATGATGCCGCGCGCGACGTTGCCGTAGCTGCCGGGCCCTTTCAGCGCGCCGGTCATCGCGGCCGTCTTCATCCACCACTTCGGGTTCGCCTTGCGCGCGTTCGCCGCGACGAGATCTTCTTCCTCCACTTCTCCCGGAGACGTCGGCGAGATGAACATCGACACCGACTTCACGACGCCGGGGCCCAGCGCGCGCACCATGGCGTCCATCACGCCGGCCAGCCGCAGCTCCCGGCTCGCACCCGGGGCGTACGCGAACAGGCCCACGTGCACCGGGCCGTCTTTGGCGAACTCACGCAACGCCGCCATCGCCGCGAGCGGGTTGGTGAGCAGATCGTCGGCCCCGTCGGTCGCCACGATGCGGCCCGCGCCGGCCGACACCGACGGCGCCTTCACGTCGAACCACCGCACCGTCGCGCCCGCGTCGAGCAGCAGTGACACCGGCGACAGCTCGGCATTTGCACCCAGCAGCGCGAACTTCTCGCCTTCGAGGTTGAGCCGGCCGCCCTGCGCTTCGGCCTTCGTCACCACCCAGCGCAGGCCCTTCGCGGCGGCCTTCGTGAGGTGGTGGTCGCGCTCCAGGGTGTCGATGGCTTCGAACACCTCACCACCGCGGTAGATGCGCTCGTCCAACGGCACTTCAGGCCGCAGGCCCGGCTTCGCGGTCGGCTCGTGCGTCGTGGTCTTCGGCGCGGCGACTTCTTTCTTCAACGCCTCGGCCAGCGGCGTCACGGTGCCGCCCTTCGAGAAGCCCAGCGACGCCTCGGTCGCGCGCTGCAGATGTCGGGCGATGTCGAGGCGCTGCGCACTGCCGATGCGGGCAGCCTCAAAGCGGCTCAACGCGTCGCCATAACCGGCCTTGAAGGCCTTGCCGTTCCCCGGCAGTTTCGCGGTCTCGAGCGCAGTGGGGAACGCACCCACTGCCTCGCGCAACACCCGGTGGAAGAACGCCGAGCCGGTCTCGGTCTTTGCGAGCACCACACCATCCGATGGAGTCGTCACGCCGCGCGCGTTACCAGACAAAAATCCGACGTGCAGAAATGGTACGTAAGGTCACCTGTCGATGCCGAGTGAAGCCCACGAACAGTTGTTGGAGTTGATGACGGGCGAAGCCTCGGGGGCCGAATTGCAGGCCGCCATCGAACATGTGCGCAACTGCCCCGAGTGCCGCGCCGCGCAAGACAAGCTCGGGAAGGCGGTCGACATGTTCCACGACGTTTCGCCTGTGGCCGTGCCTGTCGGTGCCGCCGAGCGTCTGCTGTCACGCGCGCGTTCCGGTGGGCGGCTGCAGTTCTTCACCGACCAGATCGCGCAGCTGTTCGACCTCTCGACGGAAGACGCGGCCGACCTGCTGCGCCGCGCGCACGGCACCGAAGGCTGGGAAGAAGGTCCTGGCCCGGGCGTGAAGATTCTCCCGGTGAACGCGGGCCCCCGGGTCAGCGAGAGCATCACCGCGTTGGTCCGCGTCGAGCCGGGCGCGACTTTTCCCTTTCACCCTCACCTCGGGCCTGAAACGGTCATGGTTCTGGAGGGGGGCTTCCGAGACTCGCAGGGCGTCGAAGTGTGGCGCGGAGAGGTTCAGCGGATGCCTGGTGGCACGGAGCACGACTTCGTGGCCTTCGAGGGAGTTGGTTGTCTCTGCGCTGCGGTCAACGCGCTGATGCCCGGTTGAGGAAACGCACCTGCTCTCGGCAGATGATCAGACGCTGGTCGACGCGTTGGTCCGTGGTGATGAGGCCGCGTTGGGCGAGTTGTATTCGCGCTTCGCTCCCCGCGCCTTCGGTGTCGCGCGCCGCGTCTTGAGGAGCGACGCCGAGGCCGAGGAGGTCGTGCAGGACAGCTTCCTCGAAGTGTGGCGCACCGCGACCCGTTACGACCCGCGCCGCGCCGCGCCCGAGCGGTGGATTCTCACCATCGTGCGCACGCGCGCCATCGATCGGCTCCGTCAACACGGTGCGCGTGTTCGCATGGGCGAGAGCATCGGCCGTGAACCTTCGCCGCCGCCGGTGTCGGGCGCTGATGACCGCGTGAGCGAAGCGCGTGAAGCCAGGCGCCTTCGTGAGGCGATGGAGAAGTTGCCCAGCGAGCAGCGCAAGGTGCTCGAGCAGGCCTACGACCAGGGGCTCACGCAGAGCGAGATCGCCAGCGCGACGAATACACCGCTGGGCACCGTGAAGACCCGCATGCGCATCGGCATGCTCAAGCTCGCGGAGCTGCTAGAGACGTGACGTGACGACGTTCACGGCACTTTCGATTGCGGGCAGTGACCCTTCAGGTGGCGCGGGACTTCAGGCAGACCTGAAGACGTTTCATCAACACGGCGTGTACGGCATGGCGGTGGTTACGCTGCTGACCGTGCAGAACACGCAGACCGTGTCGCGCGTCGAGGTGATGCCCGGTGAGCTCGTCACGCAGCAAGCGGAAGCGGTGTTGCGAGACATCGCGCCCGGTGCGGTGAAGACCGGCGCGCTGGGGAGTGCCGAGGTGATCCACGCCGTGGCGGCGTTGAAGTTCAACGCTCCCCTCGTGGTCGACCCGGTGATGATCAGCAAGCATGGGCATGCGTTGTTGGCGAACGAAGCGCGGGAAGCGTTGCGCTCGAAGCTGATGCCGGTGACCACGTTGCTGACGCCCAACTCGCAGGAAGCGGCGGCGTTGTGGGGCCGGCCGGTAGAGACGGTCGAGCAGGCCGTCGAAGCGGCACGCGCACTCGGCGCGATGGGCCCGAAGGCGGTGCTGGTGAAGGGCGGTCACATCGCCGGTGTCGAAGCGGTCGACGTGCTCTTTCACGACGGCGTGGTGACGCACTTTCGCGCGCCGCGCATCGACACCAGGCACACGCACGGCACGGGCTGCACGTATTCAGCGGCCATCACCGCGCGGCTCGCGAAGGGCGAGTCGATGGTCGCTGCGATTGCCGGCGCGAAGCAGTGGCTGACCGAAGCGCTGCGGACGGCTCCGGGGCTTGGGCATGGCATCGGGCCCGTGAATCACTTCGCCGTCTGACGCTGTTCGTCCAACACGTCGCCGACGTTCCAGACCTTCACGTTGCCGCCGGGAACGTGAATCAGCGTGCCCGGGAAGTCGGCGCCGGGCTCGAGGTGATTCGTCGAGACGCGGAGTTGTTCGCCGGGCATTCGGGCGCGAATCAGTTCTTCGTCTTCGTGGTCGCCGCGCGGTTCCCGCACGTCGAACGTCAGCCCACGCATCGGATGGACCACCCGGCGGCGACCGCTTCTTCTCGGTTCGTTCCACGTGGGCTGCGCGCCACGCGTCACTTCCCGCGTGCACGTCGCGACACGGCGCGCGTGCGTCTGGAGACTGGCGGTGCGACGCCACGGAACGCGACACGCAGGGCTTCGAGCGCGGTAATGCCGGTGTTCTGTTCGGCCCACCAACAGAGCGCGGCAATGCCGATCGCGACCACGCTTCGCGCGACGAGCGACGGATGCGCGGTCTGAGGTGCGAAAAGTGACGCGAACACGGCCTCGATCTCGCGCAGTGCCGGGTGATTGAGCAGCGCGGGCACGTCGCCGATGAGCCGAAGCCGTCGGCGATACAGCCGTTCCACCGCCGGATCTCCCATCTGCATCAGATACGGCTCCGCGATCGCGTGCAGCAGCTCGGCGGGTGAGAGCGCGGCACCGCGCAGTGCCTCGGCCTGCACCGCGATGACCTCGCGTATTTCATGAAGCCCTTCCCACACGAGGTCGGCCTTGGTTGGAAACAGCCGGAAGAGCGTGCGCTGGCTCACCCCAGCCGCGTCAGCGATCTGCTTCATCGTCACCGCGTCGAAGCCGCGACGTTCGAAGAGCCCCAGCGCCACCGTGGCGAGCTGCGTCGGCTCCACTGCCAGCGGCCGGCCGCGACGCGCCGTTGTCTGAATTGTGTCACGTTGTGTCATAAATCGCCGGAGCAGCGCATTTCAGCGCCCGAGGAGGATAGGCCAGTGAGCACCGCATTCGCGTCCGGCACGGAGACGATTCCCACGCTCGATCTCGACCGCGAGCTTGAAAAGCCGGAAGCCCGCGCAGACCCGATGGCCGCCTACGCGCGACTTCGTGCCCTGGGGCCCGTGCTGCGGTCTCGGTCGATGTTCGGCGAGAGCCTGGCCATCACCCGCTACGCAGACGTGGCGAGCGTGCTGCGCGACCCGCGGGCTGTGAGCGACCGGCGCAGCCTCGGCGACGGAACCCGTGGGCCGATGGAGCGCTGGTGGATGCCGGGCACGGTCAAGCTCATCCTCAACAGCATGGTGATGAAGGACCCGCCGGACCACCGCCGGCTGCGGAGCCTCGTGCAGATGGCGTTTACGCCCGCGATGGTCGCGCGGCTCGCGGAGCGCGTGGAGACCATCACCGGCGAGCTGCTCGACACCATGGCCCGCCGGCCCACGGTGGAGCTCGTTCAGGACCTCGCGTTGCCGCTGCCGCTCACCGTCATCGCCGAGATGCTCGGCGTGCCCCCCCGAAGACCGCGAATCGTTCCGGACGCTCTTCGCCAAACTGGTCGACCCCGACGCGCTCAACCCGCTGGGCTTCGTGCGCAACCTGCCGCGCATGGGTCGGCTCAACCGCTTCATTCGCCGGTTGATCGCGCTGCGCCGCGAGCAGCCCGGTGAGGACCTCATGACGGCGCTGGTGCGCGCCGAGGAGGCCGGCGACCGGCTCAGCGAAGACGAGCTGGTTTCGATGGTGTTCCTGCTGCTGTTCGCCGGCCACGAGACCACGGTGAACCTGATCGCCAGCGGCGTGCAGGCGCTGCTCGCGCACCCTGAGCAGCTCGCGCTCCTGCGTGAAAAGCCGGAGCTCATCGACACCGCCATCGAAGAGCTGCTGCGTTTCATCAACCCGGTCGGCACCGTCGCCCCGCGCTTCGTCCGCGAAGACATGGAAATCGCCGGCGTTCGCGTTCCCCGCGGCACGACGCTCACGTTGCTGCTCGCGTCGGCCAATCTCGATGAAGCTGCTTTTCCCAACGCAGACCGGCTGGACATCACCCGCGACCCCAACCGGCACGTCTCGTTCGGTCTTGGCGCGCACTTCTGCCTCGGTGCGCCGCTCGCCCGCCTCGAGGCGCGGGTGGCGCTGCCTGCGTTGCTGCGCCGCTTCCCCGGCCTGCGTCTCTGGGTGCCCGCTTCGAAGCTGCACCTGCGCTCGAACCTCGGGCTGCGTGGTCTTCACGACCTGCCGCTCGCCGTCTGAGCGCCTGCAGCCGGCTGGGCAACGGCGGTTCAATTCAGCGCCCTGTTCGCCCTTCACCTGAAGCCGTCGTGCGACGCGCGTGGGCGTGCGTGATTCGCGTCGCACGACGAAGTCTTGCAAGAAGACCGGTATGCGGCGCGTCGTGCTCGGGGCTCTCGTTCTTCTGTCGTGTTCACCGCTTCGACCCGAAGACGATGGAGGCCTCGCCGACCTTCCCGACGCGGCGGTCGAAGACGCGGGAAGCCTCGATGACGCCGGAGTGACCGACGCGGGAGCCTTCGACGCCGGAGCGACCCCAGTCGAAGACGCCGGCACTGCGATTCAAGATGCGGGGGCGCCGCTCACCTGTCCGAAGCACGGGCCCATCGCGGGCTACTCCGAACACGACGGACTGCGTGCGATTGCTGCCGACAACTTCGTGCTCCGCGACACCGATACGTGGACCTCGTACGCCGACACCTTCGACGCGCTCGGGCTTCCGAAGGTCGGTCTCGAGGTGCTGCCGCTCAACCGCACCGCGACCAGCATGGGCAACAAACCGTGGCCTGGTTTCGGCGGCGGCTTCTTCTGGGAATCGGGAGATCTCACCGTCGATTACTGGATTCCGCAGGGGCTCGCTGGCGGCGTCGCCGGTGCGCGCAGCTACGTCGCGGTCTCGTGGCACTACGAAAGCGTCGGCGACCCGAACCCGCCGACCGACGGCACCGACAAAGGTTCGCGCGTCAGCTTCGCCGACGTCACCCAGCTCTCGGCCGGGGTCACGTATCGACACGTGCTCTTCGTCGAGCCGGACGTCACGCGCGGCATCAAACCGGTGAACATTCACGTCGGCGGGCTCGCGTGGTCGGGCTCACGGCTCTACGTCGCCGACACCAGCCGGGGCCTCCGCGTCTTCGACTTGAGCCGCATCTCGCGCGTGTCGACGGCGACGAGCTGCAGCACCATCGCCGGCAAGTCGGGCACCGACGTGTGCGCGTACGGCTACGAGTACGTGCTGCCGCAAATCGGCGGCTACTACCTCCCGAGCGGTGCCTCTTCGTCGTGCAAGCCCTCGTTCAGTCATGTCGCGCTCGATCGCAGCACCACGCCGCACACCCTCATCTCCGGCGAGTACGACAACGACGTCGACGCCGGCATCTACAGCCGCGTGTTGCGGTGGCCGCTCACCAGCACCGACGGACGCATGAAGGCCATCGACGCCTGGTACGCCGGCAGTCGCAACGTGCAGGGCGCCATCGCCTCGGGGCCGAGGTTCTTCATGAACGTCACCCGCTACAACGGCGCGCTCGTCACCGGCACCGTCGGCTCACCGTCGCGCGTGCTCAAGGCCAGTGACGGCGACTGGGGCTGGATGCCGGAGGGCCTGTACGTCTCTGCCGCCGGCAACCTGTGGGTCAGCACCGAAGGTCACGCCAACCTCGCGCGCAGTGTGTTCTACGTGCGCATCGCCGACGTGCCCTGATCAGCTGACGCGAATCTCGTTGCGTGTCTCGGGGTCGAACGGCGAGCCCTTCACGTCGACCATGGTCTTCACCCAGAAGCGCACCTTGTCCTTCGACCAGGCCTTCTCCTGGAGCAGCGTCGGAATGTCCTTCTGCATCGAGATGATGAAGAAGTCCTCCTGCGTGCCGCCGCCCTTGAGCTGGTACGGGTACTTCAACATGTCGTCGCTGCGGCTCGTGTACTGATCAGGAAACGTGTCGGCTCCCAGGTCCACCGTCTCGACGCGACCATCAGGGTGAACGAACTCCGCGAGGAACGTGGCCTTCATCGACAGCACTTCGCAGTCTTTCTCGGCGCTGACGTTGAACTTCCCCTTCACCACGGTGTCGGTGATGGGCATCTGCACCGAGTTCGGGTCCTGCTTCTCGATGACCGTGTTCGCGACCTTGACGCCGTGACCGCCGAGGAAGTGCTTCGCCTTGTCGAGAAAGCCCATGTGCGCGCTCCGTGGTTGAGGCGTGCCGGGAAGACACGACCTCAACTCACGGAGTGCACGGTTTCTTCAGCTGCGACGACGGCGCACCAGCATCAGCAGCCCGAGCGCCAGGAACGACGGGTCGACCGTGTTGCACCCACAGCCGCTCATCGGCACGTCGCTGCCGCCACCGCCGCCGGTCATTCCTTCGCCGCCGCCGGTCGCGCCAGCGCCGCCACCGGTGCTGCCCGAGCCGCCGCCGGTCGCCGAGCCGCCGCCCGTCATTCCGTCACCGCCACCCATCGCCGAACCGCCGCCGGTGCCACTGCCTCCGCCCGTGCCCGACGAGGTGATGGTCACGTTCGCGAAGCCCTGCACGCCGGCCGCTTCAGCCGTGATGCCGTTGGGGAAGCTGCCGGGGTCGTTGCCCGCGGTGAAGAAGCCGCCCTGGTTGATGCTGCCGGCCGCCTGGTTCGCGGTCCACGAGAACGCGGTGGGCACCACGTTGTTGAAGGCGTCGCGCGCTTCAGCCGTGAACTGCAGGCTGCCGCCGGCCTGCACCGTGCCCGTCATCGGCGTGACCGACACCGCCAACACCGGGCCGGGCGTCACCGTCACCGACGAGAACGCCGACAAGCCGTTCGCTTCGGCCTTCACCGTGTTCGCGAACGTGCCCGACGTGGTGCCCGCGCTGAACACGCCCGACGACGAGATGGTGCCGCCGCCCGAAGCGACGCTCCAGGTGGGCGTGACCGAGACGGGGTTGCCGCTCGCGTCGCGACCGCTCGCCATGAACGCCACCGTGCCGCCGGCCTGCACCGACGCTGCGGGCGGCGTGACGATGAGCTGCGAGAGCGCGCCGTTCATCACGGTGACTGATGCCGTGGCGGTGACGCCGTTCGACGTGGCCGAGACCGACGCGGGGTAGCTGCCGGGGGTGGTGGTCGCGGTGAGCACACCGCCCTGCGTGATGGTGCCGACGGCGACCGCCGCGTTCCAGGTGATGGGCGCCGCCACCACGTTGCCGCCGCTGTCGCGCGCGGTCGCCGTGAAGGTGACGACTCCTCCCGGCGCGATGGTGACCATCATCGGGTTCACCTCGAGCGTGGCGACACCGCCAGCCTGCAGCACGACGCTCGCGCGGCCGACCACGCCGTCGACGGTGGCGGGAATGGTCACGTCGCCGGTCATGGTGACGGTCCCGGCCCAGGTGTGACTGCCGGGCCCGAGATCACCGACGGCAGAAATCTGGGCAGCAGCGACGGAGCTGAGCAGCAGCGACGGAGCTGAGCAGCAACGAAAGCGCGAGCGGGGGACGGAGCATGGCGGGCGTCTAACCCCGGGCCTGCATTCCCTGTGCAATGAAATGGAAGTGCTGATCAGCGCTGGGTGCTCAACGCGTGTCGCGACAGCACCTGCTGCAGGTTGGTCGCGTACACCGTGTTCTCCGGCGCCAGCTCGACGGCCTTGCGGATCAACTGCTCGGCGCGTCGATAGTCGCGACGCTCGCGCATCAACACGATGCCCAGGCGGTTGTAGAGCGACGGCGCTTCCGGGCTCTGCGCGATGGACTTCTCGAGAAATCGAATCGCCTCATCGAGGCGGCCGTTCTGTTCCATGCGCAACGCGACCTGCAACGTGTCACGCGCCATCACGTCGGCGAACGTCTGCGCTTTGTCTTCTCTGGCGACGGCAGGTGCGCCGTCGTTCCGCTTCACCTGCTTGAGCGCCTCGAGCACGCGGCGGTTGGCCTGCCCCGAGTACTGAATGCGCGGGTCGGTCGACTCCGTGGCCGGCGGCGCAGCAGGCACTCCGCGGGGAGGTGACGGCGGTCGCGCAGCACCGGGGTACGGAGGCGCCGCCGCGGGCCTGGCAGGCACCGTGGCGACCTCACGCGGTTCGGGAGGTCGGCTCGGCGAAGTGCCCGGGTACGGCGGCGCCACCTCCGCGCGCTTCGGCTGCGCGACGGCCGCCCGCGCCGGCGCGATGCGCGGAGGTACGTAGTGTTGATCAGTCGGCGGGCTCTCCTCGTCGACTGGCGGTGGCGGCGGTACGTCGAACTCGCCGGTCACCACGGGCACGTCTTCGCTCTCGTCCAGCGTGCCCAGCACCGACGGCAGGTTCAGGTCGGCGTTGGTCCACGGCTCGTCTGCGAAGTCGACTACGCCCTTGCTCTGCAGCACCGACAACAACACGCGCAGCTCGAGCTCCTTGAAGCCGATCTTCCGCGCGAGCGCCGGAGCGTCACTCAGGCCATCGATGAGCGAGACCACCCACGCTTCGAGCTCGGTCAGCGGCGCGGCCTTCTGGCTCAACGTGGCCACCACCACCGGCACGCCCGACACTTCTGGCGGCAGCGTCATCACCCGCGTCGGGCCTTCGAAGTCGGGCTCACCCAGCGCGGCGGCTTGAATGAGCGGCCGCGTCGGCACCTGTGAGGGCACGCCCCGCTGCGGCGCTTCGAGCAGTCGCCGCACCACGCTCACCTCACGCACCGGCCGCGTGGTCGCGAGCCCCGGCTCGAGAATCAACTCACAGCTCGCGCACAGGAAATCTCCGGGCGCGATGGGCTGAAAACACGAGGGGCATTGGTCCTTCGCGCGCATGCGGCGGCACCTTAGGCACAGCCGCTCATCGAGCGGTTCAACGTCCGCTCCAACTGAAACCCTCAGGCGTGCACGAGTCGACGTGGTGACGACGCGCGCAGCACGAGCGCACCGCCGAGCGCGCCGACCACCTCGAGCGCGAGCTGCGCGTTGATGAGCCACGAGCCCGGCCCATGCGTGGCCAGCGAGATGAGGCGCCCGAAGATGAGCCCGTCGAGCACCAGGACGAAGGCCAGCACCGTCGCCGCGCGCAGCGCTTCACGGCGAATGGCCAGTACGCCGAGCGTGGTGACCGCGAAGCAGAGCCCTCCGTACACCGCGCGGAAGTCCGACACCGCTGTCGCCGACTCGACGGTCATCTCCAGTTGCCGCGCGAAGAACGTGGGCTCGACGAGCACCGCGAGGCCGACGGCGGCGAAGAGCACGGAAATCAGCATCAGGTACGGCACGGTCAGCTTCTGCATGGCGGTTCTCCAGCGAGGGTGTGAACGACGCCGGAAGAAGTACGCAGCGCACGTCACGTTCGCGATGACCTGCGAGGTAAAGGCCGTCGTACGCGTCGTGGAGTACACCATCGCCTCATGAACGCGGGCTTCGGTGGACTGCTCAAGTCGCTGCGCACCTCACGCAGGGTCAGTCAGATGCAGTTGTCGTTCGACGCGGAGGTGTCGACGCGGCACTTGAGCTTTCTCGAGACGGGCAAGGCGCACCCGAGCCGCGAGATGGTGCTCGTGCTCGGCAGCGCGCTCGATCTGCCGTTGAGAGATCGCAACCTGCTGCTCGAGTCGGCGGGCTTCACGGCCGCGTACAAAGAGACGTCACTGGCTGCTCCGGAAATGGCGGAGCTGCTGCACGCCATGCAGATCATCATTCGCGGGCACGACCCGTTCCCCGCGATGGTGATGGACCGCCGCTGGAACATCATCATGGGCAACGGCGGCTTCGCGGCCGCGCACGCGTTGTTCACGCAGCAGCAGTTCGAGCCCTACGTGATGCTGCCCGAGCCGCGCCCCAACCTCGTGACCGCGCTCGCCGATTCGTACAGGCCCTTCATCCGCAACTGGGACCGCGTGGTGCTCGACGTACTGCCGCGCGTAGAGCGCGAAGCGCAGGGCAACGTGGAGATTCTGTCGCTGTGCAACGAGCTGTGGCGCAGGTCGGGCCTGCAGAAAGACCGCGACTTCAAGGCGCGCGCCGCGCTGGTGTTGCCGGTCGAGATCGCGCTGGGTGACCAGACCGCGCGGTTGTTCAGCACCATCACCACGCTGGGCACGCCTCAAGACGTGACCACGCAGGAGCTCCGCATCGAGGTGTTCCACCCGGCGGACGATGCGTCTCGTCGCCTGCTCGCGCCGTTGCTAACAACCGGTGCATGACCCTCAACGAACAGTTCGAAGACGCGCAGAAGCGGGTGAAGACGCTCAAAGAGGCGCCCGGTAACGACACGCTCCTGGACCTCTACGCGCTCTTCAAGCAGGCGACGGCGGGCGACGTGTCGGGCTCGCGCCCCGGCATGATGGACTTCAAGGGCCGCGCGAAGTTCGACGCCTGGGCCAAGAAGAAGGGCACCAGCAAAGACGCGGCGATGACCTCGTACGTGGCGCTGGTCGACAAGCTCGTGAAGGGTTGATCACTTCGTGGGTTGTGGCGCCTCGCACTGCTTGAGGCACGCCATCAACTTCTCGCCGCTGGCGTTCTTCGGTTCGCCGGCGCACGTCTTCAAACAGGCCGCGCGTTGATCGATCGGCGGCGGCGTCTTCGGGTCTTCCGCCAGCGCAGCGACCGGGAGCAGCACCACCAGCAGGCCAGCCAGACGCGTCATGCACCTGACAACGCGGCGGCGCGGAGCGCATTCACCATGAGCTGGAAGACCCGGTTTCCCTTCGTCGGCGACGCGCAGGTGGAAGTGGTGCACCACCCGGTCGCCGCAGACGCCGAATACGTCTTCTACGCACTCACGCCCACACGGGTGCTGCTGGTCGAGAAGAACGAGCTGATGAAGGTGCTCGCCGACGTCGCGCCCGGGGAGCTCACGCTGCGTGAGACGCCCGTCGGTCAGAGCGCCGCGCTCGCTTCGCCGCTCAAGCTGCTCGGGTTCGCAGCGGGCGAGGAGCTGCAAGACCTGGCGTGAAACGACCGAGGCCCGGCTCTCGCGAACGAGAAACCGGGCCTCGGAAGTGCTTCAACGGCGTCGCGAATCAGCCGGTGATCTGAACGTTCGCGGCCTGCAGGCCCTTCTGGCCCTTGGTCACGTCGAACGAGACCTTCTGACCTTCCGCGAGGGTGCGGAAGCCGTCGGCCTTGATGGCGGTGTGGTGGACGAACACGTCATCACCACCGCCGTCCTGCGCGATGAAACCAAAGCCCTTCGCATCGTTGAACCACTTCACAGTTCCAGTAGCCATTTGCTTGTTCTGCTTTCCAAAAAACGGAGGGCGACTTGCCACCCGACGTCGGCCGCTTCAACGGCGACGCGGGGACACCAATAAACAGAGTCGGAGCAGAAAGGTAGTGGTCTGACCAAGAAAACAGGCGGTGTTGCCCTTCAGCTACGAAAAGCCCGGGGCTCCGGGCCTCGGAATCGTTGCCGTGCGGTTGAAGCAACTCAGCGAAATGGCTGGCGTTTGGCATACTCCGCGGCCTCTTGGACCAGAACCGCACGAAGCAGCGGAAGCTCGTCAGCCTGCTGGTGAAGCTGACCCACAAGGGCATCGACGAATTCGTCCAGAAGTACGCGACGAACATTTCTGAAGGCGGAATGTTCATTCGCACCCGCGACCCGAAGCCCATCGGCACCGAGCTGAGCTTCAAGGTCGAGATCGCCGACGGTCAGCGCGTGTTGCAGGGCGTGGCCACGGTGAAATGGACGCGCGTCGAAGGCGACCCCACCGGGCCCGCGGGCATGGGCCTCGAGTTCCGCGAGCTCGACGACGCGTCCCGCGTTCTCGTCGACCGGATGATCGGCAAGGGCAGTGCGTTGGCCATCGAACCTCCGCCGTCGCTGCCGCAGCGCGGCGCCGCGTCATTGGCAGACGAGCTCTTCGGCGACTTCGGGGCGCCCGCCGCCGCGCCGCTGGAAGACGAACCTTTCAACCCGGTCGTATCGCTCAAGCCTGTCGCTCCGCCTCCGCCGAAGCCTGTCACGCCGCCGGTGCACGAGCTGGACATTGAAGTGGAAGCTGCCCCTGCGCGGCCTGGCACGGAGGTCGACCTCGATCTCAACACGCTGCTCAACACCACGCCGGCGCCCGTCGCCACGGGCATCGACCTCTTTGACGAGATCCCCGAGTCGGCGCTGGAGGCCATCGACATCGTGCCCATCGAGCACGAGCTGCCGACCATGGTGCGTTCGCGCCCTGAACCGGCGCCGCAGGTGCCGCAGACCCCGGTGGTCCTGCAAGCGCCTCCGCCCGCGCAGGCCCAGGTCATCGCGCGGCCCACGGGTGGTCCCGTCTTTTTGAAGGACATCAAGCCGAGCGACGGCACGGGCCCGGTCATCGGCATCGACCTCGGCACCACCAACTCGGCGTGCGCGGTGCTGACGAAGGGGCGGCCGATCATCCTGTCGTCGAAGGACGGCTACAACACCATCCCCTCCATCGTGGCGCTGACGCAGCAGGGAAAGCTGCAGGTCGGTCACCGCGCGAAGGCGCAGATGGTGCTGAACCCCACGCAGAGCATCTTCGGCGCCAAGCGCCTCGTGGGCCGCGAGTTCGACAGTGCCACCGTGCGGCAGGTGTCGGAGCGCTCACACTTCTCCATCGTCTCGGGCGTGGATCGCCGCGCGGCCGTGAAGCTGGGCAACGACACCGTCGCGCTCGAAGAAGTGCAGGGCCTCATCTTGAAGGAGTGCCGCGAGATGGCCGAGCAGGCGCTCGGTGTTCCGGTCTCGCGCGCGGTCGTGACCTGCCCCGCGTACTACTCGGAGCCGCAGCGTGAGGCCGTGCGTCGCGCCGGGGCGATGGCGGGGCTCAAGGTCGAGCGCGTGTTGAACGAGCCGACGGCGGCAGCGCTGGCCTTCGGCATGAACCGCGAGCTCACCAAGAAGGTGCTCGTGTACGACCTCGGCGGCGGCACCTTCGACGCCACGTTGCTCAAGCTCGACAAGAACGTGTTCGAAGTGCTCGCCACCGGTGGCGACGTGTTTCTCGGCGGCGTCGACTTCGACAACCAGCTGGTCGACCTGCTGCTCGAGCGGTTTGCGACGTGGCACAAGAAGCCGTTCTCGGGTGACCGCGTGGCGCTCTCGCGCGTGAGTGAGGTCGCCGAGAAGATGAAGGTCGCGCTCTCGGAGCGGACGACGTTCGACGTGCACCTGCCGATGCTGGAGATGGACGGGCAGGGCAAGCCGCTCGACCTGCGCACCACGGTGACGCGCGCGGAAGTCGAGGCGGTGTGCGCGGAGCTCATCGACCGCACGCTGCAGGCCGTTCAAGACGTGCTGCTCGACGCGAAGCTCAAGGCCAGCGACGTCGACGACATCATTCTCGTCGGTGGCATGAGCCGCATGCCGCTGGTGCGCGAGAAGTTGAAGGAGCTGTTCAAGAAGCCGCCGCACGCTTCGGTGAACGCCGACGAAGCGGTGGCGCTCGGTGCCGCCCTCTATTCAGGCACGGTCGACAAGGTCTCGAGCCTGGTGCTCATCGACGTGGTGCCGATGACGATTGGTCTGGGCAAGCCCGGCGGTGCGTTCCACCGGCTCATCGAGCGCAACACGCCGTTGCCGGCGACCAAGAGCTTCGGGCTGGCGACGCAGAAGAACGACGAGACCGAGATGGAAGTGATGATCTTCCAGGGCGAAGACTCGAACGTCGCGGGCAACGAGTTCCTGGGCGCGGTGACCATCAGTGGTCTGCCGAAGGGGCCGGCGGGCTCGGTGCAGATCGCAGTGACCGTGGGGCTCGACGCGGAGTGCGTGCTGCGAGTCGAAGCGCGTGAGTTCCGCACACGCAGCGTGGTGCGGTCGACGCTCGCGACGCGCTACACGAGCGACGAGATCGCCTCGAAGCTCGGCATCAGTCAGGCCAAGCGTGAAGAGGCCACCAAGACGCGCGGCGAGGAACTCGAGAAGCGCGCCGGTGGGTTCTGGGGAAAATTGAAGAAGTTGTTCGGCCGATGACCCTTCTTCGCACTGCACACCGTTCGCTGCCGAACGGGTGGGCGTGCTGTCCGCATTTGTTCGCGCCTCCGACGATGGACGCTGGCTCTCCGGCGCTCATCTCGTGTTGTGCACAGAGATGCTGTCCTCCTCTGTGACGAGTGCGTCGATTTCACGCGCCGTTTCGACGAGACGCACGTTGGTGAGGCGAGGTTCGACATCTCGGAAACAGCAGTGGCGAACGGTCGAAAGCCACTGCTGCTGCCGTGATTTCAGCTCACGGCGCTTCGAGGATCTTCTCGTTGCCGCACTCGATCTCAGCGTCGGCGCGCGTCTTCGGCGCGTAGTACCAGTCGACGACGTCGCCCCCACCGCCGCTGACTTCACAACCGAACACGATGCCGTCGCGCGGGCAGCCATCGTCGACGACCTTCGCGCTCAACGCCGCGCACGATGGCCCGAAGGTCGTGGCCTGAAGACCGGTGCGCTCCTGGCAGCGCGGCTCCGGGCCGTTGTTGAGCCCGTCCTTCACCTCACGGAAGTCACAACCGACAGCCGACGAGCAGCCAGAAAAGAGTGAAGCTGAAACGACGACGAGAAACGCGGCCCCGATGATTTTCATGTCGTGAACGTTAAGCCCGGTGCGCTGCGCGACGCGAGCCAAACGTGAACGGGTACATCGGCGCACGCGAGGGTGAGATGTGGGAACGACGCTCGTTGAGCAGTTCAACGAGTGGTCAAGGGCACGCGGCCGGCCCGTCGACGAGCTGACCGTTCATGTCGACGTAGAGCGTGCGGCGGAAGAAGACCGGCTCGAACACCGGCTTCAGGGTGCCCTGCGAGTTCCACGGCCAGATCCACATCGCGTTGGTGTTCACCAGGTTGATGCGGCCCCACGGCGCGCTGCCGTTGGTGGCCTGCTCGACCGAATCACCCCACTGCGAATCGTCGAAGTTGGGGTTGAGCCACGACGCGTCGTTGATGTCCCAGCCGCCATCGTTGCCGCCGCGCTGCTTCCAGCGCTCGTCGGTGACCACCACGCTGTTTCCCAGCCGCACGTCGGCCAGCAGCCCGCGATCGAACCCCGGTTGATTCTGCAGATTGGTGGCGTGCACGGTGATCACGTTCCGCCGCTGCGGGTGACGGAACAGCGTGAGCGAGAAGCGCGTCGGTTGTGTCCACTGGTTGGTGGTCGACTCGCCGTGAATGCCGTTGACCCACACGCGGCGGCTGTCGTCGGCGGTGATGCTCAGCGTCGCGGTGACGGTCGCGTCCCACGGAATCGGGCAGGGAGGCCCCGCGTCGACGGCGCCCCCGTCTTCGTGGGTACCGCCATCCGTCCGGCCACCGTCGAGCCCCGCGCCGCCGTCGGAAGTTCCACCATCTTCCGTGGAGGAACCGCCGTCGGTCGTGCCGCCGTCTACGGAAACGCCTCCGTCGATGAGGCCGCCATCAGGCAGCCCGTTTTCATCGAGGGGAAAGTCGACGACCTCGGTGCGCCCACACGCCACGACCACCAGGACCGCGCACCACGCCAGTCGTCTCACGCGTCCAGTACATCACGAATGCTCGCGTCCTTTTCGAACTGCGCTTTCGCGAAGGGGCACAGCGGCAGGTACTTCACGCCGCTCTTGCGCGCCCAGTCGACCGCGAAGTCGAGCAGCTTTCGCCCAGCGCCCTGCCCACGAAGTGAGTCGTCGACCTCGGTGTGGTCGATGATCCACTTCTTGTCGTTCACCCGCGAGAACGTCATCTCGGCGATGCGCTTGCCGTCCTTCTCGATGAACACGGACGCGCGGTGGCCATTCTCTTCTCTCGAAACGGGGAGCTCGGTGGTTGCCATGGGCCTCAGAGTCGTTCGGCGAGCATCACCTTCGCTCGTTTCACTTCGTCGGGGTTCGCGTCTCTGGCTCTGGCGAGCGCCTGGGTGAGCACCTTCGCGGCTGCGGCGTCGTCGTTCTTGAAATCGCGCAACACCTCCCGCGGCTCGCAGGGCCTTTCCGAATTGCCCGCGGGGTCGAACACGGTGAAGCGCGACTGGCCCGGCTTCATGCCTGTGATGCGCGCGTTCGAAGCCCAGGTGCCGATGCGTTTGAACGCAGCGTGCAGTTCCTCGACTTCGTCGACGATGAACAGGCAGATGCCGACCGAGTTCGCTGCGTAGAAGTGAAGGTCTGCGTTTCGCCAACGCGTCGAGGCGTAGGGGTTCGGGCGTTCCTGGCGCGTGGTGAGTTCGAAGCCGAGCGACTCGTAGAACGGCAAGACGTCGTCGAGCTTGCGACACGGGAGCAGTGGAATCGCGGTGGTCATGGGTGCTCCAACGCGGTCACGAGTTCACGAAGCGTGTGGAGCGTCTTCGTCACCGCCTTCGCTTCGAGCCGTTTCGAGAGCTTCTTCACCCAACTCTGGTGCCGACGTTCGACCTGTCTCAACGCTTTGCGGCCTTTCGGCGTGATGACGATGAACTTGGCGCGCGCATGGTTGGGGTTGGGCTTCGAGAGCACGAAACCCTCGTTCTCGAGTGCATCGGCGGTCTGTTGAACGCTCTGCCGGGCGAGGCCCATCGTTCTGGCGATGTCGGAGACGGGTGTGGGCGCGTGGTCGACGACTCCCAGGATCTGCCATCGCGCGCTGCTGAGGCCAGCGGGCTTCGCGAGCACGTCACCTGCGGCCAGGGCCAGCCCGTTGACGCGGAAGACTTCGATGAGGAGTTCGCTCAACTCGTCCGACATGACAGGAACCTGTCAAACACGTGCACCGTTGTCGAACGTGTCTAGAGTCCGCGTGTGCTTCAGCTCCTGGTGGTCGTGTCGCTGTCGGCAGCTCCCGCTGAGTTCATCGACGACGTGAGGCCGTTGTTCCGCACAGTGACCTGCCAGGGCGACGTGCCGGCGCACCTCGATGCGAAGACGGTGGCGGGCTACTGCGCGACCCAGCGCCCGCGCTTCGAGAAGTACCGCGACAAGTGGGGCGTCACTGCGCGCGCCTTCATCACGCCGTTGCTGCCATCGGCCCGCGGCAAGGAGGTCGTGTACCCCTTCGGCGGGGGCGACGTGATGTCCGCCCTGCAGCTGTTCCCCGACGCGCCGGTCATCACCACGTTGTCAGACAGGTGAGTGGAACGGCGGGCCTGCCAGCCGGGCTCTTCGTTGCACTCGCTGCGCTCAGTTGCACATCGAGTACTCGCGGCCGTCGGCGTTGATGATGGGGTAGCCATTCGAATTGCGCGTGACGCTCAGCTGCACCGGCTGGAGCTGCGGCGAGTCAGGTGACGAGAGCCACAGCTGGCCGTTCTTCACCTGCCATTGACCGCCGCCTGACCGATTGCCCGTGGCCTGCGCCACCACGTTCGGGTTGCTGACGTAGATGTCCGACTCGCTGAAGTCCTGCCAGGTGCCGTTGGGCGCGAAGTGGACCTTCTGCGTGTACGAGTTTCCGTTCGCGTAGCGCAGCCAGCACCAGTTCGACGAGAGCAGCAGGCGGCTGAGCTCGTCGTTGCGTGCGGGCTGCTCGGTCGCCGCCGGTGTCTTGCCGACCTTCGCGGCCTTGCCCGCGCGCGTGAGGCTCATGTTCACGCCGCTCACGTTCAGCGTCAGGGTGTCGCCTTCGACTCGAAACGGCACGCGGTCGGTCTCGCCGTCTTCGTCGAGCAGCAACAACGTCGCGCCGTCGGTGCGCCACTTCAACGCGTCGCCCACCATGGTGCCGGTGCCATCCGCGTTCAGGGTGAGGAACGGTCGGCCCTCCATGTTCCAGTTGCCGACCAGCCGCGCGTCGTTCCTGGGAGCCGCCGTCAGAATCAGTACCAGTGCGAGGAGCATGGCCTCATCATCGTGCATCCCTATGATGGGCCCCATGGTCACTTCGTCGACTCGGGTCTTCGCACTCGTCGTGCTCGCTGGGTGTGGAGGGCCGGGCGGCAGGACGTTCATCGACCCGCCGATCCGCGGCGAGGTGATGGTCTCGCCGGGTCAGGCAATCGTCACCTGGGACAACAGCTCCGAGCAGAAGAGCACGCTCGTGGTGCGCACGCCGGGTACCGTCGAGGCGACCGCTCCGGAGAACTCGCCGCAGGTCGGCGAGGCCCTCGGCGGTGGCACCGTGGTGGCGAACACCGAAGACGAACGCTTCCTCGACAATTCACTGCCCGAGTCGTGTGGTCCGTTCGCGTGGCACCTGTGGGCGCGGCACGCGAATGGAACCTGGGCGTCGACCGCGCTCACCGTGCGGTCGCTTCGTGGAGCGCACACCCGCGCGCCGACCGCCGAAGTCACCGACCTCACCTGGGCCATCGAAGCCGGGAAGCTGCGCGTGCAATGGACGCCTCCGGAGGTCGGCACCAACTTCAAGGGCGTGAACGTGTACCGGCGCGTCGGCAGCCCGGCGACGAGGCCCGATGAAGGCAGGCTCGTCTATTCGGGCGCTGCGTCGGCGATGGTCGAGAACCTGTCGAACCTCTCGACCACCGAGACCACCTATTTCTCGGTCTTCAACTGCAACGACTGCGGCAAATGCGGGACCACGGCGCCCAGCATCGGCGTGGCACCGGTGATGGACGGAGGCGTGACGCTGGACATCTCGAACCTCGCGGCGAGCGTGAGCGCTGACGGCGCCAGCGTGCAGCTGACGTGGGCCAGCAACGCGCCGCGCGTGAAGGTGCTGCGCAAGTTGAACGCCGAGCCGAGCTCGATGAACGACTCTGCGGCAGACGTGGTGTTCGACGGCGCCGGCACTTCGGCCTCGGAGCCGGTGACCAGGCTCCTTCCCCACACGCCGCTCAATGCGAACGTCTACACGTACCGCGCGTGGGCCTGCGTCGACGCGTTGTGCAGCAGCTCGGCGGCGAAGACCGAGTTTCGGCTCACCGTGAAGCAGGCGCTGAAGGCCGGCGGCTACACGCTGTTCTTCCATCACGCGACGGCGAACACGTGCGCCGACGCGACGAACCTCGGTACCGCGAGCAACACCACGTCGCCCAACTGGTGGAAGAGCTGCGTGAACACCTGCGCGAGTGCGACCGCGCAGCAGCTGACGCCTCCGGCGAGTGAATCGGAGTTGGTCAACGTGCACACGTTCTTCTCGAGCAACGGCATCGCGGTCAGTCGCGTGCTCTCGAGTGAGTTCTGCCGGGCGATGAAGACCGCCGAAGGCTTCGACCTCGGGCCGCCGGTCATCGAAGAGACGCAGGCGCTCACGTACTTCGTCTACGCCGAGGCGACCCGCTGTCAGGACACGGTGTCGTTGCTCGGTGCGCAGCCGCAGCCGGGCACCAACATCGTGCACGTCGGTCACACCCGCTACACGACGGCGTGCGTGAACCTCGACGGGCTGGTGCCGGGAGAGGCGGCGATCTTCAAGCCGCAGCTCGGCGCTCCGCCGCGGTTCGTCGCGCGCGTCATCGCCAATGAATGGGCGACGCTGCCGTGAACGTGCTTCGCGTTCGTCAGGTCGCGGCGGTGTTGTTGTTGGTGCTCATGGCCACGCTCGGCGGGTTGTGGCTGTTCTCGCCCATCGAGCCGGTGGCGTGGCTGCCTCCGCCGAAATCGCCGCTCGAGGGTGCATATGCGCCCAACACCAGGCTGCAGCCCATCGAGTGGTGGAACAAGGCGCTCATCGGCCCGGAGGCCATCACCGTCGAGCCGGATGGAACGCTGCTCGCCGGGTTGAAGGACGGCCGCATCGTCCGCCTCCGCGTCGGGAGTGACGAGGTGCAGGTGGTGGCCGACACCCGAGGTCGGCCGCTCGCGCTCGAACGGCACCCTGACGGGCGGCTCATCATCTGCGACGCGAAGGGCGGGCTGCTGGCGCTCGACGAGGAGGGCTCGTTGGAGACGCTGGCGACCTCGCACGCCAACATTCCGTTCAAGTTCGTCGATGACCTCGCCATCACCAGGGCCGGCGTCATCTACTTCTCTGACGCGTCGGCGCGGAACTCCATCGACGAGTTCACGCTCGACCTGCTCGAGCATCGGACGACGGGGCGGGTGGTCAAGTACGTGCCCGAGACGAAGGTGCTCACCGAGGTGGCCAACGGGTTCTCGTTTGCCAACGGTGTCGCGCTCTCGGGCGACGAGTCGTTTCTGGTGATTGCAGAGACGGGCTCGTACCGGCTGTGGCGCGTGTGGCTCTCCGGCGAGAAGGCGGGAAAGAAGGAGCTGTTCACCGATTCGCTGCCGGGTTTTCCAGACAACGTTCGCTGGTCGCCGACGCGCAACGGCTTCTGGGTGGCCATCGGCAGCCCGCGCAAGCCGCTCATCGACACGCTGGCGTCGTGGCCCAACGTTCGCCGCATCGCCGGAGCGTTGCCCAAGACGCTCCAGCCGAAGGCGGCGCGGCACTCGTACGTGTTGCTGGTCGACGTGAACGGGAAGGCCGTCGAGTCGTTTCAGGACGAGGGCGCCGAGACGTACTCGCCCGTGGCTGGAGTGACCGAAGCCGACGGCTACCTGTACCTCGGCAGCTTCGCGCGTGAGGGCCTCGCCCGGTTCAAGTTGCCGTAGCGGTGTGACGAGGGGCCAAGCTGGCGGTTCGTCGTTGCCGTTCGGCCGCCGCGGCCGCGCGGACCGGTCTTCGTGCGTTCCATCGACCATCGAGTCGCTCGGTCGCGGTTGTCTCGCGCGCAGACCGTGTCGTGGCTCGCGGGCAGCACGCCGCTGCGCAGCGAGCGTCACGGCGAGCTCGCGCCGCGGGCTCTTCGTCACATTCGCCGAGTCGTCGACGCGTTCGGCGGGTTGAAGAATTCTTTCAGCGACGACTGAAAGGTCCTTTCACCGACCCTGCCGCCACTCGCCTCGTTCCGCGCACTTACAGCTGGCGCAGCTCTTGGAATGACCAGCGGTCGCATGTGGTCCGTGGCCCTGAGCATGTTGTTGAGCGCGTCTCCCGCCTTCGAGCTGTCCACGCTCGAGAAGGGCGAGGCGTTGCCTGCGCTGTTATGGGAGCGCTCGCCGGAGCTTCAGCAGGCGCGCGCCAACGTGGCCGCCGCCGAAGCCGACTTCCGCAAGACCACGCGCCTGCCGAACCCCGACCTCGACGTCGGCGTCAACACGCTCCCCGTGGGGCCGCTGAACCCGCCGGGGCTGAAGGAGCCGCTTCTCAACGTGCCGAACGTGGCCATGAGCCTCTCGGTGCTGCTCGAGGTCGGCAAGCGTGAGCCGCGGCAGAACGCCGCCGCCGAGCGCGCGAAGCAGGCCGCGTTGGAGGCCCGGGAAGCACTCCGGCAGCGGCTCTTCGACGCCTACGCCGTGCTGGCCGACGTCGCCGCCGCCCAGGTGCGCGTCTCGATTCTCGAGGGCCTGGCCAACGACGCGCACCGGCTGACGGAACTGCAGAACGCGCGCGCGAAGACCGGCGACACGGCAGAGCTCGACGTCGACCGCGCGCAGCTCGAAGAAGAGAACGTCGGCGCGTCACTGGGCGATGCGCGCGAGCAGCTGCAGCAGGAGCTGCGTGCCTGCGCGGTGTTGCTGGCGATGCCGTGCACGCCCTTCCGCGACGCGGCCCAGGCCAACGTGTGGCTCGACCGGCGCTTCGAATCGACCGAGCGGCCGGTGGAAGAGCGCCCCGACCTCGAGGCGCTGGAGTCGAGGGCGCGCGCGGCCCGTGCCGACGAGCTGCTGGCGAAGAACCAGTGGATTCCCGATTTCACCGTGCGCGCCGGCTACGTGCACGACCGCTTCATCGAGTCGGGCAACCAGATGAACAGTGTGTTCGTCGGGTTCTCGGTGCCGCTGCGCATCTTCGACCACGGGCAGGACGACGCGCAGGCAGCCGCGGTGGCGGCGAAGACGGCTGATGACGTCAGGGCGCGGCTGCTCGAGGTCGCCGCGAACCAGCGCGTGCGGTTGACCACCGAGGTCGATGCCGTCGAAGCGCGCCAGACGCGCCTGCGCGAGAAGTCGGTGCCGCTGGCGCAGCAGGTGGTGGACCGGCTCACGGCGGCGGTGACGCGCGGCTCGTCGTCGCTGCAGGAGCTGCTGCTGTCACGACGAACCCTGTCGGAGTTGTTGCTCACCGCAGCCGAGATGGACCGACGGGTCTTTCAGCTGCACCTCGAGCGCGCGCGCCTTTCGGGAGTGAACGTTCATGTGGAGTGACTCGAAGTTGGCCCCTCGTTTCCTGCCGGCGCTGCTCGCCCTGACGGCGTGCACCACGCCCCAGGAGGCCACCAGGCCTCCCATCGCCGACGCGCAGGGCGTGACGCTCTCGAGCGACGCGCCGCAGTGGAAATACCTCTCCATCGCCGTGGCCTCCGAAGGTGCGCCGCTCTCGCCGCTTCCCGTGCCGGGGCATGTGGATCTCGACCCGCGCCGTACGTCGGCGGTCGGCGCTCCGCTGCCCGGTCGTGTCGAGACGGTGCTGGTGCGCGCCGGTACGCGCGTGAAGAAGGGCGACAGGCTCTTCTCGGTGAAGTCCGGCGCGTACGTGGAGATCGAACGCGACACGTCGGTGTCCCGCGCGCAGGTCGCCGTGCGTGAACGCCTCGTCGCGCGCGCCAAGGAGCTGCTCGAGCTCAAGGCGGCGCCGCAGAAAGAAGTGCTGGCCGCCGAAGCGGAGCTCGAGGAAGCGCGCCTCGCGCTGCGCGCGGCAGAATCGAAGCAGCGCAGCCTCGCGGTCACGCCGGAAGGTGATGGGCTCTTCTGGGTGCGCGCCCCCCGCGACGGCACGGTGGTCGACCTCGACGTCTTCCCCGGCCTCGAAGTCGGCCCCGAGCGCGACAAGCCGCTCATCCGCCTCTCCGACCTCGACGAGGTGCTGGTCATCGCCGACGTGCCTGAGTCCGACGTCAACGACGTGAACGTGGGCGAGAAGGTGACCGTCACCTCGACCAGCGGCGAAGTGCTGCGCGACGGCATCGTGGAGTACGTCAGCGAAGTCGTCGAGCCGCGCCGCCGCACCGTGGAGGTCTGGGTGCGCGCCATCAACGCCGACCGGGTGCTGCGGCCCAACGGCTTCGTGGAGATCGCCTTCCACCCCGACGAAGGTGGCCAGGTGGTGCGTGTGCCCGACGCGGCGGTGGTGACGCGCGGCTCGTCGACGGTGGTGTTCGTGGCGACGGCTCCCGGGCGGTTGGAGCCGAAGACAGTGAAGACCGGCCGTCGTCGCGACGGTGAGACCGAGATTCGAAGCGGGCTCGCGGCAGGAGATCGCTACGTCTCGCGCGGCGCGTTGTTGCTGCTCAACCAGGTCGACCTCGTGGCGGAGCACTAGCCATGTTCGAACAACTGCTCGCGTTCAGTCTGAAGAACCGCATGGCGGTGGTCTTCGCCGCGCTGGTGGTCGGCATCTTCGGGTTCTGGAGCTTCCGTCAGCTCACCATCGAAGCCTTCCCCGACCCCACCGACACGCAGGTGAACATCATCACGCTCTTCGACGGCCAGCCCACCGAAGAGGTCGAACGACAGATCGGCTTGCCGCTGGAGCGCGCGCTCAACGGTACGCCGAACATGACGCGGCTCCGCAACCTCTCGATGTTCGGCCTGTCGCAGGTGACGATGACGTTCCGCGACGGCACCGACGGTCTGTGGGCGCGGCAGCAGGTGCTCGAGCGGCTGCGCGAAGCCGAGCTGCCCGAAGGCGTGACGCCGGAGTTGGGCCCCTACGCGACGCCGATTGGCGAGGTGTACCGCTATACGCTCAAGGGCGCGCAGGGCGACCCGATGAAGCTGCGCACGCTGCAGGACTGGGTGGTGCGCCCGATGTTGATGCGCGTGAACGGCGTGGCCGACGTCGTCAGCTACGGCGGGCTGCAGAAGGTGATTCAGGTCGAGCCGATTCCCCAGGCGCTCGCGAGCCTGGGCCTCACGCTGCAAGACCTCGAAGAAGCGGTGAAGGCCGGTTCCCAGAACGCGTCGGGCGGGGTGATGGAGCGCGGCTCGGAGCAGTTCGTCATTCGCTCGGAGGGGTTGTTCAAGTCGCTCGACGACATTCGCAACGCCGGCGTCATCGAGCGAGACGGCACGCCCATCTTCGTGAAGGACGTGGCCACGGTGACCGAGTCGTGGGCGCCGCGGCAGGGCGTGGTGAGTGAAGGCGCGAACTTCGACGCGGTGGAGGGCATCGTGCTCATGCGCCGCGGTGAGAACCCGTCGATCGTCCTCGAGCGGTTGAAGGAGCAGATTGCCCAGGTCAACGCGCGGCTCGCCGACGACGGTGCGCAGGTCAGCGCGTTCTACGACCGCAGCGAGCTGGTCGACGCCACGCTCGAGACGGTGGGCCACAACCTGCTCGAGGGCGCGATTCTGGTGCTGTTGGTGCTGTTCGTGTTCCTGCTCGACCTTCGCGCGGCGGTCATCGTGTGCACGTTGATTCCGTTGTCGCTGGCCACCGCGTTCATCTACCTGCACCTGCGCGGCATGTCGGCCAACCTGCTGTCGCTGGGGGCGGTCGACTTCGGCGTCATCGTCGACGGTGGCGTGGTCATCATCGAAGCCATCATCGCGGCGCTGGTGTTGAAGGACCACAACCCGCTGCCGGTACAGCAGCGCATTCGCAAGGCCGCCAACAGCGTGGTGCGGCCCACGGTGTTCGCGCTGCTCATCATCATCGCCGCGTACCTGCCCATCTTCATGTTGGAGCGCGTCGAGGGCCGCATGTTCTCGCCGATGGCCAACACCGTCGCCGCCGCGCTGGTGGGGGCGTTGTTGTTCTCGGTGACGCTGGTGCCGGTGCTGGCGTCGTTTGCGTACAGGGGCGACGTTCATCACCGTGAGTCGCCGGTGCTCACGGTGGCGCAGAAGCTGTACCTGCCCACGCTGCGCAGGGCGTTGCAGCGGCCGTGGCTGGTGTTCGGGCTCGCGTTCGGGTTGCTCGGTGTGACCGGGGTGATGGCCACGCGGCTGGGCAGCGAGTTCCTGCCGGAGCTCAATGAGGGCGCGCTGTACATGACGTTCACGCTGCCTTCGAACATCTCGCTCACCGAGGGCCGCAAGCTGGTGCCGGGCATCGTGCAGCGGGTCGAGAAGTCGCCCGCCGTCGACGCGGTGCTGACGCAGATCGGCCGGCCCGAAGACGGCACCGACCCCAAGCTGCCCAACAACCTCGAGATCTTCGTGAAGCTCAAGCCCGCTTCGCAGTGGCCGAAGGAGATGCGCACGCTCGGCGACGCGTTGGCAGACCTCGAGCGCACGGTCGAAGCGGTGCCCGGCGTGGAGGTGAACTTCAGCCAGCCCATTCGCGACAACGTGAACGAGAGCATCTCGGGGCAGCAGGGGCAGGTGGCGGTGAAGCTGTACGGCGACGACCTGGGCACGCTGCAGAAGCAGGCCGAGCGCGTGAAGCAGGTGCTGTCGACGGTGCCGGGCATCGCCGACCTCGCGCTCGTGAAGAGCGGCAGCGTCGAACAGATTCAGGTGCAGCCCGACCGCGTGGCGCTCGCGCGCTACGGCATGACCATCGGCGAGTTCCAGCACGTGTTTCAGACCGCCGTCGGTGGGCGGCCAGTCGACGAGTTCTGGGAAGGCGAGCGCCGCTTCGACGTGGTGCTGCGGCTGCCGAGCACCGAGCGTGACGACGTCGAGAAGTTGAAGAAGCTGCGGGTGGCGGTCGACGGCGGGGTGACGGTGCCGCTCGAGTCACTCGCGCGCCTGTCGACGGGGCAGGGCCGCGCCAGCATCAACCGTGAGAATGGCCGCCGCTACATCGGCATTCGCATGAACGTGCGCGATCGCGACCTCGGCGGCTTCGTGAACGACGCCCGCGCGCGCGTCGAAAAAGAAGCACCGCTGCAGAGCGGTCAGAAGCTCGAGTGGGGTGGCGAGTTCGAGAACAAGGAGCGCGCCATGAACCGCCTGGTGCAGGTGGTGCCGGTGGCGTTGCTGTTGACGCTGCTGCTGCTCTTCAAGGCCTTCGACAGCTTCTCCCGCGCGGTGCTGACGCTGCTCAACGTGCCCTTCGCGCTCACCGGCGGCATCTTCGGGTTGTGGCTGTTCGACATGCCGTTGTCGGTGGCGGCGGCGGTCGGCTTCATCGCGCTCATCGGTCAGGCGTCGCTCAACGGCGTGCTGGTGATGTCAGGCATCGTGGAGCGCCAGCGTGAAGGGCTCGCGCTGCGTGAAGCGGTGATGCAGGGCGCGCGCGACAAGTTGCGGCCGGTGTTGATGACCGCGGCGCTCGCTGCGCTGGGGCTCGTGCCCGCGGCGATGAGTCGGGCGATGGGCAGCGAGACGCAGCGGCCGCTCGCGGTGGTCATCGTGTTCGGCACCTTGTCGGCGTGCGTGTTGACGCTGGTGCTGTTGCCGGTGCTCTTCAACGAGTTCCAGAAGCGGCGCGGTGCTTCGGTCACCGCTTCTTGAACGCCTGCGAAACGGCGATGCCGCCAAACACCACGGCGAACGCGCTGAAGAGCAGCCCCACCCACGGCACGCGCGACCGCCGCGTATCGGTGAGGTCCTGCGGGTCGTACCAGAGCGTGAAGTGTTCACCGCTGATGGTGCCGTTGATGCTGCCGAAGTGAACGCCTCCGTCGGCATCTGAGAACTGATAGCCGGTGACCTCGAAGGCCTCGCGGTTCTGGTCGACGAGCTTCTGAACGCTGGTGGTCTTCGCCTGCGTCTCGACTGCGCGGCTGAAGAACGAGAAGTGCCACACGAAGAAGGCTGTAGCGCCGATGGCCGAGGCGATGCCGATGAGCCCGAAGACGGCAGTGCCGATGCGCTGTGCGGTCATGCCGCGCAGTTCACCACGTCGCGTAGCCGATGCTGAGGATCGCGGTGAAGCCGAACTCCACGTCGGTCCTCCGGTTGAAGCCGCTGGAGATCGGCGACAGCACGCTGACGCCCGGAGCGAGCTCCAACCCGAGCACCGCTGCGCTTCGTGCGACGCCAACGCCGTCGCGTGACGGCGCGAGCGCTACCGAGGCGCGCACTGGCAACATCACGCCGAGAAACGGGCTCGGTGTGATGAGGTAGGCCACCGGCTGCCAGCCGAAGAACTTCGCGCCGGCGCCCACGCTCCAGCGGTCATCGAGGTGCACGGCTGCGAGCAGCGAGAAGCCACCGACGATGGACAGGAGCGCGCTCCCGCCTTCAGCGCGGGCGACGAGCGAGAGCCGGTCACGCAGCACCACGCCGAGATCGGCGACGACCAGCAAGGAACCGGTGAACGAATAGCCGCCCACGCCCAACAGTCCACCGAGGCCGATGGCGGCATGAATGCGTGGGGCGGTGCGGAGTGCGGGAACTTCCTCTGGAGGAATTCCCGCGACACCGCGGTCCTCGCCCGCCGCGCCGACGAGCAGCAGGGCGAGCGGCAGCGCAAACATCAGAACGAGATGGCGTTCAAGGTGCTGTTCACCGGCGTGAACGTGCAGGGCTGACCGCCGACGCCGGGGAACTGCACGGTGCCGACGATCCACAACTGCTTGGAGGTCGACATGGTGCGCGTCTGCGTCGTGATGAGCGAGCCACCGCAGTACAACTTGATGGTCGAGGTGATGCCGCCCGAGGGCACCGACGACCCGAACATGTGAGAACCGATGGTGTAGTACACCGCCGTCGACGGCGAGTTGATGCGGATGTTTTCGGGGCCGCGAGCCAGCCGATCGTCTCGGTCAAGCGTCGGCTGCTGAGCGACCGGCGTGATGTTGTTCTTCCACCAGCTGCCGATGAACTGCTGCGTGGCATGCGGGCCGTCGGGGAGCGGGCGGTTGCCCCAGCGGCGGTAGTTGCAGCTCCAGTCGTCGTTCGACCACGCGCCGGGCGAGGTGTTCGGCGGGCCCATGGAGTTCAACAACGCCAGGTCGAGGTCGTAGTTCTTGTCCCACGTCATCTCGATCCACAGGTCGCCGGACGGCAGCACCGTGATGGGCGTCTGGCACTGGGCCGTGGCGCCGGTGCCGTCAGCCACGTTGAACGAAACGACGTGCGTACCGACCACGTCGGCGAAGTAGTTGGTCATGTTGCAGTTGGTCGGCGCGCTGAAGGTGCCGCCCGAGGTCGCCGGGCGCGACGCCACGCTCCACGCGCAGGTCGGTGAACCGGTCGTCATCACGCTCGTGGTGAGCGAGACCTGCGTGTTGGCCTGCACCGTCATCGGCCCCGGGCACGCCGCGGTGACGCAGGTGGTGCCCGTCTGCGGAATGCCGGTGCCGCGCAGCGTGACCTCGTACGGCGCGGTCGACGCGCCCTGCGTGACGTTGATCTGCAGCTTGCCGGTGACCGCGGTGGTGGCCACGGGCTTGAAGCGCACGCTGACCACGCGCGACTGGCCCGACATCAGCACGCCCGTGGCGCCCTGCGAGACCAGCTCGAACTGCGGGCAGCCACCGTTCGCGGCGCAGTTGCCGGTGCCGTTGGGCGCGACCGCGGCGTCGGTGATGACCGCGCCACTGAAGGTGACCGGCTGGCTGCACGTGTTGGAGATGACCACCGTCTTCGGCGCCGAACCGCAGACCAGCTGCGTGTTGCCGAAGTCGAGCGGGTTGGGCGCGATGGTGAGACAGGCCGGCGTCAACGTCGCGGTCAGGTCGACCGAGCCGGTGTTGCCGGTGCTCTCGCTGGGCACGCTGAAGGTCACCTTGCCGGTGACGGACGCTGCGACCGTCGCAGGCGCTTGTGGCGCCGCGCGCACGTTGATGGTCGCCGTAGCGCCCGCGGCGAGCTCGAGGTCGGGGGCCGCGCCAGGCAGCGAGAACATCGCGTGGCTGGTGGGGTCGAGCTCGAAGCTGCTGAAGAAGCAGACCTCCGACGGCGCGGTGCCGAGGTTGGTCAGCGTGAAGCCGTTCTCCTTCACCTGCGGCGAGTCGATGAGGCCGAAGGCGATGGTGGTGGGCGAGACCGTGAAGTTGCAGTTCGGCGCTTCGATGGCCGTCGCCAGAATCTGCACCCGGGTCTCGCGCGCCGAGAGGTCGTTGCTGTAGATGGTCAGCTCGTATTCCTTGGGGCCCGGCGACGCGGGGATCAGGCGAACCGGGAGCGCGAGCCCGGCGGTGCCCGCTTCGATGCCGACGGCCTGGTCGTAGTTCGCGGTGAGCGAGCCGTCGCACGCGCCGTTGGCGTAGTCGCCGATGCACAGCTCCTCGAGCGTGCCGCTGATGGCGCGCACCGAGAAGTACATGGTGCCGTAGCCGCCCACGCCCAGGTGCAGGTTGGCTTCAGGGTCGACCGGCACCGGGCGCGTACCGACGTTGGTGATGCGCAGGCTGCGGTTGGCGACGAGCGGCGTGGCCGAACCGGGCGTGTAGCCCACGCGGCCGAAGTTGAGCGGCGCGGGGCGGGCGTCGAGCTTCGGGCCGCCGCCGTTGCCGCGCATGGCGACCTGCAGCGCCTGCTGCGTGTCGAGGTCGGTGTCGGCGAGCAACAGCCCCTGCTTGAGGCCGAGCGCCCTGGGCTGGAAGTCGATGACCGCGCGATCGCTGCCTGACGTCCACGTGCCGGTGGCGCTGTCACGCGTGGCCGCGGGAATGTTGAGCAGACCGTCGGTGGGCGCGGTGATGACGAAGGTGGTCTCGTTGCTGCGCAGGCGCGAGACGGCGACAGGTACGGTGCACTCGTTCTTGAAGGTGACGGTGCCTTCCTTCACGGCGCCCGGCGGCACGGCGCCGTAGCTCAAGATGAGGCCCGTCGCCGCGTCGGACGGGTTGGGCTCCCACGACAGGCACGAGGTGACGCCGCGGCCCTTGAGCTGCACGACCTGCTCCGGGCACGAATCGGCGCGGCGCATGGTCACGGTGCCGTTGTATTCGCGCGGCTCCTGCGGGCTGAAGCGCACGGTGACGGTGCTGGTGCCGCCGGCGGGCACGCTGGTGCTGCCCTCGCCCAGACCCAGCAGGTAGTACCCGCCGGCCGCGTCGGTGACCGCACCCGCCGAGAAGCGCGCGGGAATTTCACCGTCGTTGCGCAGTTCGAGCGCGAAGTCGTTGGTCTTGCCCAGAGGGAGCGCGCCGAAATCGATGACCTCCGGCAACGCGCAGGCACCGGCGATGGCGCGGCCCTTCAACGACAACGTCGACACGTTGGCGCCTTCGGTGCGCAGCTCGAGGTCGGCGGTGTGGTCGACGAACGGCTCGACCACGATGGGCGGAATGAAGGCGATGGAGATGATCGTCTCTTCCGTCGGGGCCAGCGTGAGGTCGGGGTCGAACGTGAGCAGGAAGGCCTGACCGTCGACCGCCACGTTGTTGATGGAGACCGGCGAGCCCATCAGCTGCGCGAACTCCTTCATGGTGAACGCGCTGCGGCCCACGTTGCGCAGCTTCACTGATGCGTCGCGGCGGGCGCCCATCGAGATGAAGCCGAAGTCGACGAGTGCCGATGACTCACGCAGCGTCTGGCCTTCGAGCGTCGCCCACTCCCATTGCACTTCGCCGTTCGAGCGATCGATCGGCGGCGGACGGCAGGTGCAACCGGCAAGTGACAAAACGACGACAGCGACGAGGAGTTGGAAACGATTCACGCGCTCGGATCTACTGTCGCCCCACAGTTGCGTACAAGAGGGGGGCTTGTCTGATTTCTCTCAATCTCTGAGAGAAAACTCGCGCTGCGTGATGGTTATTGCGACGCAATTAACGTTCGCCGCGACGAATCAGCGGCTCAACGCACGAACCAAAAGCGTCGCTGCTCGGATTCTACCGGTGACATCAACGTGGCAAGTGCGTCGGCACTTCGAGCGCCAGTGAAATGACGGCGGCAAGTTTCGGCGCATTGAACGCGCGCGGCTCGAAGGCTTCGGCGTCGACGATGCCCACCACGTGACCAGCGGGGTCGTAGATGGGCAGACACAGCTCGCTCTGCACCCTGGGGTCGCACTCGTAATACGGGCCGCCGTTCTTCACGTGCGCGCGAACGTCGTCGACGTGGCTGGCCTTGCCGCTGCGGGCCACGCGTACGTTGGTGGAGCGCCGTTCGAAGTCGTCGGTGAGTGGGAACTCGGCGCGACTCTCGGCGCCGCGCCACGCCAGCTTCACCAGCAGCGCACCGCGCACCTGGTACACGCCGAGCCAGGCGATGCCGGTCTCCTTGTGCACGTGGTCGACGAGCGCGTCGACCGTGAGCAGCGCGAAGCTGTTCTGCACCGAGCGGCCACCGAGCACTGCGCCGAGGTCGTAGGGCGTGGGGTCGAGCTCGTCGTGCAGCGAGCAGCTGCCGTCGGGTGAGAGCTTCGGCACGCGGTATTGATAGAGGTGATTGAGCGCGGAAGGCGTGGCCGGGAGGCTCTGCTTCTTGGCCTCTTCGAGGATGCCCCAGAGCGCTTGCTGGGCTTCGCGTACGGCGCCGACGTCGACCGAGAGACCTGCATGAGAGAGGTAGGCGCGCGCGTCCATGGGTGGCGGGAAACTAGCGGGAGCGCGGCGCGGCGTCTGGCCTGAATGAGGGCAGGCGCGATGGCTCCAGTCGGTGCACGACGCGCGCAGGCTCTTCGGCACGCCGCGGAGGACGCTTACGTCTTTCCGGCCGGTGGTTTGGGCCGGCTCCGCTCCCAAAGTCCCCGCCGGTTGGGCGGAATCGCCGGTGCGAAGAGCGCACGACGGCTCACTTGTCAGTGCTCGAGAGTATTGAATCGCAGATGAGCAATTGGGCGGCGGTGGAGAAGGTGGCGAAGCGGCAGTTTGGACTCATCACGCGAACACAGTGCGAAGACGTCGGGCTCGCGGTGACTTCGCTCAAGCGCGCGGTTCGGGCGGGGCGACTCAAGCGGGTGCGGCGCGGCCTCTTCCGCTTCGCGGTGACCAGCGAGACGTGGGAGCAACGCGCGCTCGTGCCGCAGTTGATGCGCCCCGGCGTCGCGGCGCTTTCACACACCAGCGCGGCGTGGCTTCATCGGCTCGCGGGCGTGCGCCAACCGGTGCGGCTGAACGTCAAAGTTCCCAGGCACATCGACCTCGAGATTCCCGGCGTCGAGGTTCATCAGGTGCGTGACTTCATCGCTTCGAACCGTGTGGGCCCGTTTGTCGTGACCGGTGTGGGCGAGACCATTCTCGACCTCGCGACGGTGCTGAACGCCGAGCGACTCACGTTCGCGTTCGATTCTGCGACGCGGCTGTACCCGAAGGAGATGAGCGCCTTGTTCGAGTACGTGTCCACCAACGACTTTCGCGGGCGAGATGGCGTGTCCGCGATTCGCGCGCTCTTCGCGCAGCGGCACGGAGTGATACTCGAGTCACCGTTGGAGTCTCGGGTGTGGACGGTGCTGGAGCGCAGCGGTCTTCCGGTGCCTCGAACGCAGCGACACGTCGATGACGTCATGCGCGTCGACTTCGTATGGGATTCGGAACGGGTGATCGTTCATTCCGACAGTCGCGCGTTTCATTCGTCGCGCGCGGAGTTGGAGCGGGACGCGAGGCAGCGGAATGCGCTCGCTGCGACGTGGGTGTCGTTCGTGGTGACACATCAATCGGTGGAGGACGGAGAGTGGCTTCAGTTCCTTCGACGCGCGTTGGAAGCGCGGGCACCGCAACTTCGACTGCCGCTCGGGAGCGACAGGCGGCCTGAATGAAGGCGGGTGTGCGGGCTCTCGACGTTGCTCGTCCCGCGCAGGCCCCCCGGCACGCCGCGAAGGACGCTTACGTCTTTCCGGCCGGTGGTTTGGGCCGGCTCCGCTCCCCAAGTCGCTGCCAGTTGCGCCCAACCTGCTCACAGGTGAGGAGCCAGCGTGAGTCGAGCACGAGGTCGCGGGCCCTTCGCGCACCACCCACCTTCAAGCTGTCGTTTCAGTCCTTCATCACCTGCGCGAGCAGCTCGTACGAGTGCAGGCGCGCGGCGTGGTCGAAGATCTGCCCGGTGATGATGAGTTCGTCAGGCTGCGTGCGCTGGATGAACGCATCGAGCTTCGAGCGCACCGTGTCCGGCGCTCCCACTGCGCGGCACTGAAGCATGTGGTCGACGAAGGCCTGCTCCGCCGGGTCGAGCACGAGGGAATCGACCGGCGCCTGCAATTTCCCCGGCGTGCCTTTGCGCACGTTCAAGAACTGTCTCAACACGGAGGTGGATAACTTCTCCGCTTCACGATCCGTGTCGGCCGCGATCACGTTGTACGCAACCATCGCGTGAGGCTTCGGGTACTTCTCCGACGGCACGAAGCGCTCGCGGTAGATGGCCAGCGCCTGGTCCAACGCGTCGGGCGCGAAGTGCGAAGCGAACGCGTACGGCAGCCCCAGGGCCGCCGCGAGCTGCGCGCCGAACAGGCTCGACCCCAGAATCCACACCGGCACCTCGAGGCCGACGCCCGGCACCGCGCGCACCTTCTGCCCCGGGCGCTCCGGCGCGAACCAGTGCATGAGCTCCTGCACGTCGTCGGGGAAGGTGTCGGCGGCCGACGGATCGCGGCGCAGGGCGCGGGAGGTGAGGCCGTCGGTGCCGGGGGCGCGGCCGACTCCGAGGTCGATGCGGTTGGGGAACAGCGCCGCCAGCGTGCCGAACTGCTCGGCGATGAGCAGCGGCGCGTGGTTGGGCAGCATCACGCCGCCGGCGCCCACCCGAATGGTCTTCGTGCCCTGCGCGATGAAGCCCATCACCACGCTGGTCGCGGCCGACGCGATGCCCGGCATGTTGTGGTGCTCGGCCAGCCAGTAGCGCTGGTAGCCCCAGCGTTCGGCGTGCTGCGCGAGGTCGAGCGAGTTGCGGAACGACTGACCCGCGTCGCTGCCTTCACACACCGGCGCGAGGTCGAGAACGGACAGTGGAATCGAACGGCTCATCACGCGGCGGCAACTAGCGCCGGTACACACGCTTCGCTCGTGAATGTCGCGCGCTCGTCGCTACATTGACCGGCATGGCGTTGGAGCGGCTCGTTCAACCACTGCAGGAGGCCACGAAGCTCGAGACGCGGCAGTTCACGGTGATGCTGGGCCTGCGCGCCGCGGCGGCGACCTTCATTCCCCTGCTGCTCGGCGCGTGTTGGGGCCACCCCGAGTTCCACTGGGCGGGCATCGCGGGGTTCGTGGCCACCACTTCCGACAAAGGTGGTGCCTACGCCACGCGCGCGCGCACGTTCTTCGCGCTGCTGCTCGCGGGCTCGTCTGCGGTGGTGCTGGGGTCGTTCGTCGGGCCCTCGTTGTGGGCCAGCGTGCTGGTGACGTTCGTGGTGGTGTCGACCGGCGCGCTGGTGCGGGTGCTGGGCAACGAGGCCATCAGCGTGGGCACGGTCACTTCGGTGATGTTCCTCATCGCGCAGGCGCAGCCGGCGCACGGCGTGGCGGCGAGCCTCGAGCGCGGTGGGTTGAATGCAGCGGGCGTCGCCTGGGCCGCGTTGCTCGCGCTCGTGGTGTGGCCGGTGCGGCAGTTTTCTCCGGCGCGAAAGGCGGTGGCTGCGTGCTTCGACGCGCTGGCCGCCCACGTCGACCAGCTCGCCGCGCAGCTGAGCGAGGCCGGCTCGCGCAGCTGGCACACGCTCCACCAGAAGGACCACACGATGGTGCGCGCCGCCATCGAGAACGCGCGCACGCACCTCACGGCGATTCGCGGCAACACGCGCGGCATGAACGACAAGCTGAGCTGGCTGCTCGGGTTGGTGCAGACGTGTGACCAGACGTTCGGTCGCATCGTCGCGCTGACCGACGTGCTCGAGAGCGCCGGCCCCGGGCAATTGCCGGTGCCGATTCGCAAGGAGCTCGACAGGCAGCTCTCGCAGATCGCCCACGCGTGCCGCGCGCTGGCCACGTTCGCCATCGACGAGAACGAGAAGGCGCCCGTGCCGCGCGCGGAGATCTCCGCCACCACCCTGGTGCAGCAGGTGAAAGACGCGGACGCGCTCGAGCCCTTGAAGCGCGCCCAGCTGGCGCACGCCGGTGAATTGCTCGGCGCCATCGACGCGGCGCTCGAGACGGTCGCGCCGGTGACGAACCCTGCGAAGGACGAACGCGCCCCGTGGTGGGTGACCTTGCGCTCGGCCATCGGGCTCGAGTCGGTGGAGTTCCGGCACGCGCTGCGCGTGGCCGTGCTGGTCGCGGGCTCCGTCGCGGTCGTGGGCGCGCTGAACATCGAGCACGGCTTCTGGGCCACCATCACCATGCTGGTGGTGTTGCAGCCGCACGCGCCGGCGACCTTCATGCGTTCGCTGCAGCGGGTCGGAGGCACCGTGCTGGGGTCGCTGCTCGCGATTCTGATCACCGCGGTGGTGCCGCCGGCTGCGCTGTTGCCGGTGTGCGCGGTGATGGCCGCCGTGAGCGTGTCGGTGATTCAGGTGAACTACGCGTTGTACGCGGCGCTGCTCACGCCGACGTTCCTGTTGCTCGCGCAGTTGAACGGGTTGGACCACAGGCTCGCGGGGCTCCGCGCGATGACGAACATCGCGGCCGGTGTCGTGGCGTTGATTGCGTCTCGCTTGTTGTGGCCCACCACCGAGAAGACGCGCATCGGTGATGAGCTGGCGAAGGCCGTCGAGGCGCTGCGGGTGCTCTTTCACGTGACGTCGCGGAGGCCGCGCGCGCCCGATGCCGAGCTGGAGGCGGCGCGGAGACGGTTCGGTCTGCTGGTGGGGAACGCTGACGTGTCGCTGCAGCGCCTGGTGGCTGAGCGTACGTTGAGTGAGCAGGAGCTGGAGCCGCTCATCACGCTCCCGCTTTATCTGCGGCGGTTCTGCTGGTCGGCGATCGCGTTGATGTCGCTGCCGACCGAGACGCCGTTGCCCGAGACGCTGGTGCAGGCCTTCGATGGGGCGCTCGACGAGCTGGCGGGGGCGTTGCGCGAGAAGCGGCCGCCGCGCGAGTTGAGCAGCATGGGTGTGGAGTCGGAGCTGAAGGACACGTTGCTGCAGGGGCAGGTCGCGCGGCTGATGCAGCACCTGCAGGCGATTCATGATGCGGAGAAGCGGCTCGTGTTTCATCACGCGGTCGCGACGCAGGTGCCGGTCGCTGCCTTGCCTTGATGGTCGGCCGCGAGCGGTTGGCCCGTGCACGGGGACTGGCGTTGCATGCTCGTTGCTCTCTGGCGCGGTGACTTTGCGGCGAGGCGAGTTCGACTGAACTGAGCGGCATGAACCGGCGGTGCTGAAGGGTTCACACCACGCTCGTCGACGACGGGCTCCGCGACTTCGTGGCGAAGTGAGCTCGACCGAACTGAGCAGCATGAACCGGCGGTGCTGAAGGTTCACACCGCGCTCTTCACCGACGGGCTGCGCGGCTTCGCGGCGGAGTGAGTTCCACTGAACTGGCAGCATGAACCGGCGACGACTGGGCGGTGCTGAAGGTTCACACCACGCTCGTCACCGACGGGCTCCGCGACTTCGCGGCGAAGTGAGTTCAACGGAACTGGGCAGCATGAACCGGCAACGACTGGCCGGTGTGATCGCTCACACCACGCTCGTCGCGAACCCGCTCCGCGACTCCGCACCGAAGTGCGCCCGACGGACCGTCGTTCTTCGAGCGGACGCGGAGGATCAGCGTGTCGCGACGGTGCACCACGCTGCCGCCTGGTGTCGGAACCCCGAGCGACGAACCGAGCATCGTGAGTCCAGCCGGACTTCTACGCGCTCCGGCACGCCGTCACTGCCAGCCGTGGGTCATCACGCCACTCTGAGTCACGGCGCACTCCCCGGGACGGGCGTGATCCCGGGTATTTCGACACTCGCCCGGGATCAGCGGAAACCTGTGTGATTTTGAACCTGTAGACGTTGGCTCGGCGGTCGCATTGCGGCGTCGCACCATGCGACACCTCCGTCTCGCGTCACTTTGTTCTCTGATCATCTTCGCGGTCGCCTGCACCGAGGCTCCGGTCTCCGTCGCGCCTGAGGCCCACACGCACTCGCAGGCCGAAGAGGCGCTCTTCACGAACTCCGGCTTCGAGAGCGGCAATCTGAGCGGCTGGACCACCAGCACCGCGCTGGTCGCGACCTCGCCCGGCGTCACCGCCTACCCCGTCACGCAGGAATCGCAGCTCGGCCTGCGCACCGGTGGCGTCAACAAGACCAGCGCCGTCAATGCGCCCAGCGGCCCCTATTCGCTGGTGCCGCCCGGCCTGACGTCGGCCGAAACCGCGCGCTACCCGCGCTTCGGCAACTGGGCCGCCGTCGTCAACGACCAGGGCAGCTCGTACAACGCCAACAAGATCACCCAGAACTCGGTGGTCACCACCGCCGACATCGACCCCGCCGACGGCCTGGTGCACGTGCGCTTCGTGGTGTTGCCGGTGCTGCAGAACCCCGGTCACACGGTGCGCGAGCAGCCCTACTACTACGTGGCCATCAACAACGTGACCAAGGGCACGCAGCTCACCAGCCGCTTCAACTTCTCGAACGAAGCGGGCGTGCCGTGGCAGTCGAACGCCGCGGGCTCCATCGTCTACACGGACTGGCTGCTGTTCGACCTGCCGCTCTCGCGCAACGCGGTCAGCATCGGTGACACCCTGCAGGCGGTCATCATCGCCGGCGGCTGTGCACAGAGCGGCCACTGGGGCGAGGCCATCATCGACAGCTTCGGCTCGTTCATTCCCGGCCTGGTGGCGTACGGCTCGGGCCCCGACAGCGTCGAGGCGGGCAGCGACTTCCAGTACACCTACCGCGTGCTCAACGGCAGCACGGTGACCTCGACCGGCACCGAGCTCACCGCGTACCTGCCTGCGGGCACCACGTTCCGCTCCGTCGACACGGCCGGCATCACCTGCACCACGCCCACGGTCGGTACGCGCGGCACCGTGAGCTGCAACCTGGGCGCGGTCGGCGCCGGCGCGTCGTCGACGGTGAAGATCACCGTGCGCGCTGACGCGACGGCCACCGGAGAGATCCGCCACGGCTGGTACTTCAGCAAGTCGAACCAGGAAAAGCCGCTCACCGGCCCGCTCGTCACCACGAAGGTCACCACCGGCGGCACCACGCAGTACGTCGACCTCGTCACCACCGTCGACGACGCGACCACCTCGCTCACCTGGGGCCAGCAGAACACGTGGGCCATCACGGTGTTGAACCGTGGCCCGACCACCGCCACCAACGCGCGCCTCGTCACCAACACGCCGGCCAACCTCAACACCCTCACGTGGACCTGCACCGCCCAGTCGGGTGCGTCGTGCGGTTCGGCGAGCGGCACCGGCGCCATCGACGCGCTGGCCACCATTCCCGCGGGCAAGTCGGTCACCTGGTCGCTCAAGGCCAACGTCAACGCGGGCCTCGGCACCGGCATGGTCAGCGTGACGGCCAACGCCACCGCGCCCGCGGGCACCGTCGAGCAGTACGCGCTCGACAACGGCTCGGGCGACGACGACACGCTCTCGACGCTGGTGCTGCCCGTCACCGTGAACCGTCAGGGCGCGGGCGCGGGTGAGCTCATCGCCACACCGGCCGGCCTGTCGTGCGGCGCCGGCTGCTCGACGGTCAGCGGCAACTTCGCTTCAGGCACGCAGGTCACCATCAACGCGGTGCCCGCAGCCGGCTCGATGTTCACCGGGTGGACCGGCGGCACCTGCAGCGGCACCGGCGCCTGCACGTTCACCACCGCGCTGGCGCACACCGTCACCGGCACCTTCGCGAAGATCCCCACGCTCATCACCAGCCCGGCCACGGCCAACGCCGCGGTCGGCAAGCCGTTCTCGTACACGGTCACCGCCAACGGCACCGCGCCCATCGCGCTGTCGGCGACGAACCTGCCGGCGTGGGCCACGTTCAACCCGTCGACCGGCGTCATCAGCGGCACGCCGACGGCCACGGGCAGCGCCACCATCAACCTCTCGGCCAGCGACGTGAACGGCACGGCGACGCAGGCGCTGACGCTCACCATCGGCACGGCGCCGACCATCACCTCGGCGCTCACCTTCTCGGTCGCCAGCTCGGGCAGCGCGTGGACCAACGTGCTCGTCACCGCGAGCGGCAGCGCGACGATTCAGTACAACGCGTCGAACCTGCCGGGCACGGTGTACTTCAACAGCACCACCGGCGCGTTCAACGGCAGCTCGGCGGCCAACGGCGTGTTCAACATTCCCGTCGTCGCCACCAACGCGTTCGGCTCTGACTACAAGACCATCGCGGTCTCGGTGGGCGCGGCGCCGGTCATCACCTCGGCGCTGACGTCTTCGGCCACGGTGGGCACGGCGTGGACGTACACGCTGACCGCCACGCCTTCCGGGGTGACGCTGTCGACCAACAACCTGCCGTCGTGGGCGACCTTCAACGCCTCGAGCGGCGTCATCAGCGGCACGCCGACCACGGCGGGCACGGTGTCCATCGGCGTGGCGGCGAGCAACTCGGTCGGCACCAGCAGCCAGACCCTGGTGCTCACGGTCGACGGCCCCGCGGTCATCACCTCGGCGCTCACCGCCAACGGCACCGCCGGCCAGGCCTTCGCCTACACGCTCAACGCCGAAGGCACGACGCCCATCACCCGCGCGGTCACCGGCCTGCAGGCGTGGATGAACTTCGACGCCTCGACGGGCCTGCTCTCGGGCACGCCGCCGGCGCCGGGCACGTTCACCGTCAACCTGTCGGCGACCAACGCCATCGGCTCCGACGCGAAGACGCTGACCATCACCATCGCGGCGCCGCCTCCGACGCCCACGCCGCCGGGCATCAACAGCGCGCTCACGGCCAGTGGCGCGGTCGGCGCGGCCTTCACGTACACCATCACCGCGAGCGGCGCGGTGCCCATGACCTACGCGGCGACGGGCCTGCCGGCGTGGGCCAGCTTCGACGCGGCGACGGGCACCATCACCGGCACGCCTTCGGAGGCGGGCTCGCACAGCATCAACATCAAGGCCACCAACTCGCTGGGTGAAGACAGCAAGACGCTTGTCATCACCATCGTCTCGGCGGCAGTCATCACCTCGGCGCTGACGGCCACGGCCATCGTCGGCGAGGCGTTCAGCTACACCACGACGGCCAGCGGCTCGGGCCCCATCACCTTCACGGCGACGGGCGTGCCGGCGTGGGCCTCGTTCGCGGGCGGCGTGCTCTCGGGTACGCCCACGGCCGAAGGCACGGTGACGGTCGCGCTGCGCGCCGAGAACGCGGGCGGCGCCGACACGAAGAACCTCGTCATCTCGATTCGCACCCGGCCGCTCATCACCTCGTCGCTCAGCGCCGAGGGCACGGTGGGCACGGCGTTCTCGTACACGGTGACCGCGAGTGGCACGGCGCCGCGCACGTTGACCACCGGCGCGCTGCCTTCGTGGGCTTCGTTCAACGCGAGCACCGGCGTCATCAGCGGCACGCCCACGGTCGAAGGCAGCGTCAGCATCAACCTCGGGGTGTCGAACGCCGCGGGCACCGACTCGAAGACGCTCACCCTCGTCGTCCGCAAGCGCGCGGAGGTGACCTCGCCTTCGACCGCCGACGCGGTGGTGGGTGAGCTCTTCAGCTACACGATGACGGCCACCGGCACGGCGCCGCTCACGCTGAGCGCCACCGGGCTCCCGGCGTGGGCGTCTTTCAACGCGTCGACGGGCGTGCTCTCGGGGACACCCTCGGCGTCGGGTTCGGTGCAGGTCTCGCTCACCGCCGACAACGCGGCCGGCAGCGACACGCGCACGTTGACCATCACCATTCGCAGCAAGCCGGTCATCACCTCGGCGCTCATGGCCGACGCCACCGTCGGGCAGGCGTTCTCGTACGCGGGTTCGGCGACGGGCTCGGCCACCATCACATGGAGCGCGACGGGGCTGCCGGCGTGGGCCACGTTGAACCCTTCGACGGGCGCCATCACCGGCACGCCGACGGCTGACGTGAACGCGAGCATCGTGCTCACGGCGACCAACGCTGCGGGCTCGGACAGCAAGACGCTCAACCTCACGGTGCGTGCGAAGCCGGGCATCACCTCGGCGCTCGCCGTCGACGCGGTCGTCGGCCAGGCGTTCTCGTACGCGGCTTCGGCCACGGGCACCGCGCCGCTGAGCTGGACGGCCCCGGGGCTGCCGGCGTGGGCCACGTTGAACCCGTCGACGGGCGCCATCACCGGCACGCCGACGGCTGACGTCGACGCGACCATCGCGCTCACCGTCACCAACGCGGCAGGCAGCGACACGAAGAACCTGGTCATCACCGTGCGCGCGAAGCCGAGCATCACCTCGGCGCTCACGGCCATCGCGACGGTTGGCGAGAGCTTCTCGTACACGGTCACCGCGAGCGGCACCGAGCCGCGCACGTTGTCGGTCGCGGGGCTGCCGGCGTGGGCGTCGTTCAGCAACGGTGTCATCACCGGCACGCCGACCGCCGACGTCGACGCGACCATCGCGCTCACCGTCACCAACGCGGCGGGCACCGACACGAAGAACCTGGTCATCACCGTGCGTGCGAAGCCGGCCATCACCTCGGCGCTCACCGCGACCGCCAACGTGGGCGACGCCTTCACCTACACGCTGACCGCCACCGGCACCGAGCCGCGCACCGTGTCGGTCTCGGGGCTGCCCACCTGGGCGCAGTTCGACGCCTCGACCGGCCTCATCAGCGGCACGCCCGACGCCGACGTCGACGCGAGCATCGTGGCCACCGTCACCAACGCGGCGGGCAGCGACAGCAAGACGCTGCAGCTCACGGTGCGCGCGAAGCCGAGCATCACCTCGGCGCTCACCGCCATCGCCACCGTCGACGAGAGCTTCTCGTACACGCTGACGGCGACCGGCACCGAGCCGCGCACGCTGTCGGTCGGCGCGCTGCCCTCGTGGCTGCACTTCAACGCGTCGATGGGCCAGTTGTTCGGCACGCCGACGGCTGACGTCGACGCCGACATCGCGCTCACCGTCACCAACGCGGCGGGCACCGACACGAAGACGCTGCACATCACCGTGCGTGCGAAGCCGGCCATCACCTCGGCGATGAACGCCGAAGCGATCGTCGGTCAGGCCTTCACCTTCTCGGTCACCGCGACCGGCACTGCGCCGCGCACCTTGAGCGTCTCGGGCCTGCCGTCGTGGCTCTCGTTCGACGCCTCCACCGGTGAGCTCTCGGGCACGCCGTCGAGCGACGTCGACGCCACGCTGGTCATCACCGTCACCAACGCGGCGGGTTCGGCCTCGAAGAACCTGCACATCACGGTGCGCGCCAGGCCGGTGGTCACCTCGGTGCTCGCGGCCGAAGGCATCGTCGGGTGGCCCTTCAGCTACACGCTCACCGCCAACGGCACCGCGCCGCTGACGCTGGCCACCGGCATGTTGCCCGGCTGGCTCAGCTTCGACGCGGCCACGGGCGTGCTCTCGGGCGTGCCCACCGGCGACGCGCAGGAAGCGGTGCTCGTCTCGGTCACCAACGCGGCGGGCAGCGACACCCGGACCCTCGTCATCACGGTGCGCACGCTGCCGGTCATCACCAGCGCGTCGTCGCTCGTGGGCGTCGAAGGAGCGCCGCTGTCGATGGCCATCACCACCACCGGCACCGGCCCCATCGTCATCTCGGCCACGGGTCTGCCGGCCGGTCTCTCGCTGGTGAACGGTGTCATCACCGGTACGCCGAGCGCGCCGGGCCACTCCGAAGTGCAGGTCACCGCCACCAACGGCGCCGGCACCGTCACCCAGACCATGGTCATCGACGTGCGCTCGCCGCTGTCGGTGCCGGTCATCGACGCGCCGGCGGCCAACGCGGCGCTGAACACGGGCACCGTCGTCATCAACGGCACGTTGCCGGCGGGTGAAGCGGGCGGCCAGGTGAAGGTCAGCGACGGCAGCACCGTCATCTGCACCGCGCAGGTTCAGGCCGACGGCTCGTGGAGCTGCACGGCGACGCTGACCGAAGGCGCGCACTCGCTCACCGCGAAGCTCGTCGACATCAGCAACTTCGAGGGCCCCTCGAGCGCGGCGCGCGACGTCCGCATCGACCTCTCGGCGCCGGTCGGCCCGACGGTCACCGCGCCCGGCAGCATCGTCAACACCGGCACGCCCACGTTCTCGGGCACCGGCGAAGTGGGCGCGCGGGTGACGGTGGAGCGCAACGGCTACACGGTCTGCGTCGCCCTCGTCGGCGCCGACGGTACGTGGAGCTGCACGCCTTCGATGCCGCTGCCGGAAGGCGCGTCGGCCTTCGCCATCGTGCAGCGCGACGCGGCGGGCAACACCAGCGCGACCACCACGCTCACCACCACCGTCGACGTGACGGCGCCCGCGATGCCGACGATGACCTCACCGGTCGCGGGCAGCGTCATGGGCAACACCATGGTGACCTTCACCGGCACCGCCGAAGCGGGCAGCACGGTGAAGGTGTTCGTCGACGGTGAAGAGCGCTGCAGCGCCATCGCCGACGCCAACGGCCGCTTCTCGTGCAGCGCGATGCTGGGCGACGGCGGTCATCAGATCACCGTCACCTCGACCGACGCGGCGGGGAACTCCACCACCACCGCGGCGATGAACATGCAGGTCGACGCCACGGCGCCGGCGGCTCCGATGTTGACCACCCCCATCGGCGGCAGGTCGACGGGTACGCCCACCTACTCAGGCACGGGTGAACCCGGCGCCACCGTGCGCGTGGTCATCGACGGTCAGCAGGCGTGCATGACGACGGTCGCGGCGAACGGCACCTGGAGCTGCACGGTGACCAGCCCGCTGTCGGAGGGCATGCACACGGTGAGCATCACCATCACCGACGCCGCGGGTCACACCAGCCAGAGCGTGGACGGCACCATCGACGTGCGTGGCTCGACGGGCACGGTCACGCCGGTCACCGGCTCGGTCGGCAGCAACGACAACGGTCACATCGAAGGCACGGCGACGCCGGGCGCGACGGTGAACGTGTACGTCGACGGCCAGCTGGTCGGCACGGTCACGGCCGACGAGAACGGTCACTGGGGCTTCGACCTGCCGCTGCTCGGCGCGGGTGAGCACACGGTGTCGGTCGGCGTGGTCGGCCAGGACGGCCGTGAGACGCCTGCGGGTGAGACGGTGCTGACGGTCGAGCAGTCGAGCTTCGACATCGGTGGCGGCGGCTTCGGCTGCAGCACCAGCTCGGGTTCGCCGACGTGGCTGCTCGCGATGTTGCTCCTCGGCGCGCTGTGGCGCCGCGGGTCGAAGAAGGTCGCGAAGTCGGTCGCGGCAGTGGCGGTGGCGACGGTGGCCACCACGGCGAGCGCGCAGTCGGTCGAGGTGAGCGGCTTCGACCTCGAGCAGCTGCAGCTCAACCCCGGTGCGCGCAGTGCGCTGGTGGTCGGCGGTGGTGACGTGCTGCTGCCGATGGACTTCCGCGTCGCCGCGTCACTCGGCTACCAGCACGCGCCGCTCGTCTACTTCCAGGACGGTGAACGTCGCGCCGCGCTGGTCGAAAACCGGCTCACCACGACGTTGTCAGGCGCGTTCGGGGTGCTGCCGTGGCTCGAGGTCGGCGCGTCGGTGCCGCTGGTGGTGTTCCAGAACGGTCAGGCGGTGACCTCGTCGCGCGGCGACATGATCGCCGGAGCCGTTCCCCAGCAGGTCTCGTTCGGCACGCCGTGGCTGCAGGCCCGCCTCGCGCCGTTCCAGGAGCGCAACGGTGCGCCGGTCGACTTCGGCGTCACGCTTGCGGTCGGTATTCCGCTCGGGGCGACGGGCTCGTTGACCAGCGAGCCCTACGTGACGGGGCAGGTGATTGCAGGCGCGGCGCGCACGGTGGGCCCGGTGCGCATCGCGTTGGACCTCGGCGCGCACCTCCGTGCAGACCGCACCATCGCCGTGAATGACGTCATCGGCAGCCGGTTGCTCGGTGGGCTCGGGGTGTCGACCATCAACGGGCCGTTGCGCGGTGAAGTGTCGTTGCGCGGCTTCATTCCGCTCGCGGGTGAATCGGTGAGCGCCGAGCTGCTGGGCGGCGCGCGGTACTCGTTCGGTGACTTCGAGGTCTTCGGGCTCGCGGGCCCCGGCATCGGCAACGCGCCGGGCACGCCTGCGTTCCGTGCGCTGGTGGGTGTGTCGTTCGGCGGCGTGAAGAGCGGCCGCTGCACGTTGCAGTCGGCAGACCCGTCTTCGTGCCCGGGCCTCGACTACGACGGTGACGGCATCAAGAACGGTGACGACGCGTGCCCGATGCAGGCGGGGTCGTGCGCGCCGATCGCGGCGCCTGTGGCGGTGGAAGCAGTGAAGCCGGCGGAGGTGGTGGAATCACCCGCGGCGGTGCCGGTGGCCGAGCCCGTGGCGGAAGCGGCGCCGCAGGTCGAGCTGAAGCAGGACCGCATCGAGATTCACGGCGAGGTGCACTTCGAGAGCGGCCGCGCGGTGATTGGCTCGGAGTCGTTCCCGTTGCTCAACCAAGTGGCGGCGCTGCTGAACGCGCACCCGGAAGTAAAGAGCGTGCGCGTGGAAGGTCACACCGATGACCGCGGGGGCGCGGCAGCGAACATGAAGCTGTCGAAGGACCGCGCGGCGGCGGTGCGCACGTACCTGGTGAAGCAGGGCGTCGCGGACACGCGGTTGACGTCGGAGGGGTACGGTCAGACGAAGCCCGTGGCGACCAACGAGACTGCGGCGGGCCGCGAGAAGAATCGCCGGGTGATGTTCACCATCGAGCAGTGATGAAGGACCGCGACCTCACGCACCGAGCGAAGCTGGGCCGCTTCGCTGGTGACCATGTCGGACACCGTCGTACGCCCGCACACTGAACGTCTGTCCATTCATTATATAGGTGCGGCCCGCGGGCCCCTCGACGGCGCCTGGAGCACCCACTCGGCGAACACGGCGTTGATGATCCACCCCGCGGCCATCGCCACCGCGTACAGACCTTCACTCAGGTACGGCTGCATGAAGGGGAGCGCCGTGAACCCCGCGGTGAAGAACTGCGTGCCGCCGCCGAGGAACAACGCATAGGCGCGCGTCATCCACGCTCCGTGGGCGTCGTAGTCGCCGCGCCGCGCGGTCACGTAGCCAGCGACGATGAACGCGACCATCGAAGTGGCCACCACGACCCGAATCGCGTTCAACGCCGCGCTGTCGAAGGCCTTCGGCACCCACGTCAGCGCCATCACCGCGCCGCTGAACGCGCCGATGATGCCGAACACGTTCAGCACGCGCCCCATCACGCGATGCCACTTCGCGCCGCGCACGAACTGAAACGCGCCGAGGGTCGCGAAGCAGGTCGCGCCGATGATGTGCATCACACCGGTGACGGGAGCTGCCGCGAAGCGCTCGTGGTCATCGAGCCCCAGTCGCCCCGTGGGCATGTCGAACAGCCGTACGAGGCCCGCCAACATCGGTACTGCGCTCAACAACAACAGCCCGGCGATCTTTCTGGTCATGCGCGCCACGATGAACGCGCCTGAACTCCGTCACCTCGGGCGAAGGTTCATCGCAGCTCAGCCGAAAGTACGAGCGCGCCCCGTCTCCCACGCCCACAGCGCGAGCTCCACGCGGTTGCGCACGTCGAGCTTCCCCATGAGGCTCGCCACGTGCGTCTTCACGGTGCTCAACGAAATGTTCAGCGTGGCGGCGATCTCTTCGTTGGTCTGACCGCGCGCCAGCGTTCGCAGCACGTCTTCTTCCCGTTCGGTCAGCGGCTCGAAGGGCTGCTGCTTCCCGGGGTCGAGCTGCGCGAAGCGCTCGAGCAGGCGCGCGGTGGTCTTCGGTGAGAGCAGCGCTTCACCACTCGCCGCCGCCTGAAGGCCCTGCACCAGCAGCTCAGGCCCCGCGTCCTTGAGCAGAAACCCGCGTGCTCCGGCCTTGAGCGCGGCGAACACGTACTCGTCGAGATCGAACGTGGTGATGACGATGACCGCGAGCCCCTGCGCCGCCACGCGCCTGGTGGCCTCGATGCCGTCCATCACCGGCATGCGGATGTCGAAGAGACACACGTCGGGCCGCAGTGACGTCGCCAGCGTCACCGCGTCGGCGCCGTTGGCGGCTTCGGCGATCACCTCGAAGCCCCTGGCCTCGAGGATCATCTTCAAGCCGCTGCGCACCAGGTGCTGATCGTCGGCGAGGAGCACCTTCATCGGGGGATCACCGCGTGCACGCGCCAGCCGCGCTCCGAGGCAGGGCCGGCCTCGAACGTTCCGCCCAGCAGCGCGACGCGCTCTGCCATGCCGATGAGCCCGAAGCCGGCGCCGCGACGCGCCCCGGGCTCACCGTCGTCGCTCACGGTCAGCTCCACGTCGCGCTCTGCAGACAGCCGCACGTGCACCTTCGTCGCGTTGCGCGCGTGCTTGATGGAATTCGTCACCGCCTCCTGCGCGATGCGGAACAACGCGCGCTCCAACATCGGAGACAACGCCCCGACGGCACCGACCTCCACGTGCACGAGCGTGCTCGACAACGCGCGGAGCTCGGCGATTCCACCCGCGGGGCTCAACGCGGCCTCGTCGTCACGCAGCGCGCCGACGATGCCACGCAGCTCGGTGAGCGTTCGCTTCGCTTCCTCTTCGATGGCCTGCAGCGCGTGCTTCGCATCGGAAGGACGGGTGTCGATGACCGCGCGCGCGGCCTGGGCCTGCAAGGTGATGGCCGTCACGTGGTGCGCGACGCTGTCGTGGAGTTCCCGCGCCAGCCGCTCACGTTCCAGTGAACGTGCCTGCTCGAGACCGCGTTGCTGCGCTTCGTTCCTGAAGCGAACCACGGCGCCGATGGTGCCCGGCAGAATCAACACCACCGCGCTGCCGACGATGTCTTCACGCCGCTGCATTTCACCGGACAGCAGTGACACCACCCACGTCATCACCACGAACGCAGCGCCGATGCTGACGTCACGTCGCGAGGCCCACCGCGTCAGCGCGTACGGCAGCGCCAGAATGCCCACGCCCGACGTCGGCCCCAGCTCCGGCAATTCGAAGTGGTGCTGAACGAGCGTCGTGGCCGTCGCGAGGCTGAACGCGAACGCCGTGGCGCCCAGGGGGTGTGAGCGACGAAACGCCAGCGCACCGGCGATGGCCAACGCGAAGGCCCACGCACCCGCGCGACTCGGGAGGTCGTCGCGCACGGCGACCTCGACCGACGCCGCGACCAGCATCACGACTGGGAGCCACCACCGCTTCATGCATCGTCACCGTAGGAGAGCGACCCACACCCTGAATCGGCCGAAAGTATGACGAACGCACCTTGCGACGCTCGCCTCGTCGAGCGACAAGCGCGCGTGTGAAAGCCGGTCGTCTCGCGTTGCTCCTGGTCTCGTTCTCTTCCTTCGCACAGGTCACCGGCGTCGCCGGCTCCGACGCGCCGATTCCACTCGGGCAGCCGGGCCTCGGGCTCACGCAGGTCATCGCGCGGACCGGTTCGTTCCCGTCGATGTCGGGTGCCGGAGACGACGCCATCGGCATGCTGCACACCTTCGCGCTCGATTTCGTGCCCAACGACGCCTTCCAGTGCTCGGGCTACACCGTCTCGGTGTCGGCCAACGCGCCGCTCTTCTCTGTGCTGGGCACCCGCTACGGAGGCAACGGCACCACGAACTTCGGGCTCCCGGACCTCAGCGGCCGCTTCGTCGCCGGTGCAGGCGCGGGCCCGGGGCTGACTCCCGTCGCAGCGGGTGACGCGTTCGGCGCCGACTTTGCGGCGATGCAGTCGTCGCTACCGCTCCACCAGCACACGCTGGCCGACGGCATGCGCCAGACGCTGGTCGCGGGGACCTCTGCGCCGCTGCAGCTCACGGCTCCGACGTTGACGATGACCGCGATGATCGCCGCCGAAGGCTGGTACCCGACGGACAGCACCGGCACGTCGCTCACCTTCATCGGGCAGATCCGCTGGTTCGCGGGCGGCTTCGTGCCGGACAACTGGATCCCGTGCGACGGCCGGGCGCTGCCGATTGCGCAGTACACGCCGCTCTACGCGGTCATCGGCACCACGTACGGCGGCGACGGCGTGACGACCTTCCGCGTGCCCGATCTGCGCGGCCGGGTCGCGGTCGGCGCGGGTACGCTGCCCGGAGGCACGCTCCTTCAGGTCGGGCAGACGCTGGGCTCGCCTTTCGTGACCTTGACCGGCGCTCAGCTGCCGCCGCACGCCCACACGGTGCCGCTCGAGGCTCCGACGCTGCCGACCGGCAACGGGCAGGCCGTGCCCATGTGGCAGCCGTCACTCGCCATCACGTGGCTCATCGCGGTCAACGGCATCTATCCGAACCGCTCCGGTGGCAGCGGTGGCTTCGACGACTCCCTGGCGACCATGGGTGAACTGATCGCGTTCGCCGGAAATTTCGCGCCCGGTGGCTTCGCCAGGGCTGAGGGGCAAATCATGCCGATTCAGCAGAACCAGGCGCTGTACTCGTTGCTGGAGATCCGGTTCGGAGGCAGCGGGGTTCAGACCTTCGGGCTGCCGGACCTTCGTGGCCGCACGCCGATTGGGACGGGGTTCAATGCGGGCGTCGTTACGGGCCAGTGGACGGGGGCGCTGTCACGGACGCTCACCGTGTCCCAGTTGACGACCCATGCGCATGGGTACGTCCCGGCGGTGCCGGATGCGGGCGTGGTCGTGGATGCAGGCGTGGTCGTGGATGCAGGCGTGGTCGTGGATGCAGGCGTCGTCGTGGATGCAGGCGTCGTCGTGGATGCAGGCGTGGTCGTGGATGCAGGCGTCGTCGTCGATGCAGGCGTGGTCGTTGATGCAGGCGTGGTCGTCGATGCAGGCGTGGAAGTCGACGCCGGTGTGGAAGTCGACGCAGGTGTGGAAGTCGACGCCGGCGTGGAAGTCGACGCCGGGGTGATCGCCGATGCAGGTGCCCCCGACGAAGACGCGGGTGTCGTCACCGACGCTGGAGTGTCGAGCGACGCAGGTGTGGTCGTCGATGCGGGCATGATGATGACGGCCGACGCGGGGCCGGGCGACCCGATGAACCCCGATGAACCGATGGGTTGCGGTTGCACGAGCGGCTCCAGCTCGAGCGTGCTGCTCGGTGCGCTGGCGATGCTGCTGCGGCTGCGTCGTCGCCGCGGCTGAAGCGTTCCGCACGCCGCGTGTCGGGCGCCTGCTTCCCGACGCGCAGCCTCGGTCCGGTGTCTGACGTTGCTTCTGCGCCTCGACGTAGGCACTGGCGACACATGTTCGACAGCGTTCCGACGCGGCCGTCTCTCGAAACGACACAACGCCGCGCGCTGAACTGGGCGGCGTTGCTCGCCGTCGCGGCCATCATCTACGTCATCGAACCGGTCGCCATCGGCATGTTCCTGGGCGCGTTGCTGGCGTTCATGTCGCGCCCGCTGCACGGCCGGTTGTTCAACCGCTTCGGTCAGAACGTGTCGGCGATTGTCACCACCGTCATCGTGGCGCTGTTGGTGGTCGGGGTGCTGACCGGCCTGGTGTGGGAGCTCGGCTCGAAGGGCACGGTGCACGCCAAGGAGCTCGCCGACAGCGTCACGGCCGATGGCGGCCTGTTGGGGCAGGCGAGGGCGTTCGGCGCGCGCTTCGGCATCGGAGTCGACGTCGACCTCGGCACCAGGCTGGCGTCATGGGTCGAGAGTGAAGCCGCGAAGTTCGCGGTCGCGGGCGCGGCGATGCTCGGCGTGACGGCCGACCTGCTGCTGCTGTTGTTCTTCATGGTGCTCACGCTGCACTTCGTGTTGCGCAACAGCACGGCGTTGGTCGCGGCGGCGACGCAGACGTTGCCGCTCAAGCCGGAGTGGACGCTCGGGCTCTTCGCCGACTTCCGCCGGGTCGGCCGCGCGACGTTGTTCGGAACGCTGGTGACCGGCCTCGCGCAGGGCGTGCTGGCCACCATCGCGTATGCCATCGCCGGAGTGCCCGACCCCATCTTCTACGGTGTCGCCACCGCGGTCGCGTCGCTGGTGCCCGCCATCGGCACGTTGCTGGTGTGGGTGCCGATCGGCATCGTGATGATCGCGACGGGTCACCCGGTGGCTGGCGTGTTCGTGCTCGTGTGGGGCGCGGCGGTGGTCGTCGGCGTGTCCGACTACGTGATTCGCCCACGGCTCGTCGGCGATGAAGAAATGCCCTCGCTGCTCACGTTCGCTGCGTTGTTCGGCGGCGTCGAAGCGTTCGGCTTGAAGGGCCTCATCGTGGGGCCGGTGGTGCTGTCGCTCGGGTTCTCGGTGGTGCGGCTCTACAAGCGCGAACACACCGAGCAGGTCATCACCACGCCTCAGGGCGCCTGAACGGGAAGCAGTGACCGGCGATTTCGGTCGTGCTCGACGCGCACAGGCTCGCTGCACGCCGCGAGTCGCGACACTTCACGAGTCGGCTTCCACAAGCTGGCTCCCTGACGACCACTGTGCGGAAGCCGAGGGCCTGTGCGCGACGAGCACGCAGCAAGACCCTCAGCGACCGCCTTCATTCAGGCCTTCGTTCCGGCCGGCAGCAGCTTGGCGAAGAAGTCATTCCCCTTGTCGTCCACCACGATGAACGCCGGGAAATCGACCACCTCGATCTTCCACACCGCTTCCATGCCGAGCTCCGGGAACTCGTGCACTTCCACCTTCTTGATGCAGTCCTGTGCGAGCCGCGCCGCCGGGCCACCAATCGACCCCAGGTAGAACCCGCCGTACTTCTTGCAGGCGTCGGTGACCGCCTTGCTGCGGTTGCCCTTCGCGAGCATCACGAAGCTGCCACCCGCCGCCTGGAACGCATCGACGTACGAATCCATTCGCCCCGCGGTCGTCGGCCCGAAGCTGCCTGACGCCATGCCCGTCGGCGTCTTCGCAGGGCCCGCGTAATAGACGGCGTGGTCCTTCATGTACTGCGGCAGCGGCTGACCCGCGTCGAGCAGCTCCTTCAGCTTCGCGTGCGCGATGTCGCGCGCCACGATGAGCGGGCCCGACAACGACAACCGCGTCTTCACCGGGTACTTCGACAGCAACGCGCGGATCTCCGACATCGGCATGTTGAGGTCGACCTTCACGACGTCGCCACCGAGCGCGGCCTCGTCGATCTCCGGCAGGTACTTCGCGGGGTCGTGCTCGAGGTCCTCGATGAACACGCCGTCCTTCGTGATCTTCCCCAGGCACTGACGGTCAGCAGAACAGCTCACCGCGATCGCCACCGGGCAGCTCGCGCCGTGCCGCGGCAGACGAATCACGCGCACGTCGTGACAGAAGTACTTCCCGCCGAACTGCGCGCCGAGGCCCATCTTCTGCGTCAGCTTGTGCACTTCACCTTCGAGCTCCACGTCGCGGAAGCCGTGGCCCTTCATCGAGCCCTTCGTCGGCAGGCCATCGAGGTACCGCGCCGACGCCAGCTTCGCGGTCTCGAGCGCGGTCTCGGCCGACGTGCCGCCCACCACGATCGCCAGGTGATACGGCGGGCACGCCGCGGTGCCCAGCGACGGCAACTTCTCCGCGAGGAACTTGAGCAGCGACTGCGGGTTGAGCAGCGCCTTGGTCTCCTGGAAGAGGTAGCTCTTGTTCGCCGAGCCGCCGCCCTTGGCCATGAACAAGAACTTGTACGAATCACCGTCGACCGCGCTGAGCTTGATCTCTGCGGGCAGGTTGTTCCCGGTGTTCTTCTCTTCGTACATCGTCAGCGGCGCGAGCTGCGAGTAGCGCAGGTTCGTCTCGGTGTACGTCGCGTACACGCCCCTGGCGATCGCCTCTTCGTCACCGCCGCCGGTGAACACGAACTGACCCTTCTTGCCCTTCACGATGGCGGTGCCGGTGTCCTGGCACATGGGCAACACACCACCGGCCGCGATGCTCGCGTTCTTCAGCAGGTCGAGCGCCACGAACTTGTCGTTGTTCGACGCCTCGGGGTCATCGAGGATCTTTCGCAGCTGCGCGAGGTGCCCGGGCCGGAGCAGATGCGCGATGTCCCGCATCGCGGTCTTCGTGAGTAGCGTGATGGCCTGCGGGTCGACCTTGAGGAAGGTCTTCCCGTCCGCCTCGAAAGTGCTGACGAAGTCTCTGGTGAGCAGGCGCCACGGCGTGTCGTCGTGGTGCAGCGGAAGCATCTGGGTGAATTCGAAGGGCATCGGCGGGCGTAACTAACACGCCACCCGCACACAGACCGCTGTGGCATATCTGCCCCAATGGTGCGTGCGTTGACGGCGGCGGCGATGGTGTTGGCGGTGTCTTCCTGCGCGCCTGAAAGAGCGCCGGCGAATCACCGCACGTGGCGAATGACCTTCGATGCAGCGCGCGCCACCGGTTGCCCACCCCTTCTCGACGGCGGTATCGACGTCGAGACCTGGGCGCCTCGGCCCGACACCGAGTTCATTCGCTTCGTGAACACACCGGCGATTCGCTTCGCGCGCGCGGCGCCCATCACGCTGCCCGTGGGCCTGCGCGGAAGCGCGTCGCGCTTCTCGTGGAGCCGCGCGAAGAACTTCGAAGGCACCGGCCAACGGGGGCAGCTCGTGCAGTCCATGGGCCTCCAGTTCAGCGTGGGCGACGCGGGCGTCGAAGGCTTCATGGCGTTGCAGTCGAACTACGTGTGCACCGCTTTCTGCGACCCGGCGCCGCGCTACGACTCGTGCGACACCCGCGTGCCGGTGAAGTTGGAGGAGGTCGACCTCGCGCCGTTCCCCATCGAAGACAGCGTGCCCGACGAGAAGGGCGAGACGATGATGACCGTCGCGCTGTCGAGTTCTGGTTCGTGCGCCGATGGCTTCGAAGAGAACGAGCTGCAGTTCGAGCGCTGGAGCTTTACGGACGAACACGTTCGGCTCCCCACGCGTTCCGGAAATTTCGGCTCGTACGTCGACAGCAAGTTCGCGGGCGTACTCGACCTCGCGGGCGACCTCTGGTTCTGGACCAGTGACGTCGCAACACTGGCGAGGCCGCGGGCCACGGTGGCGTTGCCTGTCTTCGACCTCAGCAAGGGTGACGCGTTCGATGGCACCATGACGGTGGAAGTGATGTCGAACTGCACGTCGGACCTGTGCCCAGCCAGGGCGTGTCGTCAGTCACTGCGCCTCACCGCGATGCGCGAAGAGAAGAAGCCGTGAAGAAGCACGACGACGTCGTCGCGTACCTCGCGAAGCTGCCGCCGAAAGAACGCAAGGTGCTCGGCGAACTCCATGAGTTCATCGCTTCATTGCTGTCCGGCGCAGAGACGAAGATCTCCTACGGCGTGCCCACGTTCCGTTTCGAGAATCGCGGCGTGATCGCGTTCGGCGCGACGAAGGCCGGTCTCAGCCTCTACGTGATGAGCCCGAAGTTGATGGCCGCCTTGAAGCCGTCGCTCGCGAAGTACGGCCCCTCGGGTGTGACGATGAAGTTCACCGCCGATGCGCCGTTGCCGAACAAGCTCGTCACCGTGCGTGTCGCCGAGCACCGCGCGCTCGATGCAAAGCGAAGGAAGAAGGCATGAAGAAGGCGTGGCTCCTGCTCGTGTTGTTGTCGTGCGCGCCGACCGCGCAGCCGGGTGGTCACATCGTTCGCCGCTTTCACCTCGCCGAAACGCCGTTGCCTGCCGAGTGCGGTGTCGACGCGGTCTTCGCAGCGCGTGAACTCGAGACTGAATTCTGGGTGGCGACCACTGGGCGCTCCGCGATGCGCTACGTCACCCGCGGCGAGCTCGGTTTCGGCACCCGCACGCCGATTCTGCTGCCCGCTGGTGTGTGGAGTGACGACGGCTCGTACGTCACCGTGCGCGCGATCGCGGGCGACGCGGGGACGGAAGTACAGCGGCTCGAAGTCGCGCTCAGCCAACCGACCGATGGCGGCGCGGCGAACGGCGCGCTCCTCTTCTGCTCGCACTTCGGGATCGAAGAAGACTGTCGCGCGATTCCCGGCGCGTGCGTCGCGAGAATTCCCTTCACCATCGAGCGCCTCGCGCAAAGCAGCGACCCGTTGCCCGGTCTCTCGAACCCGATCGACGGCGCCAGGCAGTTCGACGTCGCCGTTCAAACGGCGGGCTCGGTGTGCAGTCTCGGTACCGGCGAGTCGAAGCTCGTCACCTTCGAAGTGTGGCAGCTGAAGGACGACACGCTGACCGTTCCGGTCTCCGCGGCCCGCTACGGGGAAGGCGCGAGCGGTGCGCTGCGGCGCGATGGCGGCGTGTTCCGCAGCGACGGTGAAGCCGACGTGCTGCAGGTCTCCGCGTTTCGCGACGACGTCCTCGACCAGACCGGCACCATCGTCTTCAAGGACTGCTCGCCGTTGAACTTCCTGAGCGTCGCGCGCTGAGCCACGTCACCGCTGCGCCCACCTGAGAGACGAGCACCAGCGCGCCCTGCAGCGCCGGCCCCGGCTTCAGCACCATGATGGCCAGCGTCGCCAGCAGCAGCCCGAAGCGCGACGCGAGCGCGATGAACAGCCGCGGTGAACGTTGCATCGCCGCGCGCTGGTCTCCGGTGGCCGCTGCGAGCCTGCGCACGCCGCGCCCCGACACCATGCCGGTGATGCCCCACACGATGAAGAAGAGCGTCACGCCGGTGTGCAACCAGCCGCCGTGCCACTGCCACACCGTCGTCGCCAGGTAGAGGCCGCCTGCGAGGCTGAACAACGCGCCGAGCCCGTCGAGTTTTCGCGCCAACCGGAAGTCACTCACGCCGCTGTCGAGCGCAGCGTCGGTCGACGCGCGGCGAAGGGAACGCAGGGCCATCCACTCCACACCCATGGACAGGAAGAAGAAGCCGGCGCCCGCGATGTGAAGCGCGCGCGCGAGGAGATAGGGGTTCATGAGCGCGTCGTACGGGCGCGGGCAGACCGGCTTGCGCGAAGAACCTTGAAGAACCGTGAAGCGTCAGCGCGAGTTCGGCGCGCTCACGCGGTCCTCCACCGGGCGTCGACGGCGAACAACGCGTCGACGTGCTGGCGCCACGATTCGTCTGCGTAGGGCACGCGCGGCGAGTGACCCCACACCGGGTTCGGCCACGCGGGGTCTCCCAGCCGTCGCACCACGTGATGCACGTGCAGCTGGCGCACCACGTTTCCCAGCGCGGCCACGTTCAGCTTGTCGGGTGAGAACGCCTTCTCGATGGCCAGCGAGAGCGCGTTCGACTCCTGCGCGAGGATCGCGCGCTCCACCGGGAGCAGCTGATGCACGTCTTCGATGCCGGCGCGCTTGGGCACCAGCATGAACCACACGTAGCGGCGCTCGTTGAGCAGCAGCAGCAGGTTGAGCTCACTCTCACCGACCACGAAGGTGTCGTTCTCCAGGCGGTGGTCCAGCTCGAAGGGCAGCACCGACATCAGCGCGCGCAGCAACGCGCGGCCTTCGCTCCACGTGCCCAGCTTCGATTCACCGTTGAGGTGACCCCGCTCGCCACCATCGACGAGCCCCGCGCCCCAGGCCGCCGCCAGCTTCTCGGCGTGCGCGAAGTCGCAGTACGGATCGTTCCGGCTCGCCACCACCACGCTCGGGAACGGCAGCGGCTCGAGCGGCAGGTTCTCGAACGTCGCCAGCTCCGGGTAGGCGCCCAGCTTCGGAGGCGCGACCAGCAACGCGCCCGCCACGTTCTTCCGCGCACGCGACGCGAGGAGACAACCCAGCGAGTGCGCGACCAGGACCGACGGCTCCGTGAGATGAGAATCGAGTCGCGCACTCCACGTGGCGAAGTCGGGCCGGTCCCAATCGTCCTGCTGCACGCGCGTGAACGAGGTGTCGAGCTGCTCCCACTTCGTCTGCCAGTGGTCGGGCCCTGAGTTCTGCCAGCCGGGGAGAATCAACTTCTTCATGGTGCTCACGTAGCGCGCCCGCGTCGAGGCATCGAGTGCGCGCGTGCATGCCGCGCCGCCAGCTCGCGCCCCTCACCGCGCGAGCCGGGAGCGCCCGTCACTGCACCGTGAAGAGCCCGGTGAGGGCCTCGGCGCGGCGGTACGCACCGGAGCGCGACGTGGCGCGCGCGTCGTCGACGTCGTTGGGGTCCACCACCGCGATGACGCGCAACAGGTACGTGTGCCCCGGCTGCAGCACACCCTCGGGGAGCTGCTCGCTGCGCTTCGTGCCCCGCACCGCGGCCACGACCTGCGAGGTGATCGGCGTGTTGCCCAGGAAGTATTCGAGCACCTGCACGCGGTAGAAGTCGGGCGTGCCGAGCGACGGCGCCGACCACGAGATGACCGGCGTGCGGTTCGCGAGCGCTGCGATGTTCGCGCTCACGGTCAGCGGCGCCCCGTCGACGCGCAGTTGCCTCGGCGCCGAGAGTTCCCGCTGCACCACCACCGTCGCCGCGTTCGGCACCGGCACGGCGTTGTAGTTCCACGCCGACAGGCTGAGGCTCCCCGCGTCGGGAATGGCCAGCGGCGTCCAGATGCGCCAGTCGGAGGCGAGCATCTCGGTGCCGGGTTCATCGAATGGGTGCGTGGCGTGCGTCGGCAACATCACGTTGCCCGGGTGCCGATACTGCGTGGTGAGCGCGCTGTTGCACGCCGTGCAGCCGGCATCGCACACGTTGTCGAAGTCGGGGTAGCAGGCCACGTCGACGGGAATGCGCTGCGACCCACGGCTGGCGGAGCTCGAGATGGCGGTCGTGGGCGTGAGGTACAGCGCGTCGCCGCTGAAGTTCGGCATCGTCACGTTGGCGCTCGCGATGCTCGAGGTCGCATACGAACCGGCCCAGGGGTCCCACCGCTCGAGCACGCCGGCGTCGAAGGAGGTGACCCACGCGGTGCGTCGCTGCACGAGCTTCAGCGCGTCGCCCTTCGAAGCGTCCACCACTGCGGGGACTGAGCGGTAGTCGTCTGCGCTCATGTCGAGCGTGTTCACCTCGAGCCCGCTCACCGAGGTGGCGTCCCGGTCGAGCGTGACCGCGGCGCCCGGGTCGGGCGCCCAGCCGCGCGCGACCTGTGCCAGCGACGAGTACGCGAACAGCGTGTCTTCGTCCGGGTTCCACGGCGTGAGCCCGGTGACGTCGAAGCGCAGGTCGAAGACGCACATGTCCCACCGGCTCGCGACGCGCGGCGTGAATCAGCGCTTGCTGCGCACCTCGATGTTCAGCTTCCGCGCGCGGCGCGCGAAGGTGACCGGGTCCATGCCCAGGTCCAGCGCCGCCCGTCGCGCCACGCCGGCATGACGACGCAAGGCCGACTCCAGCGTCTGGCGTTCGGTGTCGGCCAGCTTCTCGTGCAGCGCGTTCGGTGACGCCGATGCCTGCCGCAGCGCCGGAGGCAGGTGCGCCGGCGCCACCGTCTCTCCGCTCGGACACAACAACACCGCGCGCTCGATGACGTTGCGCAGCTCACGCACGTTGCCCGGCCATGCGGCGGCCACCAGCAAGCGCTCGGTCTCCAGCGCCAGCCCCAGCACCGACTTCCGGTGCTGGTGGTTGAAGGTGACGAGGAAGTGCCGCGCCAGCGCCAGCACGTCGTCACCACGCTCCCGCAGCGGCGGCAGCTCGATGGGGAAGGTGTTCAAGCGGTAGTACAGGTCGGCGCGGAACTTCCCGTTCGACACTTCACGCAGCAGGTTCACGTTGCTCGCGGTGATGAGGCGCACGTCGACGCGCCGGGTCTGCGTTCCGCCCACCGGCCGCACTTCTCCGGTCTCGAGCACGCGCAGCAACTTGGCCTGCAGCGAAGGCGACGTGTTCTCGATTTCGTCGAGGAACACCGTGCCGCCATCTGCGAGCACGAACAGCCCGGGGTGGTCTGCCACGGCGCCGGTGAACGCACCACGCACGTGCCCGAACAGCTCGCTCTCGAGCAGCGTCTCGGTGAGCGTCCCGCAGTCCTGCACCACGATGGGCGCGCTGCGACGGTCGCTCATGCGATGCACGATGCGCGCGAGCACCTCCTTGCCGGTGCCCGTCTCGCCCTGCAGCAGCACCGACACCTTGTAGGGCGCCACCGACTTCACCTGCTCCAGCACCGCCTGCATCGCCTCACTGCGGAAGCCCGGGCCCTGCTCGACGGGAATGGGGGCCGGCCCCGCGCGCAGCGCCCTCTCGCGCTGGAGGTTGCGCTCCAGCTCCTGCGCCATGCGCTCCTGTTCGACGCGCAGCGCGTGCGCGGTGCAGGCGTCCATCACCGCTTCACGCAGCTGTTCCCCGGTGAACGGCGGCGAGAGCCAGCGGTGCAGCTTGCGCTCGTTGAACAGGGTGGCGATGACGCGCGGGTCGCCGCTGGTGCAGTACACGACGCGCGCCGCGAGGTCCCGCGGTCGGCCTTCGAGCGTGAGGTTCTCTTCGGTCACCGACGCCACGCGCTGCGCGAGCCGCGACGCGCGATGTTCGTCGCCGCAGATGGCCAACGCCGACACGTCGCCTCTGGCCAGAATCGCGCTGAGCGTCGCGTCGTCGTCGCCGAACTCAATCTGCACCGTGCCCTCGAGCGACATCTCGATCGCGCGCCGCACGCCGGGGTCGGCGAACGCCACCGCCACGCGCACCGGCGGCCCGTCGAGGTAACGCGCCAGGCGCACGCGCCCGTCGTCTTCGAAGCCGGTGAACGCCACGCCGAACGCGCTCGAGGCCCGCTCGTCGGAAGACCTCGCGTCGTGGCGCCAGCGCACCTCACCGCGCGCGCGCAGCGGCGTGTCGTCACCGGGCAGCCGAACCTCGAGCTCCAGCGGCTCACCTTCGCGCGGCCCTTCGTTGTGTCGCGGGCTGCCGATGAGCCCGATGCCCACCAGGCTCAGGTTCACCGACCAGCACCGGCTGATGGCCGGCACCGTCACCACGCGCACGTGAAACGGCCGTCGATTCGAGCGCTCCGAAACCTGATGCTTCATTCATGAAGCATCGAATTCCTCAGCGCGACATTCCAGCGTTCTTCAATTGTGAAGCATCACTGGTGGTGCTCGCCCCGTCATTTCGGGCACTTGCCGCTGGTCTGCCGCTTGCTTTGGCAGTGCCTCGACGAAGCCATCGCCGCGAGGAGCGGTTCGAAAACGAAGGGCCACAACCGCCGTTCTCCCCCGGGTGGCGGTCGTGCAGACAAGGTTCTCAAACGTGCGGGTGTTCAGCCTTCTCGTTCAGCTCGAACCGCTCCTCGCTGCGATGAACGTCGAATGAAGCCGCTGGCCACGGAGTCTGTCGCGCCATGCGTTCTCTCCTTCTTCTCTCGGTCCTGGTGACGACGGGCTGTGCGCCGATTCTCAAGGTGCGCATTCCGATGGCGGCTGAAGCGAACCTCGGCAACGTCCGCTCGCTCTCGCTGGCGGTCAACACTGACATGAGTCGCTCGGTCGAACGGTCGATCGTCAGCGGCATCACGCGGGGCGCGGTGCCGATCCCCGTGCCCGTGCACTCGGTGGTGAAGGAGCGGTTGGCGCGCGCGCTCGAACAGCTCGGCTACCAGGTGTGCGCCGCGGCGCCGTGTGGCGACGGCGCGATGAACGTGGAGCTCGTGGAGTCGGACGTGAACACCGAGTTCACGCAGAACGGGCCGCGGGTGCGTGCGCACGTGAAGGCGCGCGTGACGGTGACGCAGAACGATGGCGTGCTCGCCTACGACTTCAGCTTCTGGGACACGCGCAGCGGCTCGGCGGAGCGCGCGGGGCAGCTGGTCGGGCTGGTCGCCGACAACATCGCCAACCGCTTCGTGGCGACGCTGACGCCGGGCACGCAGCGCGTGGAGTACCCACTCGAAGACGGCGGGCCGCTGTCGACGGGCGTGAACATGCTGCTGTCGAGCAACTGGGACGGGGCGATTGCGTACTTCACCGACCTCACGCGCGCGCAGCCGGAGCTCGATGGTGCCTGGTACGACCTCGGGGTCGCCTGGGAAGTGAAGGGCGACTGGACGCAGGCGCTCGGTGCCTACGAGCAGGCCGCCGCCCGCGCGCGGAAGCGCACGTACCTCGACGCCGTGGCGAACGCGCGACGGGTGGCGCCAGCGCCTGTCCAGCCCATTCCGGCGCAGTAACCCCGAGTGGCCGGGTACCCAGCGCGCAGCCTTCGTCGATTCGGGCTAATGAAGCGGCATGGAGTCGGCGCGCGACAGCGAGACGTTGATGCAGTCCACCGTCGCGCGAGCGCTGCACGACCTTCAGCTCGTCGGGAAGCCCGATGCCGAGGCCCTGGTGCTGCGCGACTTGAGCGCTTCGCCGTGCATGGAGCCCATCGTCGCGAACATCCGCGCGTTGCCCCCGCCGGCGGTGAACGAGTTGTTCGCCGCGGCGCAGGCCCGGCTCGAGGCGCTCGCGTCGTTGGCGCGGTGTGACGCCGCGCTCGACGCGCTCGAGCGTGAGTCGGTCGCCACGCCGCGCTACGCGCAGATTGAAGAAGCGGCGATGCGCTTGAGCCTGTTGCTGCGCGGCGCCTCGTCGACGGCCGACTACGCCGAGGCAGTCGCCGCCGCGCAGCAGGTCGTCGGCTGAGTTCTCACCAACCCGTCGGCTGGCCATCGAGCGGCGTCTTGATGCGAACCGTGCTCCCACTTCGCGTGAAGCCGCTGCTGACCGCGTCGAGGTCCTGCACCTCCTGAAGCGGAGCGCCGCTGCGTGACGGCGTCGCCGAGACGCCCACGAACTCCCACACCACGGACGTCTTGAAGCTGGAGCCAGGCGTTGCGGTGAGTGACCGGCCGCTCTGCGTGAGCCTGGTGCCGTCGTGCAACGTGAACTCGCCTTCGCCCGGCTGCACGCGCACCCACAACGTTCCCGCTTCGTTGACGAAGCTCTCGACGCCCGGGTCGCTCGCCTCGGCGATGGTGTCGATGGTCGGCCGCAGCATCGGCACCAGCGCGCCTTCGCGGAGGAACAACGGCAGCTCGGTCAACGCGGCGTTCACCGTTTCACTCACCAGCTCTTCGCCGGTGAAGAAGTTGAACCAACGCCCCGGCGGCTTGATGACGGTGCGGCTCGTCGCGCCCCTGGTTTCTATCGGCGCCACCAGCAGCGCATCGCCGAGGAGGTACTGGTCTTCGGGGAACTGATTGAGCTGCGGGAACGCGAGGCCGAACGCACGCACGATGGGCCGGCCGGTCTCGCGCATCGACTGCACCTGCGCCCAGAAGTACGGGAACAGGCGCAGGTGGAGCCGCGCGAAGAAGCGGTAGTTCTCGAGCGCCTCGGCATCGCGGCCGTTCTCTGGCGTGAACACCCACGGCGGCTGCGACGACGAGTCGCCGGTCTGCATCACCGGCATCAGGGCTGACTGCTGGGTCCACCGCATGAAGGTCTCCTTGTCGGGCGGCGAGTGGCGGTAGCCGCCGGTGTCGGCCGCGAAGTACGGGAAACCGGAGGCCGACAACGAGATGCCAGCGCGGATCGCCGAGGGAAGTCCGCCGACGCCGACCACCTCGTCACCGTCACGCGCGGTGAACTTCTCGCCGAACTTCGTGAGCGTGGCGTCGATGTCGCCCGGCCACACCACGACGCCCACCGCCTGCTCACCCCAGCGCGCGGCGCGCACCAGCAGGAAGCCGTCGTTGTTGGCCAGCATCGCCCGGTACACCGAGTGGTACACGCGCGGGTACCCGTCGGTCATGGTGCGGTCCGTCTGCCCGTCGTCGAAGGTCCAGCCTCCGCGCTTTCCAGACACGCCCGCCACCACGTCTTCGGCGAAGTCGAGCTTGAAGCCCTCGACGCCGGCGTTGGTGTAGTTGCTGAGTTGATTGCGCCAGAAGATGACGGCGCTCTCGCGCGTGAAGTCCAGCGGCGGGCTCCAGCGGTTGAGCATGGTGCCCTGCTCCTTGGGGAAGTGGAGCTGGGCCGCGCTCCGATTCGGCGAACCCGGCTCGACGTACGGCGTGTGCCACAGCGCGAGGCGCAGCCCGGCGGCGTGCAGCGTGTTCACCATCGCGCCTGCATCGGGGAACTTCGCGGGCTCGAAGTCGAAGCTGTTCACGTACGACGCGTAGGGGCGATCGATCCACATGCCCGAGGTCGCGAGGTCCAACTCGCGGAGCTTCTTCACGTCGTCTTCGACTTCGGCCTGATCTCGACTCTCGTCGCGCCAGATGAACGGCCCCGTCGCCCAGTCGGCCATCGGCCGCGGAAACGCCGAGACGCGGAAGTACTCGCGCGGAAGATCCAGCGGGTGCTCGGCAGAGAAGAGGTGGAACTTGAGACCGTCAGCGCTCGACTCCGCGGTGCCGAACATGCCGTCGATGCGGGAAGGGTCGCTCTTCGCCACGTCGAAGACGCCATGACGAATGGTCTCGACGAACAGCCCCCAGCCACGCGTGCCGAGCAGCAGCGGCACCGCGACGTGGTTCTCGGTCGAGGCGCTCTCGACCGTGAGGTCTGCCTCGAGCTGCAGCGGGCGCACCTTGCCGCGGTGGTTCGCCGCATCGAACCACTCGCCCAGGCCGTAGAAGGCTTCCGTCGCGTCGGCCACCGGCTTGATGCGCAGGTAGCCGATGGCGCCCTCGGTCTCCGGTACGAAGTGCGCCGCGAGGTGACCCTGCGAGGCCTTCGTGAAGCGCACCGTGGCGGTGAGGTTGCGGTTGTAGGTGAGCGAGAGCACCAACGCGTCTCCGTCCATCGCCGCCGCACCGCGCTCGGGCACGCGCCACACGAAGCCCGGTGGCGGTTGCGGCGTGAAGAAGCCGTCGTTCACCACGAGCCAGTACGGGTCGTACGAGAGCTGCGGGTCGAGCGCCGTGACCATGCCGACCTGAAAGCTGTCGAGCGGGAAGGTGGCCAGCGTGGTCTCGCCTCGCGCGAAGCGCAGCGCTCCGTCGGGCTGCGCCGTCAGTGACCAGTCGTCTCCGTTCAAGGCCGTCGCGGGCGGTTGGGGCGGCGGCGGGCAGGCGAGCAACGCAACGGTAACGAAGCCGAGCAGGAGGGCACGCATCGGCCGGGGACCCTCTCATACGGCGTGGGCTTTGGCGCTACGCTGCGCAGATGTTCGCACTCACCGCGCTCGTGCTCTCGCTGACTCCGGTTCAACCCGCCGTCGACCTCGCGCTCGCGCAGCAGAAGATTCAGATCATCAAGGGCAAGCGCGGCACGGTGAAGGCCGCGAACGCCGAGGGCAGGGTCATCGAGGTCAACAACAGCGGTGACGCCGCGCGCGCGCGTGAGCTCGACGCGAAGGAGGCGCAGCTCAACGCGAAGGAGAACGACCTCGCGCAGCGTGAAGAGCAGTTCGCCGAGAAACAGGCCGCCCAGAAGGACGAAGAGAAGGCGAAGGCCGAGCAGCAGAAGAAGCAGCGCGAGCAGATTGAGAAGCTGGGCGAAGCCAACCAGCGCGCCTGGCAGAACGCGGCTGGCGCGCTGGGCGGTAACTGAGCGGTCGCTGCGGGCGCAGTGACGGTGGCTCGATTTTCACCTGCCGACCCGAGTTCTCCGCGTCGTTCGATGCACGGCGCCATGAGCAGAGGTGTGACCGCGCACTCGACGGCGCCGGTGCCTTCCCACGAACCGCCCCTCACCTCGGGCTGTCTGTCGCGACGTTCACGCGGGCTTCGGGGTGGTCTCGCTTTTTCGGGCTCGTCATCATTCCGTACGAAGAACCCGTGTGTTTGCTTACGAGGTCGAAAACCGTGGCGCGAGTCACGCGATGCCAGCAGTCGAGACCTCGTCCTCTATCGCCGGCGCCGACCGAGCAGCACACCCAGCGCGGCGAACACCAACGCCGAACCTTCGACGCCCGCGCATCCGCAACCCGTCGGCTGATTCGGCGTCGTCCCCGCATCCGGAGCGTCCCCTCCGACCGCCACACCGCCTCCAGCCGCTTCGAGGTACCGATACGAATCGCTCGCCTCGACGAACTCGTTCGCGTCGTTCCGCACCTCGATGCCCACCACGCGCGACGATGAATACGGCGGCATCTGCACGCGGAGTCGCTCGCCGCTCCTGTCGACGACGACGACCGGCACCGCACCCACGAGCACCTCGGCGTTCGCCGAGAACCCGGTTCCGGAAATCGTCACGTCATTCCCGCCGCTCTCCGGACCGGAGTTCGGGGTGACGCCGGTGATGGTGAGCGCGACCCGTTGATACGTGAACGCGTCATCGAGCATGGCCACCGCCCCGTCGGGGTTCGTGACGCGCACGTCGACGTTCGACATGCCCGCAGGAGTGACCGCGTCGAGCACCGTCGCGCTCACGAACGTCACCTGCGGCGAAGGCGCTGCACCGAAGTGCACGACGCTGCTCGCCGAGAACCCCGAGCCGATGAGACGAACCACCGTTCCTCCGCGCGCGGGTCCTGAAGCCGGCGAGACCGACGTGAGCACCGGCGCATCGACGTAGGCGAACGCGTTCGAGAGCGTCGCCGACTGACCGTCTGCATTGCGCAGCGTCACCGGCACCACGTTCTTCGCAGCAGCGGGCGCGACCGCCGTCGCCTCCCACGGCGACAGCAAGGTCACTGCGCTCGACGGCAGCGAACCGAAACGCACTTCCGCGCCGAAGGAGAAGCCCGTGCCCTTCAACGTCACCACCGTGCCGCCGCTCGTCGACCCCGACGTCGGTGACAGCTCAGTGAGCTTCGGGGCCGCGTCGTAGGTGAAGCCCGCGCTCGCGACGCCACGTTGCGCGTCGACGTTCGTGACCTCCACGTCCACTGCACCGGCCCCTCCGCTGGGCGTCGTCGTGATCAACGTGTTCGCATCGACGACCGTCGTCGCCACGGCCGGCGCACCACCGATGTGCACCCACGCGCCGGGCTGAAAGTCCGCTCCGTGAATGGTGACGCGCGTGCCGCCGCCGACCGGGCCACGTGCCGGCGTCACCGACGAAATCGATGGCGCCGCGTCGTAGGCATACGCCGCCATCAACGCCGCCTGCTGCCCGTCGAGGTTGGCCACCGCCACGGTCACGATGCCCGGTGTTCCCGGCGGGGTCACCGCAGTCAGCTGCGTCGCGCTCACGCGTGACACGTTGGTCGCAGCCACGTCGTTCACCAGCACCGTCGGAGACGTGAAGAAGTTGGTGCCGCTCAAGGTGATGAGCGTGCCTCCACTCGACGGCCCCCGTGCCGGAGCGACCGCGCTCAACGTCGGCAACGGCAACAGATACCGGAAGCCATCGGCCCGTCGCGCCTGCTGGCCGTCGGCGTTCACCAGCACCACGTCCACCACGCCCGGCGACGCGCTCGCCGGACTCACCACGGTCACGAAGGTCCCCGACGGGTCGACGTTGACGCCTGTGCCCGCGCTCGTGCCGAAACGAACCAACGCGCCAGAGCGGAAGTTGCTGCCGTGAAGCGTGACCGTCGCACCACCGCTCGTGAGGCCGCTCGCCGGTGTCAGCGACGTCAACAGGGGCGGCGCGTTGAAGCGGAAGCCATCAGGCAGGCTCCCTGACTCGTTCGCTGCGTTCGAGACGATGACCGTGGCCGCGCCGTCGACGTGCGCCGGCGTGGTGACGGTGAGCTCGGTGAGATTGACCACGTTCACGTTGGTGCCGGCGCGCACGTCGCCTGCCACGTCGAAGCGCACCGTGGCGGTGTTCGCGAAGCGCTGACCGCGCACCGTGATGGTCTGACCCCCCGCGGTCGGCCCCTCGGCAGGCGTCACGCTCGTCACCGTCGGCGCAGCGTTTGACGTCACGTAGGTGAACGCCCCGCTCAACGTCGTCGCGGCGAAGCCGAAGTTCGTCACCGAGACATCGACGGTCCCCGCGGCGCCCACCGGCGTACGCACCACGAGCTGCGTGGAACTCACCGACGCCACCTCGGCGCGGGCGCTTCCGAAGGCCACGGCCGAACCCGGCCCGAACCCGGCCCCCGTCAACGTCACGAGCTCTCCGCCGAGCGACGACCCCGAGGCTGGCGTGAGCGCGGCGAGCGACGGCGCGACGAGGCCTCCACCGACGCCGCAGTTGATGGAGATGGAGAGCAGGTAGTCCGCGTTGGGGTTGGTCGCCTGCTCGCGCCGCACACGCGCCCAGTACGTGCCGCTCTCGGGCACCCGGTAGAGCAGATGTTCCGACGGCGCCACAGGCAGCAACGACGTGAGCGTTCCGTCAGACGCCGAGACGTTCACGGTCACGTTGTTGTCGTTCACGAAGAACAGCTGGCCCGCGGCGTTCCACAGCGCGAGAGAATGGTTCGACGTGTTGCCCGGCCCGCGCGCCGGCACCGAGTCGAGCGCGAGGTACACCACGTCTCCCGCCCGCGCTTCGAACGCGAAGAAGTCGGTGTCACTCGGGGCCGTCGTCGTCCCCGAGAAGTAGTTCGTGGCTCCCGCCGTCGCGGTGTTCGGCGTGTCGTTGGGCTCGACCTCCGGCGTCGCCGCGCCGGGCTGCACCACCGCGTACAGGTGGTACGGCTGCAGCGTGTTGCTCACGTTGTCGTGCGACACCCGCAGGAAGTGGGGAACGTTGGCGAGCGGCGTACCGGCGACACCCGGCGACGTGCCGCCGAACGGCGTATCGAGATCCGCGGTGTCGAACTCCACGGTGTCGGTGCCGGTGGTCACGCGCAGCTGCAACTGCGCCGTGGCCGAGGTGGCCGTGCTCGCCTCCGCCATCGCGAACACCCGCGCCCCGGCGGTCGGTGTACCGAGCGAGAAGAAGTCGACGTCACCCGCGCTCTGGATCGACCCGGTGAGCTTGCACGTCAGCGGCGCGGCCGTGGCGGGCGTGTCGTTGGGTTCGGCTTCGACCTGACAGCGCGTCACCTCGAGCGGCACCGTTCCTCCGGCGAGCGGCACGGTCTGCTCGAGCCCTTCGTCGACCCACACGTAGACCTGTTGGCCCGCGTTCAACGGCACGCACGACAGCTCCTCCTGCGCGCTCGAGGTTCCGACGAAGCGGTTGGCCGCCGCCAGACACTGCGCGCCGCTGTAGAGGTGTGGTGGCGACGACGCGCTGACGCAGCCGTCGGTCAGGTACAGCACGGTGTCGAACGCGCGATTCGAAGCGCCGGTGCGGAAGCTGTACGCAGCCGTGCTCGGTGCGGTGAAGCGATGCACGCGATCCCGGCGCGGGCCTTCGCTCTGCGGCGTGGTCGTGAGGTTCCCGATGCCCGCGTAGCAGGCCGCCGTGATCTGCGAGTCGTTCGCCTCACCTTCGATGGTCGAGACCGCGACGGTGGTGTCCAACGGGAGGTCGGGAACGCTGGCGCAGTTGTCGGCTCCGCTCGTGCGGGCCACCGCGACCTGCACGGTGTCGACGTTGTCCGCCGCCGCGTCGAAGCGCGCGACCTGAATCCGGTAGGTGACGTGGGCGGTCAGCTCCACCACCACGCGCGGCTGCTTGCCGCACCAGTCGTCGTTGCAGCCGCTGTTCACTTCCGCGAGCGCGCCGCACGGCCCGGAATAGACGGCCATCGTGAAGTCCTTCAGCGGCGTGGTCGCCAGGTACGAGCTCTGCGGGCACGTCGAGAACTCGTAGCGGCCGTCTTCCGCGGGTGTGAACGCGTACCAGAGCGAGCTCTGTGCGCCCGGCGCGCAGCTCAACGGCGCTTCGGGAGCGAGCGCGGCGCCGAAGAGCGCGACGGCCGCCGACCGGTTCCGCACGTGACCCCGCGTGGCTGCGATCGGCAGCGCGTCGGCGCACGCGTCGTTCACCGGCTGCGCGAGCGCGACCGAAGCCAGAACCATGACGGAGAAGAAGAGTGTCTTCATTGCGGCGTGAAGCGGAGGGCGGTGCGCGAACGAACCAGCGGCGCGTTGATGGATTCGACGAGCGCCACGCCAGCGTCGCCGCGCTCGAGCCACACCGTCGCCTCGCGGCCCTCGCCGTACCCCGCGAACGTGCCCGAGCGCATCTCGGCGTAGTGGTACTCGATGACGCCGTTCGCGAAGAGCTTCACCTCGAAGTTGAGGTCGTCGGCCGGCTGCGTGTTGAGGTGTCGCACGTGGTGCCACTGGAAGATCCAGTGGGCCTCCGGTGCAGCGATGAACTTCCAGAAGAGGCCTCCGCCCGGAGCGACCTGCAGATCGTCCCAGAACGGCGCGATGACGCCGCGAGGCTCCGCGAGGTTCATCGCGCTCGTCTTGTTCTCGCCGTTGATCGCCGTGGTGCTGCCAGGCACCAGGAAGCCGTCGACGCTCATCGACACGACGCCGAGTTGCGCACCGAACACGCGCGGCAACGGTGACGACCCGAGCGCGATGGGCACGGTGAGGGCGTCGACGGTGGCGTTCACGACGAGCGCCGTGCCGCCATCGCTGACGTCGACGAAGTTCGCGGGGATGGCGTGAGCGCGGTAGCCGAAGCCACAGCCCGCATTGACGCCGGGATTGCCGAGCTGGAGCGGCGTCGCGTTCCCGTACGTGGTCTGCGCATCGCAGGTGGTGATGCCCGGCTCGATGACTCGCGCCACGCCTGCGTCGGAGCTCGTCGCGATGTGCACGCCCGCGTCGTTCACGCCGAAGAAGAACGCGCCGCCATCGAGCGAGAAGTTCGACCACGCGAGTGCCACGCCCGCGTCGTCGTTCTCAGCGGCGTTCATCGATGCGCCCACGACCACCGGTGTGTCGACCGGGAGCGTGAACCCGGACGGGAACGTGAAGCTGCCGCCGAGTGACCAGCCGGAGAGCTCGAGCGGGGCCGCGGTTCGATTGAGCAGCTCGATGTACTGTCCGTCGGTCACGCGTGGCCTCGACATCACCTCGGTGACCGCGAGGTCTTCAGGCAGGCCGACGACCTTCGAGGCGCGGGAGATCAGCGCCGATACGCCGTTCTTCTGTACGAAGCCGCCCCAGGTCGTTCGCCGCGCGGCCGTCAGCGGCGCCGAGCTGCTGAGTGGGCTGAAGAAGTACAGCGCGGTGTCATCGACCGGCACGAAGTCGCTCGTCACCGCGCGCTGCGCGAACGCGTCTTGAAGGCCGATGACGAAGCCCGTGTAGAGCGTCGGCAGGCGCATGGTGTCGTAGTGGAACGAGACGCTCCCGTTCTGGTGCACGTGCGCTTGAAACGTGAGCTCGGTGCTGGCGTCGGTGCCGATCTGCATGCGTGACCACTGCACGATGAGCCGCTCGTTCGGCGCGTCACCCACCACCTGCCACCAGATGGACGAGCTGCTGGTCATGCGCAGGTCGTCGAAGAACGGCGCGATGAGTCGGCGTGGCGCCAGTGACGACGGCAGCGCGACGTCGTTGACCACGTTCACCTGCGGTGCGCCGAACGCCATCCAGCCTGCGCGCGAGACGACGAGCTGCGCGGGTTGCTTCTCGCCCCACAACCACGTGTCGAAGCCGGGGGTCACTGCGGCGACGCCGGGGCTGTTCACGATGTCGAGTGCTTGCCCGGTGCTGCTGATGTCGACGAATTCGGAGCGCGCGGCTTCGAGCACCTGGTGATGCGGGAAACCCACGAGCACCGCCTGCGGTTCGTTGGCAACGACGTCGAGTCGACCGCCGCTCACGGCGGTGCGTGGCGACTGAACGACGTCGAGCGGAGTGCCGGTGACCACGACCGTCGCGCTCGCGGTGACGGGCGTGCTGCCCAGCAGGTTGTCGGCGGCGATGCGGTACGTGGTGCCGTCGTGCGGCGGATGAACGGTGGTCGAACCGTTTTCCGCGGCGATGCCGCTCACTGAAGACACCGGCTGACCGTCGCCGTCGACGATGCGCACGTGGCGCGAGTCGGGCGAGCTCCACGACAAGGTGACGGCGTCGCCCGCGTTCACGGTGGTCGGCGACGCGCTCAGCGTCACGCTCGTGGGAATGCCGACCACGTCGACGCGCGTGCGACGGCTGACGCGAGGCCCACGTGAATCGATGGCGATGAACTCGACCTCGAAGTCGTCACCGGGCGTGGGGATCGACGTCGACCCCGACGACACCCGCGATGGCGTGCTCGTGGTGAACACGTTGACGCCGTCGACGCGGACTTCGATGGTGTCGGCGGCGATGGTGTCCCAGCGCAGGCCGTAGGTGCCACCGCGCGCCGCGACGCCCGGCATCGCGAGTCTCGTGACGGCGAGGTCGATACCCACGAGCACCTCGAGTGTCCTCGTCATGCGCTCGTTGCCCTTCTCGGCGACCAGTTCGTACCTGACGACGCCCGGCGTGCTCAGCCGCTCGCTGAAGCCCGAGTCAGGCACGAACGACGTCACCGGAATGCCTCCGGTCAGCCGGACCTCCGTCGCACCGGCGGTGCGCCACGACAGCGTGATGAAGCCATCGACTTCGATGGCCCTCGCGCTCGCCGTGAACTCGAGAATCGCCGGCTGCACGGTGACGCGCACCTCGTGGACCTCACCGTCGACATCGAGCGCGTACGTGGTGTCTTGCAGCGGTCGCACCGTGACCGCGCCCGCAGTCAGTTGGCCGCCCGTGTCGAGCTCCGTCGAACCTGCACGCAACGAAACGCGTCGGGCGGACGGCGCTGTCCACACCAGCGTCGTCACGTCGCCGCCACCGATGACGGGTGGCAGAGCGACGAAGGACGTCGGGCCGGGCGCCGCGCCCACCGTCACCGGCAACGCGCGTGCATCGGTCCCGCCCCGGCTCCGCACGGTCAGCACGAACACCGAGTTGACCGTCGGCTTCACCTCGATGCTGCCTTCGAACTGCGTCGCGGGAACCTCGAGGGTCCCGAGCGTGGCTTCACGGAGCTCGAGGTCTGTGGCGTTCGACACGCGCCACGACAGCGTCAACGTTTCACCAGCGACCGTGGACGTCTTCGAGACCGCGAAGGAATCGATGTGCGGCGGCCTCGGGGTCTCGATGGCCGGCGGCCTGCACGCGACGAGCGCAAGAGACAAGAGCAGGAGTGTTCTCATCGAGGGAAGAACCTGTACGCGGTGAACGCCGAGATGCCCGGCGTGAGGGCCTGCGCGTTGATGACGAGCGCTTGATCTCCCGCGCCGTTCTCGAGCCACGAGTTCGCTGACTCGCCGCTGCCGTAGCGGCTGATGGTGCCGCCGCTGTCCATCGTCGCGAAGTGGTACTCGATGACGCCGTCGTCGAAGAGCTTCACCTGGAAGTTCAGGTCGTCGCGTGCGCCGTGTGACCAGTGATGCCACTGGAAGATCCAGTGCGGTGCGCTCGCCCACGGGTCTTCGTTCTGCGCGGCGCGGTACATGAAGACGCCTGAACCGGGCACGCGACCGCCGAGATCATCGGCGAAGATCGCGATGACGGAGTTGGGCGACGACGGGCTCGGCGCGTTGAGGTCGAAGAGGTCGTTGGGCGCGGTGAGGTCGAACGTGAGGTAGCCGTCGGCCGACACGCGCACCGCGCTCCTCGAGACGCCGAAGAACGAGAAAGGCGCTCGCGAGAGGTCGACCGTCAGCAGTGTCGTCGTCGTCGTGGCGCCGATGATCTTCAGCCCGCGAGACGAGACGTCGAAGTAGCCCGGCGCCAGATGTTCCCAGCCGTAGCCGAAGCCGCACGACGATGGCGTGCCCGGCGTTCCGTGCTGCCGAGGCGTCTGAAAGCCGTAGGTCGGGCCGGCGAGGCAGCGTTGAGCCCTCAGCGGGGCGGCCGGCGCGTCGCCTGCGTAGCGGAAGGGGCCCGGGTCGTTCACTTGCGCGAAGCCGTTCACCCGCGACGACCAGACGAACTCGTCGACGGTGCCCTCGCGACTCCAGCTGAACGAACCGCTGCTGGTGCCCAGGTCGAGGTTGCTCAACGCCACGTCGACTCCGGCGTCGTCGTTGAGCGCAGCGTCGGTGGTGGCGCCGAACACCCGAACGTCGCGCGGAGGAACCGAACCCGAGAGCGGAGCCGTGCCTCCGTCGGTGAAGTCGAGTGACCAGCTCGAGAGGTCGATGGCCGTGCTGCGCGCGTTGAAGAACTCGAGCCACTGCCCTTCACGGCCGACCACCGGCGCCAGCTGCACTTCGCTCAGTTGCAGCTCGTACGGATGCACCACGTCGAACCGCGCGCTCACGGTGACGAACGAGCCGTTTGCGCGAACGAAGCCACCGTACGGACTTCGCGAACGCACCGGCAGCGTCACCGGGCTCTGCCTGGGCGCGCAGAAGGTGAGGCCGAGCCCGCTGACGGGGTTCGAGGGGAACACCACGCCTTCGTCGCCGCGCGGGCCTTGAATGCCAACGCGGCCACCGCTGACGTTCATGACCGCGTAATCGAAATCGACCTGGCCGTTGCTGAAGAGCTTGAGCTGGAACTGATTGCCGGTGACCGCGCCGAAGACCGCGTTGCTCCACTGCACGATGAGCACCTGTTCACTGCCGACGGTCTTCACCTGCCAGTGCACCTCGCCGGCTTCGAGCCTCAGGTCTTCCCAGTACGGCGCGAGCGTGAGGCGCTCCAGGCGCGTCGAAGGCAACGGCGCGTCGAGATAGTTCACGTCGTTGCCCGGCCCGAACGTGAGGTAGCCGTTGGTGCTCACGTTGATGACGTCGCCGACGATGCGCCCGTAGAACGGCGCGCGGAACGTGGTGACGATGGGCGCGATTTCGTCGTCGGCGTCGTTCGCGAACTGCAGGCGTGTGCCGGTGACCGAGATGTCGTCGAACGCCGCGCTCCGGGTCACGACTTCATCGTGCGGAAAGCCGTAGAGCGTTTCACCGCCGGTCCAGCTGAGGCTCACGCGGCGGCCGCTGGGAATCGAACCCGTCAGCGATGGCGTGAACGTGAACGCATTCGCGGGCGTCACCGTGAGCGTGTCGTTCGCGTATTCACCCAGCGAATTGTCGGCGACGACGTGAAACGTGTGCGGGTCTGCGGCGTTGAAGACGAGTGGCGCCGTCGCTGAATCATTCACGTCGAGCCCGGCGTACAGCTCGCTGCCGGCCCCGTCGTAGATGTGCACGTTGCGGACGTACTGACCGGCCCACGCCAGTCGATACGGCGTGCCGCGCGTCACGGAGGCGGGGACCGTCGACAGCGTGATGCTCGGCGCGCCGACGATCTGCACCTCGACATTGGCGCGGGCGACGCCGGCGCGCTCGCTCCGCGCCACCAGCTCGAGCGCGAAGTCGTTGGCGGGTGCCGTCATGCGAAAGGTCCCTGCAGCCGCGTCGCGGGTGCGGTGCACTTCGAGCCCAGCGCGCAGCACCGACACGGTGTCGGCTCCGAGCGTCGTCCACTTCAGCTCCACGTCGTCACCCACGCGCGCGAACTGTGGCGCTTCCACCGAGGTGAACACCGGGCTCCCGCGCACCGGCAACGAGAGGACGCGCGTGACCTGCTGCGCGTCGTCACCGTCGACGAGCAGCTCGTAGCGAAGCAGCCGGCTGCCATCGACGGGCGGTGACAACACGTCGGTGAAGCCACCATCTGCTGCGGTGCTGTCGACGAGCACGGCCCGCCCGGGTGCCAGCAGCCGCACGCGCGTCGCGTTCGCGGTGTCCCACGACAGGCTCACCGAGGCGCCCGCGTCGGTCACGTCGATGGCGTCACTCGACGCTTCGAAGCGCAGCACCGTGGGCCGCACGAGCACGCGCGTCGTGGTCATGCGTTCGCCATCGGTGAGCGTGTAGGTGGTGGTCGTCGTCGGCGACACGGTGACGCTGTTCTTTCCAGCCACGTCGATGCCGCCGCCTGGTGTGGCGCTGAGCGTCACGCCCTCGAGCGCCGACCACGCGAGCGTCACTTCCTGGCCGACGTCGATTTCGCGCGGCATCGCCGTGAGCACCGGCCCGCTGCGCGACTTGTTCACGGACACCGCGACGATGGCGCGGCTCAGCGCGCCGTTCGAGTTGCGCGCCGTGAGCACGTAGAGCGAGTTCTTCTGCACGTCGACGCTCTCCGAGCCATTGATGACCACGCTGCGGGTAGCGCCGAGCGCGGCGTCGTTGAGGTCGACCGTCACGGCGTTCTCGGTTTGCCACGACAACGTCACGCGTTCGCCCGGTTCGACGCTCGTGCGTGACGCCGTGAACGTGACGATGCGCGGCGCTGAATCGTCGACCACCACGTCCTGGGGGCAGCCCGCGAGCACCACGGCGCAGAGAGAAGCGAAGACGCGCGCGCTCATGGCGTGAACCTGATGCCGGAGTTGGAGGCGATGGTGCCTTCGGTGTTCACGCCTGCGGACACGGCGTGCCCTCCCGACGGCGCTTCGAGCCACACCGTCGCAGAAGGGCCCGTGACGGTCATCGCTCCGTAGTGGAACTCGATGACGCCGGAATCGAAGAGGTGAACCTGGAAGCTCACGTTCGAGGCGCTCAGGCCCCACGCGCGGAAGTCCTGCCACGAGATGATGGTGCGATTGGGCGTGCGGCGGAGCCAGACGTGGCCGCTGAAGTTGCGGATGAGCCGGTCCCAGAACGGCGCGACGACGCCATTGGGTGCCGTGGTGTCGGGGCGCACGTCGTTCATCACCTCGTGTGCTTGCAGCAGCGGGCTTCCGAAGGACACGAAGCCCGACAGCGAGAGGCTCAACGTGTCGAAGGCTTGCCCGAAGTACGTGAACGGCGCGGGGAGTTGAACGTCACCGAAGCCGCGGTAGCTGTTCACCGTCGACAACAGCTCGACGTCACCGGTCTGCGTGCCGAGCTCGACGTACGCGCCGGCGATGCGGCTCATCACGTACGGAGGACAGGCCTCGTTCTCCGCGCCGGGCGTGCCGATGGCTCCGTCGGGGCCGAAGGTGCGAACACCGCGCGTGCAGAGCGGTGCGCGTGACGCGAGGTCGCCGCCCACGAGCACTCCGGAAGACTGCTGAATCGAACGGCCGACGATCGAGGTGGTCCACGAGAGTGAATCGAGCTCGGTCTGAAGCAGGGAGAGTCGCAGCGTGTCGGCGCCGGGGTCGAGCGGCACGTCGGACATCACCACCGTCACGTTGGCGCCGCCGTTCTCGACGGGGTCGGTCGAGGCCCCGAGCACCACGTAGCCCTTCGCTGGAATCACCACGCCGTCGGCCACGAAGCCGCCGTCGGGGTTCGAGCTGTTGCTGCGCAGCTTCACCCCCGAGAGCTCCACGTCGACGTTCATGGTGTTGTGCAGCTCGACCCACTGACCGCCGAAGGACACCGAGGCTTCCGGTGACGGCATCGCTTCGGTGATGCGCAGCGACCCGCGGTCGAGCGCCACGAGCGGCACGACGAATGGAATCACCTCGGTGGCCGTGCGACCCACGAAGGTGACGAGCCGCGAGGTGCGCGCGATGAACTGGAAGCTCGCGTCAGGCGCCGCACCCGAGAAGAAGCGGAGCTCGTCGTTCGAGGCGATGGGCGTCGTGACCTCCTGTGAGACGCCCTGCAGCGGGTCGTGCACGCCGATGGTCGCCGCGCTGCCGGTCTGGCCGCTCATGTCTCCGTAGACGAAGGTGACGGCGCCACTCTCGGTGAGCTGCAGTTGAAAGGTGAGCTCGTCACCGGCGCCGACGACCTTGTCCCACTGAATGACGTAGCGGCGCTCGCCCGACGGCAATGGCGGCCCGAAGCCAGCGAGCACGCGTGACGAGCCCGACAGCGCGAGGTCGTCCCAATACGGCGCGAGCATCGCGGGCGTGTCGACGAGTGGGCGGTTCACGTTCGAGACCGCGACGTTCTCGAAGGTCACGAAGCCATTCACCGAGACCCACAATTTCGGCCGCTCGACGCCCAGCAACATGAAGTGGAAGCCGGCAGGCAGCGGAAGTTCTGCGGTGCCGTCAGCGCGGTCGGCGAAGAGGAGCGTCGTCGGGTCGGTGAGGTTCGCGAAGTGGGGGCTGTTCGCGAGCTTCGGTGGCCGCGGCGTCGGGAGCCCCGCGACGTCGGTGACGCCGAGCGACGCGAGCGCCCAGTTCAGGGTGATGGTGTTGCCCACGATGGTCGGTGACGGCGAGAGCTGCACCACCGGCGCGGTGCCCGGCTCGAAGCGCTTGGTCGACGAGGTGATGTCGCCGGCGGCGTTGATGGCCTCGAGCACCAGCGCCTGCGCGCTCGCGACGCGGAAGGTGAACGAGCCCTGCGCCGGCGTGGTGTCGTTCACGGCGATGGTCGGGCCGTTGGCCACGCGCAACTGCACGCGCTGCGCGTTCGTGGTGCGCCACTGCACGAGTGAGGGTGTGACGGTGAACGCGTCGATGGTGGCGATGGGCGTCGGGCGCACGGTGACCACGCTCCGCGCGCTCACGTCGCGGTCGTTGCTGGCGATGAGCGTGTAGTTCGTCTCTCCGGCCGGTGAGGGCAGCGACACCGAGCCCGCTTCGGCGCGCGCGCGTTCCGAGGTTTGCGTTTCGAAGAGGCGCTGGCCGTCGAGCTCGATGGCGACCTTCGAGGCGTTGAGCGTGTTCCACGAGAGCGTGAAGTGACCGCCGCTCGTCGCCGCCGCCGGTGCGGTGACACGTTCGATGAGGGGCACGTCGCCCACCACCGCGGTGACGTTGCGTACGTCGGTGCCGGCGTTCGATGACGCCAGCAACTCGAAGCGGAGCGGAACTCCGGTTTGCACCGGCGCGCCGTTGGGCAACGTCGTGGGCACGGTCCAGTCGAACGCGCCGTCGTCGCTCACTTCGGTGAGCCGCCCGAAGGTGGTCTCACGCAGCACGAGCTGCTGCGCGCCGCGTGAGGTCCACCGCAGCGTCACCGGCGTTCCTGCCGTCAGGCCGTTCGGTGCGTCGAGCGTGAAGGTCAGCAGCTTCGGTCGAACTCGCACTTCGGTCGCCGCCGAGTACCCCGCTGGCCCGGCGGAGAGCTCGTAGCGTTCCGAGCGCGTGGGGGTGACGGTCAATACGCCGCGCGCGCCCGGGAGCCGCAGCTGCGTGGTCGCCGTCTTCAGGGTGACCTCGTCGGCCCCGGCGGCGCTCCAGATGAGCTGGGCGCTGTGGCCTGCTTCGACTTCGTCGGGGACCGCGAGCAGGTACACGTCGCGCGGGAGTTCCTGCACGGAGACCTGCACGAAGGCGGCGTCGCCACCGTCCGGCCCGACGGCGTTGAGGACGTAGAAGGTCGAGCGCTCGGGGCTGACCGTGGCCCGGCCTGCGGAGGCGTCACCTTCGATGGCGAGCTCGTTGCCGTGATCGTCGATGAGCCAGACGGCCGTCGCGTCGACCGTGGTGAACGAGAGCTGCACCGGCACGCCCGGCTTCGTCTCGGTGCTGCTGGCGATGAAGTGGGTGATGCGCGCGGGCAGTGGTGTTCGCGGCCGCGCGACGTCCGTGCAGGCCGCGAGCACGAGCAGCGCGCATTGTCCGATGAAGAATGACGTCGACCGCACGCGCGCCCCCGGGGTTGGTGCCCCGGTATCTCTTCAGAGTCGCGCGTCGGTCAATGTGGGACTCAGGGAAACACGGCACCTTGCGTGGCGCCGTGGTGCGTCTCGTCGTCGTAGTTCACGTCGTGCGCGCGGAACCGCTCGAGCACTGCGCGCGCCGCTTCGTTCGCCCGCGCCTCCGCTTCTTCGCACGTCGGCTGCGCCGGGAGCCCGGGAAGCGTGTCCGTAATCTCCGTCGCCGCGCGGAAGCCGGTGTCGCGGTGCCCCGACTCGTGCTCGACGAGCGAATCGAGGTAGCGCCGCCACTTCTGCACCAGCGGCAGCTTCTCGTCGGCCGGGCCGCGCCAGCGCGGCAACGTCATCACCACGCGCACGTCGGTCGTCACCGGGCCCGTGCTGCAGCCCTCATCGGTGCGCGAAAACGGGAAGCGCCAGGTGACGTACCAACTCGTGTACGCGTCGTGGCGATCGCCCTTCGAATCTTCCGGGCCGAGCGCGTCGAGGTTGGTGCGCAGCACCTGCTCCGAGTCGCCTTCGACGTCGTACCAGCGCACCTGCGTGTCGTTCGGGTACATCGACTGGGGCAGGGCCCACGAGACGTGCCGCGACTCGGTGACGTTCATGCACGCCGACAGCAACCCCACCGTCATCGAGAGCCAGACGCGTCGCACCGGTGGCGCGCACGCTACTCACGGCACGGTCAGCACTTCATGCCCTTTTCGCGTCACCAGAATCGTGTGCTCGAACTGCGCCGACCACTTCCCGTCGGCGGTGACGATGGTCCACTCGTCGGCGAGCGTGCGGATCTCAGGTGAACCGATGGTGAGCATGGGCTCGATGGTGAACGTCATGCCTTCCCGCAGCGTGAGGCCATCGCCGCGCCGCCCGACGTGTGAGACGTGCGGCGGCAGGTGCATCTGCCGCCCGATGCCGTGGCCGCCGAAGTCGGTCACCACGCCATAGCCCTCCTTCTTTGCCAGCTCGAAGATGGCCGCGCCGATGTCCCCGAGCTTCGCGCCCGGCTTCACTTCTCTGATGCCGGCCTCCATGGCGCGCTTCGTGGTCTCGACCAGCCGCCTCGCTTCACCACGCACGTTGCCGATGCAGAACGTGGCCGAGGTGTCGCCGTGCCAGCCGTGCAGGTCACTGGTGATGTCGACGTTGATGATGTCGCCGTCTTTCAACACCACGTCGCTGCGCGGGACGCCGTGACACACCACCTCGTTGATGCTGGTGCACACCGACGCGGGAAAGCCGTGGTACCCGAGCTGGCTGGGCTTCGCGCCATGCGCGTACGTGTCTTCACGAACCCAGGCGTCGATGTCGGCGGTGGTGATGCCGGGCTTCAAGCGTTCGCCCACCCGTTTCAACGTTCTGGCCGCGAGTCTTCCCGCGCGGCGCATGGCCTGGAGTTCCGGAGACGTGGTGAGCCGGGGCACTCGTTCGTTCATCGACCAGTGGATGCCCGAACGGGTGGCCGGTGGGCCAATACCTCTTTGATCTGGTACTGCTGCCGCCGTGAGTCTGACCCAGCTCCGCTACTTCGTGGCCGTGGCCGAAGAAGGTTCCGTGACGCGCGCGGCCGCGAAGTGTTTCGTGAGCCAGCCGCCGATGAGCCGGCAGTTGAAGGCGCTCGAAGACGAGCTGTCGACGCGCCTGTTCGCCCGCTCGGTCAAGGGCATGGAGCTGTCGGAAGAAGGGCAGCGCTTCCTGGCGCACGCCCGGCAGATCCTCGCGCTGGTCGACGCCGCTCCGTCGGTCGTCAAGCGCTGACCCGCGCGCGGTAACCGGGCGCGACGCTCGTGCGTACCGACGGGGAATTACTGCAGTTCTCGCTCGACGGAGGCATGGTGCCACCCGCTTGAGCGAGCCGACTGACGAGGTCCTCATGGAGCGCTTCATCGACGGAGACCAGCGCGCCTTCGACGCGTTGTTTGCCCGCCATGCCGCGGCCATGCGGTCGTACCTGCAGCGCCTCACCGGGAGCGCCGCGACTGCCGACGACCTCACGCAGGCCACCTTCGTGTCGATGGTGAAGGGCCGCGGCCGTTTTCAACGCGGAGCGAAGGTCAAGCCGTGGCTCTACGCCATCGCCACCAACGCCGCGCGCGACTGGGGCCGGCGCGGCAAGTTCGAGAAGGTGACCGACGAGGGCGTGCTCCCCGAAGCCGAAGCCGAAGGCCCACCGGAGGCCGACCCGGGGCTCGAGAAGGTCGTGAAGAACGCGCTGGCGCAGCTGCCCGAAGCGATGCGCGAGGCCATCGTCATGCATCGCTTCGAGGGGCTCTCGTTCGCCGAAATCGCCGAGCACGCGGGCGTCACCGAATCGGCGGTGAAGGTTCGTGCGCATCGTGGCTACGAACGCCTGCGCGAGCTGCTCAAGGGAGTGTGGCCATGACGCCTGATCAACGGCTCGACGCGGCCATCGGCGCTGCGGGTGGCGCTCCTGATGCATCGAAGCTCGACGCACTCGCCGCGGCCGCACGAGAAGAGCTCGCCCGGCAGCCCGTGGCCCGCCGGTGGTGGGTCGACGGTCTGCTGGTGTTCGGCTTCACCGCGCTGGTCGGCATCGGCGGCGTGTTCGGCCTGTCGTGGCAGGAGCAGCAGCACGGCTCGTCCTTCACGAAGTTCGGCGTCGCCGCGGCGTGGGCGGTGTTGATGACGCTGGGGTCGCTCGCATGGCTCAGGCCCGGCCGGCCGTCTTCGCGCGTGCTGGTGCTGGGCGGCTTCGCCGTCGCCGCGCTGCTGACGCTGCTGGGTGCCTCCGGCGTCTCCAATGCCGGTCCCTTCACCGCGGGCCTCGCCTGCGCCCTCACGGAAGTCGTGGTGTCGTTGCTGCCGGTGGCGCTGGTGCTCGCGGTCTCGACGCGCTTCTCGGCCAACGCGCTGCACGTCGTCGCCGGCGCGCTCGCCGCGTCGTCGGGAGCCGCGCTCGTGCTGCACTTCCACTGTGGCAACGGCACCGCCGCGCACATCGTGACGTGGCACCTGTTGCCGGCGGTGGTGGTGGCGGCCCTCGCGGCGCTGCTGCGCGCGCGGCTGCGTTCCCGCACGTTCGCTCCGTAACCTCACGAGCGGAATTTCTTCACGTCACGTGAATGGTCGCCGCGGTGCTGGCGACTGAGTGGCCGCGAGCAGCCGTTGGGGAGGCCGGGCGCTCGCACCCTCACTCTTCTGGAGCCGTTCATGAAAACGACGACGTCGTGGGCACTCGTGTTGTCTGCGCTGGTTGCGGTCGGCTGTACCAATGGCACCGGGCCGACGCTGGCCAGGCCGAATACGCGCAGCATTCAGAGCCATCAGCACGAAGCGCTGGGCGCGACGAACCTGCAGACCACCGCGCAGTTCGACGCGCCGGTCGGCAACTCGAGCGCGACGGCACCGTCGACGGGCACCGGCTCGTTCACGGTCGCGCCGTCGTTGAGCGGCGGCAACGCCTCCGTCGGCTTCGTCGATTCGCCGTACCACTACGTGATGGTGGGCGACTTCAGCGGCACGGCCTCGCACTTCTTCGCGGTGGTGGCCGACGTACCGTTCACGACCGGTACGCACGCCATCGACAACGTGCACTTCTTCGCCGGCGTGTTCGACGCGGCGAGCGGTGAGCCCACGCACCTCGCGTCGACCGGCACGGTGACGTTCACGAGCGTCGGTGGCGTCGGGGGCCGGTGGGTCGGCTCGTTCTCGGGGTCGCTCGACGAAGTGGCGCCCACGCCTTCGTGCCGTTCCGCGGCCGACTGCGCCAGCGGTGAGTCGTGCATCAACGGCAGCTGCGTGCCGAATCCTCCGCAGTGCACGTCGAACACGCAGTGCGCGACGGGCCAGCAGTGCCTGAACGGGAGCTGCGTCGTCGTCGGGTGTTCGACGAACGCAGACTGCGCGAACGGTGAAATCTGCAGCGTCGGTCGGTGCGTGGTTCCGCACCCTCCGCAGTGCACCTCGACCGCGCAGTGTGGCGCCGGTCAGCAGTGCGTGAACGGAAGCTGTGTGGTCAGCACGCCCGCGTGCGCCTCGAACGCCGACTGCTCGCGTGGTGAGTCGTGCGTGTCGGGGCAGTGCGTGTACGTGGCGCCGACGCAGTGTGATGGCCGTCAGGGCACCGGCTCGTTGAGCGGCCACGTGACGACGGTCGGGTCGTGTGCGGCGCTGCCCGCGGGCAACGTCTCGTTGAATCAGGCGGCGGCGTTCATCGACGACCAACGGCGGCTCATCGTGGTCGACGCGAACGGCGCGGAAGGTGCGCTCCTTGAATTCGCGGTGTGCCCGGGTTCGGTCGGCACGCTGTCGTTGGGCAGCGGGCTGGTTTCGGCCGCGCATCTCAGCCACGTCGAAACGGCGGACCTGCGGTTGCTCGCCGAGCGCAAGGCGTCAGCCGCGACGTTGACGGTGACGCAGGTCGGGCCGCAGCTTGGAGGCTCGTTCTCGTTGACCATCGCCACGGGCGGTCTGGTCACGGGCACCTTCACCGTGCAGTGACCTGAGTCGCTTCAATACGAGCTGACGAAGGGCCAGACTGCGCGGCGCATGCACCACAGCCGCCTCGCAGGTTTCATCATCGACTGTCGTGACACCGAACCCGACGCCGCCGCGAAGTTCTGGAGCGGCGCGCTGGGCATGAAGGCGCTCGGAGATGACGGCCACGGCTACTCGGAGCTCGAGGCGGGCGCGCGAGACCTGCACATCGAAGTGCAGAACGTGGAGCACGACAGCCGCGTGCACCTCGATCTCGAGACCGATGATCAGCCCGCAGAGGTCGCGCGCCTCGAACGGCTCGGTGCAAAGCGCGTGGGGGAGGGCCCGCGGTGGACGGTGATGGAGGCGCCGACCGGTCAGCGCTTCTGCGTGGTGCGCGCGCGTCGCCCGCTCGTGGGTCTCCCCGGAGTCACCGCGTGGCCCTGAGAGCCGTCGTCGTCATGCTGTTCACGTCGTGCGCGTCGTTCAAGCCGGTGGTGGTGGTGGCCGCCGGTGACATCTCGGCGCCCGAGCTCGACGGTCGACAGGAGCTCACCGCGAAGCTGGTCGAAGCGCAGAAGCCCGACGCCGTGCTGGTGCTCGGTGACGCGCAGTACCACGACGGCACGCTCGAACTTTTTCAGACCGTGTACGGGCCGACGTGGGGCCGCTTCAAAGACCTCACGTACCCGGCGCCTGGAAACCACGAGTACCGCACGCCTGACGCCGCCGGCTACTTCGCGTACTTCGGCGCGCGCGCCGGGGACCCGAGCCGGGGCTACTACTCGTTCGAGCTCGGCGCGTGGCACGTGGTGGCGCTCAACACCTCGGACCTCTGCCAGAACGTGTCGTGTGAAGCCGAAGGCGAGCAGGTGAAGTGGCTCGAAGCCGACCTCGCTGCGAACCAGAAGAAGTGCGTGCTCGCGTACTGGCACTACCCGCGCTTCAGCTCCGGCAAGCACGGCAACTTCGATCGCGCCGCGCCGTTCTGGACGGTGCTCGCCAGGCACCGCGCCGAGCTGGTGCTCACCGGCCACGAACATTTCTACGAACGCCTGAGCCCCATCGACGGCATCACGCAGATCACCGTCGGCACCGGTGGCGCGCACCTCGCCGAGTACGCCGACATTCACCCCAACAGCGTGAAGCGGCAGAACGACACGCTCGGCGTGCTCAAGCTGGTGCTCGGTGACGGCCGATGGTCGGCGGAGTTCGTCGCGGAAGACGGCAAGACGTTCCGCGACGAGGCGTGGGGCACTTGTCGCTGACGCGCCCACACCGCCCCACTGAACATCTGTCGCACCGTATTAATAGGCGCTCCGCGAGCGCCCCCGTCGCTCAGGGAATGATGACGAAGCTGCTGTCCCACATGCCGTAGCTGTTGGTGGTGACGCCGTTGCGCGTAGAGCTCGTGTACGACGGCGCACCGGGTGCCACTTCGAAGGTTACGAGGCCGCCGTCGAAGGTGATGACGCCGACGTGCACAGCCGCTGTGCAGACCGACGAGTCGTCCGTGTAGAGGTCGGTGCCCCACACGCTGCCTGCCGAGCCGCCATTCGGGCACACGCCGGTGACGCGCAGGCCATTCGTCGAAGGCCATTCATCGGCCGTGGTGCTCCAGTCGAAGGTCCCGATGGTGCCGGCGTCGCCGCTGCCCGCGTCGGGCAGGTTGGGATCGTTCACGTTCCCGAGCAGGCCACCGTCGGCGCCAACGAAGGCGTAGCTCCCGCCGTAGGCGCCGTATTCGAACGTCACGACGCCGTTGCGCGTCGACCCCGCGTAGCTCGACGCGCCCGGGCGAATCTCGATGGTCGCTACGCCGCCGGCGCTCGGCTGAATCACGCCAGCGTGCACGGCCGCCAGGCACACCGTGGAGTCGTCGGTGTACAGGTCAGTGCCCCACACGGTGCCCCCGGGCTGAGGCGCGCACGTGCCCTCGACGCGTTGACCGTGCTGGCCGCGCCAGAAGAAGGCGTATGACGTTTCGAACGCGCCCGCGTCGAGCGCCGCGCCACCGTCCCACAGCACGACGTAACCGCCGCCGTCGGTCGCGGTGCTTCCGCCGCCCGTTGCAGAACCGCCACCGGTTGCAGAACCACCGCCGGTTGCAGAACCACCGCCGGTTGCAGAACCACCGCCGGTTGCAGAACCACCGCCGGTTG
>QFQP01000083.1 GCA_003243425.1 Archangium gephyra | reverse complement strand
GTGCCCGGCAAGCGCGCCCTGTTGAGGGGTGGATCAGTTTCAGACCGGCGGGTGGCTCAGTTTCAGAGCGGCGGCATCAGAAGCGGACTCAGTGAAGCGGACTCAGAGAAGCGGACTCAGAGAAGCGGACTCAGAGAAGCGGACTCAGTGAAGCGGACTCAGTGAAGCGGACTCAGTGAAGCGGACTCAGAGAAGCGGACTCAGTGAAGCGGACTCAGTGAAGCGGACTCAGTGAAGCGGACTCAGTGCCGAAGAAGCAGTGCCGAAGAAGCAGTGCCGAAGAACGGTGTTCCACGTGAAACAACCCGAGCCTTCAACAGCGGAAGCCCGGGCTCGACGAGGCGCCGCTGACCACGAGACAACTCGTTCCAGGTTCCCCAGCTGTTTCACGTGAAACACCACCCCACCCTGTTGCACGTGGAACACGCCGCTTTCGTGCGCTTGTGGAGAACCTGTGAGAAACCCGCCGGCGCGGCGGGAACCACCTCATTCCCTCCACTTACGACCCTCTTCTTCAGGCCCTGCTGTGGACAACTCTTCTTCTCTTCTTCTGTCTGACGGACTCCAGAAGCTCGCTCTTCCCCTTTCAGAGGACGCACAAGCCCGGCTGCTCGCCTACGTGGCGGAGCTCCTGAAGTGGAATGAGAAGGTCTCCCTCACGGCCATCACCCGGCCCGACGAAGTCGTCGACAAACACCTGCTCGACTCGCTCACCGTCGTTCCAGAAATCACCGGCGCCACCGAGCTGCTCGATCTCGGCGCTGGCGCGGGGCTTCCTGGCATTCCGCTCGCCGTCGCCCTGCCCTCGCTCCGCGTCACCCTGGTCGACGCCGTCGCCAAGAAGGTCAGCTTCATGAAGTCCGGCGGCGTGAAGGCCGGCGTGGCCACCCGCCTCCGCGCCCTCCACGCCCGCGCCGAGGGCAACCCCCAGAAGGAAGGTCTGCCCGTCGTCGACTGCGTCATCTCCCGCGCCTTCATGGACGTGGGCCCCTTCCTCCTTCTTGCGCGGCACTACGTCGCGCCCGGTGGCCGGGTCGTCACCATGGTGGGCCAGACGCCACCCGAAGACACGCTCCGCGCCCACGCCGAGGCGGCTGGGCTTCAATTCGTCAGCCGGCGGACGCTCCAGTTGCCCATTTCCGGCGACCCGCGAGGTGTCTGCGTGTTCCGGAAGGCGTGAACGAACTCGAGTCTGCGTTCCACGTGAAACACCGGGAGCGCACCCACCGCGCGCCGCGCGCATCGAAAACACGACGTCGCGAAGAAGAACCCCGAAAAAAGCAGAGGAAGCCCAAACGCCTTCGCCCACATGTCAGACCGCACATGTAAGAAGCCGACCCATGGGCCGAATCCTCTGCATCTCGAATCAAAAAGGCGGCGTCGGGAAGACCACGACCGCCATCAACCTCGCGGCATCATTGGCGGCGGCGGAGCGGAAGACGCTCCTCATCGACCTCGACCCGCAGGGCAACGCCGGCTCGGGCCTCGGCATCGACAAGACCACGCTCAAGGGCTCCATCTACGACGCGCTCATCGACGGCGTGCCGCTGGGTGAGCTGCTGCAACCCACGGAGCTCCGGTACCTGGAGGTGGTGCCCGCGACCGCCGACCTCACCGGCGCCGAGGTGGAGCTGGTGGGCATGGAGGACCGGGAGCTCAAGCTCAAGCGCGCGCTGGAGCCGCTCAAGCGCAAGTACGACTTCATTCTCATCGACTGCCCGCCGTCGCTGGGCCTGCTGACGCTCAACGCGCTGGCCGCCGCCGACGCGGTGCTGATTCCGCTGCAGACCGAGTACTACGCGATGGAGGGCCTCGCGCAGCTGATGTCGACCGTCGAGCTGGTGCAGAAGAGCCTCAATCCGCGCATCACCATCGAAGGCATCATCTTCACGATGTACGACCCGCGGGCGAACATCAGCCACCAGGTCGCCGAAGAGGTGACGCGGGTGTTCCCGCAGCTCGTGTACTCGACCATGGTGCCGCGCAACGTGCGCCTCGCCGAGAGCCCCAGCTTCGGCAAGCCGGTGCTGCTCTACGACATCCGCTCCAAGGGCTGCGAGGCGTACCTCGGCGTGGCGCGTGAGCTGCTCAAGCGCGAGAAGGCCCGCGCGAAGAAGTCGGCACCCCGCCCCGTCGCCGCCGCGCGCTGAAGTTCTTTGGTTGTCATGCGCTGTGTTTCACGCGAAGGGACTTGAACGATGCCGGGCGTCATCAAGGTGTTGCCGCAGCAGAATCGGAAACCCGCATTGGGTCGTGGCCTCGGTGCGCTGCTGGCCGATGCGCGTCAGCCGACAGAGAAGACGGTGCAGGCCGCGGGTGGCGCCGGTGGCGTGACGAAGCTGCCCATCGAGCAGATCCACGCCGACCGCGCGAACCCGCGCCGCAGCTTCGACGAAGCGCAGCTCGAGGAGCTCGCCGCGTCGTTGAAGCAGCAGGGCGTGCTGCAGCCGGTGCTGGTGCGCAAAGACGGCAAGGGCTACCGGCTCATCGCCGGTGAGCGGCGCTGGCGTGCGGCGCAGCGCGCGGGGCTGACCGAGCTGCCCGTCATCATCAAAGAAGCCACCGACGCCGAGGCCTACGAGCTGGCGCTGGTCGAGAACATTCAGCGCGCCGACCTCAACCCGCTCGAAGAGGCCGAGGCCTACCGTCGGCTGCTCGACGAGAGAAAGCTGACGCAGGAGCAGGTCGCCGACCGCGTCGGCAAGGACCGCTCGAGCGTCGCCAATTCGCTGCGGTTGCTGCACCTGCCGAACGAAGTGAAGCAGCTGCTCATCGAAGGTGACCTCGACATGGGTCACGCGCGCGCGATTCTGGGCCTCGGCAGCAGCAAGGAGATGGTGCTGCTCGCCCGCGATGTTGTCACTGACAAGTTGACGGTGCGTGAAACCGAAGCGCGCGTGAAGGGCCTGCGCCCCGGTGGCCCGAGCGGCAAGAAGAAGCAGCCGGTGAAGGGCAGCCCCGAAGCCAGGAAGTTGATTGAAGACCTGCAGCGGCGCCTCGGTACCAAGGTGCGGCTGCTCGAGAAGGGCAACGGCAAGGGAACGTTGGAGATCGAGTTCTTCAGTTACGAAGATCTGGATCGGTTGGTCGCGCTCATTCGCCGGTGAAGTGAGGAGTGAACGATGGCTCTGTTCGAGAAGAACAATTCAAGGAACGAGGAGAATTCTGTGTCGGCGAAACCAGGTGGTGCAGACATCGACACGCTGCTGGGTAAAGGCAGCGAGTTCGAAGGCAAGCTGTCCTTCAAGGGCCAGGTGCGAATCGATGGCAAGTACTCGGGCCAGATTCACACCGACGACATCCTCGTCATCGGCGCGTCGGCCAAGGTGAACGCAGAGGTCACCGCGGGCACGGTCATCATCAGCGGCACGGTGGAAGGTCACATTCGCGCCTCGCAGGTGGTCGAGCTGCACAAGGGCGCGCGCGTGAAGGGCACCATCGAAGCGCCCAACGTCACCATGGAGCGAGAAGTCACCTTCGACGGCACCATGAAGATGGACGGCGTGGGTTCGCCCAAGTCGGCGCCGCCGGCTCCCGGCACGAAGTGAAGAAGCTCTGGCTCGCGCTGCTGCTGGTCGGCTGCGACGAGTCGACCCCGACGGTTCCACAGCCCGTGGAGCCGCGGTCGAGCCTGCGCGTGCCGCTGCCCGATGGCTGGAAGGCCAGCGCGGTCGCGGGCGGGTTGCAGGTCGGGCCGCAGGGCAGGGTGGTGCTGCAGCTGGAGAGCACTACGAAGCCGCTGCCCGACGCCGGCGCGTTCATCGCGGCGGTGGAGCGCGAAGGCGTGACCGTGCAGCAGAAGGAAGCCGTCGAGTCGTTCGTCGGCGTTCGCTACTTCGTGGGCGTCGACGCTGCGACGACGAAGCGCGACGCGTTCGTCGGCGTGCGCAAGACGGGGCCGCGCACCATCTGGTGCAGCACCACGTCGAGCGCGAAGAGCGAAGAGGTCGAGGCCGCGATGACCGTGTGTCGTTCGTTGTCGTGGGAGGGGTGAGTGAAGTTGATGGTGCTGCCCGCGCGGGGCTCTGGACTTCAGCGACGGGTGTGACGCTGCGCCGTGCGACACGTGCTGCCTACGTGGAGGCGAGCCGTCCTCGTCGGAACGACGTCGGTGGCGCTGTGCGTGCGCTGAGGTGAAGAGGCGACCCGCCTCGCGAGTTGCTCGCCGCACGCGCAAGCACGAGGTCGCGGAAGAACGAACGCGTACTGCGCTTTGGCGATTGCCGACCTACGTGATCCGCGACGTCGCGCCCCGGTGAATCTGCTCGTCAGCGGCACACGGCTCGAGTGTGACGACGCCGGTCGAATCACGTACTGGTGCTGAACGACCCTTGCGCGCGTTCGTTGGATACCGCTCGTGACCTCGATGGGGTGCCCGCGATGTCGGCACTGAGAAGTGGCGCCTCGGCCGTCGAGACGCGAGCCCCCCACATCACGTGCTCGTCGCATCACGCACTCGTCGCATCACGCACTCGTCGCATCACGTGCTCGTCGCATCACGTGCTCGCCGCATCACGTACTCGTCGCATCACGCACTCGTCGCAACACGTGCTCGTCGCATCACGCACTCGTCGCATCACGTGCTCGTCGCATCACGTGCTCGTCGCATCACGCACTCGTCGCATCACGTGCTCGTCGAAACAGCTGCTCGCCGCATCACGTGCTCGTCGAAACAGCTGCTCGTCGCATCACGTACTCGTCGAAACGGCTGCTCGTCGAAACGGCTGCTCGTCGAAACGGCTGCTCGTCGAAACATCTGCTCGTCGAAGCATCTGCGCCGAACATCTGCGTCGAACATCTGCGTCGAACATCTGTGTCGAACATCTGCGTCGAACATCTGCGTCGAACATCTGCGTCGAACATCTGCGTCGAACATCTGCGTCGAACATCTGCG
>QFQP01000082.1 GCA_003243425.1 Archangium gephyra | reverse complement strand
CTTCGTGGAGCGGTGGCTGCCTCGCCTGAGCCGCACGCATCTGAAGCGTGAGATCCAGCTCAGCCGCGCTCGCAGCGATAAGAAGTAGCCCGGCGCGAAGACGACGCCCCTCCTTAAGGAGAGCTCCGCCTTCGAATGGATGAGGATAGATCATGTTGTGGTTCGGGCGCCGGTCTTGAGGCTCCGGTCGTCGGCAGGATTTCCGGGTGAGCAGCGAGGTACTCGCGCTCAAACTTCGCCGCCTGCTCTCGAGTGGCACGGCGCACGGCGTCGTACTCGCGGTAGCCGATCACGAGGCGTAGAGCGGCGCGACCGGAGTGGAAGAGGCCTAGGGCGCTGGACGTGTCGAGATCCGCTGCGACGCCGCGCGCCTCGAACTGGCGACCCCTGCGGACAATCCACCCCACGAGATGGCGCTCGCGGTCGCGGACTTCGAACGTTCCGCGGGTCCGCGCCTCTTCGACAATGTGGCCCAGGCTCTCGTAGCGGTTTGCGGGCGGCCCGACGAAGTCGCCGTGCTCAGCCATACGCGTGAACCAGGATCCAGCCGTCGAGTGTGCGGTCGTAGCGAACGTCGAAGATGAAATTCTCGCCGCCACGTCGCTGGCCCTGGAAGCGCCAGCCAAATCGGCAGGCTGGAGGATGGGTGACGAGAAGCAGCTCGTCCTCGAGGGGGGTCGGGGTGTCGGTGACGCGGTACTCGACGCCGGCCCATTGCATCTGTGTCGGAGCGCCGCTCTCGCCGAGCTGCAGCGTGATGGTCTCGTTCATCTATCCTCGCGATTCGAAAATATGTTCGATAGTCGGCGACGATACCCCTAGGGACCGAGACACGCCAACCGCAGGTAGTGGTAGGCCGCTACCCTGCTGGCACGAGTCCGAAGGAGGAACCTCATGGCTGGAAAGTTTGAGATCTACGAGGACCGCGCGGGCGAGTTTCGGTTCCGGCTCAAGGCCGGTAATGGAGAAGTCATCGCGACGTCTGAGGGCTACAAGTCGAAGGACAGCGCGAAGAACGGCATCGAGTCTGTGCGCACCAACGCTCCCGGTGCCACGGTCGACGACCAGACCATCTGACGGGCAGAAGTGAGAAGGCCCGGATCCGCTCTCGCGAATCCGGGCCATGACTACTCGGCATCCGCCGCCTTCCCGCGGGTCGGCTTCGCGCCGGCCTTCGGCGCCGCCTCGAAGATCGAGTCGATCGCGCCGCGGCGGCTGGCCGCTTCGCGTTCGATCTTTGCGCGGACCTGCTCGGCGCGCTCGAGCACCTTCGGGTCCGACTTGCTCTTCTCGATCCACGCCTCGAGCGCGATCCGAGTCTCCTCGGTCACGCTCCGCTCGTTAAGATCCGCGAGGATCTCGAGCTGCAGGCGGGCCTTCTCGGTCATGCGAACCGAGAGGGGGCGGATGGCATCGCCGGGGTCGTAGTCGGTCCCCGGCAGGTTGATGAGATCGCTCATCACATTTTACCTTTCTTCTCGTTGCGTGCGACCGGTGAACCGGGTTGGTTCCCCTGCAAGCCGCAGTGCAACGAGAAGCGGCCGGAGCGAGCTCGACAGCCATTTGTGACTATGAGCTATCTCGGCGGGTTGCTCAATCCGCCGGTCGTGAAGTTGAGTGTCGGCGACGTACCCCGCGTGTCGAATGTCGATGTCGGTGGTTTGGGGGACACTGTGGCGCCGGCATCAGAGCCGGGCAATATCCCCCAACTGATCAGGAGTCACCCAATGCCGAACGGCGACATCATCACGTATTACGAAGACGGCGAGTGGAAGAGCAAGGTTGCTGGAAGCAGCCGCGCGGCTCACGTCGGCGGCACCAAGGCTGAGCAGCAAGCCGTTGGTCGCGATATGGCGATCGAGCGAAAGGCGGAGCACGAGATCCGCAACATGGACGGCACGATCGGTGCGAAGAACTCCTACGGGAACGATCCTCGAGGGAGCAAGGGCTGATGGAACTCTGGGCGCTTCGCAAGCTCATCGGCGAGTCTTGGGATGAGCACTGGCACCGGCTCGAAGTCGGACCCTACTTCCACGACGGCTTCGGATCCGTGGTCAGTCAGGAGGGCCGTTACCTCGAGCACAACGCGCACTACCACCGCGCAGTTCTGACCTCCGATATCGATGTCTCGCTCGAGTTCGGACTGTCGCTCGATGATGGCCGCCGAACCGTCTCGCTGAAGGGCTATGGCTGGGACTTCACGTTCCCGGATCCGTCGATCCGACGCGAGTTCATCGACATCTTCTACCGAGGCGCTCTCGTCGACAGGCTGCTCGTGCTCGACGTCGACGGTGGTCGCGCCACGCTTCCGATCGCCGACACGATCAACGGCGCGTGGACGGTTCACGGCTGGGAATACGACATCGTCGCTCTAGTCGACAGTCTCGGCGGGAACAGTGAGTTCAAGTCGTACTTCGACCAGACCGGCTGGGAGGTGCTCCGATGAGCTACCTCGCCGCCGCCGATCGTGCGAAGGAAGCGGCTACGAAGTTCTCGTCGATCAAGTCGTCGGCAGACAGCAGCGATACGTCCGACCTGGCGCGCGGTCTCGAAAGTCTCGCGAAGGCAATTCAAGAACTCGCCGAGGAACTTCACCGCAACGACTGATCGGCTTTCCCGTTGACGAGTTAAGGCCGGAAGTTCATACTCTGGGGAGACGGGACGCGACCCGAATGCGTGCCCGTAAGGATCAGGATGACGACGAATAGCGATCACTCGACTGCGCTCACTTCTCAAGGCCTTCGCATCAGGAGGCAGTCTTGAAGGTCCGCCAACTAGACATTCAGAAGTTCCGCGGTGTCGAGAGCGGCTCGGTTCGGTTTGGTGACCACGCGCTCCTGGTCGGCAGCAACAACGTCGGCAAGTCGACCGTGTGCGAGGCGCTCGATCTCGCCCTTGGACTCGATCGCCAAGGTCGTCGCCCTGTCGTCGATGAGCACGACTTCCACGCGGGCAAGTACCTCGATGACGACGGCAAGCCGATCGAGATCGTGATCACTGCAACGCTCGTCGGGCTCTCGGAAATCGCGGAGACCCGGTTCCACGGTCATCTTCGTCGGTGGGATCAGAGCACTGGTGAGTTCGTTGACGAGGAGGCCGGCGGCGCGGCGCGAGCCGACGAGGACGACGTCATCTGGGCGCTGCAAGTTCGCTTCATCGGTCGCTACGACGAGGTGGAGGACGACTTTGTCGGCGGCACATTTTTCGTGCACCCGGACCTGAGCGCGGCGCTCGACGATGAAGAGAAGGCGCAACTCGGTGCCGGCCTGACGCCCTTCGGCTACCGCGACAAGCGGCTCTGCGGGTTCGTTTACCTTCGTGCGCTCCGTACCGGATCCCGGGCCCTCAGCCTCCAACGAGGCTCGCTCCTCGACACCATCCTGAGGCTCAGCGATGAGGGCTCTGCTGCGATGTGGCGGGAGACACTGACGACGCTGCGCGACCTCGATCCCGCGATCGGGCAGATTGCTCAGCTCAAGTCGATTCGCGAGCAGATGCGGACCCGGCTCGCGCAGTTTGTCCATCTCGCACCGGGGGATGACTCGGCGGCCTTCTTCGCTTCAGACCTGACGCGTGCGCACCTCCGTGACGTGGTGCGGCTGTTCATCGCAACGCAGCCAAGCGAGCATTTGGTGCCGTACGGCAAACAAGGTACTGGGTCGATCAACCTCATCGTCTTCGCCCTTCTGACGATCATCGCGGAGCTCCGCGACAAGCAGTCCGTCATCTTCGCGATGGAGGAGCCCGAGATTGCGCTGCCTCCGCATACGCAGCGGCGGGTGACTCGATTCGTCCTCCGCGAGATGGGCCAGACGATCGTGACGTCGCACTCGCCTTACGTCATCGAAGAGTTCGAGCCCACGGACATCGTCATGATCACGCGCTCTGGAACAGGCGACCTGACGGGTGAGCCGATCCCGGCTGCCAACATCGACCGGAAGCGCTATCGGACCCAGCGTCGTCAGTTCGCTGAGGCGATTCTGGCGCGCGCAGTCATCGTCGTGGAGGGCAGCACGGAGGTTGCGCTCTTCCAAGCGGTCTCGTCAATGCTTGAGCGGTTCGCGCCGGAACGGCATACGCACTTCGACCTGGCCGGCGTCTCAATATTCGGCACCACCGGCGACGGCGATGTGCCGCGCTACGGCCCGATCTTCTCGGGACTCGGCAAGCGCTCCTACGGGGTGTATGACCAGCCGAATAGCCCGATCACACCCGACGCGCAGGCGCTCCTCGAGACCTTCGAGAAGCACTGGGAGTCGCCGGAGAAGGGAATCGAGAAGCTGCTCCTCACGCAGACGTCGCTCGACGTCCAGCGACGGTTCCTAGCCGAGGTCTCCCAGCGCTCCGACTATCCCGGCGGCGTCGACCACGCCTATACGGCAGCAACTCCCGATGCGGATGTCCCAGTCATCGCGATGAAGGTGCTGAAGAAACGCAAGGGCGACGCGTGGGGCTACGCCGCGATGCTAATCGAGCAGTGCGAGACCGAAGAAGAGATCCCCGAGTTTCTTCGCGAGATCGTCGCGCACATCGACGCGGCGCTCGCGCCGCCAGCGACTGAGGAGGAGGCCGAAGAACAGCCCGAGCCCGAAGGCGAACCTCAGCCGCAGGACGAAGAAGAGTGACTTTCGAGCTCTCCGAGGAAGCGAACGCGGCACTCAATGAGGCGCGACCGATTCTCGTGCTCGGGGGGCCAGGATCGGGTAAGACGACGCTGTCTCTCCTCAAGGCCCAGCGGCTCATGCCGACCCTCAAGCCCGAGCAAGAGATTCTCTTTCTCAGCTTCTCGAGGGCGGCGGTCCGCCAAGTTGTTATCCGGTGTAAGGACGTACTGACAAGCGACGAACGCCGTCTCATCCAGGTGCGGACCTACCACTCGTTCGCGCTCGACATCCTGCGGAGCCACGGACGACTGCTG
>QFQP01000046.1 GCA_003243425.1 Archangium gephyra | reverse complement strand
AAGGCTGAGAACTTCCTCGGCTTCCTACACATTGCTTGCTCGGTAATTCTCTTGAGGCAATTTTGAGATCGCCTCTAGGCACCACGCGGGGCGGCGTCAGGCCTCGTTCAGAAGCGGTAACCCACGCCGACCGACGCGTCGAAGCCCGCCTCCGTCGCGCGCCCGGTGCGAATGATGGGCCCGACGCGAACCTTCGCGAAGAGCGTGAGGTTGCTGGTGAGGAAGTACTCGGCGCCACCGCCCGACAGAATCGGCGCGTTGAAGCCACCGAAGCGGCCGAACTCGACCCACATCGGCACTTCGATCTGAATGCCGATGGCCAGCGCGCTCGACGCCGCGATGCCGAGCCGGAAGCCGATGGGCAGACTCAACCCGCCACGGGTGCCCTGCAGGTACGAATCGCCGATGAAGAAGCCGGGCTCGAAGGTGACGCCCAGCGAGATGCGGCCGGCGTCGTAGAAGCGGAACTTGAGCAGCGCCTGCACCTTGAGACCGGGCACCACTTCGCGCACCAGGCCGTCGAGCCCGTACATGAAGCCCACGCGGCCACCGAGGTTGAGCCCCGAGATGATGCCGCGCTGATACGCGACCGAGATGCCCGGGTAGCCGGCTTCGGCGGTGAAGAGGTTCGCGCCCGGCGCCACGGTGCGCGCGCCGATGACGCTCCAGCTCTGGCCCGACTCTTCGAACTGCGCGGGCTTCTTTCCGTCTTCCTCTGCGAACGCGACCAACGAGGTGAGGCACAGCACCGTCGCCACCAGGCGCTTCACGGGAGACCTCGCTCGCGCGCGAGCGCCAGGAAGTCCTTCTCGAGTTTCCCGAGCCCCGCGGCTGCACGCGGGCGCGCGGTCGCGACCGTTTCACCTTCGGCGAGGGTCTCGCGCCACTCGAAGTACACCTTGATCTTCGGCTCGGTCCCCGACGGGCGCAGCGTCACGCGATGGCCGCCGGCGAGCTCCCACGCGAGCACGTTCGAGGTCGGCAGCGACAACCGGCTGCGCACCCCTTTTTCGAAGCGCGTCTGCGCCGAGTAGTCGAGCGCCGCGTCGATGGCTGTCTCGCCGATGGAGGTGATGGGGTTCGCACGGAACGCGTCCATCAACGCGCGGATCTGCGCGGCGCCCGTGGTGCCCGGCAAGGTCGCGTTGAACTGCGAGCCGAGGAAGAGGCCGTGCTCGCGCTGCACTTCTTCGAGGTAACCAAAGAGCGTCACGCCGCGCGCCTTGCACCACTGCGCCATGTCGGCCGCGACCACTGCGGTGCCCACGCCGTCTTTGTCGCGCACCAGTTCGCCGACCGTGTAGCCAATGGCTTCCTCGTACCCCATGACGAAGGTGAAGCCCTCGGGCTGCAGCTCGAGTGCGCGATTGGCGATCCACTTGAAGCCGGTGAGCGTCTCTTCGAAGCGGGCCCCACGCGCCGTGGCGATGGCCTTGAGCTGCGTCGACGACACGATGGTGGTGATGACCAGCGGCTGCGTGACCGCCTGCTGGGTGAGCATGAAGTGGCCGAGCAACACGCCGAACTCGTTGCCGGTGAGCATCTTCAACTTGCCGCTCTCGTCGCGCGCCATCACCGCGAGCCGGTCCGCGTCGGGATCGTTCGCGAGCACGATGTCGGCGTTCGCCTTCTCGGCGTGCGCGAGCGACAGGTCCATCGCGCCCTTCTCTTCGGGGTTCGGGAAGCGGACGGTGGGGAACGCTCCGTCGGGCTCCTGCTGCTCGGCGACCGGCGTGACCTTCGTGAAGCCGGCCTTCTTCAGCGCGGTGATGGCCCAGTGACCGCCCACGCCGTGCATCGCGGTGTAGACGATGGAGAGGTCGCCCGCCTTCTTCACCGGCCGCAGCGCGAGAATGGCGTCGATGTATTCGGGCTCGAGCGTGTCGGGCACGTCGAGCCACAGGCCCCTGCTGCGCGCGGTGTTCTCGTCGAGCAGCGCGACGTCTTTGGCGGAGCCGACGGCGTCGATGGCCTGCGCGATGCCCACGTCGTGCGGCGGAACGATCTGCGCGCCGTTGCCCCAGTAGACCTTGTAGCCGTTGTACTCGGGCGGGTTGTGCGACGCGGTCACCATCACCGCGGCGGCGGCGTCGAGCTTCTTGAGCGCGAACGCAGTGACCGGCGTGGGCGACAGCCCCTTGAACACGTGCGCCGGGATGCCTTCGGCCGCGAGCACCTGCGCGGCTTCACGCGCGAACTCGAGGCTCATGGTGCGGCCATCGCGACCGACCACCACGCCGCGCTGCACGACGTCGGGCACGTGCCGCTTGAGGTAGCGCGCGAGGCCCGCGGTGGTGCGGCGAATGACCGCGAGGTTCATGCGGTTGGTGCCGCCGCCCAGGGTGCCGCGAAGGCCGGCAGTGCCGAACTCGAGCGACGCGCCGAAGCGGTCTTCGAGCTCTTTCCAGTTCTGCGCGGTGATGAGCGCGCGCACCTCGGCGGCGGTCGTCGCGTCGGAGTCAGCGTCAGCCCAGGCAGCAGCCACGGTCGCGAGTCGTTGCGGATCCATGGCCTGCATCCCTAAGCCGAGGGGGCGGCGCGGGGAAATAAATGGTGCGGGCGTTACGCGGCCTCAACGGGTGCGGTCGCGAGTGATTTCGAGCCTCGGCACGTCACCGGCTTCCACGAATCGGCTACGCCATGACGACCGTGTGGAAACCGATCACGAAGCCCGCGTGACCTGGCGCCCCAGAAGCGCCGGGTCGCGAAAGCCGCTGGAGTCGACCTCCGCGCAGCTCACGCGACACCACGTGCTCGTCGAAGAGCAGCCCTTCAGTACTTCGAGTTCGACTTGCCGCCGGTGACGATCGCGATGCTCGCCGACGCGCCGATTCGGTTCGCGCCCGCGGTAATCATCTTCATCGCGTCTTCGGTCGAACGAACGCCGCCCGACGCCTTCACGCCCACGTCGTCACCGACGATGCGCCGCATGAGCGCCACGTCTTCAGCGGTCGCACCGCCCTGCGCGAAGCCGGTCGAGGTCTTCACGAACGCCGCGCCGGCCGACTTCGACAGCGCGCACCCGATGATCTTCTCGTCTTCCTTCAACTGCGAGGTCTCGAGAATGACCTTCACCGGCCAGGGCTTCGCCGCGTTGACGACCGCTTCGATGTCCTTCTGGACGAGCGCGTAGTCCTTCGCGCGCAGGGCTCCGATGTTGATGACGGTGTCGATCTCACGAGCGCCGCAGCGCACCGCTTCACGCGTCTCGAAGGCCTTGGCCGACGGCAGCCCGGCGCCGAGCGGGAAACCCACCACGGCGATCGGCAACACGTTCGAGCCGTGCAGCGCGCGCGCCGCCGTGCCCACGTTGATGGAGTTCACGCACACCGTCGCGAAGCCGTACTTCTTCGCCTCGTCGCATAGCTTGAGCACTTCCTCACGCGTCGCTTCGGGCTTGAGCAGCGTGTGGTCGATGTACTGCGCGATGTCCTGGCTGGTGCGCAGCTTGTCGGGCGAGACGCGCGCCGTCAGACCCGAACGAACCGCGAGCGACGTGCCGCACGTGTCGTGATTCGGGCACGCATTGCACGAGGGCGCGCACTCTTCGGCGCTCCCACCGCTCTTCTTTTCGGAAGACGGGCCCGTCGAGCACGGCGCTTCGGTTCCGGCGCGGAAGGCATCGAGGCGGCGCTTCACGCGCTCGGTGATCTCATCGACCATCGCATTGACGTCGTTGGACATACGGCGCCGAGAGATATCAGGGGGGTCTGCCGCCCGCGAGTCAGATCAGGAACGGCACGAGGGCCAGGGCAACGAGCGCCAGCAGCGGCACGACCGCGGCGAGCACCGCCGGGCCGGTCGCGACGCCGTGCAGCGACTTGAACGCAGCCACCCTCAACGCCACCGCCCAGAGGGGACAGATGAGCGCGCCACAGAATGGCACCAGCCCCACGAGGTACGGAGACATCGACAACGCGTGCGCGCGCACCGTGGTCGAAAGACGAGGCCGCGCTCCGCTCGCCAACAAGACGCCATGTTCGATGAACACCGACACCGCCTCACTGGTCACCGCGCTGAACACCGCCATCAGGGTCAGCAGGCCGAAGCCCGTCACGATGGCCGACGGCCGGCTCCGGTCGGGCAGCTCGAACGGCGACACGAACGTCACCAGCAGCGAAACACCCACGCACGACAGCCACGACGGCGCGCTGCCGACGAGCGTCGACAAGAGCGCATAGAGCACCGAACCACCGAGCGAGTCGGGCCGCTGCGCCTGCGCCAGCGTCTCCTTCGGCGAGCCCATCATGCGCACCGACGTGCGCCACCACGCTCGGAGAACGCCGATTTCCACGCGGTCGTCCCACGGCAGCCGGAGCTCGCGCTGCAGACAACCGGGGCACAACCATTGCTCGTCTTTCTGTGTCAGACACTGACCGCAGCCGAAGGTGCCGCAGCGGGAACAGGCGCCAGTGGCCTGGAGTTCAGGGTGCGCCGCACATCGCGCATCGCCCGCGGCCGGTACGGGCAACGAAAGAGAGCAGTGAAAGCACGTCTGCGCCCCGAGTGGGTTGTAGTAGCCGCAGGCGGGACAATTCACCGCAGCTGTTTTGCACCAGTCCTCATCGCCATGGGTGAACTTCGAAAATGAGCAGCACCACCACTCTCGACCGCCTGTGGCAGACCCTGGGCCTCGACGAGCTGCCCGCCGACGCGGGGAGTGCCGAGTCGCTCGGGTCGACGCGCCGTGGCGACTGGAACGACGCGACCGTGCCGGCCAGCTCGAAGACCGAGCTGACGGCGGTGCCCACCGAGCGCGTCGATCTGCCGCGCATCTCGCTGACGCCTCCGCACAGCGGCCACGGTGCACCGCCGGTGAGCGACGAGCTCACGGTCACCGGCGTGCTCGGCCAGGGCGGCATGGGCCGGGTGTTGTTGGCGCACCAGGCTTCGCTCGGCCGCGACGTGGCGGTGAAGGTGCCTCGCACCGACGCCAGCGGCGGCACCATCGGCGCGCTCGTACACGAAGCGCAGATGAACGGCGCCGTCGAGCACCCGGGCGTCATTCCCGTCTACTCGCTCGCCAGTGACGCCGAGGGCCGCCCGGCGCTGGTGATGAAGCGCGTCGACGGCGTGTCGTGGAGCGTGCTCATTCGCCACCCCGAAGACCCCGCGTGGAACCGCGTGGCCAGCCCCGGCGCCGAGCGCGTCGACTCCCACGTCGAGATTCTGCGGCAGGTCTGCAACGCCATCGCCTTCGCGCACCAGAAGGGCGTGCTGCACCGCGATCTCAAGCCCTCGAACGTGCTCATCGGTGAGTTCGGTGAGGTCTACGTGGCCGACTGGGGCATCGCCACGCGCAAGCCCGAGCCCGGCGAGAAACGGAAGCCGGCGCTGGTCGGCAGCCCGCTCTACCTGGCGCCTGAAATGGTGACCGGCGACGACGCCGAGATGGACGAGCGCACCGACGTGTTCCTGCTCGGGAGCACGCTGTACGAGATTCTCACCGGCCGCCCGCCGTGGCAGGGCCCCGACCTCCGTTCGGTGCTGGAAGACGCCTGGCGGTGCAAAGCAGCGCCGCCGCCACCGAGCGCGCCGGCAGAGCTGGTCTCCATCTGCGGGCGGGCGATGGCGTTCGACAAGGCCGCGCGCTTTCAGTCGGTGCTCGAGTTCCGCGAAGCGCTCGGCGGTTTTCTGCGGCACCGCGGGTCGGTGCACCTCGCCGAGGCGACCACCGAGCGGCTCAAACAGCTCAAGGCCACGCTGTCCTCGGGCACCAGGACCGACTCGATTTATCCGCTCCTCTCGGAGTGCCGCTTCGGCTTCACGCAGGCGCTGCGGGAGTGGCCCGACAACGACGTGGCGCGGCGCGGGCTCAATGACTGCATCGAAGCCACCGCGCGCTTCGAGATGGACCGCGGCAACCTCGCGTCGGCGCGCGCGCTGCTGGGCGAGCTGGAAGCGGTGCCCCAGGCGCTGCACGAACGCCTCTCGCTGCTGGAGCGCAAGGCGAACGAGGTGCAGAAGAACGTGGCGCGCGTCGAGCACCTCAGCAACGAGATGGACCCGCGCGTGGCTCAGCGTCAGCGCGCCGCGGTGTTCTTCTCGACGGTGGCGGCCATTCTCGCGGTGGTGGTGGTGCCGATGACGATCCCGGGGCTCAACGACAGGCTCCGCGCGCTCGGAGGCTGGTACCTCGCGGGGTCGATGGCCGCGGTGCTGGCGTTCTTCGGCGCCGCGGTCTTCATCGGCCGCCGCTCGATTCTCTCGACGCGCCTCAACCGCCGGCTCATCGGCATGGTGGCGTCGGCGGGCATCGCGGTGTTCGTCGACCGCATCGTGTGTGCGCTGCTGGGCATGAGCCTGCGCGACACGCTGCTGAACAACTGCGTGATGGTGCTGATGGTGTGCGTCACCGGCGGCATCACGGTGCACTGGGGCTTCTACTGGTCGGCAGCGGCCATGGCGCTGGGGCTCGTCGCGGCCTACCTGCTCCCGGGCTCGGAGCTGCTCCTGTTCGCCGGAGCGACGATGGGCGCGCTCATCTTCGCGGTGCTCTCGTGGCGCGGCTGGCAGGGAGAAATTCGCGTCAACCGCGAGTCGTAGCCAGCTCGAGCATCTCGCCGTACATCGCCTTGTAGTCGCCGCGCGCGCCGAGGTTCTCGAGGTTCTGCGAGAGCCCGCCGACCGCGCGGTAGAACTGCACCGATTCCTTCGGCGGCTTCACGGTGGAGATCTTAAGCGGGTTCCTGGCGATGTAGTTGCGCAGATCCCGGGTGATGCCCGCTTTGGCGAAGTCGAAGTCGTGCCCGTGCAGCGGCCGGGTGGCGATGTGAATGATGGTCTCGACGAACTCGCGGGAGCCCTCGGGGTCGTCGAACTGGAAGCCGCACTCGATGGACAGCTTCAACTGGTCGACCGGTTCGTCTTTCACCACGCTGGCGAACAGCCGGCGGTTCACGTCGACCCAGCGCGGCGAGAGCTGCTTGATGGCGCCGAAGTCGAGCACGCCGACCCGCCCGTCATTCATGAGAATGAAATTGCCGGGGTGTGGATCGGCGTGAATCGCGCCGCTGATGAGAAACGGCGCCCACACCGCACGGGTGATGAGCCGGGCGACGCGCAGCTTCTCGTCGTTGCTCAGCTCGGCCGCGCGGTTGATGAGCTCCTTGAGCGTGGGGCCTTCGAGCAGCTCGAGCGTCAGCACTTTTTCGGCGGTGTGCGACGCGTACGACTTCGGCACCACGAGGTCGGGGCACTTCGCAGCGGCGGTGCGGAAGACCTCGGCGCGCGCGGCTTCCTGCCGGTAGTCGAGCTCGTCCATCATGCTCTCGCGCAGCTCGGCGAAGTACTGCTTGCCGTGCGACATGCGCGTGGCCGTGGCCACCATGCCCACCATCGCCGACGCGTTCTCGAGGTCTGCTTTGAGCGCGTTGGCGATGTCGGGGTACTGCACCTTGACGGCGACGCGGGTGCCGTCATGCAGCTTCGCGAGGTGCACCTGCCCGAGCGACGCCGAAGCGAGCGGGGCTTCACCGAACTCGGCGTACGCCTCTTCGGGCGGCCGGCCCAGCTGCGCGGTGATGACCTCACGCACCTGCGCGTAGGCCATGGGCGGCGCCTGGTTCTGCAGCCGGGCGATGACCGCGCGCACCTCGGGCGTGAGGAGGTCGGGGTCCATGCTGATCTGCTGGCCCATCTTCATCGCCAGGCCTTTGAGGTCACCCAGCGTGGCGACGAGCTTCTCGGCGGAAGAGGCGCTGAAGATGGACAGCGGCTCGTCGTTCTTCGTGAGCCGCTTCACGCCGCGCGAGACCACGTCGGTCGACAACTTCGCGGACATCGAGGCCAGCTTCGCGAGACGCGCAAACCGACCGGTAGAGAGCTTCTTGTCGTCGTCAGCCACGGCGGCCTACCGCTTATCTCCCCCTCGTCACCCACGCCACTGACACCACCCGGTCAGCGGGTCGCCGTCGAGCGCGGCCACCTCGGTCTCCAGCGACGAGACGAACTGGCGCGCAGAAGCAGTGGTGATGCCCGGCTGCGAACAGAACGTGGCGTAGCGCTCCATCACGCTCGCGTAGGTGTTGATGCCGGCGACGTAGGACTTCATCAGCGGCACCAGCGACTGCATCGGCGCGGTGTAGTTGGTGGCGAGCACTTCGGCGTAGCGCTCCTTCTTCACGTCGTGACCGGCTTCGATGCGCTTGCGCACGGTCTCGAGTGAACGGCGCGCGGTCTCGATTTCACGGCGGCCCTTCTCGAGCGACCTGCGCGACGCCTCGAGGCGCTTGAGCGCGCCTCCGAACTCCGCCTGCAGCTTGCCGTTCTTGCACTGCGGGAAGTGCGCCTGCGCCGACCTGAGCGACGCAGCGGCTTCGGTGAGCGCAGGGCCCTCGGCGAACGCGGGGAAAGAGAGGACGAACATCGACACGGCCAGGCACTTCGCGAGCAGGTTCATGGGTGCGCGCGCGTCAGTGCATCTGAAATGCCACAGGTGGTTCAGGGCGCCGCTCGTCAGCAGCGTGGCCCGCGCCACACGGGGGCGTGATCAGCGGGCCACGCCGCGTGCGTCAGCGTCCGCGCAGCAGCATCAGCGGCTGCTCCTGATAGAAGCCGACCACGACGTCGAGTCTCCCGTCTTCATCGAAGTCACCGACGGCCATCGTGTTCGCATTCCGCGGAAGCGACGACGCGCGGTCGAGTTCGACATAGGTGCCGCCGTCGTTGCCCAGCACCAGCAAGTCACCGCCCGGGCTCGGATCGACGCCGGAGCCGCGCGTGAGCAGCAATTCGGGAACGCCGTCGCCTTCAAAGTCTGCCAGTGCCAGCGCCAGTGAGCTGCTGAGCGTGTAGGGGTAGGCGAACGCCGTGTCGAACCCACCGTCTGACTGCGCGCGAAAGATGCGCTGCACGGACAGGCCAGTCATCGGCGCCGTCTCCCAACCCAACGCGAGCAACGCGCCTGACGGCTCGATCACGTTCTGTTGGTAGGTCCACTGGTCGGTCTGAAACGGCACCGGGAACCGGGCGCGTTCCACGAACCCGCCGTCTTCTTTCGCCAGGTAGACCATCTGCGTGTTCGGGGTGGCCGGGCGAATGAGCACCAGGTCGCGCTGGCCGTCACCCGTGAAGTCGAAGACCGCCAGGTTGGGGTCACCCTCGTACGTGCTGGCCGGCTCGAGCGTGGGCCCGCTGGCAAACCAGCCGCCGTCGGGAAGCACCGTGTGATGCAGCACCCCGGAGGAGCCGCCTGACTGGAAGACGAACTCCACGCCACCGTCGCCACGCCCCAGCGGCGCCAACACCGTCGTCGGCCCGGCAGAAGCCCCACCGACCGTCGAGAACTGACGGGCCCCGACATTGGTGCTCAGGGAAAACGGGCGCGTACTGAGATTGGAGTTGGAGGTGACGATGTCCGGAAGCCCGTCGGCGTTGACGTCGACGATGGCCGACATCGCGGCGACGCCCGTCGTGGGCAGCAGCTGCGGCGTCGGGAAGCCGCCGTCGCCGTCGCCGAAGAGCACCGCGCGCGGCGTGCCAGAGATGATCAAGTCGAGGTGGCCGTCTTGATCGACGTCGGCGGCGAGCACGTGGCGAACAGCGCCGCCGTCGAGCAGCGCGCTGTCGATGCGCTGCGCCGGGAAGAAGAACCCCGCATCCACTCCGCCTGCGTCGGCGACTCCGGCATCGGGCATTCCTGCATCGACGATGCCTGCGTCCATCACACCTGCGTCGACGGCCCCTGCGTCCGTCGCGCCGGCGTCGATCACCCCGGCGTCCGTCGCGCCGGCGTCGCTCACCCCGGCATCGCGCACGCCCGCGTCGACCGGGACGACGACACCTGAATCGATGACGCCACCGTCGTCAGCCTCGCCCGGAGGCGTGTCACAACCGGTAGTCAGCAGCACAACGAGAGCGACGACGGAGAGCGAGCGCGACATGTCGCTCCAATACGCAGGCGCACCGACAAAACTTCACTCGGATTCACGCCGTGAGCGACGCGACGCCACGACGCAGCAGCTCTTTGACGACCGCGGCGACTTCCATCGGCGTGACCTGCAGGCGCGAAATCACCTCCGCCGGCGTCAGCCTCTGCTCGCACAGCAACCGCACCATCGGCTGCCAGGCCGGCGGGCCGACGGTGAGGAACAGGCGGTAGAGCTCCTCGTTCACGGTCAATGCGCGGGCCCGCGCCAGCTGGCTCTCGGCGGCGCGCTTCTGTTCGTCGTTCAACCACGGCACCAGTCGCGACAACGTGGCCGCCGTGGCCTGCCCTGCGAAGCCCTCGTCGGGCGCCGGCGTGCCGTGACTCAAGCCGCCTTCCGCGCGACGTGAGGTGATGAAGCTCGCCAACGCGCGGTCACCGGACAACACCGTCGACGCCATGCGCGCGGTGCATTGCACGAGGCGCCCGTTCTCGAACCACAACCGCCACGTGGCCCACTCGTCGCGCGCGTCGACCTGGCCCGTGTACCCGGTGATGGTGAGCGCCTTGAGCACCCACTGCGGGCCCAGCTTCCCGAAGTCGAACTCGATGCCGCCTTCAGTGGGGATCAGGCGCGTGAAGCGGCGGCGGGGCTCGCACAGCTCCTTGACCTGCACTTCGAGCGCGGCCATGCGCAGCGTCTTGGGAAAGTACGCCTGCGCGCCGGCCTGCAGCAGCCGCAACGACTCGCGGTAGTTGTCCTGAGCCGAGAAGAGCGCCATCGGCGTCTCGTGCGTGCGCAGGTCTTCACGCACCATGCGCAGGAAGCCCCACCCGTCGAGCCGCGGCATGTTGAGGTCGGCCACCACCACCTCGAACGGGCGCGTGCTGATCAGCTGCATGGCCTCGAGACCGTCAGACGCGGTGGCGACCGGGTAGCCCTTCTTGGCGAAGTAGTTCGACAGCAGCTGCACCACCGACGGGTCGTCGTCGACGAAGAGAATCGGCGTGCGCGGCGCCTCCGGGTCGACGCTCGCCGCTGCCACGCCTCCCGCGCTGGCCTGCGTGAGCGGTGGAATCACCGCCGAGACCGACGGCGGCGAAAAGGTCGGCGCCTGTGGAGCCACCGGCACCGGCTGCGCATACGACGTGGGCTCCATCGGCAGCGGCGGCTCGCCGTCTTCACCCATGAACTCCACGACCGCCGACGTGCCGTCAGTGCCTTCGGTGAAGCGCCAGTTGGCCGCGTCACGAACCATGGCCGCCAGCGCCGCCTGCATCGAATGTTCGCGGAAGCGGGCGGCCTTCAACGTACCGCGCACGAAGAACGCGCGACCGTCGTCACCCACCGACAGCCCGCCGGTGCGGCGCGTGCGCATCAGGTGCGCGAGCACCTCGTTCAGATCGCGCGAACCACGACCGCTCAATTCACCTTCGCGTTGCGGCAGGTCGTTCATCACCTCTCGCAGGCGGTTGAGGTGCAGCCGTGCGCTGAAGGGCTCCTGAAGAATCTCGACCACGCCGGTACGCATCACGCGCACGAACCGCTGATCAACCGAGTCTTTCGCCAGCAACACCACCGGCAGCGACTTGGCTTCGACGCGCGCCAACAAGGTGGCCAACTGCGGCGACGAGAGCTCGGCGCGCACCAGCAACACCGTGGGCCGGAAATCGCGAATGGCGTCGCCCACGTCCGAAGGAGCGAAGCTGCACCACGTCACCGGGAAGCCGGCTCCGTCCAGCGCCAACCCGAGCTTCTGGGCGCCAGAAGTGTCGGGGTCGATGATCAGCACGCGCACGTCGGAACTCATTGGGGCGGGCGGATGATGCCACGCGCGGCAGCCAGAGGCCCGAAACCATTGCGAGCGGGGGACCGTGTGCTAAGCGCGCGCCGCCTCTACACCCGCCCCGTCTTTCTTCCGGGCACCGACTTTTCCCCGCGTTTGGGGTCTTTGAGACATGGAATTCAACTCGATTCAGTCCCAGTTCTGGACCATCGCCCCCATCGCCATCGGCGCCGTGGGCCTGCTCCTCTCGGCCGTCTTCTACTTCCGCGTGAAGAGCCTGCCCGGCGGCGACGCCACCATGGAGCGCATCGCGGGCTACATCCGTGAAGGCGCGATGGCGTTCCTGACGCGCCAGTACCAGGTGCTCGCGGTGTTCTGCGCGGTGGTCTTCGCGCTCGTCGGCTTCAGCCTGGGCTGGGTGCCCGCGGGCGCCTTCGTGCTCGGCGCGTTCCTGTCGCTCTTCGCCGGCTTCATCGGCATGAAGGCCGCGACGTTCGCCAACGTGCGCACCTCGCAGGCGGCGAAGACGGGCAGCAAGCCCAACGCCTTCCTGGTGGCGCTCGACGGTGGCGCGGTGATGGGCCTCGCGGTCGCCGGCCTCGGCATGCTCGGCATCGGCGTCATCTACCTGCTGTTCAAGGACGACAAGCTGTTCTCGAACATCATCCACGCCTTCGCGGTGGGCGCTTCGTCCATCGCGCTCTTCGCGCGCATCGGCGGCGGCATCTACACCAAGGCCGCCGACGTCGGCTCCGACATCGCCGGCAAGGTCATCGAGAACATCCCCGAAGACGACCCGCGCAACCCGGGCGTCATCGCCGACAACGTCGGTGACAACGTGGGTGACGTCGCCGGCATGGGCGCCGACATCTACGAGTCGATGATCGCGGCCATCGTCTCGGCCATGGCCATCGCCATCACCGCGCCCATCGTCGCGCTGCCGAAGCTCATCGAAGCGGGCTCGACCGAGACCAACCGCGCCGCCGGCATCATGGTGCCGCTGGTGCTCTCGGCGCTGGGCCTGGTGGTGTCGATCATCACCATCTTCATCTCGCGGGCGCTCAAGGCCATGAACCCGGCCACGGTGCTGCGCCTGGGCCTCATTCTCCCGCCGGTCATCCTCACGGTCGTCTCGGCGATCCTCATGCCGGTGTTCGGCATCACGCAGGGTGTGACCATCGCCATCGCCGGCGGCGCCTTCGGTGGCGCCATCATCGGCCTCGTCACCGACTACTACACGTCGTCGACGCCCGTGGCGCGCATCGCCGAAGCGTCCATCACCGGCGCCGGCACCAACCTCATTCGTGGCCTCGCCGTCGGTATGGAATCGGTGGCCGTGCCCATGCTGGTCGTCGCCGTCGTCGCGTACATCGCCGACCACTTCCTGGGCCTCTACGGCATCGCGCTGGCGGCCGTGGGCATGCTGGGCGGCACCGCGGTGGTGATGACGGTCGACGCCTACGGTCCCATCTCCGACAACGCCGGCGGCATCTCCGAGATGTCGGGCCTCGGCCCTGAAGTGCGCGACATCACCGACGAGCTCGACGCGGTCGGCAACACCACGGCGGCCATCGGCAAGGGCTTCGCCATCGGCTCGGCGACGCTGACGGTCATCGCGCTGTTCGCGGCCTTCAACATGGAAGTGAACCACGCGCGTTCGGCCGCTGGTCTGGGTGACATGGCGCTGCTCATCACCGACGGCAAGGTGCTCATCGGCATCCTCCTCGGCTCGATGCTGCCGTTCATCGTCGGCGCGTCGACGATGCTCGCGGTGGGCAAGGCGGCCGGCGCCATCGTCGAAGAGATCCGCCGTCAGTTCCGCGAGATTCCCGGCCTCATCGACCTGAAGGCCGAACCGGAGCCCAAGAAGATCGTCGAGATCTCCACCACCGCCGCGCTGCGCGAGATGATTCTGCCCAGCCTCGTGGCCGTGGTGGTGCCGCCGGTCATCGGCTTCCTGCTGGGCCCTGCGGCGCTCGCCGGTACGCTGGCCGGCGCGCTCGCTGTCGGTGCCACCATGTCGCTCTACATGGCGAACGCCGGTGGCGCCTGGGACAACGCCAAGAAGTACATCGAGAAGGGCAAGCTCGCTGGCTACAAGAAGGGCTCCGACGTTCACAAGAACGCGGTCGTCGGCGACATGGTGGGCGACCCGTTCAAGGACACCTCGGGCCCCGGCATCGCGATCCTCATCAAGGTGATGTCGGTCGTCAGCCTGCTCGTGGCCGGCCTCATCGCGCTGCGCTGAGTCATTTCGTTTCGTGAATTCAGGCGGCCGCCTCTGGAAACGGAGGCGGCCGTTTCGTTGTAGAGGTCTGCAGCATGAGCAGTGAGCTGACGTTCTCGTTCGGCACTCCCGGCGTTCCGTGGGGTGCACCTGAAAAAGTCCAGTGGCGTGCGTTGCAGAAGAAGCTGCGCAGCTATTCCGACGAAGTGGTCTCGAAGGTGAAGCGGCTCGAACGCGACTTCGAAATCATCAACTACGGCACGCTCGAGTACGGCGAAGACGGCAGCTACCCGCTGTTCATCTTGAAGAGCCGCGCGTGGAACGACGCCTTACCGGTGGTGATGGTGACCGGTGGCGTGCACGGCTACGAGACGAGCGGCGTGCATGGCGCGCTGCTGTTCGCCGAACGTGACGCGAAGGCGTTCGCGGGCAAGGTGAACCTGCTCGTCGCGCCGTGCGTGAGCCCGTGGGGTTACGAGCGCATTCACCGCTGGAATCCCGAAGCGCTCGACCCGAACCGTTCGTTCAAGGGCGAGGGCACGACGGGTGAAGCGATGCACCTGATCGCCGCCATCGCGCCGTACCGCGGTCGCTTCCTGATGCACATCGACCTGCACGAGACGACCGACACCGACGAGACGGTGTTCCGTCCGTCACTCGCGGCGCGTGATGGGAAGAAATACGAGCCCGACGTGATCCCCGATGGGTTCTATCTGGTCGACGATTCCGAAAATCGGCAGCTCGGTTTTCAGAAGGCGATCATCGACGCGGTCGAGAAGGTCACGCACATCGCTCCGCCTGATGAGAAGGGCCACATCATCGGCGCGCCGATTCTGAGCCGCGGCGTCATCGAGTATCCGGTGAAGTCGTTGGGGCTCTGCGCGAGTTTGACGGGCGCGAAGTTCACGACGACGACCGAGGTGTACCCGGACAGCCCGCGGGCGACGCCCGAGCAGTGCAACGAAGCGCAGGCGGTCGCCGTGCGCGCAGGTCTCGAGTTTGCGCTCAGTCAGTGATCGACCACGTGCTGCAGCGTGAACTGCACGGTTCGTAGCAACGGAAAGCCTTCTGGAATCGCGGCGGTCTGCACTCGCTTGCCGCGAAGCGCGTCGGCGATCTCGTTCATGAACTCGGAGACCAAAACGATGCGACCGCCGCCGACGTGGGTGCGAGCGCCTCTGCTGCCGTAACCGAACAGCGCGATCTGCTCGATGTCGGTGGGCACATCGAGTCCTACGAACAGCGCGGGGATGTGGCTGCGTCCAGCAGCGAACTTCTTCGCGAAGCGCTCTTCGCGCTTCTCCCAGGTGTGCGCGTCCATCGATGGCTCGATGTGCACGAGCTTCTTCTCGACGGGATGAAATGCGACCACGTCGAGTTCACCCTCGTAGCCACCCTTCGCGCGACGACCGACCATCACGTTCTGTCGAACGAAGTAGCCGCGGAATTCGTAGAACTCGCAGACCAACTGCTCGAGAAAGTTCGCCATCGTTCAGCCCTCCGTGAGGTCGGCGAGCTTCGAGGTCGTGTTCCAGTTTCGGATCGTCAACTGCTGGTACATCGGCAGCTGCGTCACTTTGGTCAGCTTCGACGACGACGCCTTCGCGGTGAGCCGGCGGAAATAGAGAACACCCTTCCCGACCCAGCCTTCGTCGACGCCTTCACGGAACTCGAGCTGCTTGAAGGCCTTCCCCGCCGTCAGCCCCTTGAAGAGAAAGATGACGTCGGAGCGATGCTTGCTCGACGCGAAGCCCCTCGGTGCCTTCTTCACCACGTCGCGTAGTTGAGCCGCAGTACGCAGCGTCACCGGCACGTCGTGACCAAACTCCTTCTTCAGCGCCGCCGTGATGCGCGCCTCGGTGACTTTGCCGCTGAAGATCACATTCCCGCTCGCAATCACGGTGTGCACGTCCTTCAGCCCCAGAGACTCGAAGGTCTTCTTCAAGTCGCTCATCTTGATCAGCCGATTGCCGCCGACATTGATGCCGCGAAGCAGAGCCACGGTGCGTGCCATGCACACGTTCTATTCCCGCAACCGCTCCGCACCTGCCGGGTTGAACGCCCGTGATGCGACTTCTTCTCGTTCTGACCTGTGTCGTGGCGTGTGCGTGCGGTGGCCGTTCTCCAGAAGAGCCTGACGACGGCGGCATCGTCGACGCGGGCGTGAACACCGACGCCGGCACCATCGAAGACGCAGGAATCACCGAAGACGCGGGCATCGAGTTCCACGAGTGCGCTGCACAACCGCTCTCGACCGCCTGCCTCGACACTGCGACCGAGGCGCCACCTGCAGGAAGCCCTGGCACCACAGGCCCACACGCCGTCCCGTGGAGACGCTCGCCAACCCGCGCCCCACCAACGCAGGCGACATCACCATCTTCAGGCCGACGGGGCTCACCAACGTGCCCGTCATCTTCTTCTCGCACGCGTTCGGCGCGACCAACCCCGACTCGTACCGCGACCTCTTCGAAGTGCTCGCCAGCAACGGCTACGCGGTGGTGCACGTGCCCTACCCGCTGCGGCCACCAGGCAACACGCCCGTCGATGAGCGCTACCAGGTGCTGTGGACCGGCTTCGTCACCGCGCGTGCGCACGACACGACGACGTTCGACATGACGCGAGTGGGCTTCGTGGGCCACTCGTTCGGCGGCGGCGCAACGCCCGAGCTGGCACGGCGCGGCTACGTCGATCAGACCTGGGGCAGCAACGGCCGCTTCATGTTCATCATGGCGCCCTGGTACTCGTGGGGTACCGGCTACGACACGCTGCCGGCTGACACGCGCACCGTCATTCAGGTGTACGCCGACGACGAAGCGAACGACCCGGTCATCGCGCAGAAGACATCTGGAACAAGCTGCCGGCCTCGCTCGAGAAGAGCTGGCAGCTCATTCGCACCGATGTCTGCGGCTGCGGCATCAACGCGACACATACCCTGCCGATGTCGCGCAACACGTTCACCGCCAACCCGCAGAACGTGCTCAACGCCGCGGACCGCTGGGGCGTCTTCCGCCGCATTCACGCGCTCGCCCGCTACGCCTTCGCGCAAGACACCACGGCCCGCGCCATCGCCTTCGGCACCGACACGTCACTCGGTCACTGGGTGGGTTGCGGCGGCCGTGCGGTGCGCCCGCTCGAAGCGACCCCCTCGCCCAACATCTCGCAGTGCGCGTCGTACATGTACCCGTACAGCGGCCGCTGCGCGGAGGCCGACACCGGCGTCACCTGTCCGTGAACTGACTTTCGTGTCGGACGTCGTGTGGTAGTGCGTCAGCCCGTCGTGAGCTCCTCGGGCATGTCGATTCTGCGGCTGACTTTTCTTGGCACCTCCGCGGCCATGCCCACGCTGCATCGCAACGTGTCGGGCCTGGCGGTGAAGGCTGACGGCGACCTGCTGTTGTTCGACTGCGGCGAAGGCAGCCAGCGGCAGATGATTCGCTTCGGCACCGGCTTCGCGGTCGACGCGGTGTTCTTCACGCACTTCCACGCCGACCACTACCTGGGAATCATCGGCTTCCTGCGCACGCTGGGCATGGGTGGCCGCACCGAGAAGCTGGTGCTCTACGGCCCGCCGCCGGCGCGGAAGATCCTCGACGCGGCCATTCACCTTGGCGTCGACAGGCTCGCGTTTCCGGTCGAGGTGCAGGAACTCCGCGGCGGCGAACTCGTGCAGCGCAAGGGCTACGGCGTGCGCGCGATTCGGGTCGACCACCGCGTCAACGCGCTCGGCTACGCCATCGAAGAAGACGTTCGCCCCGGCCGCTTCGACGCTGAAGCCGCGAAGAAGCTCGGCGTTCCTTCAGGCCCCGAGTTCGGCAAGTTGCAGAAGGGCCAGACCATCACGCTGGCCGACGGCACCGTGGTGAAGCCCGAACAGGTGCTCGGCGCGCAGCGGCCCGGGCGCAAGGTCGTCATCTCGGGTGACACGCGGCCCTGCCAGAACCTCATCGACGCTTCGCGCGACGCCGATCTGCTGATCCACGAAGCGACGTTCAGCGACGACGAACAGGCGCGCGCCATCGAAACGCGTCACTCGACGGCGCGTGAAGCCGCGAAGGTCGGCGCCGAGGCGAAGGTGAAGCGCGTGGTGTTGACGCACCTCTCGTCGCGTCACGACGTCGACCCGCGCCCGTTGCTCGAGCAGGCGAAACAGGAATTCAGCGGGCCGTGCGAAATCGCCTTCGACGGGCTCACCGTGGAAGTCGCGCTGCGCGAGTAGACAGTTCGCGTACGGCGTGACCTCGGCTTGCCAGTCGTTGCTGTCTCGCGCTTTCCCGGCCTGCACGCCCATCAGCGACGCCGACATCTCGTCGACGGCCTCGGAGCTCGCCTTGTCGCCCGGCTTCTCGGTCATGTACGGCGGGTCGCCCACCGGGTTGTAGAGGTCGCGCGTGCTCGTTCACGGAGTGGCGCTCGAGCTTGAACCGCTCTGACGCGTCGTCGGCCGGGTTCCAGTGGGGGGTTGGGAATGCGCTCGTCGAAGCAGCGCTCGCCGTTGCGGTCAGGTCATTGCCGTACGTGTCTTTCCCGGTGGCGAGGTGTTCGCCGTAGAGGTTCACCGCCACGTGCGCCGACCTGCCGGGTTCGATCGGCCGACGATTCTGCAAAGACGCCGCGCCGCGTTACGCTCCGCACACATGCAGTCACGTCACGTGTTGTTGGAGTCTCCCGCGCTCGGTCGCCGCGCGCATGTGTGGACGTTCGGGCACTTCGGTCGCCCGGTCGTCGTCTTCCCCTCGAACGCCGGCGTCGCGCACGAGTGGCGAGAGAGCGGAATGGTCGATGCGTTGAAGCCGTGGATCGACGCGGGCCGCATCAAGCTCTACTGCCCCGAGAGCAACATCTCGCAGACGTTCTCGGGTGAAGGCCGGCTCGACGAGCGCATGCACCGCCACGCACAGTACGAGCGCTTCATCACCGAAGATCTGGCGTCGTTCATTCGTGAAGACTGCGGCGCGCCGCGCATTCGACTGACGGGCGCGGGTTGCAGCATGGGCGCGATGTACTCGGCGTTGTTCGCGCTGAAGTACCCGGAGCTCTTCCGCGGCGCGCTGTGCATGTCGGGGCGCTACCGCGGCTCGGAGTTCGTCAAAGGCGGCGGCTACACCGAGTCGATGTACTTCAACGATCCGCTCGCGTTCGTGCCGGGGCTCGGTGGCGCGGCGCTCGAGCGCGTTCGTCGTCACACGCACCTCACGCTGGTCGTGGGCCGAGGCGCCTTCGAAGGCCGCTGCCTGCCTGAGACGGTGGAGCTCGGCGGCTGGCTCAAGAAGAAGGGGGTGCCGACGCACGTGGGCGTGTGGGGTACCGACGCGAAGCACGACTACGCGTGGTGGAAGAAGCAGGTGGCGCACTACCTGCCGCAGGTCGCGCGCTGAGCAGGCGGGTCTGCGCGAGCGACTCAGAAGACCAGCGCGCTGACCGGCGTTTCAAACGGCGCCGCGCCGCCCTCGCACAGGCACGCGGGTTGGGGTCGTCTGGGGTCGGGGTGGGTCGCGGCGCCGATGCGGCCGGTCGTGTGCCCGCGGGAAACACAGAGCGCGGTGCAGGCCCTGGCGCGTTCCACGTCGCTCCGCGCGACCCCGGCGAAGGTCCCGCACATGCCGACGGCAAGCAGCCCCGGGGAAGCGAAGAACCACGCGCGCTTCCCGCTTCCACTGACACCGCTGGCAAGCTGGCGCATGGCCGCGAACTGTCTCGATTTCGCCAGCGCCCCCACGCTGCCCAGCAGGGCGAAGAGAATGCCGAAGCCGGTCGCGAAGAGCGCGACGCCGGGCAGCAGGTATTCGGCCTTCATGACTTGCCCTCAGCGGAGAGAAACGACGCGATGCGGCTGCCGGGCTCTACGGCCGCCAACATAGCGCGAGGCGCTGTCGCCACGGGCGGCGCGCACGGCCCGTCGTGCGTCAGCTTCGTTGGGCAGTCAGCGACGGAGCACCGCGCGCACCTCGGGCGGTAGCGTCGACTCCACTTCCGAAAACTCCGACGCGATGACCTCGGCGACAGCCACGTATTCCTGCAGCGCGAAGCCGTAGAAGCACACGCGCTCGATGGGTGCTGGCGCAGCAGCTTTCAAGGTGCGAGCCGCGATGCGCATCGGCTCGATGACGCCGAGATTTCCGGTGCCAGCGCCGAGCGCGACCATGGCCACCGACTGCGTTCCTCCCAGCGCGTCGACGCGCGGCCACAGGCGCTCACACGCGACCTGAACGCGCTCGAGCGTCGGGAAGCTGCCGCCGTTGAAACCCTCGCGGTAGTCCATCACCGCGACGTGAGCGACCCACTTCGCGCGCGGGTGCGAGCCGGCGCTGGTGAAGAGGATCTCGCCCGGCTCCATGGCGCCGCCGAAGACGCGCTGAAGCTCGTCGAACAGGAACTGCTGGTAGCCGGGGCCGCACGCGCGGCGAATGGCCGACGACACCCCGCTGCCCAGCTGGGCGTTGGTGTTCGACGCGTTGACCAGCACGGTCTCGTCACCGTCGGTCAGCGAGCCCTGGCGAACCTCGACGCGCGAGGTTCACTTCGTCCACTGGTCGAGCCAGCCGAGCACCTGCTCGTGCCACACGATGCTGTTCTGCGGCTTGAGCACCCAGTGATTCTCGTCGGGGAAGTAGACGAACTTCGACGGAATGCCCTTGCGTTGCAGCGCGGTGAACGTCGACATGCCCTGCGTGTCGACCACGCGGTAGTCCTTGCCGCCGTGCACCACGAGCATCGGCGTCTTCCATTTGGCGACGTGATCGATGGGGTTGTGCTTCGCGTAGCTCGCCGGGTTCTCCCAGGGCGTGCCGCCGTGCTCCCACTCGGGGAACCACAGCTCCTCGGTGTCGAAGTACGCCATGCGCTCGTCGAGGTTGCCGTCGTGATTCACGAGGCACTTCCACGGCTCGTTCCAGTTGCCGGCGATCCAGTTGATCATGAACCCGCCGTAGGAGGCGCCGAGCGCGCACTGCCGGTTCTTGTCGATGAACGGGTACTTCTCCTGCGCGGCTGCCAGGCCCTTCTGCAGGTCTTCGAGCGGCTTGCCGCCCCAGTCGCCGGAGATGGAATCGGTGAACGACTGGCCGTAGCCCGTCGACCCGTGGAAATCGATCATCACCGCGACGTAGCCCTTCGCCGCGTAGGCCTGCGGGTTCCAGCGGTAGTGCCAGTGGTTGCCGAAGCTGCCCTGCGGGCCGCCGTGAATGAGGAACGCGAGCGGGTACTTCTTGCCGGCCGCGAAGCCGACGGGCTTGACGACGTAGCCGTACACCGTCTCGTTGTTCCAACCCTTGAAGCTGAACTGCTCGGGCTCGCCCAGCTGCACGCGCGCCCACACGTCGGCGTTCACGTCGGTGAGGCGCTTCAACGCGCCGCCATCGAAGCCGAGCGTGAAGAGGTCCGAGGCCGCCTTCAGGGAGTCGTGCGCCACCACCAGCGAATTGCCGGCGACGCCGAGCTCGCTCACGTTGCCGTCGCTCAACAGCTTCTTCACTTCGCCGCTGGCCACGTCGATGCGGAACACGCCGACCTGACCGACGTCGTCGGCGGTGACGAAGAGCGACTTGCCGTCGCCGCTCCACGCCAGCGCACCGGCCGAGCGGTCCCACGAATCGGTGAGCGAACGCTCCTTGCCGCTGACCGAGTCACGAACGATGACGCGCAGCTTGTCGGCTTCGAACTTGGGGCGAGACATGGCGAGGTACGCGAGCGTCTTGCCGTCGGGTGAGAACACCGGGCTGGTGTCGGTGGCGCGGTTCGAGGTCGTCAGCTTCACCGGCGCCTTGCTGCCGTCGAAGGGCACCGTCCACAGGTCGAGGTCGGTGCTCCACGCTTCTTCGCGGCCCGCGTCGCGCGCGACGTACACGACCGACTTGCCGTCGGCGCTGAAGGTGAAGTCGTTGCTGCCACCGAACGGCCTGGTCGGCGCATCGGCGTTCTGTTTCTTCTGCAGATTCACGATGGGCCCGCCGCTCAGCTTGGTGGCGAAGAGGTGCGAGCGGCGACCGTGCTTCCACGTGTCCCAGTGGCGGAAGAACAGCGAGTCGTAGATCTGCGCCGAGCTCTTCGGCTTCTCGGCGGCGCGCTTCGCGGTGCACTCGAGCGTGTCGCAATCGACGAACACCTCGGCGGCGAAGACCAGGTTCTGACCGTCGCGCGAGAGGGCGTAGGCCTCGACGTCGAGCGGGAAGTTCGTCACCTGCGTGGCCTCGCCGCCATCGAGCGCGAGCTTCCACAACTGGTTGGAACCCGAACGCGTGGCGAGGAAATAGATGGAGCGTGAATCGGGTGACCACGTGGGGTCGCTTTCGTTGCCGTCGGCCGACGTGAGCTGCCGCAGGCCCGTGCCGTCGACGTTGATGACCCAGAGGTCCGACTTGCCTTTGTTGGCCTCGAGGTCGGTGACGCGCACCGAGAACACCACCTTGAGCCCATCGGGCGAGACCTTGAGACCCGAGAGACGCTTGAGCGTCACCTGGTCTTGAACCGTGTACGGCTTCTTCGCGACCGGAGCGGCCGCGAGCATCGAGACGACGACGAGCGGGGCAATCATGGCCCGGCGTTTAGTCGAACAGCGCGGCGAGCGGCATGCGTACGTCAGAGAAACCGGGAACCGCGAGGCAGCCAGTCGCGACACGTGTGCGCTGCGCGGACTCACTGCCGCGGCGCCGAGCACACGTCGACGTGCTCCTCGCCGGCATCGACCAGCCAGTGCTCGTGAGCCGTGCCGACTTCGAAGCGCGAGTCGTCTCGACGTTGCCCACTTACGCGGCGCTTCCGTTCTCGACGGTGATCAGCTCGTCGGCATCGACCACGGTTCTGGCCTTCAACGCGCCACCCACGAGCACTTCGGTCTTCGACGTGGTGAACACGTTCGCGGTGACGTCACCGAGCACCACGAGACAGAAGAGACGATCGGACAACGTGACGTCGCCCGTGAGCGTGAGGTTGCCGGTCACCACCACGGTGCCCACGTCTGCTTCTTCCTGCAGCGCACGGAAGTGCGCGTCGTCGCAGAACTTCGCGCCTTCACCGGTGACATCGCCTTCGAGCACCACGCACATGCAGCCGTAGTCACCGCCCGAAGCAAGCCGCGCCTTCGTGCCGTACAACCCGTCGAGTTCGTCTTCGCTGATGACCTTCATGGGTCCTTCGTAAGGACGCGCGCTCAGTACATCTTGCGCATTCGCGCGGCGAAGAAGCCGTCGAGCCCCTCGGGGCCCGGCAACGTGCGCAGGTGTCCCTGCCACGACGGGAGATTCGAAAGGCCCTTCGGCGGCTCGCTGGTGAACTCGGGGTGCGAGCGCAGGAACATTTCGATCTGGTCCGCGCCTTCGACGGTGTCGGTGCTGCACACCGCGTACACGAGCAGACCGCCAGGCTTGAGCACGTTGGCGCCGTTCTCGAGGATCTCGCGTTGAATGTGCGCGAGCTCGGCGATGTCGCGCTCTTCACGCCGGTAGCGGAGCTCCGGGTGACGGCGCAGCGTGCCCAGACCTGCGCACGGTGCATCGATGACCACGGCATCGAACTCGCCGAGCGATTCAGGCAGCGGCTGCGTGGCATCGGCCTGCACGAGCGTGAGGCGGTCCCGGAGCCCGAGGCGCTTCGCTTCACTGTCGATCTTCGGGAGCTTGTTCGCGTGGAGGTCGACCGCGACGACTTCGTTGGTCTGCGCGAGGTGACACGCCTTGCCGCCGGGCGCGGCGCAGAGGTCGAGCACACGCGCGTTGCCGGGCACCTGACCGAACACGTTCACGAGCTGCGCGGCTTCGTCCTGCACCTGCCAGAGACCCTCGGTGTAGCCGTAGAGCTCTTCGACGCGGCCCGGTGATTCGAAGATGATGCCGAGCGGCGAGAGCGGCGTCGCGCGGCAGGCGATGCCGGCTTCCTGCAGTTCGGCGAGCAACTCGTCGCGCGTGCGTTTGCTGGTGTTGGTGCGCACCACGACGTTGGGCGCTTCGTTGTCGCCGTGGAGCATCGAGCGCGCGCGCTCAGGGCCGAACTGACGAACCCACCGTTTCACGAGCCACGCGGGGTGACTGGTCTCGTAGGCGAGCTTCGCGATGTCGTCGCCTTCGGGCTTCGGGAGTTCCTCGAGCGCAGCGACCTTGCGGAGAATCGCGTTGACGAACCCCGCAGCGCGCTCGAGCCCGACGGACTTGAGCGCGTCGACGGTCTCGCCGACGGCTGCGTGCCGCGGAATGCGCATGAAGAAGAGCTGGTAGACGCCGAGCCGGAGCGCAGCGAGCACGCGATCTTCGATGGCCTCGAGACCGCGATCTGCGAAGCGGAGAAGCACGGTGTCGAGCGTGATGCGACGGCGGGTGGCCCCGTAGCAGAGCTCGGTGACGAGCCCGGCGTCGCGCGGGTCTTTGAGCGGGTGCTCGTCGAGCATCGTGTCGAGGACGACGTTCAGGTACGCGTCGGTGGCTGCAACTCGCGCGAGAACTTCGATCGCGAGCATGCGCGCGGTCGTACGCGGTGCGGGCCGACGCGCGCCTACGCTCTTCTGCGCCGCGTTGCGGTCGACGGTGCGAACGAAGTCGCGTCGGTTGCCGGACTTGTTGCTGGAAGGCGCGGACGTGACCTGCGCGTCGTGAGACTGGGCAGCGCGTGCCCCGCCGCTCGGTTCACGCTTGCTCACGTGGTCGCCGTCATCCGTGCGTTGCTCGCGGTCGCGCCTGTCGTCGAACGAGCGAGCTTCGGCCTGTGACGCGTCACTGCGCGTGCCGCCGAGCGATTCGCCAACACGCGAGCCATCGTCGCGACCACCGCGAGCGTCATCGCCGCGTGCGCCGAACGAACGAGCGTCGCCATCACGACCACCGCGCGAATCGCGAGCGCGTGCGCCACGTTGCGACTCGCCGTCTCGGCCAGCGCGAGGCGCATCAGCCCCAGCGCCGAACGAACGAGCGTCGCTCCGTGAATCGCCGTCACGACCACCGCGAGCGTCACCGCCGCGTGCACCGAACGAACGACCGTCGCCACGTGAACCGCCGTCACGACCACCGCGAGCGTCGCCGCCGCGTGCGCCGAACGAACGACCGTCGCCACGTGAATCGCCGTCACGACCACCGCGAGCGTCACCGCCACGTGCGCCGAACGAACGACCGTCGCCGCGTGAATCGCCGTCACGACCACCGCGCGAATCACCGCCACGTGCGCCGAACGAACGACCGTCGCCGCGTGAACCGCCGTCACGACCGCCGCGAGCGTCGCCGCCGCGTGCGCCGAACGAACGACCGTCGCCGCGTGAATCGCCGTCACGACCACCGCGAGCATCACCGCGTGTGCCGAACGAACGACCGTCGCTGCGTGAACCGCCGTCACGACCACCGCGAGCGTCACCGCGTGTGCCGCCTGGCGACTCGCCGCCGCGACCAGCGCGAGACTCACCGCGTGCGCCGAACGAACCACCGGCGCCCCGTGAATCACCGGCACGACCACCGCGCGAATCGCCACCGCGTGAGCCGCCTCGCGACTCGCCGTCACGCGTTCCACTGTCTCGACCGCTGCGTGCGGCGCCGAGCGAATGACCACCGGTTCGTGAGTCGCCGCGACGTTCGCCGCCTGAATCGCCGCTCCGCGGGCCGCCGTCACGTCCACGGCGCGAATCACCACCGCGCCCACCACCAAACGAACGACCACCGCCGATCGATTCGCCCGCCCCACCACGCGCTCCACGGAACGTCTTTTCACCGCCGCGCGATCCGCCGCCGCCCTGCCGTTTGTCGTTCGGCTTCTTCATGTGTCCAGCCTCGCCATCAGAGAAATCAAACCGGCGTCATCCGCTCGCGGAGTCATCAACGCCAACAACACTGAATCAATCTGCGCTTCGTGACCCGGCTCCGCCGCCGCGCCCGCCTGCAGCTGCGCCCACGTCTCGCGTGCCCACGTCATCAGCGCCGCGGGGCCCAGCGTGCCACGCAGCCGGTCCTTGATGCGGTCGCGAACCTGCGCGCGCGTCACCACCGCCTTCGCGGGTTTGTCCGTGGTGCGCGGGCCCGGCCGGCCCATCGTCTTCAGAGGCGCCGTCGGGCGATCCACCGTGCTGGCCACGCGGCGGCCGATGGTCTTCTGCTTCTTCGCGCCCACCGCGCGCTTCACGCCGGCGCCGCCGCCACGTGTCCGTACGCCCTCACCCACCAACTGCTCGAGCGCTTTCAGGTAGCCGTCGACGCCTTCCCCATGCACCTGCCGCAACACCACCGGGCTGAGCGCCGATTTCGACACCGGTCTGGTCAACAGCACCTCCACCGTCGGCAGCGCGAGTTGCTGAAGCCCTTCCGCCAACGCCACCGCGAGCGGCGCAATCACGCCCGGGTTCACCAACACCGCATCGAGCGAAGTCGCGTGCGCGTGTAGCGCATCGAGCAGCCCTTCTTCGCCGTTGCGCTGCACGATGGTGAGGGTCGCACCCAGCTCCAAAGCCCTCGTCTGAAGACGCTCGTCAAGCTGCTCTTCGGCCAGCGACGCCAGATTCGGTCCGTGAAGGACGAGCACCGCGAGGGTCATGATTTTCCTCGTTTACGCCATCACCTCGGCGCTGTGGGGCGGATCAGTCTGGGCGTGTCCGGCAACCATGCTTCCATGGCCCACGTGCCCCGCCGACTCGCGCTGCTGCTGGCCCTCGTTGCGCTTCCCGCTCTGGCTCAACAGGTCGAGCCGACGCCGCCACCTCAACCCGAAGTGCAGCAACAGCAACCGCCGCCGCCGCCGCCCGCCGAGCCGTTCGTGCCCAGCTATCAACAGCCCGGCTTCAGCTACACGCAGACCACCCCGCCCGCGAGCGACGTGCCGCGCGTCGACGTAGGTCACCGCGTTCGCTGGGGCGTGTCGTTCAACCTCGGTTGGCACCTGCCGTACCACGCGCTCGGGGTCGGGCTCGAAGGTCGCATCGGCTACCAGGTCAACAGCGTGTTCTCGACGTACGTGACGCTCGGCGGTCACCTCGGGCTCGGGCTGGGCATCGGCGTCACCAACCGCGGCGCATCGGTGAGCGGCACCTTCATCGCGCACTACACGATGGGCTTCATCGCCGAGGCGTTCCTGGGCAATCACTTCTACGTCGCCGCGGGCCCGGCGTTCGGCGTGGGGCCGCTGGGCGTCGCCGGCATCAGCGCGTCGAGCGAAGGCGGCACCATCACGGGCGTCGGTGCGTACGGCTTCAAGCCCGGCTTCGACGCGAAGCTCGGCTTCGCGTTCGGCAAACAGAACCCGGTCACCTTCCGCCGCGGCGGCTTCAACATCGGCGTCGACGTGCTGACGCTGTACCACCCGGGTGCCATCTACACGCGCGTGCAGGCCAACGAGCAGGGCGGCAGCGTCGAGGTGAAATTCCAGGACGCGTTGTGGACCGTCACCCCGATGTTGACGCTCGGCTACGACGCGCGGTGATCAGCGCGTTTACAGAAGCTCGGAAGAATGCGTGCTGCGGCTCCGCGTCGATGCGGCACCCATGAAAACCCCACTGCTGCTGCTGGCGTTGTTCGCTGCTGCTCCGTCATTTGCGCAAGAAGCCCCTCCGGGGCCGCCGCTGGTCGGTGACGTCACACCGCTCGCAGACCCGGGCGGCCGCTTTCGCTGGGGCGCGTCGGCCGGCGCCGGTTGGCACTTCCCGTACAGCGCCTTCGGCCTGGGCCTCGAAGGGCGGCTCGGGTACCAGGTGACGAACGTCTTCTCGACGTACGTCGCGCTGGGCGGAACGTTCGGCATCGGCTTCGGGGCGAGCGCCAACGGCAGCGGTGGCAGCGTGAGCATCACCGCCATCAACCACTACGTGATGGCGCTCCTGGCCGAGGCCATCTTCGGAGATCACTTCTACGTCGCGGGCGGCCCCGGTCTGGCCGCCGGTGGGCTCGCGGTGGCGGGCATCGCGGTGAAGAGCGAAGGCGCGGGCACCATCACCGCGCTCGCGGCGTCGGGCGTGAAGCCCACCATCGACCTGCGGCTCGGCTTCGCATTGGGGAAGGCGAAACCCTCGCCGTCGTTCCGGCGCGGCGGCTTCAACATCGGTCTGCAGGCGCTGGTGATGTTCCACCCCGACACGGTGGTGGTGCGCGAGGAGGCCGACATGAACGGCGGCTCGATTCAGGTGCAGACGCGCGAGCTCATCACCACGGTCACGCCGATGTTGATGCTCGGCTACGACGCGCGCTGATCACCACACGCTGCCGACGGTGACCTTGCGACCGAGCAGGAAGTCCTTCGCGGGCATCGCGCGTTTCCCCTCGGGCTGCAGCATCTGCAGCACCAACGAGCCCTGCACGCAGGCGACTTCGACGCCGTCTGCGTTGGCGTTCAACACCGTTCCGGGAGCGCCGCGGCCCGTGCCCACCGCGGCCTTGGTGATCTTCAAGACGCCGAGCTCCGAATTGCAGAACGCGCCGGGCCACGGGGTGAACGCGCGCAACCGACGCTCCAGCTCGATGGCGGGCTTCGACCAGTCGAGGCGCCCGTCTTCCTTCGTGATCATCGGCGCCATCACGATGCCCCCGCTCGGCTGCGGTACGACCGGCAGGTCACCGCTCACGTACTTCTTGAGCGAGCGCTTCAGGACGTCACCGCCGAGCAGCGCCAGCTTGTCGTGCAGCGACGCCGAGGTGTCGGTGGGCAGAATCGGCAACTCCGCGCTGTCGATGACGCCGCCGGTGTCCATGCCCGCGTCCATCTGCATCAGACAGACGCCGGTCTTCTCGTCTCCCGCGGCGATGGCCCATTGAATCGGCGCCGCCCCACGCCAGCGCGGCAGGAGCGAGGCGTGCACGTTCACGCAGCCGCGCCTGGGCGCGTCGAGCACGTCTTGCGGCAGGATCTTCCCGTACGCCGTCACCACCGCGATGTCGGCGCCGAGGGCCTTCACCTGCTGCGCGAAGTCGGTGCCACGAATCTTCACCGGCTGCAGCACGGGAATGTGCTTCGACACCGCGAGCGTCTTCACCGGCGAGAAGCTGACCTCCTGACCACGGCCGCGCGGCTTGTCGGGCTGGGTGACGACGGCGACGACCTCGCCGATTTCGAGGCACGCCTCGAGCGACTTCACTGCGAACTCCGGAGTGCCCATGAACACCATCTTCATGACGCCTCAATAGCCGTAGGCGCATGATGCCGGCCATGCGCATCGTCACGGCCGTGGTGCTGCTGTCGTTTCCCGCGTTCGCGCTCGACCTCACGCTCGGCGAGAAGGTCGACACGCTGCGGGTCAGGGGCCCCAGCGGCCTCAACTGGAGCACGAAGTACGTGCGCGATGTCTCAAGCGCGGTCGACGAGAAGAGCCGCACCCGACGCAACCTGCACATCGATTTCGGCGCGCGCTTCACCACCTGGGACGACGTGGTGAACCGAATGGACGAACTCGCCAAGCAGCTCGGCGCGACCGAAGCGGCACGCGAGAAGTGGCTCACGAAGTTTCGCGGAAAGCCGGAGCTCGGCGCTCAACGCTGGTTTCCGAACTTCGGCATCGGCGGGTGCGAGACGGCGACCATCACGCTGCGACCCATTCCGGGCACGAAGACGTGGGCCGTCGATCTCGAGTTCCTCATTCAGTCGCCGGAGGCTCCCAACCCTCCGGCGAGCTGCCGTGCCGCTACTTCCAGATGATGGGGCGGTCGGGGCGGCGCATGAACTCCGCGGCGCGCTCTTCCTTGGCGAGGTGCCGGTCGTCACTCTTCAACCCCGCCTCGTTCATCTTCTCCTTCATCAAGTTCACGGCGTTGGCCACGTCCTTGAGAATGGCGTCGCTCATCTTCTTGAGTGACGCGAGGTCGGCCTCGAGCGCGGTCTTGTCGGCCGCCGACGGGTTGGCCGCAAGCTTCGCTTCGATGGCCTTCTTCGTCTTCTCGAACGGGTCCGATGAAGCGGTGTCCCACTCGGCTTCGAGGTGCAGCCCACGGCCCACGCGACCCGCTTCGTCGTCGATGTCGGTGGGCGGCGTGGCGCGCGCCGACGGGTCGTACACGGAATAGCGGTCGGCCGAGATGATGAAGCCGTCGGTGTTCGACGGCAGGTACTGGCCGTACTTCGAGAGCAGCGCCTTGGCGTCGCCGAGGAACTTCTCCTGCTCGGCGAGCTTGGCGTCGTACTTCGCGAGCGCCGGAGGAATCGTGGTGCCGGCGGCGTTCAGCGTGTCGATCTCGGTCTTCAACGTGGCGCGTTTGGCCTGCACGTCGCTGAGCGACTCGAACTGCATGTGCGAACGCCGGCGCTTCTGCAGCACGAGGCTCTTGGGCTCGAGGCGCAGATTTCCGTCGGGCGACAAGGTGCCCTGGTCCTTCACCGACTTGTAGAGCAGCGCGGCCACCTTCAGGTTCTTGCCGTCGGTGTCCTTGCCGGTGCGCAGCAGCTCCTGGGCCTTGTTCTCGTCGGCCGAATAGGTGCCTTCGAAGCGCTTCTCGAACTTGTGCACCGCCGAGTTGCCGTGCTCGTCGACCGCGCGGCCCTGCTTGCCCTGAATGAGCACCCGGCGAACGGTGAACGGCTCGTTGTCGTCGAAGCGCACGCGCGCACGCACCGAAGCGCCGGCCTTCTCGAGCGCGCCGTTGGCGTCGTCGAAGTAGGTCTCGCGGAACATCTCGTCGCGGTCCTGGAACTTCGGCGTGCCGTCGGGGTTGGTCTCGGCGACCTCGAGGTGCATGGGCATCGTGAAGCGCTCCACGAGCTCCATGGCCTTCGGGTCGTTCCAGTCGGGCTTGTGCAGCTTCTCGAACACCGCCGCGGCGTTGGTGCGGCGGAAGATGCCGTTGGCGCCGTCGCCCATCTTGAAGTCGGCCCACGCTTCCTGCTCGGTGCGATCGCGCTCCCAGCCGTCGGTGATGGGCGTCGACAGAATGTCGGCGGTGATGGTCGGCGTGGGCACGAGCTTCGCGTCGCTCTTCACGCCGCCCTCGCCGGTCAACTTCACGGCCGCGTCAGCCGCCACGTTGCTCGCGTAGTTGCCTTCGACCTTGTCGAGCGACAGCGCCCTGGCGAGGTTGGTGCGCGGCGAGAGATTCAGCGTCAGGCCCTTGTCGTCAGACGCGGCCACGTCGTCGAGCACGTTGCAGAAGTCGTCGAAGGTGATGCCGAAGTTCTTCGCGAACTCCGCCGTCTTGTCCTTCGAGCCGGCGTGGGTGCCGAGGAACGACTTCCACTCGGCGGCGGTCGAGAGCTTGACGACCTCGCTGCCCTTGCGGAGCAGAACGGTGTGCTGCTGCGCGACCAGCTTGTCGCCCGCCTGCTGCAGGTAGCTGCCGGCCTTGCCTTTGTCGTCGAAGAGCTGCGCCGTCGCATCGCCAGCAAGGAACTGGCGCCCACGCTGAATCTTGACCGTCATGGTTGTGCTGCCCCCGGAAAGTGAAGGCGCGCACCATACGCGATGTGCCGAACAGTGTGGAAGGGTGGGACGGTTCACCTCGCGTGACCGAAGTGACGCGGATCAAAACAACGTCGTCGTTTCGATGGGTTGTCGTTGACCCTGAAAGTCCGGCGGACTTTAAGCCCGGCGTTCCGCCCTCACTTTCACTCTCCAAAAGGGGTTCGCAATGCGTCGAATCATCGTCGGTGGCCTGCTGTCGGTCGCGCTCCTCACGTCGTCATGCAAGCAAGACCCTGCGCTGCCCGAGACCTGGTCGAAGAAGATCAGCGAAGGCAAGTCGACCAAGGAAAAGGTGAAGGCGGTCGAGACGCTGCGCGAGAAGCACATGTCGCCGGCCATGGTGCCGATGCTCGAGAAGGAGCTCGCCGCCGCCAAGAAGCCGGAAGTGAAGAGCGCCATCGCGCGCGTGCTGGGTGAGCAGAAGTCGAAGAGCTCGGTCGACGCGCTCGTCGAGGCCATCGACCCGGCCGCGAGCGATTCGGAGACCAAGACGCTCAACAAGGAGATCGCCGTCGCCCTGGGCAACATCGGCGACCCGAAGGCGCTGCCGGCGCTGACGAAGCTGCTCAAGACCAAGGACAACTTCACGGTGCTGGCGGCCATCGACGCGCTCGGCACGATGGACGCGAAGGACGCGTTCGACCCGCTCTACGCCATCGCCACCGACGACGCGATCGAGCCCTTCATCACCAAGAAGGCCATCGTGGCGCTCGGCAACATCGGTGACGCGCGCGCGGTGCCCGGGCTCGTGAAGGCCATGTTCAAGGAGCGCAAGGGCGTCAGCTTCTACATGGAGTCGTCGTTCGCGCTGTACCAGATCGGTACGCCCTCGGCCGACGCGCTGATTCCCGTCGTCGAAGGCAAGGACAAGGACCTCCTGGACTGGGCGCAGAAGAACAACATCAAGGACGTGGCGCTCTACGCGAAGGGCACGCAGGTGCTGGGCGACCTGCACGACCGCCGCGCCGAGAAGACCATCGTCTCGTTCCTGAACTTCAAGAGCGACTTCGACGACATCAAGCTCATCATGCGCATGCGCGCGGCCGACGCGCTCGGTCGTATGCGCAGCAAGGAAGGCGTCAAGCCGCTCGCCGCGCTGCTCGATGAAGTCGAAGCCAACGCGCGCCGTGAATACGTGTGGTCGCTGGCGCGCATCGGCGGCACCGACGCGGTGGCCAAGCTGGTCGAGACGTCGGGCAAGGGCCCGTGGGGCGCGCGCGATGAGTCGATGCGCGGCGTGGCGATGCTGGGCAGCGACCCGGCGGTCTTCGACAAGGCCTCGGCGGCCGAGCAGAAATTGTTCGAAGCCGAGTGCAAGGACGACCCCGAGATGGACGAGTGCAAGGACGTCGGCGCCTCGGTGAAGAAGCACCAGGAGAAGATCGCGGCCTACAAGCTGCGCGCGGCGGCGGCGGCGGAGTGCAAGACCGACGCGGCGTGCTGGGTGAAGCAGCTCGACGCGGCCGACCACGGCGTGCGTGAGCGTGCGGCGTATGAACTCGGCCGCTCGGGCAACGTGGCCGCAGCCAGCGAGCTGATGAAGCGCCTGCCCGAGACCAACCTCGATACGCGCCTGGCCATCATTCAGGGCATCGACTGGCTCATCGAAGACTCGAAGGACGCGATGGCCGAGGCACGCAAGAGCCTGCCGGCGCTCGAGAAGCAGATCGCCGACGAGAAGGGCAAGACGGAGTTCGTGAAGGTGAACGAAGACCTGCGCCGCCTGCTCGTGAAGCTGAAGCGCGGCTGAGAAGTCCGCAGCGAATGCAGACCATCGCCGTGGGGCTTCAGGGCTCCACGGCGATTTCATTTGGGAAGCCCGGAGCGCTCGCAGGGAATCCGGCGGGCTTCATCGCCGGACGTGACGAACTCGAAGCGCAGCGGAGAGGTCGGCCGCCGAGAACGCGACCAGAAGTACAGTACGCAGCCAGAAAATCAGTTCGCGATGCCGCAGCGCATCTTGCCCTGCGGCGTGTCGACCAGCCGGCAATCACACAGGTCGATGAGGTCCGCGCAGCGCGCTTCATCGTCGGGCGTCGGCGGGTTGGTGCCTTCGCGTTGAGCGACGGCAGCCAGGCACTGCGTGCGTTCGGTCGTCGACAGCGTGCAGTCGCACTGCTTCTCGGAAAGAACGCGGCACTGGCTCTTGCAGCCGACGAGCGTGAATGCAGCGACGAGGATCAGGACGGCGTGACGCATCGGGCCGCGGACCCTGCCACAAACGCCTCGGGAAGTGGTGATCACTGCAGGACTCCTGATTCTCCGGGCGGGAGCTCGGCCGCGGCGCGGGCGGTGAGCTCCTTGGCGCGCTCCGGTTGAAGTTTCGCCAGCGACAGTCGCGCCCACGCACGCCAGGTCGGTTCGAGGTTCTGCGCGTCGAGCAACGTCAGCGACTGCTCGAGGCTTTCGACACTGCCCTTCCCTTCGAGCACGTCGATGCGCGCACGGGCGATGCGAACACCTGCAAGTCGCACCGGTGACGTCGCCAGCGGCGGCTCTGCGAACGCGAGCTTTTCGCGCGCCTCGGCGTACCTGTGCTGCGCGATGAGCGTGTGACTGAACGCGACGGCGCACGCCGGCGCATCGAAGGGGAACTGACCTTTCGCCGTGGCTGCGATGGCCAGACCTTCCGTGAAGGCGCGCGCCGAAGCTTCGAGATTGCCGCGACGTCGCTGCAGGTCGCCCTCGGCGCAGAGCACGCGGAGAAAGAAGTACTCCTTCTGAAGCCCCGCTTTCGTGAAGAGGTCCTTCGCCCGCTGCAACGCCTCGAAGGCCTCGTCATGGCGTGCGAGCAGCGAGAGCACGTCGGCGCGTGAGGTCTCGACGACGCCGAGGCGCGGCGTGGCAGGGCCATAGGCAGCGCCCCAGATGGCGCCGGCTTCGTCGTACGCCGCCAAACGCACTCTCGAATCGACCGAGCTGCTGATCGATGCCGCCAAGGTTGTAGGTGTACTCGGCAAGCCGCGAGTAGCGCTCGCCGTACGCGGCCTTCCCGAGCTTCACCGCCTCGAGCAGCCGCGCACGTGCGCCCGCGAGATCGTCGATGACGATGCGAGCGAGCGCTTCACCGGCGGTGAGATCCGCCCGCAGCCGCGCGGTCTCTGCTTCGGGCAGCAGCCGCGCCATTTCCTGGCCGTGCTCGTACACGGTGAGCGCCTCGGCGCCGCGGTTGAGCCGCATGAGCAGCGCAGCGTGCAGTTGATCGTGCCGCGCCTGCAGCCACGGAGCGACGCCCAGCCCCTGCAGATGTGCCGTGGCCATGCGCTCGTGCTTCACGCCTTCGTAGAAGCGGCCGTCTTGCGTGCACAGCCGCAACCGCTCGAGCCAGGCTTCGACGACGAGCTGCGGATACTTCGACTCGGTGCCCGCGAGCACCGCTTCGTCGAGCGCCGCTTCGATGCCCGCCGCGTCTTCCGGCCGGGAACGAAGCTGGAGCAGCGCCTGCGCGTGGAGCAGCTGCGCTTCGGCTTCGACGGCCTTGATGCCGATGGCCTTCGCGTCGGTCACCAGCTGCGCGGCGTCTTCACCGGCCTGCTTGAACGGCCCGAGGATCAGCAACTGCTTCGCCCGCGCCATGCGTTCACGAAGCGCGGAGCTGCGCTGCTTCGAGTCGTCGTCGAGCACGCCTCCGCTCGCGGCGGTCAGCAGCGCGACGTCGGTGCACCGCTGAATCGAGATCGCCTGCTGCGTGGCTTCGATGGCCTTCGCCGCGTTGCCGGGCTTCGAAAGTGAGTTCAGCAGCGCGTCGACACCCGAGAGCTGCTGTTGAAAGCAGCTCATCTCGAGATCGAGCACCTGCTCCGACTGCTCGTGGTGCAGATGCGTGGCGAGACACGCTTCACGACGCGCGCTGCGCCAACGTCGCGAGTAACCGTCGAGCAACTCGGCGACGCGCGCGAACGCCGGGTCGGAGTTCGAGAGCAGCTGTTGACGACGCGTCGCATTCCACACGGCGTCGATCTTCGTGTCGGAGCCGGCGCACAACGTCTCGGCGTCGGGTCGGGTGGCGAACCACGCGATGACCAGAAGAAGCGGCAGCGCGGCGAGCAGCCAGCGCTTCGACGCCGGTGGGTGGAGCGCACGCAGCAACTCGTTCATCGAGCCGAAGCGCTTCGAGGGAGATTCCTGCCGGGCGCGCGCCGCGACCTGCTTGAGCCAACGCGGGCTGTCTTTGCCCAGCGCCTCGGTCAGGGCGACGCCGAACGAATACTGGTCGACCGCGGGCGTGATGGCAGCGCCGGTCCGCTGCTCCGGCGCCATGTACGCGAGCGTTCCCGCCGCGGTGACGCCACCCACGCCGCTGCCTTCCAGCAACCGCGCGAGCCCGAAGTCACTCACGCGCACGCGGCCGTCGCGACCGACGAGCACGTTCTCGGGCTTGAAGTCGCGGTGAATGACGCCCGCTGCGTGCGCTGCGGCGAGGCCGCGACCGGCGTGTACGAAGACCTCGAGCACTTCACGCCACGTGCGTGGCTTCGAGGCGAGCCAGCCACGCAGCGTCTGGCCATCGACCCACTCCATGGCGATGAAGACCTCGTCGCCGAACGAACCTGCGTCGAACACCGGCAACACGTCGGGGTGCGCGAGCCTGGCCATCACCTTCGCTTCGGCGAGCAGCCGCGCGGCGCCGTCGAGCATTCGCCCCGGACGCACGAGCTTGAGCGCCACGCTTCGGTTCAACGTCGGGTCGTGCGCGGCGTAGATGACGCCCATGCCACCAGCCCCGGCGACGGACTGCACTTCGTAGCGGCCGACCAGCGTGCCCTTCGCGAGCGGCGCCAGCGGACTCGCCGGTCCGCTCCCGGCAGCACGCGTCGACTCGAGCCCGGCGACTTCGGCGACCACGCGGCGGCAATCGCTACAGGTGTCGAGGTGCTGTTCGATGGCTTCGCGTGAGTCGCCGGAGCCGGTCGCGAATTCGGCCAGCTGTTCGGCGCTCGGGCAGCTCATGACGGGTCCTTCGCGGCGAGGAGCCGCGGCAGGCTCAGGTCGGTGAACTGCTGCACGACATGCACGATGGAGTCGAACTCACCCGGACCGATACCCGCGTCTTCCCGGACGAGCTCGATGACGCGCGCCTTGATGTGCTCGCGGGCCGCGGCAAGCCACGTGGCCACCGTCGCGCGGTGCACGTGAAAGACGGCGGCGATCTTCTCGGCGCTCAGGCCGTCGACGACGTGCATGCGCAACACCAGCCGTTCACGACGTTCGAGCGAAGCGATTGCACGTGAGAGCGCGTGTTTGAAGGTCGCCGCGTAGCGCGCCCGAATCAACGCCACGTCGACGTCGACGTCTTCGGGTGGTGGTTCAGGTTCGACGGGCGGTGGTGGCTCCACGGGTGGAGGCAGTGGCTCGACCGGCGGCGGTGGTGGCGGCCCGCTGGCCTGCGCCGGTGAGCCGTGCCGCGGGTCGTCGACGTGTTGCAGCGGAGCTCCGTATTGCTCGCCGAGCGCGGGCGCCTGCGCGCTGCAGTGCAAGGCCGACGGGCAGTCGTGCTTCTTCGACAGCGAGTGCTGCAATCTGGGGTGCGACCGGAACACCGACACCTGCGCTTCCTGCCGCGCTGCCGGCTCGACCTGCGGAGGTTCGGCAGCCACTCCGTGCTGCAACGGAATGTGCGTGAACGGGTCGTGCGCGCAGTGCCGCGGTCCGGGCGAAATCTGCTTCGTGAACGCGGACTGCTGCGGCGACTCGTATTGCAATACGTCTGCGCAGAAGTGCTTCAAGCGCCTGCGCGACGGCGGCGTTCCTCCGTGACGTGAGCGGCGCGTTGTGATTCCTCTCGCGCATGTCGCAATCGCTCGTCTGCGCTCCCACCAAAGACCCTCGGCAGGTGCGCGCACCTGATGGCCGCGTGCTCACGATTCCAAACGAGTGGGCGTGTCTTCCACCAGGCGACGCGGGGCTCACGCGGCGTGTGAAGGCCGCGGGGCCGAGCTGGCAGGTCATCGAGAAGGTCGGGCGGAAGGCGTTCTCGAAGGGGCTGTGGGCGCCCGCCGCCAACATCGAAGGCGCGCGAGCGGCGTTGGAAGCCGAACGCGCGACGCCGGCGTACGCGAAGAAGATGGCAGCGGCGAAGGTACGCCGTGAGGCCGAGCAGGCAGAGTACGTCGAAGACTTCGGCGCGGCGGTGCGCAGGTTCCTGCGCTTCACGCCGGAGTTCTCAGCGTTGGAAGTCGCGTTGGCGAAGCTGGTGACGACGCACGCGACGCCGGTGGGAAGTGGGACCGTCGCGCGCACGGAACGCATTCCCATCGAGCGGCGCGCGGAGTCGGCCGTCATCGCGTGGATGCGGCATCAGACGACGGCGTACGACTCGATGAAGATCGCCCGCATCAAGGGTGAGCGCAGAGAGGTGCGTCGTCAGCTCGCCGAGATCTCGCGCGCGGTGTTGGACCTGCATCGCGGGCGCGTCGTGCACCCACCGTCGTCGTGCCCGTTGTGTGCAGCCGTTCAGTCGTAAGCCAGAAACAAGGCCCGTTTGCGATCGTCACTTTTGCTTGCGAAGCTCTTTCAACCGCTCGTCGATCTCTTGGCATTTCGCTTGATGCTTAAACAGTGCTCCCGGATAGCTGGTCTTAAAGTTCGTCTTCAGAACTTTCTGAACGTCATCGACAAGTGATTTGATCTCAGCCAATGGCACTTCACTCACACTGAAGTTCGTAGAGAACAATCTCGAGCGGTCCATTGATTTGAAGAACTGGGCGGCGACGAATCGGTTTCCGTGTACACAAACGCCGGAAGTCACCTTCGTCTTCACCGCCTGCAGATGTTGATCCACCGCGCGAAGCGCTTGAACAGTATTCCACAGATATTGTGAGTCTAAACTCTGAGGGAACACCTTCCGGTAAATACTCACGCCCTTACCGCCTGCCTCTGGCGAATCATCCCACACGCGACCGATGCTATTCTTAGCGATGGTGGCCAACGCTACATCCGATGCACAACTCAACGCGAATGCGGCCTCCTCGGCAGTACACTGACGACTCGCATCCACAACCTTATCACCGGCCTTGATAAGATATTCTCGACCCGACACCAACAACTCCGTCCGCAGTCGTTCCTGCAGCGGATCAAGAGACGCAAAGTCCTTCGCCTCCACCCTGTTTTGCGTATTAGTTGCGCGAGTAACATCTTTAGCAAAGTCCGGCGGACACTTATCTAGCGCAATCAATCTTACTTGAACGAACGCACCGCTCAGCTTCTCCTTGTCGGTAACTCGATGAATGGCACCGGCAGTTTGCGCTCCA
>QFQP01000003.1 GCA_003243425.1 Archangium gephyra | reverse complement strand
GTGCATCCCCGCTACAGATCATCTCCACGTGTTTCGTGTCGATCCCGTCGTGGCAGTTATGCGGATCAGCTCTCTAGCTCAGGAAGCGAAATCGCAGTTCGTCGCGGTGAATGTCTGCATGTCGAACTGATGGGCGATTCCACGTGGTCTTCGCCATTCGCCTGGACGACGTGAGCCGACGAAATCCGCTCGCCGCGCTTGACTCGTTCAACAAGTCGTCGAGCCCAGAATCGTCAACGCATCGAAGCGACGAGCTGTCGCGCCTCGATGATGTTGTCTTCGATGCTGCAGTACGTCCACGAGCCGTAGCGGCCGATGGAATGCACGCCGTTCGCCGCCAACTGCTGCTTCAACGTGGCGACCTCGGTATTCGACTCGCGCGTGATGTGCACGTAGGCGGGGTTCATCAACACGGACTGCTCCGCCACGAGCTTCTGCGTCGTAATGACGCCTTCGCGGCGTAGACCATCGAGCACCTGCTCGCGCGTGGCATCGACATCGACCTTCGCGCCGCGCGGGAAACCCACCTCCACGTAGAGGCTCATGCGCGGGTGGTCGAAGATGTTGTCGTAGAAACCGATTCTGTAGAACGCGAGCGAGCGGTCGGGGAAGTACACCCAGTGCGTGTCCTTCGGGCCCTTGCTGTCGAAGCCCAGGTTGAAGACCAGCACCTGATTCCACGTGTAGATCTGCTCGTCTACCGGCAGGCCGCAGAGTTTCAGCAACGAAGGAAACGGCGCCGAGGTGACGAGGTTCTCGAAGCGGTACTCGCCCTTCGAGGTACGCACGATCTTGTTCTCGAGGTCGATGCTCTCGACGCCCTCGTTCAAGTGAATCGACGACGCCTCGACCTCACTGGCGATGGCCTTCACGTATTCGATGGCGCCGCCTTCGGGGTACGTGAAGGTCGCGTTGTACGAGGCGTTGTCCGCCTGGCGCATGTTCTTGACGATGTCGGTGAGGTCCGCGAACGGGAAGAAGCGGCCCATGGCATCGCGATCCAGCGTCGCGAGGTCGGTTGCGTAGAGCTTCTCGTTGTACGGAATCAGGAACTTCTCGGCGATCGACTTGCCGAAGCGGGCGTACAGCATCTCTTTGAAGTTGTTCTCGGGTTGCTGCGGCATGCCGGCGGCGCGCGCGAAGTAGAGGTCGTACAGACAATCGATGAAGTCCTGCTGCGGCAGCTGGTGAATGTTCTTCTGAAACGGGAAGTCGATCTGCCGGCCCGCGTACGAGATGAACGATTTCTTCTCGACCTTGCGGATGTTCTGGCCCGGCATGCGCTCGACCAGCCACTGCTCGATGTCGCGATTCTTGAAGTGGAAGAAGTGGCCCGAGTAGTCCCACACGAAGCCGTCTTTCTTCACCGTCTTGCAGTAGCCGCCGATCTCCGAGTCGCGCTCCAGCACCACGAGGTCGGCGCCTCTGCCGAGCGCAGCTGCGGTGGAGAGACCTGAAACGCCAGCTCCGATGATCAACGTCTCGACGTGCGTCATGACGCAGCGGTCTGGCCGCGCGCCGGTCGGTCGTCAAGCGCTACGCGACGTAGGACCCCGCGCCGATCGCCAGCGCGCAGCAGATCAGCAACCCCGCTGACGCGATCGTCACGATTCGCCGCGCCAGCGGCTTGAGCAACATGCTGACCGTGACGAACAACGGGAACGCAGCGATGACGTAGCGGCCGAGGCCCTGGAAGTCCTTGCTCGAGATGGCCGGAATTCCCACCACCACCAGCACGTACGCGCCGTAGCCCCAGCCAAGCCGTTTGAACGTCGGAACGGCGAGCGCGAGCGCAGCGACGGTGACGAGCGCGTGTCCGCCAAGCCGCACCGCCACCGCCGGCGCGACGCGCGGGTACATCGTCTTGAAGAAGCTCACCTTGAGCCACGACTCCCAGCCCGGCGGCTGTTCCCACCCGGGCACGCCCTGCACGTGCGCGAACGCGAGCGGATCATCGAAGCGGTATTCGAGGTAGCCCATGAACGCCACCAGCCCCAGGCCGGCGAGCGCAGGCACGAAGTCGATGAAGCGCAGCGGCTGACCAGCCTTGCGACGCCGCTCGATGCTGCGCGTCAGCAGACCGACCACGACCGCCGGCGCCACGGGACGGCATGCACACGCAGCTGCCCCGAGCACCGCCGAGACGATGGGCCTGTCCTTCTCGAGCGCGAGAAACGCGCCCACCGAACACAGCAGGAACAGCGCGTCGGAATAGACGACGCCGTAGAGGTATTCAGCGAACGGGTAGAGCGCGAGCAGCCAGAACGCGGTCGACGCGTAACCCGGCGCCACCCGCTGTGCCCACCGGTGAAACAACGCGAGCGCCGCCATCGCGCTGATGAACGAGACGGCGATGCCTGCGACCCACCGGTTGACGCCGAGCCAGGCGACGCCGCGAATCACCATCGGGTACAGCGGGAAGAACGCGACCGGGCTCTGCTGACCCTCACGCAGCCAGTACCCGTTCTGCGCGATCTCGCCATACCAACCCGCATCCCAGCGAACGAGCGCTTCGATGAACGCCACGTCGGGCACGTCCGACGGCATCCAATTCGTCGGCGGAAACAGCAGCGAGCCCAGCGTCGCCAGCGTGACGCTGAGCAGCCCGATCGGCAGCGCGCGAACGAGCGGCCAGTGCCACTGCTGCGTCTGCGCGACCGTGCCCATTGCGCGCACGTTGCGTTGACGTGCGCGCGCTCACAACCTCAAAGATCTGACGTTACCGGCCGATGTGACGCACCGTGACGAGCGCGCCATCGACGTCGTCGCGCTCCGTGAGATCGACGACACCCTCGATGTACCAGTCCTGCTCGCCCTTCGCGTCGACGAGCGAGTGACGGGCAGTCCACTTTCGATCTCCGTCGGGAATGAGCTGCGTCAACACAGGCTGTCGCGCCCGCGGCGTGATGTCGATGTACGCGTGCTCCTCCCAGTACGGGGCGAGCCACTTCTCGAGGTCTGCGCCGCTCTCGAGCCCGAGCTGCTCGGCCGCGTCGTCGTACGACTTTCGCGCCAGCAGCCGCACCAGCTGATGCATCTCGGCGCGCACACGAGCCGCGAGCGCCTTGGGGTTCTTCGCGAGGTCGATGCGCGGCTTCGGTGCGTCTTCTCCGGGAGGCGTGACCACGCCCAGCTCACGGCCGTAACGCATCGACTCCCACTCGGCCACGAGCGACGAGTCGGTGTGCTTGAGCGTGGTGAGCAGGAACGCGGCGATGTCGTCGAGCTGCTCGTTGCGCACCGCTTCGGGCACGTTCTGCATCAACGTCTTGTACGCATCCGACAGGTAGCGGAGCAGCACCCCTTCACTGCGCTGCAGCCCGTACTCCTTCACGTAGTCGTTGAAGGTCTGCGCGGTCTCGAACAGCTCGCGCGCGATGCTCTTGGGGCGGATGTTCTCGCTGGCGACCCACGGGTGCTTCGCCACGAATTCGTCGAACGTGCCGTAGATGAGCGGCGCGAGCGGCTTGGGATACTCGACCTTCTCAAGCTCCTTCATGCGCTCGTCGTATTCCACGCCCTGCGCCTTGAGCTCGTTGATCTTCTTCCCCTTCGCTTTGTCGAGCTGGGAATAGAGAACGGCGTCGGGGCTCTCGAGAATCGATTCCACGCACGAGACCACGTCGAGCGCGTAGGTCTCGCTCTGCGGGTCGAGCTTGAGCAGCACCTCGAGCAGGTAGAGCGACAACGAGTGGTTCAACGAGAAGTCGCGCTGCAGTCCCGGCAACACGCGTGGCCGCTTCGGAAAGCCGCGCTGGTTCTTTTCGATGGTGACGATGCCGGCGTCGACCAGCGAGCGCATCAACGTGCGGGCATGTTTGCGCAGGCGCACCTTGTTGAGGTCGTAGGTGTGCGAGATGCCGATGAGCTCGACCAGACGTTGGTAGCCGTGCTCCGCGCTGTCTTCGTAGGCCTGCAGCAGCGAGATGATGAGGCCGTGGGTGACGCTGAACCGTGATTCCAGCTTCTCGGGCTGTTGCGTGCGCAGCTTCTCGAACGTCGACGCGTCGAAGTGCACGTAGCCCTTCGTCGGCGGCTTCTGCATGGTGACGTTCTTTTTTCCCTCGGCCTTCTTCTGCGCGAGCTTCGCATTTTCGATCACGTGCGCGGGCGCCTGCGCGATCACGTAGCCGATGTCGTCGAAGCCCTTGCGGCCAGCGCGCCCCGAGATCTGATGGAAGTCGCGCACCGGGAGAATCACGGTCTTCTCGCCGTCGAACTTGCACAGCTGCGTGAAGAGCACGGTGCGAATGGGAATGTTGACGCCCACGCCGAGGGTGTCGGTGCCGCTGACGATCTTGAGCAGGCCCTGTTGCGCGAGGCGCTCGACCAGGCGCCGGTACTTCGGCAGCAGCCCCGCGTGATGCAGGCCGATGCCGTGCGCGAGGAAGCGTTTGAGCTCCTTGCCGAACGGCGTGTCGAACCGGAAGCCGGCGAGCGCTTCCTTGATCTTCGCCTTGTCTTCCTTCGACGAGACGTCGATCGACATCAGGTTCTGCGCCTGTTCGGCGGCGGCGCGCTGCGAGAAGTTCACGAGGTAGACGGGCGCTTTGTTCGCGCTCATCAGTTCCTGCACGGTCTCGTGCAGTGGCGTCTCGGCGTACGAGAACTCCAGCGGCACCGGGCGCTGCGCGCTGCGCACCTCGGCGACTTCGCGCTTCGTGATGTCGGTGAGGCTCTTGCTGATGGCCGAGGTGTCGCCGAGCGTGGCCGACATCAACAGGAACTGCGTCTCGGGCATGGCGAGCAGCGGCACCTGCCAGGCGACGCCGCGCTCCTTGTCGCCGTAGTAGTGGAACTCGTCCATCACCACGCACTCGGCGAACAGGCGCTGCTCCCGAATGGCGAGTGACGAGAGGATCTCGGCGGTGCAGCAGATGATCGGCGCCTTGCGGTTGATGGCCGCGTCACCGGTCATCATGCCGACGTTCTCGGCACCGAACGCGTCGCACAGCGCGAAGAACTTCTCGTTCACCAGCGCCTTGATGGGGCAGGTGTAGAAGCTCGTTTTTCCCTCGGCCATCGCCATGAAGTGGAAGGCGAGGGCGACCATCGACTTTCCCGACCCCGTGGGCGTGGCGAGCACCACGTGCTTGCCGCCCAGCAGCTCGAGCACCGCTTCTTCCTGCGCGGGGTAGAGCGAGAGCCCCGTGGTGGTCGCGTACTGGACGAAGCGGTCGAGCACCGCGTCGGGGGTGAGTTTCGGTTCGCCGGGTTTCGGCAGGAGGGCAGCGAGAGGCGCGGTGCTCAAAGCGCGCTCAAAATCGCACAGATCAGCGCGGCGCGAAGGTGGAGATCAGCACCACCGTGCGTGAACCCTGACGGGACTGCCTGTCGCAAGAGCCGCCGCGACCCGTGCGCGCCAGCTCGCCCCGGTCGTGGCCACCGAAGCAGCACGCGTTTTGTCGAGACTGGCATCAGGCGATCAGGAGCCTGCTCAGTGCTTCGGGCGCCGCGAGCATCGCGTCGTGACCGCAGTCGAGCTCGCGCACGTCGAGCCCGAGGGTCTTCGCGCGTTGAGCGGTGGGGCCGAACCCGGCGTACCGCGCGCAGCGGATGTACGTCTTCTTCACGCGCTTCCACGTGGCTTCGTCGAACTGCACCTTCGACTCGAAGGTCGCGATGGGGTGGGACGTGAGCTTCGCGTCGACCTCCCTGGCGAGCTTCGGGTCGTCGATGCCCATCGCTTTCGCAGACAGCATGGGAGGAACCGCGCCGCTCTTCGCCTTCTCCCGCCAGTGCTGCCCATATTCCTTCTTCATCAGATCGAACCCGGTCTGACCGTTCGCCGGCAGAAACGCGTCGAGGTACACGAGCCGTTCGATCTTCTCGCTGAGCGCGTCGAGCGCGGCCGTGATGACGAGGCCCGCGTAGCTGTGCCCCACCAGCGTGACGCGCTCGAAGTTGGCGCAGGTGCCGACGACGTCCATCACGTGTGTGGAGAGGTTCACTTCCGGCGTCAGCTCGCGCGCACGTTCGGCAAGACCCGTGAGCGTCGGAGCGACCGCACGCTTTCCCAGCTTCTTGATGACCGCGTCCCAGCACCAGCCTCCGTGCCACGCGCCGTGAACGAGCACGAAGCCGTGTGAACCGTTCTGCGCGAAGGCCGGCGCCGCGGCGGCCGCGATCAACAATTCACGACGAGAGAGCATGGGCGCGCCGTAACACGCAGGGATCGTGCGGGCATCAGCGCGGTCTGCTCGCCCACGCCGCAGTGGAAGTCCGCCTCGAAAAATGCGTGGAGCCGATCGTTCGCTGTCGATTGCATTCGCGAGCTCACCTGAAAACTTCAGAATTTTCAGGCTGTGAAGTTGCCGACTTGAAACATCGTGAATCTGTAAATGCGCGATTTGTTTTGAGTCCCTATGAATCGTTGACTGGATTTACAGGTGTCGCCAGATTTTCACTCTGACGCGGCTTGTCAGGCGTGAAAGCCGTCGCTATTTTCCTTCGCGTATCGGGCCTTTGCAGGGTTCACCGATTTACCGGAGGCAGTGATGGCGCTTGTGAAGAACATCGAAATCCTGGGTCGAACCTCCGAGCTTCTGGGCGCTGGCGTGCAGGAGTTCCTGGTCGAATTGGAGCGTCGTTTCGGCGAGCGCCGGCGCGAGTTGCTGGAGCGCCGGAAGAGCCGAAAGACGTTCGACTTCCTTCCCGAGACAGCGTCGGTGCGTTCGGGAGACTGGCGGGTCGCGCCGGTGCCGGACTGCATCACCGACCGCCGCGTGGAGATCACCGGGCCGACCGACGCGAAGATGGTCATCAACGCGCTGAACTCCGGCGCGAACGTGTTCATGGCCGACTGCGAAGACTCGCTGGCGCCGTCGTGGGAGAACATCATCGGGGGCCACGAAGCGCTGTTCGGCGCCGTTCGCCGCAACCTCACCTTCGAGAACGCGGAAGGAAAGAAGTACGCGCTCAACGAGAAGATCGCGCAGCTCTTCGTTCGCCCGCGTGGTTGGCACCTCGACGAGGCGCACGTGAAGGTCGACGGCCGCGTGATGAGCGGCAGCCTGTTCGACTTCGGCGTCTTCTTCTTCCACAACGCGAAGGAGCAGCTCGCGCGCGGCGTGGGCCCGTTCTTCTACCTGCCGAAGCTGGAGAGCCACCTCGAGGCGCGCCTGTGGAACGACGTGTTCTGCTTCGCGCAGGACCAGCTGGGCATCAAGCGCGGCACCATCAAGGCGACGGTGCTGATCGAGACGTTGCCGGCCGCCTTCGAGATGGACGAGATCCTCTACGAGCTGCGCGAGCACTCCGCGGGGCTCAACTGCGGCCGCTGGGACTACATCTTCAGCTTCATCAAGAAGCAGCCTGACCAGCTGCTCCCCGACCGTTCGCAGCTCACGATGGACAAGGGTTTTCTGCGCGCGTACGCGCAGAAGTTGATTCAGACCTGCCACCGCCGCGGCGCGTTCGCGATGGGCGGCATGGCGGCGCAGATTCCGATCAAGGACGACCCGGCGGCGAACGAAGCGGCGATGGCCCGCGTGCGCGCCGACAAGGAACGCGAAGTCAAAGACGGTCACGACGGCACGTGGGTGGCGCACCCGGCGCTCGTTCCGGTGGCGAAGGCCATCTTCGACGCGCACATGAAGACGCCCAACCAGCTCCACGTGCTGCGCGAAGACGTCAAGGTCGGCCGCGAAGAGCTGCTGCGTGTGCCCGAAGGCACGCGCACCGAAGACGGGCTGCGCCACAACGTTCGCGTCGGCGTGCGCTACCTCGAAGCGTGGCTGCGCGGGCTGGGCTGCGTGCCGCTCTTCAACCTCATGGAAGACGCGGCCACGGCTGAGATCTCACGCGCGCAGATCTGGCAGCAGCTGCACCACAAGCACATCACCGTCGAGAAGCTCGACCAGGTGATCGCTGAAGAGCTGCGCGACGCCACCGGCGGAAAGTTCGACGAAGCGAAGGCGCTGTTCCGTTCGCTCTCGACCGCGCCGCAGTTCGAAGAGTTCCTCACGTTGCCCGCCTACCAACGGCTGTTGTCCTCCGAAGTCACCACCTGACCTGAATCACCGAACCCAAGCGGTGACCCGACACGGTTTCCAAATTTCTGGAGCCGTGAACGGCACCGACCTGCCCGCAGCACCAAACCGAAGGAGAGAAGTCATGACCGAGACCGCGAAGACGAACCTGACCACTGGCGACCTGCACGCGAACCGCTTCGACGGCATCACGCGGCCCTACTCGAAGGCCGACGTCGAGAAGCTCCGTGGCTCGGTCAAGATTGAGTACACGCTGGCCCGACTCGGCGCGATGCGCCTGTGGGAGCTCATCAACACCCGCAGCTACGTGAACGCGCTCGGCGCGATGACCGGCGGCCAGGCCGTGCAGATGGTTCGCGCGGGCCTCGAGGCGCTCTACATCTCGGGTTGGCAGGTCGCCGCCGACGCCAACACCTCGGGTCAGATGTACCCCGACCAGTCGCTGTACCCGGTCGACTCGGTGCCCACGCTGGTCAAGCGCATCAACTCGGCGCTGCGCCGCGCCGATCAGATCGACCACGCGGAAGGCAAGAAGGACCGCAACTGGCTGGTGCCGATGGTGGCTGACGCTGAAGCCGGCTTTGGTGGCCCGCTCAACGTGTTCGAGCTGATGAAGGCGATGATCGAAGCGGGCGCCGGCGGCGTTCACTTCGAAGACCAGCTCGCGTCGGAAAAGAAGTGCGGCCACATGGGCGGCAAGGTGCTGGTGCCGACCTCGCAGTTCATTCGCAGCCTCGTGTCGGCTCGCCTGGCTGCCGACGTGTGCGACGTGCCCACGGTGCTCATCGCGCGCACCGACGCGCAGTCGGCCAAGCTCATCACCAGCGACATCGACGAGCGCGACCTGCCGTTCATCGCCAGCAAGGACCGCACGGCCGAAGGCTTCTACCGTCTGAAGGGCAACGGCGACGACTTCGCGATCGCCCGCGGCCTCGCCTACGCGCCGTACGCCGACCTCATCTGGTGCGAGACGAGCACGCCGGACCTCAAGCAGGCCAAGCGCTTCTCGGAGGCCATCCGCGAGAAGTTCCCCAACAAGATGCTCGCGTACAACTGCTCGCCGTCGTTCAACTGGAAGAAGAACCTCGACGACGCGACGATCGCGAAGTTCCAGCGTGAGCTGGGAGCGATGGGCTACAAGTACCAGTTCGTCACGCTCGCCGGCTTCCACTCGCTCAACTACGGAATGTTCGAGCTCGCCTCGCAGTACCGCGAGGGCGGCATGGCGGCCTACAGCCAGCTGCAGCAGGCCGAGTTCAACGCTGAGAAGCAGGGCTACACGGCGACGCGCCATCAGCGTGAAGTCGGCACCGGCTACTTCGACGTCGTCGCCGAGGTGATCTCGGGCGGTCTGTCGGAGACCAAGGCGCTGCACGACTCGACCGAGCAGCACCAGTTCTGACGTTTTCTCGGCGGTGGTGCTCCTCGTGAGCGCCACCGCCGTGGTTCTTCAAGGTTTCGGCAGACGAGCGAGCACCTGCTCGACGGTCTCGGGCGCGCGGCCGATGAGCTTCTGCAGATCGCCGCCGGGAATCTCGAGCGCACCCTTCGCGATGTTGGCGTCGGAGTCGGCGAGGATCTCCGCGAACGGCGCCGGAAGACCGACCTTCACCAGCAGGTCGCGATATTCGCGCTCGCTCATGTTCACGTAGTTGATGGTCTTGCCCGACCACGCCGAGACCTTGTCGGCGAAGTCCTTCATGGTGAACGGGGCGCCGCCCAGCTCGTAGATCTTCCCTTCGTGGCCGGGCGTGGTGAGCACCGCGACGGCGGCCGCTGCAAAGTCGGCCCGTGACGCCCCCGAGATACGGCCGTCGGCCGCCGCGCCATACACCGCGCCTTGCGCCAGCGTGCCCTCGAGACCGCGCGTGTAGTTCTCGATGTACCAGCCGTTGCGCAGGAACACGTACGGCACGCCGCTGGCGATGATCGCCGCTTCGGTCGCTTTGTGCTCGCCAGCCAGCTTGAGGCCGCTGGTCGAAGCCTTCGGTGCGCTCGTGTAGACGAGCAGCTTCACGCCGGCCCTCTTCGCCGCGTCGATGGCCGCCTGGTGTTGCGGCACCCGCTTGCCGACGTCACTGCCCGAGATGAGCAGCAGCTTGTCGGCGCCCTTGAACGCCGCTTCGAGCGATTCGGGCTTGTCGTAATCGGCCCAGCGAACCTCGGCGCCCAGCGACGACAGCGCCTGCGCCTTCTCGGGCGTGCGCACCGCGGCGACGACCTTCTCGTTCTTCGCGCGCAGTTGTTCGACGACGAGACGACCCAGCTGACCTGATGCTCCAGTGACCACGATCATTCTGTTGCTCCTCAAACGGGTTGATGCGTCGAGGATTAAGACGGGCACTTACTTCTCGCAAGTACCCACCTTTTGGTAAGTGCCTCGCATGGCCTCTCGCAAGCTGCCACCGGGAAACGTCTACGCGCACGACTGCCCGACGCGGGGCATTCTCGACACGCTCACCTCGCGCTGGGGCGTGCTGGTGCTGATCGCGCTGCTCGAGAAGACGTACCGGTTCCGCGAGCTGGCCCGGAAGGTCGGCGGCGTCAGCGAGAAGATGCTCGCCCAGACGCTTCAGCAGCTCGAAGAAGAGGGCTTCGTGCACCGCAAGGCGTACCCGGAGATTCCGCCGCGCGTGGAGTACTCGCTGACGCCGATTGGTCGTGAAGCCGCCGAGCGCGTGAAGCAGCTCACGGTGTGGGTCGAAGAGAACGTCGCGCGGCTCAAGAGGGCGAAGAAGGCGGCCTGACGAGGCTCTGGAAGTAGTGCAGCACGTTGTTCTCTGCGCCTTCGGTGAGTCGTTTGTAGACGCGCGCGCAGGGCCAGATGAACGAGCCGTCGGCGCAGCGAAGGCCCGGCGCCGTCTTGCCATCGAGCGTGATCTGCCCCCCACGTGCCGCCGTGGTGTTTGCGCAGCACTTCGCCGACGTCGCAGCCGAACGCCTTCGCGAACTGCCATATCTGTTCTTCGCTGGGTTGCGCCGCCGAGAGACTGTCTGCGTACACCGCGAGCGTCTCTTCGATCACCACGATGCTCGCCGGCGACGAATCGAGCGACTTGCCGAAGCCCGTCGACACCAGGTCGATCACGTCGAGTTCGTACGCCGACGCCAGCTGCTGCAGCGCATCGTCGGCCTGGAAGGTTGCGTTCTTGCCGCGCGACCTAGCACCCGCGTTCCTGCACCCTGACTCGGTTCAGATGCCGCTCTGCAGCCGCTTGAAGGCCTGACGGAACACCGCGGCTTCCTGCGCGCCCTGCACCCCGAACTTCTCGCCGATGACGAAGGTCGGCACTGCGCTCACGCCGACCTCGGCGGCCGCCTCGAGGCCCGCGTCCACGGCGGCCTTCCACTTTCCGGCGTCGACTTCGCGCTGCATTTCTTCGCCGTCGAGCCCTGCGTGCGCTGCGACGGCCTTGAGCACCGCCCAGTCGTGAATGTCGTCGCCGTGGGTCCAGTAGCGAACGAGCACCTCATGATGAAACGCCTCGAGCTTGCCGTGGGCACGCGCGTACTCGGTCGCTTCGTGTGCGCGCCGGCTGTTGGGCACCTGCATGCGGTGATTGATGGTGATGCCCAGCTTCTGCGCGCGCAGCTTCAGCGGGTTGTTGGGGTCGGCGATGGAAGCGCGAATGCGCTCAGGCAACTCCCAGCCTTCTTCCGGCGCGTCGGGCCGCAACATGAACGGGCGCCAGTCGACCTTGAACTCGAACTCACCTTCGAGCGTCGCGAGCTCACTGGTGCCGATGTAGCACCACGGACATACATAGTCGGACCACACGGTGACGGAGAGGGGTGCCATGCGCGCGTGCATCTCACACTTTTCCCATGCCGGCCCCTGAGCGCACGGCTAGCGTCCGCGGCCTCATGGCGAACGCCCGTGCGAAGAAAAAGGCGAAGTCCGGCAGCAAGGTGAAGTCGAAGAAGCTCGTCGCGAAGCCGAAGAAGGCCGCGAAAAAGGCTCTCGCGAAGAAGGCGGTCGCGAAGAAGAAGCCCGTGGCCGCGAAGAAGGCCTCGCCCGCGAAGAAGAAGCCGACCGCGAAGAAGGTCGTTGCCGCGAAGAAGCCCGCGGCCGTGAAGCGGGTACCGGCTGCCAAACCGCCCGAGCTGCACCCCACGGTGAAGTCCGCGCTCGAAAAGGCCGACATCGAAGGGCTCATCAACCGCCTGCCCAACCCCGTTCAGCCCATCGTCAAGTCGCTGCGCGCGCTGGTGCTCGAGAACGCGCCCGAAGCCTCGGAAGCGCTCGAAGACGGTGCGCCGTCGTACTTCGCCAACGGCCTGTTCGCCCGCATCGTCCCTGAAGAGCGCGCGGTGCTCGTGAAGTTCCTCAAGGCCGGTCAGCTCCCGTCGTCGAACGAGCTGCAGGGCGACACCTTCGCCATCAGCGAGCTCGATGAAATGAAGCAGAACGTGCTGCGCAAGCTGGTGCGCGAAGCCGTGCTGGTGAACCTCCGCACCGAGCCGACTGCGACCGCGTGACCTTCCGCTTCGACGCTTTCATCTTCGATCTCGACGGCACGCTGGCTGATTCGATCGCCGACATCGGCATTTCGATGAACGAAGTGCTGAAGGGCCGCGGTCTCGAGCCGCACGCCGTCGATCGCTACAAAGAGTTCGTGGGCGAGGGCGCCGAGAACCTCATTCGGCGCGCGGTGACCGCTGCTGGCGGTGTAGTCGATGACATGCCCGCGCTGCTCGAGGACTACCGCGTTCGCTACGCAGCGCTCGATCACCACAACTCCAGGCCGTACCCGGGCATCGAAGAGATGCTGGGCGCCATCGTGGCGAGCGGCCGGCCGATGGCGGTGCTCTCGAACAAGCGCGACGACTTCACGAAGCACCTGGTGAAGCAGGCGTTCTCACGCTTTCCCTTCGTCGACGTGCGTGGCGAGCGCGACGGTGTTCCCCGTAAGCCCGACCCCACTGCGGCCTTCGAGCTCGCGCTGGCGCTCAACGTGCTGCCGCACCGCATCGGCTTCGTGGGTGACACGAAGATCGACGCCATCACCGCGAACCGCGCGGGCATGATCTCCGTGGGCGTGCTCTGGGGCTTTCGTGGTCGCGACGAGTTGACGCAGCACGGCGCGAAATTGCTCCTCGAACGCCCCGAAGATCTCCTCGCGCACTTGCGCTGACGGACGTCTCACAGTTACACCGCCGCACCTTTTGAAAAGAGAGACCATGCGGTCACAACATTTTCTGTTGTTCGCAGTGATGGTGTGCGCGGCTGGCTGCGCGAAGGAAGCGACCTTTCAGGTTCGTGAAAGCGTGGAGCAGCTGCACGTGACGCACGCGAGGCCTGGCGCCACGTTGCTCGTGGTGGACGCGAGCGGGAAAGAGGTCGCGCGCGGCGAAGCCGATGTTCAGGGGAGCTACGTGTTCCGCCGGCTGAAGCCCGGCCCCGGCTACGTGGTGAAGACCGGTGACAAGGACCCCGAAGCGACGAAGCCGCTGACGGTGATGTCGGTCGAGTCGAGCGCGCCGAAGCCTGAACGCTACGCGCAACAGAAACTGGTCGCGGGCTTCAACTACCTGACGATGCGCGACGGCACGACGTTGTCGGCGTGGGTCACGTTGCCCAATGGGCGCGGGCCGTTCCCGACCGTCGTGAGCTACTCGGGCTACGACATGTCGCGGCCGCAGGACCCCAACCCCGATTTCGAGTTCCTCTGCGGCGAGTTCCCCATCATGTGCAACCCGCCGACCGACGCGTCTTCGATGCTGGCGGGCATGATGGGCTACGCGACGGTGAGCGTGAACATTCGCGGTACGGGGTGTTCTGGCGGTGCCTACGACTACTTCGAGACGCTGCAGATCCTCGATGGCTACGACGTGATCGAGATCGTCGCCGCGCAGGACTGGGTGCAGCACCACAAGGTGGGCATGGTCGGCCTCTCGTACCCGGGCATCACGCAGCTGTTCGTGGCGGCGGCCAGGCCTCCGGGGCTCGCGGCGATCGCGCCGATGTCGGTCATCGGCAGCACCGACACCACGCTGCTGCCGGGCGGAATTCTCAACGACGGCTTCGCGGTGAGCTGGGTCACCAACGTGCTCTCGCGTGCGGTGCCCTACGGCCAGCAGTGGGAGCAGAAGCGCGTCGATGCCGGTGACACCATCTGTCAGGAGAACCAGCTGCTCCACAGCCAGATGATCGACAACGTCGCGCAGGCGCGGCAGATCGTCTTCAACATTCCCGAGGAGCACGATCGCTACAACCCGTCGCTCTTCACCGATCAGATCGAAGTGCCGGTGTTCCTCACCGGCGCCTGGCAGGACGAGCAGACCGGGCCGTACTTCTTTCTGCTCTTCGACAAGTTCAAGAACTCGCCGTCGCTGCGCATCACCGCGACCAACGGCGTTCACATCGAAGGCTTCGACCCCAACGTGTTGAGCGAGTGGCAGGCGTTCCTCGACCTGTTCGTCGCCAGGCGCGTGCCCACCGACATCTCGAAGGTGCGCAACCTGTCGCCGCTGCTCTACACCGAGTTCTTCGGCTCGGCGTTGTCGCTCGGGCCTTCGCGGTTCAATCGCTACGCGACGTACGAAGAAGCGCTCGCCGCGTGGAAGGCCGAGCCGCCGATTCGCATCTTGTTCGAGAACGGCGCGGGGCTGCCCAGCGATCCCGGCGCGCCGGAGTTCGTGTTCGAGCGCAGCTTCACGCAGTGGCCGCCAAGCGAGACCAACGCGCTCGAGCTGCACTTCGCGTCGAACGGTCGCATGACGACGACGCCGCCGACCGAGACCAACGCCGCGTCGAGCTTCGCGCTGGTGCCGGAGGCGGGGCAGGTGAACGTGCTCGCGCCCGGGGGGAACGTGTGGGCCAAGCTGCCGCGCTACGCGTGGAAGCAGCCGCAGGCCGGTGAAGCGGTGATCTTCGAGAGCGATGCGCTGACCGAGTCGTTCGCGATGTTCGGCACCGCGAGCGTCGATTTGTGGATCAACTCGCCGGTCGACGATGCCGACGTCGAAGTGACGCTCACCGAGGTGCGCCCCGATGGTCAGGAGATCTACGTGCAGTCGGGTTGGTTGCGCGCCGGCCACCGCAAGCCCGGCCCGAACGCGACGACGTTCTGGCCGGCGCAGACGCTGCGTGAAGACGCCTGGTCGCCGCTGGTCCCCGGAGAGTGGACGCAGATGCGCATCGGTACGGCGGGTTTCGCGCACGTGGTTCGTGCCGGTTCGAAGCTCCGCATCGCCATCGATGCACCCGGTGGCGTGCGCGCCGACTGGCGCTTCCTGCTCAAGACGTTCGATCGCAGCGTGAAGTACGGCGTCGGTCACGACGCAGCGCACCCGTCGAAGGTGGTGTTGCCGCGCCTGAGTGGCGTCACGGTCTCGCCCGCGTACCCGCCGTGCCCGTCGCTGCGTGGTCAGCCGTGCCGGGCCGTCGAGCCGATCAGCAACACCCCGTGGTCTCCCTGAGTTCCTGACCGGGAGGCGCGCCTTCGTCTGCTAAGGATGCAGGCCGCCTCATGCCTTCGCGTCTCCCGCCTCCGCAAGCCGGTCCGCCCGTGTTGTTGCCGTCTGGTCCGCACATCGGGTGGACACTCGCTGCGACGCTTTCACTCGGGCTGGTGTTGTCGTTTCTGCCGCTGCCCGAAGCGTTGAGGCCGTTGCCCGCGCTGCGTGAGAACCCGAAAGAGACGCTGCTGGCCGCGGTGACGCCGCCGAAGAAGAAGAAGCCGGTGACGCCGGTTCAGATCGACTGGGACAAAGAGGTCGCCGCCGAGCCGATGGTCTTCGAAGAGCTCGACCTGAGCGACGTCGAAGTCGAGATCGCCGAGGTGCGACCCACCGAGCCCGAACAGCTCAAGGCGATGGCGCCCGAGAAGCGCACGGCGAAAGACGAAGCCGATACGCGGCGCTGGGAGGTCATCATTCGCAAGGTCGAAGCCGCGCACACGGCGGTGGTGGACCCGTGCCTCGACGCGGACTGCTCGAAGACGGCGTTGTCGGCGTACTTCTCGGCGTTGAAGGCGCTGCGCGGCGACGAGCCGAAGCCGGTGCGCGTGGTGACCATCGGCACCTCGCTCATCGCCTCCGACCACATCACCGACACCACGCGGCGGCTGCTGCAACTGCGTCACGGGTCAGGCGGGCTGGGCTTCATGTTCGTCGACCGCCCCACGCGTGGCGCAGGTCGCACGGTGCGCAGTGGTACGGCGACCGAAGGCTGGAACATCGAGAAGATCACCGATGAGTCGCCGTTCGCGGCCGCCGGTTTCACGGGCGTGGGCTTCACGGCGCTGACGCCGCAGACCACCAGGTACGACGCCTCCGGTCTGCGGCGCGCCGAGCTGTTCGTCGTGCAGCAGCCCGGTGGCGGTGCGATCGAAGTGGTCGCCGACGGTCAGACCATCGGCCGCGTCGACACCGAAGGTCCGAAGAATCAACACGCGCTGGAGCGCGTCGGGCTCCCGGAAAATTCGAAGGACCTGACGTTCCGCACGCGTGGTGGGCCGGTGCGGCTCGACGGCGTGGCGCTCGAGACCGAGTTGCCGGGCGTGACGCTCGATTCACTGGGGCTGCCGGGGGCGACGGCGCAGGTGTTGCTGCGCGAGAACGAGAAGCTCTTCGCCGAGCAGCTCGCCGCACGTTCACCGTCATTGGTGGTGTTGATGATCGGCGGCAACGACGCGTTCGACATGTCGCTCAATCGTTACGACGCGGTGAAGGGCCGCGCGTGGATGCAGCAGATGATCGAGCGCGTGAAGCGGGCGGCTCCAGAGTCGTCGTGCCTGCTCGCCTCGCCCCCTGACGCCGGCATCTGGCGAATGGACGACACCATCGCGCCGCGCAAGCAGACGCAGGAGGTCGCCGCGTACATGCGTGAGCTGGCCGAGAAGAACGGCTGCGCGTTGTGGGACATGCAGGCGGCGATGGGCGGAGAGGGTGCGATCGCGCGCTGGTGGGACGCGGGGTTGATGAATCGCGATCTCGTGCACCCGTTGGCGCTGGGCGGCGACGTGCTTGGGTACTTGTTCGAAGCTGCGCTGGAGCGCGCGCGGGTGGCGCATCACAAGCGGCACGGTCGAAGACCAGGGAGCTCCCCGCTTCCCGGGGAAAAAGCGAGGGTGAGAGGCCAGACATCGAGACGCTTGCGCCACGGTCAGACACCGCCGCCGAGGCGATACCTCGAAAACCCCGAAGCGCTCTCGCCGTTCTTCGCGAGGCTCCGCACCCTCGAGCGCGCGCACATCGGCCGCGTGGCCATCGTGCAGATCGGCGCGTCGCACACTGCCGCGCACTTCTTCACCGACGAGACGCGCAAGTTGCTCTCGGACCGCTTCGGGGGGGCAGGGCGCGGCTACGTCGCCGCGGGCAAGTCGTCCCCACGTCTCGAGCAGGCGGGTGTCACCCGGTCACTCGCCGGCACCTGGAACGTGAGCGACGCGCTCAAGCAGCGTACGTCGGGGCTTCCGTGGGGCCTCACCGGCATTCGCGCCGACGGCCAGCCAGGCGCGCGGCTGCTGATGTCCTTCGAAGAGAACAGCGGCAACGCCGACGACACGTCGCACCTGCAGTTGCACTACCTCGAGCAGCCCAACCAGCCGCCGCCGGAAGTGACCATTGACGGGACGCTGGTGCCCATCGAGCAGCCGCCAGCGGCTGAGACCGGCGTGCGCGTGCTCGACTTCGCGGCACCGGGCGGCAAGCACCAGATTTCCGTGCAGAACGTCGGCCCCGGCGTGCTGAGCCTGTACGGCATGTCTCACGAGCTGATGAAGCCGGGCATCATCTACGACGCCTTCGGCCTGCCGGGTTCCACTGCGAGTGTGTTCGCCGCGTACGACCAACAGGCGCTCGCCGTTCAGCTCAACGCGCGTCAGCCCGATCTGTTCGTCTTCTTCTTCGGCACCAACGAGAGCGCGCTGCCTCCCGATCGTCTCGACGAAATGAAGAACGCCTATCCGCAGATCTTCAAGACCGCGCGTCGCTCCGCGCCTGACGCTGCGTGCCTCATTCTCGCGCCGACGGACCGCATGAGCGCCAGGAAGAAGGTCTGGAAGGAAGCCGAGTCGATCACCGAGGTGGTGGAGGCGATGCGTGAGATCGCCAGGGAAAACGGCTGCGCCTTCTGGGACACGCGCGCGGTGATGGGCGGCAAGGGGTCCATCGACGTGTGGCGCAAGCAGGGCCTCGCGCACCGCGATCACGTGCACCTCAACCCCGAGGGCTACCGCAAGCTGGCGGGTGATCTCATCAGCGAGCTGCTGCGTGATTACGACGCGTGGAGCCCGCCTCCGTGAGCTTCCACACCACGTCATTCATGGTGTTGCTGTGCGCGTTGTTCGCCATCTACTGGCTCATCGCGCGTTGGCGTCTGCCGCGGCTGTGGTTGCTGTTGCTGGCGAGCCTCGGCTTCTACGCGGTGTGGAACCCGCTGCCGCTGTTGCTCTACCTGCTCGCCGCGATCGTCAATGGCGTCGCCGGGCGCCTCATCGAGCGCGCCGGGAAGAATCAAGCCACGCGCAAGACGGTGATGGTGGTGGCGGTCCTCATCCACGTCGCCGTGCTCGTCACCTACAAATACCTGCAGCTGCTCATCAACTCGGTGGGCACGGTCGCCGGGTGGCTTCACCTGACGTGGCAGCCGCCGCAGCTCGGGCTCGCGCACCCACTCGGGCTCTCGTTCCTCACGTTTCAGGCGATCGGCTACGTGGTCGACGTCTACTGGCGAAAGACGAGCGGGCGGCGCTCGTTGCTGCATCACCTGCTGTTCCTGACGTTCTTTCCGCGCGTGGTGTCCGGGCCGATTCTCCGGGCGTCGGATCTGCTCGAGAAGCTCGACCACCGGCCCACGCTCACCAGCGTCGAAGGCGCGCAGTCGTTGTTCCGCATCACCGAAGGGCTCGCCAAGAAGCTGTTGCTCGCAGACGTGCTCGGCGGCTCGTTCGTGAACCCGGTGTTCTCGAACCCGACCGGCTACAGCGCGCTCGAGTGCGTCATCGCCGCCGTCGGCTACACGCTGCAGCTGTACTTCGACTTCAGCGGCTATTCGGACATCGCCATCGGCATCGCGGGGCTCTTCGGCATCAGGTTCCCCGAGAACTTCAACAAGCCGTACCACGCGACGGATCTCTTCTCGTTCTGGAACCGGTGGCACCTCACGTTGTCGACGTGGTTGCGCGACTACCTGTACCGGCCGCTCGGCGGAAATCAGGGCACGAAGCTGCAGACGCTGCGCAACACGATGATCGTGATGTCGCTCGGCGGGCTCTGGCACGGCGGCGACTGGCGCTTTCTCATCTGGGGTGCGCTGCACGGCCTCTTCCTGGTGCTGTGGCGCATCTGGTGGTGGGTGGTCGGCAAGCCGAAGCGCGGTGAAGCGGGCCTCGTGCGCAACGTGGTGGGCTGGTTGGTGATGTTCAATTGCGTGGTGTTCGCGCGCATCTTCTTCCGCGCCGACACCATGACGCTGGCCATCGACATGTTCCGGCAGCTGGGAACGCTGACGACTTCGCTCGCGCGCGTGTCGGCGCTCACGTGGGGCTCGCTGGCGGCGTGCATCGTCTTCTACGCGTTGCCGCGGCCGGTCTTCGACAAGTCGCAGGAGCTCTTCGTGCGCAGCCCGGTGCTGGTGCGCGCCGCGTTGCTCATCGGCCTCGGGTTGCTGGTGCGTCAGTTCTCGAGCATCGAGTCGCAGCCCTACATCTACCTGCAGTACTGAGTGCGCCAGATCGTGCCGCTCGTGTGGACGACCAGCGCGTCACGTGCGCCTTCATTGGGCGCTGCGTAACGGCGACGTGTTGATCACTTCGCGTCGATCTCGGCCTGCAACGTGTCGACACGCTGCTTGTACGCCCCCACCGAGTTCGCGAGCGCGGTGGTGATCTTCCGCTCTTCACACCCGTCGAGCGCGCCCTCACACGCTTCGTACGCGAGCTGATGGAACTTCTTGAGCGTCAGCAGCACGAGCGCGACCGGCTGTCGCGAGGGGTTCAGTTTCTGCCGATCGAACTCGGCGCGGAGTGACTGCGCGAGCTGCGCGGTCTTCAGTTCAGGCGCTTTGCCGAGGGACGCGAGCAGCTTCGGATCTCCGTCGCGGTCCTTCAGCTCGTCGACGTACGGCGTGACCACGTTGATGAACGCGTCGCCGCGAACCACGGTCATGGGCTTCGGCATGGGCTGTATCGCCTGCAGCGTGCATTCCTGCTCGGTCCAACCCGCCCCCGAGAACGAGATCACGAACCCGCCGTTGACCTTTTCGAGACCGATACGGCGAGGGCAGCGCTCGAGGTCCGCGGCGGTCGGGCAGGGCAGTTCAACCTTCGGCGCGATCGCGCCATCGCCGAGGCACGTCGGCTTGTCGGGCCGGGGCCGCGCTTCGTGAAAGAAGCGCACCTGGAATTCGGCGGGGGCCGCGCCGGTCTTCCCGAAGACCTGCACGTCGAGCGTGCTGTCGCCGTTCGTGTAGGTGCCTGGCCATTCGGCGTCGACCTCGGTCGGGAGGCTCGGCGTGGTGACGCAGGCTGCGAGGGCGAACGACGAAGCGAAGAGGAGGCGACGCACGCGGTGAAACTCCCTGATCTCTCAAGACGTGTCGAGGGTGCGTGGTAGAGGTTTCGACATGGAACCGCGTTGGGTACTGCCTTTCGAACGAGCGGAGCTGACGCCTCAGGCGCTCGACAAAGCGGCGCTCGAGGTCGGCGAAGAGCTGAAGTTGCCGTCGGTGGTGGCGAAGGTGCTGGTGGCCCGCGGGTATCGCACGGCGGCCGATGCCACGAAGTTCATGTCGGACGCGCTGACCGAGCTGCCCGACCCGTTCACGATGAAGGGCCTGCCGGAAGCGGTCGAGCGGCTGCTGCTCGCGATTTCCAGGCAGGAAAAGGTCACGCTCTATGGTGACTACGACGTCGACGGGGTGTCTTCGACGGCGCTGCTGACCACGTTCCTTCGGCAGGTCGGGCTCGAGGTGCGCACGTACATTCCGCACCGGCTGGGTGAGGGCTACGGCCTCAACCGCGCGGCCATCGAGCGCATCGCGAGTGAAGGCACCACGCTGCTGGTGACGTTGGACTGCGGCATCACCTCGCACCCGGAGATCGAGCGCGCGAACGAGCTCGGCATGAACGTGGTGGTCGTCGATCACCACGCGGTACCTGAAGTGATGCCTCCGGCCGTGGCGGTGTTGAACCCGCTGCAGCCGGGGTGCGGCTACACGACCAAGTGGCTCTGCGCGGGCGGGGTGACGTTCAACCTCTGCATGGGGCTGCGGAAGGTTCTTCGCGAGCGCGGCCATTTCGCCGGCAAGCAGGAGCCGAACCTCAAGCAGCTGCTCGACCTCGTGGCGCTCGCGACCGTCGCCGACGTGGTGCCCTTGACCGGCGCGAATCGCGTGTTGGTCACGCACGGTCTGAAGGAGCTGACCGCGGGTCGTCGGCCCGGCGTTCGTGCGCTCAAAGACGTGGCTGAAGTCGGCGGCATCGAGATCACCGCGGGCACCGTCGGCTTCCGGCTCGGGCCGCGCATCAACGCCGCGGGGCGGCTCGACGACGCGTCGGTGGGGCTGCAGTGCCTGCTCGCGAAAGACTACGAGTCGGCGTTGCCGCTGGCGCGCGCGCTCGATTCGGCGAACGCCGAGCGGCAGCAGATCGAACGCGCGATGTTGAATGGTGCCATCGAGCAGGCGACCGACGCCGTGGGCCGCGGCGCGCGTGGCCTCGTGTTGTCGTCGCCCGACTGGCACCCCGGGGTGGTCGGCATCGTCGCCTCGCGCATCGTCGAGCGCTTTCATCGGCCCACGATTCTCATCGGCGTGCACGACGGCATGGGCAAGGGGTCGGCGCGAAGCATCGAAGGGTTTCATCTGTACGACGCGATCAAGTCGGTGAGTCATCACCTCTCGCGGTTCGGCGGTCACAAAGCGGCCGCCGGGTTGTCCATCGAGCCCGATCGCCTCGCCCACTTCACCGCCGACTTCGAACGTGTGGCGCACGAGCGCCTCGACGATGCGGCGCTGATTCCGCGTCAGCGCATTGACGCGGTGGTGAGCGCTGAAGAACTCAGTGAAGAGACCGTGAACGCCCTGCAGAAGCTGGCGCCGTTCGGCATGGGAAACCCGGAGCCGATTCTGGCGATGCGCGGTCAGCAGTGTTCGCCGCGCGTGCTGCAGAACAAGACGCCGGGCGAGCCGGGGCACCTGAAGCTCACGCTCGACTGCGCGCCGATGTTCGACGTCATCGGGTTCCGGCAGGCCGAGAAGGCGGAGTTGACGAACAAGCCCATCGACCTCGCGTTCAAGGTCGACGTCGACGAGTTCCGCGGTGTGCGGAGGTTGTCGCTCAAGCTCTCCGCGCTGCGTTCTGCGTCGTGAGCCCCGACTTCCACATCGTCGCGTTCTGGTGCTGGTACCGCGGCCAGAACTTCCACGGCTTCCAGCAGCAGGGCACGTTGCGGACCGTGCAGGCCGAATTGCTGCGCGCGTTTCCTGAAGTCGGGCTCGAGAGAAATCCGGTGGTCGCTGGGCGCACCGATCGCGGTGTGAGCGCACGCATGCAGGTGCTGAGCGGCCGTGTCGACAAGCGCACCGATCTCTCGTCGCTTCCGGCTCGCATCAACGCGGCGTTGCCCGACGACATGGGCATTCACCTCGCGAAAGCGTCGGCACCGAAGTTCAACGCTGCGTGGAGCGCGAGTGAGAAGGAGTACCGCTACGTCGTCACCGAACCGGGAGATCTCACGAAGCTGATGGACGCGGCTTCGTTGATCCCCGGCACGCGCGACTTCCGCGTCTTCCACTTCAAGACCAGCCAGCTCAAACCGCGCACCGTCACGTCGGTGGAACTGCTCGAAGGCAACGTGTTGCGCTTCACCGGCGAAGGCTTCGCGCGCTTCATGGTGCGAATGCTCGTCGGCGGAATGCTCGCGGTCTCGCGCGGCGAAGTGAGCATCGACGTCTTCCGCGCGGGCCTCGAACAGCAGCAGAACTTCCATTGCCCGAAGGCGCCGCCCGAAGCGCTCACGCTGTGGAGCGTCGGTTATCCGCCTGACATCGACCCTTTTTCAGCCGACGAGCGCGCCTCGTTTCAGTGGCGAATCGCGGCGCACAAGAACGACGACAACCCCGGCGCGTAGACGTCGATGTTGGCGGTGAACCGCGAATCGCTCTCGTACAGCTCAGCGAGGCGCGCGTGGTGCTCGCGATCGCACGCGTAGAACCAGCGGTCGATGAGGAGTCGGTGTTTCTCGGCCAGCGCCTTCACGCGCGGCGTCGTCGGCTTCCACCCGGCCTTCATCGCCGCCGCCAATTCGCCGTACACCGCGTCCTGCGCCTGCTTGTACCGAGCCCAATCGGCGGCCGAGTACTTCGCCGTGCGCCGCTTCGATTCCGCGAACTTCGGGTCCGAACCCCATCGCGCTTCGGCTTCCCGCTCGTAGCGCGAGGGGTCGAACCCATCGAACAGCTCTGCGTCGTACGCGGACTTGGTGTTCTTCAACGCAGCGATGGCTTCGTCGATCGACGCCAGCAGTCGCTCGGTGTCCTGCGCGCGTTGCTGCAGTGACTTGCGCTGCGCCTTCAGCGCCTTCTCGAGATCGAAGCGCGGGTCGTCGAGCGACTTGCGGATCTCCTCGAGCGAGAAGCCCAGCTCACGCCGAATGAGAATCTGCTGAAGCCGCAACAACGCTGCGTCGTCGTAGCGGCGATACCCGGCATCGGAACGAGCCGGCGAGAGCAGGCCCAATTCGTCCCAGTACTGAAGCGTGCGCACCGAAACGCCGGTGCGCCTGCTCACGTCCTTCACGGTCAGTGTCTTCATGCGAAGCACTGTCGGCCCTCACGTCGCGTGAGGGTCAACCCGCCTCGTTCAGAAGATGAGACCGAGCCCGCCGCCGAAATACATGTCGTGCATGTAGCCGCGCACGAAGCGCGACACCTCGATGCGGAACTGAATGCGCACCGTGCCGTCGGCGATGACCGCAGGCCGGCCGCGCAACCCGACGCCGTACTGAAAGAGGAACTTCGTTCCACCCAGCGACACCGCGGTCTGATCGACCCGCGTGACGCTCTGCGAGTAATCGAAGCCCGCGCCGACCTGCATGTAGAACGCCATGAACGACTTCCCGAAGGGGATCGCGAACGCCGGCGCCACGAAGAAGTTGTGAAAGTTCGCGTCGACGTTGACGAAGTTCGTCCCGATCTTCGACGACGTGTACATGTACGCGAGGTCCACGAAGAACATCTCGCGCAGGTACTCGTCGGGGATGAGCCGGCCGAACTCCCACGTGAAGCGCACGCCGAAGAAGTAGCGCGGGTCGACGCCGCCCTTCGACGAGTCGAGCAGCATCAGGCCCATGAAGACGTCGCCGCCCACACCCACGTTGGGGTCGTCGAGGCTGGCCATCGACTCCTCGTTGGCGCGCTCCTCTTCGTCTTCTTCACGAATCTCGGTCTGCCGGCGCTTCTTCTTCTTCACCGGGATCTCTTCGTCCGCGGTCGTTTCTTCGCCGTAGGGAATGGGGGCGTCGTCCTCTTCGCGCTGCGCGAATGCGGGCATCGCCAACATCAACAACACTGCCAGGAGAGAGCGGGTCATGGCTGCGGAGGGAGCGTCGGGCAGAACATCTCGCGGCGGGCCGTCGACGGGCACGCGCGCATGGAAGGAAGACCGTTCACCTCGCAGGGGAACGAGGAACAGCGGAGCTGCATGCGCGTCGTGAACTGCGTGCACAGCTCCTTCTTCAGATCAGGGTCGGTCACGTGCGAGACGATGATGTTCACCACGTTCTCGGGCGTGAAGTTCTCTGGCGTATTGAGGTTGTTCTTCACGAACTGGCGAAGGCCCGGGTTCGTCGGTGATTCGTCGTCGTAGGCGAGGATGAGCGCCTTGCGGAGCACGTCTTCTTTCGCGGTGCGGTTGCCCGCCTGGTACAGCGACGCGGCGATGAGGTTGCCCACCTTGTACATCTCGGGCGACGTCACCCACTGCGAGTTGTTGAAGTTCAAGAACGCCTGACGGGTCGTCTCGTCCATGCAGGCGTCGACGCGGCCCACGTTGCGGAAGCCCACGGTGCGCGAGTCGTCGATCGACGCGGCGAGGAAGTTCGGCCGGCAGTTCGCGGCCTCGAAGCAGGTCACTGAATAGCCGTGGTAGTCGGCGAGGCCCTCGTCGAGCGACTTGAGCAGGTTGAAGGGCACGATCGTCCAGCGGGTCAGCGCGGGGTGAATGCCCTGGTCTTCGAGCACGCGGAAGTTGAACACGCGGTGCGCGGTCTCGTGCCCGATGATGCCGATGTTCATGGGCAGCGGCACCAGCTGCGCGTTCTGGAACGGCGTGAGCACGAAGCTCTTGATGAACGACAGGTACAGCGCGTTGTCCTGCAGCTGATCGGCGCCGTTCAACTTCACGTCGGCCCAGTACATGACCTTGAGCGGGCGGAGCTCCTTGGGGTCGACGCCGTCGTAGATGTCGTTGAAGTACTCGTAGGAGCGCTCGAAGTTGTAATAGGCGCTCACCATGTTCCAGGTGTGGAAGTCGGCGGGCCAGAGCACGCCCGAGCGATCCACGTAGTGGCCGCGAACGTCGGCGCCCTTGTCCTTCACCAGCACGTCGTAGCGCTGCTGGTCGGTGAGGTTCTCGATGCCGTTGGTCTGCAACGGATCGTTGGCGTCGACCACCACGCGCGGGCTGCCGATGAACTCCACGACGTCGCCCTTGAGCGTCGTCACGTTGCCCACCGTCTTGAGCTCGACCTGACGTGTTTCGAGCGTGCCTGCTTCGCTCGGAATCAGCGCCATGATCTGCACCGGAGCCGGGGGGTTGGGACCGCAAGCCGTGAGCAGCGCGGCGAGCCAGAGGGTCTTCAGCCGGAACATGAAGGGGCTTCTACTACGGAAATTTCTGCTAACGAGCCGCAACCATATGAGCGAGTTCATCAGCAAGGTGAAGCGCACGCATTCATGCGGCGCGCTGCGGGCCAAAGACATCAAGTCGGAAGTCGTGTTGTTCGGTTGGGTTCAGAACCGGCGCGACCACGGCGGCCTCATCTTCATCGACCTTCGCGATCGTGAAGGCCTCACGCAGATCGTCTTCGACCCGGGCATCTCGAAGGACGCCCACAAGCTCGCCGAGTCACTCCGCAGCGAGTGGGTCATCGGCATTCGCGGCGAAGTGCGTTCGCGCGGCATGCAGTGGTCGAAGAAGGAGAACAAGGAAGTCCCCGCGACCAACCCGAACCTGGCGACCGGCGAGGTCGAGGTCTACGTGTCGTACGCGGAGATCTTCAACAAGGCCGAGACGCCTCCGTTCGAGATCAGCGAGCACTCGCAGACCAGCGAAGAGAAGCGCCTCGAGTACCGTTACCTCGACCTGCGCCGCCCGAACCTGCAGAAGACGCTCATCACCCGTTCGAAGATGAACGCCGCGGTGCGCAGCTACTTCCACGAGAACGGGTTCCTCGAGCTCGAGACGCCGTTCATGGGCCGCTACACGCCCGGTGGCGCGCGCAACTTCCTCGTTCCCTCGCGCCTCAACCCCGGCAAGTTCTACGCGCTGGCCGAATCACCGCAGCTCTACAAGCAGCTGTTCATGGTCGCGGGCTTCGAGCGCTACTTCCAGATCGTGAAGTGCTTCCGCGACGAAGACCTCCGCCTCGATCGCCAGCCCGAGTTCACGCAGATCGACGTCGAGATGTCGTTCGTCACGCAGGAAGACATCTTCGAGAAGATCGAAGGCCTGCTGAAGCGCCTGTGGAAAGAGGTGCACGACATCGACCTGCCCACGCCGTTCCGCCGCATGAACTTCGACGAGTCGATGGCGAAGTACGGCAACGACAAGCCCGACCTGCGCTTCGGCATGGAGCACGTGGTGCTCAACGACATCGTCGCGAAGTTCGGCGCCGAGAGTGGCGTCGGCCCGTTGTGGGAAACGCTGCAGGCCAAGGGCCTCATCAAGGCGATGGTCGTCTCGCCGGTGGCCGACGGTCAGCACGACCCGGGCGTGGTGAAGGCGAAGAACGAAGCGTTCCGCGCCGCCAACCCGAACCCGACCGCCAAGCTGCCGCCGCCGCCGAAGGAGCTCTCGCGCAAGGAGATCGAAGAGACCGAAGCGTACGTGGTGGGCATGGGCGCCAAGGGCCTGGCCCGCGCGAAGATCGCCGAGAACGGGGACTGGACGCAGGCGCCGTTGTTCAAGACCGCCACGCCCGAGTTCAAGGCCGCGATCATCGAAGCGACGGGCGCCAGGCCGGGTGACCTCATCCTCTTCCAGTTCGGGAGCGAGGCGAAGGTTCACACCATCATGGCGAACCTCCGCGTGTACCTCGCCAAGAAGCTCTGGCTCATTCCCGAGTACGGCGCTGGCGGTAAGTGGAACTTCCTGTGGGTCGTGAACCCGCCGCTGTTCGAGTACGACGAAGACTCGAAGACCTGGGCCGCTGCGCACCACGCGTTCACGCGCCCGATGGACGAGTGCCTCAAGTACCTGGAGCCCGAGTCCTTCGACCCCGCGAAGGTGTACTGCTACCGCTACGACGTGGTGCTCAACGGCTTCGAGATTGGCGGCGGCTCGATTCGTCTGCATGACCCCGTGGTGCAGGCCAAGGTCTTCAAGGCGATGGGCATCAGCGACGAAGACGCGCGCAGCAAGTTCGGCTTCCTGCTCGACGCGCTCAAGTTTGGCGCGCCGCCGCACGGTGGCCTCGCGCTCGGCATGGACCGCCTCGCGTTCCTGATCACCGAGACCGAGTCGCTGCGCGACGTGATTCCGTTCCCCAAGACGCAGAAGGGCACCGACCTGATGACGCTCGCGCCCGGCGACGTCGACGAGAAGCAGCTGCGCGATCTGTACGTGAAGTCCACTCCACCGGCGAAGAGCTGAGGAAACGACCATGAAGCTCACCACCTTCGAAAAGAGGTCGGTGATGCCCGTGCCGGCCGACGAGTTGTTCGCCTGGCACGCACGTGAAGGCGCGTTCGAGCGGTTGAACCCGCCGTTCGCGCCCGCCGAGATCGAGGAGCGCTCCGGCGGTCTGGAGGTCGGCGCGCGCACCGTCGTGAAGATTCCCGTGGGCCCGACGAAGCAACGTTGGGTCGCGGAACACACGGCCTTCGAGCCCGGCCGCATGTTCCGCGACGAGCAGACCAGCGGCCCGTTCGCGAAGTGGGTTCATACGCACCGCTTCGAGCCGCTGACCGAGAGCACCAGCACGCTCATCGACACCATCGAGTACGCGCTGCCGCTGGGTGGCATCGTCGGCGGCTCGTTCACCGATCGCACGCTCGAGCGCATGTTCGACTACCGGCACGCGATCACCCGCGCCGATCTGTCGCGACACCACGGGCCCCGGCGCGTGTTCGCCATCGCCGGCGCGAGCGGGCTCGTCGGCTCGGCGTTGAAAGCGTTCCTCTCGACCGGCGGTCATGAGGTGCGCGTCATCAAGCGCGGCGACTTCAAGGCCGTCGAAGGTGCGGAGGTCGTCGTGAACCTCGCGGGCGCCGGCATCGCCGACGAGCGCTGGAGCGACGAACGCAAGCGGGAGCTCGTCGAGAGCCGGGTCGACTACACGAAGAAGCTGGTGGCCCACGCGAAGGGCGTGAAGGTGTGGCTGCAGGGCTCCGCGGTCGGCATCTACGGCGAGCGCGGCGACGAAGTGCTGACGGAGGACTCGGCGCCCGGTGCGCCCGGCGATCACGCCACGAAGTTCCTCTCGAAGCTGTGTCTCGACTGGGAAGCAGCGGCGCAAGGTGCGGCGGAGCGCGTGGTGTTGCTGCGCACCGGCATCGTGCAATCTGCGCAGGGCGGGGCGCTCGCGAAGTTGCTGCCGGCGTTCAAGCTCGGTGCCGGTGGGCCCATCGCTGGCGGCAAGGCGTGGCAGAGCTGGGTGTCGATTGAAGACATGCTCGGCCTCATTCTCTTCGCCGCGCAGAACGAGAACGTCGTTGGGCCGTTGAACCTCACGTCGCCCAACCCGGTGACCAGCGGCGACTACGCGCGCGTGCTGGGCAGGGTGTTGTCGCGACCTGCCATTGCTCCTTTGCCGGGCTTCGCGTTGCGCGCCCTGTTCGGCGAGATGGCCGATGGCGCGATTCTCGCGAGTCAGCGCGCGTTGCCGCAGCGCGCCCAGTCGGCCGGCTTCACGTTCCTGCATCCGGACCTCGAACAGGCGCTGCGCTTCACACTCGGTCGCTGACTGTTTTACGGTCTCCCGATGCGAGCGTTCGTGTTGGGCGTGTTGGTGATGATCTCGTCGTGCAATTGCCCCGGTCCAGCAGTCGAAGACGACGCCGGGAGCTCCGTCGAGACGGATGCGGGCACCGAGCCCGAGCGGGATGCCGGCACCGCGCGGACGAACGTGAGCGGCGTGGCGAACGCGATCGTGGCTCAGGGCGACCGCTTCGTGCTCGTGGGCTCGACCGGACTGAGGCCCGACGTCTTTCAACTCGCTCGCATGCATGGCGATGGCTCTCTCGACGAGACGTTTGGAACGAATGGCTACGCGTTCGTCGAGTGGCCCAGCTTCTTCTGGTCGAACCCGATGTACGCAGACGCGGGCGTACCGCCGGTCGAGCTGTCGATGGACGTCGCCTTCGCTGCGACACTTCAGGGCTCGAAGATCGTGGTCTCCGGCTCGGTGGGGTCTCGCGCCGGACAGAACGGTGCGTTTGGTATCGCGCGGTTCTCGGCTGACGGCGTGCTCGATCAGACCTTCGGAGACGGAGGCACCACGGACGTCCGCTTCAGTTCATTCGTCGGTGGCACCGCGCTTTCGCTCGCTCAGCGCGCAGACGGAAAGCTCTACATCGGCGGCTTCACGACACGGTCGTTCGATTCCGCGAACGACACTGACTTCGCAGTTGCGAGGTTCACCGCTGATGGCGTCCTCGACGATGCGTTCGGTTTCCATGGCGTCGAGGTGATCGACTTCGGGCGCGAAGAGTCCGGGCGCAGCCTGGCGTTTCAGGGCGACAAAGTTCTCATCGCAGGTGGCGACGACTTCTCGGTCACCAGGCTGAACCCCGACGGCAACGTCGACGTCACCTTTGGCTCTGGTGGCGTCGCCAGGAGCCAGGGCGGCTACGCACACAACATGCGAGTCCTCACTAGCGGTCACATCCTCGTCGCGGGCTCGATTTCTCGCGGCGATTCTCTGCCGTGGGCCATCAAGCTCGTGCGCTACACGGCCGATGGTCAACTCGACGCTACCTTCGGCGTGTTCGGAGAAATGAAGCTCGGCTTCGACGAGCAGCAGGTCGCGGTTCTCTCGCTCGATGAACTGCCCGGTGGCGAGATCGTTCTCGCGATGGTGTCAACCGCCGGTGCGACGCCACGCCCCACGGTGGCCAGACTTTCTGCGAACGGCACGCTCGACAGTTCGTTCGGGACCAATGGCCTGACTGCTCTCCCCACTCAGCTCACCTACATCGGTGGCAACCCGTTCTCCCCGAATCAGGCGATCGTGAGCGGCGGGAAGTTGCACCTCGTCGATTCGTATCGCGCTGACGAAGTCTACGTGCGCTACGTCAGCACCTCGCTCTGACCCGTTGTCGGCGGCCACGTAGGAAGTCCGGCGAAAAAGACATGGAGCGGTGGCGGAGTATCTTCTTCGCCATGCGAACTCTCCTGACGGTGTCGGCGGTGTTCCTCGCAGCTTGTAGCGGCGCTCCCGGGATGGACGGAGGCACGGGCGGCGGCGGTGGTTCCACGGGAGGTGGCACCGGCACCATGGGCGGCCGCATCGCCGGCGCGGCGAACGCGATCGTCGCCCAGGACGACAAGTTCATCGTGGCCGGCTCGGTCAGCACCGTTCACGACGACTTCCAGGTCTCGCGCATGCTGGCCGATGGCGGTCTCGACGTGAGCTTCGGTGACGGCGGCTACGCGACGCTGAGCTGGCCCACGTACTTCTTCGACGACCCGCTCGACGCCGGCTTCGACGTCGAGATGAAGACCGACGTGGCGTTCGCGGTGCAACTGCAGGGCGCCAAGGTGCTCGTCGGCGGCACCGTGCAATCACAGGGCGGTCAGAGCGGCGCCTTCGGCGTGGCCCGCTTCTCGGCCGACGGCGTGCTCGACAGTACGTTCGGCACCGGCGGTAAATCGGAGGTCCGCTTCGGTTCGCTCATCGGCGGCTCGGCGGTGCAACTCGCGCAGGCAACTGACGGGAAGATCTACGTCGCGGGCTTCGCAGCGCGCGCCGTCGACACCACCAACAACACCGACTTCGGCGTCGCGCGCTTCTCGGCCGACGGCGCGCTCGATACGTCTTTCGGCACCACCGGCGCGGTGCAGCTCGACTTCGGGAAGAACGAAGTGGCGCGCAACGTCGCCTTTCAGGGAAACAAGATTCTGCTCGGCGGTGGTGACGACTTCACGGTGACGCGCCTCAATGCCGACGGGTCGCTCGACACGTCGTTCGGCACCGCCGGCGCTGCGAAGAACGTCGGCGGTTTCGCGCACAACATGAAGGTGCTCACCGGTGGGCAGATCCTCGTCGCAGGTGCGCAGCGCCGGACCGGTAGCGATCAACCGTGGGACATCAAGCTCGTCCGCTACACGGCTGACGGTCAGCTTGACGCCACGTTCGGCACCGCTGGCGTGGCGACGCTCGCGTACGACGGACATCAGGTCTCGGTGTTGTCGCTCGACGAGCTCGGCGATGGCCGACTCGTGCTCTCGCTGACCGCCGGCTTCGGGACCACGCGCGGGCCCTACGGCACGGTGACTCGTCTGAGCGCCAACGGCGTCGTCGATTCGAGCTACGGCACCGACGGCCTGCTTGAAATGGACCTCGGCGGACTGCCGCTTCTCGGCGGCGTCATTCCGCCGTCACCCAATCACGCGACGGTGAGCGGTGGCCGGCTGCACTACGTCGACACCAACACCTCCGGGCGTGTGTACGTGATCTACGCGTCGACGGCGCTCTGAACCCCGGCGGAGGAGGGCGGCCGCGAGCACCGCCAGAAGTTCCGGAGCGCTCGCGCAGCCACCTGCGTTCGCAGGCCGCTGTGTGCCGTCACCACCGTCGGTGCGCAGCCCTTCGACGCACACGTTGCCTTCGCAAATGAAGGAACCGCAGGAAGCCGCGCACATCGCATCGCTCCCGCAGTACGCGGCTTGCGCAGCTTCACAGCGGCCGGTCGCGTGGTTGCAGGCCTGACCACACGTGCACGTCGTCATCTGGCACGCGCAGCTCGTCTCGCCGCAGAACTGGTACGGCGACCCCGCTTCTGCGCCCGCGGTGAGCGAGAGCAGCACACTTCCAAGAACGAATAGACGCCGGTGCATCACGGTTCACCTCCGCGAGACACCGTCGCGCGCCGGCGAACCACCGCGAACACCGCGATGGCAGCCATCAGCGCAGGTGCCGTCGAACAGCCGCTCGAGGCCGGGGCGTCCGACTGGCCACCGTCGATTGTCTCGGGATCGCCCCTGCTCCCTGCGTCACTCCCGGCCGGACTTCCGGCGTCGTTTCCACGCGGTTCTTTTCCGGCGTCGCCGTCATGAATCCAGCCCGGCACGTGACCGCCATCCACCAGTCCGCCGTCGGGGAGCCGACCTTCGCCAGCGTCGATGCCTGCGTCGCCGCGCGTGCCGACGACGCACACGTTGTTCTCGCAGACGAACGAGCCGCACGCGCCGGCGCACATCGCGTCCTTCGTGCAGTAGGCCGTCGGGCCCGGCGCGCACTGGAACGTGTACGCATTGCAGACCTCCCCGCACGTGCACGTCGCCGTTCCACAGGGGCACGACGCGTCGCTGCAGAAGGTCCCTGCCAGGCCGGCCTCAGCGAACGACGGCACCGCCAGCAACGACACCGCCAAAACCACGCTTCGAGCATTCACGCTGCATTCGACACGGCTGCTGACGGACCTGGGACATCTACGGGCAACCGGCGTCAGCTCGATTGCTGGTCGCTGCCGGGCTGATGACCACTGGAGGGCCGATGTCACACAGCGCGCTGACGTTGATGTGAATGCGGCCCACGCCGCCGCCACCACCGCCGGCAAACGACGCTGCGTTCGCGTCACCACCATTCGTGGCCGCGGTCGTTCCTGTGGCTCCGTTGCCGCCGCGGCCGCCGCTCAGGTTGTCGTTGCCGCCCGCTGCCGGAACGGTGGACGCGCGACCGCTCTCGCCGTCGCGACCGGTCGTCTGCTGGCCTCCGCCGCCGCCGTTGCACGCGAGTACGCCATTGGTGGCGATGAAGCGCTCAGCTTCGAGGAGCAGCGCTCCGCCACTGCCGCCGCCGTTGCCCGCCTGAAATGCAACGCCGCCCGCCCCGCCTCCCCCCGGCGCGTTGATGATGCCGCTGAGGTTGATCGTCTCGCGGGCGACGAGCTGGAGCGCGCCGCCGCCGGGCGCCGCCGCGTTCGGGTTGTTGCCGCCGCGCCCTCCCGGGCAGCCTCCGCGGAATTCGCCGGCCCCGTTCACCGCACCGCCCAGCCCATCGGGCGCGTTGACGACGTCGCCGCCGCGACCGCCGACGGTGCCAAAGCCGCCACCGCCACCACCCGACTGCCAACCGGCCGCGCCGCCTCCGCCGTTCCGACCCGCGCCATTCGCCGTGCACGCCTGCGCGCCCGCGCGCACGTCGATGGTGCCGAACACGTCGATGTTCTTCATCGACACGATGATCACCGGGCGCTCGCCGACGAGCCTGAGCGTGTTCGCGCCCGTCACTTCGAGGTCTGCGAAGGCCAGCACCAGCGTCGGCACGCCGCCCTGAACAATCGACGCGTGCGCCAGCGGAGCATGCCCCGGGCACGCGTTCACGACGGTCGGGGCCCCACTCGCGCCAGTGTCGATCTCGGTGACGCCGCAGTCGTAGGTCACCTTGTCGCTCGACGGCGTGGGCACGTCACCCAGGCTCACGTTGCTGGGCACGAAGAGGAAGGGCGGCAGGCACCCGCCGGTCGCGTTGCAGCTGCCGCCGTTCGAGCAGCTCGTGCCCGCGTCGACGGGACCGAAGGTGCAACCGCCGTCGGCCATGCACCCGGTGTTCACCTGACATTCCCGGGGTGCGCAGGTGCTCGCGTGGCCACGGCACGCGCCGCTCACGTCACACACGTCGTCACGCGTGCAGTCGTCGCCATCGTCACAGCCTGCATCGACGTCGATGGTGTACGTGCAGCCACCGTCGGTCGTGCATTGACCGATCGACTTCACGCACTGCACGCCGACCGGCGGTGAGTCACACACACGCGGAGTGCCACTGCACGAACCGGTGCTCGCGCAGCGATCATTCGTGGTGCAGGGGTCTTCGTCGTCGCAGCCCATGCCGAGGTCGGGCAGGTACTGGCAGCCACGCTCGACGACGCACACGCCCGCGGTCTGCACGAAGCACTGCGGCGGAGCGTCACACGTCACCTGCGTGCCGCCCTGGCATGCGCCTTCCAGACAGGTCTGGCCCTCCACGCAGCGATTCTCGGAGACGCACGCGCGGCCGTCGCAGTCGGCGTCAGCGCAGTCGATCTCACCGTCTCCATCGTCGTCCATCGCATCGCCGCAGTTCGTCTCGCGGGTCGCGTCGGCACGCTGGAGCACCATGAACGCGGTGACGATCTTCCCCTCCTCGAAGGCACGCGTGAGCGGCCCGGCGGTCTCGGCCGGCGACGTGGCCGTCGTGCAGGCGTCGTCGGTGAAGCCCTGCGCGCTGAGCTCGAGCTCACGAGGCAAGTCGCGCCGCAGAATCGCGATGTCGAGGAACCGGTCCGACGGCACCTCCATGCACCCGGTCTTCAGCTCGGTCTCGCCGCCGCGCGCGGTCAACACCACGTGCGTCGACTTCGCCGCCGACTCCACACGCACAGTGACGCCCATCGCGTCGGCGATCTTGTCGGCGCACCCCGTGGTCACGACCAGACTCAACGCTGCGAATGCACGCTTCATGGCGTCACCTCGGGAACGTCGCGACCTTCGCCGAAGCCCAGCACCGCGAACGGCGCCGGCTTCTCCTTCAACGCAGCTTCGAGTGCTTCCACCGGTTCGTCTTCACCGTCGTCTGCAAGCGGGAAGGTTCCGTAGTGCATCGGCACTGCCATCGCGGCGTGCAGCTCGAGGGCAGCGTCGACGGCCTGCACGGGCGACATGTGAATGGGGCCCATGAACCACTCGGGCTTGAACGCGCCGATGGGCACCACCGCGAGCCGCATGGGCCCGAGCTTCTCGTAGATGTTCTTGAAGTGCGGGCCGTACCCCGTGTCGCCGCCGAAGTACGCGCGGCCCGCGGGCCCTTCAATCACCCACGCGCTCCACAGCGTGCCGTCAGCGTCGAACAAGCCGCGGTTCGAGAAGTGCTGATTGGGCACGCTGCGCACCACCACGCTCTTCACGTCGCGGCTGTCCCACCAGTCGAGGTCGACGACGTTGGTGAGGCCCTTGCTCTCGAGGTACGCCTTGTTGCCGAGCCCCGCGAAGATCTGCACCGCGGGCCAGGTCTTCTGCACGCGGTGAAGCGTCGCCAGATCCATGTGGTCGTAGTGGTTGTGAGAGATGACCACGACGTCGATGCGCGGCAGCGACTCGAACTTGATGCCCGGCGGCCGCACGCGCGAGGGGCCCGCGAAATCGAACGGGCTCACGCGCTCCGAGTACACCGGGTCGGTGAGCACGTTCACACCGTCCATCTGAATCAACGTGGTCGCGTGGTTGATGAAGGTCACGCGCATCTTCCCGCCGTCGACCTCGTACGGAGGCGGCAGGCCGTACGGCTCGTCGCGATACGCCTTCCACGGTCCCGGTTTGCGCGTGGCCTGCCACTTGAGCAGCGGCCCGAGGCCAGAGAGCCCGAACCCGCCGACGCGCGGCGGGGCGCTGGGCGAGGCGAACTGCTCGCCGTCGAAGTGCTCGCTCTTCGGGCCGGCCCAGCGCTGCGCCGACATCGTGCAGCCGACCGCGCTGATGATGAAAGCCAGCACGCCCAGCAAGGCGACGAGCCCCAGCGCGCTTCGGCGGAGACGGCGATTCATTGAGTGACGGCTCTAGCAGCGATACCCGTCGAGGATGAAGCGACGTGCATCGCCTCACCACGTCGTTCGATTCTCAAAAGAGGGCGTAACGCGGGTGCTACAACGTCGCCGCCGATGCGCAGCGCCGCCGAGAACCCGCTCAGTCAGTTGCCGAGCTTTCCGACGGGCGCGCTGCCACCGCCGCACGCCCGTATTCGTGAGTTGAAGTCCGAGCTCTTCGCGGCCGCCGGGGGCCGTGGCTCGTTCGACGATCTCGATCGCCTCAGCTACGCGCGCGACATGTGGCCGCTGGCGCTGTTGTGGGTTCGCCAGGGCCGTTCACCGCCGCCGCCCGACGCGGTGGTGTGGCCTTCGAACGACGACGACGTCGCCAACGTCATCTCGCTCGCGCGTCGCAAGAAGTTCGCGGTCATTCCCTTCGGCGCGGGCTCGGGCGTGTGCGGCGGAACGTGGGCGCTGCACGGCGGCGTGACGCTCGATCTCAAGCGCTTCGACTTCATCGGCGAAGTCGACACGGCGAATCGTTCCGTCGAGGTCGGCGCGGGTGTCCTGGGCGAAGCGCTCGAGCGTCGGCTCAACGCCCGCGGGTGGACGCTCGGCCACTTCCCGTCGTCGATCACCACGTCGACGGTGGGCGGCTGGCTCGCGGCGCGAAGCGCCGGTCAGTTCTCGAGCAAGTACGGAAAGATCGAAGACATGGTGTTGTCGGCGCGGTTGGTGCTCGGCACCGGCGAACGTCTGACGACGCCAGAGCGTCCCTTCAGCGGTCCCGATCTCGCGCCGTTGCTGCTCGGCTCAGAAGGCACGCTGTGTACCTTCACCGCGGCGAAGCTGCGCGTCTTCCCGTTGCCCGCAGGCCGCGCCTTCCACGCCTTCGAGTTCGCCTCGCTCGAGCAGGGACTCGAAGCGATCCGCCTCATCTTCCGTGACGGTCTGCGGCCCGCCGTGGTTCGCCTCTACGATCCGTTCGACACCGCGTTCGTCGGCAAAGGCACCACCGACAAGAAGCACGTCACGCCGCCTTCGCTGCGCAGCACGTTGCAGACGAAGTTGCTGCCTTCGCTCATGCGCGTGGTGACGCGGCAGACGCTCGGCCGGCCGGCGCTCATGAATCAGCTGCAGCGCGGCTTCTCGCGCAGCCGGCTCATCTTGATGTTCGAGGGCGACGCCACTCGCGCCGAAGCCGAAGGCCGCGCGGCGACGGCCATCTGCCGGCAGTTCGGCGCCGAAGACCTCGGTCCCGAACCGGGCAGGGCGTGGCTCGCCAGGCGCTACGACGTCGGCTTCCGCATGTCGCGGTTGATGGAGTCCGGCACGTTCGTGGACACCATGGAGATCGCCGCGCCCTGGGAAGCGGTGCGCACCGTCTACGAGCGCGTTCACGAAGCCGCTTCGAAGTTCGCTTTCGTGCTGTGCCACTTCAGCCACGCGTACGCCGACGGGTGCTCGCTGTACTTCTCGTTCGTCGGTTCCGCCGACGACGAGGCCGAGATGGAAGCGCGCTACCACCAGCTCTGGCGCTCGGCCTTGAGCGCGGCCGTGAGCGCCGGTGGCAACGTCAGTCACCACCACGGCGTCGGTCTGCTCAAGGCGCGCGCGCTGCAGGACGCGCTCGGCGAGAGCCGCCATGCGCTCCGTTCGCTCAAACACCTCTTCGATCCCGATGGGGTGATGAACCCCGGAAAGCTGGGCCTGTGAGTCCGTCGATTGGTTCGTGGGCGCGCAACACCGCTGACGGCCGCTTCGCCGAGCCGCACGACGAGCGCGAGCTGCAGGAAGTGCTTCACGTGCTGGCCGATCGCGGCGCGAAGTTGAACGTCGACCTTCAACTCTCGCGCGCGAAGTTGAACGCCATCGGCGAAGTGCACCAGGGCTCGATGTCGGTGGGCGTCGGCGCTGGCGTCGTCCTCCGCGACCTCGACGCGAAGCTGACCTCGCACGGCCTCTCTCTGGGGCCGCTGACCCCGGCCGCGATGTCGCTCTCGCTCGCCGCGTTCCTCGAAGGTCCGTACGCGGGCGTGCGCTCGATCCCCGGCGGCCGCCTCGAACCGCTCACCGCGTCATTGCGCGCGTTGATGAGCGACGGCCGCAAGCTCGAGACGTCGCCGGCGCCGCGCAGCGCCGCGGGACCCGATCTGAACGCCCTGGTGCTCGGCGCGCACGGTCGCCTCGCGCTCGTCACCCATGCCGTCGTTCGCTGCGTGCCCTACCCGGAGCGCGACGTGCGCGTGGCCTGCTTCTCGTTCCCCGATGCGAGCGCATTTGTCGACGCCATGAAGCACGCCATCGCCGAGGGCTTCTGGCCGTGGCGCGTGCACGTCGAGCCCGGCGTTCGCGCCGAGATCCGCTGGGCGGCGAGCGTGGGCAGCGTCGAGCGCGATCGCGAGCTGCTCACGCGTTGCGTGCTCGCGGCCGGTGGGCGCGGCGAAGAAGAGCTCGAACACCACGCGCCGGTGACGACCGAAATCGAAGCCACGTGGGACGCGGTGCGCGCCTCGCTCGAGAAGGGAAACCGGTTGCAGCTGTTCCGTCTGTCGCTCGCGTCGGTCGTCGCCCGCGGTGAGGTCGAAGGCCTGCGCCTCGATGAACCGACGCCGTGGAATCCGCTCGGTGCACGGCTGCTCTCGTTCGACACGCGCGGTGTCCTGGGAGGCGCTGTTCGATGACCGCGATGGACCGTCACCAGCAGGCGTACTCGTACTGCTCGCTGTGCCCGAAGATGTGCCGTTTCTCGTGCCCCGTGTCGGAGGCCACGCAGAACGAGACGCACTCCGCGTGGGGAAAGATGACCACCGCGCACCTCGTGCAGCTCGGGCATCGGCCACTCGACGAGAGCGCCGCGAAGGCCGTGCACGCGTGCACCGGGTGCGGCCGCTGCACCAGCTTCTGCAAGCACGAGAACACCGTCGCCGACGCGCTGTTCGAAGCGCGCGAGTCGACCATCAAGAACGGCACCCAACCGAAGGGCGCGGCCTCCACGCTCGCCACGTTCTCGCAGTCACAGAACCCCTTCGGCCGCGAGCTCTCGAGCCTCGTCAACGGCTGGCGCAGCGACACGCCGGTTCGCTACCCGTTGTTTCCCGGCTGCAGCTCGCTGGTGAAGCGCCGCGAGCTCATCGAAGACACCGTCGCCGTGTCGACCGCGTTCGGTGCGCCCATGGGCGTGGCCCGCGTCGCCTCCCGCTGCTGCGGCTACCCGCTCTATGCCGCCGGCGCCGTCGACGCCTTCCGCGAGCACGCGCGTGCCACCGCCGAGGTCTTCGCCGAGGTTCCCGAGCTCGCCGTGCTCGACGCCGGCTGTGCGTTCACGCTCAAGGTCGTCTACCCGCGCGTCGGCGTGGAGCTGAAGACCCGCGTGCGCACCGTGGTGGAGATCCTCGAAGAGAACCTCGATCACGCGCCCGAGAAGCCGCCGCTCGACGAGTCGGTCGGCTACCACGACGCCTGTCACCTCGGCCGCGGGCTCGGCCAGTACGAGCCGCCACGTGCGCTGCTCAAGCGCGCGGTGCGCGACGTTCACGAAGCGCCGTCGAGCCGCGCAGAAGGCGGTTGTTCCGGCGGTGGTGGCCTGCTTCCACGCACGATGCCAGACACCGCCGTCGAGGTGGCGCGGCGTCAGGCCAACGAAGTCGGTGGCGCCGTCGTCACCGCGTGCCCGACCAGCAAGCGCATGTTCGAGCGCGCGGGAAAGACCTCGTTCGATCTCATGTCGATCCTTCGACGCTGGGTGGAGAACCCGAAATGAAGACCTTCTTCGTGGTGAACCCGAAGAGCGCCGGTGGCGCGACCGGCAAACGCTGGGGCGAGCTCGTGGCCACCATCGCGCGCACGCTGTCTGACTTCGGCGTGGAGTTCACGCGCGGCGAGATGGACGCCATGCACCTCACCCGCACCGCGCTCAAGAGCGGCTACGAGTGCATCGTGGCGGTCGGCGGTGACGGCACCATCAACGAAGTGACCAACGGCTTCTTCGAAGACGACAAGGTCATCAACCCCAACGCCGCGCTCGGCGTTCTGCCGCGCGGCACCGGCGGCGACTTCCGCAAGACCTTCGACTGGGACCTCGACTCCGATCAGGCCATCGCGCGCTTGAAGACGCCCGACACGCGGCCCTTCGACGTCGGCGTACTCGAGTTCCGCGCCCACGACGGCAGCACGCAGCGCCGCTACTTCGCCAACATCACCAGCTTCGGCGTCTCCGGCCTCGTCGATCAGGAAGTGAACAAGACCAGCAAGACCTTCGGCGGCACCATCTCGTTCATGGTCGGTTCGCTCAAGGCGCTCTCGAAATACAAAGACGCGAAGGTGCGCGTGTCTTTCGACGACGGCCCGCCAGAGACGCTCGACGTCACCACGCTCGCGGTCGCCAACGGCAAGTACTTCGGCGGCGGCATGAAGGTGGCGCCCGACGCCGACGTGAGCGACGGCATCTTCGACGTCACCGTGTGGAGCGGCTACGGCCTCACCGACTTCGTCGTTCGCAGCAAGGGCGTCTATTCCGGCTCGCACGTGAACTGGAAAGGCACGCGGCGCCTGCGCGCGAAGAAGGTCTACGCCGAGAGCGACGAGCAGGTGCTCATCGACTGTGACGGTGAGCAACCCGGAACGCTGCCGTGCACGCTCACCATTCTCCCCGGCGCGATCCGCCTGAAGGTCTGAGTCATGGCGCTCGGCAGCTTCCCCGTCTTCATCGAACACCGCGTGCAGTGGGGCGAGATGGACGCCTTCGGTCACGTGAACAACGCCAACTACCTGCGCTGGTTCGAGTCGGCGCGCATCGCGTACTTCGAGGCCACCGGCATCGCGACGACCTCGGCCGACGGCTCGCCGTGGGCGCCGATTCTCGGCCGCGCCACCGTCGATTTCAGAAGGCCCGTGAAGTACCCCGACGTGGTCAAGGTGTTCGCCACGGTCACGAAGTTCGGCAACACCAGCTTCACCATGGCCTACCGCGCTGAATCGAAGGCGCTCGGCGTCGCGGCGGAAGGCGAGGCCATCGTGGTGCTGCTCAACCCGCAGACGGGCGCCAAGGTGGCGATACCCGACGCGCTCAAGGCTGCCATCGAGAAGCTCGAGGCGTGAGCGACCGCGCGCGTCGAGCGGAGCTCGAGGCGTTGCAGGCCGCCATCGCTCGCCTCGAGCGCGAGTCCCTCGCTGGCGCCCTCGCGCAGGCGAAGGACGCGCTGGAGCGTGAAGAGCGGCGGTTGGCCCGGCTGCGCGCCGAGCTCACCCAGCTCGCGCCACGCGTCGAGCATCTCCGTGCGCGTCTCCTGAGCCGCCGAGTACGTGAACGGGCGCGCGAAGAAGAACGTGAAGTCGTTCAGCCGGTGCCGACTCCCGACTCGAGGGCGCCCCGCGAAGCGCTGTCGAAGGAGCGGAAGGTCGAGCAGGTGCAGGCGTCAGTCGTCTACCTGGCCGCGGTGGTCTTCGTGATCCTGTTCTTCATGTGCACCTGCATGGTCTTCACCGGGAAGCACTGATGCGCGACGAGCTCGACGAGGCGATCGATCGGTTGAAGGCGAAGCTGGCGGCGCTCGAAGCCGAACGCGGCTCCGCGGAGCTTGAGGCGCTGCAGCGTGAGCTCCGGGCCGTGCGTGCGCAGTGTGACGCGCTCGAGGCGCAGCTCGCGCCGCTGCGTGACGAAGAGACCCGGCTGCGATCGAACATCGACTCGGCAGCAACGAAGTAAGACCGTCGCACCTCTAACTGGAGTCGTCATGAAGAAGCTGATCGTCGTCGCGTGTTCCGCGGTTCTCCTGCAGGGCTGTTTCTCGTCGGTGGTGCGCGCCAACGGGCCACGCGGCGAGCGCTATTCGTCGGCCGGCGCGTCGCTCTTCTGGGGCATCACCACGCCCACGCACGGCGCGAAGCAGTGCGCGAACGGCCTGCGTGAGGTCGAGATGTGGCGGCCCTGGTACTCGTACCTCGTGTCGTTGGTGACCGTCGGCATCGTCACGCCCATCACCAGCGAGTGGGAGTGCATGGGCGCCCCGGTGAACGCGGCAGTGCCCGTCGTCGTGCCGCCCCCGCCTCCCGTCGCGCCGTAAGTGCTCGAAACAACATGCGCAGCATGAAGTGATCTGTAGGTGTCGGGTCACAGCGGACTACCTCCGGGAACCTGCGGAACGCCTGCGGAGACCTGCGGCCTGCCAGCAGGAACCTGCGGGCCTCGCGCGGACACCTGCGGCTCGCCTGCGGGAGGGCGCGGGCCTCGCGCGGACACCTGCGGCTCGCCTGCGGGAAGGCGCGGGGCGTGGGCGGGAACTGCTGGGGCGACCGCAGACACTGGCGGACCGCTCGCGGAGACCCGCGGGTGGCATTTCGGCACCCGCGGGCCTTCAACGCGAAGCTGCGGACTTCACTTCGGCTCTGCCTTCTTTTTTGCAGACGCAGGTGCGGGCACCAACGCTTTGAACGACTGGGAGACGTCGGGCCGCTTCACGAACGCCAGGCGCCCCGCGCTGATGATGGCGTCGATGGCCTTCTCGATTCGCACCTGCAGCGCGGTGCGGGCCGCCACCGGTTCCTTGCGCCTGGCCTTCACGGCCTCCTGCTTCGCGTCCACGTCGATCAGCGCGTTGCGCAGCTCCACCATCCCGTCGATGTCCGACGGCAGGAGCCCCGCGGCGCGAACCACCTCCGGGTAGCGCGCCGCAGCGGTGGTGAAGGCGCTCAGCGCGCTCCGCACCGTCGACACCACCGTGAGGTTGGGGCGGCTCTTGAGCCCGAACTCGTCGGTGTACTTCTCAGGCGTCCGAGCCCGGCGGAGCGCCTCGCGCGCCGCCACCAGCAGCTCGACCGCCTCTTCGGCCACCGCGCTCTGCGCGCGCGTCGCCGCCATCAACGTGCCGAGCGCGTTGCTGGCGTCGTCACGCTTGTTTTCGAAGTCGTCGAGATCCGACTTCAAGCCGTCGAGCAGCCCCGCCGCGAGTCGCGGCTCCAGCTCTGCCCGATGCTTCGAGGCCAACTCCAACGCTGCACGACCGACCGTCTGCACGACCTTCGGCGACCACTTCGCCCTCGTTGCCATGTCTGTGTTGCCTCCATTGGTTGGACAGCGCGTGGAGCTTGGCCCAACTGCGGAGCGCGGCGAAGCGGCCGTTCAAGGGCCCGCATCACGGAAGGGCAGGCAGCCGCAGGCCATCCACTGCATGGGGTAGGGAGGCCGGTCGGAATAGCAGAGGCCCGCGCCGGACCAGTCTTTGGCGCACTCGGCTGGGCCCTGGCATTCGCCGTAGTCGGAGAGCCCCTGGATGACGCGGCCATTGTGGAAGGCGCCTCGACAGTCGAGCCCGAGTTCCGCGCAGGCGTCGTCACACGAGCGACCGCGACCATCGAGGAACCTGTACAGGCCTCCGTCGAGCACCTCGTAGGGAACGCCACCGTCGACACCCCCATCTGAAGACGGCGTTGGTGGTGTGCAGCCGATGATGCATGCGCACAGCGCGATGGTGCGTGTCGTCTTCATGGCTTCCCCCCATGGTCCGGAGTCGCACGAAGTGACTTCAGCCGCAGTCGCACACCTCGCGCGCGGCGCGTTGGCCCGACCACACCGCGCCGTGCACGGTGCCGGCGTGCCCTTCGAAGCTGGTGTGTTCGCCCGCGAAGAAGAGCGTGTCATCGACGGGTGCGAAGAGCTGCTGCAGCGGGCTGGGGAGCCCCACGGGCTGCACCATGTAGCCGCCGCGCGCGAAGGGGTCGGCGCTCCAGTCGACGACCAGCGCCGCGTCGAGCAGCCGGCTGAGGTTCTTCACCCTGAAGGCGCGCTCGAAGGCGTGCAGCGCGCCATCGACCGACGGCTGCTTCTTCGCCTGCGGCCCGGCCGACCAACCCACCAGCACCGGCGAATCGAAGGGCCTGCAGCGCCACCACGCCTGCTGAGGACCGTTCGTGAAGTGCAGCATCGTGAAGTCCTTCGCGCGGTGCTTCGCCCAGAACGGTTCACGGAACCGCAGCACCAGCTTCACGATCGGCCCGACCTCGAGGTGCTTGCGTGCCAACTGCAGCCCGTCGACCACCGGTGAGAAGCGGACGCTGTTGGTCTTCAGCACTCCGAGCGGCAGCGCGATGACGAGCTTCTTCGCGCGGTAGCTGCGCGCGTGGCCCAGCGCGTCCGTGGCGTCGACGTCGACGCGGCCGCGCTTCCACGTGACGCGGGTGATCTGCGTCGAGAGGTGCGCCTTCACGTCACGCGCGAGGTGCTGAACCAGCGTGTCGTAGCCGCGCGTCGGCCTGAACATGCGCTCGCCGTGCACCTCTTCCGAGGCCTCTGACTCCTCGACGAGGAAGCGCGTCGAGACCGACTTCGGATCTGCCGCGTAGAAGCCCGAGACGAACTGACGCGCCAGCCGCCGCTGCGGACCCTTCGTGTGCTTGTCGAGCCACGCGTCGGCGGTGGTGTCGGGGCCGGTCATTTCGCCCAGCAGGTTCATCGCGTCTTCGGCTGCACCGTCGGCCTGACGGAGCCCCCGCGCGTCGACGACCCAGTGCTCGCCGTCGGCGTCACGCGGGCGCAGCGAGAAGCGGTGCGGGAGCTTCAGCTTTCGCGGCAGCCCGTGCAGGAACTCAGCGCCCAGCTCGATGGGGTGCGGCCAGGCCGCGTCACGCAGCGTGTGAATGCGGCCACCGAGCCGGTCGCGCGCTTCCAGCACGAGGTTGGCGATGCCACGCCGCTCGAGCTCACGAGCCGCCGAGAGGCCAGCGACGCCGCCTCCGAGGATCAGCACGTCGGTGTTGCTGTGCATGCAGGTGAGTCTAAAGACTCACTCGATCCAGAAGTACGACGACGCGAGCAGCGTGCGGCCGGTGACGACCTTCGCCTTCTGCGCGAGGGCCGCCAGCGTGCGGTCCTTCTCGGCGTACTTGCCGTCTTCGGCCTGTCGCAGCTGCTGCAGCTTGCGGCGGTACTCACGCTCGAGGCGCTCGGCGTTGGCGCGGGCCTTCACGCGCTCCGTCGGGTCTTCGATGCCCAGCACCACCTTGCGCGCGTCTTCCCATTCACCGCGCGCGCGCTCCATCTGCTGACGCGGAGAGAAGAGGCAGTCTTCGGCGAAGCGATCGGCGCGGTCCTTGGCGGCGTCGAGCTCCAGCATGTTGCGGCGCTCGGCCTGACGGGTGAGCTCGTCCTTCGCGGCCATGATGGCCTTCTCGTGCTCGAGCGTCGGCAGGTTGGGCGGCGGCTGGCGGCCGTCGATCTCCCGCGCCGATGCACGCGGCATGAGGTCGGCGTCGAGCCACGGCACCACGCGCCAGCCTTCGCCGTACTTGGTGCAGATGATGTGCACCACGCGCTCTTCGGGCTTCAGGCCGCTGAGCTCGAAGCGGTACGCGTACCACCAGCCCTCTTTGCCCTGCAGGTGGCCGAGCTTCGCGGGCAGGGTGGAGCCGTCGATGACCAGCGTGGTCATCGCGTCGTTGGTGCGCGCGCGGACTTCCCTGGCGGCGAGCGCCAGCTGACGGCGGCCGGTGCCCGCGGTGCCGAGCACCGAGCCGGTGAAGTTCTTTTCCTGCAGCTTGCGCTTGCTGACGGCTTCCTTCGCGGTGTCGGCGGCCACGCGGAGCTTCTTGCGCACGTCGCCATCGAAGCGCTCGATGAGCGTGGCGCGCGTCTCCATCATGCGCTGGTTGATGCCCGACTCGAGGTCCTTGCGGAGCGCGTCGAAGGCCGCGTTGATCTCCTCGGGCATGCGGCACGACTGGTAGATCTCCAGCACGCGCTTCTCGAAGTCGACGCCGCTCTCGAGCGCGCCGAGGATCTCGTCGGACGCGCCGAACACGCCGTCGAAGAGGTTCAGCTTCCGCTCGAGCAGCTCGTACAGGCGCGCGTCGGCGGCGTTGCTGCGGTTGAGGAAGTTGAGCACCAGCACGTCGCGCTGCTGGCCGTAGCGGTGGCAGCGGCCGATGCGCTGCTCGACGCGCTGCGGGTTCCACGGCAGGTCGTAGTTGACCAGCAGGTTGCAGAACTGGAGGTTGAGCCCTTCGGCGCCGGCCTCGGTCATGAGGAGGATCTGCTTCTCCTCCTTGAACTGGCGCACGAGCTCGCGGCGCGCTTCGGGCGTGCCGGCGTCACCGGTGAGCTTGCAGATCTTCCCCTCGAAGCCGTGCTGGCTGAGCAGCTGCTCGAGGTACTCGAGCGTGCGCTTGCTCTCGGTGAAGATGACGGCCTTCTCGGGCCACTGGTGCGCGCGCGCGACGGTGAACACGCGGTCGATGGCGCGCTTGAGCGCCTCACCCTTGGCGTTGACCTTGATCTTGTCGGCGCGGTCCGCGAAGCGGCGGAGCTCCCAGACCTCACGCTCCATGTTGGCGATGACGTTGCCGCGCGGTTTGGCGTCGTCTTCCCAGCTCTCGGCTTCTTCCGCGAACGCCTTGATCTCTTCGGGTTCGTAGAGGAGCGCGTTGGCGGCCTGACCCAGTTTTGCGGCCTTGAGCTTGTTCTCGAGCGTTTCGGACAATCGGCGCAACGTGGGCGCGATCGCGTACGTCGAGCTGGCGAGCAGCTTCCGGTACACCAGCGTGAGCAGCGTGCGCTTGCCGGCTTCGATGGCGGCGCACTCGTTGCGACGCAGGTACTCGCTGACGTCGTCGTAGAGCGCCTGCTCTTCGGGCAGCGGCGTGAAGTCTTCGACCACCGAACGGCGGTTCGTGTACTTCACGTATTCGCGCACCTGCCGGCGCAACGTGCGCTGCACCACCGGCGCGATTCGCGAGCGGATTTCCTTCTGCGACTGCTCGGTGAGCCCGCCGGTCTCAGGGTCAATCGGGAAGTGCGCGCGGAACGCTTCTTCGGGCCCGAGGATCGCTTCGTCGAGCAGCGACATGAGCCCGAACAGCTCGCTCATCTCGTTCTGCAGTGGCGTGGCGGTCAGCAGCAGCTTGGGCGCCTTGCCGAGGCCGGCCTTGAGCGCCTTACCCATCTTGTTGTTGGGCTTGTGCGAATTGCGCAGGCGGTGCGCTTCGTCGATGACGACAAGGTCCCACTGAATCTGCGAGACGAGTTCCTGGCGGAACGCGGCGAAGGGGTGTGACGCGATGACGACGGGCACCTGCTGATCGAACGCGTTGCCGGTGGCGCGCACCGTGCGGCCGTCGACCACGATCGAATCGACGTCGAACTTCTCCTTGAGCTCCGCCTGCCACTGCGCGCGCAGCGTGGCCGGCGCCAGCACGAGAATGCGGTTCTTCGATTCGCTGGCCAGCTGCGCGATGACGATGCCGGCTTCGATGGTTTTACCGAGGCCGACTTCGTCGGCGAGCATGCAGCCGCCGCGGGACAAGGAGTCCATCGCGAAGACGGCCGCTTCGAGCTGGTGCGGGTTGAGGTCGACCTTCGCCTCGGCCACCGCGCGCATCACGCGGGCCTGCCCGTCGGCGACCTTGCCGGTGAGCTCTTCGGCCATGAGGCGCTCGTGGAAGCGCGTCAGACCGCCACGATCAGGGCTGTTGCTCGATGGAGCGGCAGCTACACCCTCCGTCGAGATGCGGGGCATCTCTGACATGAAGGGCGCATCTTGATCAGGCGGAAGCCCCTGTAAAGGCAGAGTTTTCTGAGGCCGATTTACCGCCTCCGGCGCGATCGCGACCCGGGGTGCGCGACCTGCGGCAGAGGTGGTTGGGTGTGTGCTTCAGGGATCGTCGTAGGTCGGGTGCATGTACTTCTTGAGCTTGCCGGTGACGTAGCCCTCGGCACGGCCGCGCCACGGCCAACCGGGGTCGGCGGCGACGGCGACGACGGCTTCATCGGTCACGCTCATGCGCGCCTTCACCTTGAGCCCGAAGATCGACCCCGAGATGAAGACCTGGTTGCCCTGCCACTCGAAGCGGATGTCGAAGGCGCGCTTCCAGTAGTCGAGCAGGTAGCCCAGACGCTCGAGCGCTTCGGAGCGCGCGAAGTGGTGGCTCACGCTGACGCTGATGCGGTTCTCTTCCGCCACCTCAAACGGAGGCGCGGTCGGTGCGGTGTCCTCGGCGAACGCCGTCGAGGCCAGCAGCACCGCGAGCGTGAGGGTCAACCGCCGCATAGGCACCGTTTTACTACGTCGGTGTTTTGGCGGAAGCGGACAATTCCTTGTGCTCAAACGATTTGGTAGGGCGGCGTGCATGAACCGTTACCTCGTACCGTTGGCTGTCGTCGTCTTTTCCTCTGTTGGTTTCCTGTACTGCGGCTCGAACGAAGCGTGCGGCCCTGCGAACTGCAGCGGCTGCTGCAGCGCGGCCGGTGAGTGCGTCACCGACGTGAAGAACTCGGAGTGTGGCACCAAGGGCGAAGCCTGCCGCACCTGCAGCGGCTCGCAGAGCTGCATGGCTGGCATGTGCGCGAACCCCATGGGTGGCGGCACCGCGACCGGTGGTGGTTCGGGTGGTGGCACCGGGACCGGCGGCGGTTCGGCGACGGGCGGTGGCTCGGCAACGGGTGGCGGCTCGGCGACGGGTGGCGGCTCGGCGACGGGTGGCGGCACGGCGTGCACCGTGTTCGACTTCTCGCAGGCGCAGTCGCTCGGTGGCGAGTTCACCCCGGCGGGCGCGATGAATGACGCGAATCACAACGCGCTGGTGGGTGCAGCGAGCGCGACCGCTGGCCGCGTGAACCTCATGTACTTCGAGTCCTGGTACTTCGGTTCGAACACGAACCCCACGCTCCCCAAGACGACGACGCTCCCGTCGCCGGCGGGCTCGACGTACTACACGTGCTTCGACTGCGTGATCCTCTTCGAGGCCTGCGACCCGATGACCGGCCAGCAGTGCCAGCGCATGTACTACGCGCGCGGCGGCTCGCTGAACATCACCGCGGCCACGATGAACGCCACCACCGGCAGCTACACGGCGACGGCGACCAACCTGGAGTTCACCGAGTGGAAGGGCACGTCGCAGGCTGACGACGCGCCCGTGCCCAACGGTCTCTGCGGCACGGTTGCCACGGTCACCGTGAACGCGACGTGGAACAACACGCCCGACGGCGGCGTGACGGTCGACGCTGGCATCGACGCGGGTGTCACGGTCGACGCTGGCACGCCCTCGGACGCAGGCGTGGAAATCGACGCAGGCGTTGAAGTCGACGCAGGCGTTGAAGTCGACGCGGGCGTTGAAGTCGACGCCGGCATCGCGCTCGACGCGGGCGTGGAAGTCGACGCCGGTGTGGCGGTCGACGCGGGTGTCGAAGTCGACGCGGGCATCGAGCTCGACGCCGGTGTCGACGCGGGCGTCGTGCTCCCGTAACCGTCGCTGACTCCGATTCAGGCGGCGCACCGGCTTTGCGGCTGGTGCGCCGTTTTCGTTTCAGCGCGCGAGGGTCCGGTAGTGGCGGCTCTGGGCGAACGTGGGCACGCGCCGCGGCCGCTGCGCCCAGAAGTTGATGGCGATGGCGAGTCGCAGCTCCGGCTCTCTGGGCAGCCGTTTTCCGGGAATCTGGTTCTCGGCGTCGAGCACGCCGTGCGTGAGATCTCCGCGGAACCAGGTGAAGCGATTGGCCTTCGGCGCCACGAAATCGAAGTCGTGCGTGTCGGGCGCGAAGGCCTGATTGTCGGGGTTGGGGTCTTCCCGCGTCACCGCGAGCAGGCCGCCACGACACTCGTTCAAATAGAGCAACGAGCTGAACCGCGGGTGCACTTCGACGCCGTCATCGTCGAAGCGCGCGTTGTCGCGATCTCGGTGGAAGTCGACCTTCACGTTCGAAGTGCGCATGCGTGACAGCCACCACTCGACGCCCGCCGCGCGCGTGTTCAGCAGCGGCTTCAAGGCGAGCGCCGCGTCTTCGATGACGTTGCCCGGCTCCGACGCGAAATCGAACCAGAAGGTCGTCTGGTACCCCGCGATCAGACGCTCATTTCCGAGCTTCACGATCGCCTCGCGCAGCCGCCGAAAGAGGGCAGGGCGGAGGGCGCCGTCGACGATGCGAACCAGCGGCCGTCGCATCACTTCGAGAGCTGAATCGCTTCGCTCAACACGCGGCCTTCGCTGCTCGCCGGCGGACTGAGCTCCATCAACGCTGCGACAGTCGGCGCGAGGTCGATGGGGTGGACCTCGATACCGTACACACCGCTCTTCACGCCCTTGCCGTAGAGGAAGATCGGCACGTCGGCGTCGTAGCTCCACGGCGCGCCGTGCGAAGTGCCGGCCTTCTCGAACTCCAGAACGCGGAACGGCTTCATCACCATCAACACGTCGCCGCTGCGCTCCGGGTGAAAGGCGTGAATGACTTCCCGCTCGAGGCCGCGAACGGAGCTCAGGTCATCACGAGAGACCGCGAGGTGAATGTCGGGCTGCTTCGACAACCACGTGGCCAGCGCGCGACGCACGGCGACCACGTCGAGCTTCTTCGCGTCGATGGCCTTCCAGTCGAGGTACACGTCGGTCTCTTCGATCGCGGCGACCAGCCCGGCGGCGCCGAACTTCTTCTCGAGCTCTTCGTTCACGCCCTTCTGCAGGTTCTGCGGGAACACGCGCACGCCTTCGAGGCCGAGCGACGCCCACTCTTCGGGAATGTTGGCGCCGCCGTGATCGCCGGTGAGCACCACCAGCAGGTTGCCTTTCCCTGCGGCCTTTTCCGCCGAGGCGATCACGTCGTTGATCATCTTGTCGAGCCGCAGCACGTGGTCCTGCATCTCCCACGAGGTCGGGCCGTAGAGGTGGTAGGTGCGATCGACCGCGCTGAAGCTGACGCTGAGCAGATCGGTCACGTCGTCCTTGCCGAGTTGTTCGCCGTCGATCGCGGCCTTCACGAACTCGACCTCGAGCTCCGACATGAACGGTGACGAAGCCAGCGCGCTGTACGACTGTGCACCCGGCGAAGGCAGGCCACCGTTGAGCGGGTGGGGGAAGATCTTCGACATGCCGTACCAGTCCGACTCGAACGGCCGCTCGTCTTCGCCCCAGTACTCCTTCGCCGGCGCGAGCAGCTCCCAGCGCTTGTCGTGGTAGCCGTCAGGAAGCTTCTTGTCGTTGAAGGCCTTCACCCACGTCGGGAATTCCTTCCGGTAGTACGTGCCGGTCACGAACTTGCCGACGCCTTCGTGGAACCACCAGGCCTCGCCGAGCCGGCCCGCCATCGCCACCGCGCTGCGACCTTTGCCGGCGATGGCGATCGACTTGCCCCTGGCGAACGTCGCCTGACGAAGGCGGTCTGACAGCGTCTCGGTGAGCAGATTGGCCGGTGAGCTGTCGTCGTTGCCGATGGGGGCTTCGAGTACCGGGTGCGCGAGGTCGACGAAGCTGGGCTCGATCTTTCCGGTCGAGCGATTGAAGTGGCGGTTGCCGACGATGCCGTGACGGTTGGCGTACGCGCCGGTCACCATCGTGGTGTGGCCGATGGCGGTGACGCACTCGAGCGTGTCGTAGCGCGCGACCGGGAACACCGCGCCTTCGTTCAGGAGTTTCGAGAAGCCACCTTTGAAGCGGCTGCGGTGACGCTGGAGCACGTCGGTGCCGAAGGAATCGACGCTGATGAACACCACGAGCTTCGGCGGTTTTGCGAACGCAACGGCCGAGACCAGCAACAACGCACTCACGAGCCAACGCGACATGGGCGCGGAACAAAACACCTCCGTTGCGGGCTTGCTACAAAGCGCGCGGTCTCATGAGCACTCACGTCGATGCACGAATCCGCGTCATCTACGGCGACACCGATCAGATGGGCGTCGTCTACTACGCGAACTACTTCCGCTACTTCGAGTTCAGCCGCAGCGAGTTCTTCCGCGCGCGCGGCGGCAACTACACGCAGATGGAAAAAGAGGGCTTCGGCCTTCCGGTCGTCGCGGCGCACTGCGACTACAAACGGTCGGCGAAGTACGAAGACCTGCTCGTGGTTCGCGTGCACCTCGCCGAGCTGCGACGGGCGTCACTGCGCTTCGAATACGAAGTGCGGCGTGACGGTGACGAGCTGGTGCTGGCGACGGGTCACACCATCCACGCGTGCGTCGGACCGAGCGGAAAACCAACTGGACTTCCGGAGTCGGTGGTGAAACTTCTCTCTTCACCGTGACCAACCCCACCGACGAGATTCCGCACATGGATCGCAACCTGGCGCTCGAAGTCGTGCGCGTGACCGAGATGGCTGCCATCGCGTCGGCCCGCCTCATGGGCCTCGGTGAGAAGGACAAGTCTGATCAGGCCGCGGTCGACGCCATGCGCAAGGCCTTCGACACGCTCAACATCGACGGCACGGTCGTCATCGGCGAAGGCGAACGTGACGAAGCGCCGATGCTCTACATCGGTGAGAAGGTGGGCAAGGGCACGCACAGCGCGGCGCCGGTCGACATCGCGCTCGACCCGCTCGAGGGCACGAACCTGTGCGCGTACGGCCGACCCGGCGCGATTTCGGTGGTCGCGCTCGCCAACCGCGGCGGCCTGCTCAACGCGCCCGACACGTACATGGAGAAGATCGCCGTGGGCCCGCTCGCGCGCGGCGCCATCGATCTCGCCAAGTCGCCCACCGAGAATCTCCAGCGCATCGCCGCGAAGATGGGGCGCACGGTGTCGGAGCTCGCGGTCGTGATCCTCGATCGTGAACGGCACGCCGACCTCATCAAGGAAGTGCGCCAGGCCGGCGCCCGCGTTCGCCTCATCGAAGATGGTGACGTGGCGGCGGCGGTGGCGACGTGTTTCGAGGAGAGCGGCGTCGACGTGCTCATGGGCACCGGTGGTGCGCCGGAAGGCGTGATCTCGGCCGCCGCCATTCGCTGCGTCGACGGCGACTTCCAGGGCCGCCTGCGCTTCCGCAACAAGGACGAAGAGGAGCGCGCTACGCGCATGGGCGTGAAGGACCTGCACCGCATCTACCGCGCTGACGAACTCGCCTCCGGCGACGTGATGTTTGCGGCCACCGGCGTGACCACCGGCGATTTCTTGAAGGGCGTGCGTTTCTTCGCCAACGGCGCCGAGACCCACTCGATCATCATGCGCTCGAAGACGGGCACCGTTCGCCGCATCACCGCCACGCACCGCCTCGACAAGAAGCCGATGTAACGTTCGGCCTCAATCACCCGAAAACAGGAGCGAAACGACATGCCCGGCGCGCAACGCACCATCACCATCAACGCGACTCCCGAGAAGTGCTGGCAGGTGATCTCCGACTACGAGCGGTACCCGGAGTTTCTCCCGGAGGTGAAGAAGATCCGCACCTCGAACCGCCGCGGCAACGAAGTCGACGTTCAGTACGAAGCCGAGGTGGTGAAGGTCATCAAGTACACGGTCCACATGAAGGAAGACGGCCCGCGCGGTCTGACCTGGTCGTTCATCGACGGGGAATTCATGAAGGACAACAAGGGCGGCTGGAAGCTCGAAGACGGCGGCAACGGCACCACGAAGGCCACCTATACGGTGGATGTGGAGGTCGGAATGTTGGTGCCAAAGACGATCGTCAACGCGCTGGTCGACACCCAACTCCCGAAGCTGCTGGAGAACTTCAAGAAGCGCATTGAAGCGGCGAAGTAATTCCAACGGGTTGGTACTCCACCGGGTCTGAGTTGATGCGCGTCAGACGCTGGTTAGAATTGAGTCGTCTCCCACTCCAAAGGCACCATGCTCGACACCTACATCATCGAAGAGCTGAAGCGTCGGGAGCGGGAGCGCGCGCAGCGTGAACGGTCCCGCCCAAGCGTCGAAATTCCGGTCGTCCGTGAAGATGACCACGACGATCGACGCTCGGAACGCGACGAGATCCCCGCGGGCAACACGGTCGTGCAGATCGACCTCTGACGGAGCCGGTCGATGAACCCGCTCCTCGCACTACTGGCGAAGGGGCGGCGCCGACCGCTCCGCATTTTCTACGACGAAGCCTTCCGGTTGCCGATCAGCGGGGTCGAGGCCGGTCCTCGTTCGATGGAGACGCGGCGGGCTGACGACGCACTCCACTATCTGCAGTCGGCGCACGCGGTTTCGCGGCGGGAAATCATCAACCCGACGCCTGCGAGCTACGAAGCCCTGGGGCGCGTGCACACGGCGGCGTATCTCGAGTCGCTCTTTCAGGCCGAGACGCTGGCGCACATCTTCGCGGTCGACCCGAGTGACGTGTACGTCGACGAAGTGCTGCGCACGTTGCGGCTGGCGGTGGGCGCGACGATCGCTGCGGCCAGCTTCTCGCTGCGCCGGCGTGTTCCAACCATCAACCTGTTCGGTGGGTTTCACCACGCGGCCCCGAATCGTGGCGCCGGCTTCTGCGCGCTCAACGACATGGCGGTGGCGATCGCCGAGCTTCGCGCGCAGGGCTTTCAGGGGAAGGTCGGCATTCTCGACCTCGACTTCCACCCGCCCGATGGAACGTCGGCGTGTCTGGGCGAAGACGCGTCGGTGTGGCTCGGGTCGATCTCCGGCGCTGATTGGGGCTCGTTGCCCGGCGTCGACGAAGTGCGGCTGCCTCCAGGGACGAGTGACGGCGCCTACCTCGACGCGTTGGACGGGCTGTTGGACCGCATGCCGTCGCTCGAGCTGGTCTTCGTGCTGTCGGGCGCGGACGTGCTGGCGGGCGATCGCCTCGGGCAGTTCTCGATGTCGTTGCCCGGCGTACGCGAGCGCGATCTCCGGGTGGCACGTCGGCTGGGGTCGATGCCGCAGGTCTGGCTGCCCGCCGGCGGGTACTCGCCGCACGCGTGGAAGGTGCTCGCGGGTGTCGGGCTGGCGCTCGCCTTCGACACCGACGAGCCGATTCCCACCGACTATGACCCGCTCGAGGCGCGGTTCTCGGGCATCTCGCATTCGTTGCCCTCCGAGTCACTGGGTGACGAACCGTTCGTGTCCGAAGCCGACGTCGCCGACGCGTTGGGGCTGCCGCGGCAGGGCCCGCACAGGTTCCTCGAGTTCTACACGGCGCAGGGCATGGAGTTCGCGCTCGAGCGGTACCGCATTCTTCCGATTCTGCGGCGGCTCGGTTTTCAGGGGCTGCACGTGGTGATCGACCAGGTCGCGCCGTACGACCGCGCGCGGCTGTTGGGCGTCGATGCCATCACCGGCAAGACGGCGTCGCTCATCGAGCTCGAGGTCGAGAAGCGCCGGCTTGGTGAAGACACGTTTCTCTTCGTGAACTGGCTGTCGTTGCGCAACCCGCGCGCGCAGTTCAGTGACCTGCGGCCGCAGCTGCCGGGTCAGGAGGTTCCGGGGCTCGGCCTGGCGCGCGAGTTCACCGAGATCCTCACGTTGATGTCGAAGCGCCTGCAGTTGGCGGGGGTCGCGTTCCGGCCGTCGTGGTTTCACATGGCCTGGGCGGCCCGGCACGACTCGCGCTTCGTAAGCCCGGAACGGCAGGGGCGCTTCGAGGCGTTGATTCGTGACAGCCGGCGCCTCTCGTTGCTGCAGGCCACGCGCGCGATCGCCGAGGGCCGCGTCACGTTGAATGGAAAGCCGTACCAGTGGGAAGCCGACGAGATGGTCCGCTGGCGCGACGAGAACGACATTCCGCAAGACAAGGCGCTCATCGTGGCCGAGCGCGAACGCAGTCACTTCGAGTTCAGGGAGAAATGATCATGGGCGTTCCGATGACGGTTCGAATCGAAGGTCTGACGTGCCAGCTCACGCACGAGCCGTCGGGCTCGGTGATCCGCACCGTGCCTCCGAAGGACAACGGCGGTGACGGTTCGACGTTCTCTCCGACGGATCTGCTCGGCGCGTCGCTCGCGTCGTGCGCGTTGTCGACCATGGCCCTGGTGGCCGCGAAGGAAGGCCTGTCGTTCCTCGGCGGTACGGCGCGTGTCGAGAAGGAGATGGTGGGGCCTCCTCGGCGCGTGGGCTCGTTGCCGATCGTGATCACCCTGCCGGTGGCGACGCCGGAAGCGCAGCGCGGTCGCCTCGAAGAAATCGCTCACGGCTGCCCGGTCGCGCGGAGCCTGCACCCCGACGTGCAGGTCCCCATGCGCTTCGAGTATCGCTAGTCAGTCCGACGTCGTGCGTAATTTGCCCCTGCGCTTGGCCGCGTACATCGCCTCGTCGGCGACGCGCATGAGCTGCCCGCTCTCACGAGCGTCTCGTGGGAACAGCGCGTAGCCGACGCTCGCCGAGACGTTGAGCGTCGCGCCGCCGACCACCACGGGCGTTTGCGCCGCCTGGTGGATCTTCTCGAGGCGCGGACCGACGGCGGCCTCGTCGCGAACGTCGTCGAGCACCACCACGAACTCGTCACCGCCGAGCCGGCCCACGGCGTCACCGCAGGCCATGAAGCGTTGACTGACCGCGCGGAGCAGGGCGTCGCCCATCGCGTGCCCACGGGAGTCGTTCACGGCCTTGAAGCCGTCGAGGTCGATCAGCGCGATGACGAAGGGCTCGTTCTTCTCGATGCGTGCGTGCACTTCGTCGAGCAGCGCGCGTCGCGAGAACAGACCGGTCAGCGAATCGAAGCTGGCGATGTCGGTCATGCGCTTCTGCAACTGGAGCAGTTCGACGACCGACGCGTAGTTGCGTCGCAGGAAGATCACCTGCAGCGCCGACACGCTCAGCGCGCTGATGGCGATCAACCGCGTGAAGCCATCGCCGAACCACAACATCGAGATGCCCGGCGGCACGATGCCCACCAGCGCCGCCATTGCCGAGGCCTTCGGAATGGCCGACATGGCGTGCGCCAGGCACAACGAGCCGAAGGTGAGCGAAATCGGCACCAGCACTGCCGAGCTGATCAACCTGGTCGCCGTGGCCCACACCGCGAACGCGCTAGTCGATGCCATCACCGCCGCGAGCAGCCACGTCGCCGCTTCGACGCGCGGCGCGGCCCTGGCTGCATCGACGGAGGCGGCGTCATCACGGCTTCGCCACTGAACGATGCGGGTGATCGAGACCACCGCGAGCACCGCGGTCCACCCGAAGTAGCGAACGTCGTACCCGTCGATCCAGAGCGCGTAGTCGGCGATGAACAGGTTCAACACCGCGACCGCGTGCAGCACCGGCATGTTGCTGCGGAGCGCCGCGTACTGATGGCGCACCACCGCGTCCCGGATGTCGAGCGGCGGCGGTGGAAACAGCCACTCCCAGAAGCTCACGTGCCCGTCTTCACCGTGCCGCTGACGCCATCGTTCGGCACCAGCTTGAGCTGCGAGGCGGTGAAGCTCTTGGCGTCGACTTCGCGCTCCAGGTACGTGTAGCCCGCGAGCCCCGCTTCGTAGACGCGCAGAATCTGGCGCGATTCGTCGAGGGTGATCTTGCCGTTGCGGAGCGCGTTCTCGGTGAAGTTGCGCATCTTCGCGACGAGATCGTCCTTGTTGTAGGCGACGTAGTTCAGCACCTCGGTGACCGTGTCGCCTTCGACCACGCGATCGATGAGGTACCCGCCGCCCGGCGCCAGCGAGACCTGCACGGTGTGCGTGTCTCCGAAGAGGTTGTGCATGTCGCCCAGGATCTCCTGGTAGGCGCCGACCAGGAAGATGCCGAGGTAGTACTCGTCGTCGTTGAGCGCGTGGAGCTGGATGTCGTCTTTCACTTCGCGCTTGTCGATGAACTTCTCGATCTTGCCGTCGGAGTCGCACGTGATGTCGGCCAGCACCGCGCGGCGCGTGGGGCGCTCGGCGAGGCGGTGAATCGGCATCACCGGGAACAGCTGGTCGATGGCCCACGAGTCGGGCAGCGACTGGAACAGGCTGAAGTTGCAGAAGTAGGTGTCTGACAGCCGGTGCTCGAGCGTCTCGAGCTCTTCGTTCATGTCGCCGGCCTCGCGCGCGATGCGCAGGACCTTGTGACAGATCGCCCAGAACAGGTTCTCGGCCATCACGCGCTGATCGAGCGAGAGGTGACCGAGCGAGAACAGCGTCAGCGTCTCGTCCTTGTATTCGGCAGCGTCGTGGTACGTCTCGAGCAGGTTCTTGTTGGTGACGTCGCGGTACGCAGCGAACAGGTTCTTCACCACCTGCGGCGCCGTGTCGACGACCTTGTCAGGCGGGTTGGGCACGTCGAAGTCGCTGTTGCCGAGCACCTCGGTCACCAGCACCGCGTGGTGCGCGACGACCGCGCGGCCCGATTCAGACACCAGGTTGGGGTGGGGCAGCTGCGCGGCGTCACACGCCTCCATCACCGAGAACACCACGTCGTTCGCGTATTCCTCGGTCGTGTAGTTCATCGACGACGCGAAGTTGGTCTGCGAGCCGTCGTAGTCGACGCCGAGGCCACCGCCGACGTCGATGTACTGGAGCGGCGCGCCGAGGCGGCGCACTTCCACGTAGAAGCGGCCGACTTCACGCAGCGCGTTCTTCACGTTGCGGATGTTCGAGATCTGGCTGCCGAGGTGGAAGTGGAGCAGCTCGAAGCTGTCCATCAGGCCCGTCTCACGCATGAACGCCATGGCGTCCATCAACTCGCGGGGCGAGAGCCCGAACTTGCTGCGATCGCCACCGCTGGCTTCCCACTTGCCGGCGCCACGCGTCGAAAGCCGCACGCGCATTCCGAGGCAGGGCTTGATGTTCGTCTTGCGCGCCACCTCGGCGATCAGCGCGAGTTCGGTGGGCTTTTCGACCACCATCACCACCTTGCGGCCGAGCTTCGAGGCGTACAGCGCGGTCTCGACGTACTCCTCGTCTTTGTAGCCGTTGCAGATGATGAGGGCGTCGGGGTCCTCGAGGAGCGCCATCACCGCGAGCAGCTCGGGCTTGCTGCCGGCCTCGAGGCCATAGCCGTACGGCTTGCCGGCTTCGGTGATCGTCTCGGCGACGTACCGGTGCTGGTTGACCTTGATGGGGTACACGCCGCGGTACTGGCCCTTGTAGCCGTGCTCGTTGATGGCCTTGCGGAAGGCCTCGTTGAGGTGCTGCACGCGGTGGCGGAGCACGTCGGTGAAGCGAATGAGCAACGGCAGGCTGATGCCGCGACGACGAACCTCGTCGACCAGCTCCTTCAAGTCGAAGTTGGGCGTCGTCGGCCCGCCCGGGTGAACGACGACGTTCCCCTTGTCGTTGATCCCGAAGTAGCCCGCCCCCCAGTTACGGATGGCGTACATGTCGTTCGAGTCGGCGATCGTCCAGCGCTGCGGGTTGGCCATGGCGGCGCGGACTATAGAGAAATGACCGGAAGATCCAGCATTCGGCCGAGGCCGATTTGCCGCTATTCCGCGCGCTCAGCGAGCCGCTCGAGGTGACGCCCGGCTTTGGGGTCGCGCACGAGCTCCAGCAGCTTGTCGTTCTGCATCAACGAACGCACGTCGCCCGTCTGCAGCGCCTTCTTCCACGCGTCGGACTGCACGAGGTTCTTGAAGCGTGGGTCCTTCATGAGCGCGGCGTAGTCGGGGTCGTCCTTGAGCTTCGCCGCCGCCGCGGGGTCTTGAGCGAGCTTGCCGGCCAGGGCCAGCTCGCGGCCACCCGAGAACTGCAAGGTCTCGATGGCGTTGAACTGCCGCGCGAACGCCAGTAGCTTCGAATCTTTCGGGGTCGAGATGACCTTCTTGCCCGAGAGCACGAGGTTCCCCTCGATGAACACCGCCGCCGAGACCACCAGCCACACCAGCAGCGCTGCTTTTGCGCCGCCCAGACCGAAGCCCAGCGCGCGATCGGCGCCGCGGTTCTTCTCGGGCTCCTTGCCGCCCAGCAGGCGCTTGATGATGCCCGTGACGATCGCGCGCACCACCAGGTAGATGAGCACGAACGCCGCGATGGTCGCGGTCACGGTACCGACCGTGAGCGACGTGCGGAGCGCCTGCGCGAACGGTTCAGCCAGAAACCGGCCGCTGGGAACGGCGGCGAACACGGCAGCGACACCGGCCACGGCCTGACCGACCTGCCTGGCGAAGCCGCTGAAGGCGCCCCAGATGGAGAAGAGCGCAACCGCGCCGAGTGCGATGAGGTCGACGTTCACTTGATCTTGAAGGCTTCGCCGGTGGCTCGACGCTGATCTTCGATCTTCCGCTGCACCTCGACGAGCTGCTCTTTGAAGCGCGCGTTGTCGCGGTCGTAGGTCAGCCCCATCTTCAGATTGCGCTCGGCCGAGGCCCAGTTCTGCTTTTCGATGTCTGCCAGCGCGCTCTTGAAGAACGGGCGCGATTTCGGGTTGTTCCCGAACTCTTCTTCGACCGTCTTACGGGCTTCGGCCTTGAGCTCCGACTCGGTGGCTTCGGTGTAGCGAAGCTTGGTGGCGCGCTCGGCGCCGGCGAGGTCCGCGAGGTATTTCTTCCGCTTCGCGTCGTCGCGCAGCACGTAATACGACTCGGTGATGCGCCGGTAGAGCGCGCCGAGGTCAGCCTTCTCCTGCGATTCTGGCAGATGGAAGAAGCGGTCAGGGTGGTACGTGCGGCTCTCCCGGTAGAAGGCCTTCTTGATCTCACCGGGCGTGGCCGTCTGCGGAATGCAGAGCACCCCGAAGTAATCGAGCCCATCGAGGCCCGCCGCCAGCGCGCGCAGCTCGGCCGACTGGTGAGCCGTGAGGGACTCGATGGCCCCGGTTGCAGGGATCGGGTTGGTGCGCACCGCCGCAGGCGGCGCTGCGACGGGCAGGGGCGTGGGGCCGACCGCGATCGCGCCCGTGACCGCAGGTGACGAGGGCGTCGACGCCATCGGTGGCGCTTCCGGTTCGTCGAACAGGTTCAGCGAGGGCCGGGGGGCGACGGGCGGCGGCGCGATCGCCGGAGCCGGGCGCGGTGCCGTCACCATCACCGGGGGCGCGATCGACGCCTGGCGCGGCGCGGTCACCACGGGCGCCGGAGGAACGATGGCGGGCGGCGGGCGTGGCGCAGCAGCGACTGGCGGAGCGACGACGGGCCGCTGCGCTGCAGGCGGGGCGATCACCGGTCGCGCAGGCGGGGCGATGACCGGGCGCGGAACGGCGGGTGGCGCGATCGTCGGTGCGGCGATGACCGGGGGGCGCGGCGCGGCCACGGGCGCCGGTGCAGCGGCCACGGGCGGTCGAATGGGCGGTGACGTGAACGTCGGCGGCGCGATCGTCGGCACCGCAGGGCGGGCCGGCTGCGGCGCGGTGACGACCGGTACTCCAGCCTGCGTGGGCGCGCGCGGCGGAGCGGCGACGGGACGAGGCACGCCGACGGGCGCGATGGTCGGCGCCGTCACGCGTGGCTGCGTTCGCGCCTCACCACCGACCGGAGTGATCTGCGGCAGGCCCGGAGCCGGCGGCTTCCCAGAGTTGTCCGAACCGTTCGGCATCGTCGTCGTTCAACCTATCGCGCGGCGGGCAGGTCGCGGTGGTTCGCCAGCTGCACCTGCCTGTTCGCGTTGATGGAGTTCTGAATGTCGCCTTCTGACAGACCCGACGACAGGCTGATGGTGGTCGACGTGCGCTGCCCGGTCTCTTGATCGGCCGCGTGCACGTTCACGATGCCGTTCGAGTCGATCTCGAAGGTCACGTCGATCTTCACTTCGCCGCGGTACCCGACGCGGAAACCGGCGAACTCGAACTCACCCAGCAACTCGCACTCGTCGGCGCGGTTCGATTCACCCTGGTACACGCGGATCTTCACCTTGTCCTGGCCGTCGCGGCTGGTGGTGAAGCTCTTGGACTTCTCGATCGGAATCGGGGTGTTCTTGTCGATGATCTTCTCGGTGTACCCACCGACCGTGCCGATGCGCAGCGCGAGCGGCGTGACGTCGACGAGGAAGGTCTCGGTGGCCTTGTCGAGCAGCGCGTGGGACTGCAGCGCGGCGCCCAGCGAGACGACCTGATCAGGGTCGACGCCCTCGAGCGGGTTCTTCTGGAAGTAGTGCTTCACCGAGTTGCGGATGATGGGCAGGCGCGTGGGGCCACCGACCAGAATGACCGCGTCGACGTCATTGACCGTCATGCGCGCGCTCTGCAGCGCTTCGTCGGTCACCTTGAACGTGCCCTGCACCAGGTCCATCACCATGCGGTTGAACTGGTCGGCGGTGATGCGCATCTTCAGGTCGATGATGTTGCCGTTCACGTCCTGGCAGATGCCGGGGCACAGAATGTCGGCCACGCCGTTCTGGCCGACTTCGATCTTCGCGCGCTCGGCGGCTTCCTTGAGCATCTGTAGACAGAAGCGATTCTGTCGAAGGTCGAGCCGGTGTTTGGCGAGGAAGTCCTCGGCCATCCAGTTCATGATGCGATCGTCGAAGTCGTCGCCGCCGAGGTAGGTGTCACCGGCCGTCGACAACACTTCGAAGACGTCCTTGCCGATCTCGAGAATCGAGACGTCGAAGGTGCCGCCGCCGAGGTCGTACACGGCGATGCGCTGGTTCATGTCTTTGCCGAAGCCGTAGGCCAGCGCCGCAGACGTCGGCTCGTTGAGAATTCGCAGCACGTCGAGCCCGGCGATGCGCCCGGCGTCTTTGGTGGCCTGTCGCTGGTTGTCGTTGAAATACGCGGGCACGGTGACGACCGCCTTGGTCACCGGCTGGCCCAGGTAGGTCTCGGCGATGGCCTTGAGTTCCTTGAGCACCAGCGCAGAGATTTCAGGCAGCGAGTAGGTGCGGCCGCGCGCCTGAATTCGCACCGAATTGTTGGGGCCTTCGACGATGGCGTACGGCATCACCGTGGTGGCCTTCTTCACTTCGTCCGAAAAGAAGAAGCGGCCGATGAGGCGCTTGGCCGAGTACACCGTGTTCTCGGCGTTGGTGATGATGTTCTTCTTCGCCGCGTTGCCCACCAGCACACTGCCGTCTTCGAGAAACGACACGCAACTGGCGTGGGTGAGCTCGCCCCATTCATTCGGAATCACTGTCGGCTGGCCGTCGATGACGGCCGAGACGCACGAGTACGAAGTGCCGAGGTCGATGCCGACTGCAATGTCTGCCATGCGTTCAAAATACCGTGTTTCCGGTACCTGCGCGCACTTCCCGACACGGGAAGTGGCGTTCTTCGGGCGGTGTTGAGACGATCGAGTCGTTACTGACTGGCCGTGGAAGGAGCAGTTCCGATGTCGCAGGTCCTCGCCCTCATCACGTCAGACGCAGCCCTGTTGCGGTGCGAACTCGACCGGGTGCGCCAGCGCTTCGCTCTCGATTCAAAAGCCGTGGTCGGCGTGGGCGGCTGGCAGGACGGGCAGGTGGTTCAGCGCAGTTATGGCGTCGGGGTGCCGCTCGACGACGCGTGGGAAGCGCCCGAATCAGAGGCGGTGATGGTCGCCAGTCGCGTGCTCGGCGTGGGTCAAGGCGTCGACAACGGCACCCAGCCCTTCCGCTTCCGCCAGTGGTTGTTCGCCGCTGCGGGTGGGCTGGAAAAATCGGAATCAATCCGTGAACGGCTGCGCGAAGAGCTGCCGGAGTTTCTCCAGGGCGCGGTGCGCGGGCCGACGTGGGAAGAGATCGCCTTCGCGCACTTCCTCGCGGGCCTCCGGGAGATCGGTCGCATCGAAGATTCGCAGCTCGATCCCGACACGGCGGCCACGAAGCTGGCGGCGGCGGCGAAGGCCATCGAGCAGGTCTCGGCGTCGGTCGGCGTCAGCGCACGCCCCGCGTTCTCGCTCGTGGCCAGCAACGGCCGGCTCATCGTCGCCACCAGCCGCGGTGGCGCGCGGTTGTCGTACACGCTGCTCGAAGGGCGCTCCGAGTGTGAACGGCACGAGCTGAAGGAAGGCGAGACCGCGGTGCGTGACCACCGTCGGCTTCGTTCGGTCGTGGTGGCCTCTGGCGTCGAGCCGGGCGACGGCTGGGTGGCGTTGCCTGACGGCGCGACGCTCGCGGTCGATCGCCGGTTGAGTGTCACCATTCGTTGATCAGCGCGCGAAGAAGCTCGCGTCGAGCACCTTGATCAGCAGGTTCGAGGCGGCGTGCATCAGCGCGGGCCCGACGATGGAGTTGCTTCGTTCGCGCATCCACCCGAAGAGCAGCGCAGGGAAGAACACGGCCAGTCGCCACACTTCGAAGATGGCGAGGTGCCCGACCGCGAAGAGGACCGCGGTGAGCCAGAACGCAGGCCCCAGGCGCGCGCCGAAGAACAGCCGGCCCTGTGGCCACGCGTCGCGCAGCCGCGTCTGAATGTAGCCCCGGTAGAAGAGCTCTTCAGGCACGGCCACCACGAAGAGATCGTCGATCAGCCACTCCGTGAAGCGATCAGGCAGACGAAACTCGAAGCGCGGGGCGCCGGTGTACGGCGTGAGCAGGCGCGCGAGGTCGGCGGGCAACTGTGGCCAGTACCAGGTGAACGCCACGTACCCGCCGATGAAGAGCGGGAACACGACGGCGGCGACCGCGAGGAACTGCTTGATGTCGGCGCCCAGCCGGCGCGTCGAGAGCCCGAACTCGGCCCAGTCTTCACCGCGTGCCCGGCCAGCGATGAGCGGCAGGTAGAGGAACCCGACCGTGGCCGCGATCTTCCCGGCGGGCCGGTAGAGGGCGAATGAGATCAACACCGCCAGAAAGCAGATCGCCCACATGGTGAGCGCTTCGGCCGCGGCGGTGCGCGGCAACCAGCGTGGAGCTGCCTGCGTCATGCCCGCGGACGATTGGCCAGCATCGCGTGACGCTGGTGGAGCTGAAGGTTCAGCGGATCGAGCTGCAGCGCGTTCTCGCAGGCGTCGAGGGCTTCCTTGAGCTGGTTCTTCTGCTCGTAGCCCTTCGACGCGAGGAACTTCACGTGCGCCGAGCCCGCGGCTGCTGGGCGCGCGTTCAAGAAGTCCTGACGCATGCGCTCGAGATCCAGCGGGCCGAGGCCGGCGACCAGACAGCGGGCGATGCCGCGCCAGTTGCCGCGATTCGCGTCGAAGCGGGCGCGGTTGACGGCTTGCCCCAGCGTGTCGCGAGCCGATCGCACGCGCGTGAGCACCGCTTCGAGTTGCGCGAGCTCTTCAGGCTTCACCGTCTTGCGCTTCAGCTCGCTCAGGTGCGTCTCTTCTTCCGTGGCGCGCGCGCGGATTTCGTCGATCGATGCGTCGGAACGCAGGCCCAGAATCACGTAGTGATCGCCCTGCATGCGGTCGCGGTACTTCTCGAGCGCTGCTTCGACGCTGCGGGAATGAACCCCCGACGCCGTGGGCCTCGGCTGAATCGGGAGGCCCTGCACGAGCCGGGTGAGCGTGTCGCGGAGCTGCGGCGTGACGTCGAGGAACTGCACCCCGAAGCCCGGCGCCATGCCCCACGCGCGCGCCTGGTCTGCGGGAACGTGACGCACCACCTCTGCGAGCAGATCGAGGTTGTTCGCCGAGGGAATCGTCACCTTCACCCGCGCGAACACCGGAGGCAGCTCAACGGTCGTCGACAGGAACATGCCACCCTTCGAAATGTCGTCGCACTTCAGCGTGCCCAGCGACTTGCCGTCGAGACGCGTGACGATGGCGTCGAACTTCGCGGAGTGCCGCGGTTGCGGCTCGCCGGGCGCGACGATCTTCGGCAGCGCGGGCGCGGAAGGCGGCGTGAGAATCGGCGCGGCGGGTTGCGCGCCCATGGCCTGCTCGAGCGCGGTCTGAAACGCGATGGCGGTCTGGTAGCGGTCGGCGGGGTTCTTCTGCACGGCCTTCATGATCACGTCGCTCCACGCGCGTGACACGTTGGGGTTCACCTCGTGCGGAGGTTTGGGCAGATGACTGCGATGCTGAATCAGCAGCTCGGTCAAGCCGCGCTGCGGGTAGGGCAGGCGGCCGGTGGCCAGCAGCCACGCGATGCACCCCAGCGAGTACACGTCGCTGCGACCGTCGACCGGCGTCGAATTCGCCTGCTCCGGAGACATGAACTCGGGCGTGCCGACGATGAGCCCCGCCGCCGTCTTGGTCGACGAGCGCTCGGTGTCGAGCAGCTTGGCCAGACCGAAGTCGAGCACCTTGACGAAGTTTTCGGCCTTGCCTCGACGCACCAGGAAGATGTTCTCGGGCTTGAGATCGCGGTGAATGATCCCCGCGTCGTGTGCGGCCTGCAGCGCGTCGCAGACCTGCGTGAGAATCGGAATCGCGACGTTCGCCGGCACCGGCTGCGTGAGGAGGTAGTTGAGGGGTTTGCCCTCGAGGTACTCCATCACCAGGTAGTAGCGGTGCGGCGGCACCACGTTCATGTCGAAGATGTTGACGATGTTCTCGTGGCCGATGAGGTTGACCGCGCGCGCTTCTGCGTAGAACCGGCCGACCAGACCTTCATCCGCTGCCAGACGTTCCTGAAGCACCTTGATGGCCACGCGGCTGCCGATGACCGCGTGTTCACCGAGGTACACCGTGCCCATGCCACCGCGACCGATCACCTTCGTGATCTTGAATGACCCGAGGGTCGTTCCCACCACGCCATCGTCCACAGGCATCGTCATCGGTCGCTCAACTGTAGAGACTAACGGCGGGTGATTGCAGCCCGAAACGCCTTCAAGTCACCCGCGTTGATGACGTCGGATTTCCGGGCCCAGCCACGACGGGCCGAAGCGAGTGCCCAGGGCACGTGGCTCCTCAGCTCGTCGACGGAGTGCGCGTCGGTGCTCAGGCTCAACTTGAGCCCGCGTTGGAGTGCCATGCGCACATGCTCGGATTTCAGATCCATGCGTTCGGGGCAGCCATTCACCTCGATGACGATCCCCTTCTTCGCCGCCTTGTCGAGGATCTCGTCCATGCGCATGGGCGCTGCATCGCGCTTGAGCAGCAGGCGTCCGGTGGGGTGCCCCCAGATGTGCAGATGTGGGTTGTCGAAGGCGTTGAGCACACGCTTCGTCATCGCGTCCTCGTCCTGTGAGTAGCGCTGGTGAATCGAGCCGATCACCACGTCCAACTGCTCGAGCACGGAATCCGGGTAGTCGAGTGAGCCGTCTTCGAGAATGTCGCTCTCGATGCCTTTGAGCAGCGTGATGCCCTTCACCTTCTCTTGAAGCGCGTCGATCTCGTCCCACTGCCGCTTCAAGTCGTCGATCTTCAGACCACCCGCGTAGTTGCTGGTCTGCGAGTGCTCGGTGACGGTGAAGTACTTGAAGCCCATCGCCTTCGCCGCGAGCACCATCTCTTCCAGGGAGTTGCGGCCGTCGCTCCACGTGGAGTGCGAGTGCACGTTGCCCTGCAGGTCTTCGGCGCTGACGAGGTCGGTCGGGAGCGCGTGGGCGAGCGCGGCTTCGATTTCGCCGGCGTCTTCGCGGAGCTCTGGCGGCACGTACTGCATGCCGAGCAACGCGTAGAGGTCCTTCTCTTCGCGAATGCGCAGCTTCTCCTGCGCGCCTTCGTGCTTCGCGGTGCCCTTCTTCGGCGCGTCTGCGTCTTCGGCCATGCGGAAGACGCCCCACTCGGAGATGGTGAGGTTCTTCTCGAGCGCCATGCCGCGCAGACGAATGTGGTGACCCTTGCTGCCGGTGAAGTGGTGCAGCGCAGACGCGAAGTCTTCGTCGGGCAGCACGCGCAGGTCGACCTGCAGGTCCGTCTCTTTCAGGCGAATCGACGTCTTCGACTCGCCCGAGCCGATGACTTCGGAGATCTGCAGAAAGGTGAGGAAATGCGCGAACACCGGCGCGGGCTCTTCGGCAGACGCGATGAGATCGACGTCGGCGACCGTCTCTTTCATGCGGCGCACCGACCCACCGAGGCTCGCGCGCTTCACGCCCGGCGCGCGCTTGATGAAGTCGAGCAGCGCTTCGGCCTGCGGCATTACGTCACCCAGACGTTTGCGACCGCCCGCGGCCATGCTGCGACGCGCGAGCTCGAGGCCGGCGAGCAGCTTTTCCTGCGTCTTCTGGCCGAAGCCCTTCAGGTCCCGAACGCGGTTGTCGCGGCAGGCCGCTTCCAGCTCGTCGAGTGAACCGACGCCCAGCGACTCGAAGAGCGCTTTGGCCTTCTTGGGCCCGAGATCTTGAACGGTGAGCAACTCGAGAATTCGCGGCGGGTACTGCGCCTTGATGTCTTCGAGCGCCGTCATCTTTCCCGTGGTCACGAGGTCGGCGATCTTGGTGGCGATGCTCTCGCCGATACCGGGCAGCGAGGTGAGCTTGCCAGCCGCCGCCAGCGCCGCGAGGTCCTCGGTCGTGCCCTGAATGCGTTCGGCTGCGATGTCGTACGCGCGGGTCTTGAACGAGTTCTCGCCCTTGAGCTGGAGGTACTGGCTCATCTCCGTCAGCGCGCGAACCACGGTGCTCTTGTCGACGGGCTTCATGCCGCTCTCATAGCGTCGGAATTGAGGTAGGTGCAGCCGTCGTGACAGATGTGAAGAAGATCAGACTGGGCGCGGCCGACCTTCAAGAAGGCGAAATGCGCGGCTACGCGGTGGGGAAGCGCAACGTGCTCGTGGCGTGTGTCGGTGGCCGCATCAAAGCGCTCGACGATTGGTGCAATCACGCGGGCTGCCTGCTCTCGGGCGGCCGGCTCGAGGCGAACACCGTGGTCTGCCCGTGTCACGAGGTCGGTTTCGATCTCGACAGCGGGAAGAACGTCACCTCGCCCGGCGTGGCCGACGATCAACCTGCCTACAAGACCGAGGTCACCGACGGTCAACTGGCAGTGCTCGACTTCCCGACCGAGTAAGTCGCGCGCTCGTGAAGCCCGAGACGCTCAAGCTGCTGCTCGATGCGTTCGTCGAGTCACGAGCGTGGATCGATCGCGTTCGTGCCGACCCCGTGGAGTTCCCGCATCGGTACCGAGATCCGCGTGACGTCGAGACCGTGGCGTTGTTGTCGGCGTCGCTGGCGTACGGCCGTGCGTCGTTCTTCAAGCCGAAGATCGCGTCGATCCTCGACGGCCTCGGTCCTTCACCTGCGAAGGCGATGGCAGCGCTCACGGTGGCTGATGCGCGCGAATTGCTGAACGGCTTCGTGTACCGCTTCAATCTGCCGAGTGACGTGGCGGTGTTGCTCATGGGCATGGGCGCGCAGTTGAACGCGCACGGTTCCCTCGAGAACGCGTTCCTCGCGGGGCGAACGGCCAGTTGGCAGACGACGCTGGCGAAGTTCGCGCACGGAATTCGCGCCGCCGCGCCGGAAAAGGAGATCGTTCGCAAGCTGGGCCCGCTGCGCGGTCTCGCGCACCTGCTGCCCTTCGCGGAAGCCGGCGCGGCGAAGCGACTGAATCTCTACCTGCGGTGGATGGTGCGCGGCCCCGACGACATCGACTTCGGCATCTGGAAGAAGGTGAAGCCGTCGGAGCTCGTGATCCCGCTCGATACGCACGTGATGCGGATCTCGGGTTGGCTGGGTCTCACCAGGCGCACCACCATCGGCTGGGCGACCGCCGAAGAAGTCACCGCGTCGCTGCGCAAGCTCGATGCGAACGATCCGGTCCGGTACGACTTCGCGCTCTGTCACTACGGCATGAGCGGCGCGTGCCCCGCAAAGCCGGTCAAAGAGAACTGCGTGAAGTGTTCGCTGCGGGGTCACTGCGCGATCGGCAGGAAGCTCCCGTCACGGCGCACGTAGAGCTGCTTGCGAGCGAGCAACACGAGCCCGTCAGCCGTGCTCACCAGGCGCAGAAGGTTCTCGCCCTCGAAGTCACCGACCCGGGTCGCCGACATCACGTGCACCTTGCCTTCGAACACCGCGACGTCACGCAGGTCGTCGGTGGTTCCCGACTCGACGCGTTCGAAACGGTCACGTCGGCCCTTGAGCAACACGCCGTCGTCACCGACCGCGTAGACCAGGCCGTCAGCGCAGGTCAGCGACTTCAAGTTCACGGTCGTGCCGCTCTCGACCCGCTTCCACGTTCCGGCGTCGCGCCACCACAGCTCACCGTTCCAACCCGCTGCGTAGAGCTCGTCGACGCCGAACCCGCCAATGGCTTCGAAGCCGACGACGCCAGGTGCGTCGACCACCGGCCCGCTCTCGGCCCACTGCCCGACCCCTGTGCGCTCGAGCACCACGCGGTTCATTCCGCAGGCGAACAGACGATCTCCGATGCCCGCCACGCGACGGAGCACGTGCTTCGTTGCGATCTTCCCGAGCGTCTCGACCGTGGTCGATGGACTCAGCTCCCAGAAGTCGCCGTTGTGCCCGATGGCCACCACCACGCGCTGCCCACCTTCCGGCTTGATGGTGGCCATGGAGATCGCCGGCCAGTGCACGTTCTCGTCGTACTTGCGGAACGGCGCTTCGGTGTCCTTCTCTTTGAACACGAAGAACGCGGAGTTCGGCGTGCCTCGCCGCACCAGCACGTCGAGTTCCTTCGCAAAGTAGATGAAGCCGGGGCCTGCCACCGCGCACGTCAGAAAGCTCGAACCGGTGTGATCCATGACGCCGAGTCTCTGCTAGGTCGACGCGCGTGTCGCTCGAAGACGTTCAGGGACAACCGCGGGCCGTCGAAGCGCTGCGTTCAGCGTTGGCCAAACAGCAGGTTCATCACGCGTGGCTCTTTCAGGGCCCCGATGGAGTCGGAAAAGAACTGACCGCTGCTTCGCTCGCCCAGGCGCTGGTGTGCCCCGAGAAGCCCTTCGAAGGCTGCGGCCACTGCGCTGCGTGCAAGCGGGTGATGAACCGCAATCACCCCGACGTCACCTGGCTGATGCCTGAAGCCGAGCAGGTCGAGCGCGGCATCGCAGGTCGCAGTGACTTCACCAACACGCCATCGCGCGACATCCGCATCGAGCAGATCCGCAAGCTGCAGGAGCGCCTCGCGTTCCGCGCGCTGGAGTCGAAGTACAAGGTCGCGTTGCTCGTCACCGCGCACGCGATGAACCAGAACGCGCAGAACGCACTGCTGAAGACGCTCGAGGAGCCGCCGAAGGACACGGTGCTGATCCTCATCTCTTCGGCTCCCGACAAGTTGCTGCCGACCATTCGCAGCCGCTGCGCGAAGGCGAACTTCGGCCCGCTGCCGACCGAGCTCATCGCCGCGAAGGTGAAGGCGTCCGCGAAGAAGGGCATGGAAGACGCGCTGGCCAATCAGATCGCCGCGATGGCGTCGGGCAGCATGGCGCGCGCGCTGTCGCTCGACCCGAAGACGCTCGAGGCACGCAAAGACATCATCGAGTCGTTCGAGAAGCTGGTGCCGCAGGACGCGAGCGGCTGGCTCACGCTGGCTGAACAGTGGTCCGACGAGCGCGCGACGGCGGAGACTTCGCTCGAAGTGCTGCAGGTGTGGCTGCGCGACGTGGCGCTCACGCAGGTCGGCAGTGACGCGCTGGTGAACGCAGACTTGAAGGAACTCGCCGCGACCGCCGCCGCGCGTATTTCGCCGGCACGGGTTCAGCGCCGCACGCAGCTCATCGATGAAGCGAAGAACGCCATCACCCAGCGCAATGGGTCGACGAGGCTCCAGCTCGAGCGCATGTTCATCGAGTTCTTCCTGGCCTGAAGATGTCGTTCGCTCACGCCGCGGTCTGGTCGCTGTTGACGGACGCTCCGAGTGACTCGGTGCTCGAAGCGCGCCTCGCCAGGCTCGACGATGAGGTGCTCGCGGAGGTCGGCGCCGCAGTGATCGATCTGCGCACCGAGCTGGTCGATGCCCTCATCGTGGGTGGTCTCGCAGACGACGCTTCGGAAGACGTGCTCGACGATCTGGCTGGAATGCTGCTTCGCGAAGGCGAACGGCCCTACGCGGCGTATCTGCGGAGTGAACGCCCCTTGCCGCGTCGCGAGGCGTGGGGTGGCGCGGCGCAGCAGTCGATGGTTCCGCTCGTTTCGCGCGTGGTCCACGAACGGTTGGGCAGGTCGTTGCTCGACCTGTTCGACGCGCGCGTGTGACTCAGGCGCCGCGCTGCGCCACGGCGATGCGGCAGTCGGCGGTCGCGGCGCGGTTCACTGAATCGAGCACGTGGAGAATTCGGGTCGTCGTCGCCCCCGGCTGCGCTTCGGGAATTTCGAGCGAGCCGGTGTTCACCACCACGCCGCGAACGTCGATCACCGAACACTCCAGCCGCACCTTGCGAAGCACGTCGGCCGTGTCGTTGGTGTACTCGAGCACGAACGAGCGGGTGTACTTCACGCCGTACGAGCGAACGACGTTGAGGTGACCCAGCTCTTCGCTGGTCTTCACGGTGATGGCTTCGTTTTCCTCTTGCACGTCGCCGCCACACTTGAGGAGCAGCGCGTCTTGCGCGTCTTCGCACACCTCGCGTGCGGTCTTGTCGGCGAGGCAGGCGCGGAACGCACGGTCGGCTTCTTTGTGGCAGCGCTCACCGAGGTCATCAGACGCGAAGACGACGTTGGGGCGAGCGCGCACGCACGACGACGCGGCGACGAAGGTGAAGAGAACGAACACGATTCTCATGCGCGGCACTGAATCACGGACGCGCTTCGGTCGCAGCACAGGAGCGGGGGCCTTCGGGTTCGTGCCGTCTTCTGACGAGGGCAGCGCTCCGTCGATTGGTGTGCACCCTGCGCGGGCGCGTGACAAAGACGGCGCGTGAACCGTGTTCCCGCAGTCTGGAAGATCGGCGTGCTGACGGTGCTCTACGGCGCGCAGGGCCTGCCGTTCGGCTTTCAGTCGAACGCGCTGCCGCTGTACCTCGGAGAATTGAAGCTCTCGTACACACAGATCGGTCTGGCTCGCGCGTTGGCATTGCCGTGGGCGCTCAAGGCGATCTGGGCGCCGCTGGTCGATCGCTACGGCACGCGCAAGCGGTGGATCATCTCGGCGCAGGCGCTGCTGACGCTCACCTGCGTGGCTGCGGCGTTCTTTCCACTCGACGAGTCGACGCTGGTTCCGTTTCTCGCGTGCGTGTTGTTGATGAACCTCTTCGCGGCGACGCAGGACATCGCGGTCGACGGGCTCGCAGTCGATCTGCTCGAGCCCCGGGAGCTCGGCGCGGGGAACGCGGCGCAGGTCGTCGGCTACAAGTTCGGCATTCTCACCGGCGGCTCTCTGCTCGTGGTGCTCTCGGCGGCCTACGGGTGGAAGTGGCTGTTTCTCTCGATGGCTGCGCTGTGCGTCATCGCGATGACGGTCGTGATGTTCGTCGACGAGCCCCGTCATGCCGCCACCGAGAAGAAGGAACGCGTCTCGTGGCGCGAGATCGTCTCGAAGGTGAAGAGCATCGTCACCCGGAGCGGCGCGGGGTGGCTGCTCTTTGCCGTCGCGACCTACAAACTCGGCGAGACGCTGGCTGACGCGATGTTCGGCGTGTGGCTCACCCGCGTGCACGAGATTCCGAAACAGCAGGTCGCCTTGTGGCTCGGCGGCTGGGGCATGGCCGCCTCGGTCATCGGCTCCTTCCTCGGAGGTCTGCTCGCCACGCGAACACGCATCGTGACGGCGGTGTTCATCGCCGCGTGCCTGCGCCTGATTCCACTCGCCGCGCAGTGGGCAGCCGTCGCCGGGCTCTTCGGGATCTCGCGCGACACCATCATTCCGCTCACCATGGCCGAGCACTGCTTCGGCGGGTTGCTCACCACCACGATGTTCGCGTTGATGATGGCCTCGGTCGACCGCAGCATCGGCGCCACGCACTTCACGTTGCTGGCGAGCATCGAAGTCGCCGGCAAGGCCGTGCCCGGGCTCTTGAGCGGCGTGTTCGTCGACCACTTCGGCTTCTCGGCGACGTTCGGCATCGCGGTCGCGCTCTCGGGTTTCTTTCTCTTCGTCTGCCGCCGGTTGTCGCAGCCGGTGCAGCCGGGTAGTGAGCCCGCGCCATGAGCGCTCCTGCCAACGCCCCGCCTGCCATTTTCGGAGAGCCGACCCCACTCGGACTTCTCGGCCTCGCCATCGGGTGCGCTGCGCTGGTGCCGATCGCCTTCGGTTGGTTCCCGAGCGACGCGGCGAAGTTCCCCATGTTCTTCCACACCGCGGCGTGGTTCTGCCTGCTCTTCGGCGCCGGGGGTCAGTTCCTCGCGGGCATCATGTCGCTGGCGAACAAGAACACGCTGGGCGGCACGCTGCTGACGACGTTCTCGTTCAACTGGGTCATCAACTGGTGGACGTTGGAGGAAGCGGCGGCGGGCCGCGCCGTCGACGGCACCGTGCTGCTCACCGTCGACATCACCTTCATCCTCATCTTCCTGGTGCTGACGTACGCGTTCGGCTTCTTCTCGAAGCTGCTGTTCTTCTTCCTCGTCGACATCGACCTTCTGTACGTCTTCCGCATTTTGAAGCACTTCACGACGGCGGGTTCCGACGCGAACAAGCTCTTCGGCTACGGAGTCGGTGCCACGACCATCGCCCTCATCGCCCTGGCGCTCTACATCTCGTTCGTGTTGCTGGTGAACCCCGCGGCGGGGCGTGCGGTGTTCCCGACGTCGGGCCCGATGTTCAAGGCCACGCCGCCGCCGTCGGTGTGACCTTCACTGCACCTTGACCACGTCGCCGTCGTCGGTGACCTGCACCGTGCCGGACTGCTGAACGGCGTCGCCCACCTTCACCGAGTGCACGCGGCTCTTCTGCGCGCCACCGAAGGTGCCGTTCACCGTGACCACCAGATGACCCTGGCCGGTGAAGCGCACGTCGAACCCGCGGGTCTCGCCGTTGCTGACCCTGGTGTTCGACAACAGCTCGGGCGACGAGGTGACGGTGACGCCGTCGATGCCGTTCACGGTGACGCTCGAGACGAGACCTTCTGCGGCGAAGCGAATCGACAAGTCAGCTTGTCCATTGCCGACCTTCGACGTCAGCTCGCTCGGTGCACCGGGCTTCACGGTGCCATCGGCGGTGACCTTCTGGTCGGAGGCTGTGGCTTCACGCTGCGTACAGCACGCAGTGACGAGGACGACGACGGAGAGCGCGAGAGTTCTCATGGCGAGTTGATGGTGACGCTGACCTGGTACGTGCCCATCTGCTGGCCGAAGCCCTGCAACACGAGCACGTAGGTGGCGCCGTTGGTGGTGGGCGTGGTGAACGCCTCGGTGCCGTTGACCACCTGGTCTTTCGACCCGAGGTACGCACCGCGACGGTAGAGATGAATGGCGACGTCTTGAGTCGACGTGGCCGACACGTTCACGTTCCGGCCGGTGCCGGTGAACACGAAGTACTGGTTCTGCTGGTACGAGTTGTCAGGGAAGCCACCGAGCAGGCCGATGCCGCCGTTGTACGGCGCGTTGGCGATGGTGAACATGTTCTGCAGGTTGGAGTCGCCGGTGCCGTAGTCACTGGTGACGGGCCCGACGTTGTACTTCTGAAGGGTGGCGTTGATGCCGCTGGCATTGGCGCCGGGCAGCGCCTTCAGGCCGGTCACGAAGGACGCCAGCGTGGTGAGCGCGTCGGTGTTCTTCTGGTGGTTGGCCAGCACGTCGTAGACCGCGCCGAGGCCGACTGCGACCTGGTCGTGCGCGCCGTCGGCGGCGCTGTCGTAGAGGTCGTAGATCGCGCGCAGCACGGAGTACTCCGAGAACGCGCTCGGTGACTCATCGTCGGTGGGCGAGGGAATGGTCTCGGCGTCGTAGCCCCACGCGAGCAGCTGGTTCTGGCTCCAGATGGAGTCCGTGTACATCGTCTCGGGGAGCACCATGGCCGCGACGGCCGTGCCCCACGCTTCACCGAAGGCGATGCGCGCGTCGAGCACGTCGCCGCGGCCGTGAGGACCACCGGGGCTGTCGGACCGCGACATCTTGTCTTCGAAGTAGTGACCCCATTCGTGAACGATGACGTGCGTGTCGAACTCGTCGGTGTCGGCGCCAGACAGACCGAGCACGTAGATCTCTCCCTCCGACGGCGAGTAGTGCGAGGTCGAGATGTTGCCCTGCGCCTTGTCGCCCGGCTGCGGCGCGTTGTTGGGGCTCCAGTTCACGCGAAGTGGCGGGAAGCTGGCTGCTGGCCGCACCGCGGTGAACGCGCGGCTCGCGGTGAGCATGGTGTCGAGAATGGCGAACGGCGCTGCGCGACGATTGGTGACGTTGTAGCCATTGCCGGTCCACCCGTGCGTCGCGTGCACGTTCACCACGTCGCTGGCGCCGAGCGCGGCGCCGACCGCCCAGGTGGCGTTGTTGCTGGTGTTGTCTTCGACCTGAATCGACGGCGTGGTGGTGCGCGCGAGCGCCTGCACCTGCAGCGCGCCCGTGAGGTCGGAGGGGATGCTCACCGAGTAGCGGCCGTCATCAGCGGTGCTGGTGGTCGCGACGACGGTGCTGCCGTTCTGCACCACGCGCACCACGGCGCCGCGCACCGGCTTCACGGACGTCTGGGTGAAGAAGAGCGTGCCGCCCTGGCCCTGCACGTAGCGAGCGGGCACGAAGTCGTACGTCACCAGGCCGGTGACGACGCGTGTGCCCGTCGAGCCGCCGCCGCCGCCGACCGCTGAACCTCCGCCCGTCGTTGAACCGCCACCCGCCGCCGAGCCGCCGCCCGTCGTTGAACCGCCACCCGTGGCCGCGCCGCCGCCGGTCGCCGAACCGCCGCCGGTCGCGCTGCCGCCTCCGGTGCCCGCGCCGCCTCCGGTGCCCGCGCCGCCACCCGTGGACACGTTCACCACCGCGCAGCGCCCGAACTGACAGGCCTGCGTCGCCACGCACACGTCGCAGCGACGACCGCCCATGCCACACAGGTTCTGCGTGATGCCGAGCTGACAGGCGCCGTTGGCGTCGCAGCACCCCGCGCAATTCCCGGTGTTGCAGGTGCTCTCTTCTTCGACGGGCGTGCAACCGGCGATGCAGACCAACGTCGCCACCACCAGCCACCAACGCGTGAACGGATGCCTCGTCATTCGACGCACACTCTTGGCGGGCGCCACGCGCACTTTCAAGTCTCGACGCGGGAGGAATTGCGCTAACTGGCGCGCCCATGCAGCTCGTCAGCGTGAAGCAGGGTCTTGCTGGTCAGCCGTCGGTCGGTTCGAAGGTCGAAGTGCGCGGTTGGGTTCGCACCCGGCGCGACTCGAAGGCTGGCATTTCTTTCGTCGCCCTCAGTGATGGCAGCTGCTTCGACGCCATTCAGCTCGTGGTGCCCAACACGTTGCCCAACTACGAGAGCGAAGTTCTCAAGCTCACGGCGGGGGCGTCGTTGTCGGCCACCGGCACGCTCGTGGCCAGTCAGGGCAAGGGTCAGGCCTTCGAAATTCAGGCCGATACGGTGAAGGTCTTCGGGCTCGTCGACGACCCCGAGACGTACCCCATGCAGCCCAAGCAGCACTCGATGGAATACCTGCGCGAGCAGGCGCACCTGCGCCCGCGTACCAACACGTTCGGCGCCGTGAACCGCGTGCGTCACCACGCCGCGCAGGCCGTTCACCGCTTCTTCCATGAAGAAGGCTTCTTCTGGGTCAACACGCCCATCGTGACCGCGAGCGACGCGGAAGGCGCGGGCCAGATGTTCCGCGTGTCGACGCTCGACAACGCGAACCTGCCGCGAACGGAAGACGGCAAGGTCGACTACTCGAAGGACTTCTTCGGCCGCGAGACGTTCCTCACGGTGTCGGGTCAGCTGAACGTCGAAGCGTTCTGCCTCGCGCTCTCGAAGGTCTACACGTTCGGCCCCACCTTCCGCGCCGAGAACTCGAACACCACGCGCCACCTCGCCGAGTTCTGGATGATCGAGCCGGAGATCGCGTTCGCCAACCTGAACGACGACGCGGACCTCGCAGAGCGGTTCTTGAAGTACGTGTTCAAGGCCATCCTCAACGAGCGCATGGACGACATGAAGTTCTTCGAAGAGCGCGTGCAGAAGGGTGTCATCGCGCGCCTCGAGACCTTCGTGCAGTCGAGCTTCGAGCGCATCGATTACACCGACGCGGTCGAGATCCTGAAGAAGGCGAAGAAGAAGTTCGAGTACGCGCCGGAGTGGGGCAAGGACCTGCAGACCGAACACGAGCGCTACCTGACCGAAGAGCACGTCGGTCGCCCGGTGGTCGTCATGAACTACCCGGAGCAGATCAAGGCCTTCTACATGCGCATGAATGACGACGGGAAAACCGTCGCGGCCATGGACATTCTCGCGCCGGGCATCGGTGAGATCATCGGCGGCTCGCAGCGTGAAGAGCGCCTGGACCTGCTCGACGCGCGCATGAAGAAGATGGGCCTCGAGCCCTCGCACTACGGGTGGTACCGCGACCTGCGCCGTTATGGCTCGGTGCCGCACGCCGGCTTCGGTCTCGGCTTCGAGCGCCTCATCGTCTACCTGTGCGGTCTGCAGAACATCCGTGACGCGATCCCGTACCCGCGCGTGCCCGGTCTGGCCGCGTTCTAAAGAGGTCCGATGAGCGAAGAGCTCGACGAAGCGCTGCAGGAGCTCGACGCGGGTGGTGAGGCTCCGGCCTATCTGCTGGCGGGTGAGGAGTTCCTCATTCGCAAGGCCGCAGAGACGTTGCTCGCGAAGCTGGTGCCCGGCGGCACGGCAGATCTCAACCTGGTGACGATGGACGTCGCGGCGCCGCGTGAAGTGGCGTCGGAGCTGGCGACCCTGCCGATGTTCGGCGGGCGCAAGGTCGTCTATCTGCGCGATCCGGAATTTCTGGCTCCGAAGAAGGGCCGGCCCGACGCGCTCGCGAAGGCGCGTGATGCGTGGAAGGCGAACCGTCGCAAGGAGGCGGCGAGGCGGGTGCTGGGCATCGTGTCACGCGCGGGCTGGGGGCTGCCGGAGCTCGAGAACCCGCACGCCGACGAGTGGGAACGTGATCTCGGCATCACGCTGGTCGACATCGACGTTCAGTTCTTGAAAGAGGTCGCGCAGTTCTGCGCGGCTGAGGGGCTGTCGGCGACTTCGTCGGACGAAGGCACGCTGGTTTCCTGGCTGAACGGCGAACCGCAGAAAGGCCAGGTGCTGGTCATCGCGGCGACCGACGTCGACGCGAAGAACGCGCTGGTCAAGGCGATCAAAGAGAAGGGCCGCGTCTTCGATTTCAAGACCGTCGCCAAGCTGCGCGATTTCAAGGGACAGCTCGACAAGAACGCGGTCGAGCAGCTCGGCGAGTTCGCGAAGACGACGCTGGCCGCGCACAAGAAGGTGCTGGGCGCCGGTGCGCTCGAGATTCTGATCGATCGTGTGGGTGGCAATTTCCGCCTGCTGCAGTCGGAGCTCAACAAGCTCGCGTTGTATTCAGACGGCAACACCATCACGAAGAAAGACGTCGACCTGCTCGTCGGTCACGCGCGCGAAGACGAGTACTTCGAGCTCAGCGACGCGGTGACCAAGCGCGACTTCGTGGCGGCCAAGAAGTACGTCGACGACGCCGTCGCGCAGGGCAACCACCCGCTGATGATGCTGGGTTCAGTGGCCGGCATCGTTCGTTCGATGCTCAACAGCTACGAGCGCGTGATGCGGCACTCCGGTGGCAAGCCGCCGCGCAACTACAACGAGTTCCAGTCACGTGTGTGGCCGGGCATCGAAGAAGAACTGAAGGCCAGGAAGGTGAAGGTTCCGCACCCCTTCAAGACCTTCAAAGACATGGAGACGGCCGGCACGTTCGGTCGTCAGGCGCTGTTGCGCGGCCTCGTCGCCTGCGCTGAAGCCGATCTCGCGCTGAAGCTCGGGGGTGACGAGCTGGTGCTCGAGCGGCTCCTCTGGACCCTGTGCGGCAAGGCGGCCGCCTGGGACAGCCAGATGCACGTCATCCGCCGCGAGAACGAACGATGAAGACGCTGGTCACCTGCGCGCTCCCGTACGCGAACGGCCCGATTCACCTCGGCCACATGGTCGAGCACATTCAGACCGACATCTACGTGCGGTACCTGCGCAGCAAGGGCGATGACGTCGTCTTTCTCTGCGCAGACGACACGCACGGCACGGCGATCGAGATCTCCGCGCAGAAGCAGGGCGTGACGCCCGAGCAGTTCATCGAAGGTGTGTCGGTCGATCACCAGGCGGTGTTCAACGACTTCCACATCAGCCGCGATTTCTATTCGTCGACGAACTCCCCCGAGAACAAGCAGTACGCCGAGCTCATCTACAACCGCGCGAAGGAAGCCGGCTTCATCGGCAAGAAAGACGTCGAGCAGGCCTACGACGAAACCGCCGGTCGTTTTCTGGCTGACCGCTTCATCAAGGGTGAGTGCCCGAACTGCGGCACGAAAGATCAGTACGGCGACGCGTGCGAGAAGTGCAGCGCGACCTACGGCCCGAAGGAGCTCAAGAACCCGTACTCGGTGCTCAGCGGCAAGCCGCCGGTGTGGAAGAGCTCACCGCACGTGTTCTTCAAGCTGGGCAAGCACACCGAGTTCTTGAAGGCGCAGTTGGCGAAGCCGGGTTTCATGCACCCGGGCCTCGCGCAGCAGCTGCAGCAGTTCTTCGAAAAGGGCCTCGCCGACTGGGACATCTCGCGTGACGGGCCGTACTTCGGCTTCGCGATCCCCGGCGAAGAGAACAAGTTCTTCTACGTCTGGCTCGACGCGCCGATTGGCTACATCTCGGCGGCGGAGTCGTGGGCCAAGGCGACCGGCAAGGCGAAGAGCGCGCTCGATTATTGGGCGAAGGACGCTGACGCGCGCATCGTTCACGTGATCGGGAAGGACATCGTCTACTTCCACTGCTTGTTCTGGCCGTCGGTGCTGGAAGTCGCGCAGTTGAAGGTGCCTGACTACGTGCACATTCATGGTCACCTCACGGTGAACGGCGAAAAGATGAGCAAGTCGCGCGGCACGTTCATCAACGCGCGCCCGTACCTCGACCTGCTCGATCCGAATTACCTGCGGTTCTATTTCGCGTCGTTGATCGGCGCGGGCCCGGAAGACCTGGACTTCTCGTTGGTCGAGTTCCGTCAGCGCGTGAACGCCGAGTTGGTGAACAACCTCGGCAACCTCGCGAACCGCACGTTGTCGTTGCTGGCGAAGGACAAGACGTTGGCCGCGCCGAATGAAGCGGTGGGTGGGCAGCTGGTGCGTGATGCGTTGGCGCGCGTGAAGGAGATCGGTGACGCCTTCGGCCGCTTCGATCACCGTTCGGCGATCAAGGCGGTCCTCGAGATCGGGTATTCGGCGAATCAGTTCCTCGCGAAGGCCGAGCCGTGGAAGACCATCAAGACCGACCCCGCAGGAGCGAAGTCGGTGCTCTCGGAGGCCGCCGAGATCGTCTACCTGCTGACGGCGTTGCTCGACCCGGTGGTGCCGACGTTGGCGGACAAGCTGGCCGAGCAGCTGGGCCGCAAGAAGCTGACGTTCAAGGAGCTCGAGAACGCCACGTACCCGCTGCTCGATCGTTCGGCGCCGATCGGCGAGCCGTCGCCGATCATCGGTCGCATCGAAGAAGCGGTGGTGGCGAAGTTGGTGGTCGCGCCTCCACCGGTGGAGGTGGCTCCGAAGCCGGTGAAGGCAGCGCCAGTTGCCGAACCGGTCGGTGAAATCGAGTTCGGTGACTTCACGAAGGTGAGCTTCCGCGCCGGTAAAGTGCTGTCGGCGGAGAAGGTCGCGAAGGCCGACAAGTTGCTGAAGTTGAGCATCGACCTGGGTGAAGCCGAGCCGCGCACGATCGTGTCGGGCATCGCCGAGGCGTACACGCCGGAGCAGGTCACGGGTCGCAACGTGGTGGTCGTCGCGAACCTGAAGCCGCGCGCGCTCAAGGGCATCGAGTCGAAGGGAATGATTTTGACCGCAGGGAAGGGCGGGAAGGATCTCGTGCTGCTCGACCCGGGTGATGTCGCTCCCGGCTCCGAAGTGAAATGAGGCTCAGGGTGAGGGAGTCGTCGTGACGCAAGAACACACGCCGCGTGAACGAGCGTTGATGACCCTCGAGCGCGAGACGTCTCCCGCCATTCGCCTCGAAGCTGCCGGCACGCTCTGCGAGCTCGCGTTCGACGCGACGCCGGAAGAGCAGGCCTTCTTCGTTCCCGACGTCGTGCAGCTGCTGTCGGACAAGCAGGACGAAGTGCGGTGCGCCGGGCTCGCGCTCGCCTCCGCAGTGCTCCCTCCGGGCGAGTCGAAGGAGATCTTCGTTCGCCACCTCGCCGATCCGATCGTCCGGGTTCGCGTCGAAGCGGCCGGCCGTCTCGCCGATCTCGAACTCCCGGAAGCGCGTGGCGCGCTCGCCGCTGCACTCCAGGACAAGGCGCCCGGCGTTCGCTTCGAAGCCGCGCGTGGAATCGCGGAGCTGCAGCACGCGGCCGGTATCGACGTGTTGATCGCCGCGCTCGACGACGGTGAATTCCGTTACCGCGCAGCGGGTGCGCTGGCGCGGCTCGGAGACACCGCTGCCATCGAACCGTTGAAGAAGACGCTCAACGGGTGGTTCGTGCCGCAATTCGACAAGACCCGGATCGCCGGAGCGCTCGCGGTGCTCGGCGACCCGGAAGGCGTCGCCCATCTCGAGAAGCGAATCGAAAAGAAGTCTGCGCTCGACCGCCCCATGGCCGTGGAGCTCCTGGGCGAGCTCGATTCGGCGGCGGCGAAACAGAAGCTGGTCGCGATCGTGAATACGCCTGACGACACCGCGCGTGGCACCGCGGCTCGCGCGCTCGGTCACCACGGTGGCGCCGACGTCGTGGCGCTGCTGACGCCGCTGCTCTCCACGGGAGACAACGACGACTTCAAACTCGACGTCGCCGAAGGGCTCCTGCGCGCCGGCGCCCGCGACGTGGTCGAGAAGCTCACGCTGGCCGATGCTGACGCACAGGAAGAGCTCGTCTCGAGGCTCGCCGACTGCGGAGATTCGAAGTGAAGCTCATCGATTCGCACTGCCACCTCGAGACGAAGGACTTCCCGGTCGCCGGAGAGGTCATCGCGCGCGCTCGTGAGGCGGGCGTCGTGCACGCGGTCGTGGTCGGGCTTCTTCAGAAGCCCGGTGACTTCGGCAACGCCATCAACGCGGCCCGCATGCACCCCGACTTTCTGACGCCGACCATCGGCGTGCATCCCCACGACGCGGCGCAGGCCACGGAAGACGATTGGAAGACGCTCGAGACGCTCGCCGCGTTGCCTGAAGTGAAGGCCATCGGTGAGACGGGCCTCGACTACTACTACGACCACTCACCGCGCGACGTGCAGCAGGCGAAGTTCCGCTTTCAGTGCCAGCTTGCGAAGCACGTCAACAAGCCCATCGTCATTCACGTTCGTGACGCGCACGACGAGTGCTTCGAGATTCTGAAGTCCGAAGGCATGACCGACGGCATGATCCACTGCTTCACGGGCGATCTCCCGGCGGCGCGCAGGTACCTCGACCTCGGCTTCCACCTCTCGATCTCCGGCGTCGTCACCTACAAGAAGACGGAGCCGCTTCAGGAAGCCGTGAAGTTTGCGCCGCTCGAGCGACTGATGGTCGAGACCGACTCTCCGTACCTCTCGCCGGCTCCGTATCGCGGCAAATGGCCCAACGAGCCGATGCGCGTCGCCGAGACCGCGAAGAAGGTCGCTGAGCTCCATGGCAAAGACGCAGAGGAAGTCGCACTCGTCTGTGCACGCAACACGGCGCGACTGCTGAAGATCGACCTCGCACTTTGAGCGCCGCAGCACGGCGCGCCGGTCACTTCGTCAGTTCGCGCACCACGAGATCGAAGTCGTGATCTGCGTTCGGCATGTCGGACAGCAGCGCTTCGGGATCGAAGGCGAAATCGGCCTGCGGCGCCGTCAACATCGGGCTGATGGCCTGCTCGCCCTTCTTGTCGGTCCACGTGGCGTACACGATGCGGCCTCGCTCGAGCTGCAGGTAGCCCTCCTGGGGGCCGTTGCGAACGACGAGCCGACCCGACTTGCGCGACGCGCCCAGGATCTTCGCGAGCTCGAGTGACGCCAGCTCATCGAAGTTGCCGCGCACCGTGTGACCGAGGCCGCCGTGTTCGATGCGATCGAGGTACGCCGCGCGAATGGTGTTCGCCGCGTCGTCGGGCGCGAGCGGCACGGGAATGAAGCTGCTCACGCCGGCCTGCACCAGACGTTCGCGGCTCGCGGGATCGGTGGGGTCACCGAGCACCAGCACCGGCAACGACGCGCTCTCGGGCCGCGCGCGAATGAACTGCACGAGCGCGACGAGGTCACCCACGCCGTACCCGAGCCCCACCGCGATGGTGTCGGCTTCGTTGGCCATCACCGCGTCGATGAGCCCGTCGAGCTTGATCACCGACTGCACCACGATGCCGCTCTTCGACAGCGAGTCCATCAGGTCGGTGCGCACCGCTTCGTCCGGGTCGGCCACGAACACCTGCCGGCCGTCCTGCTCGACACGTTGCTTGAGCAGGTCGCCGCTCTGCAGCACGTCGAGCGCGTCGACGACCACCGGGTCGAACAACGTGCTGTTGCGCATCGAATCGATCGCCTCGCTCTTGGTGAGCAGACGACCATGCGGATTGAAGGGGTTGCGCGTGACGTCGAAGAAGGCGTCGACCGCGGCGATGATGCGCGCACCGGCGCTGATGTCTTCACCCTTCGCGCCCTGCGGAACACCGGTGCCGTCGAAGGCCTCGTACAACTGCGCGAGGATCGCGTTCACGCCGCCGGGCAGGTGCACCGTCTCGAACAACTTGATGGGCGCGCGGGCGTAGCGCTTGGCCTCGCTCTTCGCTTCGGGTGACGTCGCGATGAGGGGCAGGGTGAAGTGCTTTTCGGGCTTCTTGCCGAGGTCGTGCAGATACGCGGCGATCGACACGTTGGTGACGTCGCGCGGCTGCAGCCCGATGCGCCGCGCCAGCAATTGCGACTGCCGGGCGATCTGCGCCGAGTGGCCGCGGAACTCCTTGCGCGGCATCTCGAAGAGGCTGACGAGAATGTTCAGCGTCTCGACGAAGTCGTTCTCGCCGACGGTGCCTCGCACCGCGCCCAGCGCCTCACGAAGCTGCGTGGGGTTGACGCGGCTCGACGTCTTGCCCGAACCGCTGCGACCGGTGCTGGTGCGGCTCGAGACGTCCGACGAGTTCATCAGCCGCGAGTCGCTGCCTTCGTACGCACCGGCCAGCTTGCGCGCGTCCTGCTGCAGCGACGCGCCACTCTGCATCGACGCGAAGGCCGTCGGGTCGCCGTAGTAGTGCTTCTTGATGCCCGCCTGAATCGCGCTGCGAACGCCGACGTAGGCGAAGACCTCCGCCATGTCGGTGACGATGGCGATCTCCTTCACCAGCGCCTCGTTCTGAGGCTCGGCCATCACGATCGACAGCACCCGGCGCTCGGCATCGAAGGCGATGGGCAGGAAGTCCTGCTTCTCGGCCATGCGCACCGGCACCTTGTCCAACACCTCCTGCGCGATCTTCGCCTGCGCCAGCTTCTCAGCTGACACGAAGCGCGTCTTGAACTCGGTCGCCAGGAAGCGCAGCAGCGCGCCCTCCTGAATCAGGCCGAGCTCGACGAGACAATCGCCCAGACGGTGTTGGGTGATCTTCTGATGGCTGAGCGCCTGGTCGACCGCTTCGGCCGAGACCAGGCCGGCTTCAATGAGCCGCTCCCCGAGTCGCTTCGCCATGGTGAATCAGCCGTTCGAAGGTTCAGGCGGCTTCGTGTCGTCGCCACCGACCAACGCGTTGAAGGGCTTGAACGCCAGCCCCGACGGCAGCGACGGGTCGCGCTTCGGCTCTTCCGGCCTGGCCTTGTGTTCGACCTTCGGGCCACGCTCGCGCTTCGGGCGGTCTGGCCGCTCGGCGCGTTCCGGCTTCGCGACAGCAGGCGCATGCCCATGCTGCGCGTTGAGCGCCTTTTCGAGATGACCGACGAAGTTGTCGAGCGCCTGCACCAGCTGCGGGTTCTCGAGCAGCCGCTCGAGACGCTTGCTCAAACGGACCTTCGCGGCCGTGTGCTCGTCGCGTTCCTTCGCGGCGGGCTTGTCTTCCCGAGGCGCCGGCGCCGGCGCGGTGTACGCGAATTCGTTGGCGTCGATGGGACCGGGGTCCAGCCGCTCGAGGCGTTCGACCACGATCTGCGTCACGCCCTTGAACTGACCGACCTTGCCCTTCACGAGCAGGAAGTCGTCGGTCGAGAAGGCCTGATCGGCAGCGTCTACGTTGTCGAAGACGCGGCCATCGACGGCCCCGGTGCGATCGACGAGTTGGAGTGCGAGGTACGACTTGCCACCGCGGCTGGTGTGCTTCTCTTTCACCGCAGCACGGAAGACGGTGTGAACCGTCTCTCCGACCTTCAGATCCTTCGCGTAGATCTTCCGGATGCGCTCGTCGCTTGAATTGGATTCAGTGTTTTCAGTCTGGCTCACGGCCGTGTCACAGTAGCGCTTCGTCCCTCACATTTCGACACAGGATCTCACCCATGTTTCAACTCGCGCTCGTCCCCCTCCTGCTCCTGTCTGCCGATCCCAAGTGGGAGGTCGCCGCCGAGACCGATGGCGTGAAGGTCTACCGCCGCGACAAGCCGGGCACCGACGTGAAGGAAATGAAGGCCAACGGCACCATCGACGCCCCGCCGAAGACGGTGTGGGACATCATCCGCAACCTCGAGGCGTACCCGAAGACGATGCCGTACACCGAGGAGGCGAAGGTCATCTCGCGCTCGGAAGGTGACAAGGAGATCTCGTTCTATTCGCGCATCAAGGCGCCGATGGTCGACCAGCGCGACTACGTCATCGTCTTGAAGGACGAGAGCACCATGAAGGACGACGGCACCGGCGCCTACAAGGTGTCGTGGACCACGGCTTCGCCCGAGAAGGCCGACGCCGCGGTGCCGTTGAAGAAGGACGTGGTGCGCGTGCGCATCAACGACGGCTACTGGCTGCTCGAGGGCGCTGACGGCGGCAAGAAGACCAACGCCACCTACTACCTGTACACGAGCCCGGGCGGCAGCGTGCCGACGTTCATCGTCAACGCCGCCAACGGCACCGCGGTGCCCGACGTGTTCAAGGCGATCCGCAAGGCCGCCGCGAAGAAGTGAGCGTCACCGGCGCTTCGCGGTGTCGGCCGTCACCTTGAACAGGATGCCGACCACCGCGAACGCCAGCACCAGGCCGAACGCGTAGAGCTCCGGCTTGTCCTTCACGTTGCCGTTTCGAATGGCGATGAAGGCACCGATGGCTCCGACGACGGAGATCGAGATCCACACGATCGACGGGTTGAACTTCTTCCTGGCTTCCAGCTTCGAGAGCAGCTTCGGCACCGTGCTGGCCTTGCGCCACTCGGTCTCGCCTTCGCGCTGCACTTCGTCGTCAGGTTCGACGAGCCCGGAGACCGCTGCTTCCTTGAGCTGGTCGAAGCTCTCGTAGGTCAGCTGGCCGTCGGCGTTGCGCACCGTGTACTTCACGACAGCTCCGCGCAGATCTGATCGGCGATGCGGAGACCGTCGATGCCCGACGACACGATGCCTCCGGCGTAACCGGCGCCTTCTCCGCCCGGGTACAGCCCCTTCATCGACACCGACTGCAGCTGCTCGTTGCGCGTGATGCGCAGCGGGGTCGACGTGCGCGCTTCGATGCCGATGAGGTTACCCTCGTCGGTGATGAAGCCCTTCATTCGTCGGTCGAAGGCCTTGAGCGCCTGCTTGAGCGACGACGTGAGCCACGCGGGGAACAGGCGGTTGAGGTCGACGTGCGTGAGCCCCGGCCGGTAGGTGGTGCCACCCGGCGCCTTCTTCACCCGACCTGCGAGGTAGTCGGGGATCGACTGCGCCGGCGCAAAGAACTTCCCGCCGCCGAGCTCATAGGCCTTCGTCTCCCAGTGCCGCTGGAACGCGATGCCCGCCAGCGGACCGGTGAAGCCTTCCTTCGCGTAATCCTCCACGCTGACCGACACGACGACGCCCGCGTTCGCGTACTTCGCGTTGCGGTGCGAGTTGGACATGCCGTTGGTGCACTGCATGCCTTCTTCAGTCGGCGTCGGCACCACGATGCCGCCCGGGCACATGCAGAACGAGAACACCCCGCGAACGTCGCCGTCGATCGAGAGGTTCTCGGCGAGCTTGTAGTCGGCCGCCGGCAGCTTCGAATTGGTCGCGAACTTGTCGCCGTACTGAATCGAGTTGATGAGCGCCTGCGGGTGCTCCGCGCGGAAGCCGAGCGCGAAGGGCTTGGGCTCGATGAAGATCCGCTCGTCGGCGGCGAATCTCTCGAAGAGTTCACGCGCTGAATTGCCCGGCACCAGAATCACGCGATCGCTGTGAATCTCCGAGCCGTCAGACAACCGCACGCCGGTGCACACGCCGTCTTTCGAAAGAATGTCGTCGACGCGGGTCTCGAAGCGAACCTCGACGCCCATCTGCTGCAGATCGACGCGCATCTTCTCGACGGCGAGCGGCAACAGATCGCTGCCGATGTGCGGTTTGCCCTGCACGAGAATGCGATCGGGGGCGCCGTACTTCGCGAACGTCTCGATCACCTTGCGAACATGCGGGTGGTTGATGCGCGTCGAGAGCTTGCCGTCGGTGTACGCGCCCGCGCCGCCTTCGCCGAAGCTCATGTTGCTCTCGGGCATCAAGGTGCCGTCGCGCATCAGCTTCGCCACGTCTTTGCGGCGTTGAACCACGTCACGGCCGCGGTCCAACAGAATGGTCTTCACGCCACGCAGCGCGAGCTCCCAGGCGCAGAACAAGCCGGCCGGGCCCATGCCGATGATGATCGGCCGCTGGTCGGGTTGGCGCTTGACCGGCAGCGACGGCGGAGGCGCTTCTTCGACCTCGCTGACGTCGGGGGGCATCGTCTTCGGCAGCTTGCCCTTCGCGAACTCGACCTCGACGGTGTGGATGTAGCGGGGGCTGTTCTTCTTGCGCGCGTCGAGCACGCTGCGCACCACGCGCACCGCTTCGATGTCTTTGGCGGTGACCCCGAGCTTCTCGGCGGCCTTCTTCGTCAGCAGGGTTTCGGGCTCGTCGAGCCAGAGTGCGAGATTGTTGACGCGGTACGCAGGCACGCGCTCGTCCTTATGCGTTCGCGCCGGCAAGCTCCACAAGTCCCTGATTCGACTCGGAAGTGCCTCGCGCGCTTCGCGCCAACGCGGTTTCAGCTGCGTAGCGTCATTCGCACCTGGCACCCTGAAACAGAGCTACAAGCATGATTTTGCAACGTTCTTCAGGTGTCAGCGACGTGGCATGCAGCGTGTAGAGCTCCGCCGCATGAGCACGGACAAGAAGAGCACGAAGATCATGGCGCACACGTTCTTCGCCCAGCTGCAGGCGGGCGGTTACACCCACAACCAGATCCTCGATATCGCCGCCGAGCTGATCGATCAGGTCACGTGCAACATCAAAGACGTGAAGGTGTCGGCCGCGGCCGCCAGCCAGACTCAAGAGAGCCCGCGCGTCAGCGCGTAACCAGTGCGAGCCTCTCGAGCCGTGCTGATCTCCGGCCTGGTGCCGGGGTCAGGCGACTCGAAGGGGTAAGCAAGACCAGCGGCCCGGTGTCGCTGAGGGAGTAAGGAGCCCGGCCCATCGCCGGGCTTTGTTTTTCAGGGCACGACGAGCGGCTCGACCAGGGCGCGAAGCGCAGGTGCGTAGTCGGGGAACACGCCTTCCTGTTCCTTGCCGAGCTTCATGAAGTCGCAGGTGGTGCCGCTGGGCAGCAGTGACACCGTCGTCTTCGCGAGCTCCCGTGCGGTGCGCGCTTCGCGGACCACGAGCTCGTACGTCGCTTCCCAGAGGGTGATGCCGCCGCCGCCGCCTTCGTAGGTGCAGCGCTTGAACACCTTCTTCTCGGTGATGGTCGCGCAGACGACCAGCTGCGCGTGCTTCGGTTCGCTCGACCACCAGCCAGGCGTCATGCGCCCCGGCCAGAAGTACTTCTCGGTGCGGCGCTCGAAGTTCAGCATCGGCGATACGAGGCCTTCTTCGCGTTCGTACGCCGGTGCGTTGGGTTGACCTTCGCCTTCACATACGAACGCGAAGACCTCGCGGGTGAGGTCGACCGTTCCGTGCAACGCAGGTTTTGGAGCGGTGCCCGATTCCACCGGCTGCGTCGGGTCGTCCAGCCAGGTCGCGAGCTGCGTGAGGTTCCTGCGCTTGGCGATCTGCCCCGCGGTGAGCTTGTTGAAGTTCTTGCCGTTCACGTCGGCGCCGGCCTTCACCAGCCGCGCTGGGAGGGCGAGCAGGGCCGCTTCCGGCGCATCGTCGGCGAAGCGCTCGATGAAATCGGGAAGAAAGCTCGCGTCGCAGGCCTTGGCGGTCGCGCCGGCGTCGAGCATCAATTCGGTGGAAACGAGGTCACCACCCAACTCACAACGGGACAGGTCGGGCTTCATGCCATCGGCAAGCAGCAGCTTCAGGGCGTCGTGTCGATGTCGCGACAGCGCCCGTCGCATCGCCGACCGCTTCTGTTCGCCGTCGACGCCGTTCTTCAGTGCTTCGGCGAGCACGTCGCTGCGGTCGTTGATGACGGCCCACGGCGCCCGACCATCTTCCACGAAATAGCGGCCGTGGAAGTACATCCACGCCGAGAAGAGAAGAATGAGGCCGACGATGACGCCCACGACGCGCATGTCACCCAGACCCGTGACGATTCACGGAGGTGCAAGGCGACGCAGCCGCTGCCGCTCGATGGCCGTCGCTCCGCAGACGATGAGCAACCCGAAGGTCATCGCCGCGAACACGTAGCTCTCGCACCAGCTCGCGATGGCGCCCCAGGTGACCACGGCGCCGAGCGCGAAGAGCACGTCGAGCCACACCGGCTTCTTCTGCTCGTGCATCAGCGCGCCACCGAAGAAGACCAGCGGCACGCCCCAGAGCACCTGCCGTTGCACCGCGTCGAGGTTCGCCATGATCGTGCCGCCGTTGTGCACGATGACGGCGGCGAAGATCACGACGGTGCCGATCGCCAGCACGAGCACGCCAGCGGCCGCGATGTCCTTGGTGAGCTTCGCTTTCTCGTCGAACTGCTGAATCGCGAGGTCGACCAGTTGCTCGAGCGCCGAGTTCAGCATCTCGGCGAACAACACCAGCAACACGCAGAAGATCAGCGTCACCTTCTCGGCGAGGCCGAGCGGAATGCCGCTGCCCACGAGCCCGACCAGCAGCCCCGCGATGAGGTGCATGCGCATGTTGCGCTGGTGCACGACGGTGTGAATGAGGCCGCTCCATGCATAGAGCACCGACTGAAGGAAGTTCGTCGGGCGCTTCTCGGGCTGGAAATGAGGCGTCGACACGTCAGGGAGAAATAGGAGCCTCCGTCAGCCGCGTCGTCAACAAACGAACCGCACCGGTTCGTGGCGGAAGCTTCTTCCGTCCATGTCATCGCAGGTGATTCGAACGATTCGTTTGCTGAACCCGTCTCCACATGCGGGGACAACCAAACCGGCCTCCAAAGCCGGAGCGATAGCTCAGACTGGTAGAGCACTGGATCTGGAATCCAGGTGTCGAAGGTTCAACTCCTTCTCGCCCCACCGGGTGAACGTCGCGCAAGCAGATGCATCCGCGGCTCGAGTCACGGGCCCTCGTTCCTCGGGTTCGAGCCAACCTCTCGCCAACCATTCACTGGTCCGCGACCGTGTTCGTTCGTCTCCGACGCTCGAGAGTCGTGATGACGGCGCTCGTCTTCACGAGGGCAACGCGCGTGTGTCCGTGAGCGCGACGGGATCCCAACTTTTTCCGCAGCACCAACCCGCAGCACCCGCAGGAGACGCCCATGAAGATCGAGATTCTCACTCACGAACGCGCGTTCCTCATCGAGGACGGCAGGCCGGTGAAGTACCTGGAGCCGGGCGTGCACTCGGCATGGGCGCTGTTCACCGAGGTGCGTGTCGAGAAGCTGACGGTCACCAACCTGGCCGCCGAGCTCGACGAGCAGCGTCTTGCGCTGGTTCCGGCTGACGACCTCAAGGTCATCACCGTCGCCGAGCATGAGCGCGCACTCCTCACCCGTCGAGGCAAGCCGGTGTTGTGGCTCGGCGCCGGCATCCACCAGATCTGGACGGTGGATCGCCTCGTCGATCGCGAGACCGGCAAGGCGACGCCGCTCGTGAAGATCGACGTGATCGACACCAGCGCGGTGGAAGCGAAGGTGCTCACCGCCGACGTCGCTGCGCTCGCGAAGGCTCGCGACTACGTGGAGGTCACTGCGCCGGAAGGCACCGTGGCCGTTCGCTACGTCAACGGCCAGCTCGATGCCGTGCTGCCAGCCGGGCGTCACGCGGCGTGGAACACCACGCGCACCGTGTCGTTCGCGACCATCGATCTGCGTGAGCGCGTGTTCGCAGTGACGGGTCAGGAAGTGATGACCCGTGATCGCGTGACGCTGCGTCTCAACGTCAGCGCGACGATGCGTGTGAAGGACCCCCGTCGGCTTGCGGCGGTGGCTCGAGCGCCCGATGACGTCGTCTACCTCGCGATGCAGCTCGCTGCGCGTGAGGCCATCACCACCCGTACGCTCGACGAGCTGCTGGTGGCGCGTGACGAAATCTCGAAGGTGATGACGCCGTCGGTCGCTGCGCGCGCCGAGGGCGTCGGGCTGGAGCTCATCGAGCTCGGCGTGAAGGACGTCGTGCTGCCGGGCGAGATGAAGGAGCTGCTCAACAAGGTGATTCAGGCCCAGAAGGAAGCAGAGGCCAACGTCATCTTGCGCCGCGAAGAGACCGCGGCGACCCGCAGCCTGGCGCAGACGGCGAAAGTGCTGGCCGAGAACCCGCTGCTCGTCCGCCTCAAGGAACTCGAGGCGTACAAGGAGCTGGCGGCGAAGGTCGGCCAGGTCCACCTCGTGCTCGGTGAGGGCGCGATGGAGAAGTTCCAGCTCAAGATGTGAGGTGAAGCCGGAGCGGCGTGACGTCGCTCCGGCTTTGTCATTTCGTCAAAACGACGCGCGCGTGAATACGTCTCGAAGCTCACTCGTACGGCAGCGGCATGTTCACCGCGCTCGTGTTGCTGACCATGTCGCAGGCCCCTGAGTGCCGAACATCGGGGCTGCAAACCGCGTGTGGTTTCCACTGTCGCGCCGAGCTCGATCAAGTGAAGTGCGCCCAGACACCACAGGGCACGTGCGAGCGCGTCGAAGGCAAGCTGGTCTGCTGGGACCCGCCGGAAGAAGTGCGCCTGCACGCGCCGTCGAGCCGGCCGGACTGCCGCATGAAATACGGAGAGATCGCTTGCGGCTTCTCATGTGGAACCTCGGAGACGCAGCTCGCCTGCGCCGCGACGCCATGGGGCGTGTGCGCGACGCGCGACAACCGGGTCTCGTGCTGGGACCCGTCGCCCGCGGTGATTCACAACTTCGCGGCGAAGGGCCTCGGCGGCGCGCGGTGCCTGCAGACCAACTCGAGCGTCGCGTGCGGCTGGGACTGCAAGGAGTCGTACCGAGACGTGAAGTGCGCGCAGACCCCGCTGGGGCGGTGCTCGATCTTCGAGGGGAAGATCGTCTGCTTCGACCCTCCGATTCCTCCGGTGAACCACGCGTCGTGACGGTTTTCTGAAACGTGCGGTCACCTAACCGCGCGTTCTCGTTCGCGATTGGGTTGGAGCGCGGAATGCAGTGCGCCGCCGTCATGCGAACTCTGCTCTCGGCCTTGTGTGTCGTTTCGCTGTTCACGGCGTGCGCAACGCAGGAACCCGGTGCGCTCAGCCAGTCTGCGAAGGAGCGCATCACCACCGCTGCGCCCGCGCAGCACGTCACGCAGTCGGCCGACGCACTCAACGAGCTCGGCTTCGACATCTACAAGAAGCTGGCGAGCCAGGACGGCAACATCGCGTTCTCACCCTGGAGCATCGATACCGCGCTGGCGTTGACGTACCCGGGCGCACGCACCACGACCGCCGACGAGATGCGGAGCACGATGCACATCTCTCTGCCCGACGCGGAGTTTCATCGTTCGATGAACGATCTCTCGCGGTCCATCGACGCGCGCGCTGGGAACGGGCTGGCCGCTGACGGCGGACCGCTGCGGTTGCGCACCACCAACCAGCTCTTCGTCGACGATTCGATGACGCTGCTGCCGGATTTTCTGGACGTGCTCGCACAGGAGTATGGCGCCGGTGTTCGCCGCGTGAACTTCGTGGAGCAGCCGGAGGTTTCGCGGGTGGCGATCAACGACTGGGTCAAGGTCGAGACCGAGACCCTGATTCCCGAGTTGCTGCCGAAGGGAATCATCACGCCGGATACGAAGCTCACGCTGGTCAACGCGCTGTATTTCAACGCTGCATGGAAGCAGCCCTTCGACAAGAGCGCGAGCCAGCCGGGCCTCTTCACGAAGCGCGATGGCACGCGCACCTCGGCGACCATGATGAACAACTTCAACGCGCCCTCTCGCTACGCGAAGCTCAATGGCGTCGAAGCGCTCGAGCTCCCGTACTCGGGTGACCAGCTGGGGTTGCTGATTCTCGCGCCGGAGGTCGGTCAGCTGGCGTCGTTCGAGCAGAGCTTGAGCGCTTCGGTGGTGACGAACTTCGTGAACGCGCTCGACGCAGAACACACGCGCGGCGTGTCGGTGCCGCGCTTCGAAGCACGCAGCCAGGCCCGTCTCGATGAAGTGCTCAAGACGCTCGGCATGCAGCTCGCGTTCACCGGCGAGGCGGACCTGTCGGGCATCGACGGCAAGCCCGGCCTCTACATCTCGGCGGTGATTCACGAAGCGGTGGTGAAGGTGACCGAAGCGGGGACCGAGGCGGCGGCTGCGACCGCGGTGGTCGTGGGCCGCGACTCGGTGCCGGCGTTCGAGGTGATGATCGACCGCCCCTTCGTCTACCTGGTTCGAGATCGCGCCACGGGCGTCGTGCTGTTCGCCGGTCGCATCGTTGCGCCGTGACGTAGGCTCCGTGAGGTGACCACGGAGCAACGGCTCGAGTTCGGCCCGGCGATGTCGGGCCTCTTCATCGACACGCTGGGCAAAGCGCTGACGCCCGAGCTTCGTGCGTCGCTGAAGACCGAAGGTGTGGACCTCGACAAGCCGTTGTTGCCTGCGTACCCGGCGCGCGTATTCGAGAGGGCGGTGCGCGTGGTGGCGCGGGGCCTGTACGCGGACCGTTCGGAAGACGAAGGCTTGCGACTGCTCGGCCGGCGCGCGGTGGAAGGCCTCAACACCAATTTCCTCGGTCGCGCGGTGTTGCTGGCGGCGAAGGCGCTCGGTCTTCGCCGCGTGATCCTGCGCATCGACCGCACGTTCCGGAACTCGAACAACTACATGCGCGTCGACGCGCGAGAGCTGTCGCCCACGAGCGCAGAATTCATCTTCAACACGGTGAACGGAATGCCGACGTACTTCGCGGGGGTGCTCTCGGCCGTGGTGGAGGTGTTCGGCGCGCGCGACGGGCAGGTGACGCACGAGCCGCTCGATGGAGAACGTCACCGCTTCGTTCTCAGCTGGACCGAATAGGCCGCGAGGCGCGCATCTGCGCTATGCGGGCCGTCATGCGCTCGCTCGTTCTTGGCGTCGTCGTCTGCTCGTTGACCGCGTCCGCACAGTGGATGGAGGACTGCGGTCTGGAGCCGCCGGGCAGCGTGCCGTTCGTGCCCCTTCCTCAGAAGTCGTGGGAGCCGCAGCTCGACGCCAGTTCGCCGCCGCTGGTGCGAGTCGATCGGCAGGCGCCGCGGGTCGGCGGCTCGGCCATTTCGCACGTGACCGGCGTCGGCGCGCTCGCGGGCAAGGTGATCTACCTGTCGCCAGGTCACGGCTTCACGTGGGAGGCGGGCCTTGGCGCGTGGCGCACGCAGCGCGGCAACACCAACGACATCGTCGAAGACCTCGTCAGCATCGAGACGCTCAGCCAGTACCTGATGCCGATGCTGCTCAACGCCGGCGCGCGCGTGGTGCCGGTGCGCGAGCTCGATCTGCAGACCAACCTCGTGCTGCTCGACAACGGCGAGCCCGGCTACTCGGAGAACGGTGACGCGGCGACGTTCATCGACTCGACGGTGATGGGCTGGGGGCGCCCGACGTTCCCGATGACCGGGGACATCATGCCGTTTCAGCTCGGCACCAACCGGCTGATGCTCGCCAGCGACACCGAGACGGCGACCGCGACCTACGCGGTCACGATCCCCGCTGACGGGTTCTACGAGGTGTCCGTCTCGTACACGCCGTTCAGCGCGCGCGTGACCGACGCGCACTACGAGGTCGTTCACCCCGGTGGGTCGACGCACTTTCGCGTGAACCAGCAACGCCACGGCAACACCTGGGTGCAGCTGGGCCGTTTCCATTTCCGGGCCGGTCAGCCGGCGCGCGTGGTCGTTCACAACGACTCGGCGAACGCGGCGGGCAAGAACGTGTCGCTCGACGCCGTGAAGTTCGGCGGCGGCATGGGCCTCATCGATCGCGGCATGGGCGTCAGCGGCCGCCCACGCTTCGAAGAGTCGTCGCGTTACCAGGCGCAGTGGGCGGGCGCGCCGACGTCGGTGTGGGCGCCGTCGAGCAACACCCCCTCGGCTGATCGCAACAACGACGTCAGTACGCGCTCACGGTTCACCGCGTGGGCGCACGAGCCGGGCGAAGACGCGGTCTACGTCGCCTGGCACACCAACGCGTTCAACGGCGTGGCGGTGGGCACCAACACGTACGTGTACGGGCCGAATCCTCCCGACAACACGCTCAACTTCACGGGCGTCGACGGCGGCATGCAGCTGGCGAACGCCATTCACACCGAGATCATCAACGACATCCGCTCCGACGCGGGGTGGAACCGGCCGACGTGGACCAACCGAGGAGTCGACTCCGCGTACTTCGGCGAGCTGAACCCCAACAACAATCCCGAAACGCCGTCGGTGCTGCTCGAGATGGCGTTCCACGACGCCGCGGCCGACGCCACGCACCTCAAGGAGCCCGCGTTCCGCTACCTCTGCGCGCGCGCGATCGCGCAGGGCATCATCAAGTACTACGCACAGAAAGACGGCGTGGCGGTGCAGCTGCCGCCCGAGCCGCCGACCCACGTGGCGGCGCTCAACCAGAGCAACGGCGAGGTGGTCGTGAAGTGGCGCGCGCCGTCGACTGACTCGCAGAACGTTCGTGGGCAGCCCGCTTCGGCGTACCGCGTGTACGCGAGCGGCGACGGCCTCTCGTGGGACAACGGCGTCGACGTGGCGACGACTTCGGTGCGGCTCCCGTTGCCGGCGAACGCGGCGAGGTACTTCCGCGTGACGGCGCTCAATCAGGGCGGCGAGTCGTTCCCCTCGTCGGTGGTCGGTGCACGGCGCGCAGTCGCGGGGCAGCCGTTCGTGCTCGTGGTGAATGGGTTCGATCGCCTCGAGGCGGCCATCGGCAAGACCGAGGCGTTCGCTTCGACGTACGCGCTGGGCAGCGTGCTGCGCATCTTCATCGAGAAGATGAACGACGGTTCGGCGGCGCGCTTCACCGGCGCGGCGCTCGACGCCAATGGCGTGGGCTTCGACACCGCCGATACCGATTCAGTGACCGCAGGTGACGTGCCGTTCGCTCCGTATTCTCTGCTCACCTGGTTCGTGGGGCGCGGCAAGCAGGGCGGGGCGGCAATCTCGGCGCAGGAGCAGGGCATCATCAACGACTTCCGCACGCGCAACCTGCCGGTGTTCATCTCGGGTGATGCCACCGCGGCTGCGGCGTTCCTGTCTTCGACGTTCTCGGCGACGGCGGCGGGCATGAACGGCGGCCTCACGGTGAACGGCGCCGGTGCGTTGATGGGCGTGCCGGCGATTGCGCTCGATGACGGCAACGGCGGTTCGTTCGACACCGGCACGCCTCCGGTGATCAGCAGCGCCGGCGCGGCGGTGTCGCTCGGCAGTTACCTGGTCGGAGGCAACGCCGCGGTCGGCGTTCCTTCTCAGACCGTGGCGTTCGGGTTTCCCTTCGAGACCATCATCGGTGGGGCCCAGCGCACCGAGGTCATGCGCCGGGTGCTGATGTTCTTGTCGCCGGGCGGCTTCGACGGAGGCCTGGTCGACGTGGACGCCGGTACGGTCATCGACGGCGGCTTCGACGCGGGCGTCGTCAACCCTGTCGACGCAGGTCAACCTGATTCGGGCGTTCCGGAAGACGGAGGGACGGGCGGCGGCACCGGTGCCGGCGGCGGAGACCCGGGCGCGGGCGGTGGCGCGGCGCCGCTGGAGCCTGTGCTGGGCTTTCAGGGCGGCGGCTGTTCGAGCACGCCAGCTGAACTTCTGGGCCTCCTCGTTCTTCTCGTCGTTCGTCGTCGGCGCAGCTAGAAGGACCGCGCTTCGTTTCACCCCACCTCAAGGAGTCACATCATGGCGATCAAGTTTGCGATCAACGGTTTCGGCCGCATCGGCCGCATGGTTCTGCGCGCGGCACTTCAGCGTCAGGAGAAGGACATCGAGATCGTCGCCATCAACGACCTCGACAAGCCGGCCACGCTGGCGCACCTCTTCAAGTTCGACTCGGTGCACGGCAACTGGGCCGGCAAGGTTTCGGCGACCGAGAACTCCATCACCATCGACGGCAAGGCCTACAAGGTCACCGCCGAGAAAGACCCCGCGAAGCTCCCGTGGAAGGAGCTCGGCGTCGACGTGGTCATTGAGTGCACCGGCCGCTTCACCGCGCGTGAGAAGGCCGAGCTCCACCTGCAGGCGGGTGCGCGCAAGGTGTTGATCTCGGCGCCCGGCAAGAACGTCGACCTCACGATGTGCTTCGGCATCAACCACGAGCTGTACGACTCGTCGAAGCACCACATCATCAGCAACGCGAGCTGCACCACGAACTGCCTCGCGCCCGTCGCCAAGGTGCTGCACGAGACCTTCGGCATCGAGCACGGCCTGATGACGACCATTCACAGCTACACGAACGATCAGCGCATCCTCGATCTCGTGCACGACGACCTCCGTCGCGCGCGCGCTGCGGCGCTGTCGATGATCCCCTCCTCGACGGGCGCAGCCAAGGCCATCGGCGAAGTGATCCCCGAGCTGAAGGGCAAGCTCAACGGCGCGTCGATTCGCGTGCCCACGCCCAACGTGTCGCTCGTCGACCTCACGGTGCGCCTCAAGAAGTCGGTCACCGTCGACGACGTGCACGCCGCCATGAAGTCCGCCGCTGAGGGCAAGCTCAAGGGCGTCCTGCAGTACGACACCGAGCAGACGGTGAGCATCGACTACAACGACAACCCGCACAGCTCGATCTTCGACAGCACGCAGACGCAGCTGGTCGACGGCACCTTCCTCAAGGTCTTCGCCTGGTACGACAACGAGTGGGGCTACAGCTCGCGCGTGGTCGACGTGGCCCGCTTCCTCGCCTCGAAGTAAGCGCCCATGGTTCGCTACATCGACGACCTGCAGGTGAGCGGCAAGCGCGTGTTCGTGCGCGTCGACTTCAACGTTCCGCTCGACGACAACCAGAACATCACCGACGACACGCGCATTCGTGAGGCGCTGCCGACGATCAAGAAGATCCTCGACGGCGGCGGGAAGCCGATTCTCGCCTCGCACCTCGGTCGGCCGAAGGGCGTCGACCCGAAGCTGTCGCTGATGCCCGTCGCGCACCACCTCGCTTCGTTGCTCGGCAAGGGCTTCGAAGTGCTGATGGCCGACGACTGCATCGGTGAAGGGGTCGGCAAGCAGGCGCGCGAGCTCAAGAGCAACCAGGTGCTGGTGCTCGAGAACCTCCGCTTCCACAAACAGGAAGAGGCGAATGACGAGACGTTCGCGCGTCAGCTCGCCGCCAACGCCGACGTGTACTGCAACGATGCGTTCGGTACGGCGCACCGTGCGCACGCGTCGACGGCCGGCATGGTTCCGTTTCTCAAAGAGAAGTGCGCGGGCCTGCTCATTCGCAAGGAGCTCGAACAGCTCGGCAAGATCGTCAAGCACGCCGAGAAGCCGTTCGTGGTGGTGCTCGGCGGCTCGAAGGTGTCGGACAAGATCAAGGTCATCGAGAACCTGTTGCCGAAGTGCCAGACGATGCTGATCGGCGGCGCGATGGCGTACACGTTCTTGAAGGCCCAGGGCGTCGAAGTGGGCAGGAGCCGCGTCGAAGAAGACAAGCTCGGGCTCGCGTCGCGCCTGCTCGAATCGGCGCAGCGGTTGGGTGTCGAGATCGTGCTGCCCATCGATCACGTGTGCGGCACGTCGCCCGACGAGCACAGCAAGGCCATCGACGTGCTCGAGCGCGCCATTCCCAAAGACCTCATGGGGCTCGACATCGGCGGCAAGACGCGCGCGCTCTACACGCAGCACCTGCGTGACGCGAAGACCGTGCTCTGGAACGGCCCCATGGGCATGTTCGAGGTCGCAAAGTTCGCCGAAGGCACCAGGTCGGTCGCGGTCGCCATGGCCAACAACAAAGACGCGCAGACGGTGATCGGCGGCGGTGATTCGGCCGCGGCGGTCAACGAGTTCGGCCTCGCAGACAAGATGACGCACGTGTCGACGGGTGGCGGCGCGTCGCTGGAATTCCTCGAAGGCAAGGAACTCCCGGGCATCAAAGCCCTGGAGTGAGTGACATGACGCGGCGCACTTTCATCGCTGGCAACTGGAAGATGAACAAGACGGTGGCGGATGCACTCACGTTGACGCGTGAGCTGCGCAACGCCGTCTCGCAGGTTCGTGATCGTGTGGAGATCGCGATTGCGCCGCCGTTCACCGCGCTGCACCCGGTGGCGAAGGCCCTCGAAGATTCGAACATCGCCCTGGCCGCGCAGAACTGCCACGCGAGTGAGTCGGGTGCGTTCACCGGTGAGATCGCCGCGCCCATGCTCAAGGAGGTTGGTTGCGCGTGGGTGATCCTCGGGCACTCGGAGCGCCGGCAGTTCTTCGGTGAGACCGACGCGGGCGTGAACCGCAAGGTCGCGGCGACGCTCAAGGCAGGCATGCTGCCGATCGTCTGCGTCGGCGAGACGCTGGAAGAGCGCGAAGCCAACAAGACGTTGTCGGTCGTCGAGACCCAGGTGAAGGGGTGCCTCGCGGGCTTCGGCGCGAAGGAAGGTGCGCAGTTCGTCATCGCGTACGAGCCGGTGTGGGCGATTGGTACGGGGAAGACCGCGACCTCGCGCCAGGCGCAGGAAGTACACGCGCACATTCGTCAGGTGCTCACCGGCATCTGGGACTCGGCGACGGCGCAGCAGGTTCGAATTCAGTACGGCGGCTCGGTGAAGGCTGACAACGCAGCGGAGCTGTTGGGCATGCCCGACATCGACGGCGCGCTGGTCGGTGGCGCCAGCCTCAAGGCGGCCGACTTCGCGGCCATCATCAAAGCCAAAGGGTGAGGTTGAGCCTCGCCCGGGCGTGTGCTTAGGAGCGCCACCCTATGTTGACCTTCTTCACTGTCGTGCACGTGTTGCTGTGCGTCTTCATGATCTTCGTGATCCTCCTGCAGCCCGGCAAGGACGCGGGCATGGGAGCGGCGCTCGGTGGCGGTGCGGCGACGACGGCCTTCGGTGGCCGCGGCGCGGCGACCTTCCTGACCAAGCTGACGGCGGCGTGTGCCATCGGCTTCTTCCTCACCTCGCTCGGCCTCTCGTTCGTCGGTCTGCGCTCGTCGGTGTCCGACGATCTCGGCGCAGAGCCTGCGGCGGCCACCACGCCGGTGAACACCGCGGTTCCTGCGGCTCCGTCGGAAGCTGCGCCGGCGAACCCGTCTGAAGCGACGCCGAAGCCGGCGGTCGAACCGGCCGCGCCGTCGGCGAACGACGCGGTGCCCGCGGAAAAACTGCCGAACCAGTAAAGAAAGCGCTTCCGCCCGTCAGGCGTCGTGGTAGTAGGGCGTCGCTTTCAAGCGGTCGGAAGCACAGCTGAATAAGCCCAGGTGGTGGAATTGGTAGACACACCATCTTGAGGGGGTGGCGCCTCGCGGCGTGAGGGTTCGAATCCCTCCCTGGGCACTCCGAAGCCTTCCTGAGAAATCAGGAAGGCTTTGTTGTTTCTGGCGGTCGTTACACTGCGTTTCATGTCGCAGGCCCGCCACGCTTCGGTTCGATTGGTGCTCGCTCTGTTGGGCCGTGGTTCGCCCAAGGAAGGCGGCGCGTCGGTGAACGCGTGCGGCAACCCGCGCATCGATGAACTGCTGCTGACCGCGACCGACGCCGAGGCGCTGCGTGACGGCACGCTCGATTCACGGTTCCGGATCACGTGCCCTCGGTGTCAGGTGATCGCCGACGCGGCGCTCGAGAACGTCGCGCCCTTTCCGTTCGAGCTCCCCGGGGTCACGCTCTGAGCGAGCGCACGAGACGTTCGAGGAACAGCACGTTCTGTTCTTCAGCCGCTTTGAGCTTCGGCAACGCGGCTTTGAGTTCGTCGACGTTCTTGCCGTCGAGCTCGAGCAGCTCGCGATCGCGCTCGAGCCATTCACCGAACGTCTCTGCCGGCAGCTCGACGTGGAACTGCAAGCCGACGCTCGTGCCGATGCGAAACGCCTGCTGCGTGTAGCGCTCGGTCGAGGCGAGCAGCCTCGAGTTCGGCACCGGTGACCAGGTGTCTTCGTGCCAGTGCGCGACCATCGACTTTGCCGGCAGGCCCTTCACCGCGACGTCCTCGAGGCCGTCCTTCGTCCAGCGCACGGGCGCGACGCCGACTTCAAAACCGTTCTTGCCGCGCGTCACCGTCGCTCCGGCGGCGGTGGCGAGCAACTGCGCACCGAGGCAGATGCCCAGCGTGGGAAGACCGTTGGCGAACCGCTCGGTGAGAAACCCCAGCTCGTCGCGAAGAAACGGATGCTGGTCGACCGCCGCCACGCTCATCGACCCGCCGAGTACCACCACCAGCTCTGCGTCGATGTCTTTGTGCTCCACGCCGCGGAAGCGGGTGACGATCGAATACCCCGCGTCGCGGAGCACCTTCTCGAGAAGGCCCAGCCCTTCGTGACGCTCGTGCTGCAGAACGATGGCGCGCATGAGGTGCTACTTCTTCGAGCGGAGACGCCGGCGCAACAGCAGCAGCACGCCACCGACCAGCAGCCCCTCCGCGCTCGTGCAGCCCAGGTACGGCATCGTCACGTCTTCGCTCGCCAGCTCGCGCCACGCGGTGTCGCAATAGGAATTCTCGAGCGTGCAGCCGGGCGCGATGGTCTCCCAGTCGTTCAACATCACCTCGAGCGCGCGCTCGGAATCGATGGCCAGCAACAGCGCGGTCGTCGCCTCGGTCGCGGCGGTGGTGAGCGGCGCCGTCTCGTGACCGCACTTGTCCATCGAACCCGAATGCCGGAACCCGTCACGCGCCTCGTTGAACGACGGTGTGATCGCGTCGGCGTAGTTGAAGAAGTGCACCACGCGGTGAAGGCCCTCTTCCCGGAACGAGTGTGAGAACGAGTCCTGCACGGCGTGCGAAGCGCGGCCTGCGTAGTACGCCGGCGCCCACACGCGCAGGTCGACCAGCCCGTAGCCGTCGATGTCGTAGTTCACGGTGATGTACTGCTCGTTCAAGGGCTTGCTGAGCGCTTCGCGCGACTGCGCCATCAGCGCGCGAATCGTGTCGCGCACGCCGGCCGCCACCGTCTCGTTCCCCTCGGGACCGTCGTCTTGACCGCCTCGCAGCGCGTGCGTGTACTGGTCGGTCGGCACCGTGTGCAGAATGCGCGTGCTGTCGAGATCGAGCAGCGAGTGACCGCCGGTGTCCGGCGCGCGCACGCCGATGATGAGGCTCATCTGCGCGTACCAGTATTCCTTCGGCACATCGGCGGGCCCGAAGTTCTTCGCGAAATCTGCCGCGACCTTCCGCTCCAGTTCCGTGGGGGGCGGCGGCACGCGCTCGAGCGGGAATGCGACGCGCGCGCGCTGAAACGCTTCGGCCGTGAGCGGCTCGTGACACGGCGACGAGAACGCAGTGGCGATGCTGTACGCGAAGGCGGGCAGGGCGATGAACGGCGTCAGCCACGCGGCGCGGGCGTTCACAGCGTGAACTCCAGCATGAACGACGTGCGGAACTGGATGCGCACCAGGGGCAGGCCACTGAGCACCGGCATCATGAACGTCAGCCCGATGGGGTCGATGCCGAAGGTGAAGTTCGACTTTCCGATCTGCCAGCGAATGCCGAGTGGTCGCACGTCGAGGAACAGCCCGGTGGAGCCCGCCTTGTCGAGCACCGTGTCGAAGACCAGCGTCGAGGTGCCGAAGGCGAACGCGGTGCGAATGAGCCCGTTGGCGAAGCGGTGCTCACCGCCGAGGCCCACGTTGACCACGCCGGGTACGAGCCCCGCGTCGTAGTTGGTGCCGCCCCAGACGTCGTTCTCGACGTGGAGAAAGAGGCCCCAGCGATCGTTGCGAATGCCACCGCGCAGCGCGCCGCCGAACGAGATGCCGAGCAACGAACCGCCGGAGCCCGAGTTGAAGCCGGCTCCGTGCGTTTCGACCGCGAACGTCGGGTGCACCACGGGTCTTGCGGCGGCGACTGCAGAGCTCACCACCAGCGCAACGAGGACGACTCGCGTCGACATTCCAGAAGCTCCTTCAGTTGCGCGTCAGCCGGCCCACGGTGCGAATGAGCTCGGCGGTGTCGCCCTTGCGCAGGGCGTGCGAGGTCTGACACTCCTTCGCGCGCGACTGCAGGGTGGCCGAGTCGATCGATGACCACAGCAGCACCGGGGTGTTGCTGCCGTGGGAACGCAACGTCTGCACCAGTGCGGAGGCCTTCATGGTCTTGAGCTCGGGCTCGAGCACCACCAGGTCGACGGAGTTCTTGCGGAGCGTGCGCGCCACCAGCATCGGGTTGTCGAGGGTGATCACCTCGAAGCCCGCGCGGTTGAGCGTGTTCTTGGCGAGCTCGAGCGCGGTGGCCTGATCGTCGACCACCAGCACCACCTTTCTGTCCTTCGTCGTGTCGGCGACGCGCGAGAGCGAAGGCACGTAGGCCGCGTTGTTGCCGGTGATGGCGCCACCCTTCGACGCGCGCGTGAGAAACGCACCGATGTCGTTGAGCGGGATCACGTGCTCCGCCGCGCCGAGCTCGACGGCCGCCTTGGGCATGCCGAACACCGCGCAGCTCGCCTTGTCTTGCACCACCGTGCGCGCGCCCATGCGTCGCATGCGCAGCAGGCCCTGCGCGCCATCGTCGCCCATGCCCGTCAGCAGCACGCCGATCGAGCGACCCTTGAGCGTGGTGGCCATCGAGAAGAACAGCGAATCGACCGACGGAGAGATGAGCGAGTTCGGCGGTGGCGGCAGCAGCTTCACCGTCAGGTTTTCGCGCACGAACATCTCCTGGCGGGGCGGGGCGACGTAGACCTTGCCGACCTCGAACCTGGTGGCGGCGGTGGCCTGCTCGACGGGGTGCCCCGAGGCATCGCGCAGGAAGCGCACGAAGGAGTCGAAGAAGTCTTCGGCCATGTGCTGCACGATGGCGATGGGCAGCGGGTAGTCGCGCGGCAACGACGCGAGCAACTTCGCCAGCGCCTTGGGCCCGCCCGTCGACGCGCCGATGCCGAGCAGCACGGGCGTCTCGGTGGAGACGGGAATCGGCGGGGCAGGGGCCGCCGGAGGGAGCGGCTTTTCGTCAGCGACGCCGGCTTCAGCCAGCATCACCATGCGCTCGACGAAGCGGCGAAGATCGTCGTCGCCTGCGCCGAACACCCCCGACTTGGGCACCAGCTCGAGGGCGCCGCGCGAGATGGCTTCGTAGTTGAGGTCGACGCCCGAGGTCGAAGAGCGCTCGGAGATGACCACGATCGGCGTGGGCCGTTCGCGCATCACCACTTCGATGGCCTTCAACCCACCCATGCCGGGCATGTTGAGGTCCATCGTCACGAGGTCGGGCTTGAGCGCCCGCACCATGGTGATGGCTTCTTCACCCGTCTTGGCCTCGCCGACGACCCACAAGGTGGAGTCGATCTCGAGCGTGCGTCGCAGCACCTCGCGGCTCAGCGAAGAGTCATCGACGATGAGAACTCGGAATTTCGGCATTCGATGCGAGGAGCACTCTACTTTCATTCCGACGGAAATCAGCCTCGCGAATCGCGTCGCGCTACAGGTTGCTCCACGCTGCGCGGCCACAAAATTCCACTGTCAGACCGGGGCCGTATGGTGACGCGCATGCCGAAGCGTGACGACCGACAGCTCGAGCTCAATCTGAAATCCGCTCCGAAGCTGCGGGTGATCGAAGGGCTTGGTCAGAAGAAGCAGGAGCCGCTGGCGTCGCGCGACGCGGTGGCGCGGGTGATGGTGGAGGCCGCCGCCGACATGTTGTTGCGCCGCATCACCCCGGAGCGCGCCGAGTACATCGAGAAGGCCGTCGACGAGATTCTGGAGCTGTTCGACAAGGTCGACGACAACCGGCTGCTCTTTCCGGTGTTGCAGCGGAAGCTCGACGACCTCGAGCAGCTGATGCGGGAGACGCGGGAGCACCGTGGCAGGCGTGTGACAGTTCGTTAAACCCGTCGTTTCAGGCGTTTGCCACCCCCGAAGGGTGGCCTAATGTGGGGCCCTTTCGTCGTGTCCCTCGAAACCTACGGCCGCTACCAGCTGCTCAAGAAGCTCGCCACGGGGGGCATGGCGCAGATCTATCTGGCGCGTCAGGTGGGGCCCGAGGGCTTCGAGAAGCTGCTGGTGGTGAAGCGGATTCTTCCGCACCTCGCCGAGAACGAGGACTTCATCACCATGTTCCTGGACGAGGCGCGCATCGCGGCGCGGCTCAACCACCCGAACATCGTGCAGATCTTCGACCTCGGCGCGCAGGACGACAGCTACTTCATCGCCATGGAGTTCATTCACGGCGAAGACGTGCGCCGTGTGTGGAAGCACGCCGAGCGGCAGGGCAAGCCGATTCCCATTCCGCTCATGTGCCGCATCATCATCGATGCGTGTGCGGGCCTCGACTACGCGCACAAGAAGGCCGATCAGCAGGGGCGCCCGCTGGGCATCGTTCACCGCGACATCTCGCCGCAGAACATCCTCGTGTCGTTCGAAGGTGGCGTGAAGGTCGTCGACTTCGGCATCGCGAAGGCTGCCGACCAGGCGACGGTGACCAGGTCTGGCGTGCTCAAGGGCAAGTATTCGTACATGTCGCCCGAGCAGGCGGGCGGTCAGCACATCGACTCACGCACCGACATCTTCGCGCTCGGCGTCGTGCTCTACGAACTGCTGACCGGAACGCGTCTGTTCAAGCGCGCCACCGACATTCAGACGCTCAACGCCGTGACCGAGTGTGCGATCGCGCCGCCCTCGCAGGTGAACAGCCGGCTGCCGCGAGACCTCGACGCCATCGTGATGAAGGCGCTCGCGAAGAACCGCGACGATCGCTTCTCCGAAGCGCGGGAGCTGGCCCACGAGCTCGAGCACTGGCTGCTCAACAACAAGCTGCCGTCGAGCTCGAGCGCGCTCGCGGCGTTCATGCACGACGCCTACGGCGAACGGCTGGCCAGGGAGCAGGAGGAAGGCCGGCTGTTGATCGAGACGGCCGACGGCTCGCGCAACGACGACTTGTTGCTGGAGCGCGCGACGCCCACCGGTGAATTCAAGAGCAAGCGCGCCAGCCGCGCGACCGGTTCACTGGCGAAGGCGAAGCGAGACCCCGAAGTCACGACCGCAGAACGCGGCCCCGGGCGCAGCGGCAGCATTTCGCGCAAACAGCTCGAACGCGCCCTCGAGCAGCGCCCGGTGCCGCAGACCAGTCACCCCACCGAAGCGAGCATGCCCACGCAGAACACCGGCGGGAGCGGCAAGGGGCCGTTGCTCGTGGTGATCGCGCTCGTCGCGCTGGCGGTCCTCGGCGTCGTCGGGTGGTTGTTGATGCAGGGGACGACCTCGAAAGACGCACTGCTGCAGATCACGAGTTCGCCGGAAGATGCCTCGGTGCGCATCGGCGATCGCGAGCTGTGTCGCACGCCGTGCGCGAGCGTGGTCGTCGCTCCGGGCGAGGCCCAGCTGGCCATCGTGAAGGACGGCTTCGTGTCGCAGACCAGGCAGGTCTCGTTTCACGCCGGCGTTCAGGAGAATCTGGGCGAGGTGAAGCTGGTGAAGGTCGACGATGGTGTTCCCACGCCGACCCCGGAGCCGGAGATCGTCTCGGTCAAGTTCGAGAGCGCTCCTCCCGGCGCCGCGTTGACGGTGAACGGCCAGCCGGTGGGCACCACGCCGTTCTCGGCCGACTTTCACCCGGGCACGGGTATTTCTGTGTCGCTCACGCTCGCGGGCTTCGTCGACGTCGAGGATCGCTTCGAGGTCTCCGCAGGCACCGAGCCGCGTCGTTACGTGCTGGTGCCGGTGAAGAAGCGCGCTCCGCCAGACGTGAAGCCGCCGCCCGTCGAGGTGAAGCCCCCGCCGGCCACCGTGCGCGCTACGGTGCGGTTCTTCGGCGAGCAGGCGACCGTCGAGTGTCCCAGGGCCAACTTCAAGGGCGAGACGCCGCCGGCCGACAAGCTGCTGCCGGTGGGTGAGTTCTCGTGCACGTTCACCAACGTCGAAGGCCGTTCGCAGACGAAAGTGGTGCGCGTCGAGCCCAACGTGATCAACAAGGTGCGCATCTCGTTCGAGTAGTCCATGGGTCCGGCCGGCGGCGTGTTTCAGGACGAGTTGAGACCGGGCGTCGTCGTCAACGGCTTCCGTTTGACGCGGCTGGTGGGCGAAGGCGCCATGGGCACCGTCTTCCTCGCGGTCGATGAGCGCCTCGGCCGCCGGCTCGCGCTCAAGTTCATTCGCGGCGCCATGTTGAGTGAACGCGGCCTGCAACGCTTCCAGGACGAAGCGCGCACCACGGCCCGCTTCAGCCACCCCAACATCGTCACCGTGTACGCCGCGGGTGTGTTCGCGGGGCGGCCGTACCTCGCGCTCGAGTTCATCGACGGGCCGACGCTGCGCGAGCGGCTCGAACTTCAACCCTTCACCGTTCCCGAAGCGCTGCGCGCGTGCCGGGCGATCGCCGAGGCGTTGTCAGAAGCGCACCGGCACGGCGTGGTGCACGCCGACCTCAAACCGGAGAACGTGATCATTCCGCGCGACGGTCGGCTGCGGGTGGTCGACTTCGGTCTCGCGCGCTTGATGGGCACCGATCACGTCGCCGCCTCCGGCACGCCTGCGTACATGGCGCCAGAGCGTTGGCTTGGCTCGGCGCCGAGCCCGGTGATGGACGTGTGGGCTCTGGGCGTGTTGCTGCACGAGCTCATCGAAGGTCAACGGCCGTGGGCCGATCACGAGCTGGCGCAGCTGGCCTATTCCGACGCGAAGGTGAAGCTCGGCCCCCGGGTGAAGGACTCGGCGTGTGCAGCGCTGGTGTCCGAGTGCCTGTCGGTCGAACCGACCGAGCGCCCCTCGGCGAGTGACTTCGTGACGCGCGTCGAGCGGCTGCTCGGTGGCCGGTCGGGTGACGAGACACGTTCGCCATTTCGCGGGCTCGGGGCCTTCTCGGAAAAGGACGCAGTCGACTTCCACGGGCGCACGGGCGAGATCGACGCGGCGATCGAGCGGCTGCGCACTGCGCCCGTGTTGCCGATCATCGGCCCCTCGGGTGTCGGCAAGAGCTCGTTCGTGTTCGCTGGCGTGCTGCCACGCCTGCGTGAACGCGGCGCCTGGGAGGTGCGTACGTTGCGGCCGGGCCGTCGCCCGTGGTCGAGCCTGGCGACCGCGTTGCAGTGCGACGCCGACGAGCTGGCGAAGTCACCGGGCGCGTTGATCTCGGCGCTGCGCGCGGTCGCGGCACAACGCCAGGTGCTGCTGGTGATCGATCAGTTCGAAGAGCTGGTCACCCTGGGCGACGTCGAGACCCGGAGCGCGGTATTGCGTGCGCTCGCCGCCGCCGCTTCGGCCGAGGAGCCGTGGCGTCTGGTGTTCACCCTGCGCAGCGATTTTCTTCCCGAGTTCGCCGCGTCGGCGGAGCTGGCTCCGGCGCTGGAAGCGCTCTTCGTGCTCCGGCCGCTGAGCCGCTCGGCGCTGGTCGAAGCCATCGAGGCGCCACTGCGTCGCGTGAACCACACCTGCGACGAGCCTTCGCTGCCCGCCCGCATCGCCGGGGAGCTCGACGGTCAGAGCAACGCGCTGCCGCTGCTGCAGTTCGCCTGCCAGGCGTTGTGGGACCGCCGCGACGTCGCGCGACGGCAGGTGTTGCGGCGTGAATACGACGCCATCGGCGGCGCCGTGGGGGCGCTGGCGACGCATGCGCAGCGCGTGGTGCAGGAGCTGCTCCCTGAAGAGCGCCGGCTGGTGCGTTCGTTGATGCTGCGGTTGGTGAACGCCGACGGCACGCGACGGCCACGCACGCGCGCTGAGGTGCTCTCGGGGCTCGCGCCCGAAGCGTCGGGCGCGCTCGACCGGCTGCTGCGCGAACGGCTGCTGGTCGCCGATCAGCACGAAGACACCGGCGAGCCGATGATCGAACTCGCGCACGAAGCGCTGGTGACGGCCTGGCCGCAGCTCGCCCGCTGGCTGGCCGAGAGCCAGGACGTGCGCTCGCTGGTGCACGACGTCGAGCAGGCCGCGCTGTTGTGGGAGCGCCGCGGCCGACGTGGCGACGAGACGTGGAAGGAAGACGCGCTCCAGGACACGCTCCGGCGCATCGAGAAGGGCAACGTCTCGCTCACCGGCGTCGCGACCTCGTTCCTCGCGGCCGGTCGTGAACGTCAGGTACAGCTGCAGCGCCGTCGCCGGTGGATCTTCGGGAGCGCTTTCGCCGCCGTGTCACTCGCGGCGATCGGGCTGGGCATCGCCGCGGTGGCGTTCCGCGAAAAGGAACAGCACGCCATCGCTCAGGCCGAGCAGATTCGTCTGGCCGCTGGCGACATGGGCCGCTTCGAGTTGATCCTCGAGCCCTTCGATTGGGACGGCACGCGGTTCACGTCGACGCCGGTCCACGCCAGCGAGCTGCCGTCGCTCGACTGGGTGTTGCTCACCGCTTCGAAAGACCCCCAACAACACGGTGGTGAGCCCGTGCCCGCAGTCGCGCTGCGCCGCAGCGAACGCCGCGTCGACGCCGACGGCACCATTCACGAGATCATCGAGACGCGCTCGTCGGGGGTGGTGTTCCGCTTCGAGGGCCGCGGGCGCGCCGGTGAGTCGTGTGGTCCGAGCTGGTACGCGATCGACTCACTGCCGGGCTTCGCCGAGCGGGCCTCTGCGCGCCGCGTTCGCATCGCGGTGCCGACGTGCCGCGCCACGCGGGAGCGCTCGATCACGATCCCCGCGGGCCCGTTTTTCCGCGCGTCGGACCCCGGCGCCGACGAGCAGGTCGAGCAGGAGCAGTTCAACATCGACGCCACCGAATTCCCGGTCGAGCTGGCCGACCTCTACTTCCGCGACGCGCTCGCGGGCGAAGCGCCACGAAAGCCGCCCGACGTGCTCGGCGGAACGGTGCCCGGCATTCCCACCACCTGGGTGACTGCGCTCGATGCGCAGCGCTTCTGCAGCTTCATGGGGCGCCGGCTCCCGACGGCGAACGAGTGGCAGAAGGCCGGGCGCGGTGGTCTGTGGCTCGACGAAGCGCGCACGATTCAGAACCCGGCTCCGAAGCGCAGGACGCCCTGGGGCGACGAGTCGACGGAGGGCGTGAACAGCCATCGCGAGAAGCCGGGTCTGCCGCTCAAGACGGTGGGCGACTCGCCCCGCGACGTGAGCCCGTACGGCGTGCGCGACCTCGGCGGCAACGTGAGCGAGTGGACGTCCACCGTGTCTACCGAGGAGCGCTATCCCGGTCTCCGCGTGTACCTCGGCAACAGCTCGATGCAGCCCAACGAGCTGTTGTGGGGCCTGACGAACACCGTGGTCATGGACCCCTCGGTGCGTCTGTTCAACGTCGGGTTCCGCTGCGTCTCAGAGTGAGCAGCCCGGCGGCACCTTGCCCGACGAGTAGTCGCCCACGGACGCTCCGAGCGCGTTGTCGAGCCAGTCGCATGACAGCAGCAGGTAGCCGATGTCGTTGCTGCTCGGCAGCGTGACGAGCTGCGCGGTCGACGGGAAGTACGGGTACGCGTCGTCGCCATTGTCGAGGTCGACTTCGAAGAGCTGCGGACCGCTGCCTCCGTCGAAGGGCTGACCGTCGTCGGGGCTCAGAATGTAGAACTCGATGACCGTGCCGCTGCGCGAGCTGACCTGCGCGATGACCACGCGGTACACGTTGCGCAGCAGGTTCCAGAAGCCGTCGAGCGCCGTGTACGACGAGACCGGCGTCACCGTGGCGTACGCGGGGTCGTTTTGCGGTGACAGGGGGCCCTTGCCGCCGCCGTCGCCGTCGTCGTCGTCGTGATGTCCGTGACCGCCACCATGTCCTCCGCCGTGCCCACCCCCGTGACCTCCATGGCCTCCGCGCTTCTTCGAGCCTCCACGCGCGGCGCGTGACGCCGTCGCCGCCTTCTTCGCCTTCGAGGACTTCTTCGCGACCTTCTTTTTCGGGCTCTTCTTCTTAGTGGCCATGCGTTCCCCTTCCCGCGGTGTGCCTTCCGGAGGGGCGCGGGTGCCGTTTCTCCGGAGTTTCGACAGAGCGGCCGGCGCGAACGAGGGTGGCTTCGACCTCGGCGCTGATGGGCCCGTGCATGAAGGCCACGTGCGAGACCCACGACGACGCGCCCCACAACGTGCGTCGTGCGCCGAGCGCGCGCTCGAAGGGCGTGAGCCACGCGGCTTGACCACCTCGGGCGACGCGGCACCCGAGGAGGTTCACGCGCGCGTCTTCAGCGAGCTCGTCACCCAGGGCGCCGAACGTCTCGAGCCCGGTGCCCGTGGCGTCGATGAACATCTGGTCGCCGAGCGAAAACGCCCCGGCTTTGCCGTGCCCCAGAAACTCGAGGCGGGTGACGTCGTGACCGCGCCTGCGCCACTGCCGCACGAGCCAGGGCACGTCCTTCGGCTCCTGGCATCGTTCGACGCGGAAGCCGGGCCCGACGTGCTTTGCGAGAGAGAGCACGCTGCGTTCGAAGACCGTGTCCAACCTCCGGGGATACGAGATCACCATCAGCCGCAGCGGGCCCTTCTTCATCGGGGTTCCCGCTGAAACCCGAACGTGCGGATCAGGTTGTAGACATGGCTGCGGGTGAGATCGAGCCGGCGGGCGACCTCACGCACGTTCCAGTCGCAGGTCTCGAGCGTGCGGCGCACCAGCTCCCGCTGAAACACGCGCGTGGCCTCGGCGAAGCTCTGCACGCTCTCGTCGTTGTCGACGATGCGCGAACCTTCGAGGTGGCGCGCTTCGACCTGCTGCGCGCGCTCGGCCACCGCGCGAATCATCGCCTGCTCGAGCCGAGAGCGGAGCTGGCGCACGTTGCCGGGCCACTCCATGGTCTCACAGGCGATACGGAAGCGCGTCGACAGCGGCAGCTGCGGCAACCCGTGCTCGAAGCACACGCGTTCGGCGAGGAAGTCGAGCGTCGGCCCGATGTCTTCGGGGCGCTCGGAGAGCGACGGCATGCGCACCATGAAGGTGTTCAACCGGTACAGCAGGTCTTCACGAAACCGCTTCTCCGAGACGAGCGCTTCGAGGTTCGCGTTGCTCGCGGCCACCACGCGGATGTTCGCGGTGGTCAGCCCCGTCGAACCCAGCGAGTAGTACTGCTTGCTCTGCAGCAGCTGCAGCAGCTTGCCCTGCGCGGTGAGTGGAATTTCTGACACCTCGTCGAGGAACAAGGTGCCGCCGTCGGCCGCAGAGACCTTGCCGCGCAGTTGCCGGGCGCCGGTGAAGGCGCCTTCGCGCGTGCCGAACAACTCGCTCTCGAAGAGCTGCTCGGGAATGGCCGCGCAGTTCACTTCGACGAACGGGCCACCACCGCGCGGTGAGTTGTCGTGAATGGCGCGCGCCAGCTGCGTCTTGCCGGTGCCTGACTCGCCGGTGAGCAGCACGGTGATGTCCAGCGGCGCCACCAGCGTGAGCTGCTCGAAGACGCGCGCCATCGACCGGCTGCGGCCCGCGAGCGACTCCAGCCGCAGCTTCGAGCGGAAGGGCCGGGTGGGGTCGTTGACGGCGTCTTCCTGCGTGGGCGCGCGCATCGACAGCAGCGGTCCCAGAAAGCGCGCGACGTGTTCGGCCAGCTGCACCTGCTGCGGCGAGAACGGCCCGGCGCCACGAACACCTTCCAGGTACAGCACGCCGGTCTGCGCGCCGTCGAAAGGCACGCACAGCACCGCCTCGAGCCGCTGGTTCTGCACCGACGGTTGCTTGCCGAAGCGCGTGTCCAACAGCGCATACGGCGTGTGCACCGTCTTTCCCGACGCGATGGCCGACGACACGATGCCGCGCGAGGTGACCGAGCGAATCTCTTCTTCCTGCTCCGACGTGCAGCGGAACGAGACCGTCAGCGTTTGTCCGTCGCGCTTGTACAATTCCACGCACGCACGCTCAGCACCGAGCACCGTCGACAGCTGACCGATGATCGCCTCGAGCCAGACCGAGAGCCCCTCTTCTCCGGGCCACTGCGTCAGCTCCCACAGAAGCGTCCGCTCCTGTTCCTGCCTCTCCGCCTCCTCCATAGCCGCGCGAGTATGCAGGCTTTCCGCTGAAACCTGTCGAACCCTTTTGAAGTCCACTCGAGTGGACATTGAGATCGCGAAGTGTCCACTTCAGTGGACCTCAGCAGTTCCAACCAGTTGAAACCCGCTGTCGTCACCGCAGGCACTCAAGTTGCAGCGCGACTGCACGGCGTTGGGCGGGAACGACATCAAACTCGAGGCGTCGCGGTTGTCCGGGGGGATGGCTGACGAAGGCTTTCAGCGAGCGAGATGGGTTGGGTGAATCGCTCGTCGGCCATCAGTGCAGCGTTCGCAGGTGGTCGGCAGTCTTGGCGTTGGAGGGCGGCACAGGGCGTAAAAGAAGCAAATGGTGCGTGCTGGAAGACTCGGACGCACTTCAAGGGAGTGACCTGGTCCCCTCAGGTCGACGGGTCCGGTGGCTGGTGGAGTGGACTCCTTTGAAGTGACGCCGGAGCGCTGAAACCAAACAGTTTCGGGGGAAAGAAAAAGCCGCTGCTCCCAGAACCAGGAGCAGCGGCCTTTTTGTCTCCTCAGATCGGCGAACCGATCAGCGGGGTCACTTCTTCTTCTTGAGCTCGTCGTCGATCACGTTCTTGAACGCGTCGATGGGCTGCGCACCGACGACCTGGCGGCCGTTGATGAAGAAGGTGGGGGTGCCGTTGGCGCCGACGCGCATGCCTTCGGCCGAGTCAGCCTGGATGTACGCGTCGTACTTGTTCGAATCGAGCGCCGCCTTGAACTTGCCCATGTCGAGGCCGAGCTCCTGCGCGTAGCGCTCGAGGTTCGGGCGGTCGAGGGCCTGCTGGTTGGCGAAGAGCTTGTCGTGCATCTCCCAGAACTTGCCCTGCTCGTTGGCGGCCATCGACGCGGCGGCGGCGATCTTGGCGTTGTTGTGGAAGGGCAGCGGCTGGTGCTTGAAGACCACCTTGATCTTGCCCTCGTACTGCTTCTCGAGGTCGTGGAGCGTGGGCACCACGCGCGAGCAGAACGGGCACTGGAAGTCGGAGAACGCCACGATGGTGACCGGCGCGTTCTTCGGGCCCAGCACCGGCGCGCCGTCGATCTTCAGGTCGGTGACGACCTTCGCTTCAGGAGCCGCACCGGGAGCCGACGGAGGCGGCGCCTTGCCCGCTTCCTTCTGCAGCTCGGCGTACACGTCCTGCACCTTGATGCCCTTGGCGATGAGCGCGTCGGCCTTCTTGATCTCCTCGTCGATGATGTTCTTGAAGGCGTCGAAGGGCTGCGCGCCGACGAACTCACGACCGTTGATGAAGAACGTGGGCGTACCGTTCGCGCCGACGGCCATACCGGCGGCCGAGTCTTCCTCGACGCGCTTGGTGAACTTGCCCGAGTCGAGCGCCGACTTGAACTTGCCGACGTCGAGGCCGAGCTCCTGCGCGTAACGCTCGAGCGAAGCGCGGTCGAGCGCCTGCGCGTTGGCGAAGAGCTTGTCGTGCATGGGCCAGAACTTGCCCTGCTCGTTGGCGGCCATCGACGCCTCGGCGGCGATCTTCGCGTTGTTGTGGAAGGGCAGCGGCTGGTGACGGAAGACGACCTTCACGTTGTCGCCGTAGGTGTCTTCGATCTGCTTGAGCGTGGGAACGACGCGCGAGCAGAACGGGCACTGGAAGTCGGACCACTCGACGATCGTGACCTTCGCGCCGTTCTTGCCGCCCTTGGCCGGCGAGTCGGCCGGCACGTCGATCTTGCGCAGCGCGGCCGGAGCCGGAGCGCCCGGCGAGGGCGCCGCAGCCGGAGCCGGCGAGGTGACGCCGTTGGCGATGGTCTTGGCGTAGACCTGATCAGCCGGGGTGCCCGAGTTCACGAGCGCCTGGGCCTTGCCGAGCTCTTCGTCGATGACGCGCTTGAAGTTGTCGATGGGCTGCGCGCCGCTGATCTTCTTGCCGTTGATGAAGAACGCCGGGGTGCCGGTGGCGCCGATCTGCATGGCGAGCGCGGTCTCCTTGGCGATCTGCTGCTGGAACTTCGGCAGCTGCATGTCGGCCTTCCACTTCTCGACGTTCAGGCCGAGGTCCTTGGCGTAGCCCTCGAAGGTCGCGTCTTCGAGCTGCTGCTGGTTGGCGAACAGCTTGTCGTGCATCTGCCAGTACTTGCCCTGCTCGCCGGCGGCGAGCGCGGCGAGCGCGGCCGGCTTGGCGCGCGGGTGGAAGTCGAGCGGGTGCTGCTTCATCACCACGCGGATCTTGCCCTCGTACTGCTTCTCGAGCTCGAGGATGGTGTTGTGCGCGCGGCTGCAGAACGGGCACTGGTAGTCGGAGAACTCGACGATGGTGACCAGCGCGTTGTTCGGGCCACGGATGGGCGACTCGTCGATCGGAACCTTGTAGACCGACGTATCGGCCGGGGGCGCGCCAGGCGCCGGGCGGTTGGGAGCAGACGGGTTGTTGTTGCCCGCGACAGCCGCGATGGGCGTGCCGGAGCCGCCCTTGTTGAACATGCTGCCGACGGCGAAGCCGACGACACCGCCGACGATCAGGGCGATGATGACTGAGGGTTTCATGAGTGTTGTTGCTCCCTTGGGGAATTGAAAAGCGGCGCGGTCTCTAGCAAAGGCGCGATTTCGCGCAATGCCCGCCATGTATGAGCCCACCCGCCACCGGGTTTCAGCCTTCCTCGTCGACGCGAGAGGAAAAGCGTGCCCGGCGCCGATCATCGAGCTCGCCAAGGCGCTCCGAACCCACGCTTCGGTCGAGTTGTGGGCCGACGACCCGGCCGCGTGGGCAGATCTCGAAGCGTTCGGGCAGGCCACCGGTCATCGCATCGAGTGGCCCGCCGACACGCAGCCGATACTGCGGGCGGTGATCGATCGCGCGGAGAGGCCATGAGGTTCGCGGCCGCGTTGCTCGTGTTGGGTGCGTGCGCGCCGTCGGGAACGCCGTCGGGCCGGTTCGAGACACCGTACGCATTGAACCTCAGCGCCTTCTTGTCGCCGCCGCCGGTCCCGGGGAGCGCCTTCATCGTCGACGTGGCCACCGCGGAGTTCGATGGTGATGGTTTGAGCGATCTGGTCGTGGCGTGGGGCGGTGGCTTCGTCACGGTGGCGCGCTTCGCCGATTCGAGCCTCGGAGTTCCAGAGCGGCTCGACGGCGATCACACCGCGCCGCTGCTCACCTTCGGCAGCACGCTGCTGACCACCTCGACGACCCACCGGCTGCAGCTCTCGCGGTGGAACGAAGAGCGCCCGGGCATGGCGCAGGTGGGCTGGGTCGACGCCGGGCACCCGCCGACCGCCGTGCTGGCGATCGGCACCGACATCATCGCCTCGAGCGACGCCGGGCTGCAGGTGTTCGCGTCGAACGGCGTGACGTTCGGCCCTTCGACGCAGCGCCCGCTGAGCGCGCGAGGGAGCCAGCTCGCGACGGCCGATGTCGACGCAGACGGTCTTCCCGATCTGCTCGTCTTTCAACGCGACGTGGGGCGCACGCAGCTGTTCCGCGGCACACCTTCCGGCCTCACCGACGCGGCCTCGTTCGAAACGCCGGCGCTCGCCGGCTCCATCGCGGTCGGGCCTGTCGGCGACGCCGTGGAGCTGTTGGTGACCTCCGAAGACGGACCCATTCGCCGCAACGTGTGGCGCGATGGTCGCTTCGAGCCGAGCGGCGAAATTCCTCTGGCCGCGTGCACGCAGGCGCTGCTGACCGATGTCGACGGCGACGCGTCGAACGATCTCATCGCGCTGTGTGGCGGAGTCATCGAAGTGCTGCGGTACGCCGACGGTGCCTTCGAATCGCTGAACCGGCTGCCGGTCGACGGCGCGCGGCTCGTCCGTCGCGGAGACGTCACCGGCGACGGTCTGGCGGACCTGTTGATCGTCCCGCGTTCGGGCGCGGGAACCCTCTTCGTGGCGCGCGCCCACGCCTTCCCCTGAGTGGGTCGCCACTGACAGCAAGGGCCGCGTTGACCCGCGGTCGGGCCCGTCTTTCCGAGGGAGAAGCCGGCGGTACGCAGGCTGCAGAGCATGGGGCGCACAAGGAGAAACCCCATGAACGTCATCGAACTGAACCGTCGCGAGCTGGAACTGCAGGTCACCGAGGCCGCATTGCACGTCGAGGCCGAGCGTCTGGCGTCGTGGGCCAATGAACTGAAGCAGCGGCAGTCGAAGCTGCCGCAGGGCCTGCGCCCGGCCTCCATCCCCACGGACGCCATTGAGGAGCTCGAAGCGCGTGCGGAGAAGGCGCGCGCAGCGGCGCTCGAGACCCGCGAGGCGGTGAACACCAAGCTGCGGAGCCTGCTCGAGAACACCGCGAGCACGCTCAAGAAGCTCGAAGAGGGCCTGAAGGCCCGCGACGAAGTGACGAGCAAGCCCACGATGCCACCGGGCCTGCGTGCCGTGTCGAATTCTCCGAAGGACCTCGGCCTCGCAGCGCATGTGCTGTCGTCGATGCCGACGCGCGATGCCTCGCTGGCCGACTCTCTGGCCGCCATCGAGCAAGACGAGCCGTTGTCGTCGACCCCCGCCGCGTCGGTGTTGGTGCTGGCCACGCCGCCGGTTGCGGCGAAGGAAGCGGCCCCGGTGGTCGAGAAGGCGAAGGCCGCCGCGCCGGTCGTTCGCGTCTCGCCGCGCGTGAAGATGAGCGCCCAGGTCGACTTCTCGTCGGAGTCGAATTTCTACCAGGGCTTCTCGGCCAACATCTCCGAGGGCGGCCTGTTCGTGACCACCTTGAAGCTGCTGCCGCTGGGCACCGAGGTCGATCTCGCGTTCTCGTTGCCTTCGGGTGAACGCATCAACACCCGCGGCGTCGTGCGCTGGACCCGTGAAACCAATGACGCGGTACCCGACATGTTGGACGGCATGGGGCTTCAGTTCCTGGGCCTGGAGCCCCACGAGCGCGAAGCCATCGAGCGCTTCGTCGAGCAGCGCGATCCACTCTTCTTCGCGGCCTGAAAGGTCCTTGCCCGACCGGGGGACGCGCCGACTGCATGGTCGACGTGGGTCGGGCAAGGGCGTCGTTCATTCGCGAGGTACCGGTTTCGTCGTCGCAGAACTCTTCGGCGAGCAGCCCTCGCGCACCAGCGTTGAGACGTCGGTCACGTCAGCTGCAGCACCTTCTCCTCGAGCCGCTTGCCGCGCCAGACCGTGAGGAACAGCACGTTCTTGTTCGCCAGCAGCCCCACCACGCGGGTGATGATCTCCTCGGGCTGCACGGCCTGCCCGTCGTACGTGACGCGCAGCACGTTGTTGGCTTCGACGACGGCTTCCTTCACACCCGAGAGCGCCTTCACCTCGGCGAGCGGCACGTCACCGCGTGCGATCTGCACACGGAATTCGGCGAACTGACCGGTGAGCTCGGCCATCGACGAGGCGCTGACCAGCTTGCCCTTGTCGAGAATCGCCGAGGCATCGCAGAGCTCCTCGAGCTCCTGCAGGTTGTGGCTCGAGACCACCACCGTGTGCTTGCCCTTCAGATCACGAATCACCTGGCGCACCGACGCGGCGATCTTCGGGTCGAGACCGGCGGTCGGCTCGTCGAGGAAGATCACCGGCGGCGAACCCATGAGCGCCTGCGCCATCGACACGCGCTTGTGCATGCCGTGCGACAACGCACCGGCCATCACGTTCCAGGTCTCGGGCAGGTGCACGCGCTCCAGCACCGCGCGCGCTTCCGACTCCGCGTTCGGGATGCCGCTCAAATCTCCGTAGTAGGTGAGCAGCTCGCCGACCGGCCACGTGGGCGGCAGCACCGCGTCTTGCGGCAGCACGCCGACCTTGCCCTTGAGCACGCCGGCCTCCGACGGGTCTTTGCCCAGCACGCGAATCGAGCCCGACGTGGGGAACAGAAAGCCGCACATCATCGAGAACGTCGTGGTCTTGCCGGCGCCGTTGGGCCCGATGAGGCCGTAGCAGTGGCCCTCTTCGACGTTGAAGGTCACGTCGTTGACGGCCTTCTTGCTGCCGAAGTGCTTGCTGAGGTTCTTGATCTCGATGGCAGCGCTCACAGGTCCCTCTTCTTCAGCGCGAACTGGGCGAGGCCCAGGAACACCAGGCCGTACCCGACGTGCACCAGCGCGGCAGGCAACGCGCGCGCCCAGCTGGGGTGCAGCAGGTCGTCGCCGAAGTGCCACACCGAGCCGTAGCGCAGGTACGCCAGCCACGACTCGCTCTTGAGCATGGCCAGCGAGTTCATCGCCGCTTCTTCACCGGGGAACCGGAAGATCTCCGCGATGAGCGCGATGAACCAGATGACGAACAGCGCGATGACGTTGAGCACCAACGCGATGCCCGACTGGCGGGTGATGGCGCTGAACAACGCGGTGAGCGCGAGGTACGCCAGCGAGAGCACCAGCGACGAGGTGATCAACTTCACGGTCCACAACGCGACCTGCGCGGCCGCGAAATCGGGGTTCAGCACCCGCGCGACGATCACCATCAACAGCGTGCAGATGCTCAACAGCATCGCGAAGATCGTGATCTGCGAGAGCAGCTTGCCGAGGATGATCGACGAGCGTTTCACGCGCACGATGAGGTAGCGGATCGATTTGGGGCCGACTTCACCGGCGAGCTGATCGAAGCCCATCAACGCGATGAACAGCGGCAGGAACCGCAGCGTCAGCTTGAAGACCACCAGCAACACGATGGGGATCGAGGCGAGCGCCTCGAGCATCGCTTCGTCCTCGGTGACGAACATCTTCAAGAACTGCTTCTTCTGTTCGCTCAGCTGGCTCTGCGCGGCCGAGAGATCGGCGCCGGCCATCGCGGCCTGCTGCTCGAACTTCGCGTTCAGCTGATGCATCGCGCCGCCGACCACCGTGAGCGCGAGCGCCACGAACAGCAGGAAGAGGATCAGCAGCACCAACACTCGGCCACTCTTGAGCGCGCGTTTCGTCTCGCCGCGCCAGATGGCAACAATCTCTGACAGGTCCACCATGCTGCGGCGGAACCAATCACAGAATCACAACAGGCGTATCCACTTCTGATTGAGGAAGCGGTCGAAGGCCACGAGCGCCTCGAACTCCCGCAGCGGCGCGATGCGCAGGATGTTGTCGACGTCGCGTTTCCCGTCGACGCGCGAGAGCAGGTAGCGCTCGGGTGCGGCCAGCGACAACTTCGCGAGCTGTTCGGGCCCCATCAACATCGCGGGCACGCGGCCCGACGTGACGAAGTTGGTCTTCAACTGCGGCCCCCAGGCCACTTCGATCTGCCGCATCAGCAGCGCTGCGTCCAACGTGGGGGTCAGCTCGTTGCTACGGCGAGCCAGCGCCCACGAGTCGCGGAAGTTGCTCTTCGCGTAGAACGCGCGCGCGTTGTCGAGCAGCTGCCCCGCCGACGGCGAATCACCCAGGCCGAGGTCCACGTCGATGCTGAGCTCCGGGCCCGACGGTTGGTGAACCGTGAGCGCGCCCATGTGGAAGTACGCGTAGAGCCGGTTGTAGAGAAAGTAGTCGGTGGCGTGCAGCTTGAGCGCCATCTCGTCGATGGTCTGGCCCGCGGCGATGCCGGCGAAGATCTTCTCGTCGATGCTGCCGGGGCGCGGAGGTTCGACGAGGTTCTCTTCGATCAGCTCCAGCGTGCACGAGCCCGACGGGAAGGCTTCACGAATCAACTTCCACGCCTGAATGCGGAAGTCGGCTTCCTTGTGCACCTCGATCAGCGGCACCTGCACGCGCAGCCCTTCGGGCAACGTGGGCTTCTTGTCGGCATCGAAGCGGAACTGGCCGTCGACCCAGTTGAAGGCGTCGAGCAGCGTCTCGCGGAACTTGGTGCCGAGCACGTCGCTCAACGTCTCGGTCTTCACCGCGCCGATCATCTCGAGGATCTTCCCCAGGAAGACCTTGGTTTCCTTCTGCGTGGCGTAGGCCTTGTGAAACTGCTCTTCGCTCAAGTGCCCGAGGTTGATGAGGTACTGCCCCAGGTACTCGCGCGGCAGGTTCGAAGACGCGTTGTAGATATGCCCCGCGTCGAGCATCACTTCCTTGCGAACGCCGCGGTTTTCCAGCACCAACACGCCGGTGGCCTGACGATTCCACAAGTAGACGACGAGGTCCTTGAGGGGCATCGTCGAGAAGTCACCGGCCAATCCGTGCATTGTGGTGACTCGATTCTAAGCATGCCGACGACGATTCACGTCTATCGAAAGCCCGGTTGCTCGCTGTGCGACGAAGCGCTCGAGCTGCTGACCGACGTGAGTGACCACTTCGAGTTCGAAGTGCAGACCCACAACATCCTCGAGGACGAAGCCCTGTTCTCGAAGTACCGGTACCGGGTGCCGGTGCTCCTCATCGACGGAATCGAGCGGCTCGAACTGAGGTTCGATGAAGGCCAGCTCGACACCGTTCTCCGCGCAGCAAAGGTCCCCATTCGTGAGTGACGATTTTCACATTCCCGCGTTCCGACAGGTTCCCCGTACCGGCGTCATCTACGTGACGACCGAGGCCACGAAGCTGGGCTTCACGGCGCGCAACCCCGACTGGTGCAACCTGGGCCAGGGCCAGCCCGAGACCGGCGAGATTCCCGGCGCTCCGAAGCGCGTGCACCACGTCGAGATCGACGTCGACGATCAGGAATACGCACCCGTCGCGGGCCTGTGGGAGCTCCGCGAGGCGATCGCGAATCTGTACAACCGGCTCTATCGCCAGGGAAAGAAGTCACAATACTCGGCCGAGAACGTCGCGGTGTCCGGTGGTGGTCGTGCGGCGCTCACGCGCGCAGCTGCGGCGCTCGGTCACGTGAACCTCGGCCACTTCCTCCCCGACTACACCGCGTACGAAGAGCTGCTCGACATCTTCAAGGCGTTCACGTCGATCCCCATCCTCCTCGAGGGCGAGCGTGGCTACGCGTTCACGCCGGAAGATCTCCGTAAGGAAATCCAGGGGCGTGGTCTGTCGGCGTTGCTGCTGTCGAACCCCTGCAACCCCACGGGGAAAATGGTGCAGGGCGAAGAGCTCGAGCGGTGGGTCGCCACCTGTCGCGACCTCGAGTGCGCGTTGCTGGTCGACGAGTTCTATTCGCACTACCTCTGGAGCACGCCTCCGGGGCGATTGCCGATCGAGAGCGCGGCTCGCTACGTCGACGACGTGAACCGCGACCCCATCGTGATCTTCGACGGGCTCACCAAGAACTGGCGCTACCCCGGTTGGCGCACCACGTGGACCATCGGGCCGAAGCAGGTGATCGACGCGGTGGCGAGCGCGGGCTCGTTCCTCGACGGTGGTGGCGGCAAGCCGATTCAGCGCGCCGCCATTCCGCTGCTCGACGAAGCGCACGTGATTCAGGAGACCAACGCGATTCACGATGCCTTCCGCGCCAAGCGCGACTTCCTGCTGTCGGGGCTGCAGCGGCTCGGGGTGCGCGTCGATCGCGCGCCTGATGGAACGTTCTACGTCTGGGGCAACGTCTCGCAGCTGCCCGCGCCCTTGAACGACGGCATGGGCTTCTTCAAGGCGGCGTTGACGAAGAAGGTCATCGTGGTGCCCGGTGAGTTCTTCGACGTGAACCCCGGCAAGCGCCGCAGCTCACGCCTCTCGCGCTTCCGGCAGTACGTGCGGTTCTCGTTCGGTCCGTCGATGTCGACGATGGTGACGGCGCTGTCGCGGCTGCAGGAGCTGGTGACGTCGCACATGAAGTGATCGCCAGAGATGGGTGACTCGGGTCAACCATTCGCACGCCCCCGGCGCGAGCCTCAGCCCTGAGCCGTCGGGCCGAACTTCTTCGCCGCGTGTTCGATCATCGCCCACGTGTCGCGGTGGCAACCGACGAGGCCGCGGCCGTTGACGATCTCCCGGCCTTCGTAGCCGTACGCGTCGCCGTTGAAGTCCACGAGCATTCCGCCTGCGGCTTCAATCACCGCCTGTGGGGCACAGGAGTCCCATCGATTACTCATGGTCGACGGGTGGAGGTACAGGTCAGCCTCGCCCATGGCGAGCAGCGCGCACTTCAAGCCGACGGAGCCCTGTTCCTTCGTCTGCGTGATTCCGAGCGCGTCACGAATGGCAGCGGTCTTGCTGGACTTGTGGGAGCGCGACACCACCAGCCGGAGGTCTTTCGTGTGTTTCACCGGCTGCATGGTCAGCTCGCGACGCTCATCGCCGAGCTCGAGGACGCACGGAGCGCCCTGCGCGCCGCTCCAGCACGCACCGTGAACCGGGGCGAGCACCACGCCGGCCACGGCCTTCCCGTCGATGGCGAGCCCGATGTGCACCGCGAACATGCCGTTGCGATCGACGAACTCGCGCGTGCCGTCGAGCGGGTCGACGAACCACACACGATTGCCCTTCGGCGCCACGTGCGTCGACTCCTCGGCGACGATCTCGTCGGTGGGGAAGGCCTTCTTCAGCCCGTTGACGATGAGCTCGTTGGCGCGCTTGTCGGCTTCGGTCACCGGCCCGCCGCCGCCCGCCTTCTGCACGACGTCGAACGCGCCGGCGTACACGCGGTTGATGACCTCAGCGGCCTGTCGGGCCAGACGTTTCGCGACCTCGAGTTCGTCGGTGAACACGTTGGAACCCATAACAACTTCGGCGAAGTAGAACGCTCGTGAATGCGCGCGCGGCTGCTGGTGTTGCTGACGGTCATCGGCACTTCGGCCCGGGCTGAAGTGGCAGACAAGGTCCCGTCGGTCGCGGAGTACGTGACCTGGGCCGTCGGGTTCATCGTCGTTGCGCTTGTGCTCACGCGCTGGAAGTGGTGGCTGGGTTTCGCGGTCGCCGCGCTCGCCTTCTCGTGGGCCTGCTTCGTGGCCTTCGGCGTTCTGCTCGACCCCTTCGTGGGGCCGGCCATCGCTGCCGAGGCAGGGCAGACGTCCGTGCTCGCAGCGTGGCTCTCGCTCGGCGCCGGCGTCGTGGCACCGCTGCTGGTCGGGCTGTGGGTGCGGCGTCGAAGGCTCAGTGCCGCGGCAAGACCGTGAGCGTGACCTCACCGATCACTTCAGTCGGCACCGTCAGCAGGGTGATGTGCGAGTCAGCCAGCAGTTCACGAATGCGCTCGGCGATCTGCAGCGGGGTTTCGCCCTTCACCGGCCGAACGTTCAACGAGCGATCGTTGATGCGCACCACGAGGTCACCTTTGCCGCGGGCCACGCCGCGGAGCAGCAGCCGATTCGTTCCGATCTTCCGCGCGCGCAGCGTGGTGTCGAACGAGGTGCAGAACAACTGCGGCGCGGGCTCCACTTCGTGCGCACGCGCGATGGTGACGATCAGCGCATCAGCAGACGGGTGCGCGAGCACCAGGTACCCGTCGGGCATCGCACCTTCGAGGGCTGCGCGCAGAGCCGCGGCGCCCAGCATTCGTGGCGCCGTCAACGTCACGAACGAGCCGTCGACGCGCAGTGACAGCGACGCGATGGGATCGTCGGAGTCCACGTACACGAGGTGCAGCGTACCGACGGTGATCTCCGTGGCCTGCAGCCCACCGTGCGTCGACAGCACCGCGACCTGCGCGGCGCGGGGGTGAACGAGCGAGACCGGCTCGGTGACCTCTGCGAACTCCATCACGAAGTTTCGTCACGACGCCGCGTCAGCGCCCGGGTCGAAACGTCAATGCGGTTGGCAGAACGGTCGCGAAACCTTCAGGCCACGGCCGAGAAGAAGTCGGCGTCTTTCCACACGCTGACCGTGGGACCATCGACGAGCGCGCGGAACCCGTGGGGAACGTTGGCGCCGACGATGGTCGCCGTCAGCTGCGCCGACAGACCTGCCTCGAGCTTCACGGTTGCGCGACGCGAGTCGCACAGAATGGTGACGAGGCAGTCTTCGTGCACACCGCCGAGGAACTCGATCTTGTTCTCGTCGAGCTGCCTGAGGCGCAGCTGGGCGTCGGTGCTGAACAGCCTCAGGCGCGGCGGGCTCGCGGCTGGCACCAGCGCTTCGGCGAACACAATCTCGACGCCGTCTTCGATCGTCTGGTGGCGCATGGAAATCGAACGGGGCAGGGCACGGCGCAGCGCCGCGACCGCGTGCTCCGGCGTGCTGTGCGTGGCGAGCGACACCTCGATCGAGTCGCGGCCCGTCGACACGTCGAGCTCCGCGCTGGGGTTCAGCGCGATCTCACCCGACAACGCGAACCGGCTCCCACCACGCCACGTCACGTGGAACGCAGGGTCTTCCGAGTGCACACGGAAACGGTTCGTGAGGGGGATCGGCTGGTCGAACATGGGCGGCCCTGATCAGCGAGTACGCCTTTCACCCGTGCACGACAAGAGCCCCTCGGAAACGTTGAGGTTTGGCGCGGTTGTGCGTTGCGCGCGCACATCGACGCACTGGTTTCCGAGCACACCTTATTTATGGGGCGCCGCGGGTAGCCTCGCGGGCTCGATGCGCGACGGAGCCGTTCGGCAGATCGTGAAGCTGCTCGCCCGTGGGGTGAAGACCTTCGATCTGCGCGTGACCCGCGGTCTGGCCCGCTCGCCGCGCTATCGCCTGCTCGGCGCGTGTAACGGCTGCGGCCGATGTTGCGAGTCGCCGAGTATTCCGGTGAGCCGCTTCACGTGGCACTTCCCGACGGCGCGTCGATTGTTCTTGTGGTGGCAGCGGGTGGTGAATGGCTTCGAACTCAAGAGCGCCGACGCGCGCTTTCGGGTGTTCGTCTTTCACTGCACGCACTTCGACGCCACCACCAGACAGTGTGACTCGTACGGCAGCCGCCCGTTGATGTGTCGCGACTACCCGAAGAACCTCACCTTCGAGGCGGTGCCGACGCTGTTCCCCGAGTGCAGCTACGTCGTGCAGGACAAGAACGCCGAGTCGCTCCGTCAGGCGCTCATCGACGCCGGGGTGAGCGGCGAGAAGCTGCGCGAAGCCGAAGAAAAGTTGTTCCTGCGAGGAGAAGAGAAATGAGGAGTCTGTGGGGCTGGGGCGACGTCGAAGCGGCCGCCGATTTGAAAGACACGCAGGCCCGCATCGAGCCGTTCTTCGGGGTGAGCGAGGTCGAGGTCGCTGCGGAGCCGCGCGTGCCCGAGCCGCGCGTCGAAGTGCCCGCAGAGCTCGTGCCCTTCAGTTCTTCGGACTCACGAGAACGCGCAGCCCACGCGATGGGGAAGTCGTACCCGGATCGGGTGAATGGTTTCCGTGGAAACTACTCGAGCGCTCCCGACTTCGTGGTGACGCCGCGAGATGAACGGGAACTCGTTCTGGCGCTGGAGGTCGCTGAGCGTGAACGCCTGTCGGTCACTCCGTTTGGCGGTGGTTCGTCGGTCGTCGCGGGCGTCGAACCGCGAATGGCGCCGACGCACCGCGGCGCGCTCACGTTGTCGCTGGCGCGGTTGAACCGCGTGGTCGAAGTCGACGACGTGTCGCACGTGGCGAGAATCGAAGGCGGTACGTTCGGGCCCGCGCTCGAGCGACAGCTCGGTGCTTCCGGGTTCACGCTGCGGCACTTTCCGCAGTCGTTCGAGTTCTCGACGCTCGGTGGGTGGCTCGCCACGCGCGCCGGCGGGCACTTCGCGACCGGCCCCACGCACATCGACGAACTCGTCGAGTCGGTGCGCCTGGTGACGCCGCGCGGCGTGCTGGAGACGAAGCGATTTCCGGCGAGCGGCGCGGGCATCGACCCCAACCGGCTGGTGATCGGCAGCGAGGGCACGCTGGGCGTCATCACCGAAGCGTGGATGCGCGTTCGCCCGAAGCCGACCGAACGTGCCGGCGCGTCGGTGCACTTCGAGCACTTCACGAGCGCCGTGCGCGTGGTGCGTGAGGTGCTTCACGCCGGGCTTCAGCCCGCGAACTGCCGGTTGCTCGACGCGCAGGAGGCGATGATCAACGGCGTCACCTTCGACGGTTCGTCGGTGCTGGTGCTGGCGTTCGAGTCGGCAGGCGCGCCCGTCGAAGCGCTGCTCGATCACGCGTTGAAGATCGCGGCCGGTCACGGCGGCGTCGCGCAGGGAAAGAAGTCGGGCGAGACGTGGAAGTCGTCGTTCATCAAGGGCCCGTACCTGCAGGACGCGATGATTCAGCTGGGGATGATCGCCGACACCTTCGAGACCGCGTGCACGTGGGCTGCGTTCCCGACGCTGTACGAGAACGTGATCGGCGCGATGACGACCGCGCTCGAGCGCGTGTGCGGCGGTGGTGTGGTGAGTTGCCGCTTCACGCACGTCTATGCCGATGGGCCCGCGCCGTACTTCACCTTCCTCGGGCGCGCGAAGAAGGGCGGCGAGCTCGAGCAGTGGGCCGAGCTGAAGACCGCCGCCTCGGACGCACTCACGAAGGCGGGCGGAACGATCACGCACCACCACGCCGTCGGGAGGACCCACCGGCCCTGGTTCGACCGCGAGCGGCCGGAGCTCTTCGCTTCGGCGTTGAAGGCCGTGAAGGCGCAGCTCGACCCTTCGGGCGTGCTGAACCCGGGCGTTCTGTTTTCGTGATCGGGAACAGGTTCTGGAACCGCTTCGATTTCCAGAACGCCGCGAACCACGGCGACTCGTAGGCGGCTGACGCGAGCTTCTTGTCGATGGCCTGCGCACGTTCGAGGGCGCGGAACATCAACTCGGTCTCGCCGGTGCGCGCGTGCACAGCCGCCACGTAGAACCACGGCCACGCCGCGAGGCCCTTCGAGTATTTCACCGCTTCGTCGAGCTGCTCGCGCGCTGCCTTCAATTCACCGAGCGACAGCAGGGCCTTCCCCGTCTGCAGCCGCAGCGCGTAGTCCTTCGGGCGCGCGGCGATGAACTTCGCGGAGGCCTTCACCACTTCTTCGAAGCGGCCGGCCTCGTTCAGCTCATGCAGCTTGGTGAACCACGCCACGCTCATTGTTGCGGCTGAGCCAGCTGCTCCCTCAGTTGCTGCACGGCCACGCGCATCATCGGCGGCATTTCGCTCGCGGGTGCGAGGTCGACGTACGCCTCGAGGTTGCGCAACGCGCGCTGCTGGTCGTTGTCTTCCAGCGACAACATGCCGGCGAACATGAAGCCGTCGTAGGCCTCGGGGTAGCGGGCGGTGAGGTGCTCGAGGTCACGAATCGAACCGGGCAGATCGCCTTCGAGCGCCTTCACCACCGCGTGACCGACGCGCGCCTTCGGGTGGTACGGGTCGATGAGCATCGCGCGCAGCACGAGGGGCTTGGCTTCCTGGAACGCCTGGCGCCGAATGAGGTGGATCGCGAGGTCTGTGACGGCATCGATGTCGTCGGGGTTGGCCTGCACCTTCGCGGCGAGGGCTTCGATCTTCCCGTCGGGGCGCTGCTGCATCGGAGGCGGTTGCTGCTGCGCCATCTCGTCGCGCCTGGGCTCTGCGTTCTGCGTCAGCGTGAGGCCGAGGAACGCGAAGAACGCCACCACGGCGCCGCCGATGAGCCCGCCCATCAACGCGGGGTTCTTCGAGAAGAACGTCGGCTCGGCCTTCGCGAGCTTCTCTGCGCGGGCCTGCTGTCTGAGCGCGTCGCTCTTCTTGCCGTCTCTCGCGCGCAGTACGTCGGCGGCGGCCTGCTCGAGGCGCGTCTGCTCGGCGGCCCAGGTTTCAGCCGGCAGCAGGTGCTTGCTGGCGACGTGTTCTTTGAGCTGCGCGAGCAGGGCCTGGTAGCGCGCTTCGAAATCGTCGAGCGATTCAGGAGCCGGCGCTTCGGACTGCAGCTTCCGGTTCGTCAGCAGGTACACGAGCGCGACACCGATGCCGACGCCGAGCACCGCGAGCCCGGGGATCCAGTTGGTGGCCGGAGGATTCACGGGTCGAGATCCTTTCGAACTTGCGCGAGGTAGTCGTCGTTCGGCTCCTCGCCTTGCGGGGGTGACGGGACCTGGGCCGGCTTCTTGCCCATCGTCCCGAGAACCAACAACAGGCCGATGACCAGCAGCAGAATCGGAGCGACCCACACCGTGAGCGCGACGCCTGACTTTCTGGGCTCCATCAACGCCCACTGGCCGTAGCGGTCGACGAAGTAGTCGAAGATCTCGTCGTCGGTCTTCCCTTCGGCGACGAGCTCACGCACCTTGTCCAGCTGCGCGCGCGCCATCGACGCGGGTGAGTCGGCGATCGACACGCCCTGACACACGGCACACCGCAGCAACTTGCCCACGCGCTGCACCCGTTCTTCCCGCTGTGCGTCGAGCGGGTCCTGACCCTGCCGCGGCGGGGCGTAGCCCTGCGTGAGCACCAGAGAGAGCACGAGCGCGATCACTGGAGGATCTCCTGAATCTCACGCTCGAACTGCTGCGGAGCCTGAAACGGGAAGGGGAACTTCTTCACGATGATGCCCTGGCGATTGATGAAGTACGTCTCGGGCACGCCGCTGACGCCGTAGTCGACCGCCACCGTCGATCTGGGGTCGAACAGCTGCGGGAAGCTCCAGCCGTTCTCCTGCAGGAAGCGCCTGGTGTTGTCTTCGGTGTCTTCGAAGACGATGCCGAGGAACACCGCGTCGTTGCCGTACTTCGACGCGGCCCAGTCGAGCACCGGGTGCTCGATCTTGCAGGGCCCGCACCACGTCGCCCAGAAGTTGATCACCACCGGTCTGCCCGCGAACTGCGTGAGCGAAACGGTCTCGTCGGTGTCGAGGCGCTTGATGGTGAAGTCGGGTGCCTTCTTGCCGGCCATCTTGAAGGGCACGGCGTGCGGGTCGGTACCGAACGCGCGCCCGAGCACGAACACCAGACCCGCGACGACCAGCAGCGCGGTGATGATGCCTGCGGCGCGTTTCACGGAGCCCCCGTGGCGACGTTCGCCGGCGGCGCGGCCGTCACCACCTGACGGCGACGCTGCGGCCACAGCGCGATGAGCGTGCCCAGCACGAGGATCGGAATCGAGTACCAGATCCACCCCACGAGCGGGAAAACCCACATGTTGAACGACGCGGTGCCGCTGGCTTTGTCGTACGCGAGCAACGACACGTACACGTCGCGCAGCAAGCGCTCGTTGACGGTGGGCGAACCCACGGGGTCCGTCGAGCGCTCGTAGAAGTTCATGCGCGGCGCCTCCTGGCCGTGGAACGTCGACTCCTTGCCGCCCTTGTCGGCGATGGTGATGTTCGCGGCGATCCACTCGCGGTGCGGCTCTTTGCCGGTCTGCAGGCCGTCGAAGCGAACCGCGTACTCACCGACCGTCATCGACTCGCCGGGCTTGAGCGTGCCGGTGTTGTGGACCTTGTTGGTGCTCGAGGCCGCGACCGCGACGATGATGATCACGATGCCGAGGTGCACGATGTAGCCGCCGAAGCGGCGGTTCGCGCGTGAGGCGCTGACGAAGAGCGCGGTGCCGAAGCCCTCTTTCTGATCGGTCATGCGTTGACGCGCCGGCAGGAACAGCTCACGCAAGGTCACCGCCGTCACGAAGCCCGCGAGCCCGAACGCGATCAACGACATGACGTCTCGGTGGCCGAGCGCCAGTCGCGCGATGACCGTCAACACCGCCGCGAGGCTCGGCAGCGCCGTGGTGCTCACCAGCGTCTTCGAGTCGGCGTTGCCCCACGGGAGCATGGGACCCACGCCCATCAGGAACAGCATCACCAGCCCGAGCGGCACCGCCATCTTGTTGAAGTACGGCTCGCCGACGGTGAGCTTCTCGTGGAACACGCCTTCGCTGATCAGCGGAAAGAGCGTGCCCAGCAGCACCACGAAGGTGAGCGCCGCGAACACCAGGTTGTTGAGCAGAATGCTGCCTTCGCGCGACACGATGCCGCCCAGCTGTGTCTCGGCGACCAGCATGTGACCGCGCATGCCGATGAGCGCGATCGAGAACACCAGCAACACGCCGATGAAGACCAGGAACGTGGGCCCGATGTCCGACTGGGTGAAGCTGTGCACCGAGTTGAAGACGCCCGAGCGCGTCATGAACGTGCCGATGATGGTGAGCACGAAGCTCGCGAGCGCCAGCGCGATCGTCCACAGCTTCAGCGCCTTCTTCTTCTCGAGCACCATCGTGGAGTGCATGAACGCGGTCGCCGTGAGCCACGGCATGAACGACGCGTTTTCGACGGGGTCCCACGCCCAGTAGCCGCCCCAGCCGAGCACCGCGTACGCCCACCAGCTTCCGAGGATGATGCCGATGGTCAGGAAGATCCACGGCACCAGGGTCCACTTGCGCAGCGGCACCAGCCACGCGTCGCCGAGCTCGCCACGCAGCAGCGCACCGGCCGCGATCCCGAACGGAATCGTCATGCCCACGTACCCGAGGTACAGCATCGGCGGGTGGATGATCATCAACACGTGGTTCTGCAGCAGCGGGTTGGGGCCCGGGCCGTCAGCAGGCGGGAAGGGCACCGCGGTCCACGGGTTGGCGGGGCCGGCGATGAGGAACGCAAAGAAGGTCGCCACCGCCGCCATCACGCCGAGTGACAGCTGCATGTAGCGGCCGTGCTCGCGCCGGTAGATGAACGTGAACGCGAACAGGTACGCGCCCATGATCGCGCCCCAGAAGAGAATCGAGCCTTCCAGCGCGCTCCAGAGCGAGACGATGGTGAAGATGGTGGGCGTCGACTTGCTGCCGACCTGGGCGACGTACTTCACCGAGAAGTCGTGCTGCAGCAGCGCGCCGACCATCACCAGGTTGCTGGCGACCATCGAGAACGCATAGCCGTAGATGCCGCGTTGCACCCACGGGAGCGCGCTCTCTTTGCGCTGGAGACCCGTGATGATGCCGACCAGCGCCGCGAAGGCAGCGCACAACAGGCCGAGCAGAACGAAGCCGTAGCCGAGGGTGGAATTCACGCTGCGGCTCTTAACGGTTTCCCTCGGGGGGAGCGAGCGAAGCAGCCATCATGTTCACTACTTGCTGTCACGCCCAGCCGGCACCGCAAAAGGTGCGCAGGAACGATCGTTTGAAGCAACCGCGAGCGATGGACGCTGCGGCCACGAAGCTCGGTGGCGAGGCGATGGGCGTGTACGGCGGCGTGAAAGGGCGCCGATCTCTTCGGTTCTCTGCCGCGCAAGGAGCTCGAAGCCTGCAAGGAACTCATCGTCGACGGCGCGTCAGGTCAGGAGCGCATGTGGTTCGTCGGTCGCGACGCATTTCTGCTGTGCAACACGTGGTCGCGGGCCATCGCCCTCGAGCGTGAAATTCAGAAGCTCCGTGAAGGCGTGTGGGCGGAGCTCAAGCGCTACGAAGCGTGGTGGGTGCCGGTGGCGAAGAGCGACACCTCGCTGGTGCACATGCCGGTCGAAGGGCAGCCGCACGGCTTCGCCTTCACCGCGCCCGATCACTACAACCGGTTCCCGGCGAGCGTCGGTTCTCAGGCCGATCAGGTGAAGTCGCTCATCGTGCCCGGCTCTCGATTGTTCTCTTTCGTGCTGCAGACGAAGTTGGGCGGGCTGCTGATCAACGGCCAGCTGCCGCTCAATCGCGACGCGCTCGATCTCGGTGCCACTTCGCCCTGATCAACGCGGTACCGCCACGAAGTGAGCGCCTGGCTGCAGCTGTCGCTCGAGACTCTCCGCGAAGCTCGCGTCATCGAGCAGCGCTCCGACCTCGATGTTTCGTGTCTGCCCGCGATTCGTGAAGTTCGCAGAGCTGATGAAGCTCCACCGTCCATCGACCACTACACATTTGGCGTGAAGGCTCGCGAAGACCCCCGTCACCGGCTCGAAGGCATAGACCTCAGGCAGTGGTGGACCAAACGGCCAGTTCGTCGTCGCGAATCCAGGCGCTGCTGCCTTGTCGACGAACAGCCGCACCGTGACGCCGCGTTGCGCTGACTCCCAGAGAGGGCGAAGCACGACGTCCGCATGATCGAAGGCGAACCCAGCCAGCAGCACGCGGTCCCTCGCTCGCGCGAAGAGATCGGCGAGGACAACCGAGGTGTCGCGAGCCGCGCTTACTCGCTGCTCCGGTCCGGTCCACACCAACTCCGGCCGGCGTGGCGCGCTCTCGCGTTCGGCGAGCACGCAGCGAGCCACCGCCAGCAGCGCTTCCTGCGAGAGCGTCTTGAAGGCCTCGAGTGGGCCTACGATGTCGCTGAACCCCTCGCTCTGGAGCGCGAACGCTGACGCCGGCCATCTCAGCCGCCTCGACGCGAGCGCAGTCTCCAGTGCTCGCAAGTGGGCAGTACTCACCGAAGCGAGATTCACCAGGGCTCCGGCAGCAGCGCGAGCGATTCGTGCCCGAGCGTCGGAACGATCAGCGCCCGGTCGAGGTACTGGTTGAAGCGCTCACACGACGACTCGGGCACGAACAGACACCCGTGGCACGCCGCGCCCTCGAGGTGGCGATCACCAAGGTCTGTCGGCAGGTGATGCGCGCACACCGGATCGTTTGAACACAGACGCGCCGATTCCCATGCGCTGCGCAGGTGATGGCCGAGCCGACGACCCTCTTCGACCAGACCACCAAGCGTGCCTTCGCTCCCGCTGGTCCCGGTCATCAAGAGGAAGCCGGCCATCGGCACCCTCGACTCGTGCGGCTCGCAGTAGATGCGTTCGTGAATCGCGCTCGCCGGGTAACCACATTCGAGCGCGAGCTGATTCATCAGCAGGTGCGACAGCGCGTGCAATGCGTAGAAGCGCAAACCCGGGAATGGGTACGAGGCCTTCGAGATCTTCTTCCACCGCTCCCACGCGGTGAAGAGTTGCTCACGACGTTCGTGCAGCGCAGGCGACGTCTCCCACGCGTGGAGACGCTCTTCATCGAGCGTCACCAGAATGCCTTCTCCCTGGATCTCGGTGACGGGCACCCAGTCTTGAGTCAGCGACAGGCGCGCCATCTCGACCGCGAGGTCGTAGCGCCCCTGCAGGTCGGGCGAGCGCGCTTCCAGCCGCGTGAACCCCACCTGCGCCTGTACCTCGCGCAGCTTGCGCCCGAGAAACACGTGTTTCACGAGCGGGGGCAGACCCTCCACCTTCACCGCGCGACGCACCCAGAACGTGTCGCTCCGGTCCTTTGGTAGCTCGCCCGGCTTTTCCACCGCCTGGGCATGAAACGTCTGCCACTCCGCGGTGCGAAGCATCGGCGGCTCGTCCACGCGGGCTTCGCGTTCAGCGGTGATGGCTTCGAGAACCTCTGCGTCGCTGTACTCACCGAGCGCGGCCTTCACGGTGGGAATGGTGCGGAACGCCGGGAGCGTCTCCACCGTCGCCACCTGCAGCGTGTTCCACACCGAGCGCACCTTGCTCCGCAGCGACGGGAGCTCGGGAATGCTGATGACGCTCGTGGTCTGCGAGAAGTACCCGTTGCTCGCGGTGCGAATGAGAAACCGCTGCTCCTCATCGCAGGGCTCCCGGCCTTCGAGCCCAAGCCACGGGCGGTCTCCCGAGCACTTGAGTTGATGCCCCTTCATCGTCAGCTCGATCAGCCGTCGACGCTTGCCGCAGCCGGTGCATGACGCATCGATGTCGCTGAAGTCGCCACTTGCGCCTTCGTCGAGCCGCAGCTGCGGCGCCGCACACACCTTTCGGTCGTGCACCCAGTACGGCCAGTCGAGGTCTGCGAGATGACCGCGCGTACATGCCACGACGAAGCGCACGGGCACACACCGCGTTGGCTTCGAACCGCCAGAGCAGGGGTGGCGATACTCCCCCGCGTGGGCCTGAAGCGCGCTCGCTCGTACCAGCGCCCGACACGCCGGGTTCTGGCAGACGAACCAGCGCGGAAACTCCATCACCTGCACGCCGTTCGACTGCTTCGCGCCGCGCTCGTCACCCGCGGGAGGCTTGCGGAACGGCTCCTCGCGGCTCAGCGGCCATTTGTTCCTCTGAAAATGGAACTGCACCGCCTCGAGCAACCGGGGCTCGTTGACGAGCACCTTGCCGCCGTCGAAGCCCCAGAAATCCAGGCCACCGACGATGACCGCGTCGTGAACCAGGTCGACCATCGCGCCAGGTCCGAACGTCGAGACCACCTGACTCTGCCGAAGCCGGCCATCGGGCGGCTTGCTCTGCACCGGCTTCTTACCCCTCGCCATGCCTCACCTCTTCCTGTTCCACCGTCTCAGGGGTCGCCTGCTTCGGTTGTTTGTACCCACCGAGCGGCTGCTTCGTGAGCCACAGGTGCACTGACGGCTCGACGTCGCGCATCGACGTGGGCGCCTGAAACTTCAGCTCGTCGGGGGTCGCATTCCCCTGCTCGTCCAACACCTGCCGCAGCAGGGCGGCGTGCTTCTTCGACTCAGGGTCGAACTTTGAATACCCGCGCTGACCACCGGCGGCTTTCGTCTCGTTGATGACGACCTGCCAGGCGTCGAGCAGCGAGGTGATGCGTTGGCGAACGTGCGCGCTGATGCGGTCGGCTTCTTCCTTCTTCCCCACGCCTGCGCGCCTCACCACGTTCTCCAGCTGTGCCTCGATCGCGGTGCGGTGCGCTGCCACCTTCATCATGTCGAAGGGCGCGGTCATGCCCGTGTCGAGCAGTCGCGAGAGCCCGACGACGACGCCTGCGAGCCCCCGGTCGAGCGCCGGCGCGGAGAATGGCGTCACCGAGGTCGCCTCGACGAACCGGTAGAAGCTGCAGTGGTAGGCGTCGAACCGCTCGTAGTGCGAACGATCTCTGGGCTTCGACAGGTTGAAGCACGTCACCACCAGCCCGGGCTTCGCCGCGTTGCGGCCCACGCGACTCGACGCCTGAATGTACTCAGCGGTCGTCTTCGGCTGACCGGCCACCACCATCAACCCGAGCCGGTCGATGTCGACACCCACCGAGATCATGTTGCTGGCCAGCACCACGTCCACCGACCGGTCCTTCCCGTGCGCCAGCTCCAGGCGGTCCTTCGCGTCTTTGATGGCCGAGGTCTTCTCACGCGACGTCAACTCGACGGGCTCGGCGCGAATGGTGCGCGGGGCGAACCACGGGCTCTCTCCTTCGAAGCCTTCAGGCACCCGCTCGTGGCGGCGCATGACCAACCGCCGCACCTCGTCTTCCACCAGGCGCCGCATACCGCCCAGCTCGCGCAGCGAGTTGAAGTAGCCCACCAGCGTCAAATACGCGTCGGCGACCTCTCCATGGTCCGCCAGCCCACGCTGCGCGGCCGCGAGCAGCGCGACGTACACCTGCAGCAGCGTGGTCTTCAACGGTCTGCCCGGAGCGCCAACACCGATGTACTGGCGCGCCCCTTCGGTGCCGACATGCGCGAAGAACGTCTCGTTGGCTTCCACGCCGGGCGGTGGAAACAGCGCGACCCTCCGCCCGTAGAGCCGCTCGACCTGTTCGTTCGAACGCCGCACCGTCGCCGTCGAGGCGATCAACTTGGCCTTCGGCGCCAGCGTCAGCACGGCGGCTTCGTAGAGCCCGACCATCGACCCCAGCGGGCCTGAGATGAGGTGCAACTCGTCTTGAACGATCAGCTCCGGCGGCTTGAGCCCGTTCGGCAGCCGTACCTTCGCGGCCTTCCGCGTCCTCTCGTCGTCCGTCGGCCCGACGAACTTGCCGCCGGTGCGACCCTGCGCGCGGCCAAAGAGCATGCCGGTCTCGCCACGCCACGGGAGCAACGCGAACTTGTCGACCGTCGCCACGAGGAAGCAGGGCAGCTCCCGGTAGATCGCTTCGTCCACGAACAACACCGGCACGCCGTCGCGGTTGATGCCCATGTTGAAGGGGCACTTGAGGCTCGCGCAGCCCACTTTCACCTCTTCGGGCTTCGTCTTGCTCGGCAGCATCACGAAGCTGTCGCGCACGAAGTCGGTCCCGCACCACGGGCACTTCGCGAGCGGGAAGGGCGACTGGGCGTTGGGCGAAGGCGAGTTCCGGTACTCGGTGATCTGCTCGGCGACCTGCTCCAGCGTGTTCGCCGTCGCCGATGAACCGACCCACAGCCCGATCGAGAAGCGCACGTCACCCAGCTGCGCGACGTTCTTCTGTCGCAACAACTCCAGAGCGCAGATGAGCGTCGACGCACGACCGAGCTGATCGAGCGTCAACAGGCGCAGCGTGTACCGGAGCAGCACCGCCACGCCGAGGCCGCCGTCGGGCCGTGGCGTGCCGCGCAGTCGCCGCAGCAACAGCGTGAACGCAATGAGGCCGAGGTACGCCTGCGTCTTGCCGCCGCCAGTCGGGAAGAAGATGAGTTCCACCAGTTCGCGATCTTCATGCGTCTCGCGTTCGACCGAAGGCAGGTTGAGGAGGATGAAGGCCAGCTGAAACAGGCGCCACGACGGCACGCTGCCCTGGCGCGCCTTCTTCTCCGCCTGCGCCATGACCGTGTTCATCCAGCGGAAGGCCTGAAACGCCTGTGCGTCCTTCTCGAGAACGGCGAGGCCGTCCTCCATCCGCTCCGCCGCGCGGCGGGCCTTGTCGACCAGCCCGTCACGCACCTCGTCGCGGAGTGCGCTGCCCGTTTCGATCTTCGCCTGCTCGTCGAGCCACGCGCGGTACGCCGTCATCAGCGGCGCCAGCGCAACACGCGCCGCCGCTGGCGATTCGATCGCCGCCAGTGCGTCCATGCCCACTTCGACACCGTCGAGTTTTCGCGCCACCACCGGCTTCACGGTCGCGGTCGGCAGCCACGTGGTCTCGATGCGCGTCGCTGACTCCACGCGCACACCGACGCCGTGACCGACGGCGAACTCCTGCTGGTGCCGGTGCTGCAGATCGTTGACGCGCTCGTCGGGGTCTTTGCTCGTCTCGTCGGAGCGGTCGGTGCGCCCGTGAAACGGCTGCGGTGATTCCAACACCAGCCGGCATTGAAACGCGTACGCCTCGTCGCGCGCGCTCGCCCCGGTCACCGGCTGGCGCTCATTCACCAGGAAGATCGCGACCGACTTCAGGTCGCCGACCTTCTCAACGCGACCGCGGATCATCAGGCCGTCGCTGCCGTCGACCGGCACGCCGTCGGTCAGCGCTGCCTGCGTCAACGTCACCGGCACCGTGCGCTGCATGAAGCGCCGGCTCCAGCGCTTGCCTTCACCGGCTTCGACACGGAGGTAGTCGGCCCACGACACCGTCGCCGTGAGCGTCTTCACCGACGCCTGCACGAAGACCGACAGGCCCATCGACGCCGGCAATCGACGCACCTTCTTGACGCTGTTCTCAGCACGACCATCAGCGTCGTCGTCTTCGTCGTCACCAACGCCCGCGTCATCGTCATCGGGCTCTTCTTCGATCTCGCCCTGTTCGCGGGGCACGAGAAAGCCGGTGAGGTAGTGCCGACTGGGCGCGCTGCGAAGCAGCTCCGCGGCGTCTGATTCACGCTCGCCGGGCTTTCGGAGGAAGGGGCCGACGAGGTCGGCTTCGAGTGCTTCGACCAGATGACTGCGTACCGTCGCCGCCGTTGTCATGTGGCGCGAAGTGTAGCGCCCGGCCCGCGCATGTTCGGACGCTTTCATCGTCCACCGCCTTGCAGCCGCGCCTGTGCCGCTCCACCATCTCACCCGCATTCCCACGCAGCATCGACACGAAGGAGCACCATGGCGGCGAAGAAGCAGGCAGGGGACGTGTTGTTGAAGGCAGCAAACGACTTGCGCGAGAAGGAAGTCAGTCAGCTCTCCTTCGACCCCGCGACGGCGAAAGCGGCGGTCAGCGATGGCTTGAAGCGCCTCGCGAAGCATCGGGCGGCGCTCAAGAAGGGCCACCCCGCGTTCGATCAAACCGAGTTCGATTCATTGCCCGAGCTCGCCGACCGGGTCGCCGCGCAGCAGCGGCTCGTGCAGAAGGCGGTCAGTGGGGGCGTGGTGGCCGAACTGGTGCCCGCCGCCCTCGAGTGGCGTCGCGCGTTGTTGCCGTTCGCACAGTCTCTGGCGGCGCGCGGTCAGCTCGACGCGCGGGAAGTTGCCGCAGTGGCTGCAGGCTCCGGCACGTCGGACAACCTGCGTGACGTGCTCGACCTGGTGAAGCTGCTGACGCCGCAGAAGAACAAGGCCGAGAGCGCGCTGGGCGCAGGTGCCCTGGCGCAGGCGCAGTCGGCAGCCGAAGCAGCGCTGGGTGCGTTGTCGTCAGGCCGCGGCGCGAGTGAAGCGGTCGAAGCCGCCGCCGACTTGCGAGACCGCTACGCGACGCTGCTCTCGCGGCGTCACGATCGCCTGCGCGCAGCACTGGCCGCGGTGACGAGCTACCGGGAAGCAGGCTCGCTGGTGCCGCCGCTGGTTGACGGCGTTCGCAAGAAGCAGCCGGCGACGCCCGCGTCACCCACCTGAAGGTGCTCGCAGGCACTGTCGGACGGTCTCCCGGGCACCTCGAAGTGCTCGCGGGCACTGTCCGACAGCCATTTCAGTCGAGCTCGAGCGTCGACAGATCGTGCGACCGTTCAAGGGACAGCTTGCCCGCCTTTGACACGAGGTCGCCTGACACCGAGAGCAACTGCCCCTTGTCGTGCGCCTCGACGGCGCGGTGGTAGTCGTCGGCGCCGACCTTCACCCCTACGCGCCGCAGCCGCCCTTCGAGGTCGACCACGAGCCAGAACGTGCCGCCCTTGTCGGTGTTGCCGCTGTCGAGTGCGACGACCAGCCCAATTAGCTCTTGATTCGGAAGTGGTGTTTCCGCGCGCAGCACTCTTGCCACTTCAGTGAGCGTGGTCGCCTGGGACGCAGCGAAGATCGTGTGTGTTGGCGGCGGCCTGGCGACAGGGCGATGCACTGCGAACGAAACGCTGGTGTCGAGGAACTCAGCGCCCGTTTCGGTCAGCAATTCGGCGATGGCGTCGCAGAGGTTGGCGCTGACTCCTCGATGCGCCATCTGCTTGAACGGATCGATGCTTCCGAGTGCCATCGTTTGAAGCGCTGCCTCTTGCGTGGCCGCGAGCGCGTCCGCCAAGAGCAGTGTCGTACGCCGCTCGATGGGCGCGTCATCACCCTCAAAGAAGTCGGACTGCAATTGCAGCCTCGGCGCGACGGGGGTCTCGAGGGTGATGACGAAGCTGCTCATCTCGCTCTGTCCAAGGCGTGTGGTCTTCAGCACTTCGAGCGCCTTGTCGGGCTTTCGCTTCGGGTGCACGAGACGGCGATCGAGCACCGAGCAAGCTGCCGCCAAAATCAGGTTGCGCGTGCCGTCATGCGCCGCGGTGGCTTTCGCGATTGAGATGGTGCCGTCTCGCATCTCCGCGCCCTTGAGCGCGAGGCGCGTGGTGTCGACGACGGACGCTCGCACGTCGCGAGCGATGACGGCGGGCGGGCGCTGCTCGACCTTCGAGAGATCGTCGATGAGCTGGCCGACGAGGCGCACGTAGTCGCGCGCGGAATCGATCTGCGGCACCTCAAGTTCGTCGTCGTTCCGCTTGAAGACGTCGAACGCGCCGCGACGGAGCGCCCACGTCCACCCGGTCGCGCGAAGATACGAGGACAGTTCCAGCGGAGTCGGGACCGCGGAGACTTTTGGCAGCAGCAGGTGCGTCATGGCAGCCGTCCTTCGGCGATGCCCGTCATGATCGTGCGCAAGACGTCGGGGAGAAAGATCGCCGAACGGGCGATGGTGATGCGCTTGGTGGCTGTGTTGTCGGTGGCTGCTTCGCCACGGAGCGACTTCCAGTAGCCGCAGTTTCGGAGCACGAGTTGCTCTGCGGTCGCAGTTGACCAATTGGCGTGAAGTTCGGGCACGGAGACGAGCACGAGGATGCTGGGCAGGTTGTTCGGGCTCGTGTCGCACAGCTGGTTGTAGTTGTTCGCGGCAAGGTCGTACGGGAACGGGTCGCCCTCCAGCGGCGCGATGGTGGTCTTCACCTGCACGTCGAGGCGCGGGCTCTTTCGAAGTCCACTTTCAGTCAGGCTCAGGATCGTCAGGACAATCCCCGCCTCGTCGGCCCACCGGCCGGCTCGACGAAGTAGCCCGCAGCATGAGCAACCGCTTTCACGTACGCCGCCCCGAACTCGCCCTGCAACTTGATGTTGCTCATTCGCGCGGCTTCTTAGTGGTGGTGGTCGCGTCGGTGGAAGCGGGTGCAATGCCGATGAGGCGAGGTGCAGCGGCGAAGACGATCGCGTCGCCTTCGAGGTCGGCGAGGAAGTCTGCCGAGAAGCGTACGCGGCTCGTCGTGAAGTCACGCATGAGCGCGGCCAACGCGTCGAAGTCGCCATTCACCAACGTGGAGCCTGCCGCGCGTTGGTGCGGGAATCGCTCGCGGAGGAAACAGTTCCATGCGGTGTCGACCCGCTCGCCGCGAGCATCGGCCGCGACGTCGCGCACCTCGAGCAATTGGAGCAGCTGCATCTCGACCGATTCGGCCGTCGCGCCCCACATGCGAGGTGCGCGCAGCACGTCGGCGATTCTCGCATCGACCCAGGTGATGACCGAGTGGCTCATGGAGACAGTCGATCACAGCACGGTCTCGCCGTCGCGGTCAGGCCTTCGCTTTTGCGTTCAGCGGGGAGGCTTCGCGTGACGCTCGAGGAACGAGCGTTCTTTCTCAAGCAGCATGCGACCACTGTTGAGCAGCTGCCACGCAGCGAGCTGGCTGCTGACGCGGTAGTGCTGGCACACGGCTTTGAGCCGTGTCTCCGGACTTCCTGACGCAGCGGCCCAACGTTCGAAAGTGGCTGCCCTCGGGGCGAGGAACTCGGCAGCGAAGGCCCGCGCTCGTGCTTCGAGGTCTGCGGCGATCTGGCCTCCGGCCGCTTCAGCGAGCGGAAGCGCTTCGTGTCGATCGACCAGAAGGTGGCAGATCTCGTGAGCGAGCGTGGCGCGCCGGCCCGATTCCGTCTTGGCGTGCGTGCCCTGCGCGTTGATGACGATCAGCGGTCCGTGCTTCGGCCCCCAGCACGCGACCGCGTCGATCTGCTGCGTCTCGAGCGTGACTGTGTCGACCTTCACGTCCCACGTTTTGAGCAACGCTGCGGGGTCCACGGCGCTCGCCGCGTCGCTACCGAGCTGACCTCGGAGCCAGACAGCGAGTTGGTAGCCCTGCTCCCATGGCCTGCCCGCGAGTTCGTGTGCGGTGGCCTTCTCGGTAACGGAAGAGAGATGTTTGTTCGCCTTCGCCGACGCGAGGCGCACACGCTCGCGGATCTTCCGGAGGTCACTGACGTCGACCCGTCCTCGGGTGGCGCGCGCAACCGCGACGAGTTCTGTCTCGGCGAAACGCGTCCCGACCTCGAACCAACCGGCAACATCGGACGAGCGCGCCAGCACACGGAGCTTTGTGAGCGCGATGCCGGTGTAGAGCTCGATGGCCTCGATTGCGCCGACCTTGTTCCGCTTCGCCCACGTCTCAATCGCGGCGCGCGCGCGCGGGTGGGCGAGGGGTTCGAGCCGGTTCGAGATCTCAGTCACGAACGCTTCGAGCGCGTCGATGCTGTCCGACGGAGCCAGACGTGCGGAGCGATGTTCGGTCGCGACGTGCACGACGGCCCCTTCAGGAACAAGCCACAGCGACGGCAAGCCGATCCCGCCCAACGCATGCGCGAGGTCGTGGGCTTCGGTGAAGCTCCAGACCTCTGTCTCGGCGGAGTCGAACGACGGGCCGGCAAGCAGATGGAGTCGCTCGTTCGCGAGCTTCGGAAATTCCGAAGGCGTCGCCGGTGCAAGGCCGAGGGGCCACGGCTGCCAACGAAGGAGCGGCCACACCCGCGCGAGGTGCTCGAGAAAATCGACCCAGGTCCATTCGAAAGCGGGCCACACGATGTCGTCGCCGAACGTGACCTGGAGTGTTCCTCTCGTCGCGTCGGTGACGGAGGCATTCTTGGTGGAAGACCCGCTCCACTGGATGTTGAAAACCAGTTTCATGTCGAACCCAGCCATTCCTTTACCTGAGCTGCTGACTCAGCGCTCTCTTCTGTCGCCAGTTTCTGGACGGCTTCGCGCAGCTCGCGGTGCTTCGGGAACCGAGACGGAAGCTCTGGAAATCCGTGGTAGCTCGGCGTGTTCGCATTGGTAACGGTCGCCCGGTACACCGTTCCCTGATGCACCACGTAGATGCGCTCGACCCACGGCTTGTCCCAACGGGGCGGGTTGAAGCCGACGCCTCGTCGAAGAATCGGCTCCGCCAGCGCAGGCGTCAGGCTCGACGGGCACTTGCCAACCTGAATCCCGCTCTTCGGGGGGAGTTCGATGAAGCCGGGGAAGTCGTTGGCCCAGTGGTGCTTCTTCTTTGGCTTCTCGTCGGGCTCGTACTTCACGTTCGCCGGGACGACGTCGATGCTCGGAGGCGGCTTCTTCGGCTTCGACTTCGCCATGTCAGGCCTTCGCTTTCTTCTTCGCGGGGGCCTTCTTCTTTTTCTCGGGCGGTGGGGCGGCGAGGCCGGCGCGTTGTTCTTCGGCGGCGCGCTCGGCGTTGAGCGCGAAGAGGCGGTCGAGCACCGCGTCTTCGAAGGCGCTCCATTGCGCGGGTGACGGCGCGCAGTACGGCGGCACGGTGATGTCGGACCAGCCGTAGGCGGCGAGCACCGCGCGGTCGACTTCTTCGTGCAGCGCGCGGAGCTGCTGGAGTTCGGGCGACTGCTCGCCTTCGTCTTTGAGCCGGTTGTACGTGGTGGTCAGGCCGACGGCGTTGTCGGTCAGGTACTTGCTGCGGACTTCGTGCAGGCGATCGCCGAGCGCGTCGAGGGCCGCGAAGGCGGGCCGGGGCGGGAAGGGGAAGGTCTCGAAGCAGTCCGAGGGCGCGTAGCGGAGGTCGGTGCGCATCGATGACGACAGCAGGCGGGCCCAGACTTCGTGCACGCGGGATTGCAGGACTGTCAGCCAGCGGGAGTCTTGGACAGGGAAGATGATCGCCTGTTCGCTGAACACCGTGCCGGTTCTCTGGAAGGAGAACATGCAGTGTTTTGAGACGCGCGAGATGGCAAGAGAACGTTTGAGCAGCTTCGTCGCGGCGTCGAGTGCCGGCGTCGCTCGCCCGAATTGCCACCAGAGAGCCTTTCGACGTCGACCGTCCGCGTTGTCCTTCAGGGCATCGCGTTCTGGCTTCACCAGACCGTGCACGATGCTGATCAACTCTGGCCACTTCTCAGCGTCGACCAGTTCCATGTCACCGAAGTTGATGACGTACCGCTCGAGCCGTGGGTCGGGGTCGGAGTTGATCTCTTCTCCACCCGTGTATCGGAAGATCCGTTCGCCGTTCGCCTTGTCCTTCTTGATGAGCTCCGCGCGTTGACTCGGGGACAAGACGAATCCCTGGCCGTAGATCTTTGCGCCCAGAAACGAACGCCCGTCATTTGCTTCGAGCGGCACTGGGTCTGGCTGTTCAGGGCCACCGCGGAGGCGTGAGTTGATCGCCGCCACCGGCTGACCGTCGAGCCGCGACTCCAACTTCAACTCCGCCACGTGGCCCTTCGCGAGGTTCACTACCGACACCGCCACGTTCGCGCCGCCAACCGGCCACTTCATCGACTTCACCGCGTCGTAGATGACCGCTCCGCCATCGACGACGTGCTTGAGCCCCGACTGTCGCGTGTCGCCCTGCGCGATGGTGTTCGTCGCAATGAAGCCCACGGTGCCGTGGTCTCCCAGGAGCCACACCGCGCGTCGGAAGAAGTGCGCCGCGAGGTCTGCGTTGCCGTGCGCGCCTTCGTGAGCCACTGACAACCAATCGAGATACGCGTCACCGAAGTTGCTGGAGATGGCGCTGCCCCCAAGGAACGGCGGGTTCCCGATGAGCCCATCCATCCACGCCGCCTTGTTCACCTGTTCCGCGTCGAGCGGGTCCGGCCGCTGACCGTGGAAGACCTCCGGGAATTCGAGGGGCCAGTGGAACGGGCGCAGGTCGCCACGCCCCTCACCCTGACCCTCTCCCCCCAGGGGAGAGGGGATTGTTCCTTCGGTGTTCAGGCTCGCCGAGATGAGGTCCAGTCGACGAACGCGCTCCTTCTCGCGCTCCTTGTCCGTCTTCCCAGCGAAGAACGCCCCCACGCACGCGTCCGCCACCGCCTTCAACGTCGCCAACGCCTCGTCCGCGTCGCGCAGCAGATCCTCTTTGCGCTTCGCCGGGTCGAGCTCCTGCTGGTCCTTCATCGCCAGCTCGAGGATCTCTTCGCGCTTCTTGAGCGCCGTCTGCAGCTGGTGCTTGAGCAGCGGGTTGGCCAGCTCCAGCTGCGCGCCCGGCTTCCAGTTGAACGAATAGATCTGCTCGAGGCTCAACCCCACCAGCGAGTCGCCGCACTTGAGCGCGTGATCGAGGAACGTGAAGGGCTCGGCTTTCGCCAGCGTCACCAGCCACAGCGACAACTTCGCCAGGTTCACCGCCCACGGGTTCTTGTCGACGCCATAGAGGCAGCGCTGCGCGACGAGGCGGCGGGCGCGCATCACCACCTCCGCCGGGTTGGAGTCGTTGTCCAACACGCCTTCACGCGTCCACGCCGCCACCACCTGGTCCGCGAGGAAACGGCACGACTCGACCAGGAACGCGCCCGAGCCCATCGCCGGGTCGCAGATCTTCAGGTTCAGCAGCCGCTTCGATGACGGCAGCTCGCCCATCGCCTTGAGCAACGGCTCGAGCGTGCGCTTGACGATCGGCGCCGACAGCGAGCGCGGCGTGTAGTGGCTCGAGGTGCGTCGCCGCTCTTCACCCGGCTGCAGCACCAGCTGGCCCGCCTTGCGCACCGGTAGTGACTTCACGCGCCAGGGCTCGAGGGCTTTGAGAACGTCTGCTTCGGAGGTCGCCGCTTCGAGCGCCTTGCCGGCCGCCTTCGCCTGCTTGCTCTCGAGCGCGCCTGCGTCTTCGAGCCACGCGCCGCGCCGGGCTTTGGGCTGTTCGAGCACCTCGTCGGCCGAGACCCACACCGTGCTGCCGCGCAGGCAGAGGCCCGCGCCGGTGAGGCGCTTGACCGCGTAGCCCATCGACGCTTCGTAGACCGCGCCGATCTGTTCGACGTCGAGCGCCTGGTACGAGAGCCGCTGGCCTTCGAGGAACAGCAGGCGGTGCAGCACCTGGTGAATGGTGCCGTCGTCGACCGAAGGCGTGCGCACTGCGGAAAGCTGCGTGAGATCGATGGGCGCGCCGCCGCCGAGCCAGCCTTCGAGGAAGGGGTAGGTCTCGGGGTTGAAGAGCGCGCCGCGACGCGGCGGCATGCGCAGCGCGCCGTGGGACGCGCCGAAGAAGACCGAACGGAAGAGCGCCAGCAGCCGCGGCCACGCGCCAAAGCGGCGGTTCATCGAGTCGGGGTAGAGCTGCGCGTCTTCGTCGAGCTGCTCGTAGAGCGCTTTGACCGAGAGGTGCTCGTCGTACGGCGGCTCGTCGACGGGCATCAGGTTCTGGTCTTCCGCGTAGAGCAGGAAGACGAGCCGCAGCAGCGTGGTGAGCAGCCCGCCGTAGAGGTGCTCGTCACCGCGGGCCAGCGCGTCGTCGAGGCTCTGCTTGCCGTCGCGCTCGGAGGCCGCTTCGAAGCCCGCGAGCAGAATGGTGAGCGCTTCGAAGACCTGACCGGCGAGCTCGTCGGTGACGTTGGCCTGGCGGGTGCGCGACTGCTGAAGGATCGCCGGCAGCGTGTGTTCGGGCAGCACACCGTAGAGGCGGCGGGCGTGCACCAGCATCATCATCGCGTCGAACAGCTCGCGGCCCTGGCTGGTGACGAGTTCGTTGAAGCGGAAGGTGAGGTGGCCGGTTGATTCGCCGTGCGGCGCGTAGAGCAGGCGGAGTTGTTCACCGTTGAAGAGCAGACCGATGGGCACGCGCACCGCGCGGAGCAGGCGCTCGAACTTGTGCGTGGGGTCGTAGCGCCAGCCGCCGGTGACGGTCTCTGGCTTGTCGAGGTCGAGGCCGTCGGGGAGTTCCCAGACGAGGAAGCCGTAGTTCTCGCCGGCGCGGCTGGCGGGGGTCGAGTCGTCGGGCACCCCGTCGGGCTTCGGCGGCGGTGGGGCCTTGCGTTTGAAGGCGCGGGTGGGGGTGAGGGTCTGCGCGCCTTCGGTGGCGTCGAGCTTGAGGTCGTCGGGGAAAGTGGTGTCGAAGTCGTCGGCTTCGTAGCCGAGGATCTCGGTCAGCCAGCGCGAGAAGGGCGCCTTCTCGGTGACGAGGTTCTGGAACTGATGGTGCGTGGTGACCGGCAGGCGGTTCATGCACTGCACGTCGGTGAGCACGGGTACGGACACCACGAGCCCTTCGATGGGCTGCGCGAGGCCGAGCCATTTCTCGTGGTAGCGGCGTTCGAGATCGTTCATGGAGTTCTAGAGATGTCGTGAGGGCAGCATTCGCTCGTGGAGCACTCGAACGATCTCGATGCCGCCATCGACGCGACGGAAATAGATGTGGTGGCGCTCGCACCGCCAGCGGCGGAGCTCAGGTCGAGAGGGCACCGGACGCGCGAAGCGGAGGTTGGAGGGGATGATGTGTTCGCAGGTTCGCTCGAGCAGCGCGCCGTAGCTGTCCCACTGCGCCTCGCCCCAGTTGACGACGGTGTACACGCCGATCTCCAGGAGGTCCTGCTCGGCGCGCTTCGTGTAGTGGACCCTCATGGGGTCTTGCGCTTCACCGCCGCACGCACGCGCTTCCACGCGCCGGGGCGGGCGCGGCCACTGGCGAGGCCCTCGTCGAGCGCCGCCAACACCGCTTCTTCTTTGCGCTGCTCTTCTTCCATCCGTGTCAGCGCCGCGCGCACCACGTCGCTGGCCGACCTGTACGTGCCGGCCTCGACCTGACGCTTGAGGAAGACCGCGTTCTCGGCGCTCAAGGTGTAGCTCGTGGTGCGTTTCATGCGCTTGTTTGTACCAGAGTTCTAGTAGCCGCTACCGCGAGCTCGGCCACAGGTAGACCATGCCGACCGGCGTCAGCCGCGCGATGCGCACGTCGTAGGTCGCGGCGAGTGCGTCGGGTTGTTCGCGCAGTTCCTTCTCGAGCAGCGAAAGGCGCGTCTGCAGGTGCGCTTTGTCGCGTCGCCATTGTTCACGCTCGTCGCGCGTGAGCTGGTCGCTCAAGTCGAGCTGCTTGTCGCCCAGCGCTTCTTCGATGGTCTCGCGCTGGGTCTCGAGGATCTGGCGGAGCTGCGCGGCTTCGGTGGCGCCCCGTTCGGTGAGCCGGCGCCGTGCATCGGTCTCGCGCGTCTTTGATTCCGCTTCGACGGCGGCCCACAACGAGGCGAAGTCTGACTGCGCACTGGCGAGCAGTCTGGCCTTGATGGCTTCGGGCAACGCCGAGAGTTCGGGGGCCTCGGCCAGCGTGCGCTCGAGCTGCTCGATGGCTCGGCGGTCGGCCTCTTCGGCGAACGGCTTGAGGTGACCCTTGCCACCACCGTCGAGCCACTTCGCCGAGACGGACACCAGCTGGTCGTGAAGCCGTGCCGCGCCGGTGCCGAAGAGTGAGAGGCGACCGAAGACGATGACGCGCGCCACCGAGTCGCGGGAGCTGCGCGCGACGGTGACTCGGCTCAGGTCGTTGGCTGAGAAGCCTTGAGAAAGGAATCGCTGAAGCACGCGCTGCACCACGGGGTGCGAGAGGTGCAGGTGATTGGCGCGGCTCGACACGCCACGCGGCGCTTCGAACGTCACCGGGAGCAGCGGTTTCTTGCGCCAGTCCCACGGGGCTTCGTCGCGAGCTTTCGGCGGGCGGAGCCCGTCGAGCGTCTTTGCCCAGCTCTCCGGAAGGTCCGGCATCGTCCACCCCGCGAGCGGCTTTCCTTCGTCGACGAGCGGCGTCGACGTCAGCGGGCCTGCGCCGCTCATCGCGAAGCCGACGTCGAGCGCGTCGCGGAGCAGGGTCGAGTCGAAGTCCATCACCTGACGGCTGCGTTCTTTGATCTCACCGATGACGTCGAGCTCGCGACGCAGCTTTTCCTTCTCACGCTGCGTTTCGAGTTCGCGGCGGGTCGTGTCGGCTCGATTGTCGCGATCGACTGCCTTGAGTTCGGTGAGGGTGCTGGCGGTGATGCCTTTGTCGAAGGTCGCGCTCACTTCGTCCATCAACACGCTGCCGAGACTCCCGAGCTCGCGGGTGATGACGTCGACCTTGCGCGCGAGCGTGTCGAGCACCTCGTCTTCTGCGCGCTGGCTGTAGACGAAGTAGTGGCAGCGCACTTCGGGTGAAGGCTGCAGCGTGCGATCGATGCGGCCGTTGCGCTGCTCGAGGCGCGACGGGTTCCACGGCACGTCGTAGTGAAAGAGGTCGGCGCAGTGCCCCTGCAGGTTGATGCCTTCGCGCGCGGCGTCGGTCGCGAGCAACACGCGCACCGGGTGCTCGTCAGGCGGCGCATTGAAAGCAGCCTGTACTTCGGCGCGACGCGCATCGCCCAGCCCGCCGGTGAGCGTGAGAATGCGTTCGTCGCCTTGCTGCGTTCCTTCGAACGCCGCGCTGAGTTGCTCGCGCAGATAGCGGAGGGTGTCGCCGTACTCGGTGAAGACGATGACTCGTCGGGGCTTCCACTTCGCACCGCGCGTCAGACCGCACTGTTTCTGACGAATCCACTCGAGGAGGGCGAGCAACTTGCCTTCCTGCCCGGTGCGATTGCGCCGGCTCAGCTCGAGCATCTCGTCGAGGCGCGCGCGGGCCATCATGTCGATGGGAAGATCAGCGGCGCTCGCTTCACGGATTTCGGCGGCGAGGTCGCGCTCGATCGCGTCGTCTGTCGCGCCGTATTCCTCGTCTTCCGGTTCCGGTGCGGCGTTCTCAGCCGCGCCGCCCGCGAGCTCGCCCACGCCGAAGGCAGCTGCGTGAACCGCCAGCGTGCGGTGGAACGCTTCGATGCTCGAGAGCAGTCGTTTCTGCAGGTTGATGAAGACGAGCTGGCGCTTCTTTGCGCCCGGTGCCGCGAGTGACGTGTACTCCGAGAGCAGCGTCGACAGGCGCAGCTCGACGTCGCTGCCTGCGCCGACTTCACGCGCCGGCTGTTCGCCGAACGCAGCGTTCCAGGTCTTGTTCGCGAGCGAGAGGTTCACCGCGATGACCTTGCGCTCCGGGTACTGCTGGGCGGTGCCGAGCGCGCGGAGGTCGCTCTTGAGGCGACGCACCATCACCGGTTCGAGCTGTGCTTCGCGAACACGCGTGCCTCGCGTGAAGCGCTGAGGGTCGAGCATCTCGAGCAGTGACGAGAAGCTGTTGCTGTGGCCGTTGTGCGGCGTCGCGGAGAGGAAGAGGCGGTGCTCGAAATGTTCAGCGATCTGCTTGATGGAGCGCGTGGTCTCGGTGTCGATCGCATAGCGGGTCGACGACGCCGGGGCGACCTTGTGCGCTTCGTCGAGTACCAGCATCGACTTGTGTCGAATTCCGTCACCGAGGAAGGCGAGCAGCGGCTCGTAGTATTCGGCGCGACGGAGTGTCTCGTAGGACACGATGAAGCGGTGGTGCGTGGCCCAAATGGGTGTTGCGAAGCCTCGCTCCTGCCGGCGCCGGGCCACGAAGTCGCGATTGAAGATCTCGAAGCGCAGACCAAAGCGCCGTTCGAGTTCTTCGCGCCACTGAAGCGTCACTGCAGCCGGGCACACCACCAGCACGCGGTCGACGCGCTGACGGAGCATCAGCTCCTGCATCACCAGCCCTGCCTCGATGGTCTTCCCGAGGCCCACGTCGTCGGCGATGAAGAGGTTCACGCGCGGCAGCTCCAGGGCCTTCTTGAGCGGCACCAGCTGGTGATCGAGCAGGTGAATGCCTGCGCGGAACGGAGCCTGGAAGAGTTGCGCGTCGGTGGCCGTGACGGAACTCCACTTCAGGGCGTGGAGATACGCGGCGAATTGACGAGGTTCGTCCAGACGTGGCGTGGAGCCGAGGCCGCTAGTCGATGGTTCGATGATCCGGGCACCGAGTTCGCGCTCCCACAGAACCGACAGCGCGCGGCCGGGCGCGTCGTCGTCGAGACAGGTCAGTCGAACGAGGGTGTGCTCGTCGCGCGCTCCCGAAGGGCGCAGGACTTCATCGACGAGGTACTGGCGTTGGCGGACAGTGGCGAGGTCGCCGGGCTGCGGGCGGCGGTCGGTGGGCACCGTGCCGATCTACCCCGCTTCGTTGAGCGGAGCGGTCTTCATCAACGCAGCGGCACGTCGCCGGGCTGCGGAGGCGCCGGCACCTCATTGGGCTGCGGCGGCGGCGGCACTTCCATCGGTCCCGGCGGGGCGGGCACGTCGATCGGCGGCCGCGGCGCGGGCACCTCGATGGGTTTCGAGGGCTCTGTGGGCGCATCGGGCCGCGGAGGCTCGGGCGGCGTGGCCGCCACGTGCATCGCGAAGGAGACGGAACGCCAGGGGTTGAACACTTCGAAGTCGTCGGTGCGGTTCACAGCCCCTGCGTACCGACGACCGTCACTGCACCGACGCTGCGTATCCCTGCGGGAACGTCACTTCACCTGCGTGAGCGACTCTTTCCACTGCTCGTCGGTCAACGTGCCGCCGTCGGTGGGGGCGCGGTACTCGTTGCTGTGGTTCACCATCAGGCGGTTCGAACGGAACAGGTTGTCTTTCGACAACGAGCCTTCGACCACCACGCCGATGCCGTCGCGGAACATCTGCGGAGGCGTCTCGGTCAGGCGCACGTCGACCTTCGCGGCGCCGGGGTTGTGCGAGTCAGCCACCTTGAAGCGCAGGTTCGGCGCGTCGCTCGTGGTGTCGATGCTGCCGGGCACCACCACGCCACCCAGGCGCACCGTCGCCCCGATGGCCTTGTCGCCCTGCGCCTGCATCTCCGACGGCTTCCAGTAATAGACGAGGTTCTCGCCGATGCTGCCGAAGGCGATCCACGCCAGCGCGCCGCCGGCGACCAGAATCGCGGCCAGCGCGATCACTCGATTCTTGTTTTCGGACGTCATGACTTCGCCTCGGGTCGACGGAGGAACAGGCTCAGCGCGTACAACATCACGCCTGCGAGGCCTACGCCGTACGCGGCGTACACGTAGCCCCAACCTCCCTGAATGACTCCCATGGGCACCTTCTCGATGCCTTCAGGATGCTGCATGTCAGCGACCGGCGGCGGCGTGGGCTGAGGCGCAGGCACGACGGGCGTCGGTTCCGGCTCCGGCGGCGCGATGTCGGCCATCGCGGAGCCTGAGAGCACGCACAGCAACGCGAACCACTTCATGCGGTCACCTCGGTCTTGCTGGGCTGCAGCGGCGGCAGGTCGAGCGCGCCCGCCTGACGCGCGCGGGAGATCTCGTAGCGCTTCACGATGAACACGAAGAGGAAACACAGGAACGTGGTCGCACCCCAACGCAGCACCGCGGTCATCGAGCTGTCGACCGTCGACGGCGAGCTCTGTTGCTGGTGCAGCGAGTTCCACCACTTCACCGAGAACCACACGATGGGCAGCGACACGTAGCTCAAGATCGCCGCCGCCGAGCTCCACGTGGCACGACGTTCGGGGTCGTCGCTGAACGAGCGCAGCGCGAGGTACCCCACGTACGCGAGGATCATCACCGTCGTGGAGATGAGCCGCGGATCCCAGTCCCACCACACGCCCCACGTCGGCCGCGCCCAGATGCTGCCCATCATCACGCCGCAGGCGCCGAAGTAGACGCCCACTTCCGCCGACGCTTCGGCCAGCGCGTCGGTCGCCCACGACTTCTTCATCATGTACGCGATGGAGCAGCCCACGTTCAGCGTGAAGGCCAGCAGGCACATCCACACGTGGGGAACGTGCACGTACAGAATGCGGCCGACGTCGCTCATGAACTGCTCCGGCGGCGCCCAGAAGAGACCGAAGTAGATCAACGCGGCGAGCATCACCACGCCGGTGGCCGCGGCGACCTTCCACATCCACCTGCGCACGGACGGCACGGCGACGTGGGCGATGATCATCGCCACCACGATCGCCAGCATCACCAATGGAGCCATTTTCGGCATGTGTTCACTCTTCCTCGACGACCTTCGGGAACACGAGGAACCCGACGGACAGATAGATGAGATCGAAAGCGGTCAGCAACTTGAGCCATGAGGGCAACTGCTCCTGCGCGTCAGGCATCAACGTGAAGCGGGTCGCGCTCACGGCCGCGAGCAACAGCGGCATCAAGATGGGGAACATGAGCAGCGGCAGCATCACGTCTCGCGCGCGCGCGTTGGCCGAGATCGCCGAGTACACGATGCCCGGCGCGCTGATGCCCACCACGCCGAGGAACAGCACCAGCAACAACTGCAGCGGCGCGTGCAGGAGGTCGACGTCGTAGAGCGCCACCGTCACCGGCAGCAGCACCAGGGCCAGCCCGAACAGCAGCGTGGCGTTGCCGAACACCTTGCCGATGAAGATCGCCCGCGGGTCGACGGGCGCCAGCACCAGCCCGGTGAGCGCGTTGTTCTCCGACTCGACGCGGAACGACTCACCGAGCGACAACGTGCTCGCGAAGAGCAACCCCAGCCAGAGGTAGCCCGGCGCGTGCGCACGCAGCGCGTTGATGTCGGGGCCCATGGCGAACGAGAAGAGCAGCAACGTGGACAGCGCGAAGAAGATGAGCGCCGTCAACCGCGCGCGCGTCCGCCATTCGATCTGCCAGTCCTTGCGCAGCACCAACCACGACGCTCGCAGCAGACCGATGCGCTTCATGCGTCCACCCGGCGGCCGTCGACCAGGTGCAGCCGCTCCTGCGTCAGCGACAGCCCCTGATCGACCAGGTGCGTAGCGAGGATGATCGACACGCCGTCGGCCTGGAGCTCGCGGAGCACCGACTCCATCCACGCGATGCCGGAAGGGTCGAGCTCACCGAAGGGTTCGTCGAACAGCGCCAGCCGCGGCTTCTTGAGCAACAGCCGCGCGAGCGCCAGCCGCTTGCGCATGCCGGCGCTGAACTGACGCACCGGGCTCGTGGCGCGCGCAGACAGGCCGACGCGCTCGAGCAACGCAGGCACCGTGGGCTTCACCTCGACGCCGAGAAACTCCGCCAGCAACGTGAGGTTCGCCGCGGCGCTCAGGTCTTCGTAGAGGTACGAGGCGTGCGAGACGAGCGCGATGTCGTGGCGCAGCGTCGCGCGCGCGACCCGCGTGTCCTGGCCGAAGACGCGCAGCTTCCCGGCGGTGGGGAAGGTGGCGGTGGCGATCATGCGCAGCAGGGTGGTCTTGCCCGAACCGTTGTGGCCGGTGAGCAGCAACGAGCGGCCCGCAGGCAACGTGTAGGTGAGCCGCGCGAGCGCCCAGCGCGTACCGAAGCGCTTGCTGACGTCGTCGATCTCCAGCGCGGGCGCGGTCACGGCGAAGAGCCCTCTATTCGCGTCGTCGTCGCCAGTCGAGGTTCGTGCGGTAGGCTCCCGGCCGTGCCACGCGCGGTGTTGCTCCTGGTTCTGGGTCTGGGTTTCGCTGGCTTCGGCGCCTACTCGCTGGTGATGGAGTACGTCTTCCACCTCGGGCAGCCCGGCAAGATGCAGTGCCAGGACTTCCTGAACGCGCCCGACCCGATGTGGGTCGAGCTCCAGAACTGCACGCTCGACACACATCAGATGGTGCTCGAGAGCGACACCGGCGAAATGGAGGCCCTGGCTTCGCGCGTCGAAGGGCTGTCGACGCACATCTACGAGCGGCCGCCCCGGTGGATCGCCGCGTGGGTGCCGATTCGCGACGACATGGACCGCTCGAACATGGTCCGCGCCGCGTACCGGCTCGAATCGACCGACGTGCTCAAGTTCGTCAACGCGCTCGATCAGGCCACGCCCACCAGGCGCGCGCAGATGTGGAGCGACCCCGTGCCGCTGCGACGCGTGGTCAAGCCCGGCGTGTTGTTCGGCAAGGCGCAGAAGGCAACCGGCGACGCGCTGTTGCACGCGTGGGGAAGCCTGGCGACGCCGTCGTTGATCGTGCTGATTCCCGGTGACGCGCCCGAGTCGAAGACCGGCATGGTGGGCATGTTGGCCGTCATTCTCGGGGCGTCGATCATCTTCGTCGGCATGCGCCTGTTCTCGAACGCGACCGGTGGCGGCCCCCTCGGCGCGGTCACCGCGGCCCAGCACATCACCGGCCTCAACGTGTCTGACGTGAAGGTCGAGCTCGGCGCCCTCGAGGCGCTGCGCGAAGAAGAAAGAGCCGCTCGCAGATCGCGGCGCGACGACGAGCGTTGAACCGGGCATGGCCCTCCGCGTTCGAATCGCCAGCCCGTGCAGCGAGAAGTGGGAAGACATGAAGGGTGATGGTGCTGGTGCCTTCAGCGCCGACGGGCGGTTGAGGCGCGTTCCAGCTTCGCGATGCGCTGACTGACCGCGAGCAGCGCGGTGTCGCTTTCGAGTTGCAGCACTTCTTCAGCGCTGACCGACAGCCGCCGCGCCGCTTCGGTCGCCGCCTGCTGCCAGGGCCACGTCGTGGGAATGCCGAGCCGTTCGTTCAAGAAGCGCCGGAAGTCGAGCTTGAGCTGCTTCACCAGCTCGCCTTCGACCTTTGCGTTCTGGGTGAGCGCCGCCATCGCGCGCACGTACTGCATCGTGGAAGCACCGGCCTCGGGCAGCGGGTCACGCGCTGCGCCCATGCGAATCGCGTTGGCCCACACGAAGAGCGCGGCGAGAAACGTGAGCTGCAGCATGGTCACGAGCAGGTTCACCGGCGTGGCCGTCGCGGCTGCGTGATGATGACCCTCTTCGAAGCGCACCGGCGCGGGGAGTCGCTGCCAGAAGCGCGCGTTGTCAGCGAGCTCGAGGCGCGCGTTCTCGGCGAGGTCCGGACCTGCGCCGAGCCACACCTGACCGCGACCCATGGCGCGCCACCACAGCGCGCCGTACTCGGCGACCTCGAGCGCATCGGGCGCGGTGAGCTGAATGCCTCGTTCGGCAGACACGCGGAATGCGCGCAGCGACTGCAGCGGGCCCACCGGCAGCGCCACCTTCACCGTGGAGCCGCCGACATCGTCGACGCCCTCGAGCGTGTTCAATGGCGCGATGCGGCCGTCCACCACGGTGAGCCAGTGATTCAACTCCGGCTGCGGCGCCGCGCGCGGCACGAGGTAGACGAGCGTGCCGCCGGCTTCGACGAAGCGACGCAGTGCCTGAACTTCGTCGGCGGTGAACTCGCGCCCCGAGGGCGCGGCGAGCACCAGCGTTCCACCGGCGTCTTCAGGAATCGCGCCGTCTACTTCTGAGGTCGCGACGCCGCTCTCGGTGAGCCAGGTCTTCAGCACCGCGAGCCCGCGCGGGCCCTGATTGGTGACCGACGGCGTGGGCGCATCGGAGCCGGGCTTCTGGGCTGCGAACGAGGCCACCACCGCGATGACCAACAACGCGGCGAGCGCCGCTGCGCGCTTCATGCTTCACGCTCGGTGACGACGCGAACGTCGTCGAGAAACCGCCTGGCTTCGTCAGGCGCTACGTGGGCCAGCGAGTAGAAGGTGCGATCGAACCAGGTGAACAACGGCGTCACGCGGGCGACGAGCTCCGGTGGCGCGCCGTTGGCGGGCAGCTCGGCGCCGAGTTCACGGTTGGTGCGCGTGCGATCGGGCCTCGCGAAGCGGCGGCGTTCGAGCACCGCGAGCAGTGAGAAGAGCGCTTCACGCATCGCCTCGCGGGGGTTCTCGTTCAACAGCGCCTCGGCGCGCGCGCGATGGGTGCCCGGGTCGTCGAGCTTCAACCCGGTGTCGACGTTGGTCGTCGGCGCTGCGGCCAGGAGCCGACGGCGGCTCCGCACCCGGATGATGACGAGGAGCACGGTTGCGATCGCCGCCACCAGCACCGCGATGCGCGCGACGTTCGAGTACGTCTGGGCGCCGCGTGTCTCGAACAACGACATGAACCACGCGCGGGTCTGCGCCAGCCACGCCTGCAGCGCTCCGGTGTTCCGTTCGCGCGCGCGTTCGAAGCCGTCGCGCTCGTAGATGCGTGACAGGTCGGCGGGCGTCGTGGCTGCGACCTCGCGCCTGGCCAAATCACAGGCCGCGCGCTGCTGCTCTTCGGTCATGCCATCGACGTGCGGCAGCACGCAGGTCGACGACACGATCAGCGACACCAGCAGGGCGGTCACGAACGCTTCGCTCCCAGGGAAAGCTCGAGGTCGAGGCCTTCACGCCGCATGCGCATGTCGCCGTAGAACGAGAGCTGAAAGGCGACGTACAGCGGCGCGACGATCGACCCGAGGATCGTCTGCACGAGCTCCAGCGGCACCAGCACCAGCGCAGGTACCACGTCGTCGAGCGTGTGACCCGGTGTGAAGCCGGCGCCGTAGATGATGCCGACGATCAACGTGGGAATGGTGGCGACGGCGCTCATCAACAACAGCACGCCACCCATCACGGTGATGAGCACGGTGAGGCGGACCTTCACCAGCCCCATGAACCCGGCGAGCACGCGGCCCGAAGACAGCTCGTCGGCCCGGCGGAACGCGCGCCACGCACCGACGTCTTCGATCGCCAGAATCTGCCCGAGCAACGCGAAGCGAATGATGAACCACAGCACCAGCACCACGGTCCCGAGGATGAACGCGAGACCTGCGAGCGCGGCGAAGAGCGTCGCCAACGACGGTTGGTCACGCGTCACGAAGAACGCCGCCAGCCCTCCGAGCACGAGCGCGGGAATGAGGAAGACCACCAGCATCACCGCCGACCAGGCGACGCTCAGCGCGAAGGCTCCCAGCGTGGGCAGCAGACGTTGGGCGGCGTGACGGAACGAATCGCCTGCGGTGGGTTCGCCCGCGCCGATGACGCGTTGCCACCCGTAGTGCGACGCCGCCACGCCCGACAGCTCCGAAATGAACAGCACGAAGAAGCCGATGGTGAGCATCAGCGCCGTCGCACCTGCGGCCTGGGGCAGCAGCTGCTCGGGGGCCTTTCTGGCGAGGTCGAGCGCGCCGGGCCCCGTCATCGCCGGGAACCAGTTCTTGAGCGCCACCTGCATGAGCTTGAGGGCGATGAGCTCCACGAGCTGAAAGCCCACCATCAGCCAGAACAGTGGCTTCCAGTGCGCGCGCCAGAACGTCACCGAGCGGTCGAGCAGCTCTCCCATCGCGAGGGGGCGGAGGCGATTCACGGCTCGCGAACCTAATCGAGTGCGCGCAGCAGGGCTTCGGTCGCGCGCGCGGCGTCGTCGGCGTGCATGACGGCCCCGATGACCGCGATCCCCGCGAGCGGTTTCAGTTCTGAAATACGGTCTGCGGTGATGCCGCCGAGCGCGAACGCGGGGCCGGGCAGGGTGGCCGCGAGGCGATGAAAGCCAGCGGGCCCAAGCGCTGGCCGCTCTGCAGGTTTGCTGTTCGGGTTGAACACAGGGCTGACGAGGAAATGCGCTGACCTCCCCCGCCCGGTGTTGCCGCGGAGAGGCGCGTGAACGGCCCGCGTGGTTTCACGTTCGAACTCCACCACCAGGTGCTCCGGAAGGTGAAGGCCTGCGCCCAGTTCCCGTGCCAGCTCGACGTCTGAATTGATGAACAAGCGCGGGCACACTTCGCGAAGGCGCCTTGCCTGCTCGACGAACACGTCGCGCGGAGCGCCGTGATTGCGATGCTGAACCGCGACCTCCGCCGACACCGCGGCCGCTGCACGAACCCGCTCGAAGCAGTCGCGCACCGACCAATCGGTGATGACGATGACCTTCACTGCCCCACGAGGCCGTCGATGGGGCTCGACGCCGACGCGTAGGCCTTCATCGGAATGCGCCCCGCGAGGAACGCTTCACGGCCGGCTTCCACCGCCAGCTTCATCGCCCGCGCCATGCGCAACGGCTCCTTCGCGCCGGCGATGGCGGTGTTCATCAAGATCGCGTCGACGCCGAGCTCCATCGCGATGGCCGCGTCACTCGCGGTGCCGACGCCTGCGTCGACGATCACCGGCACCTTCACCTGCTCGAGGATCAGCCGGATGTTGTGCGGGTTCCGGATGCCGAGCCCCGAACCGATCGGCGCCGCCAGCGGCATCACCGCCGCGCAGCCCATGTCTGCCAGCTTGCGGCAGGTGATCACGTCGTCACTGGTGTACGGCAGCACCGTGAAGCCTTCCTTCACCAGAATGCGCGCCGCCTTCAGCGTCTCTTCGACGTCGGGGTACAGCGTCTTCTCGTCGCCCAGCACCTCGAGCTTCACCCACTTCGAGAGGCCCAGCTCTTCGGCCAACCGGCAGGTGCGAACCGCGTCGTCGGCCGTGTAGCAACCCGCGGTGTTCGGCAGCAGCTGCATCCGGGTGGTGTCGATCCAGTGGAGCAGCGAGTCTTCGCCCTTTGCGTTGAGGTCGAGCCGGCGCACGGCGACCGTCACCATCTCGGCGCCGGAGAACTCGTGGCACGCCTTCATGACCGCCAGCGTGGGGTACTTGCCGGTGCCGACGATGAGTCGGCTCTCGAACGTCTTGCCTGCAATGGTGAGCTGCGACGACATCATCCGCCTCCGACGAAAGTGACGATTTCCACGCGGTCTCCCTCACGGAGCTGCGTGTCTGCGTGGCGCGCCTTCACCACGACCTCGGTGTTGACCTCGACGGCCACCCGCGGAGCGACGATGGCCAGGTGCGTGAGCAACCCCGCGACCGTGAGGCCATCGGGCACCTGCCGAGACTCGCCATTCACGAGGAGCTGCATGGCGCGGCCCTTACCACGACCTTTCGTTTGACTCAGATCTCACCGAGGCAGATAGTCCGCGCCCGACATGCGCCTTCTTTCCGCTCTCATTCCGTTCGCTGCTCTCTCACTTTTCTCGGCCTGCGGTACGCCCGTGGCCGGAGAGACCTGCAACGTTTCGGGCTTCCTGTGTGAGTCCGCCGCCAGCGCGCTCGAGTGCAAGGTCGGCACGTGGACGTCGCTGCCCTGCAAGGGCCCCAACGGCTGCAAGCGCGACGGCGACGTCGTCAAGTGCGACATGACCGGCAACGCCGAAGGTGACGCCTGCGCGTCGTCGGCCGAAGGCAAGGGCCTGTGCACCTCCGACAAGCAGGGCACGCTCGAGTGCCGCGACGGCAAGTTGTTGAAGACCAACACCTGCCGCACCTGCGAAGTGACGGGCGATACCGTTACCTGCCAGCCGTAACCACGAAGCGCTCCAGCGCTTCATCGAACGCCGCGGTCTGCTCGAGGTTCGGCAGATGCGCGGCGTTTTCGATCACGTCGAGCGTCGCGTCGGGCACCAGTGCCTGAAGCTGCCTGGCCTTCTCGACCGGCGTGATGGTGTCTTTCGCGCCCACGATCACCGCGCAGGGCCCCGAGAACCGCGAGAGAATGTCTTTGCCGTCGGTGCGGGTGGCCATGCCGCGCGCCGCCGCCGCCACCGCCGCGGGGAACTGCGCGAGCATCATCACCTCGACCTGGTTGCGCAGCGCGGGGTCGGCCTCTGGCGTCAGCAGCTTCGGCAACATGCCCTCGACCAGGCCCTTCACGCCGTTCTTCTCGACGTCTTGCGCGGTCTGCTCCCGCTTCGCCTTTCCCGCCTCGTCGTCGGCCGTCGACTGGGTGTCGATCAGCACCAGCCCGCGCACGCGGCTCGGGTCCAGTCGCGTCAGCGCGATCGCCACGTAGCCGCCCATCGACACGCCGCCGACCAGCGCCGTGTCGATCTTCAGCGCGTCGAGCAGCGCCAGCGCGTCTTCAGCCATCGACTCCATCGTCGAGATGCCGTGCTTGAACGTGCTGCGACCAAACCCGTTGTGATCCGGCGCGATGACGCGCACGCCCTTCGGCGGTTTCTCGAGCTGCGGCTTGAAGCTCTGGCTGGTGAACGGAAAGCCGTGGAGCAACAGCAGCGGCGTGCCTTCACCGCTGTCTTCGTAGAAATAGGGACGACCGTCGATGGTGATGCTCGGCATGTCAGAGCCACTCCTTCTTCCGGAACCAGATGATCATCCCAATAGGGAGCAGCACCATCAGCGCCAACATCACCCCCATGAACTCCGGGCGGCCGAGCACCTCGAAGTTCTGGCCGAAGAAGCCGACGATGAACGACAGCGGCAGGAAGATCGCCGCGAAGATCGTCAGCTGCTTGGTGATGTCGTTGGTGCGGTTGGCCAGCTGAGACATGTACGCGTCGACGCTGCTGCTCACCAGATCGCGCGCCGATTCGAGCTGCTCGTAGATGCGCACCAGATGGTCGTAGACGTCGCGGAAGTACAACGTCGTCTTCTCCTGGACCTGCGGAATGCCGCGGCGCGAGAGCATGCCCACCACGTCACGCTGTGGTGACAACACCCGGCGCACCAGCACGAGCGCGCGCTTCAACTCGAAGATGTCCTGCAGCAGCTCTTTGGGTGGAGGCCCCGCGAAGATCTGCTCTTCGAGCTGTTCGATCTCGTCGGCGAAGCAGTCGAGCAGCGGGAAGTGGCGGTCGACCAGCGCGTCGGCGATCAAGTACGTGAGGAAGTCGACGCCTTTGCCGATGGTGCCCGCGGGGTCGAGCTCGAGCCGCTTGTGCACGCCGTCGAAGGCCTTGCCCGTCTTGTCGTGCACGGTGATGAGCCAGTCCGTGCCGAGGAAAAAGTGCAGCTCGTGCATTTCGAGGTCGGCCCAGGCGTCGTTCTCTGAAGAAAAGCCCTGCATCACGATGAACTGATGGGTGCCGTAATCTTCGAGCTTCGGCCGTTGATCGAGGTGCAGACAGTCTTCGATCGCCAGCTTGTGGAGCCCGAAGCGTTCACCGAGCCGCAACAGCGTCGGTTCATCGGGCTGCGCGACGTCGATCCACTTCAGGCCGGGCCGGGACAGCAGCGCCTCGTCACCATCGAGCAACTGCCCCTGGTCGTACACGCGCACACGCAGCATTCGACGGCAGGTAGCAGATCTTTTGGCCGATCGGACCCCCGGTAGCATATTGAAACTGCGTGGACTCCTCGGCGTTGCCAGCGAAGTTGGAAGCACTGTTGGCGCTCGAGCCAGATCGAGACTTCGCTGCGCGCGTTCACCTCGTCTGCATGACGGCCAGCCGCACCATCGCGGCCATGGGTGAGCTCGATCTCGTTCAATACGAAGAGCCCGACGTCGACGGCTCGGCCGACCTGTCGATGTGGGAAAAAGTCGCGCCGATCATCGGCAGCACCATCGCCGAGGTGAACACCTTCTGCGCGCAGGTCGAGGCCAGCTTCCCCGTCGACGCGGTGTTGACCGAGCGGCGCCAGTTGCAGGTCGACGAGCTCTTCAATCGCTCGGCGCGTGACTGCCGCACCGAGGTGATGAACTTCGGCATGAACATGCGCGACCCCTCGGTCGTGGGCGACCGCTGGAACCTCATCACCCAGCTTCAGATCTTCCGCTTCCGGTTCCGCGACTCGATCGGAAAGCTGGTGTGGGACGTGGCCAGCGTGTTCGGCGAGTGCAAACGCCGCGAGGTCGAGCCCGGCTACGAGGCCGCGCTCAAGGCCACGCTCGTCGTTCGCACCATGACCGCCGACCTGCGCCGGTTGATGCGGGTGCGCATTCAGAAGGTCGGTGACGCGCCCATCACCGAGATGCTCACGCAGACGCAGCAGATGGAAAAAGAGCTCAACGCGTTCGGCCGCACCGCGGCGTGGCGCGCGCTCCGTGCGCAGGACAAGAAGGGCATCCTCGAGTTCCGCTTCAAGCTGCGGCAGCTGATCGCCATCGGTCAGCCCACCAAGATCGAGATCCTCGAGGCCCTCGAACCCTTCGTGGAGTTCGTCGACGGCTTCGCGATGATCAGCCGCCGCGAGATCCTCGTGCAGCACGATCAGGAAGTGCTCGCGTCGGTCGGCGTGGTGCTCGAGCGCGCGATGAACACCACCGGGTTCGAGGCCCAGCTCGAAGCCTTCAAGCTGGCGCTCGACGAAGCGCAGACCATCTACGGCCGCTCGTCGGAGTTCGATCTCTTTCTCCGCAATCAGCGCAAGGGCCTGCCCACGACCGAGACCATCGCCTCCAGCCTCGAGCAGTTCCTCGTGCAGATCGCCGGAATGTCCGTGTATTGAGCGGTCGCCATGTCGACCTTGAGGCCGCTTCGCGAGGCCGATCTTTCGCGAGTCGAGGCGGTCTTCACCGACGTCGATGGCACGCTGACTTCGAACGGAAAGCTCACCTCGACCACGCTGCGCGCCATCGAATGGCTCAACGCCGTTCACGTGCCGGTGGTGCTCGTCTCGGGGCGCCCGTCGGCCTGGGGTGAAGCGTGGGCGCGACAGTGGCCGGTGGCCGGCGCGATCATGGAAAACGGTGCGCTCCACTACGCGTGGCGCGACGGTCGGCTCGAAAAGAGCTTCGACCAGGACGAGAAGTCACGCGCGCTGCACCGCAAACGGCTGCTCTCGCTCGTCGAAGCCGCGATGAAAGAAGTGCCCGGGGCCAGGCTCTCGATGGACTCGGCCGGCACCGAGGTCGACGTCGCCATCGACTACAACGAAGACGTCTCGCTCGGCTCGCAGGCTGCCGACGCACTCGAGAACTTCCTGCGGACGCGCGGCGTGACCGCGGTGCGCAGCTCGGTGCACGTCAACTGCTGGCTCGGCGATTTCGACAAGCTCAAGGCCGTGAAGCGCTTCGTGCGCAGCGAGTGGAAGAAGACCATCGCCAAGGCCGACGAGCGCTACGTGTACGTCGGCGACTCTTTCAACGACGCGCCCATGTTCCGCGCGTTCTCGTTGTCGGTGGGCGTGGCCAACGTGAAAGACGTGCTCGACACCATCACCTCACTCCCGAAGTTCGTGACGCGCGCTCGGGAAGGCAAAGGCTTCGGCGAAGTGGCCGACGCCATCGTGCGCGCCAGAAAGAAGCAGCGATGAGCCACCTCGTGAAAGTTCCCGTGAAGCCGGGCCTCGGCCGCCACATTCGTGCCGGTCACCCATGGGTCTTCAAGAAGGCCATCGAAAACGCCCCGCGCATTCCGCCCGGCAGCGTGGTCGACCTCACCGACGACGGCCGCTTCTGTGGCCGCGGCTACTGGGACCCGTACTCGGCCATCGCCGTGCGCGTGCTCACCACCGACCCGCGCGAGACCGTCGACGGCGCGTTCTTCGAGCGGAAGGTGAAGTTCGCGCTCGCGTCGCGCCAGAGCCTCATCACGCTCGACGGCACCAACGCCTTCCGGCTCATTCATGGAGAAGGCGACGGGCTGCCCGGCGTGATCGTCGACCTCTACGACGGCTGGGCGGTGATGAAGCTGTACTCGGCGGGCCTCACGCCGCATCGCCCGCTCATCGTCGAGGCGCTCTCGCGCGCCGTGCCGGGCTTGAAGGGCGTGGTGGGCCGCGACGAGGTGGGCCGCGACGATTCAGACGTCGACGAAGAGAAGGGCAACGGTCGCATGCTGTGGGGCCCGGAGGCGCCGCGGCCGCTCACCATTCTCGAGCGCAACGCGAAGTTCCTCGTCGACGTGTACGCAGGTCAGAAGACCGGCTTCTTCCTCGACCAGCGCGAGAACCGGTACCTGCTGAGGCGCATCTCGAAGGGCCTCGACGTGCTCAACTGCTTCTGCTTTTCGGGCGGCTTCTCGGTGAACGCTGCGCTCGGTGGCGCGAAGTCGGTCTTCTCGGTCGATCAAGACGCCGACGCCATTGCGCTGGCGCGCGAGAACTTCACCATCAACGGCCTCAACGCCAGCCAGCACGACTTCCTCGCAGCCGACGCGTTCGATCTCCTCGACTCGTTCAAGAAGGAGGGCCGCAAGTTCGACCTCATCGTCCTCGACCCGCCCGCGTTCGCGAAGAGTCAGAAGGCCGTCGAAGGTGCCATTGCCGGCTACGCGTCGCTCAATCGGCAGGCGCTCGCGGTGCTCAAGCCCGGCGGCATTCTCTGCACCGCCTCGTGTTCGGCACGTGTCAGCAGCGAGGCCTTCTTCGACGCGGTGAAGGAGGGCGCGTACAACGCCGATGTCGAACTGGCGATGGTCGAAGAGCGCTACCAGCCGCCCGATCACCCCATTCGGCTGCAATTCCGCGAAGGTAGATATTTGAAGTTTTTCGTCCTTCGCGCCGTCTGAAGCCGTTTTGCACAGCGGGTTCGGGTCGCGTGTCTCAGGTTCCGAACTCGTTGACTTCAACCAATCTGTACGCCAAACGGCGCCGGCCTCCTCACCAGGCCGTAAACAACAAAGGGAAATAAATGCGTTCCATGAAGCTTGTCGTCTTCGCCGCGCTCTCGCTGTTCGCTCTTGCCGGTTGCAACAACGGCCAGCCCCGTATGTACCGTGTCGCGATCGACGAGACCCTGATCCGCACGATCTCGAACCCCAGCTGTTTCGTGAACAACAACCTCCCCGCAGGTCAGGGCAACCGCACCGAGCAGAACTACCGCACGGAGAGCGAGTGGGTGATCTGGGGCGGCGTCGACCAGACCGAGTACCTCGACATCGGCACGACCACGTACAAGCTCGGCGCGTCGCCTGAGATCCGCGTGACGGACCTCATCGAAGGCACCGAGAAGTCGTTCTCGGCGCTCCGCTCGGTTCAGGATCCGCAGGCTGACTCGTTCACCTACGCGCGCCAGACGCAGATCACCGTCAAGTTCGACGACTACTCGTTCTCGCCGAAGGGCACGATCGCGCTGAACTCGCAGTTCGCGTGCATCAACAACCGCCAGACCTGCCCGTCGCCGGCCGTCGAGCCTGACGCCGCGTCGTGCTCGGCCACGATCAACTTCGTCGCTCGCAAGATCGACGCGGACCACATCACCGCGTACAACAACAACCCGCAGTAATCCGCTGCGCGGCTGAACCGACGGGAGTCTCGCTTGAAGCGGGGCTCCCGTTTTGTTTTGCGGGCTCTGCATGGTGTTCAAAGGCCAGTTCCTCGAGAGACCGACGCTCATTCCGCTCGAGGGTGGGCTGGTGCTCGAGGGCGTCTCTCACCGCGGCGAGAAACGGCCGGGTCTGCTGGTGCTGCCGCCGCCTCCCCTCGAAGGCAGCGGGATGGATCACGTGGTCGGCGCCGAGCTGGCCTTCGCCATCTCCCGCACAGGTCACCCCACGCTCCGTTTCAATTACCGCGGCGTGGGCGGCAGTCAGGGCACGCCGTCGAAGCGGCCCGACGACTGGCTCGAAGACGCAAGGGCCGCCCACCAGCTGGCCGCCGACAACACGGAAGGCGCCCCGGTGGTCATCGCCACCATCGGCGCTTCTGACGCGGTCGCCTTGCGCCTGGCCGATTCGGTGCCGCTGGCGGGCCTCGTGTTCATCAACCCGTCCCTCGTGCGGCCGGCTGATTTCGAGCATCGCGCCAGCGTCGACTGGCCGTTCGCCGTGGTGGTCGCCGAAGAAGATCGCTCGCAGGAGCGCGGGCGCTGGGCCGCTGTGATTGAACGGCTCGGCGGTGATTTTACCGTGATTCCGGGCGCTTCTCGTACCTACCAGCGCAACCTGCCGATGGTAGGGAAGGCGGCGGCCTCCCTGGTCGGCCGGGCGGCGCTGCGCTGAACTTCACGAACTTTCAGGGTTCTTCGCGGTTTGTGCGCGGGAACTTGTGAACAGATCCAATCGTTCTGCTCAGTCGTTCGTAGGTCTTACCGAGGCCCTATGCGAAAGCTCCTGATTGCGACGTTGGCGGTGACCCTGGCGGCGTGCGCGCGTGACGCAGCGAAAGATCGAGAGGTCGATCTTTCCCGACCTTCGTACGTGATGGCCGACCTTCCCGATGATCCCGCGGCGCGCGTCCCCGGGCGCATCGTCGTCGACTTCGTCGATGGCACCACCAAGGCCGAGTTCGACGCCATCGAGACCGACTGGGGCATCGACCTGGAGTTCAACTCTCAGGAGGAGGGTCCCCAGTCGGCGATCACCGTCGGCGCGTACGAAGGCGATCTCGACGAGCTGCTGACGAAGATTCGCGCGAACCCGAAGGTCGAAGCCGCCGAGCCGCTCATGGAGGTGAAGTCGAGCTTCGTGCCCAACGACCCCATGTACCCGGCGCAGTGGAACCTGAAGCTGATCAACATGGAGAAGGCCTGGGAGATCTCGCGCGGCAAGGGCGTGGTCGTCGCCGTGCTCGACACCGGCATCGCCTGGGAGAACCACGACGACTTCGTGCAGGTGCCCGATCTCGGCTCGCAGAAGTTCAAGAGTGGTTGGGACTTCGTGAACGACGACGCGCACGCCAACGATGATCACGGTCACGGCACCCACGTCGCTGGCACCATCGCGCAGGCCACCAACAATGGCGAAGGCGTGGCCGGTGTGGCGTTCGAAGCGACGCTGATGCCGGTGAAGGTGCTCGACCACTTCGGCAGCGGCAACACGGCCGACATCGCCGACGCGATTCGCTGGGCTGCCGACAATGGCGCGCAGGTCATCAACATGTCGCTCGGTGGTGGGGGCCGCTCGGCGGTGATGGAGAACGCCGTCACGTACGCGCGCGCGAAGGGCGTCGTGGTGGTCTGCGCGGCCGGCAATGGCGGTCGTGGCGTCGTCGAGTATCCGGCGGCCTACCCGGGCTCGTTCGCGGTCGCCGCGGTCGGCCCCGATGGTCTCAAGGCGCCGTATTCCTCCTGGGGCAAGGAACTCGACATCGCCGCACCGGGCGGAAACAAGTCGCAGGGTGAAGCGGCCGGCGTGGTGCAGAACACCATCGATCCGCAGGACCTCTCGCAGGCGGTCTACGCGTCGTACCAGGGCACGTCGATGGCCACGCCCCACGTGGCGGGGGTCGCTGCGTTGTTGATCGCCGCCGGCGCGAAGACCCCTGATCAGGTCGAGAAGGCGATCATCATCAGCGCCAGGCCCGCAGCGGGTACGCGCGGCTGGAGCGATCAATACGGTCACGGTCTCATCGACGCAGAGGGCGCGCTCAAAGCGCTGAAGAAGGCGCGCGCGGCTGACGTGAACGAGCTGCTGCCTCCAGAAGCGCAGCTGGCGATCGAGCGGCCCGCGGTGAACGACGTGAGCGTCTATTCGTACCGCGCCACCAACTGGACGGTGTTCGCCTGGGCCGCGGCGTTCCTCGCGTTCGTGCTGCTGACGCTGGGCCGCAAGGAGCGCCCGGGCTTCTTGAACGTGCTGGTCACGCCGGGCTTCCTGGTGCCGATGCTGCTCGCCACGGTCGGCGCGTTCTTCGTGCAGAAGTTCGCCGACCCCAATGCGGTGACCGCCGCCATCACCTTGCCTCTGCCCGACTGGCTCAATCGCATCATCTTTGGCCGGGGCGCCACGGCGAACCCGCTCGTCTATTCGGCGCTGCTGCCCGGCGTGCTCGGGCTGTTCGCGGTGAAGTGGAAGGGCCTGCGCCCGGTGGTGGGCGGCCTCGCCATCGGCTTCGCGGCGATCCTCGGGTACGCGCTGTGGTCTCACGCACCTGCGCTCGCGTGGTTGCCCTTCACCTTCCTCGCGATTCCGTGGCTCGCGCTCAACGGCATCATCTGTCTCTTCATCGCCCGCGCGATGCTCAAGAAGGCGTCATGAAGCTCAATGGCAGGGTCGAGTTCCGCGATCTCGAAGGCGGCGTGTGGGTGCTCCACGCTGACGACGGCAAGACGTACCTGCTCGCCGGCGGAGACCGGAAGATCAAGAAGAGCGGGGCGCGCATCGAAGCCGAAGGCGACGTCGACGAGGAGACGCTCAACTTCGCGATGGTCGGCCCACGCTTCGTGGTGTCGAGCTACCGCTTCGTCTGATCGAGCAGCGCTTCGTATTCGTCGAAGGTGAGCTCACCGGCGCGCGCTTCGCGCCGCTTCTCCTTCACCTGGTTGCGCGTCGCTTCACTCGGCAGCTTGCGCGCATCGATCCAGTTGAGCGCCACGCCGCGCCAGTCGACCAGCAACAGCACCACGAGTGACGCGAGCCCACCCACCACCCACGGCGCGAACCAGCGCACCGGCTCCCGGCGGTCGATGGCCACCAGCTGCGTGGGCTCATGAACCCGCAGGCGGCCGCTCGCGAACTTCACGAGCCCGACCAGCGTGACGTTGCCGACGATGAAGAGCAGCACCGGAACCCACCAGGCCACTTCTGCGCCCTTCGTGGTGGCGAAGAACAGGGCTGTCGAAACCGTATTGCTGGCGATGTGCGCACCGATGGCCGGCCACACCGAACCGCCGCGCCAGGCCAGCAACCCGAACACCACGCCGAGTTGGAACAGCGCGATGAAGTTCACCGGGTTGAAGTGAAACGCGCTGAAGATCAACGCCGTCATCACGATGCCGCGAGGCGCGTCGCGGAAAGCTCGTTGAATGAAGCCGCGGAAGACCAGCTCTTCGCACACCGGTGAAGCGAGCAGCGCCGCGCCCATCGCGAGGCCGACCTCGATGGTGCTGTGCCTGTCGTAGAGCTGCGCGCTGTCGAACCGCGCGAGCCATGACGCGGGAAATACCGCCTCGGCGATCGCCGTCAACGGCAACACCCAGGCGAAGTAGTTCACCGCGCCAAATGCCAGCCCCAGCCCGAAGCTGCGGCCTTCGAAGCGCTTGAGCCCGAACGCCGACGACGCCGACAGACCGTTGAGCTGCCAGCCGATGGTGGCGAGGCCGGCGTTGATCACGATCTGCGAAGCCCACAGGCCCCACGCCAGGTGCGAGAGCTGCGCGATGCTGCCCACCGCCAGGTAGGTGCCCAGCGTGAACACGGTCCAGACCGCGAAGAAGCGGGCTGACGGCATGGGCGGGGAAGGCTGCTCGATCACGGGACGGCTCGCGGTGAGCGGTCGTTATACTCAGCGCCTTGTGAATGCACCGAGCCATTGGTCGGACGACGCGCGTTTCACCGAATCAGCGGCAGCCTTTCGCGCCTTCTTCGGCGAGCTCCGTGAAGCCTTCGTCGAGCGCGACACGCTCTTCACCCAGCTCGAGCTCGCGTTGCTGTGCCGCGAACATGTGCTGGTGATCGGCCCGCCGGGTACCGCGAAGAGCGCCATCGCCGCTTCGGTGCTCGGCCGCATCGTCGACGAACAGTCGGGCCGGCCGTCGCTCTTCAGCAAGCAGCTCGCCGAGAACACCGTGCAGACCGACCTCATCGGCCCGGTGGACTTCAAGGTGCTCACCGAGACCGGGCGCACCGAGTACCTCACCGAAGAGGGCATGTTGGGCGCGGTGCACGCGTTCCTCGACGAGGTGTTCGACGGCCGCGACATGCTGCTGCGGTCGATTCTCAACGTGCTGCACGAACGCGAGCTCAAGCACGGCCGCAAGGTCACGCCCGGTCGTTGCGAATGCGCGGTGATGACCTCCAACCGCTACCTGTCCGAGGTGCTCCAGCGTTCGCCCGAGACGCTGCAGGCCTTCGCCGATCGGATCTCGTTCATCTGCTTCGCGCCCAAGGGCTTCGCGCGCCGCGCCAGCCGCGGGCAGATGTTGTCGCGCGCGCAGACCGGCCAGCGGCTCTCGCTGCAGGCGCGGCTCACCTTGCAGCAGCTCGACGTGCTGCAGGCCGCCGTCGACGCCGTCGAAGTTCCGGGCGTGGTCGCCGAAGGCATCGAAGAGCTCGCCGACACGCTCGAGCGCGAGCTGCTCGCGCAGGTCAGCAAGCTGCCTGACTACGTGCCCACGAAGTACTTCTCGCAGCGCTCCATGGTGAAGGCGCTGTGGGCGCTCAAAGCCGGCGTGGTGCGCGATCGTCTGTACCGCCGCCCCGAGCGCCGACTCGTCGCCGAGCCGGCCGATCTCGAGATGTTGCGGCACTTCTTCCTGCTCGGCGGTCCCACCGAAGGCGATCTCGAAGCGTTGCTCAAGGGCGCCGCGGACCCGCGTGAGCGCGCGCAGCTCGACATCATTCGGGTGGAACACCGCGCCTTCACGCAGGCCTTCGCGAGGCTCTCTCCGACGCTGCAGCAGTCGCTCGAGCGCGAGATCGCCGATCTCCACCCGCAGGAGGAGCTGCAGACCGCCGAAGGGCAGACACGAAACTGGAGCGCGGCCGTCGCCAGCACCGCGGCCGTCTCGCTGCGCAACAAGCTGGTGCCCGGCCCGCGCCACCTCGAGAACCGCAAGCTGCTGCTCAAGGCCGCCGAAGCGTTGTTGCAGGCGCTTTCACTGCGCGTCGGTCGCGGCATGTCGGGGCAGGGTGAAGGTCGCGGTGGCGTCGCGTTGCTCGGGAGCTTCGGCGATGTGCTCGAGCTCGCGCGCCGCGTTCCCGAACTGCAGGAGCGTCTGCCCGAGCTCGCCCGCGAGGTCGCCGAGTTCTGTCGTCAGACCGCGGCGATGGTCGCGCTCCAGGCCGAAGGCACCGAGTTCGACGACGTGATGCGCGTCGAGACCATCGCCGGCCTCGCGCAGACGCTCACCGACGAGCTCGAACGCACCGCCGAGCTGGCTCAGGTGCTCAGCGTCATTCTTCCCGAGGTCGGCACGACGCTGCGCGAGCACATCGCCGCGGTTCGTGAGCGCACCGGCCTCGCGCTGTGTCGCCGGGCGGTCTCCGGGTTCACTCCCGCCGCCAGAAAGTTGGAGTCGCTCGAGTTGCTCGGCGTCGAGAGCCGCCGCCTGCGCGAGCTCGAGAACCTGCTCGTGGTGCTCGCGCCGTCGACGCGCGGCGTTCGTGCGCAGCTGTTGGCACCCATCGCCGAGGCCTACGCGCGCGACATGGTCGCGGTGCAGCCGTTTCAGCGGCTCAACGACCTTCACCGCCTCGTGCAGGCGGTCGTCGACAACCTCAGCCGAGAAGGCGCCGCTGTCGAGGTCGCGCTGCGCGCCGTGCGCGACGATCTCGAGCGTCGTGTTCGCGGCTACGCCGAGGGCCTCGGTACCCTCAAGGCCACTGCTCCCGACGCCGCGAAGGTGCTCACCGGCGAGGCGTACACGTATTACCGACAGCACCTCGCCGCCCACGAAGTCGAAGGCGAACTCGCGGCGCTGACCGCGCTCGACGGGCTGCTCTCGCGCCTCGCGGTGCCGCCACTGCCGGCCGAGATTCGATCGCTGGTCGCCACCGCCGAGCTGCACTCCGCCGCGCTGCGGGTTCGTTACCTGGGCGCGTGGTGGAAACAACTCGACGCCGCGCTCGGAGGGGCGGGCAAGGCGGGCACCGACGCGCCGAAGATGTTCGACGCGCTCGTGAAGAGCCGCTTTCCACTGCTGGTCACGCGTGAGGGCGAGCTGGTGCGTCTGGAAGGCGCCATTCACCGGCTCGGCGCCGGCTCGACCTCGCGACCGCAGGCGCTCGACACCCTCGCCGCGGAGCTCGCCTCGCTGCAGGGCGCGTTCACGACGTTCTCCCGGCAGGTGCTCGACGCGCGCGCGAGGCGGTAGTCGATGTACGTCGATCGCTTCAACGCGCTGAAGGAACGCGTCGACGCGCTGCGCGCCGGTCGCCCTCCGCCGCTCGGCTTCTTTGACCGCGCGCGCTCGTTGTTCGAGCGGGCAGGTGGCCGCGGCCCGTTGACCGAGCTGCGCGCACTGGACGCAGACCTCGAGCGCGCGGGCATTCACACCGCGGCCGACGCACGGTTGCTCCGCGAGCTCGGTACCGCCAGAGGGGTCACCGGCGCGCTGCGTGATGCGTTGCTCGAGCGCGCCACGCTGGTGCTCGACGAATTCGAAGAGGCGCTCGTCGCGCTCGAACGTGCGGCGGCGCGGGAGTCATTGGACCCAGCGGTTCGCGAAACGCTGCTCGCCGACTTCACGCGGCTCGCGCGCGTGGTGAAGGTCGCCGCCATCTTTTCCGGTGCCGCGCCCACCGCCGAGATCTTCGCGCGACCTGCGGTGAAGCCGCGCGGCGTCCCCGAGCTCGCACGCCTCGCCGTGGCGGAGTTCCTCGCCGACCGCGCGCAACACGAGCTCGCCGACACCGCGAAGAAGCGGCGCGATCTCGACCTCGCGTACGAGCTGGTGCTGCGCATGGGCTCCGAGACCAGGGGCGATCGAGAGCGGAGCCGCAGCCTGCGTCTTCAGCTCTCGGAGGCCCGTGAGCGCGTTCGTTCAGCGCCGGCGGTTCGATCGTTCGACGAGCTCCTGCGCCACGTCCGTCACGTCGCGCGCGTCTCTCCGCACACCGCGTGGCGCAGCCTCCGTGCTTTGTACGAGCGCGCGGTCGAGGCCGGTGACGCGCCGCTCGCTGACGTCGCCAGCGCTGCCGCGCTCGCCGTCGCCGACACGTCCGAGCTGCCGAAGTCGGTCGAGCGCGCACGAGCGCTGCGCAGCGTCGGTTGGCGGGCGGCGCCGTACGAGGCAGGCGACGGGCTCAAGCCTGGTGGAAAGAAGGGCGTCGACGACGTGCTCGCCGCAGAGCTCGCGAGCTTCGCGTTCGAGCTGAGCGACGATCAGCGTCGCGCCCTGGAGCTCGCGGCCGGCTGCGCCCGCTTCTTCGACGTCGACGACGCGCTCGCCGAGGACATCGCCGAAGCCGAGACCGTCACCACGCGGCCGAAGCAGAAGCGCGTGCCGTACCCGACGCAGTTGATGTCCTACGAGACCACCAACTCGCTCGATGACTTTCAGCACTTCGTCCTCGATCGGCCCGGCGCGCTGGTGCTCGAGCTCGCGTCGGGTCGTCAGCTCGTCCGCTCGTACCTCGAAGAAGAGGTGTCTCCGAGGCCGAAGAAGGCGCGGCAGGGCGCGGTGCGCGTGTACGTGCTCGATGCCTCGGGCTCGATGCACGGCAGCCGTGCACGCTTCCGCGACGCGCTGGTCATCGCCGAGCTCAACGCCATTCGCGTGAAGGCGCTCGCGAAGCTCCCGTTCGACCCGCTCTATCTCTCGTTCTTCAACGACGCGCCGACCGAGCTCATCCGCGTCGACAGCGGTGACGAAGCCTCGAAGCAGATTCACAAACTGTTCGCGGAGTCGCCGGCTGAAGGTCAGACCGACATCTCCCTCGCGCTGGTCTCCGCTTTCGAATCCATCGGCCGTGCCAGGGGCGTCGACCCGTACCTCTCGCGCGCCACGGTGGTGCTGGTCACTGACGGTGAAGACGGGGTCGACCTCGAGCTCATCCGCAAGACACGGAGCCCGTACGAAGGGCTCGAGATCGCGCTCTCGTTCATCTCGCTCGGTGAAGAGAACCCCGACCTGCGCTCGTTGGTCATCGAGCAACGCGACGCGGGCCGGCGTGCGTTCTACAGCCACCTCTCCGACGCCGAGATTCAGCTCGCGCGCACCGAGTTCGACACCGCGTGGCGCACCTTGTTGCCCGCCGACGTGACGGTGACCGGCGACGTGCTCGAGCGGCTGGCGCCACACCTCGACGCGCTCGAACGCATCGCAGCCGGTCGCACGCTCGCGCCCGCTGAAGCGCCTTCGCACGAGTTCGACGCGCTGTTCCCCGAAGCGCCTTCGCCCGAGGTCGCCGCGCCCGCGCAGCTGGGCCGTGTCATCGACATCGTGGAGGCCGTCGCCGAGACGTCCGGGCTTGCCCCGGCCGATGGTCGTCGCGGCGAAGCCATCACGCTGCTGCTCCACCTGCTGCAGCTCTATTCCATTCCCGTGGCCCGCTACGTCGACTGGGTGCGCACGCCCGACGCGCGGCTCCACAAGGCGGTCGCTCGCCTTCGCGCGGTGTGCTGACTTACGGAGCGCGATGGTGTTCGGCTTCTTCAAGAGAAAGAAGGAAGAGAAGCCCGGTGATCCGCTGGCGGTCTTCGATCACCTGATCGATTCGATCGAGCGGCAGTCGTCGGCGGCGCGCAAGTCTGCGGCCACGTTGCTCGCGCTCCGTGCCGAGCTGCACCGCGATCAAGAGAAGTACCGCAACCGCGTCGTCGCCATCGAAGGCAAGCGGCCCAACGCCGACCCCGCGGTGCTCAAGGTGCTCGGGCGCGATCAAACCGAAGCGCAGCGGCTGCTCGAGCGCACCGACGAAGCCCTCGCCCAGGCCGAAGCCGACGCGTCGCTGTTGATGGAGACCGCCGAAGAGCTCGGCCGTCAGCTGCAGGAGCTCAAGGAAGAACGGCAGAGCGCCCGGGTTCGCTTCTCGGGCAGCTCGATGGTCACCGATGCGCTCAAGGTGCAGGCCGCCCAGTTCGAGAAGGTGATGCAGCTCGATGCCGCGCGCGACGAAGTCGAAAAGGCACACGCGCTCGCCGAGCTCTACCGCGAGGACCGCAAGCGATGAGGTACGCCGCGCTGCTTCGGGGCGTGAGCCCGATGAACTGCAAGATGCCGGAGCTCAAGGCCGCGCTGGAGCGCGCAGGCTTCGAGAACGTGAAGACCGTGCTCTCGAGCGGCAACGTGCTCTTCGACGCACCGGCGAAATCGAACGCCACCCTCGAGCGCGAAGTGGAAGCTGCGATGACGAAGCACCTCACGCGCAGCTTTCCCACCATCGTTCGCCGGGTCGACGAGCTCAGGGCGCTCCTCGACAGCAAGCCCTTCGCGAAGGCGCCGAAGAACACGAAGTGCGTGGTGACGTTCTTCAAGACGGCGAAAGCCCTGAAGATCCCGGTGACGAAGGACGAAGCGACGATCTTCGCGGCCGACGGGCTCGAGGCCTTCAGTCACTACGTGCCGCAACCGCGCAACCCGGCGTTCATGGTGTTGCTCGAGAAGACGTTCGGCAAGGAGATCACCACGCGCACGTTGGGCACCGTCGAGAAGCTCGCGAAGTAGGTCACTTCTTCGCTTCGCGGTATTCCTTCACCAGCTCCAGGTAGACCTTGTTGGCGTTCTCGATCATCGCCAGGTCGCTCTCGCGCACTTCACGCACCCGCTTCGCCGGTGAGCCCACGATGAAGCTGCCGGGCTCGAAGACCTTCCCCGGCGTCACCAGCGAACCGGCGGCCACGAAGCTGCCTTCACCGATCACGGAGCCGTCGAGCAGCACGCTGCCCATGCCGATGAGGCACCGGTCGCCCACCGTGCAGCCGTGAAGAATGACGCGGTGGCCGATGGTGCAGTCGGCGCCGATGGTGGTCTCGCTGAAGCCCGCCGTCGCGTGCGCGATGGTGCCGTCCTGTACGTTGGTGCGCGCCCCGATGCGGATCGTTCCGCAGTCGCCGCGCAACACAGTCAGTGGCCACACGTTCACCTCTTCGCCCAACTCCACGTCACCGAGGAGTTGCGCGGACGGGTGTACCCACGCAGTGCCATGTACGCGGGGCGAGAACTCGCGGAAGGGTTCACTCGACATGCTGGGCAGCTACCTGATGCGAGCTATGTTGCAAACCACCATGCAACGCATCGTCACGTCGGCTCTCGCGCTGTTCGCCTTCGTTGCTGTCGCTCAAGAGACCCCCGCGATTCCCACCAGCGGAGAACAGGAGCGCGTGATCATCGTGCCCTCGACGCCGCTCGAGGCGTACGACGCGGGCGTCTACGAGCCGCCGCCTCCGCAGCCGCAAGCCGAGCCGCAGGTCCCCGTGCCCGACGCGCCCTACCAACCCGAGACCCGCACCTTCCAGGCGACGCCACCCGAGCCGCCGCCGCCCGAGCAGCTCGACAAGCCCGTCGAGCTCCCGACCTCTGGCCCCGGCGCGATGATCGATGGTCACCCCCGTGAAGGCGCGTTCTTGAGCGGCCCCGGCAGCGCGATCTTCCTCACCCACCACACGTTGATGGGCGGCCTCGGTGCGCTCGCCACGCAGCTCATTCCCCGCGCGATTCACGCCTCGCCGATCCACGAGGTGCCCGGTCAGCCCGGGGTGATGGCCGGCTGCGACCCGACTGCGGGCACGTTGCCCGAGCCGTACCAGGGCTTCCCCGACGCCGAGCGCCCCACGTCGTGCAGCGACATCGTCACCGGTTCCAACGCGCGCCTCATGTACCTGACGTCGGGGTTGCTCGGCGCCGGCATCGGCTTCGCTTCAGCGGCCATCTGGCAGTTCAACAATTGGATCAGCGTGCGCAGCGCGAACTTCGGGATCATCAACTCCGCGTTCGGCAGCATGTTCCTCGGCGCGCTCGGTGATCTCGCGACCCGTCACAACGATGCGTACGCGACCGCGTGGCTCTCGCTCATCGGCGGCGCAGCTGGGGCCTGGCTCTCGGCGATCCTCACGCGCAACGACTACCCGCTCAACAAGATGGCGCTCGTCACCTCAGGCGGTGCGTGGGCGGCGATCTACGGCGCGCTGATCACCGCGATCATCGCCACCAGCGGCGGCGGCGTGACCCTGCGCGAAGGCCTCGACGCGGTGATGTTGATGCCCGCCATCGGCGCCGGCCTGATGGCGCTCGCGGCGCTCAAGTTCAACCCCAGCTTCGGCCAGGTGATGCGCGCCAACCTTTTCGGCGGTCTCGTCGGCGGCGTCGTGCTCCTCGTCTCCGGCCTGCTGCTCGGGCCCACCACCGGCTTCACGCGCTCGCCGGTGCCGTACATCCTCGGTGGTGTGGGTGCGATTGGCGCGCAGACGCTCGTGAGCTTGCTGTGGGCTGACGCCGCCGAGACGTCGAACGTCGGCTACGACAGCAATGGCAAGTACCGCATGGTCTGGTGGTAACTTCGCGCACCGCCATGGCACCCAAGCGCGCGAAGAAGCGCGCCTCTCCAGCAGCGGCTGAACCCGAGCAACCGCGAGAGCTCCACTACAAAGTGGTGGAGCTCTCGAGCGTCGACGAGCACTCCATCGAGCGCACGTTGAACGAGTGGGTGCCCAGGGGTTGGAAGTTCGACGGCGTGCAGTTCGCGATGCGCGAGTCGAGCAAGCGGCCGTCGATGGCCTTCATTTTCTTCACCCGCGAAGGCCCGCCGCTCGCGCCGGCAGAGATCGTCCCGCACTTCGATCAGTACCGTGAAGAAGCCGAAGCCGAGGCGCACCTCGCGCGGCTCGCCACACCGAACAAAGAAGACCCGATGCAGTCCGCGTGGGAACGCCTGCACGTGCTCGCTTCACAAGACGACAAGGGCGAGTCGTGAGATCGCTACGCATCGTTCGCGAAGACGAACCGTCGGGTTACCCCAAAGCGTCGCTGCTGCTTCGTTCGGGTGCGCGCATCGTCGACGCGTTGATCGCCTGGGCGCTCTACGTGAGCACCGGCCCCGCCGGCGTGGTGATGGCGCTCCTCTACATTCTCTTCGCCGACGGCATGCTGCAGGGCCAATCACCGGGGAAGAAGATCTTCGGCGTGAAGGTCGTCTACCTGCCGACGAAGAGCGGTGCGCGTCACCGTGACAGCGTGCTTCGCAACGCGCCCTTCGGCCTCGTCATCATCCTCTCGATGATGCCGGAGCTGGGGCCGCGCGCTTTTCTGGCCGGCCTCGCGGTCATCGGCAGCATCGAGGCGTTGCAGTGCATTCGTGACAAAGAAGGTCTGCGGCTCGGAGACACCTGGGCGCAGACGCAGGTGATCGACGGCAAGGTGCAGGCTGATCAACCGCAGCGCGTGGTGCGGCCCGATGAGGCCCGTGCTCCCGCGCGACTCAAAGAACAGATTCCGCTCCGGCGCGAGTGACGCTCGTCGCCACATCAAGAAGGTCCGAACATGCGCATCGCGCTCACTCACAACCTGCGGCTGTCCGACTCTGAAGAAGAGGCTGAGTTCGACACCGAGGAGACCGTCAACGCACTCGCCGCCGCCATCGAGCGGCTCGGCCACCGCGTCGAGAAGATGGAAGTCTCGGGCCCCGCGTCGCGCACCGTCGCGCGCCTCGAGGCCTTCTCGCCCGATCTGATCTTCAACACCGCCGAAGGCCGCCGCGGCCGCTTCCGTGAAGCGTTCTTTCCCGCGCTCTTCGACGAGCTCGGCTTTCCGTACACCGGCTCCGACGCGTACGCGCTCGCCGTCACGTTGGACAAGCAGCTGACCAAGCTCATCCTTCGTGAAGAAGGCGTGCGCACGCCCGGTTGGCAGTTCGTCGAGAAGTTGTCGGAGCTCAAGCCCGACGAACTCCACTTCCCCGTCATCGTGAAGCCGAACTTCGAAGGTTCTTCGAAGGGCATCACGCAGGACTCGGTGGCCGAGAACGTCGAGGAGCTGCGCGCGAAGGTCGATCAGGCGCTCGACCGCTACCCCTCGGGCGTGCTGGTCGAGGAGTTCATCGTCGGGCGCGACGTGACGGTGCCGTTCCTCGAGGCGGTCGACAACGACTTCGACGGCGTGTTGCAGCCGGTGGAATACGTGATCGACGCGGCGAAGGTGCAGGGCCGCAGGTACGCGATCTACGACTACGACCTGAAGACGCGGAACGACAAGTCGGTCACCGTGCGCGCGCCGGCGAACATCAGCGAAGACATGTCGGACCGGCTCCGCAAGATGGCGCGCACCGTCATCAAGAAGTTGGACACCAAGGATCTCGGCCGCGTCGACTTCCGGCTGAGTGACGCCGGTGTTCCGTACTTCCTCGAGATCAACGCGCTGCCGTCGCTCGAGCCCGGCGCCGGCATCTACGCGTCGGCCGCGCTCGAAGGCCTGCACTTCGACGGGGTGATCGACGCCATCATTCAGAACGCGGCCAGGCGCTACCGCATCAAGGACAAGCCGCGCGGTTTGTCGAAGCCCACGCGCCGTGGCCCGCTGCGCGTCGGCTTCACCTTCAACGTCAAGCGCATCAAGCCCACGGCGGAAGGTGAAGATCGCGAAGCCGAATACGACTCGCCCACCACGTTGCAGGCGATTCGTGAAGCCATCGCGAGTCACGGTCACGAGGTGGTCGATCTCGAAGCCACGCCTGAGTTGCCGATGGTGTTGTCCGCGGCTCCGGTCGACGTGGTGTTCAACATCGCCGAAGGCTTCCGTGGCCGTAATCGCGAGAGTCAGGTGCCGGCGCTGCTCGAGCTGCTCGACATTCCGTACACGGGAAGTGACCCCGCGACGCTGTCACTCGCGTTGGACAAAGCGCTCGCGAAGAAGGTCGTGCGCGCGGCTGGCATCGACACGCCGAACTTTCAGTTGATGAACACGGGCCGCGAGCGTCTCGACAAGCAGTTCACGCGCTGGCCGCTGATGGTGAAGCCCGTCGCTGAAGGTTCGAGCAAGGGCGTCATCAGCAAGTCGGTGTGTCACAACGAAGCCGAAGTTCGCGAAGTGGTGAAGGAAATGGTGGGCCGCTACCACCAGCCCGCGCTCGTCGAGGAATACATCGGCGGTCGTGAGTTCACGGTGGGGCTGCTCGGTGAGCGGCGGCCTGAAGTGCTGCCTCCGATGGAGATCGTGTTCACCGACAAGTCGGACAAGACGCCGATCTACAAGTTCGAAGACAAGCTCGAGGAGAACGATCGCATTCGCTACGAGGTGCCCGCGAAGTTGGAGTCGGGGCAGCTGGAGCGGCTGAAGACGGCGGCGCGTTCGGCGTTCATGACGCTCGGGTGTCGCGACGTGGCGCGCATCGACTTCCGCATGGATGAAGCGGGGCGCATCTATTTCATTGAGTGCAATCCGCTGCCGGGGCTGACGCCGGGGTGGAGCGATCTGGTGCTCATCGCGCAGGGCGACGGCATGGATTACCGGACGCTCATCGGTGAGATCCTCAGCGGCGCGATTCGCCGGTACAAAGAGCGCGGCGCGCGTCGGCGCGATCGCAGCGAAGACGACGCCGCCGCGTAACCGGTTCGCTAGGGCTGTCGCGTGAGCCAGCCGCGAAGAAACGACAGGACCGCCGTTTGAAAGGGCTGCGGATCGCTCTGATGAACGGCGATGCGCTCCCTCAAGACTTCCGCTGTTGGGCGTCGCTGAGTTGCTCGTTCTCGGACGACTATCTCTCGTTCGGTGCGCATCACCTCGGCTCGCGCACGTTGAAGAGCTTGTTCGTTGAGATTCCAATGGCCCGGTGTCGCCATGGCCTGAATGAACGAAGACGGAGCATTCGCGCGCGCAGACATCACGCCCAAGTGAGTGTCGAAGTCCAAGTAGCGCGCCCAGTCGGCATGCGCGGGCGAGATGAAGTTCGGGTCTTGGTCCCCCTGATGGATGTCGCAGGTCACTGCGTCAGAGCACGACGCGAATATGTTCCACCAATCGAGCGCCTGCGCCGGTGCATGTTTCACGGGTTTCCAGTGAGCAAAACGAATCTTCGCTCGTGGATCGCGAGCGTTGCTCGCGACGCGCCGCTCGCAGAAAACACAGAGGTTGTGTTGTTCACGTGTGAGTGTCTGTTCTGCGATTGCGCGTGCATTTGCCGAGAAACGGTCGTTGAACTCGGTTCTGGCTCGTTCGTTCTGTTGGGGACCAACCGGCCGCTGCGCAAGGTCTGCTGACAGCTGAGCCTGTGCTGCCTGCCAGTTTCCTCCACGGATAGCTGTGTTTGGTGGTGTTCTCTTCTGAATGTGTCTCACAAGGCCTCGGAGGCGCGCAGAAGACGCTCAGCTCGGATCACCTCCGGTGCGAGGTCTCCCCATTCTTGCCGCAACTCTTCCAGCAGAGCCTTGGCGTCGGCGATTCGATCGTCTTCGACAGCCTGCTCGAGGTCGCTGGCAATCTTGGAGATTTGCGAGTCCGGCCGTGGGGCCGTACGAAACGCCTCGACAAGGATCGAGTTTGAATCTCGGCCATGCACCGGGGCTGACGTGCTCAGCGCTCCTCGAACGAGGGTGCGAACCTGGTGGTTTTCCACGCTCGACAAGACTTGAGGAGAGTGGGTCGAGACGACGAACTGGATTTCAGGAAAAGCGGTGCGCAAGCGCGAAAGCACTACGCGTTGCCATCTCGGGTGGAGGTGCAGATCCACTTCATCGATGAGGACGACGCCCGACGTGCCGAGGACCGCGTTCGCTCCGAGATGAGGGTTGAGCGTTACACATCGGCGCGCGAGGTCCGCGACGAGACCGGCGAAGACGTGTTCGCCATCTGAAAGTTGCGACCACCTAATTCTCCGGCCGCTTGCCGTTCGGAAGACTGGCTCCACGGATGACACATCGAGGTCGATCGCCTCGATGACGAACTCCCCTTCGTCACTCGGGTGGCGGAGTGCTGTTCGAAGAGCCAGTTCGACCGCAGAGAACTCAGCCGGCTCGGACTTGAACTGCAGCTTCGCGAAGCCAGCCCGGACCAGCCAGTCGAGAAGCTGCTTTTCCTTTGACCGCGGGTCGAGCGCGTCGACGTACGCGTCTTCGCGATGCGACTGGCCCAGCTTCCCGGCAGTGCCCTTTACGACGCCCCAGAGGCGCTGCGTGCCGTAGAAACCAACGATCGGCAACGTCCCGTTCGGCTCGGTCCATCGCTTATCTATGAGCGCGCGCACTTTCTTCGCCTCGGCATTCGATGTTCGCTTTCCAGGACGCGCGATTTCTCGCGCCCAGCTGAGCTCGGTGCCGTCGAACGATCCTTCCGCCTCGACGCGGCAGGGGTAGCTGGAGACCGCGGTGAGGGTTTCGTCCGGAATTATCGAGCGAACGTCGCTCGGTCGGATGTTTCCGGACTTTTCGAAGACCGCGGTCCCCAGGGCGACGGCGATTCCGCTGAGCAGCGCCGTCTTCCCTCCGCCGTTGTCTGCGTGCAGCACCGTCATCGTTTCGTCGAGCGGAACTTCTAAGCGCTCGAAGCAGCGGTAGTTGCTGAGGCGGATCTTGTTGATGCGGAGTGATGCAGTCACGCGTCGAGAGTGAATCATCGAATGATGCCGCGCAAACATTCAGCGGTGCACGCGTCTGCACGCTGGGCACCGAACACCACCAGCCCCACCACCGCCGCGACCCCCGGGATCATGCGCTGCATTCGACGTCGTGACCCTGCGGACCCACGATTGCGACGCCTGCCTTCGGCCCTCCGCACCGCGGTACCCCTGAATGCGGCCGCTGCATTCGAACCTGCGTGCAGTCGCCGCCGCCATCGCTAGGCTCGCGAACCGCAGTCCAACCAACAGGAGGCAGTCATGCCGAGGTACGTGGGGAGCGGTAAGAGCGTCAAACACGTGGTTGAGACCGGTGAGCAGGTGAAGGCCAACTTCGTCGCGTCGCGACACGCGCCCATCAGCAAGGAAGTGAAGGCCTTTCTGACGGAGTGGAGTCGCTTCAACGCCGCCGCGAAGGCTGCCGAGGCCGCGTCGCTCAAGGAGGACCTCGTCCGCGATGCGCTTTCAGAAGCAGACGCCGAGCGTGACGAAGCGGTGCGCGTGCTCGATCGCAAGTTGATCGAGGCTGGCGCTCCGGCGAAGGCCAGCTCGTTCAAGCCCTTCGGTGCACCGTCACCGTCGGAGGTGTTGCGGCTTGGTCACGGTGAGCAGACGAAGGTCGTCGCGAAGCTCGTGAAGGCCATTGCCGCGAAGAAGGGGCAGAGCGCTGGCGTACTGGCGGCGGTCAAAGCGCTGTCGAAAGCCAATGACGCGGTCATCGCCGCCGAGCTGCGGGTGAAAGCGAGCGCCGAGGCCGCGTCGCGGGCGCGTGGCGTTCGCGAGGGCTTCGATCGTCAGACCCGTGCCGCGTTGTCGAAGCTGAAATTGCAGGTTCGACTCGCTGAGAAGGATGGCCTCGTCGGCGCGTATTCGCAGTTGTTCGCCACCGACGCGCCGGTGAAGAAGCCCGCGGCCACGCCTCCGGTGTCTGCGCCGACGTGACGCTCAGAGTGGTTGCCACATGCGACGCGGCACCAGCACGTTCACCGTGAAGTACGAGCCGCCGGTGCCGCCGGTGGACCAGCTGACCGCCCACAGCACGTTCTGCCCGTCGTCGGTGAGCTCCAGCCGCGCCTCGTAGCCCCAGCCGTCGCCCGACAGCCACGAGCCGTCGGGCAGCAGGCCCACCGACCACGTCTTCCCCTCGACGAGATCGCGCACGTACGCGCCCTTCTTCCCCGCGTAGTAGTCGGACCCGGTGTAGGCGTTGAGCGCCATGGCGGCGTAGCGCCCGTCAGGCGTCGCCGTGAGTTCGCTGGCGAGCGTGATGGGCGTGACCTTCGCCGCGCGGCCCGGCAGCGTCGTCACGTGCGTCATGGCGTCGTCGAAGACGCGCACCTGCGTGCCCGCCACCGTGTCGACGAGGTGCAGCTGCAGCTCGCCGTTCTGCGCGAGGCCCCAGAGGAACTTCGTCAGGTCGCCGTTGGTGGCGAAGCGGTTGCCGTGGGCGGGCAGCGCGGCGCTCAGCGCGGTGGGGATGAGGCGGGTGTTCTCGCCCGTCACGAGATCCACCACGCGGAAGTTGGCCTGCAGGTAGGCGCTCTCGCCGAAGAGCGTGCCGCGCACCACCAGCTTCGTGCTGTCGGCCGAGAAGGCGAGGGCGTTGCGGCTGCCCATGCGCGTGCCGCCCCACGCGTCGAGCACCGTCAGCGGCCCGTCGCGCTTCACGTAGAGGCCGCTCATGTCGCCGAACACGACGGTGTTGCCGTCGGGGGACACCAGCACCACACCGAAGTTGCGCAGCATGGCCTGCTCGGCCGGCGACAAGATGGGCTCGCGGCCCGCGCCGAGCGTCACGCGGTAGGCCTGGCCGTTGTCGACCTCGTAGCGCACGCGGCCGTCAGCGCTGGCGAAGCGGTTGCGGCAGGTCTGCGGTGCGGTCTCGAGCGCGCCGGTGGTCGGGTCGTAGCGCTGCCCGGACTTGATGGAGACCTTGTCGCCGCTCAGGCAGGCGGGCTCCTGCTGGAGGAACATCGCGTAGTCGGTGACCGCGTCGCAGCGCACCCTGGCGCGGTACTCGCGGCCCTCGGCCACGGCGACGAGCGTGGCCTCGAGGGCGCCCGCGCGCTTCGGTCGACAGCGGAGCTGGCCGAAGATCTGACCGCCCGCGGCGGTCTCCCACTCGCCCTCGAAGTGCTCCTGGTCGGCCCCTTCGAGGCGCAGCGCAATGCCGGCACCACGCTGACGCGCTTCGTCCGTCAGCTCGTAGCTGATGCCGACCTGGCCGATGGTGTTCTGCACGTCCGTCGACGCCAGCGGCCAGGTGACGAGCGCAACGGGCACGTTCTTCCAGTGCACGAGCTGCTCTCCGTCACCCACCGGCAGCACCACGCCGTTGACCGTCTTCGGCCCCGGCTCCGCGGCCCCGCAGTTCGACAGCAACAACGCCCCGATGACCCCGATGCTGATGCGCATGCACCTCAGTCATAGAGCCTTTGTTTTGTTCTGCAACGGTTACAGTCGGGCACATGGTGTCGCCTGAAAAACGCGTTCGTGCTCGTGAGTTGGACCTGCCGCTCGGGCGCTTCAAGCCCGGCAAGTTCAACGCCATCACCGACGTCGAAGGGGTGCTGGTCGGGCACTCGACGATCATTCAAGGCGCGCCCGGCCCGCTGATCCCCGGCAAGGGGCCGGTGCGCACCGGCGTCACCGCCATCATTCCCAACGACGGCAACATCTTCATGGACCGCCTCGCCGGCGGTGCCTTCGTGCTCAACGGCGCAGGCGAGGTGAGTGGGCTGACGCAGGTCGTCGAGTGGGGGCTGCTCGAGACGCCCATCATGCTCACCAACACCATGGCCGTGGGCGCGGTGAGTGACGCGCTCGCGCGCACCATGGTCGAGAAGCACCCCGGCATCGGCGACGAACACGACGTCATCATTCCCGTCGTCGGCGAGTGCGACGACAGCTACCTCAACGACATCGCCGGCCGGCACGTGAAGGAAGAGCACGTGCGCGAGGCGCTCAAGCGCGCCAAGACCGGCCTCGTGCAGGAAGGCGCCGTGGGCGGCGGCACCGGCATGATCACCTGCGACTTCAAGGCAGGCATCGGTACGAGCTCGCGCAAGCTGCCCCCGGTTCACGGCGGCTACACGCTCGGTGTGCTGGTGATGAGCAACTTCGGAAAGATGCACAACCTCCGCGTGGCGGGCATGCCCGTGGGCGAAGTGCTCGCCGAGAAGTTCCGCGGCATGCCGCGCCGGGTGATGAGCTACGGCTCGATCATCGCGGTGGTGGCCACCGACGCGCCGTTGCTGCCGCATCAGCTCAATCGACTCTGCAAGCGGGTCTCGCTCGGCATCGGGCGCGTCGGCTCGTACGCCGCGCACGGCTCGGGTGAGATCGTCGTCGGCTTCTCGACCGCCAACGTGGTGCCGAGGCGCACCAACAAGATGGTCTACAAGATGAAGCTGCTGCTCGATGCGCGCCTCGACCCGCTCTACGAGGCGGTGATGGAGGCCACCGAGGAGGCGATCCTCAACTCCATGTGCGCCGCCACCGAGATGGCGGGCGCGCACGGTCACATCGTCCCCGCGCTGCCGCTCGACGAGGTGCGCCGCTTCGTCGACGCCACGCGGCCCATCTTCGCCAGCGTGAAGTTGCGGCCTGATCAACCCGCGGTGCCGGCGACCGAAGACCTGCCGGTCGAGACGCAGCTGGGCTTCAACCTCGACGAAGCGCCGCCCACCTCGGTGCGGAGCGCGGAGGGCATGCCGTTCCCCACGCGACCGCCGCCTGACGATGAGTGAATGACTTCGCGTCAGATCATCTGCTAGGCCACGCCACCTTCGTTTTTCATCAAGGAGCCATCATGGCCAACAGCAAGTCGAAGCACCGCCGCGTTCGCAGCAAGATCCGTCTGAAGTGGAAGAAGCGCGCCGAGCGCAAGAAGGTCGCCGCCAAGGCGGCCACCGCCGGCAAGAAGAAGAAGTAAGTCGCTTCACCTACGGCTCAGCGCGAAATGCGCTGGGCCGTAAAACTGTCTGAGGTCTCGCAGTACTCGCCCGACGCCGAGTCGACGCGACCGCTGGTGAGTGAGCCGCGCAGCGACATGCCCGCGTCGCTCCCGCCACCTTCCGGAATCGAGAGCGCCCGCAGCTTGTAGGTGACGCCGTCGCCTCCGCCGCTGAGCGCCAGATCGTAGGTGTCGTACAGCGTGCCGCCGATGGGCGCGTCGTCGATCACCGTGGTCACGTTGGAGTCTTTGTGGGTGAGCGTCAGCGTCGCGGGGCGCGGGCCTTCGAAGGTGCAGGTGCCGGTCACCACGCCGCCATCGCCGTCGGTGAGGCCGCCTGCGTCGGCCCAGGTCATCGCGTAGGTGCCCTGGACCGAGGGGCAGTTCCGGCAGGGCTGCGATTCGGAGCAACCCACCAACATCAAGGTCGTCAACACGAGTGCGCGCATCACGCTTCAGACCGTAGCGCGATGTATGTAGCCGCGCATGAACGTGGTCCTCACGCGCCTTCTGGAAACGCTCTCGCCCGGTGCCCCGGTGGTGTTCGACGCGGACGGCACGTTGTGGCGCGGTGACGTCGGCGAAGACTTCCTGCGCTGGGCCATTCATCAGCACTTCATCGACGCGAAGTACGAGACCTACGAGGCGTTGCTCTCGCAGTCGCACGCGCGCGCGTATGGCTGGGCCGTCGAGGTGATGGCCGGCCTCCGTGAAGACGAGGTGCTCGAGCACACGCGGCGCTTCTTCAAGGAGCGGTTCGCGGGGCGCATCTTCCCCTTCGTACGGCCGTTGCTGGCGAAGCTGTCGGCGCACCCGGTGTGGATCTGCAGTGCGTCGCCGTGGTGGGTGGTGGTGCCGGGGGCCGAAGCGCTCGGGGTGCCGCTCTCACAGGTGATCGGCGTGCGCTGCGACGTCGTCGACGGCCGGTTGAGCGGCACGGTGCATCAGCCGGTGCCGTGTGGCGAAGGCAAGGTGACGTGGCTGCAACGCGCGTCGCTCACGCCGGGCCTCGCGGTCGGCAACGGCGAGCTCGACCTCGACATGTTGACCTTCGCGAAGCGGCCGCTGGTCGTCACCCCGGCCGACAGCAGCAATGGCCTCGTCGCGCATGCGCGGCGCAACGACTGGCCGATTCTCATCGCCTGAGAAACCCGCGCGTGTCGCAGGGTTGAACACCCCGGCAGATTGAAGTTAGAGGCTGCGCCTCATGCGCCATCTGTCCGTCGTCGCGCTCATCGCGCTGGTGTCGTTCCCGGCTCTTGCGCAGAAGGTCGTCGTTCTCGAGATCGATGGTGACGACAAGGGTCGCCTGCGTACGCAGATCGAGAAGGCCGTCAAAGAGGCGGGCACGGTCACGCTGGTGCCGCTGGCCGAGTACAAGGCCGCCGCCTCGAAGCGGAAGATGAAGGGCGCGGCGGCGATGACGCCGGTCGGTGTGGCCCGTGCGTCGCGGGGCGTGAAGTTCGACGCGGCCGTCGGTGGTGACGTCAGCGGCGGCAAGTACAACGTGCTCATCTACGACCGCGCCGGCGAGCAGCTGTGGGCCAGGTCGCTGGCGGTGAAGAAGGGCGTGTTGAGCGCCGATTTCGCCGAGAAGCTGGCGCGCGCGATCGCGGCGGCGGCCGAGCAGGGCGCAGCGAAGGCGCAGCCGGCGGCCGGTGGCGACACCGAAGTGACGAGCGACGAGCCCGTGGTGGTGGCGAACACCGGCGGTGAAGAGGCGCCCGGGCTCGACCTCACGCAGGTCGATGCGTCGGGAAATCGTGGCGTCATCACCGGTGGGTCGACGCAGCAGCCCGAAGATCGCGACGCCGATCTCGACGACCCCAACAAGGCGCGCCAGCACGGCAAGGTGCCGGTGCGCATGTTCCGCTTCTGGGTCGGAGGTGCGACCACGTGGCGCAGCCAGTGTCTGCGTCCGGGCGTCGCCAGCTGCGCCGCCTACGAGCTGACCGACCCCAAGCCGACCGGCATCACCATCGACTTCACTGCTTCGGCGCCGTACCTGGGCGTTTCGCTGAACCTCGACTTCTTCCCGCTCGCGTTGCTGAACACGAACCTTCCGAAGGGCGTCAACGCGATCTTCCAGGGCATCGGCGTGGTGGGCGGCTTCATGTACGGCCAGTCGCAGACGCGCATCGTCGAGCAGACCGCGCAGGGGCAGGGACCGGACAAGACGGTCAACAGCGACGACATCAGCTGGAACGTTCAGGGCACGTTCCGCTACCACTTCGAGATGGGCATGGACCTCGACCTCTTCGGGGCCAGGAAGGAGGGCGGCTCGAAGTTGTTGCAGCACTACGTGCAGCCCGTGGGCTGGGTCGGGCTTCGCGGTGGTGGCATGTCGCGCAGCTTCCTCATCGACCCCAATGCCGGGGTCTCACTGCCCTCGAGCGATCGTGCGGGCTTCGGTGTGCTGGGCATCGACGCGGCGCTGGCGATCTTCCCATTCCTGCGGCTGGAGCTGGCCGGGTCGATCTACTTCAACCCCCGGCCGGGGCCCGATCAGATCATCGGCTACGGCAACCTGAACGACCCCACCGGCGGGGCGACGGCCAGCGGCTTCGGCATCGAAGCGGGGCTGGCGGGCGACATCTGGGGCCCCATCGGCTACTCGGTTCGCTGGCGCATGATGTCGTTCACCGATCGCTATTACGGCCAGGGCCAGAAGTGGACCGTGTGCAACGAGCAGCAGTGCGGCGGCGTCGGCGAGGAATCTTTCCACACGCTCATCTGGGGCCTGACCGCCAGCTACTGATGGTGTGTTGACACCCCCCACCCGGTTACCTAAACGGTGCGCCGCTTCGCACTCGGCCGTTTTCCTTTGAGGAATCACATGCGTCTCACCCGCTTGAGCGTCGTCTTCACCGCTGCGCTCGCCGTCACTCTCTTCGCCTGCCCTCCGATTGTTCCCGGTCCCGACGGCGGCCCGCAGCCCGAAGGCGTGATTCCGACTGAAGCCGATCGTTGCGCCGGTGGCTGTGGCGAGAACCAGGTGTGCGATGAAGCGCGCCGTACGTGCGTCGAGGGCTGCGCTCCGCTGGCCTCCTTCGTGACCGCCAACGCCACCAAGTACTCGGGCAACTGGTTCCGCGGCACCAGGACCAGCGCCGACGTGCAGGGCGAACTCGCCAACGGCGACCTCTGCAACAGTGCCTTCCCGGCCGACTCGCTCGCCGGGAAGATCGTGCTCTGCCGCCGCGGCGGAGGCAGCTTCACCAACAAGATCCGCTTCGCGAAGGAAGCCGGGGCGTTGGCGGTGATCGTGGTGAACAACGAGAACCTGCGCCTCGAGGGCTACGTGGAGCCGGCCATCGACATCACCGCCATTTCGGTGTCGAAGGGCTTCGGCGATCAGATCGCCTCGGAGGTCGGCCTCCCGGTGAGCGTCACCTCGCGCCCGGTGTCCGAGACGCCTCCCGGTTGCCCCAACGGCTACTGCGTGAAGAGCGGCGAGACGTTCAAGTGTGAAGCCTCGGCGGTCACCTGCAACGGTCAGATCTGCGAGCCCGGCCAGGTCGCCTGCATCGGCGGCGAGTGCTCGTGCCTGGCGAGCCTGTCGGGCGCCAGCGACACCTGCGAAGCGGTCGGCAAGTGGTGCAACGGCAAGACCTGCTCGAACCCGCGCGCGATGGAAGAGTGCGACCCCGCGAACCTCACGGCGACGTGCGGCACGGGTCACACCTGCCGCGAGCTGTTCGGCGACACGGCGTTCTGCATTCGCCAGTGCACCAGCGACAACCAGTGTGATCGTGGCGACATCTGCTTCCCGTCGTTCGGCTGCCTGCCGCTGTCGATGGGCGTCAACGGCGGCGAGTGCGAGCAGAACCAGAGCGACGGCGACGGCGGCTTCACGTCGACCCGCGTGACGGTGCCCATCGCCAACACGTGCCTCGTGAAGGCTGGCAACGCCATGACCCAGACGGCGACGGTGACCGACCCGGTCGGCGCGGGCACCGGCACCTGCACGTATTCCATCATCAAGTTCTGGGCTGACGGCGTGTACCCGTACCCCGTCTGCCGTCCCCCCGGCACGGCTACCGAAGGCCAGGCCTGCCGCACCGACTACGCGCAGACCACCGCCGCCACGCAGTGCAGCACCGGCCTCCAGTGCATCCCCACGAAGGGCGGCGACGAAGGTGTCTGCCTCCGCGCCTGCAACGCGCAGCCGCCGGCTTTCGGCTACGACCCGAAGCCCGAGTGCAACCCCGACGAAGCCTGCGTGAACACGCTGCGCTACACGGACCCGAACTCCAACTCGGTGCTCGGCGCGTGCATGAAGACGTGCGACGTCTTCTCGAGTGACGCGGGCGTGCGCAACTGCGCCAACGTCGGCACCACGCCGGCCAGCTGCGTGCCCACGCAGGCCAGCGGCGAGCTGCCGGTGAGCCTCGACGGCTCTGGCATCTGCGTGCCCCAGCGCGCGCAGATCGCTCAGCCCAACGCCATGTGCGCCGAGACCGACGCGTTCAAGGGCGCCGCCTGTGGCAGCGCGCAGCTGTGCATCGGCATCGGCGAGACGGGCACCGCGACCTGCACGCCGGTCTGCGATCTCGGCTGCATCGCCCCGACCGACGGTGGCTCGGTGCCCGCTGCCTGCGCCACGCGCCCCAACGCGCTGTGCGCCGGCGGCAAGACCTGCACGAAGCGCACGAGCACCCTCGGCGCCCGCGTCGGCTACTGCCTCTGAGCGGTCGACGTCGCTGAAGTACGCGCGCGGCTCACTCCTTCGTGGAGTCGAGCCGCGCAGTCGTTTTCAGACCTGAATGAGGCCCTTGCGGAGGCCTTCGGTGACGGCCTCGACACGGTTGGTGACCTCCAGCTTCCGGTAGATGTGCTCGAGGTGCGTACGAATGGTGGCCTTCGAGAGGTTCAGCATGGTCGCCGCTTCGCTGTTGGAGACGCCCTTGGCGATCAGCTGGAGAATCTCGGTCTCGCGGGCCGACAGCTTCTTGCCTTCGGGCTCTCCGGCGGTGGCAACCGGCGGCAGGTTGTCGCTGCTGGCCGACGGTTCACCCACGCGGAAGTGTTTGAGCAGCCGCCGCGCCAGGCTGGGCTGAATCACGGTGCCGCCCGCGCGCACTTCCTTGATGGCTTCGACCATCTTGTCCGCTGGCGTGCCCTTGAGCAGGTAGCCGGAAGCGCCGGCCTTCACCGCTTCGAGCACTTTGTCCTCCTCGTCGAAGATCGTGAAGATGAGGATCTCGACCTCCGGCATCTCGGCCTTCACCACGCGGGTGACGTCGATGCCGCTCATGCGCGGAAGCCCCAGGTCGAGCAACAGGACGTCGGGCTTGAGCCGCCGCACTTCTTCCACGCCGGTCTCGCCCGAGAGCGCGGTGCCGATGATCGACAGCTCGGCGCTGCCCTCGAGCAGCTTGAGCTGGTTCTTGAGGATCTTCGTCTGGTCCTCCACCACGAAGACTCGAATGGGTGCCTGGGCGGGCTCGGCGGCTGCGGAGGTCGTTTCGTCGGTCATGTCAGCTCACGGGTGCAGAGAAGGTGATGTGCGTGCCGCCGCCGGGCCTGGCGTCGATGGTGACTTCTCCGCCCAGTTTCATGGCGCGCTCGCGGAGGTTGATGAGGCCGTAGTGGCCCATTTTCGGTGACGCGGGGTCGAAGCCCTTGCCGTCGTCTTTCACCGCGAGGTGCACGGCGTTCGGCGCGAAGTGGAGCTTCACGTACACGTTCGCCGGCGCGGCGTGCTTGGCGGCGTTCGACAGCAGCTCCTGCAACACGCGGAAGAGCGCCAGCGAGGTCTCGGGCGGCAGGCGCGCGAGCAGGGTTCCCGAGCGCTCGAACTGCACCGGCAGCTGGGTGCGCAGGCCGAAGGTCTTCACGTAGTCCTCCACGCCGTGACCCAGGTCGAAGTCTTCCCGCATCATCTGCAGGCTGCGGCGCAGCTCTTCGATCGCCTCTTCGGCCGACTGCTTGAGCTCGCCGACTTCCTTCTTCACGGCCTCGTCGCGCGAGAGCTGCTCGACGTACTCGGACTGGATGATGAGCGAGGAGAGGCTGGCGCCGAGGCCGTCGTGGATCTCTCGGGCCAGCCGGTTGCGTTCTTCGACGACCGCGAGCTCCTTCAGGTCACCCTGCAGCTCGACGACTTCCCGGTGCGCCGAGACCTCGCGTTCGTTGAGGTACACCAGCACGTAGATGACGATGAAGTTGAGCCCCAGGTACCAGATGAGCGTGAGCACCTCGACCGCGGTGGGGCTGCGGTCGAGCAGTTGATCGAGCCGCGCGGTGATGGGCAGCGCCAGCAGCGGCGGGAGGATCGCCAGCGGCTTGGGGTACAGCAGGGCGAAGAGCGTGGTGAACAGCAGCTGCGTGGCGAGCAGCGGGTTTGCCAGACCGCCGGCTTCATGCGGTTTGACGACGACCACCACCATGACGACCAGGTCGAAGCACAGCGTGATGTAGGTGACGATTCGCCCGGCGCGCTCGTGCTGCAGCACGAGGTAGTTGGCCACCGTGTACAGCAACATGAAGAAGTAGCCGCCGAACGCGAGCGGGGTGAAGTCGAAATAGAAGCGCCACACCGGCACCGCGAGAATCAGCAGGCCGAGCGTGAGGAACATCATTCGCGCGTAGAACAGGGCCCGGGCGCGGGCCTGAAAGCGCTCCAGCATCCACGAGCTGGCCGCTTCTTCCGCGGAGACCTGCTGCGTCAGCCCTCGTTTTTCGAGCACCACCCGAACGCGGGCCCGGCGATCATCGTTGAGCTGCAAAGTGTGGCGAGTGTACCCACAAGTCGTGCATGAAGATGCCGTGACGAAGCGGCCTTCACGCGTGTTGATCATCGGCATGGGCGGGCTCGGTTGCCCGGTGTCGCTCGCGCTCGCGCGGGCGGGCGTCGCGCACCTGACCATCGTCGACGCCGACACCGTCGACCTGAGCAACCTGCACCGGCAGCCGTGGCATCACGACGCCGACATCGGTCGTCCGAAGGTCGTGTCGGCGGCCGAGAAGCTGCGCGCGAAGTTCCCTGCGCTCAGCGTCGAGCCGCTGCAGCAGCGCGTGACCTCACAGCACGTCGAGGCGTTGTTTGCTTCGCATGACCTGGTCATCGACGCGACCGACGGTGTGCACACCAAGTTCCTGTTGTCGGACGCCTCGGTGCTCACCGGGGTGCCGCTCATCTACGGCGGCGTGTTGCGGTTCGAAGGGCTCGCCATGCGCATCGAACGTGGCGGTCCGTGCCTGCGGTGTTTGTTCGAAACCGCTCCCGACGACGTGCCCACCTGCGCGCAGGCGGGCGTGCTGGGCTCCATGGCCGGGTTGATGGGCGGCGTTCAGGCTTCGCTCGCCTTGAGACCGAATGCGCAACGGGGCATCGCGCCGCTCCAGGTGATCGACGGTCACTCTTTTTCGTTTCGCGCGGTCAAGGTGCGCAAGCGTGCCGACTGTGCCGCGTGCGCGCCGGGAGCGAAGCCGGTATTGAGCGACGAAGAGAGCATCGCCGCATGTCAGCCGCCCGCATCGACATCACCCGTGAGGTCTGCCCCATGACGTACGTGCGCGTGAAGCTCGCGCTCGAGACGCTCGACGACGGTGGCGAGCTGGAGGTGTTGTTGCGCGGGGACGAGCCGCTGCGCAACGTGCCTCGCAGCGCGAAAGAAGAAGGCCATGAGGTGCTCGAATTGACGGCCCTGGGCGACGGTACGTCGCGGCTGCGACTGCGGGCGCGATGGTGACCGTCGAGTTACCGGCGGCGTTGCGCGCGTTCGCCGACGGTCAGTCGCGCGTCAAGGTGGCTGCCGACACCGTTGGTCTCGCCCTCGAGGCGCTCTGTGCGCGGCACACTGCGTTGCGCGCGAAGCTGTTCACGGACGCAGGCTCGCTCAAGCGCAGCATCGGCGTGTTCTTCGACGACGAAGACGTGCGCGACGCTCCGGGCACGACGCTCGCCGCGCGATCGGTGATCGTCCTCGTCGCTGCCATGGCGGGAGGCTGACGTGCGCGAAGCCGACATTCAGCGCTACGGCCGGCAGATCCTCCTCAAGGAGCTCGGGGGGCGAGGGCAGGCACGGTTGATGGCTCGCCACGTTCAGGTGCACGGCCGCAGCGACACGCTCGACGACGCGGCCTCGTATCTGCGGCTCGGAGGCACACCCCTTGGCGCCGCGGCAGACGCGGTTCAGCTGGCGAGCTTCGGCACCGCGGTGAGCGGCGACGCGGTGCTCGTCGGCGGCGGTGTCGCGTGGAGAGCGAAGGCGGCGTGCGACGCGTGCTGGCACCTCACGGCGGCGGCGTTACCGGGCACTCCCGAAGCGCCGTTGATCGTCGGTTCGCTGGCTGCGCTCGCCGTTCAGCGACTGATCCTCGGGTGGGCCGAACCGCTGGGGTTCATCGAGTGGAATGGCGACCGAATCGTCACCCGGGAACCGATTTCTTGCCCTCAGCACCGCTGAAAACGCCGGGCACGGTTGGCAAAGTTGCGGTTTTAAACTATTAAGCCGCGTCTTTTTGTAGCTGCAGCGGAAATTGAGGGTGGGCTGCAGCGGTTTCTATTCGCATCGGAGCTGACACGAATGGCGCAAGAGACGGGCTTTACGATCTGGCTGACGGGCATGTTGGGCGCAGGCAAGACGACGTTGGCCGGCTACATCGAAGCGCGCCTCCGCCAGGTCGGCCGCAAGGTCGAGATTCTCGACGAAGACGACCTCCAGGACGACCTCTGGAAGGAAGTCGAAGGAGGCACGAAGGAAGAGCGCATCACGATCGCGCGTCGTCTCGGCTTCGTGGCCGATGCGCTGACGCGGAACGGTGTGGCCACGCTGGTGGCCTGTGCGAGCCCCGACAAGCAGGCGCGCGACGAAAATCGACGCCGCATCCAGCGCTACATCGAGGTCTACGTCGACTGTCCGACGGACGAACTCATCAAGCGTGACTCCACCGGCAAGTACAAGAAGGCGCTGGCCGGAGAGATCCCGAACTTCGTGGGCATCACCGAGCCGTATCAGCCGCCCACGTCGGCGGAAGTCACGGTGCACACCAACACCGAAGACGTCGAGGCGTCCGGTCTCAAGATCTTCCAGTCGCTGCTCGATCTGTCGTTCATGACGACCGAGGAGCTCAAGGTCATCACCGGCACCAAGATGAAGCCTCAGCCCAAGGCCCCCAAGAAGGGTGCGAAGGGTGCCAAGCCCGCGAAGGCGGCCAAGCCGGCCAAGGCCGCTGCGAAGCCCGCCAAGAAGAAGGGGAAGAAGTAAGCGCGCGCCGCGCGGAAGCGAGTTAAGCCTCCGCGCGCATGTCGCCGTCTTCTTCCGTTCAGGCCCCGGTCCTTTCCGAAGTTGAGATCGAGTCGCTCTGTGCCCAGTCGGCCGAGCGACTCGAGTCGTTGAAGGCCTCGTTGCGCGCGCACGGTTCGGCGCTCGTCGCGTTCTCCGGCGGGGTCGATTCGGCGTTCGTCCTCAAAGTCGCGGTCGACGTGCTCGGCGAGCGGGCGATCGCGCTCACGGCGATCTCGGCCTCCGTTGCTCCCGACGAAGCCGACGAAGCGCGCGCGCTGGCCGCGAAGCTCGGAGCGCGTCATGTGCTGGTCGACTCGAACGAGTTGAATGACCCTCGCTACGCGGCCAACCCGGCCAACCGCTGCTACTTCTGCAAGACCGAGCTCTATTCCATCACCGAGAAGAAGCGGGTGGAGCTGGGCCTCGCGGTGGTGCTCGATGGCTTCAACGCCGACGACAAGAAAGATCACCGGCCCGGGCATCAGGCCGCACGAGAGCACGCCGTGCGCTCGCCGCTCGCAGAGGCGCAGCTGACCAAGCGGGAGATCCGCGCCTGGAGCCACCGCTTCGGGCTGCCCACGTGGGACAAACCGCAGATGGCGTGCCTCGCCTCGCGGCTCCCCTACGGCACACAGGTGACGGTGGAACGGCTGCGTCAGGTCGGCGCCGCCGAGAAGGCCGTGCGCAGCTTCGGCTTCATCAACTTCCGCGTGCGCTTCCACAACGAGGTCGCGCGTCTCGAAGTGAGCGCCGAGGAACTGCCGCGCTTGATGGAGCCCGAGCTGCGCGCGCAGGTGAACGCCGCCATCAAAGCCACCGGCTTCACCTTCGTGGCGATCGACCTCGAGCCGTTTCGCTCCGGTCGGCTGAATGACGCACTGCCGCAGCGCGCCATTTCGCTGCCGGTGCTGTGACGCGCTGAGTCGTCAGAGCGAGCCCCTGCGCGCGCGCAGCAACTGCTACGTTCGCGACACCTTTTTCCCCGGCCGACACGGGAGGCTTTCTCTTCATGCATCTGTCTTCTTCGACGCGTCACGCGCGCCGCGCCTCGTTCATGTTCGTGGCGCTTCTGGTCGGTCTGGGCTGCGGTGGAACCGGCAGCGGTTGCGCAGGTCTCACGCCGTATCCCGCGGGGGCCCGCTACACGGGGCCGAAGAACGACAACGCGGTGAACATTCGCCTGTCTCCGCAGGGCATCAACTACCTCAACACCAACTGGCGCACGCTCGTCGATCTGTTCGCGCCCGGGCAGACGTTGCAGGTGCCGGTCGCGTGCATGACGCAGAACGTGTCGGTCATCGGCGACATCGTCATCGCCGACCAGGGCAAGGGGAACTGCGGCGGCGAGAGCTGCGGCCGCATGGACGGTAAGTGCGTCACCGCCACGACGGCCAACGACTACGACACGCCCGCCAACGTGCAGGTGCAGCTCACCGGCTTTTCGCTCACGCCGCGTTCGCCAGACACGCTCGACGCGACGGTGCAGTTGTCGATCAACACCGGCAATCTCTACGTCGACACCGCAGATCGCAGCCATGGCGCCTGCACGTGGTTGAGCGCCGTGAAGTGCGCCATCAGCTTCGACAGCTCGCGTGGCTCCCACGCGGCCAATCGCATCGTGGCGTCGGTCAAGTTCACGATCGACATGCGTTTCGACAAGCTCCTCTCGTTCGAAGTGGGCTCGTTCTCGGGCACGCAGATCTGCGGTTCGAGCGGCGCGCCGTCGGAGCCGCAGTGCATCAGCCCGGGCGATCTCGACTTCGACGGCCAGAACACGTGCGGTGACGTGTATTGCGGCGTCGCCGACTGGGACCCGGTCAAGAACCTGGTGCTCGGCCTCATCTCGGCGCCGCTCCAGGACCAGATCAAGAATGCCGTCGCAGGGCAGAGCTGTGCCGCGTGTCAGACCACGGCCGACTGTGCGCCGCGCAGCGACGGCCAGGCGCCAGCGGTCGCGTGCGTCGACAACGTGTGCATGGCCGGTGCGAAGTGCGCGCCGCGTTTCCTCGGCGTCGAAGGCAAGTTCAACCTCGCGTCCGTGCTCGGCTCGTTCGGCGCGCCGGCCGACGCGGAACTCGAGCTCTCGCTCGCCGCCGGTGCCACCGCAGAAGTGAACTCGGGCCTCAACTTCGGCACGCGCGTCGGCATTCAGCCGGCGACGGTGTCGAGCTGTGTTCCGGCGCAGGCCGCGCCTCCGATGACGTCGGTGACCTTCCCCGACTTCGACGCTGAAGCGACGGCCGGCAGCGGCTACCACGTGGGGCTCGGCATCTCGTCGAACTTCCTCAACAACACCTTCTGGGCGGCGCATCAGGCTGGCGCGCTGTGTCTCAACCTCTCGACCGAGAACGTGGGCCTCATCAATTCGGGTCTGTTCTCGACGTTCCTCCCGTCGCTCGGAAAGCTCGTCACCCGCGACGGCAAAGACGCGCCCATGATGGTCGTGCTTCGCCCGGCGCGGGCCCCCACGGTGGTGGTGGGCGAGGGCACGTACGATCCGGTCACCAAGAAGCCCATCAAGCCGTTGTTGCTGCTGACGCTGCCCGACGTGAGTGTCGACTTCTACGCGCTCATCGATGATCGCCAGGCGCGCCTCTTCACGCTGACCGCCGACATCTCGCTGCCGCTCTCACTCATCTTCGAAGGCTGCGATTCAGTCACCCCTGCGCTCGGTGACGTGCGCATGCTCATCGGCAACATCCGCACCGCGAACAGCGAAATTCTCGCTGAAGACCCGCAGGTGCTCGCCGACCTCGTGCCTGCGGTCATCGGTCTGGCTGAACCCGCGCTTGCGAGCGGCCTGTCGGGCTTCTCGTTGCCTGCGTTGGGCAACTTCAAGCTGAAGGTCAACGAGACCAAGGGCCTCGGCCGCATCGCCGGCAGTGAAGCGTTCAACCACCTCGGCATCTTCGCGACGCTCAAGGGCGCGATGGACGCGTGCGCCATCGACGCGCCGCAGCTCGCCGTTTCGATGAAGCGCGTGGTGATGCCGGCCGCGGCTGACATGAAGCTCACCGGCCATCGCGAACTGCCGTGGCCGCAGGCGGTGCTCGACGTTCGCGCCACCGGCAAGGAAGGCAGCCCCGAGTATTCGTTCAAGATCGACAAGGGTCTGTGGACCGATTTCATGCCCGCCGCCAACGGTGAGCTCGTCGTCACCCACTCGCGGTTCCTGCTCCAGGGCGCGCACACGATCTCGGTGCGCACGCGCGTTGCCGAGGATCCGCGAGGCATTTCCTCGCCCCGCGAGATTCCGTTCCTCGTCGACTGGGACGCGCCGCGGCTCACGCTCATCGCCGACGTCGCCGCCGATCGCATCAACGTGATCGCGCGTGACGCCGTCTCGCAGGACAAGCTCGAGTTCGCCTACCAGGTCGGTGACGGCCCGCAGTCGGCGTTCGGCGCCGAGCGCGAGATCAAGCTCTCCGCCGTCGAACCGCAGGGCGGGGTGACCGTCTTCGCGCGCGACGAGTACGGCAACGTCGGCCAGGCCACGTGGAAGGCTCCCGTCGTCGCGTTGCGGCCTGACGTGGTGAACGAAGTCGAAAACACCAATGGTGCGCTGCCGCAGGGCGGGTGTTCCACCGCTGGTGGCTTCGGGTTCGGGCTCATCGCGCTGGTCGGGCTGCTGCGCCGCCGCAAGAAGTGATGAGGGGTTTCGTCGTCGTCGTGCTGCTCTGTTCAGGAGCAGCGTCGGCTCAATCGCACCGTGGTTCGCTCGGTCTCACCGTCGCGTCGGGTGGTGAGTTCTCGACGTCCGTCTCAGGTACCACTGAAGGGCGTTTCGAAAACGGCGTTCGCGTGCCGGTCGAGCTTGGCGGCACGCTGGGCATCACCGACAAGTCCGAGCTCACGCTGTCTGCCCGTGTTGCGCCTGGAGTGTACGAAGCCCCTCTTCTCGCTCTGTCTTTCTACTCCGGCCTCCGTCAGAGCTTCGGCTACGACAAGTGGAAGACGTTCGTGGACCTCCAACTGGCGATTCATGCCTTGCCCGCCTTCACCGCCGGCGCGCGCGTCGCGTTTGGCGTGCAGTACGACTTCGCGGACATTGCCGGTGTCTACGCTCAGCTTGGAGCACAGCTCGGCGGAGGCTTCGTGCTGCGTCTCGGTGCCGAGGTGCTCGTCGGTCTGCAGTTCCGCACGTACCTGTTCGAGTGAGTTTTTTTGACGGGCAACATTCGTGTGCGACCATGTATGCACATGAACGACAACGCCCGCCTGACCTCGGTTGTTTTCCGCCTGAACCGTGATCGCCTCGAGCAGTTGAAGGACCTGTCGAAGGAGACGCGCATTCGCCAGAGCGAGTACCTGCGTGAAGCGATCACGGACCTGCTCGAGAAGTACGAAGACAAGCTCAACGATTGAGCTCCGTGCGCGCGCCGCACGTGTAGCCGTCGAATGCTGCGCCGTGGTACCAACCACCGCGGCGCGAAGCACTTCGGAGGGCAAGGCGCACATGGCTGACCAGTGGCTGTTTCGCGAAGGTGATCTGATCCTCGGGCCCGTGGGTGCTCAACAGATCATCGACAAGCTCTACGCCGGTGAGCTGCTCGCCCAGAGCGAGGTTCAGCTCATGGGCAGCGGGCGCTTCGTGAAGGTCGTCGAGGTGCCCGAGTTCAAGGTGCACGTCGCCAAGGCCGAAGCGAAGCAACGCGTCGACGCTCACGCCGATCAGCATCACGCCGAGGTGAAACAGAAGCGCAACCGCGCGCTCATCATCGGCGCCGTGGTGTTGGTGGTGCTTGGCGTCATCGTCGGCGTCATCGGCAACTACCTCGCGGTTCACGGCGGCAGCAAATCGGCCGAGGAGCTCGCCTGGGGTGACATCACCGTCGACGCGCCGACCGTCGGCAAGGCCAAGCGACGCGATGACGACGAGCTCGTCGACTATCAGGGCTCCGGCAGGAAGAACCCGACGCAGGTTGCGGTGAAGCAGCCCAACGGCACCACCAATACGCCGCGTCAGCCCACGACCGGCAAGCCGAACATGGGTAACTCGGACCCCGACGGCATGTCGCTGGGCGAGGTCGACGAAGCGGGTATCAACGCGGTGGTGGCGAAGAACAAGGCCACGCTCATCGGTTGCATCAAGCAGGTCGCCAAGCCGGGCGTGTACATGAAGATTCCCATCGAGTTCGCGATCGCCGACGCCGGCAAGGTCTCGAAGGTGTGGGTCGACAACGCCGATCTGAAGGGCGATTCGAGCTTCAACGAGTGCCTGCTCAAGGAGCTGCAGAAGTGGCCGTTCAAGCCCGGGCACTCCGGGAACTCGGTCAATCTGTCGTTCAACGTCGGCAAGAAGAGCTGAAGACGGTTGCGCACTGCGCGCTGCGCTGAGAGAAGCGCGCAGCTCGTATGTCGATCGCCGAAGAAGCCATCAGCCAGAAAGCCTCAGACGTTCAGCCGGGCAGCTTCCGTCACACGGTGCTGCTCGCTGCCAGGCGCTTCAAGTCGTCGTGGGTCGAGCTCGGAAAGCTGCTGACCCAGGTGCGTCACGAAGGGCTGTACCAGGAGTGGGGCTACGGCAGCTTCGAGGCCTACTGTCTGGCGGAGCTCCGCATCAAGAAGGGCACGGCCGACAAGCTGACCCGCAACTTCAGCTTCCTCGAGAAGCACGAGCCGCAGGTCATGAAGACCCCCGAGCTCGCCGAAGCCGCGCCAGCGTTCGAAGTAGTCGAGGTGCTCGCGCAGGCCGAAGGTCGGGGGCAGCTGTCGGCGACTGACTACAAGTCGATTCGCGATTCCATCTGGAATCAGGAGAAGCCGACCAGCGAACTGCGGCGCGATCTCACCGAGAAGTTCCCTGCACCCGAAGTGCAGCTGACCGACAGGGCGGAGCTCAAGCGCCTGTGGAGCCAGACCAAGCGGCTGGTTGCGGAACTGGCTGCCAGCAAGAATGTTCCTGACGCCGTGAAAGAGCGCGCGGCTGCGCTCGAAGCAGATCTGGCTGAACTGGCGACAGCCAGGGATGCCTGAGAGTTGCAACCCGACCCCAGCCCGGCGTTACATTTGTCGCAGCAGAATGATTCGAGGAGGCAGCACACGTGAAGAAGGGTGAGCATCAGGTCAACCTCTCGTGCTCCTTCTGCGGCAAGTCGCAGCGCGAGGTGCGCAAGCTCATCGCGGGCCCCACGGTCTACATCTGCGACGACTGCATCAAGCTCTGCAACGACATCATCGCGGAGGAGGCCGAGAAGGAAGAGAACAAGCCGGCCGTCAGCCTCCCGACCCCGGTCGAGATCAAGACGTTCCTCGACGACTACGTCATCGGTCAGGACTTCGCCAAGCGCGTGCTCTCGGTGGCCGTCTACAACCACTACAAGCGCATCTATCAGCGCAAGCCGTCGTCACGCCGCCCGGGCGCCAAGGGCCCCGGCCCCGAAGAAGTCGAGCTCTCGAAGTCGAACATTCTGCTGCTGGGCCCCACGGGCTCAGGCAAGACGTTGCTGGCGCAGTCGCTCGCGCGCTTCTTGAACGTTCCGTTCACCATCGCCGATGCCACCAGCCTCACCGAGGCCGGCTACGTGGGTGAAGACGTCGAGAACATCATTCAGAACCTGCTGCACAACGCCGACTACGACGTCGAAAAGGCCGGCCGGGGCATCGTGTACATCGACGAGATCGACAAGATCTCGCGCAAGAACGGTGACTCGCCGTCGGCGACGCGCGACGTCGGCGGGGAAGGCGTTCAGCAAGCGCTGCTCAAGATCATCGAAGGCACGCGCGCCAACGTCACTCCGCGCGGCGGCAAGAAGTACAACCAGCAGGAGTACATTCAGGTCGACACCTCGAACATCCTCTTCATCTGCGGTGGCGCGTTCCACGGCATCGAAGGTGTGATTCGCCGGCGCGTCGGTGAAAAGGGCCTGGGGTTCGGCGCGAAGATCGACTCGAAGGAAGATCACTCCGTCGGTGAACTGCTCGCCCTCGTCGAACCGGACGACCTGATGAAGTTCGGCATGATCCCCGAGTTCATTGGCCGTCTGCCCATGGTGGCGACGCTCAACGATCTGAAGGAAGACGATCTCGTCACCATTCTGACCGAGCCCAAGAACGCGCTCACCAAGCAGTACCAGAAGCTCTTCGAGATGGAGAAGGTGAAGCTGACCTTCACGCGCGAGTCGCTGCGCGCCGTCGCGAAAGAGGCGCTGCGTCGTCACTCCGGAGCGCGTGGTCTTCGCGCCATCATGGAAGATGCGATGTTGGAGATCATGTACGACGTGCCCTTCCGCGAAGGCGTGAAGGAGTGCCGCATCACCGACGGCGTCATCAACAAGAAGGAGCCGCCGCAGGTGATTCTGGAGAAGGAAAAGAAGTCGGCCTGACGCGAGCGCCGCACTTGTCGGTGCGGCCGTGTAGGGTGCCCGTTCGATGCGTCGCCTCATTCTTCTTCTCCCGCTCGCGCTGTTGGCCGGCTGCACGTGCGCGCGCGGGCCCGATGCGGCAGACGCTGGCGCCTGTGTCTGCCCGGCTCCCGAAGCGTCGGCTACGCCGTCCGATACCGTGAAGCCCACGGCTCGCACCGAGCCCACCACCGAGAAGCCCCACGTGCATCCGCTCGCGGTGTGCCCGGCCGAAGGCCGCCTGCCGCTCGACGTCGCGCAGGAGGCGTTCGACAAGCAGGACTACGAGAAGGCGTTGTCGTGCGCCGCCCAGGCTGCCGCGTTGTCACCCAGTGACGTCATCGCCCACACCGAGCGCGCGAACGCCCTGGCCCAACTGGAGCGCTACGACGAAGCGGTGTTGGCGTACGCGCGCGCGTTGGCGATCGACCCCGATTCACTCGATGCCCTCGCAGGCGCGGCGCATTTCTACGTGGTGCTGCAGCCCTCGACGCGTGAACTCGACGAGCTGGGGAGCAACTACGCCGAGCGCGGCTTCGAACTGGCGACGTCGCAGCGAGACGAAGAGTTTGCGATCACCTTCGCGCGGCTTTCGGCCATGGGCTTCAACGACATCGGCCAGTCGTATGACGCGCTGGAACGCGCTGACTGGGTGCTGGAGCGAGCGAAGAACGATCCCGAAGCGCTCTACGAACGTGCGGTCGCGCTCTTCGAGTTGTGCCGCTTCAAGGAAGCAAAGGCGGCGTTCACCAGGTTGCTCGACGACACGGAGCGCGCGGCGTGGGCGCATCACCACCTGGGTCTCGTGCTCGAGCGTGAAGGCAAACAGGAAGAGGCCGACAAACACTTCGTCAAGGCGCGCGCGCTCGATGCCGAGTCGTTCCCTTCGCCGGTGCTGATCTCCAGCGCCGATTTCCGCAAGGAGCTCGACGCGGCCATTGCCGCCTTGCCGGCAGACATGCGCAAGGACCTCTCGGGAGTTCCGGTCGAGGTCGAAGACCTACCGCAGGAAGTCGACCTCACGTCGGGTGACCCCCCGCTGTCGCCGACGATTCTCGGGCTGTTCCGTGGAACGCCACTGGCAGAGACGTGCGAACTCGAGCCGGGCATGAAGCCGGGCTCCCCGTGTCGCTCGATCGCGCTGTACCGGAAGAACCTCGCGCGCGCGGTCAAGACGCGTGACGAACTGGTCGAACAGATTCGCGTCACGTTGCTGCACGAGGTCGGGCATCTGCGTGGCGAAGACGACTCCGAGCTCGCTGCACGAGGACTGGAATGACGAACCCGTTGGTGACCGTTTCTGCGAACGGCGCGAAGTCGCTCCGCAAGGGCTACCCGTGGTGCTACCGAACCGAGGTCACGCACTGGCCGAAGGAATCACTCGCGCCCGGCGCCATCGTCGACGTGGTCGATCCGCAGAAGAACCCCATCGGTCAGGCCTTCGTGTCGTCGCGCTCGCCGCTCGCGTTGCGGCTGGTGTCGAAGAAGCTGGGTCGCGACGAAACGCTCAACACCGAGTTCTTCAAGGCGCGTCTGGCCGCCGCGTGGAAGCGTCGTGAGTCGTTGTTCAAGCGCGATGCCTTCCGCGTGGTGCACGGCGAGGCTGACCTGCTGCCGGGCCTGTTCGTCGACCGCTATGGCGACGCGTTGTCGCTGCAGACGCTGAGTGAAGGCGCCAATCAGCGCAAAGAGCAGTGGGCGAAGCTGCTGCTCGAAGTGACCGGCCTCAAGACCGTGGTCTGTCGTGACGACGCCAGCGGTCGTGATTGGGAAGGGCTGCCGCGCGAGAAGAAGGTGCTGCTCGGTGCGGGCCCCACCAAGGTCGCGTACCACGAGGGTGAGAACCGCTTCGAAATCGACCTGCTGGAAGACGCGAAGACCGGTTCGTTCCTCGACCAGGTGGACAACCACGTGCGCGCCGGTGAACTCGGCGGCGGTGAAGCGCTCGACACCTTCAGCTACCACGGCGGTTTTGCGCTCGGTCTTTCGCGGCGCTGCAGCACCGTGCTCGCCGTCGAACAGGACGAAGCGGCCGCCAATCGCGCGCGGCACAACGTTGAACTCAACGGCCGCAAGAACGTCACGATTCAGCACGGCAACGCGTTCGACGTGCTGCGCACCTTCGCCGACGAAGGCCGAACCTTCGACACCGTGGTCATCGATCCGCCTGGCCTCGCGAAGAGAAAAGAAGGCCTGCAGACGGCGAAGCGCGCGTACCACGAGCTCAACGTGCGGGCGTTCAAGCTGCTCAAGCCCGACGGGCTGCTGGTGAGCTGCTCGTGCAGCGGAAAGGTGAACCGCGCGATGTTCGAAGAGCTGCTGCTCGAAGCCGCGGCCGATGCGAAGCGCAGTGTTCAGATCATCGAACGTCGCGGCGCGGGCATCGATCACCCGGCGCTCGCTGCACTGCCCGAAACCGAATACCTGAAGGCCTGGTTCCTTCGGGTGCTCTGAAGCTCACTTCACCTGCATCTCGCGCTTCAGCTTCTGTACGAGCTCGAAGTACTCGGTGCGGGGGAACTGCACGTTCAAGATGTGGAAGTCCTTCTTGGACAGGCCGACGCAGCCGAAGCAGTAGGTGCAGTCCGAGAGGTTGCGCGAGAAGTACACGTAGGCTGAGTTCGCGCAGTTTTCGCTGTTCACCGAATACGCGCAGGCGTTGAGCGACTTCGAATCGACACAGTGCGTGCAGTTGTTGCAGAGCTCACAGCGCGTGCAGTGCGTGCAGCCGTAGCAGCCTTCGCACTCGTTGCAGAACATGCAGTTGGCGCAACGCACGCAGTCGTTGCACGCGTAGCTGCCGGGGTTGCCCGGGTCGGCGGCGAAGCTGCTCGCCAGCTTGTTCAGCTCGTCGAGGAACCGCCGCTTGTCGAGGCCCGAGATCAGCTCTCGCGCTTCCTTCGGGTCGATGGGCTTCTGTTTGTCTCGTGCGGCCACGGCGCGGAGTAAAGCCGCTCTCAAGTCGCGCGCGGTGAAGTTTCTTGGGGCACAATTCGACGCGTGACGAACGGCATCCGCTCGAACCGCCCGCTCCCCACGCTTCCCCACACGCGCAACGCGGAGATCTCCGTTGAGACGCTCGCTCCGTGGATTCAGAAGTTCTCTGCGCAATACCGGGCGAACCCGCAACTGGTGGCCGCGATCGTCGCGCAGGAGTCGAGCTTCGTGAATCACCGCGTGCATCGTGATGGCACCGGTCACGGGCTCATCGGCCTCGACGACAACGGGCTGCTGCCGGAGTTCGAGAAGTGGGCGGGCGTGAAGGTCGGCCGTGGCGACGACGCATCGACCATCGCGCCAGCGAAGCAGATCGAGTTTCTCGCGAAGAAGTTGAGCGAGCTGACGAAGAAGTTCCACGGCCGAGAATGGGAAGCGGTGCGCGCGTGGCACGGCGGCGCGAAGCGCCGCAACCGCGCGCACGCGAAGGACTACGAGACGATCATTCGCGGCCGCATCGCGGAGATCGCGCACGCGGTGCCGCCGGTGACGGCCGGCGCGGTCGCTCCGGAGTCACAGTTCGTCGTGCCCGCGCCGGCACCGGTGACGCTCACGCCGAAAGAGCAGGGCGTCGCGGTGCGAGGAAGTCTCGACTACGAGAACGCCTGACCGACGCGGTGCTATGAGCGCCACGCTGTGGATCTGTCGCATCTCAACAAGCCGCAACGTGACGCGGTCCTGACCACCGAAGGGCCGTTGCTCGTGCTCGCGGGCGCGGGCTCGGGCAAGACGCGCGTCATCACCCATCGCATCTGTCATCTGCTCGACATGAAGGTGCCCGCTCGCGCGATCCTCGCGGTCACCTTCACCAACAAAGCCGCGTCGGAAATGAAGGAGCGCGTGGTGCAGATGGGCGGGCAGCGCGCGCTGGGCGTGACGCTCTCGACCTTCCACGCGTTCGGCGCCGAGGTGCTGCGCGAACACCTCCACAAGATGGGGTGGCCCAAGAAGTTCGCCATCGTCGACACCGGCGATCAGATCGCGCTCGTGCGTCGCGCGATGAAGGACCGGCAGATCGACGACAAGGTCTTCGACCCGCGCAAGATCCTCACGCTCATCTCGCGGGCCAAGAACTCGGGCGAGATTCCCGGCGAAGGGCCGCGGCAGCCACTGATCGCCGAAGACGACGACGACCTCGACGACATCGATGGCGAAGACAGCGACGATCTCGAGCTCGCCGCGAGCATGGTCTTTCCGCTCTACCAGCTCGCGCTCAAGGCGCAGGGCGCGGTCGACTTCGACGATCTCATCGTCTTCCCGTCGCGCATCTTCGAGCAGTTCCCCGAGGTGAAGCAGCACTACGGCGAGCGCTTTCGCTACATCATGGTCGACGAGTACCAGGACACGAACAAGGCTCAGCTCGAGCTGCTTCGTCACCTGGGCGACGCGCACCACAACGTCTGCGTGGTGGGCGACGACGACCAGTGCATCTACTCGTGGCGCGGCGCGGAAGTGCGCAACATCCTCGACTTCGAGAAGCTGTTTCCGGGCGGGAAAGAGGTTCGACTCGAGCAGAACTACCGCAGCAATCAGGTGATTCTCGACGCAGCCAACTCGGTCATCGAAAAGAACCCCGACCGCCGCTCCAAGCGCATGTGGAGCGACGTCAAAGCCGGGCCGAAGATCACGCTCTGTTCTGCGCCGTCGGAAGAAGACGAAGCGCGCTGGGTGGCGTCTGAGGTCAAGCGAGCGGTGGGCGAGGGCATGTCGCCCGACGACATCGCGATTCTGTATCGCGTCAACGGGCAGTCACGCTTCCTCGAGGAGTTTTTGCGCGAGCGCGAGGTTCGCTACGAGGTGCATGGCGGCACCGAGTTCTTCGATCGCCGCGAAGTGAAGGACGTGATCGCCTACTTTCGGGTGATCGCGAACCCGAAAGACGAGATCTCGCTGCTGCGGATCATCAACACGCCCGCGCGCGGCATCGGCGACGTGACGATGGAGCGCATCAACGCCTGGGCGCTCAAGCACGACACGCCGCTGTGGAAGGCGCTCGAACGTTCAGCGGAGATCGACACCCTGCCGCACGGCGCTGCCGAGAAGGTGCTCGGCTTCGTGGCGTTGATGGAGCGCTACCGCGGCATGTTCGACAAGGGGAACCTGTCGAAGGTGACGAGCGAGCTGCTCAAAGAGATCGACTTCATGGGCAACGCGCGCGCGAACGCGCCCTCGCTGGCCTCGGGCGACCGAAAAGCGCAGGCCGTGAAGCACGTGATTCAGTCGCTCGAAAACTACGAGAAGAAGGAAGGCCCCAAGGCCAGCCTGCTCACGTATTTGAACCGGCTCTCGCTCGACACGAAGGACGACGAAGACGAGCACCAGCACCTCGCAGGCCGCGTCTCGATGATGACCATTCACGGCTCCAAGGGCCTCGAATGGAAAATGGTGTTCGTCGTGGGCTGCGAGGAAGACCTGCTGCCGCATTCCGGAATGCAGGGCGAAGCGCCCAACCCCGGCGAAGAGCGGCGGCTCTGCTACGTGGCGATGACGCGCGCGCGCGACCGCCTGATCATGACCCGCGCCACCACCCGCGTGAAACGCGGCAAAGAGCTGCCGCGCACCCCCAGTCGGTTCCTGGGCGATATTCCCGAGCAACTCTGCGAGGTTATCGACATGGAGGCGATCCCCAAGGGGCCGCCGACGCCGAAGGAGAAGAACTTCTTCGCCAATCTGCGCGAACGACTGAAGGCGGAGAGCGGAAATGGGCCAACTTCCTGATCAGTCCTTGACAGTCAAGGCGCGGAAGGGATAGCAGGGCCGCCCTTTCTGATCGGAGTTTTCAAGCCATGCCGCACCAGCGTACGTACAGCGCCAAGGCGAAGGACATCAAGCACGAGTGGCACGTCATCGACGTGTCCGACAAGGTGCTTGGCCGCGCCGCCAGCCAGATCGCGACCCTGCTCAAGGGTAAGCACAAGCCGATGTACACGCCGTCGATCGACACGGGCGATCACGTCGTGGTGATCAACGCCGACAAGGTGAAGGTCACGGGTAACAAGGCCACCCAGAAGATGTACTACCGGCACCCGCATGCGGGCTTCCCCGGCGCGCTCAAGAGCTCGAACTACGAGACTCTGCAGCGTCGTCACCCGGAAGACATCGTTCTCAATGCCGTTCGTCGCATGCTCCCGCGCAATGCGCTGGGCCGTCAGATGATGACGAAGCTCCGCGTGTACGCCGGCGACAAGCACCCCCACACCGCCCAGAACCCTGCTCCCAAGCAGGTTGAGGCGTAAGGAAGCACGCACATGGCCAAGTCTGGCACTGAAGGTTTCTACGCAACGGGTCGCCGCAAGGAAGCGACGGCTCGCGTGTGGCTCAAGTCGGGTACGGGCGCGATGCTCGTCAACGGCCGTCCTCTGACCGAGTACTTCGGTCGTGAGACGTCGATCATGATCATCAACCAGCCCCTCCAGGTGCTGGAGCAGATGGGCAAGGTCGACATGACGGTGAACGTGCGCGGTGGCGGCCTCTCGGGCCAGGCCGGCGCGATTCGTCACGGTCTCTCGCGCGCGCTCACGCGCCTCAACCCGGAGTTCCGCCCGCCCCTCAAGAAGGCCGGCTTCCTGACCCGTGACTCGCGCGCCGTCGAGCGCAAGAAGTCCGGTCAGCCGGGCGCCCGTCGCCGCTTCCAGTTCTCCAAGCGCTAAACCGCTGCGAGCTGGTTCTCACTCGAGCCGCCACTTCGGAAACGAGGTGCGCGGCTCGCGGTGTTTTCAGGCTGCGTCGTTCCAATGCGAGTGGATGAAGCGTGGTACCTTCTCGCGCATGGAGCTCAACGAGATCCTCACCATCGCGCTGCGTGGCGGCGCTTCCGACATTCACCTGAAGGCCGGACTTCCCCCCATGTTCCGGGTGGATGGCCAGCTGGTGCCCTTGAAGGACGGCAAGCGTCTGCCGCCCGAAGAAGTGGCCCGCATGGCGTTCGGGATCATGAACGAGTTCCAGAAAGAGAAGTTCAAGCTCAGCAATGAGGTGGACCTCGCCTACGGCGTTCCCGGGTTGGGCCGCTTTCGCGTGAACGTGTTCCAGCAGCGCGGAACCATCGGCGCGGTGCTTCGCGTGATCCCCTTCAAGATCATGTCGATCAAGGAGCTGATGCTCCCCAACACGCTCGAGAAGATGGCGCTCGAGGAGCGCGGCTTGATCCTCGTCACCGGTACGACGGGCTCAGGCAAGTCGACGACGCTCGCGGCGATGATCGATCACATCAACGCCAACGAGACGAACCACATCATCACCATCGAAGACCCGATCGAGTTCCTGATCCGCGACAAGCGGTCGATCATCAATCAGCGCGAAGTGGGCGTGGACACCATGAGCTTCAGCCAGGCGCTCAAGAGCGCGCTGCGCCAGGACCCCGACGTCATCCTCGTCGGTGAAATGCGCGACATCGAGACCATCGAGACGGCGCTGCACGCCGCTGAGACGGGCCACCTCGTGATGTCGACGCTGCACACGCTGGACGCGGCCGAGACCATCAACCGCATCATCTCGGCGTTCCCCCCGCACCAGCAGAAGCAGATTCGCATTCAGCTCGGCTCGGTGCTCAAGGGCGTCGTCTCTCAGCGCCTCGTGTCGCGCGCCGACGGCAAGGGCCGCGTCGCCGCCGTCGAGATCATGAAGGCCACCGCGCGCATCAAGGAGATGATCGAAGACAAGGACCGCACCAAGGAGATCCCCGACGCCATCGCGCAGGGCCACATTTCCTACGGCATGCAGACCTTCGATCAATCGCTGATGATGCTCGTGCGCCAGAACCTGGTCACGTACCAGGAGGCCCTGCGTCAGGCGTCGAACCCCGACGACTTCGCGCTGCGCTTCCAGGGCGTGTCTTCGACGTCGGACGCGAAGTGGGACGACTTCGACGGCAAGCCGGGCGAAGAGAAGGCCGTGCCGGGCAGCGCGGCGTACGTGTCCCAGATGAACAACTCGGCGCAGCAACAGCAGGCGCAACAGCGCCCGGCCGCGGCGCCCCCGTCGGTCTCGCAGCCGCGCTTGCAGCCGGTCGCTCCCGCGGCGCCGCCTCCCGCGCCCGCGAAGCCTGCAGCACCGGCCGCACCCAAGCCTGACGACGATTTTCAGATCGAGCGCTTCTGAACGCAGCGTCATGACGTGATGCGCGCCGCGGCCTCTCCGGAGGTCGCGGCGTTTTGCGTTTCGTGACGCGTTGCGGAACCCACTTCGCGACGCGCTGTCTCTTCTTCATTCCCCTTTTCGATGGAGTGCAGATGGAACTGCTCACGGAACGTGTTCCCACTCGACGTGTGCTTCGCGGTCACGATGGCGCGCCGGTCGACGGCAATGGTGTGTTGGCGATCGCCACGCGGTGGCACGAACAGCCGTTGTCGCTGATTCACGTGAACGTCGGCGAAGCGCGCGCGGTCTCCGAAGGCCTCGACGTGCGTTGGGAAAATGGTCTGCCGGTGATCGCTACGCGGCCCGGAGTTCGTTCGTTCACCGAGCGGAACGGGAAGACGACCGAAGGCGGCCGACTCGTGGCCCTGGAGCCTGGCGACGTCTTCCTCGCGCAGACCGGCCAGCTCACCATCGAAGCGAGACTTCAGCGACGCAGTGAACGCGCTCCAGAATTCAAGCGGCGTGAAGGCTTCTTTTTCGGCCTCGTGCTCGCCCACTCGCTGATGTTGATGACCGCCGCTCTGGTGGCCATGGTGATCACGCCCGTCGTCGACGACGCGTCGATGTTCGGAAAGCCATCGGCGCTGCGTTCACCTCCCACTGCGTTCACCCAGATTCCGAAGGTGCGTGCGCCGGAGCTGCAAGAGAAGGTCGAGACCGCGGTCAAGGTCGCGTCGATGCGACCCGCGGTGAAGACACCGAAGAAGACGTCTGCTGCCGAGGCGCTCAAACTCCTCTTCGGAGGCGGTGGTGGCAGAGGGAAAACAGTGTTCGTTCCGGGCCTCAATCAAATCGATTCGGTGCTCAACGAGCTCGGCAAGAACGTTGTTTCGGACCCCGGCGTGGTCGGGCTCATCGCTCGTGACACCGAACCGGGCGGGCCTGGCGTTGGTCTCCAACTCGGCAGAATCGGTCCCGTCCGTGGGCCGGGTCCCGGGCCGGGTGTGGGACTGAAGGGCAAGCGCGCCGAAGAGATCGTGTGCCCCGGCTGCACCCCGACACTCGGGCCCGGCTACGACCGCGACCTGGTGCTCAAGGTCGTGCGCAGACACCAGAGCGAGCTTCGCTACTGCTACGAGAATGAACTCAGCAAGAGCCCGTCACTCGGCGGAAAAGTCACCGTCGCGTGGACCATCGGAGCCGACGGCAAGGTCTCGTTCGCCGACGTCGCCGAGAGCGGCCTCGACAACGCCAACGTCGAATCGTGCATCGTGTCGCGCATTCGTCGCTGGGACTTCCCGCCGCCCACCGGGGGGCAGGAGGTTGCGATCACCTTCCCGTGGGTGTTCCACACTGCTGGCTCCGAAGAGTGACGCTGTTCCGTCATTTCTCGTGCGGCTCTGGTCACGCGGCTAAGTTTGCGGCGTGACCAACCCGAATCAGAAGGTGATCGTTCTCGACAACCCGCCCCTCGAGAACGATCCGTGGGCGCAGCAGGTCTTCGCGAAAGCGAAGTTCAAGCCGGTGGTGAACGACGCCGTCAGCGAGCTGATGTCGAAGGACGAAGTGGCCCGCACGGCGCTGCTCAACACGCCAGACCCCATCAACGACGCCGAGAAGCTCGCGCCGCACTACAAGAAGGCGTTCGACCAGCTCTACGGAGACGAAGCGCGCGTGGGTTGCTGGGGCACCGCGTGGCTCGTGTACACCAAGCCCATCGCAGCCTGCGTCGTCGACTGGTCGGGCATCGAAGCCGCCGCGAAGACCGACAAGACCGGCGTCGACGCCATTCCCTACGAGCACTTCCGCAAGACCAGCTACGACTTCGTGCGAGCGCGCGCGAAGAAGTACGTGGTCGCCAGCCGCTACCTCGAATTGCCGCTGGGCCTGACGACCGCGCAGAAGGTCGAGCAGACGATCAACTTCCTGCAGTCGCTCGGTCTGATCTGAAACGCGGGGAGCAGCTTCGAAAGCTGCTCCCCGGTACTTCACCGGATCACGCCATGCCGGTGAACTGCTCGCCGAAGTCGCCCATGTCCTGAACGAACTTCACCGTTTCGTTCGCCGCTTCGCCCACCGCGAGAATCGCCTTGAGTGGCGTGGTGGCGGCCTGGAACGGAGGGAAGATGCTGGCGCCGTTCACCACGAGGCTTGCGGCATCGAGCGCGATGGTGAGGCCGTCTTCGCCGTCCTTGATGCTGTTGACGAGGTCGATGCCGCTGTCGACCACGCCGACGATGGGGCCCACCACGGGGATCGACTTGAAGCCGGTGTTGGCGACCAGCTTCGCCATCTTCTCCTCGAGGAAGCTCTTCACCTTCGGCGGGAGCGCCGCGATGAACTGCTTCATCAGGCGGCCGACGGCCTCGAGACCTTCGGCGCCGATGGGCAACTCCTTCGGGCCCCACTTGGCCGGGCCCCAGCCGATGGGACCGATCTCGAACTTCTCGCCCATCGACAGCAGCGAGCCGAACGCGTTGCCGATTTCGCCGATGGCGCCGGCGACGTCACCGCTCGCCAGCTTCTCGACGGCCGAGAACATGTGGCTGAGCGAGCCCGACTCGACGAGCTGACGGTTGAGCTCATGATCGCCGAAGAACGCGCCGACCGAGCCCGGCAGGTGCGAGAGCGTGTCGAGGAACGCGATGGCGAGGTCGGGGCTCTCCTTGGCAATGACTTCGCCGGCGTTGGCCAGCCCCTTGATCCACTCGACGGGGTTGCCGGTCGAGAAGGCCTGGAACGCGTCGCCGATGGCGTTGCGTACCTCCGGGTCGCCCATGGCGTCGATGACGCCCGAGAGCAGCGTGCGCATCTCGGGCTTGAGGTTCAGCTTCGAACCCAGCGCGTCGATGAGCTTGGTGCGCATGCCATCGGGAATGTCCGCGGCGATGGCGCCGAGGTCCTTCACCGCCTGGCCCCAGTTCTGCGTCTTCAGACTCTCGACGAGGTTGAAGACGTCGCCCATCGCAGCGCCGAGCTGAACGATGTCGTCGGCGCTCTCGATGCCGATCTCCTTGAGCTTCGCCGACAGCTTCGGGTCCGATGCGATGTTCTCGGCGAGGTTGCGGAGCAGGGGGCTGTCGGTGGTGACGACGGCCGCGGCATCGCGAATCGCGCCGCCGATGTCGCCCGAGAGCAGCTTGGTCGCCGCGCCCTTGAGGTTCGGGTCGGTGAGGAAGCTCTTGACCGTGTCGGGGTCGGTGAGAATCGTCTTCGCGAGGCCGTCGGGCAGGTTCCTGGCGAGCGTGTTGACCGCCTTGGTGACCAGGTCCGGCGCCGAACCCACTGCCGCACCGAGCGCCTTGAGCGCCTCGGGGAACTTGCCGGCGGCTGCAGCCTGCGCCGCGTCGATGACGTGCGGGAGCGCCGCGCCGATCTGCTTGAAGTCTTCCGGCGTGAGGCCGATCTTGCCGAGCTTGTCCTGCACCGACTTCGGCAGCTTCGCGTAGATGCCTTCGCCGATCTTGTTGATGAGGTTCGGCGCCGCGCCGGCGGCCTGACCGAGCGAGTCGAGCGCCTTTTCCCACTGCGGAGGAGACGCGAAGAGCGCCTTCGCCGCGTCGAACACGTGCGGAGCCGCGGCACCGGCTTCGACGAGATCGCTGGGCTTCAAGCCGACGGTCTCGAGCGCCTTCTTCACCTGCGGGTCTTCGGACACGACCTTCAGCACCGCGTCGCGGGCTTCGTCGTTGTGGAGCAGGGTGCCAGCACCTTCGAGGATCTTCCCGTCGAGCAGCTGGTTGATGCCTTCGTGCAGCGTGGGGTCGCTCGCGAGCGACTTGGCGACGGCGGGGTCGGTGAGCAGGTTGCGCGCGAGCCCTTCGGGCAGTGCCTTGCCGACGTTGGTGATGAGCTTCTCCCCGAGGCCCGGCGCCTTTTCACCGGCCGCGAGCACCGACGACACCGCTTCCTTCCACTTGCCCTCGGCAGCGGCTTGGCCAGCGTCGATGAGGTCGGGCAGGGCGGCCGCGCCTTCACGAATGTCCTTCTCGGTGATGTTGATCTTCGAGAGCCCGTCTTTCACCTTCGCAGGCAGCTTGTTGAAGATGGCGACGCCCATCTTCTCGAGCAGCTCAGGCGCCGCTTCGCTGGCCGCCTTGAACGAGTCGACGGCGCCTTCCCAGTCACCCGCCGCGAGCTTCTTCATCGCGTCGAGCACGTGCGGCGCCGCTTCGCCCGCCTGCTTCAAGTCGACGACCGTGAGGCCGACCTTCTCGAGCGCGGCCTTCACGTCGGCGTTCTTGCTGACGACGTTCATCACCGCATCGCGCGCGTTGTCGGAGCCGAGCACGTCGGAGAGGCCACCGACGACGTCGCCCTTGAGCAGCTTGTCGACGCCGCTCTGCAGCTTCGGGTCGCTGAGCAGCGCCTTGACCGCGTTGGCGTCGGTGAGGAGGTCCTTCGCGACGCCGGGAGGCAGCGTCTTGCCGAGACCAACGACGGCCTTCTCGACGAGTGACGGCGCCTTTTCGGCCGCGTCACGCAACGCGCCGAGCGCGCCGGGCACATCACCTTTGGCCACCAACTCGACGGCCTTGAAGACGTCAGGCAGCGCCGCCGAACCCTGCTTCAGGTCGGTGGCGTCGAGGCCCAACTTCTTCATCTTGTCGGAGAAGTCCTTGTCCTTGAACGCGGCGTCGATGACCGAGCCACGCAGCGCCTGGTTGCCCGCGACCGCACCGAGCGCGGTCTGAATGTCGCCCTTCGCGAGCGCACGCAGCGCTTCGGGAGATGCCCTGGCGATCTGATCAGCGACCTTCGGATCGGTGAGGATGGTGCGCGCCAGACCTTCGGGCAGCTTGGAGGCCGCGGCCTTGAGGCCCTTCGACACGAGCTCCGGAGCGGACTTCGCGGCGTCAGCCAACGCGGTCAGCGCGGCTTCGCCGTCTTTGTTGGCGAGCGCCACACCGGCCTTCACCAGGTGCACGGCGGCGTCGCCTGCAGACTTGAGGTCCTTCGCCGTGAGACCCAGGGCTTCGATCTTCTTCGAGAAGTCCTGGTCCTTCATCGCGGCGTCGAGCACCGCGTCGCGCAGACCCTTGTCGGTGCCGAGCTTCGTCAGACCTTCGACGACGTCGCCGTTCACCAACGCCTTGATCGCGCCGGGGCCGGCCTTGGCGAGCTTTTCGGCGACGGCCGCATCGGTGAGCACCGTCTTCGCGATGCCCGCCGGGAGATTGCCGGCCGCCGCCTTGATGCCCTTCGCGAGCACGTCCGGCGCCTTGGCGGCAGCGTCGGTGAGATCGCTGATGGCGCCCTGCCAGTCGCCCTTCGACGCCTTCTCGACGCCATCGAGGAACTTCGGCAGGCCGTCGCCGAGCGCCTTGAGGTCCTTCGTTTCGAGGCCGAACTTCTCGACCTTCGCGGCGAAGTCCTTGTCGGTCATCGCTGCGTCGATGAGCTTGTCGCGGAGGTCCTTGTTGCCGGCGAACTGCCGGATCGCCGCTTCAGGGCCCTGCGTGAGCGCGGTCTTGATCGCATCGGGGCCGGCCTTCGCCAACTCGGCGAGCGCCTTGTCGTCGGTGAGGATCGCCTTCGCGACGCCGTCGGGCAGCGAGGCGCCGAGCTTCTTCAGGCCCTTCTGCACGAGGTCCGGCGCGGCCTCCGCCGCATCGGCCAACGCCACGACCGCTTCCTTGAACTTGCCGTCAGCGGCCTTCTGCGCCGCATCGATGACCCCGGGGAGCGCGTCACCGGCCTGCTTCAGCTCTGCAGCGGTGAGGCCGAGCTTGTCGACCGCGCCCTTGAACTTCTCGTCGCTCATCGCGGCGTCGATCGCCGTGTCGCGGAGCTTCTTGTCGCCAGCGGCCGCCTTCACCGCCTCGAACGGGTCGTCGAGCGCGGTCTTGATCGCGTCGGGGCCCTTCTTCGCGATCTCAGTGGCGAACTTCGGGTCGGAGAAGACCGTCTTGGCGAAGCCGTCGGGCAACTGCCTGGCCGAGAACTGAATGGCCTTCGAGACCAGCTCGGGGTGATTCGCGGCCTCGTCGGCGATCGACTTGATGGCGCCCTTCACGTCGCCCTTGCCGAGCTTGTCGGCGGCGTCGCTCAGGTTCTGCGGCACCTTGTCGCCGAACTTCTTCACGTCATCGGCGCTCAAGCCCAACCTGGCGAGGCCTTCACGGCTCGCAGGCTTGACGGTGAGGTCCTTGCCGCCGCTGCGCGCGAGGTCGGTGGCCTTGAACTTCTGCGCGTCGTTGACGACCTGCGGAGCGATGTCTGCGGCGCCCGAGATCTTCAGCGCCTTCGCCTTCAGGGCCGCGCCGGCGCCGGTCGACTGCTCGTCCTTGCCGAACTTCTTCGCGCGAACCGTGGCGGCCTTCTTGGCGGCAGCTTCGGCAGCCTTCTTCGCGGCGGCTTCGGCGGCCTTCTTGGCAGCCGCTTCGGCAGCCTTCTTCGCAGCAGCCTCCGCGGCCTTCTTCGCAGCGAGTTCAGCGGCGCGACGAGCTGCAATGGCGGCAGCGATACGGGCGGCTTCGGCGGCGGCATCAATCGAGGACATGGCGCTCCAGGTACGTGAAATGAGATTCCAGCGAGGAGTTGTCGCTCCCCGGAAACTCGAGAATTTCACGCGGCCTGCAAAGCGCCGTTACTGGTTTTCGGCCTCGTCACGCGGGGGCGTCAGCGCCAACCTGCGCAGCGCACCCACACGTCGATTCAGCGTCACTCGTCAGCGGCTTCGTCGTCGCCGTCTTGTTCTTCGCCTTCGAAGGGGTCGGCGCCGTTGCTGCCGGCGGTCTTCACGATCTGCGTGAGCCGCGCCTGCCGTTCACGACCGATGACATGCTTGCCGAAGAGGAACGCGAGGAACTGTTCGACGGTCGCGGTCGCCTTCTCGAACTCATTGGCGGCGACCAGATCGCCCAGGCGCTCCAACGCCTCGTCGATGTGCTCGGGCGTGATGGGCTGCGGGCCGTCGCTCCAGGCGCTCTCGAGCACCGCTTCAGCGACCGAGAGGCGCAGCGCCCGGTTCTCGGCGGAGCCCTCCTTCGCGAAGGCTTCGAGCCATGCGTCGACGGTGTCCTGGGTGACGGCGGCGAGGTGCGAGAGCGACTCGAGCGTCTCGCCGACGTACTTGCCGTCGAACTCGTCGGGGTCTTCCGCGTAGCCGAACGCTTCTTCGAGCACCGCCTGCGCGATGAGCGCGTCGGCTTCTTCTTCGCTGGCGCCTTCCTTCAGCAGCGCCGCGCGGGCGCTGGTGACGCGCGGCCCGAGAATGGGGTCGACGGCGATGCGGCTGGTCGCGGCGTGCGTGGCGAGAATGATGAGGTGCTGCTGCGCTTCGCTCGTCACGTTCTTCGAGCCCCGGGCCTTGAGCACCGCGGCGCGCGACTTCGGGTGATTGGCGGCGGCGGCGATCAGCGCCGACTCTTCGGAGTCGAGGGTCGTCTCGGTCTCGAGCTTCTCGAGTGCAGCGATGGCCTGCGGCAGGTCCAGAAAGCGCGCGATGATCGGGTGCATGGTCGGCCCGGTTAGCGCGAGTCGATCGACGAAGTCACCGGCTTTCGCTACTCGGACGCCATGGACGCGCTGACGCAGGTGACGAAGCTCCTCGCAGGCCGAGAGAAGACGCGGGCGCAATTGCACGCTGACCTCGTTCGTCGCGGGTTCGATGAACCCGCCATCGAAGCGGCGCTCGAGCGCGCGAAGGAGCTCGGCTACCTCGACGACTCACGCGTCGCGCGCCGCACGGCCGTGGCCTCGTTGCGAGACGGCTGGGCAGGTGACGCCTTGATCGCCCGGCTGCAGGCCAAAGGCATCGACGAGCACACCGCGCGCGAAGCGCTCGAGCACGCGATCGTCGAACTGTCCTGGCGCGAGGCCGACGCGGCGAACGTGTTGATGAAGAAACGAAACCTCACTGGCGTGAAGGCCGCGCGGTTCCTGGCCAGTCGCGGGTTCAGCGAAGATGTCGTGAACCGCGCCGGGAACGCATAGGGTGCCGCGCGTCATGAAGCTCCGGGCCGTCCTCTTCATCTGCGCACTGGCGATCAGCGGTTGCGCGTCGATCACCTCCTTCTTCTCGTCGGACAACGAGGTGGCGTTCTCGCCCGACCCCGAGACCAACATGCTGCGCGCCGACACGGCGATGAAGGAGAAGAACTACAACGAGGCCGCCGCGCTCTACGAGTACGTGAAGACCAAGTTCCCGTACGTGGAAGCAGCGACCTCCGCCGAGCTTGGCAGCGCCGACGCCGACTTCGAGCGCGAGAAGTACATCGAAGCGCGCGACCGCTATCAGACCTTCGTGCGCCTGCACCCCACGCACCCGCGCAACGACTACGCGGCGTACCGGGCGGCGCTCTCGCACTACAAAGAGATCCCGTCGGACTTCTTCCTCCTGCCTCCGGCGTCTGAAAAAGATCAGGTCGAAGTGCGCAACGCGATGGGGGCCATGAGCGAGTTCGTTCGCAACTACCCGTCGAGCCCGCTGCGGCCCGAAGCGCAGAAGATCCTCGACGAAGTGAAGCTGCGGCTGGCCGAGCACGAGATGTACGTCGCCGACTTCTACACGCACCCCAACCGCCGGCGTTGGCGCGCCGTCGTCACCCGGCTGAGCGTGGTCGAGAAGAACTACGGCGGCGTGGGGCTCGATTCGCGCGTGGCGTTCGGGCTGTACGATGCGTACCTGCAGCTCGACGAGCCGGACAACGCGAAGGCGGCGTTGCAGCGCTACATCGAGAAGAACCCCGCGGCCGAGGACGTCAACCGCGCCCGGCGGCTCATCGCCGAAGCGCCGGCGCAGAAGCAGATCGTGGCTCCTCCTGCAGAGGCCTCGCCCGACGCGGGCACATGAATCGCGAGCTCCAGAAGTTCCTCGGGTTCGCGGCCGCCGTCGGCGCGCTGGTGCTCGTGGTCTCGGTTCTGGGCGAGCGCTTTCTGTTCAACGTCTCGGGGCCCGAGACCGCCATCGTCACCCGCTTGAAGCAGCTGGAGCGCGAAGGACTCGAGATCGTCGCGCCGGTGGGAACGCTGGCGGGCGGCAAGCTGCAGTACCAACGCATCTCCATCGCGCTCGACGCCGACGGGCAGGGTGCGTTGGTCACCTCGACGCTCGACTTCACCGGCGTACTCAAGCGCCGCGACGGCACAGAGACGAAGGTGTCGTCGCTGGGGCTCGAGCGAGCGCGCTACCGGCTCAAAGACGACGAGTGGCAACCAGAGACCAACGACGCGCCACGCCTGCTGGCGATCATCGCCGCGCTCGACGAACGCCGCGTGGCGATCGACGCAGGGGCCGCGTACGCCGAGATCCAGCATCGGCGCTGGGTGAGCCAGGCGTGGTTCATTCGCAGCGAGCGCGACGACGTGGAAGTCGCCGAGGACTACCGGCTCACCGGCAGCACGCCCGACAAGCCGATCGACGAGAAGAGCACGCGGCGCTTGTCACTCCGGGAAGACGGCGCGCAGCGGTTTAGCTTCCCCGGTGGGATCATGTAGGGTACGGCCCTTCATTTCGCGAGGTCGCAACGCATGGATGACGCTCTCAAGCAACTGCTCACGCTCGGCCGCGGCTACTTCGAGAAGAAGCAGTATGCAGACGCGGAGAGCTACCTCACGCAGGTCGTCGAACAGAACCAATCGTTCGCCGACGTCTACAACATGCTGGGGGTCATCTATCACGACCAGGGTCAGTTCGCCCGGGCGCAGCGGGCCTTCGAAGCCGCGTTGCGATTGAACCCCGCGTACACCGACGCGGCCCTCAACCTCGCGATCATCTACAACGACATGGGGCGCTACCGGGAGGCCAAGGAGGTCTACTCCGCGGCGCTCAATCGCCAGCGCAGCAACCCGCAGCGCATGGACCCCTACGTGAAGGGGAAGATCGCGAACATGTATGCCGAGATCGGTGAGGTCTACGCGTCGACCGGCATGCTCGAAGAGGCGGTGATCGAATACCGCCGCGCGCTCTCGTTGGGCCCGACCTTCGTCGACATCAGACTCAAGCTGGCCAACGTGCTGCGCGATCTCAACCAGCACGACGAGAGCTTGAAGGAGTCGGAAGAGATTCTCCGGCAGAACCCGAACTACCTCCCCGGTCGCGTGCATTACGGCATCACGCTGTACGCGGCCGGTCGTCGCACCGACGCCATCACGGTGTGGGAAGACGTGCTCGGGCGGAACCCCGGCAACAAGAGCGCAGAGATGTACCTGAGCCTCGTTCGCGACATGGGGACCGGAAACAAAGAGGCTGCAAAGGACGGGGCGGTTGAGTGATGCTCCAGAGTCAACGCGCGACTGGCGCCCAGGGAGTAGCGATCGTGTCTGACGGGTATGCCCTCAAGTTCATCTCCGGCAAGTACCAGGGCGGCGAGTTTCCGCTGAAGGGCGACAAGCAGCTGATCATCGGCCGCTCCAGTGAGCTCGACATCGTGCTCGTCGAAGACATGGTCTCGCGCAAGCACGCGAAGATCACGCTCACCGGCGGCAAGATCACCATCGAAGATCTCGGCTCGACCAACGGCACCTTCGTCAACGGCGAGAAGGTGAAGACCAGCCGTCTCAAGGAAGGCGATCGCATCCTGGTCGGCACCTCGATCCTCAAGCTGGTGAAGGCCGGCGCCAACGCGGTCGAGCTGTCCGACGCGCAGGTGAAGCAGAACCTCGAGCAGGTCGCCGCGGTGCAGAGCCAGCGCCAGACCAAGACGGCGATGACCGGGAAGATCGAAGAGGTCCCGCTGCCCGACCTGCTCCAGCTCTTCCACACCTCGAAGAAGAACGGCGTGCTGGTCGTCACCAACGAGCAGGAAGGCAAGATCTACCTGCGCCAGGGCAAGGTCTATTACGCGGTCATCAACGAGAACCACGACCTCGGCCCGCAGAAGAGCTTCAACCGCATCATCACGTGGGAGAACGGCGAGTTCGAACTCCGCCCGCCCGACGATCAGTCGTTCATGACGGAGCTCGACGAGAGTACCGAACACCTGCTGATGGACGCGCTCCGCCAGCTCGACGAATTGCGTCGCGTGCAGGGCTCGCTGCCTCCGATGGACCAGACGCTGTTGCTGGCCGTGCCCATGCAGCCTGCGTTGCGTGACCTGCAGCCGGAAGAGCTCGACGTGCTCCAGCTGATCATCAACTGGGGAACGCTGCAGGGCGTGTTCGACAACGCCACGCAGGACGACGTGGTGATCGCCACCGCGGTCGCCAGCCTCATCGAGCGCGGTTACCTGCGCGGCGCTTAAGTTCGTGGTTGAAGGCGCGTCATGAACGCGCCTTCTCTCAAGCTGACGTCACTTTCGAACTGCGCCGGTTGTGCCGCCAAGCTCCGCCCCGATCTCCTCGGCGAGCTGCTCGCGGGAATTCCCAACACCAGGGTGAAGGACGCGCTGGTCGGCTTCGACACCCGTGACGACGCGGCCGTGTATCGCGTGTCGCCCACGCAGGCCGTGGTGGAGACCGTCGACTTCTTCCCGCCCGTCGTCGACGACCCGTACGCGTTCGGTCAGATCGCCGCCGCGAACGCGATGAGTGACATCTGGGCGATGGGCGCGAAGGCGTTGTTCGCGCTCAACCTCGTCGCCTTCCCGAAGGAGGTGCCGACGCGCGTGCTCAAGGAGATCCTCGCGGGCGGCGCGTCGAAGGCGAAGGAAGCCGGCATTCCGATTCTGGGCGGGCACTCGGTGCAATCGCCCGAGCCCAAGTACGGCATGGCGGTGACCGGCCTCGTGCACCCGAAGAAGGTGCTGACCAACGCGGGGGCGAAGGCGGGTGACGTGCTGATTCTCACCAAGCCCATCGGCACCGGCATCGCGACCACCGCCATCAAGCGCGGCCTGGCGTCGAAGAAGCTGGTGAAGCTGGTGACGACGCAGATGGCGACGCTCAACAAGACCGCCGGGGAGATCTTCGCCAGCGGCAGGTTCCGCGTGAACGCGCTCACCGACGTGACCGGCTTCGGGCTGTTGGGCCACACGCTGGAGCTGGCGCGCGGCGCGAAGAAGCGCGTGGTGTTGTCGCTCGAGCGCGTGCCGCTGATGAACGAGATCGCGGCGCTGGCAGAGCAGGGCGTGATCCCCGGCGGCACGAAGACCAACCTCGAGCACGCGCGCAAAGGCACCGAGTTCCCCGAGGGGCTGCCTGACACCATTCAGCACGTGCTGGCCGACGCGCAGACCAACGGAGGCCTGCTCGCCGCGGTGCCCGAGAAGGACGTCACCAGTGCGTTCCGCGAGTTCGAGAAGAAGGGGCTCGACGCGTGGGCGATCGGTCAGGTGATACCCGGCAAGCCCGGCATCGTCGTCGTCTGAGGCGTTACCGAGCTGGCCGTGTGCGCCGATGTGCAGCGGCACGCGCGACTTCACACAGTGCAACGACGGGCACCTTTCTGCGATTGAGTTCCCCGCAATTTGCTTTCGGGGAGCCACCACATGAATCGTCTTCCGTTGTTGCTGTGTGCAGCTGCGCTCGTTGCTGTCGCAGCGCCAGATCGTCATTTCGACGCATTCCTCCGGCTGCCCGCGAATCGTTCCCTCGCCGTGAGCACCGATTCGCTCGCGGCACGCGGCGCGAACGTGACGCACGAAGAGAAGCGGCTCGGTCTTCCCACGTTCATCTGGCTCGACGGTCAACCGCCGGCGACGACGCCCGAGGTCGCGGCGCGTGAAACGCTCCAGCGTTTCGCCGACGTGCTGCAGCTCGACAGAGCCACGCTGACCGCGCTCGCCGTGCGCGAAGTGCACCAGAACGATCGCTCGGGCACCGTGGTGCGCTTCAACCAGAGCGTCGACGGTGTGCCCGTCTTCCGCAGCCAGCTCGACGTGCTCCTCAACCGGGCCGGCGCCCCCATCGCGATCTCCGGCTATGCGGCGCCCTCGAGCTTCGTGCTCGCCGCCGAGCGCACGTTCTCGCTGAGCGCCGAGCTCGCCGCGCAGAAGGCCTTCTTCACGCTCACGAAGCAGCCCACCGCGTTCCGTGTCACCGGCGGCGCCGCCGGTTGGGTGCAGCTCGCGCTCGTCGAGAACACGAAGTGGCACCTCTCGTCGCCGACGCGCGCGCGTCAGGTCTTCTACCTGCTCGGTGATCGCCTCGAGCCTGCCTGGCACGTCGAGCTCGACTTGAGCGCGGTCACCTCGACGGACGCGCAGATGTTCGCCGCGGTCGTGTCGGCGCGCGACGGCCGCCTGCTGATGTTCCACGACCTCACCAGCGACGCCGGGTACCGCGTGTGGGCCTCGACGCAGGACTTCCTGCCGCTCAACCCGTATGGAACGAGCGCGTCGCCGCACCCGACCGGCGTGCCCGATGGTTTTCAGCCGGCCTTCGTGCCGGCCGACTTCGTCACCCTCGACAACCGCGGCTTCTCGCGAAACGACCCGTGGCTCGCGCCCAACGCCACCACGCTCACCGGCAACAACGTCGACGCCTACGCCGACCTCGTGGCGCCCGACGGCTACACGCCCAACACCACCGACCTCCGCCCCACGTCGACCTCGCCGAACAACTTCGATTTCTCGTTCAACCTGAACCTCTCGCCGGCGGCCAACAACACGCAGCGCAGCGCCGTGGTGACGCAGAGCTTCTACGACGTCAACGTGCTGCACGACGTCTTCTACGACTTCGGCTTCGATGAACGCGCGGGCAACGCGCAGGCGTTCAACTTCGGCCGCGGCGGCCGCGAAGGTGACTTCATCCGCGTCGAAGCGCAGGACTTCGGCGGTCGCAACAACGCGAACATGTCGACGCCCGCCGACGGCGCCAGCCCGCGCATGCAGATGTACGTCTTCGACGGTGAGCCGCAGCTGCGCGTCACCGCGCCCGCGGGCATCGCGCGTCTCTATGGCGCCGACACCGCTGCCTTCGGCCCTCAGACCTTCGACGTGACCGGCAACCTCATTCGCACCACGGGGGCTGATCTCGGCTGCACGGCGTACCCGGCCGGCGCCTTTGCCGGAGGTGTCGCGCTCATCGATCGCGGCACCTGCGACTTCAGCCTGAAGGCGCTCAACGCACAGAACGCCGGCGCGATCGCCGTCATCATCGCCAACAACGCGGCGGGCGCGGCCCCCGGTCTGGGCGGCAGCAACCCGGCGGTCACCATTCCCGTCCTCTCGACGACCAACACCGTCGGCGCGCTCTTCCGCAGCACCACTGGCACCATCACCGTGCAGCTCAGGCGCAACGCCGATCTCGATCGTGACGGGGCGCTCGACAGCCAGATCGTGGCGCACGAGTGGGGCCACTACCTCACCAACCGCCTCATCGGAGACTCGGCGGGCCTCGTGAACAACCAGGGCCGCTCGATGGGCGAAGGGTGGGGTGACTTCGTCGCCCTCTTGCAGACCGTGCGTGAAGAAGATCGCTTGCGCCCGGGCAACTCCAACTTCCAGGGCGTGTACGCGGCGGCGACGTACGCCACGACCGGCGGCGCCAACGACGGCATCTACTTCGGCATTCGTCGCGTGCCGTATTCGACGGACCTCACGAAGAACCCGCTGACGCTCAAGCACATCGCCAACGGCACCGCGCTGCCGACGACCGCGCCGATGAGCTCGTCGAACGCCACCATCAACTCCGAGGTGCACAACAGCGGCGAGGTCTGGGGCGTGATGCTGTGGGAATGCTACGCCGCGCTGCTCAACGCGTACCCGTTCGCCGAGGCGCGCGACCGCATGCACGCGTACCTGGTCGCCGCGCTCAAGATGACGCCGGTGTCGCCGACCTTCCTCGAGGCGCGTGACGCGTTGTGGGCTGCTGCGGCGGCGAGCGACCCGGCGGACTACCAGCGCTTCGTGAACGCCTTCTCGAAGCGCGGGGCGGGCCTGGGCGCAGTGGTCGCCGATCGCGACGCGCAGGACCACATCGGCGTCACCGAGAGCTTCGTGAATGGCAACGCGCTGCGGGTGCTCGAGATCTCCCTGGCCGACGACCTCGTGGGCTGTGACCAGGACGGCATTCTCGACGTCAACGAGACTGGCCTGCTGCGCGTGACGGTGAAGAACGTCGGCGGCGGTGCGCTGGCGGCGTTCAACGCGACCCTCAGCGCGTCCGGTGCGACGGCCGCGCTGAACTTCCCCAACGGCAACACCATGTCGTTCCCGGCGCTGCAACGCGGAGCGACGGCAACTCGCACCGTGCCGGTTCAGCTCGTCGCCGCGACGGGCGCTACGCCGCGTTCGGGCCTTACCATCAACTTCGATGAGCCCTCGCTGCCCACCGCGCAACGCACGGCGAGCTTCGACACCCGCGTGCATGCCGACGAAGCGTTCGGCAATTCGGCGGTCGACGCGTTCGAAACCACCGGTGATGCGTGGCAGCGCGTGGGCTTCACCCGCAGCGGCGTGGCGCACGCCGACAACGCGTCGTCGATCGCCGACTTCACGTTGACCTCGCCGTGGCTCACGCCCCACGCGACGCTGCCGTTCAGCTTCAACTTCAAGGAGCGCCACTCGTTCGAGTACGAGAACACGACGTTCTGGGACGGCGCAGTGATTGAAGTCACCACCGACGGCATCAACTGGCTCGACCTGTTCGACGAATACGGCGTCAACCCGGGCTACACGGCGTTCCTCCAGACCTCGGGCAACCCGCTCACGGAGCGCGCGGCGATCGTCGGCTTCGGTACCGGTTTCCCGGCGTACACCACGCGCAACGTGAACCTCGGCACCACCTTCGCCGGCACGCCGATTCGCATTCGAATTCGCGCGGGCGCCGACGAAGCCATCGGTGCCTACGGCATCGACGTCGACGACTTCACGGTGGTCAATGCCGGCACGCCCTTCACCAGCTTCGTCGCCGAATCCGGTGGCACCTGCAACCGCAAGCCGATCGCCTTCGCGCCCAACGTGACGGCGGTGGAAGGCACGCTCGCCAACGACGTGCTCACCCGCACGCCGGTGCAGCTGAACGGCTCGGCCAGCCGAGACCCCGACGGCAGCGCGCTCACGTTCACGTGGACGCAGCTCGCGGGCCCGGCGGTGACGCTCACCGGCGCGAACACGGCGACGCCCAGCTTCATCGCCGACGTCTCGACCGACACGCGCTTCACCTTCCGCTTGGTGGTCAACGATGGCATCGAGAATTCGTCGCCGGTGAACGTCGACGCGCTGGTGACCAACGTGAACCGCCGCCCGATCGCGGTGGCGACCGCGCCGGCCACGGTCAACGAGCTCACCGTCGTCACGCTCGACGGCAGCACGTCGACCGACGCTGACGGAGAGACCCTCACCTTCGAGTGGACCCAGACGGCGGGCCCGACCGTGGCGCTCTCGAGCAGCACCGACGCTGCGCCCACCTTCACCGCGCCCGACGTGACGACCGACACGGTGCTCACCTTCGACCTCGTCGCCAACGACGGCATCACCGACTCGGCGCCGGTCTCGGTGTCGGTGACGGTGAGCCACGTCGACGTTGCGCCGACGGTGAATGCGGGCGCCGATCTCACGGTGCCGGGGCGCACCAGCGTGACGCTCACGGCGACCGGCGCCGACGCCGACGGTGACGCCATCACCTACTCGTGGGCCCAGTCGAGCGGCACGCCGGTGGTGCTCACCGGCGCGACCTTCACCTCTCCCGACATCAAGACCGCCGAAGACCTGGTCTTCGTGGTGACCGCGACGGCGAACGGCAAGACCGCGACGGACTCGGTCACCGTGCGCGTGTTGGCAGATCAGGCTCCCATGGTGAATGCGGGCTTCGACGTCACGGTGCCCGGGCGCGCGGCGACGTCACTCGGTGCGTTCGCGAGTGACCCCGAAGGCGACGCGCTCACCTACGCGTGGGCGCAGACCAGCGGGCCGATGGTGGCGTTGATGGGGGCGTCGTCGGCCACGCCGACGTTCATCTCGCCCAACGTGCCGATGGTGACGCAGCTGACGTTCGAAGTGACGGTGACGGCCAACGGCCTGACCGTGATGGACTCGGTCACGGTGAACGTGCTGGCCGACGAGGCTCCGAGCGTGAACGCCGGCTTCGACTTCGCGGTCGCGGGTCGCACGGCGACGTCGCTCGGTGCGTTCGCGAGCGATCCCGAAGGTGACGCCATCACCTGGTCGTGGTCGCAGACGAGCGGCCCGATGGTGGCGCTGTCGGGCGCCAACACGGCGAACCCCACGTTCACGTCTCCGAACGTGCCGATGGCGACGACGCTCGAGTTCGAGGTCACCGTCACCGCGAACGGCCTGAGCGCGACGGACTCGGTCACGGTCACGGTCGGTGCCGACCGCGCGCCCACGGTGACGGCGGCGAACGTCTCGGTCGCGTCGCGCACGGCGACGACGCTCACGGCCATCGCGAACGACGCCGACGGTGACGCGATCACCTTCGCGTGGACGCAGACCAGCGGCACCACCGTCACGTTGACCGGTGCCGACACGGCGAGCCCTTCCTTCACGTCGCCCGACGTGGCCTCTGGCAGCGAGACGCTGGTCTTCAACGTGGTGGTGACGGCGAACGGAGCGACGGCTTCTGCCGACGTGACGGTCACGGTGAACGCCGCGAACCGCCGGCCGGTGGTCAGCGGGCTCAACGACGTCACCGAGAACGAGCGCGTGGCGTTGACGCTCACCGCGACGGGAATGGACCCCGACGCCGACGCGCTGACGTGGCAGTGGAGGCAGACCGGTGGCCCCACGGTCACCTTCACCGGCGCGACGACCGACACCATCACCTTCACCACGCCTGACGTGAGCAGCGACACCGTGCTCTCGTTCTCGGTGACGGCGAAGGACGCAGACGACGAGCCGGCGACGGCGACCGTGAAGGTGACGGTGAAGAACGTGAACCGCGCGCCGACCGCAGTGGCGACGTCGGTCGGCTCGAACGCGGGTGAGCGCATCGTGCTCTCCGGCGCCGGTTCGACGGACGCTGATGGTGAGGCGTTGACGGCGACGTGGACGCAGCTCGACGGGCCGCCGGTCGAACTGACCGGCGCGAGCGAGCTCGTCGCGTCGTTCATCGCTCCGAAGGTCGACGTGGCGACGAACTTCACCTTCGAGCTCACGGTGACCGACGGCAGCGCCTCGACGGCGGAGCGCGTGACGGTGTCGGTGCAGCCGCTGCCCGCGATGGGCGGGGGCTGTGGTTGCTCGAGTGGCATCGAGGCGTTGCCGCTCGCGCTGCTGGCGGTCGTGCTGCGAGGCCGCCGCCGTCGCAGCTGACTGGCCGAAGCGCGCGGGCGAACTATGCTTCGCGTCCGTGCGCTTCACGCTGCTCACCACGCTCGTCTCCACGCTCGCCATGGCGGGGCCGATCGTCGTCATCGACCCCGGTCACGGAGGCACGCAGGAGGGCGCGTCCGGCTCCGGGGGGCTCATCGAGAAGAACCTCGCGCTCGCCATCAGCAGGAAGCTCAAGGTGCTGCTCGAGAAGGAGCTCAAGGCCACCGTCATTCTCACGCGCGATCGTGACGCGCTCGTGCATCTCTCTGAGCGCGTGACGTTGGCCAACGCGAAGAAGCCCGAGCTCTTCATCTCGATTCACGCCAACTCGATGCCGACGGAAAAGCAGCGCCGGCTCAACCAGGGCATCGAGACGTATTTCCTGTCGGCGTCTGCGTCAGGTGAAGAGGCCAAGAAGGTCGCGGCACGTGAGAACGCCGAGAGCGGCTCGCAGCCCCGCGGGCACGCCGGCGACACGCTCTCGTTCATCCTCGCGGACCTGCAGCGCTCCGAGAACCACGCCGACTCGTCTCGCCTCGCGTACTCGGTGCACGAGGCGCTCATCGCCGAGACCGGCGCGCAGGACCGCGGCGTTCAGCAGGCCCCGTTCTACGTGCTGATGGGGCTCGAAGCGCCCGCGGTGCTGGTCGAGGTGGGCTTCGTCTCGCACCCCGAAGAAGGCCGACACCTCGCTGACGCCGAGTACCAGTCGAGGTTGGCGCGGGCGATCACCGCGGGGGTCAAGCAGTTCCTCTCGCAGCTCGAAGCGCGCGACGGCAAGAAGGACTGAGCGTTCAGCTCCGCAGGGCGTTGAGCGCGAACAAAGCGGCCAGCACCAGCAACACCGGGATCAGCAGCGACGAGCGCTTGCACGCGCAGCGCGCTTCCATCGGCACGCCGGCCAGCACCTGCTCGACGTGAGCTCCGCAGCCGCTCCACGACGGCTTCCCGCACTTCGAACACGTCACTCGAACGCACATACGAATCTCCTCCGGCCTCGTGCTACGGCGCGTGCATGCGCTCTTACAACCGCGGACTTCTGGAAACCCGCCCTGTCACGCTGACGCCCAACATCAACAAGCACGCCGAAGGTTCGTGTCTGGTCGAGTTCGGCGACACGAAGGTGCACTGCACGGCTTCGGTCGAAGAGAAAGTGCCGCCGCACGTGTACGGCACCGGCTCGGGCTGGGTGACCGCGGAGTACGGGATGCTGCCGCGCGCCACGCACGATCGTTCGCGCCGCGAAGCCGCGCAGGGCAAGCAGCAGGGCCGCACGCTCGAGATTCAGCGCCTCATCGGCCGCGCGCTCCGTGCGTCGATCGATCTCAAGACGCTCGGCAATCGCACGCTCACGCTCGACTGCGACGTGCTGCAGGCCGACGGGGGCACGCGCACCGCGGCGATCACCGGCGCGTACGTGGCGATGGTGCTGGCCCTGCGCAAGTTGAAGGCGAAGGGCACGCTGTCGCAGCTGCCGAAGCTCACCCACGTGGCGGCGATCTCGGTCGGTGTGGTGAAGGGCAACGTGTCGGTCGACCTCGACTACGTCGAAGACTCGTCGGGTGAAGTCGATCTCAACGTGGTCGCGCTCGAGGGTGAGCGGTTGGTCGAAGTGCAGGGCACCGCGGAGCACGGCTCGTTCGACCGCGCGCAGCTCAACGCGATGGTCGATGCGGGCCTCGCGGCCACCGCGCAGCTCATCGCCGCGCAGAAGCTGGTGCTGGGATGAAGTCGATCGTCTTCGCGACCGGCAACGCCGGGAAGGTGAAGGAGCTGGAGCTGCTCCTCGGCGCGGAGTGGTCGGTGAAGAGCGCGAAGGACTTCCCGCACCTTCCGGACGTGGTCGAAGACGCGGACACCTTCGAAGGGAACGCCGCGAAGAAGGCGCGCGAGTTCGCGAAGGCGACCGGGCAGTGGGCGCTCGCGGATGATTCGGGGTTGGTGGTGGACGCGCTCGGTGGAGCACCGGGGGTGTATTCAGCGCGCTACGCGGCGACTCCCGAGGCGTGCATCGATCGCCTGCTGGGCGCGCTCGAAGGTGTCGAGCAACGCAGCGCGCGGTTCGTGTCCGTGCTTTGCCTTGCGAGCCCCGACGGCGCCGAGTTCTTCGCGCGTGGCACGTGTGAAGGGACGATCGGCTTCGAGCGGAAGGGCAGTGGTGGCTTCGGCTACGACCCGGTGTTCGTGTTGCCGGGCGGCAAGTCGATGGCGGAGATCACGAAGGAAGAGAAGTCGGCGATCTCGCATCGCGGGCACGCCTTCCGGCAGTTGCTGCCGACGATCGTGGCCAACGTACGTTGAGGACCGGGCTGCTTCTGGCGTGGGGTTGGCTGCTGCCGGCGTGACGACGGCTGCTGCCGACGCGACGAGGGCCGCTGCCGGCGTGACGAGGGCTGCTTTTGGCGTGACGAGGGCTGCTTTCGGCGTGCTGAGGGCTGCTTTTGGCGTGACGAGGGTTGCTTTTGGCGTCACGAGGGCTGCTTTTGGCGTGACGAGGGCTGCTTTTGTAACGGCGCGATACACTCGTCTTCGTGGTTTCGCGGGTTTACCGGCGCCCTGACCTCAACGAACGAGGTGAGCGAGCAACCCGGCCAACACCTGCGCGATGCCGCGCCTGGGCACGTGAATCAGCTTTCGTTTCGCCGGCCCGGTCGCGTGGTCCTGGTACTGGTTCGAGACCTTGTGGTGCAGCTCGGTGGCGCCCCACAACAGCACCACGTCACCCCACGCGAGATCGCCGCGCGCCAGCTCGAGGGGCCGCGCCTTCGTGCCGTCGACGAGCCGCAGCTCGAGCCCTGAACCGGTCATCAACCGCTCGAGCTCCTGCCGCGCCGTGGGACTACCGCCGACGATCACCAGCCGGGTGACGCCACGCTGCCGGCACGCGTCGATCACATCCTTCACCGCGCGCGAGTTGTCCGAACCGCCGCATCGCTCACACGTGTTGCGCGGCTCGCACAGCACCGGCTCACGGCCCGATGACTTCGCAAAGCCCACGCACTCGCTCTGCGTGCAGTGCAGGAACACGCGCTCGTGAAGCAGCGACTCCGCCTTCTCGAGCTTCTCGTTGCTCATGCGCGTCTTGCCGGCGCGGGTCAGGCCCGCTGCTTCCAGCAACTCGCGCGCTCGTCGTCGTGCTGCCGGCAACCCGAACCCCAACCCCGCCAACCACCCCTCGATCTCGACGTCGCCGCTCAGAACAGCTCCTGTTGCGTGGGCTCGAGCCCCAACGCCTTGCGCACCGGCGCGAACGATCTCCGGTGAAAATCGAGCACGCCCAGGCGGTCCATCGCCTCGAGGTGCACCGGGGTCGGGTAGCCCTTGTGCGAGGCGAAGCCGTAGCCGGGGTGTTTGGCGTCGAGCTCGGCCATCAACGTGTCGCGCGTAGTCTTCGCGAGGATCGCACCGGCGGCGATCGACAGACTCTGCGCGTCGCCTTTGATGATGCCGCGCTGTGGCTGCGTGATGCCGGGAATCTTCCGTGCGTCGACGAGCACGTAGTGCGGTGAGATCTTGAGCCCCTCGACCGCGCGCCGCATCGCCAGCAGACCGGCCTGGTAGATGTTGATGGTGTCGATCTCTTCGACCTGCGCCCAGCCGATGGCCCACGCGAGCGCGTCACGTTTCACGGCTTCGGCGAGCTCGAGCCGTTCGTCTTCGTCGAGGATCTTCTTCGAGTCGTCGAGGCCCTTGAGCTTGTAGCCCTGCGGGAGAATCGCGGCGCCGGCGCAGACCGGGCCAGCACACGGGCCCATGCCCGCTTCGTCGACCCCGGCGATGTGCACGTAGCCTTCGGCCCAGAGTTCCTTCTCGAACTTGAGCATGTGGCGGAGCCGCTGCCCTTCGGCGCGATTCTCGGCCTGACGCTTCTTGAGCGCCGTCACCAGCTTCTGCGCGCCCTCGCGCGAGTCGCCTTCGAGTGAAGCAATGAGGCCCGCAGGCAGCGGCGCACCTTCGACGAGGTACCGCTGCCTCAGCTCACCAAGCGACGCTGGAGCCGAGCGCCGGGTGGCCATCACTCACCGCAGCTGCAGGGTGATGGCGTTGGGCGAGGCAGACTCCGAGCAGTCCGAGCCCGTGAAGGTCAGCTCAGCGAACTGGGTGCGGAGATCGTTCACCCGACCCTGAACGCGCGCGACGCCGGGGCCATGCTTGTCGACGACGAGCGCCACGCCACGATCGTTGGCGATCACGTTCTCCGACTCGCCGACGCTGGTGTACTCGACGGTCACCACCGCGCCCGGAGCGACCTTGCCCTCGCGGTCGAGCACCGTCACCGGCACCTGCACCACGGTCTGCGTGTCGCAGTTGACGCGCGCGCGGCCGCCGTCAGGCAGGTACGGCTGGTAGTTGTTGCAGCCAACGAAGACGAGCGCGGCGACGAGCGGAAAAGCGAAACGCATGGGGTGGGGGACCTACACCTTCGACGGGGCGGCGTTCAAGGCGGCTTCCACGTCGTTCCACGCGGCGCCGAGCCACGACTGGTACGCGGTGCGCTGCGCATCGGTGGGGCGTTCGACCCGCTGCAGGTACACGCCGTCGGCGGGCTTCGCGGCGACCGTCACCGGCAACTCGAGCAACTTCTCTCGGCGGAACACGGTGATCTTCACCGTCTCGCCGGGCTTGCGGTCTTCGACGCGGTTGCCCAGCGACGACGCGTCACACTTGAGCCCGTCGAGGGCGATCACTTCGTCATCGGAATAGAGCCCCGCCGCCATGGCCGGCGATCCCTCGAGCACCGACGCGATGAACGCGCCGCGCGGCACGATGCCCAGCCAACCCGAGACCCTGTCTCCGCGGCCGCGGGGCGGCGTACCACCCTTGTCCGACGCCGATTCACGCGGGCGCAGCTTCACCTCGAGGCCCACGTGCTCGAACACGTCGTACGAGAGCTCGTGCGTGCCGCGCAGCGCGTGCTGGAAGAAATCGCGCAGCCCCTGGCCGCCGAGCTCTTCGGCTGCCGCTTCGATGCCGTTCTCGGGCACGCCGCTCTCGTTGCCGTACTTCGCCCACAGCACCCGGAGCAGATCGTCGAGCGACTTCTGATCGTTCGTCGCCTTGCGAATGTGCAGGTCGAGCAGCGCGCAGACGATCTCGCCCTTCAAGTAGTAGCTGATGGCGGTGTTGGGCGAGTTCTCGTCGGGGCGGTAGTGCTTGATCCACGAGACGAGCGACGACTCGACGAGCGGCAGCACCTTGCGACCCGGCGTGGTGTGCAACAGCGTGAGCGACTCACCGAAGCGCGTGAGGTACCGCTGCGCAGACATCAACCCCGCGCGGCGGGTGATGAGGTTGTCGTAGTAGCTGGTGCCGCCTTCGAAGAACCACAGCAGCTCGGTGTAGTTCTCCTGCGCGTAGTCGAAGGGCACGAGCGCCTTGGGCTTCACGCGCTTGACGTTCCACAGGTGGAAGTACTCGTGCGCGCACAGCGTCAGGAAGTCTTCCCAGCCCCTGGCCGACGCGAAGCCGTTGCGCGGGTACAGCAGCGCCGTCGACGCCTTGTGCTCGAGCCCGCCGCGGCCCTTGTCGGTGCCGTAGATGAAGAACACGTAGCGCTTCATGGGCAGGCCGCCGAACAACGCGGCTTCGGTCTCGATGATGCGGGTGAGGTCGCTGACGAGCTTCTTTTCGTCGAGCTGCGGGTCGCCCCACATGACCACCTCGTGCGGCACGCCGGCGGCCGTGAAGGTGATCGGCGTGTGCGTGCCGACCTCGAAGGGCGAGTCGACGAGCTCGTCGTAGTCGCTGGCGACGAAGGCGCCGTTCTCGTGGTCGAGGGCCACCGTGGTCTTCCAGCCCGCGGGCGCGTCGACGGTGACGTGGTGCGGCCGGTTGCGCAGCTTCTCCGAATAGAAGAACAGCGTCGCGCCGTTGAAGTAGCCGTGCGTGCCGTCGAGGTGGCTGGTGCGCACCGTCAGTTCGTTCGCGTACACCTTGTACTGGCAGCGCACCGACTTGCCGGCGGGGAGAATCACGTAGCTGCGCTTGTCGACGCGCTTGAACGGCACCGGCTTTCCAGCGTCGTCGACCACGTTGAATTCCTGCACGTGGCGGCTGTACTCGCGCACCAGGTAGCTGCCTGGCGTCCACACCGGGAGGCTGACGATCAGCTCTTCGTTCTGAGCGGGGAACGTGGCCTCGACCTCGAACAGGTGCGAGTGCGGACGCGACATCGAAACGCGGTAACGAACGGGCTCCGGCATGAAGAGTCGTCTACACGCTTTGACGTGTGCCGGGGAACAACCTCGAATCGCGGAACGTGACCGGCACGGTGTCACCGGGCTTCACGTCGAGGTGCGGTCCGACGGCGCGCAGCACGTGCTCGCCGAGCGCCAGCCGGTACTCGGTGGCGCTGCCGAGGAAGAGCTTCGCGAGCAGCGTGAGCTTCGGGCCTTCGCTGCCCAGCACCAGGTCCTCGGCGCGCACTGCGATGGTGGCCGGGCCCTCGTTCGCGGTGAGTGGAAAGCGAGCCTCGCCGACCACGAAGTGATTCTGCTCCACGCGGCCTGCGAGCACGTTGGCGCTGCCGACGAAGCCGGCGACGAACGGCGTCGAAGGCGCCTGGTAGATGCGCCGGGGTGAATCGATCTGCTCGATGACGCCACGATTCATGACCGCGACGCGATCGGCCAGCGCCAGCGCTTCGTGCTGATCGTGGGTGACGAAGATCATGGTGGTGCCCAGGCGCGTGCGCAGCGCCGCGATCTCGCCACGGAGCTCTTCGCGAAGCGCGGCGTCGAGGTTCGACAGCGGTTCGTCGAGCAACAGCACCTGGGGTTGGGCGACGAGCGCGCGCGCGATGGCCACGCGTTGAAGCTGACCGCCGGAGAGCTGCGACGGCATGCGTGAGGCGAAGGGCGTCAACCGCACCCAGCCGAGCGCCTGGTTCACGCGCTCGGCGATCTCGGTCTTCGCGCGGCGTTGAAGCACCAGCGGGTAGGCGACGTTCTCTTCCACCGTGCGATGCGGCCATACGGCGTAGCTCTGAAACACCATGCCCAGGTTGCGCTTCTCGGGCGGCGTGTCGTCGACGTTCACGCCACCGATGGAGATCGAACCCGAGTCGGGATGCTCGAGACCGGCGATCATCCGCAGCGTGGTGGTCTTGCCGCAGCCCGAAGGGCCGAGGAGCGAGATGAACTCGCCGCTCGCGACGTGCAACGAGACGCCTGTGACCACCTGCGTGGTGCCCCAGCTCTTGTGAAGGTTGGTGAGCTCGACGGTCGACATGTCAGCGGGCCTCCCGACGCGCGCCGAGCACCAGTTGCGTCGCGAGCACCAGCAACACGAAGGCACAGGCGATCACCGCCGCTGAACCGGGGTCGGCGTAGCTCTGCAGCTCGAACAGCAGCGTTCCCAGCACGTCGCGACCGGTCGGAATCAAGAGCACGCTCAAGGTGAGCTCCGTGAAGCAGGTGAGGAAGGTGATGGTGAACGCGGCCGTCAACGGCGCGCGCAGCTGCGGCACCGTGGCGTCGAGAAATGCGCGGAACCTGCTGGCCCCGGAGATGCGCGCGGCCTCCGTGAGCGAGCCGTCGAGCTGCGCGATGCCGTCACTCGCGTTGCGAACTCCGAAGGCGAGGTGTTTCACCGAATACGCGACCAGGAGCAGCCACAAGGTGTTGCCCATGGTGAGCACGAAGGCGACCCGTTCGAAGGCGATGAAGCGCACGTCGCGCGAGAAGGCGATGATGAACGCCAGCGCGAGCACGGTGCCGGGAATCGCGTACGGCGCGGCGCCGGCGAACTCGAGCGCTCGACGTCGTGTCATCGCGATGGCGAGGCCGAGCAGGGTGACGATGAGCCCCGTGGTGACCGCGAGCAGGAGGCTGCGCAGCGCCGCGTCGATGGTGCGCGCGTTCGAGAGCACCGCTCCCCAGTGCCTGGTGGTGAGGCCCGTCAGCTGGCCCCACACCGGTTGCAGCGACGTGAGCGCGATGGCGATCAGCGGCAGCACGACCACGATGAACGCGACGAACCACGCCAGGAGCCCGAGCGGCGTTCGCCAACGACCCAGCCCGATGGGGCGAATCGAGAGCCCCTTGCCGCTAGAGAGGCGAACCGCTCCGCGTCGCGCGAGCGCACGGCTGGCCGACAACACCGCGATCGCCAGCACCAACAATTCGACGCTCAGGATCACCGCGCGCTGGAGCCCGCCGCCCATCAGCACTTCGCCGTAGATGCGCGTGGTCAACGTCGGCGTCGGCGGCGTGGCGGTGACGCCCAGGAGATACGGAACGCCGAAGGCCGAGGCCGCGAAGAGAAAGCACAGCGCGGTACCGGACAGCGCCGCCGGGAGCACGAGCGGCAGCGTCACCGAGAGGACCGCCCGCGAGGTGGATGCGCCCGACATGCGCGCGGCTTCCTCGAGGGACGAATCGACGCGCGCCGACGCGGCGAGCGTCGGAAGAAGCACGAGCGGCAGCCCGGCGCCGCCGAGCACGAAGGCAATGCCGACAGCGCCGTAGATGTCGAAGGTGCCCGGCGAGGTGAGCAGGTTGAGGAGCCCGGCGCGCGGGTTCGCGAGCGCGACCCAGCCCATGCCGAGAATGAACGGCGGCAGCGCAGCAGGCAGGGTGAGCAGCGCTTTGAGCGCTCCGCGCCACGGCAGATCGGTACGCGCGAGCAGCAGCGCGAGCGGAACGCCGAGGGTGAACGCGAAGGCCGAAGCGCCGAGCGACGTGACGACGGTGCCGTGCAGCGCCGCCAGGTTGTCGGGCGCGGCCCACAAGGCGAGCCAGTTCGCGCCAGGTGCGCCGGCCTGCAGCAGCAACAGCGCGACCGGCGCGCCGAAGAACCCCAACAGCAGCGCCGCCAGCGGCCACTTCATCGCGCGAAGGCCTTCGCGAAATCCGACTTCACGCGCGCGCCTTCTCGCAGCCCGCGTTGCACGTCCCAGGGAGCGCTTCGTTGTACGAGCTCGTCGAGCGAAATCGAACCGCGGGGGCCGGCGACGCGCGGGTCGACCGCGTGCATGTCACCGACCTCGGCGATCGCCTTCTGGCCACGCAGCGAGAGCAGCGCGTCGATCAGCAGCTTCGCGGCTTCGGGGTTGTGCGTGGTGGCGAGAATGCCGGCGTACCCGGGAACGACGACTGCACCGTCCTCCGGCCAGGCGATCTCGACGGGACTTCCCTTCGCCTTCGCCGCCAGCGCGTTCTCGAGCAGCAGCACGCCGACCTTCGCCTCGCCACCTTCGATCTTCTGCAGGACGGCCGCGTTGCCGCCCGCCACACGTGCGCCGTTCTCACGCAGCGCCGCGAAGTACGTCGCGCGATCCATCGACACGGCCCACGTGAAGGCCGTGCCGCTGGTGAGTGGGTCTCCGAGCACGACCTCGTCTCTCCACCTGGGGTCGGTGAGTGACGCGAACGACTTCGGCGCTTCCGTGCCCGCGCGATGCACGAGCACCATCGTCGAGAGGCGAATCGCGGCGTAGTGGCCGTCGATGTCGACGAAGCGCGACGGGGTTCGCAGCCCGTTGGGCGACACGTAGCGAAGCCACCGGTGCTCTTCCTTGAAGCGCTCGTAGAGGAACGGGTCGGACGTGATCAACACGTCACAGGGCGTTCCTCCTGCGGCGAGCTCGGCTTCGAGCTTCGCGGCGACCTTCTCGCTGCCCGCTTGAAACCAATGCAGCGTGACGCCGGGCAGCGCTTCCTTGAGCTGCGGCTCGAGCGCGTCAATCACCGGCCGGTACATCGACGTGTAGATCCAGAGATCGCCTTGCGCGCTAGGCTGCTCGCTCCGGGCCGACGGGGAGGCCGTCTCAATGCGACAACCAGTGAAGAGCAACATGAGGGCGAGCCAGCGCACGCCGTTCGTCTATCCGATCGTCGCACTCGTCGTGCTGGCGGGATGCAGAGATCTCGCGGTGCCACCAGAGCCCGGGCCCGGAAGCGTTCAGGGCACGCTGGTCTATTACCGGCCCGGTCGCGCGACGCCGCAGGTCGCGGTCGGCGCCCGCGTGTCGTTGCGCAACAGCTCGGTCACTGCCGTCGCGAACGCGCAGGGCAACTTCCGCCTCGAGCCGGTCACCCAAACGACCGGCACCTTGCTGTTCGCGTTCGACCTCGACGGTGACGGCGTCGATGACCGGCAGCGCTCGATGGAGTTGCAGGAGATCGGCACCGGTCCCGGAAAAGACGTCGTGCTCGGCACCGTGACCCTCGGGCTCAACGCGACGGTCGTTGGCCGCGCGCGTCGTGGCGAGCTCGGCGCTGCGCTCTCAGGTCACGCGGGAACTTCGGTCGTCATCCCCGAAGCGCCCTACGCGACGACCACCGCCGACGACGGCTCGTTTCTCCTGCCGGAGCTGCCCGAAGGTGAACTCCGCATCGCCTTCGTGCGCACGGGCTACGAGGTCACCGTGCAGCCGTTCACGGCGCGCGCCGGTGAAGAAGTGAATCTCGCGCCGGTCGTGCTGCCGCCGCTCAGCGGTGTTCCTTCGTCGGGTCGCATCGTCGGCCGGGTGCTGAGCGCGCTCGGTGCGCCGTTGCCGTCTGCCAGGGTGTCCGTCGCGATTTCGGGCGTGACGGTTTCAGAGACCAACGTCGATGGCGACGGCCGCTTCGTCTTCGCGTCGCTCGGGTCCGGTCTCTATGACCTCGCGGTGGAAAACGCGGGCTCCGCCACGCTCGTGGTTCGCAACGTGATCCGCGCTGAGGGCGACACCGACGTCGGCGATCTGTTGTTGGGCGAAGGCACGAGCACGGCGCCCGATTTCACGCCGCTCCCGGGGCTCGACGGAGGCGCCGTCATCATCGTTCCCGACGGTGGCGTCGGCCCCGTCGCCGTCATTTCTCCGGCGCGCATCGCCGTGGCGCTCGACCCGCCCGACGATGGCGGCACCACCATCGACTTCGAGGTGAACGGCGATCTGTCGCTCGGCATCGCGCCGCTTCGCTACGCGTGGTCTTCGGGCACCACCGATCTGTTCGTCGATCAGCCCAGCGACTTCAGCTCGCACGTTCGCTTCTATTGGGGCGTCACGCAGACCATGGCCTCCGAGGCCGAAGTTCAGCTCGTGGTGAGCGACGTGCGCGGCAGCTCACAGATGGTCACCGCGCCCGTGTATTTCGCGTTTCGCCCCACCGCGGTCCTCAGCCCGACCGTCGCCACCGTCGCCAGCGCGGTGATCGTGACGTCGGTCGCGAGCACCGATCCGCAAGGCCTCCCGATCGTCGCGCGGCGCTTCGGCATCGTCAGTGGTGCCGCGGAACTTCAGCCCGGCGTGACCGCCGACGATCGCCGGCTGGTGGCGCACGCGCCGGGCGTCGTCGAAGTGTTCCTCGAGGTCGAGAACTCGGTGGGGGTCGTCAGTCGCCGCGCGACGTCGAAGGTGACCTTCACCACCGGCAGCGACGCCGGCTCCATCTTCGCCGATGCCGGCGCGCTGCAGACCGTCGACGCAGGTTCGACGGTGTTTCTGAATGGCACCGTCGTCTCGACCGACCCGTCCTTCAGTCAGCTGTGGACCGAAGTGATGCCGCAGTCGCCGAGCATCACGCTCAACGCTCCGACCGCGCAGGCCGCGTCGTTTGTCGCGCCGATCGTCGTGGGCGATCAGCTGCGCCGCTTCCGGCTCGAAGCGCGTTCCCCCGCGAACTGCATGACGTCAGACCCCGACTGTCGCAACGCGGCGAGTGAGACGCAGGTGATCATCACCGACGTGCATGGGCCGGGTGGCGCGGTGTTCTCGTTCGATCAATCGCCGGCGCACCATCGCTTCGCTGCGCTCGACGTGGAGTTCGACGAGCCCATCGGCGGCACGCCGTCGGCGACGCTGCTCAACGTCAGCACCGGAACGGTCGTGCCCACGTCGACGCTTCGGGTCGCGCCGCAGCGAGCGCGTGTCTTCCCCACGCGCGCCTTGCAGGCCGGCGTGACGTATCGGCTCACCGTCAACGTCGTCGACCAGACGCCGCGCGCCAACCCCTCGAGCGTGAATGGCACGTTCATCGCCCGCGACTCGGTGATGCGTCCGCCGCTCATCGCCACGCTCGAGAGCACCGCGGTGATCGACGCCCCGCATCCCTCGGTGCTGCTGAAGGAACCGAACGCGCTCTACGTCGCCGCGCGCATCATCAACTCCGCACCCACGGAGGTGGCGCTGTTCGAGGCCTACGACGTGTCTCCCAACGCTCCCCAGCCGGCGCTGCCGTTGCAGCGATGGGACGCGGGGGTGCACCTCGGGCTCAAGAAGGTGCCGTCGTCGAAGAAGCTGCAGCTCGTCGGCAACACCGTCTACGCCGGTCTGTCGACGCCCGACGGCAACTGGACTCCCACGCCCGGTGGCGCGGCGCTCTTCGCGGCGACCTCCACGGGTTGGAGAGAGATTCCCAACTTCGGTTCGCCCACGCAGCTCGCCGGGCCGATGTTCAGCGACGGCGCGTCGCTCTTCGTCGCCGCCGCGACCACCAACGTGCTGGTCACGCGCTTCACGCCGTCGTCGCAGACGTGGCCTGACTTCGTGACGTCGCCTTCGAACGCCGAGCACATCGACTCGCTCGTCACTCCCAGCTCCGCCGGGAAGTTGATCGCCGCGGGCGACTCCTTCGGAGGTAGCCGTTTCCTCGCGTGGCAGAACCCGTCGTCACTCGAGCTGCGCATCGGCCGGAGCGCGGCGGCCAACCTGTGGACGCCCACGCTCGTCACGCCGCTCACCGAGACGCTCAACGGCCTTCGAACCGCGGTCAGCGACGGCGTGGAATACGTCGCGTACTCGCGCTTCGTCGGCGGCAGCAACACGCTCGAGCTTCGCGGCGGCAGCACCTTCGCCACGTACACGGTGCCTTCTTTGCTCCCCGGCGTGACCGGCTTCGACCTGGTCGCGGCAGGAAAGTACCTGTGGCTCACCGTTTCGAACGGCGGCCGCATCTACGTGTGGCGAAAGAGCGCGCTCGCCAGCGAGACCAGCTTCGAGCTGGTCGACGGCCCCAACAACGACGAGTCGCTCAACGACCTCAACTGCACGCCCGCCAACCCGGAGCTCTCGGGGCTCCCGACAGGCGTGTGGGTGACGTGGACGGAGCGCTGCGGCACCAACCCGTGGCAGGTGGTCGTCACGAAGCTCGACTGAGCTGCGCGGCGTAGCGGTGCAGCGAGGCGACGTCTTCCGACCAGCCGTCGACCAGACCTTTGTTGATGGCCCCGGTCTCGGGGCTCCACTCGTCGCCTGACTGCAGGTGCGCGAGGTGCGTGCCGTTCTCGTGCGCGAGCTTCATGGCAGCGGCCAGGGCTTCCGCGTGTGTGGCGCGCTGGGCGAAGTGGGAGTCGACGTTCTCGAGTCGCAGCCACCCCGACGCGAACGGCGCGGCCTCTTTCGCCTGCAGCCCGACGATGCCGTCGAAGAAGCGTTGCAGCCCGCGCTGCTTGTCGTCGGCGGTGAACGGCAGAAACGCCATGTCGATGGGCCCCGCGCGTCTGGCCACTTCACGGAAGTCGTCGGCGCTCAGCGCCGCGTCGCCACCGTGAAAGAGCCGCACGTCGTCGGCTTCGACCACGAACGCGCCGCCCGGCACGAAGGTCACCGACAGCCCTGGAGACAACGACGTGCTGCTCCAGGGCTCCTGCGGCTTGACCTTGTTGAACTGCAACGCCGACAAGCGCGGCAACACCTCGGGCGCGGCCAGCGTGACCGTGTCGCGCTTGAGCTGCGAGAGCGTCGCTTCACTCGCGTGCTCGTTCCGGGCGCAGGTGAGCAGCAGGAAATCAGGCCGGGGCATCGCGTTGGCGACCGCGTAGGGCGGCGGCGGAAAGCGGTACTTGCCGTCGACGGGCTCGATGAACCAGGGGTCGACGAGCAACGTCTTGCCGGCAGCGTTGAGGAACAGCGACGCGTGGCCCAACCAGGTGACGATCACGCGCGCACCTTACGTCGCCTGCGACTGCTCGGTGATCACCTGCGTCCAGTAGGAGCGCCCGTAGTACTGCCGCATCATTCCCAGCTTCTTGCCGCCCTTGAACAACACGAACGCGGGAATGCCTGCGATGCCGAAGCGCCGCGCCAGCTCGGGGTGCTCGTAGGCGTTGGTCTTCACGAAGCGCACCGTCGACGGCACCTCGGGCAGCAGCGTGGGGAAGTCGCGCGCGAAGATCTCGCAGTTGGGGCACTCGGGGCCCCAGAAGTACGCCACCACCAGCCCATCAGCTTCATTCGTCAACTGATCGAAGTTGTCCGGCGTACCGATCTCCAGCGCTTGTCCCATGACGCTTCATTAGCCGCAGGCGCCTTGACGCGCTCGCTCATGACCTGTACTGCACCTCGCCAATTTGCGAGTGATTCGCAAAATCCCAGCTTGAGGCGGTGCTTTGCAGATGTGGTTCCTGATGACAGTGGCGGTGTCGCTGACGGCCGGGCAGGTGGCCGACGAGACCACGAGTGACGCGGGCCTCGACGTTCCCGTCGTGGACGTCGACGCGGGCGCTCCGGAGCTGGCGCCGGTCGAGCTGCCCGACGCGGGTGTCGAGCTGGCGGCCGCGCCAGACGTCGCGCCGTCGCCGAACAAGAAGCGTGAGACCACGGTTACCAGCAACCGCCTGGTCGACGTGCGCCGCGTGGCCGGTTCAGCGCAGGTGATCGGCCGCGAAGAGCTCGAGCGCCAGGAGTCGAACAACCTCGAGCGCGTGCTGCAGGGCGTGCCCGGCGTGTACGTGCGCGAAGAAGACGGCTTCGGTCTTCGCCCCAACATCGGCATTCGTGGTGGCTCGGCGGACCGCTCGTCGAAGGTGACGTTGATGGAAGACGGGGTGTTGTACGGCCCGGCGCCGTATTCGGCGCCCGCTGCGTACTTCACGCCGTTGATGACGCGCATGGTGGGCGTCGAGATCTACAAGGGCCCCGCAGCGATCCGCTTCGGCCCGCAGACCATCGGCGGCGCGCTCAACCTGCGCACGCGCGACGTCTCGCGGCAGACCGAGGTCGACGCCGACCTGTCCATCGGCAACTACGGCACGGGGAAGCTGCACGGCGTGGTGGGCTTCGGCAACGAGCGCATGGGCATCATGCTCGAAGGCGTGCACCTGCAGAGCGAGGGGTTCAAGCAGCTGGCGACGCGCGGCAGCACCGGCTTCGACAAGAACGAGCTGATGTTGAAGGGCCGCTTCGCGTTCGAGCAGAGCGGCGAGGTTCGCAACGAGTTGCAGTTGAAGCTGGGGCTGTCGACCGAGCGCTCCAACGAGACGTACCTCGGCGTGTCGAACGACGACTTCGCGGCCAACCCGCTGCTGCGTTACCCGGCCAGCGAGCTCGATCAGATGAACTGGTGGCGCACGCAGGGCGTCCTCACGCACACGCTGAAGGTCGGCGAGACGTTCGAGCTGCGCACCGACGTGTACCGTCACGACTACTACCGCTCGTGGTACCGCTTCGATCACTTCCGCCGCGGGCCGTCGGTGTACGAGGTGCTCGCCTACCCGCAGACCGGCGTGCGCGCGGTGTACGGAGCGATTCTGGCGGGCCGTGAAGACAGCGTCGGTCGCGACCAGCAGTTGATGATCCTCAACAACCAGCGCCGCTTCGTGTCGGAGGGCATTCAGAGCACCGGCGTGCTCAAGCTCAGCACCGGCCCCATCGCGCAGGAGCTCGAGCTCGGCATTCGCTTTCACCACGACGACATCGTTCGCCTGCACACGCAGGACGGCTACGACATGCGCGTCGGGCACATGGTGTGGAACGGTGAGCCGTCGGAGATCGTCAACGACAACACGGGCCTGACCAGATCGTTCAGCGCGCACCTGTCGGACACGCTGACATGGGGGAACTTCCTGCTCGCTCCCAGCGCGCGGCTCGAGGTGTTCGACGCGTTCTTGAACGATCGGGTGCTGGCCACCAACGCGCAGCAGCTCAACGTGGTGCCGCTGCTCGGCATCGGAGCGGTGTACGCGTTCGACTTCGGGCTCTCGCTGGTCGGTGGCGTGCACCAGGGCTTCAGCCCGCCGGCGGCCGGGCAGGTCGGCGCGTTGTCGGAGCGCGCCATCAACACCGAGTTCGGCGCCCGCTTCGCGCGGCGTGGCGTGCGCCTGGAGGCCATCGGCTTCTGGAGCGAGTACCAGAACATCACCGGCAGCTGCACGGGCTCCTCGGGCTGCATCAACGATCGTATCAACGAGCAGTTCAACGGCGGCGCGGCGCGAGTGCTGGGGCTCGAAGCACTGGGTGGCGTGAAGGGCGAGCTCTTCTGGGGCCTTCGCGGCGCGGCCGATGTCTCGTACACGCTCACCGACGCGCGCTTCCTGTCGGACTTCCAGTCGGACAACCCGACGTGGGGTTCGGTGCAGGCCGGCTACCAGCTCCCGTACATCCCCGTGCACCAGGGCCAGCTGCGGCTGCGCGTGGCGAAGGGCCCGCTCGAAATCGGCTTCGGCGCCATGTTCTACGGCGAGCTTCGTGAGCAGGCCGGTGAGGGCGCGCCTGACGAGTCGGTGCGCGTGCCGGCGCGCGTGCTGCTCGATGCCACGGCGTCGTACGACCTCGGCCCCGCGCGCTTCTATTTCACGGCCACCAACCTCACGAATCAGACCGCGCTGACGGCGCGCCTGCCGCTGGGCGCACGCTCGCAGGCGCCGCTCCTGTTCCAGGCGGGCATCAAGTACTCGTTCCGTTGATCAGCGGGGCAGGTAGCTGCCGACGGCGCTCTGAATGCCGTCGGTGATGCGCTCGAGCGGCAGATCGTTGTCGTCGCCTTCGAAGGGGTCCTCGATCTCCACGCCGATCTCTTCGATGCCGAGCAGCACGTAGGTCAGGCCGAAGACCACGCCGATGGTCCACCAGCCGAAGCTGTTGACGAGCGCGATGGGCAGACTCGTGCAGTACAGAACGAGCGCGCGCCGGAGGTGAATGACGTAGGCGAACGGCAGCGGCGTCTTATGAATGCGCTCGCACGCACCGATGATGTCGACGAGCAGCTGGTTGTTGTTGTCGACCGAGGTGAAGACGATGTCGGCCACGTTGCCGGCTTTGCGCTCCTGCTCGAGGTGCCACGTGATGCGTTGGCAGATCGCGGTGGGAATGTGGTTGCGCTGCTGAATGGCGTCGAGATCGTCGGCCTCGATGTTCGCGGGCACGAACGTCTTGTGCCGCAGCGTCGCCATCGACGCGGCGGGGAAGGCCTGTGTCAGGCGCACCACGCGCGCGAGCCGATCGGGGTTGTGCGCGAGATGAACCGACGCCGAGCGCGCGAGGTTGCGGCAGGTGTTCACCATCGCGCCCCACAACTTCCGGCCTTCCCACCAGCGGTCGTACGACTGGTTGGTGCGGAAGACGAGCAGCAGGCCGAGCGCGGTGCCGACCATGCCGTGCACCACGGCAGCGTTGGGGAAGTCGAAAGATTTGTAGGCGAAATGGGAAGCGACGAGGGCCGCGGCGCCGACGCTCACGAGAATCGAGCGCACGCCGATCACCTTCACCATCGACCCCTTCACCGCGAAGAAGGTCGTCCGCCACTTGTGCGGGTCGTAATCGATCATTCTGAGCGCGGACCTTACAGTCCCTTTTCAGGATCGAAGGTATTGGCTTCGACGGTGATCGATTTCACGTCGCTGAAGGCGTACCGCTCGATGAGCGCGCCTTTGGCGTCGAACCCCTCCACCTTCATGGGCAGGCCGGCCTTCGGGTCCATGCAGATGCGGGTGCTGGCGTGGTCGAAGCCCTTGCCGCCGTCGGGGAGGCTGAAGACCGAGCAGAAGTGCCCACCGTCGGTCCAGCCCTCGTGCTTCACCTGGAGCCGGTCGCCGGCGCGGCCCTGATCGAGTTGGAGCCGGCGAACCAGACTGCCGAGGCCGGCTTCGGGAACCGTGTGGTTGCTGTCGCCCTTCACCAGCTCCGAGTCGATCGGCAACCAGATGGGGATGATCGAGAGCATGCCCGCCTCGCGCACGCGGAACTCGTTCTTCTTCACCGAGGCGTTGAAGATGATCTTCCGGCCGGCGGCAGGGCCCTTGAGGTACTCGAGGCGAATCGCGCTGGGCGAGTCCTGAATGGTGGTGCGAATCGTCTGCTCACCCTGCAGTGCGCCCCGAATGCGCTCCTGCTTCACCATGACGTACTGGTACGGCCCCAGCGCAGTGATGGCCTTCTCGCTCATCTTGAGCAGCACGTCGGAAGGCGTCTCGCGAATGGCCTGCTCCAGCTCCTCCTTCGACATCTTCGCGACCGACGCCCGGCGCTCGGGCTCCGTGAGGTTCATCCACGGGCTGGCGGCGAGGCTGAGCGAGAGCGCAAAGGCGATCATGGGAGCGGGGCTTATTTGACCGGTACGAACTGTGCGCCAGAGGCCGTCGACGGCGTCACGATTCCGGAACTCTCGGTGTCGCCGGCCAGCAGCTCGAGCTCGAGCGTGCCTTCGTTGTCGTTGGCGTACGGGTCGAGCAGCGCGAAGCGGACCAGCCGGCCTTCGGCGAGCAGACTCTCACCGGGGTTGAGCACGCCGGTCTTCCAGTTCCTGGTCTCGCCCAGCGACTCGACGACGTAGGCGATCTTCAGCGGCACGCCCTCGCCGAGCTTGAGCTTCGCGTCGGTGGGTACGCGCACGCGCTTCTTCACGCCTTCACCCAGCTCGAGCATTTTTCCGACCTCGAAGTCCCAGCAGTGGCGCGCGGGCTGCAACGTGAGGGGAATGGTCTTCCTGGTCGCCAGATCGGTGAGCTCGAGCGGGAAGGTGGCGCCGTCGGCGAACGTCGACCCCGGGTCGCAGTGCATGCGGAGGGCTTTGGCGCCGCCGAACTGCAGCGCCGCGTGGCTCGCCATGCGCCGGAGCGTGCCCCAGCCATCTTTTTCGTCGAGCCGCGCCAACGCTACGCCCAACCGTGAATCGTCGCGCTCGAGCTTGAGGCGGTAGCGATGCGCGGGGTCGAGCGGGATGTCTTCGAGATGAACGGCGAAGGGATCGACGACGTTCTGCTTCACGTCGATCGGCAGGCCCGGCGCCTTCTTCGCGACCACGGGCGCGGCGACCGGTGCGGTCTTCGGTGCGCCCGGTTTCGCGATGGGCTCGAGGTCTTCGAGCTCGGGCGTCTCGCGAGTGACCACCGGGCGCACAGGCTGCGGTCTGGAGCCCGACGGCCAGAAGACCCAGGCGAGAATGAAGAGCAGCGAGACGCCGAGCGCGATCGCGATCACGCGTTGAATCGTCCACTTCGTCTCCACCGGCGGTGGGGGAACGCGCTCGGCGGCAGTGGGCAGGAGGTCGGCCGTGGGCAAGGCGACCTGGGGATCGCTGATGGCCGAGACCATCTTGCTGGCGCGGGCCCTTGGCGCGGGGGCGTCGGGTACGGGCCCCAGGCGCGGGTCGGTCTCCTGATCGAGCACCGACCTCGGCGCGACGGTCTCGACGTCAGGCGGGTTGTTCGGCGCGACGGTCTCGAGCTCGGAAATCGCCGCGACCTTGCTCCTGCGCGGCGCGGCCGCTGGCTGCGGCACCACACCCTCGGTCGAGATCGCCTTGCTGGCGCGACGCGCTGCTGGCTCTTGCAACGCAGGAATCGCGCCTGTCTTGCGGCGCCCGGGCATCTCGATGGTCTGGTTGGCTCTGGTACGCGGAGGTGCGGTGAACGGCGACACGGGTTTCATGTCACGGGCGGTCGTCTCGACGTCGGCCACCGGTTCACTGATGACCTGCGTGGTGGCCGGGCTCGCCGGTACCTCGGGAAGACCGAGCTGCGTTTCGTCCGTATTTCCCAGTTTTTTTTCGTCGCTCACGCCATCGGCCCTCGGGAGGCAGGGAACATGGATCGTCAGGCCATTTTCCTCAATGTCGTCGGCGAGATCGTTGTTGACACCTACGACAAGCCGAAGGTATTAGCCGCGCGCGCTTGCACGGGCGGAACAGCCAGGGCGGATAGCTCAGCTGGCAGAGCGTCGCCTTTACACGGCGAGGGTCACAGGTTCGAACCCTGTTCCGCCTAAGACAGTTGAATACCCTTCATGGGGAGTTAGTTCAGTTGGTTAGAACGTCGGCCTGTCACGCCGAAGGTCACGGGTTCAAGTCCCGTACTCCTCGCAGCAAGAACCCCGGAGGCGAAAGTCTCCGGGGTTTTCTGTTTCTGGCCTGCCGCACGTGAAACACCTTGTCTCCTCGGGGATACATCCGTCAGCAGCCATGAAACGTACTTTCGCTCTCGTCTCGTTGGTCACGGTCGCCGCTTGCTCGCGGCCGTCTGAAGGTCCCCAGTTGTCGACCACGGTCATCGGTCACTGCGCCTACACAGGCCCGAACAGCCGTCTGTCGGAGTGCAAGGACTACCTGGGCGCGTGGAAGAGCGCCGACGCCGAGAAGGACTGCACGAAAGATCTCCGTGGCACCTACGAGGGCGGCACCACCTGCACGCCGGTCGAATCGGAGACGCTGGGCGCGTGCCTCTTCGGCTCGAAGCCCGAGCAGAACCGCACGTGGATCGTGAGCACCGACACCAACAAGTGCAACGGCGCGCGCACCGGCTGTGAGGTGTTCGGCGGCGGCTACTGGGACCCGTCTCCGGTGTGCGGCGGCGTGAACACCGAGATCGTCGTGCTCGAAGGCATGTGGACGCGCCCGAACCGGGTGTGCACCGACGACGGCGATGGCGGGCAGCGCTGCGTGTGGAACTCGATTCACGGCGCGACGTTGGAAGGCCGCTCGTTCCGCGACGACGCGAAGTGCGACGACTCGCGCAGCGGCCGACCGTATTACCCGAAGGACCCCGACGCCCGGTACGCGATGCCTGACCCGCGCCGCAGCGACCCTGCCTACCTCGCCGAAGAAGCGTGGGTGCGCTCGCAGATCAACGCGACGTCGTGTGTGTGCTGCCACTCGAGCGCGGCGCCCAACGGTGAAGCGTCGATCTTCGACATCGACCGCGAAGGCAGCATCGCCAACCAGTTGACCGATCGCGGCATCGGTCACGGCTCTTCGCTGGTGAACTCGATCCCCCTGGGCGCCTTCCCGGCCGCGGTGAACAACGGCTTCATCAAGTCTGACTGGGAGCATCCCGACTACTCGGTGTTCCTCTCGACCGACCCGCTGCGCATGAAGGCGTTCTGGATGAAGGAAGCGGAGCACCGCGGCCTGACCGCCGAGAGCTTCGTGGGTGTGCCCGACGGCTTTGGCCCGCTGTCCGAGCAGCTCTATTACAAGCCCGAAGCGTGCACCGGGAACGAAGGCATCAGCGCCGACGGACTCATCACCTGGGGCAACGGCCGCGCTCGCTACGTCTACGTGATGGAGGCCACCGCGAAGTCGCCGACCGTGTTCCCGAACCTCGACCTCCCCGCGGACACGCTGTGGAAGCTGGACGTGCCGCCGGAAGCCGCGCCGCTGTCGTCGGGCACGGTGCGCTACGGCCAGGTCCCTGAAGGCATGACGCAGGCGTGGCCAGTGGCTGGCGCTCCCGCCGCGTTGACCTCAGGCAAGCAGTACTACCTCTACGTCGCCGCGGACCAGATGCTCTACATCACCCGCTGCCTCGTCACGGCCCCCTGACGGTCTTGATGGCGCGCCCGGCGAGCCAATCGTCGAGCACCGCATCGTTGAGCGCGTCGGCCACGACATAGAGGCGGGAAGCGAAGGCCGTGCTCGGTCCGGGGTCTTCGCAGGTGACCACTCCTGGTGAGATGAACGACGAGTGGCAGAACGAGGCGCTGTCTCCGTCGAGCCGCAGGAAGCCCACGTGGTAGTCGAAGCCGACGACGTACAGCCCGTCGGCCAACTTCGCCCGCATCTGCTCGAGCGCGTGGGCGTTGTCGCGAGGCGTGAAGCGCGTGACTTTCGTGCCGCGAGCCAGCGTGCTGACGATGTTCGCCGACGCCTGCTGCGCCAGCCGTACGCGCTCGAGGCGGAAGCCCGCGTGCAACAGCACGGTCGAGACCAGGTAGCCGCAGGCGATCGTCCCTTCGCCGGGCGTGGTGCTGGTGCCGTTGAAGTCCCACGGCGTCCCCGACCACGCGGGGAAGGCAGACTGTTCGAGCCACGCGAGGATGGCGGCGCGTGCGGCGATGCGGGCGTCAGCGGGTTTCAACTTCGTCAGTTCGACGCGCCTGTGTTCGAGCGCCGACTGCGAATCGACATACGGCGTGGAAGCAGCGACGAGCAGCACGAGTGCGAGCACGAAGCGAGTGAACGCGCGTGCCCGCGCCCGGAGTTCCCTTACGGCGTGATCTGCCCGACGTTGCTGCCGCCGGTGAAGCCGTCCTGCGAGCCGTTGATGTCGCCGTAGCAGTACACGCCGCCATCGACAGTGAAGCGGAAGGCGTAGTTGAGACCGGCGTCAGCGGCAGGAAGCGTCGCCTGATATTCGGAGTCGTTCTCGACCTGGATGTTGAACGTCGCGGGTGACCAGCTCCAGCCGAGGCCCGGGTCGCCGAGCTCGGAGCCGACGCCCAGCTCCGCAATCAGTCGGCCGGCGGGAAGGTCGGTGACCCCCGGCTTGTAGACGCGGCCGTAGATGACCGCGCCCGGCGCCGCGCTCGAGGGGAACTGAATGTTGCAGTACGGAATGTCGGTCTGCGGAGCGACCGTGACGTCGTATTGCTGGTTCACTTCGTAGCCGCCGTCGAAGCCGTTGAGGTCGCAGTACGTCCACGCGGTGCCATTGAGCGATGCGCGAGCCGAGACGGCACGGCCGCCGGTGTACGCAGGGAACACCGTGGCGCTGAACTCGTCTTCGCCGCTCTGATCGCTCGCGAACGTCGCGTCGCGCCAGCCCCAGCGCGCGCTGGTAGACGCGTCGTCGCTCACCGGGCCCACGCCGACCTGCACGCGCAGATTCGGTGAAGCGCCGGGCAGCGACGACACGCCGTTGATCAACGTGCGCGTGGTGATGGTGAGGGCGTCTCCGCTCTTGATGGCGAAGCCCGACACGCTGTTCAGGCGGCAATCGTTGATGAGCGCAGCCACGGACGTGAGCTTGGCGGCCTGCGCGGGCTGGTAGCCGTTCATCGACCCATCGCGGTCGCAGTACACGAACGGCCGCGACCCGACCTGCACGCGGAAGCCGACGTCGACCGAACCGGGCGCGGCCGGCGAGAGCGTCGCGCCGTCGTAGAGATCCGCGTTGCCCACGTCGCTGCGGTAGTTCGCCGCCGTCCAGTTGCTCCATGTCGAAGGCTGGGAACCCGTGGCGCCCGAACCGATCTGCACGGTCAGGGGCAGGCCCTGGCCGCCTGCTTCGGTGAGCGTGGGCACCGTCACCGCCAGCGAGTACGGCTGAGAGTTCGTCGCCGGGAGCACGGTCTGCTGTGCGTTCGTCGCCTGCACCACGCAGTTGCTCACGTCGAACGCGTTGGCGGTGAGCGGTACGAGCTGGTTGGTCTGCAGCCCGTTGGAAGAACCGTCGAGATCGCAGTACGTCCACGCGCCGCCAGTCAGCCGGAAGCGCCACGCCAGGGCGAAGTTGCCCGCAGCCGGTCCGTTGATGCGCATCTGGTACTCGTCACCGCCGCCCATGTCGTCGACGTTGAACGTCGCGTTGGTGCTCCACGTCCACGACGGGTCGCTGGGCATCGTGTTCGGCGCGCCGTACCCCAGCTGCCCTTCGATGCCGGCGCCCTGGCCCTGCGCTTCGGTGATTCCCTGCACGAACACGCGGCCGTACGCGAAGTCGGTGGGGCGCCCTTCGTACGACGTCATCGCAGTGGGGAACTGGAAGACGCACGAGTCGACACCCGCGGTGGTGACCGTGAGCGAGCCGGCCTGGTCTTCCGTGAAGCCGCCCATGTCGAGGCCGTTCGCGTCGCAGTACGTCCACGCTCCGTCGTCGCTGTTGAAGCGGAAGGCGAACTTGTACGTGCCGGGGCCCGGGTTCGGCAGCGTGGCCTGGAACTCGTCGTTCTGACCTGCGCCGGTGTCGACGTTGTAGGTCGCGTCGACCCACGTCCACGTCGACTCGTTGGTGCCGGGCGCGCCGTAGCCGAGCTGACCCTTGATGCCGGTGCCTTGCCCGACAGCGTTGGTGACGCCCGCCTTGAAGACCTGGCCATAGACCACTTGCCCCGGCGCTCCGGCGCGCAAGCTCAACATCGGGGGCTGCTCGACGGTCTGCCCACCCAGCTTGCACCAGCCGATCGCCGCTTCGCTCACCGTGACGCGCGCGAGCTGGGCCTGGGTCACGCCATTGGCCGAGCCGTCGCGGTCGGCGATGGTCCACGACTGGCCGTTGTCGACCGAGAAGCGGGTGGTGACGAAGTAGCTGCCCGCCGCGGTCAGCATGAAGTTCCCCGAATATGAGTCGCGCGCGAGGTCTCCTGCGGCGGCGCCGTCGACGTCACCTGTGTAGCTGGCGTCGCTCCACGTGAAGTCGGTGACTGCGGGAGGCTCGCTCACCGTCGTCGCGAAACCGACCTGCGCACGAACGCCGCTGCCCTGGCCCGCACCCGTGGTCGTCATCGGCACTGCGACGTTGGCGGTGACCGTGATGGTCGCGGGCGCGCTCGCGGTGGCCGTCGCCTCGTTCACCAACACCGTCTCGGTGATGGTCTTCACCGTGGTGGTGCCGGTGTACGTGAACGCGTTCGGCAGGCTCGACGAACGACCGCCGGGGTTGGTGACGACGATGGCGACGGCGCCGGCCATGGCGCTCGAAGGGCTGACGGCGACGAGCCGGCGATCGCTCTCGAAGGTGACCGAAGACGACAGCGTGGTTCCGAACGCCACCGACGCGCCGGTGACGAACTGCGTGCCGTTGATGGTGACGCTCGTGCCGCCGGCGACGGCTCCGGAGGTCGGCGTGATCGAGGTGACGATGGGCGCGGGCTGCGTTCCGCCGTCAGTCGGAGGCGGCATTTCGGTGGGGCAACCGGCGAGCAACGGCGTGAGCAGGATCAGCGTGCGCAGTTTCATGATCGATCTCCTTCAACCTTTGACGGCGCCGGCGGTCAGACCACCGACGAGGTACTTCTGCAGCGCAAAGAACAACGCCATGACGGGAATCGAGATGATGAGGGCGCCGGCGGCGAAGTGGCCCCATTCCGTCTTGTATTCACCGACGTAACGCTGCAGTGCCACCGGCAACGTGAAGCGGGTGGCGTCGTTGAGCAGCGTGGCCGCGAGAATGAACTCGTTCCAGGCCTGCATGAAGCTGAACAGGGCGGTCACCGCGAGCGCGGGGCGGGTGAGCGGCAGGACGATCTTGATGAACACCTGACCGGGCGACGCGCCGTCCATCACCGCCGCTTCCTCGAGCTCACGCGGAATGGTGTCGAAGTAGCCCTTGAGCATCCACACACAGAACGGCAGCGACGAGGTGGCGTAGACGAGGACGAGGCCGCCGAGAGAGTCGAGCAGGCCGAGCGTCTGCAGAATCGAATACAGCGGCACCAGCATCAGCGTGGCGGGGAACATCTGCGTCACCAGCAGCAACTGCATGCCCGACTGCTTGCCGGGAAAGCGGAAGCGCGAGAGTGAATACGCCGCGGTGACTGCGAGCGAGAGGCCGACGAGCGTGGTGGCGCCGCTGACGACGATGCTCGCCAGCAGCTGGCGGCCAAAGAGCCAGCGGCCCTGCGAGTCGGTCGAGCCGAGCACATCGCGGAAGTGGTCGAAGGTGATCGCTTCGGGGAACGGGTTGGCGCTCAGCGACAGGGTCTGCGTCGGTGACAACGCGAGCTTCACGACCCACAACACCGGGTACAGCGTGATCACGCACAGCACCGAGAGGCCCGCGTGCAGCGCGAACAGTTTCCAGCGGGGCAGGGTCTTCATGCTTCGTCACCGCTCAGGCGTTTCGTGACCTGCGACCACGCGAAGAGCACGCAGAAGATCAGCACCGAGTACGCCGCCGCGAAGCCGTACTGCTCGTTGCGCTGGAACGCCCAGCGGAAGGCTTCGCTCACGAGAATGTCGGTGGCTCCACCCGGTTCGCCACCAGACACCAGGTAGATGATGTTGAACATGTTGAACGTCCACACGCTGCCGAGGATCACCGCCGGGAGCAGCGCGGGCTTGAGCAGCGGCAAGGTGATGCGGCGGAATTGCGTCCACTTCGAAGCGCCGTCGACTTCTGCGGCCTCGTACAGGTCTTGCGGAATCGACTGCAGCGCACCCAGCGACACCACCATCATGAAGGGGAAGCCGAGCCACGTGTTGGTGATGACGTTGGCGGCGAAGGCCGTCGACCACTGCGTGAACCAGCTCACCGGTTCGATGCCGAGGTTGACGAGGATGGCGTTGATGGCGCCGAACTGCCTGTGGAACATGCCCTTCCACATGAGCGCGGTGATGTAGTTGGGCACTGCCCACGGAACGATCAACAGCACGCGGTACACGCCGCGCAGCTTGAGCAGCGGCTCCTTGAGCAGGATCGCCAGGAACAACCCGATGCTCACGTGCAGCACGACGTTCACCGCGGTCCACAACAGCGTGACCACCAGCGTGAAATAGAACGAGAGCGGCTCGGTCATGCGGTAGCCGCGCGAGGTGAGGATGTCCGCGAAGTTCGCGAAGCCCACGAAGGTGTATTCGCCCGCGTCGTGGTGGAAGAGCGAGAGCGACAGGCCGATCACGAACGGAATGATCACCAGCACGGCGAGGCCGGCGGCGGCAGGCGCGACGTAGCCCAGCCCACGTGCCGCCTCGGGGTAGCGTTTCTGGAAAGACGTGCCCTTCGCTTTGCGAATTTGAAAAGCCGCGAAGCCGGCAACCAACAGCACCACGCCGATGACCCACGGGACCGGTGACGTGGTCGGAGGCGCTTCGCGGTTGAGCGCGCGGTAGCGGCGGTCGGCGAGCGCGCCAGCGTCTTTCGGCGGAACCCCGCCTTGAAGCACGGCCTTGAGCGCGAGCTTCATGGGTTCCCACCCGCGCGCCATCTCGAGCGTGTTCGGCGTGGGCGTGGCGCGTTCGGCGACGGTTCGGAACGCGCCGATGAGCGGATCGGCGGCGACCTCGGCGTCGTCATAGGCGGCCAGCTCGGCGGGGATCTGGCGGCCCAACTTCACGCGCGTGAGCGTCGCTTCACCCAGCGACAGGTACTTCGCGAGCTTCTGTGCGTCATCGGCGTGGGCGGTGCGCGACGACACGAACGCTGCTTCGACACCGAGAAACGGGGACATCGGCAGACCCGTCTCGGTCACCGTGGGGAGCGGGTGCACCGAGTACTTCGTCGAAGGCTCGATCTCGCCCGCGAACCAGGGGCCGCTGATCACCATCGCCGCGCGACGATCGTTGAAGAGCGTCTTCACCAGGGCACCGCTCACTTCGTGCGGCATCAGCTCGCGGTCCTGCAGCGACTTCACCCACGCCAGCGAGTTCGCCATGGCGGGCGTGTCGAACTGCGCACGGCCGTTGGCGTCGAACAGCTGACCTCCGAAGCCCGAGAAGATGGGCGCGTGGAAATAGAAGTCACCCGCTTCCCACGCGATGCCGAAAGTGTTCGGTCCCTTGAGCCCCGGCAGCTGGGCTTCGAGCTCGGCGGTCGTCGACGGCACCGCGATGCCGTCGCGCACGAAGAGCGCGAGGCACTTGATCGAGAGCGGGTAGCCGTAGAACGCGCCGTCCAGCTCCAGCGCGGCGACGGCAGGCGGGAGGTATTTGTCGCGCTCCAGAGAAGCGGAGGGCGCCACGATCTTCATGCGGTGGAACTGGCGCAGCCGCTCGTGCGCGAAGATGAAGACGTCGGGGCCCGCGTCGTGGGGAATCGCCGAGGTGAGCTTCGATGACAGCGCGTCGTAGGGGACGGCGAGGAGCTCGACTTCGACGCCGGTCTCTTTCGTGAACTGCCTGGCGATGCGTTCGATCGCTTCTTCTTCGCCGCCCCGGTAGCCGTGCCAGAGCTTCAGCGGCGCCGCGACCGCCACGTTCGCGACGAGCAGAAGGGCGAGCCCGTGTTTCACGGGTGCCTCAGCGCGCGCGCGCCGTCGGACGAGAACACGTGCAGCACGTCACCGGTCGGCTTCACCGCGACCGTCTGACCGATCTGCACGTCACCGCCTTCGAAGCGCGCCGCCACCGGGCCCGCCTCGGTCTTCAAGAACGCGTAGCCATCGAACCCCAGCCGCTCGACCGCTTCGACTTCTCCACGCAGCGGTCCATCGGCGCTCACGCGAAGATCCTGGGGGCGCAGCCCCAATTTCACGTCGCCGCTCACGTCACCGATCGCGTCGAGCTTGAACCCCGCGCCGACGAACTGCGCGCCTTCACGCCGCGCGTCGATGAGATTCATCGACGGAGAGCCGAGGAACTGCGCGACGAAGGCATTCGTCGGCCGGTTGTAGAGCTCGAGCGGCGCGCCCAGCTGTTGCAGCACGCCGCGGTTGAACACCGCCACGCGCGTGGCCAGCGTCATCGCTTCGACCTGATCATGCGTGACGTAGATCATCGTCACGCCCAGCTGCCGGTGCAGCCGCGCCAGCTCGCCACGCATCTGCACGCGCAACGCGGTGTCGAGGTTCGACAACGGCTCGTCGAACAGGAACAACTTCGGCCGGCGGACGATCACGCGACCCATGGCCACGCGCTGCCGTTGACCACCCGACAAGGCCTTCGGCTTGCGGTCCAACAGCGGTGCGAGCTCCAGCATGCGAGCCGCCTCGGCGACGCGAGAATCGATCTCCGCGCGCGGCAACTTCCGCAGCTCGAGCCCGAACGCGAGGTTCTCGCGCACCGTCATGTGCGGGTAGAGCGCGTAGCTCTGAAACACCATGCCGACATCGCGCTCACGCGGTGGCACGTCGTTCATCTGCTTCCCACCGAGGATCACGTCGCCCGCATCGGCGCTCTCGAGCCCGGCGATGATTCGCAGCAGCGTGGTCTTGCCGCAGCCCGAGGGCCCGACCATCACCAGGAACTCGCCTGCCTGCACTTCGAGATCGACGCCTTTGACGATCGCGTTGTCGCCGAAGCTCTTCTTGATGCCGACCAGACGGACGTCACTCACGAGGCGGCGGAAGGTATCCAACAACCTCGTAACGCGACGTGTCGAAATTCACTTCGGCGCCGAGTTGCGCACCATGTTCTCGAGCACGCCCGGGAGAAACCGTTTGAGCACCAACGCCAGCCGCTCCTTGCCGAGCGCGCCGACGTAGACCTCGCTCTTCGGCGCGGCCACCGCGTCGACGATCTGCCGGGCGGTCGCGTCGGCGGGAAAGCCGTTGGCGATGTCTTGACCGGTCTTGTTGGTCGGCGAACCGTCGGCGGTGAGCGCGTTCTTCGAGACCTCGGTCTGAATGTAGCCGGGGCAGATGATCGTCACCCCGACGCCGTCACCGCTCACTTCTGCGCGCAGGCAGTCGAAGAAGCCGTGCAGTGCGTGCTTCGACGCCGCGTACGACGAGCGCAAGGGCGTGCCGATCTTCCCCATCACGCTGCTGATCACCACGAAGCGCCCCGACTTCCTTTCGAGCATCGACGGGAGCAGCGCACGGGTGAGGCCGACGGTGCCGAAATAGTTGACCTCCATCAACTTTCGGTGGACGTCCATCACCGTCTCTTTCACCAACGAGCGCTGGCTGATGCCGCCGTTGTGAACCATGACGTCGACGGCGCCAAACCGGGCGAGCACCTGCTGCGTAAGCGCTTCGAGCGTGTCGGCCTTCGAGAGATCCAGCGGGAGCACGAACACTTCACCGCCACACCGGGCGGCGATCTGCTCGAGCTCTTCCCGGCGGCGCGCCGAGAGCACCAACCGCGCACCTTCCTTCGCGAACGCTTCGGCGAGTGCGGCCCCGATCCCCGACGAGGCGCCGGTGATCCACACCACTTTGTTCTCAAAACGTCGTCGCATGGGCGGGCCTCTCTATTCGTCACCGTGGCCGCTTTGCTAGGGAGGTCGCCGTGCGTCGCCTCGCCCTCATTCTGTCCCTGACCGTCGCAGCGTGTCCGCCTGAAGAGACCGCGCGGCTGTACCAGACGAGCCCCAAAGCGCCTTCGATGGACGCAGCGGCGATCGAGCGCCTCGAGTTCCTCGGGCCGACCGTCGTCGACAAAGGCATCAACTTCGGCGTGTACAGCGAGCGCGCCGAGCGCATCGAGCTGCTGTTGTTCGACAACCCCGAAGCCACCTTGCCCACGCGGCAGTTCCCCATGGAGCGCTTCGGCAACGTGTGGAACCTGCATGTGCAGGGCATCGGCGTGGGTCAGCACTACGGCTTCATCGCGTGGGGCCCCAACTGGCCGTACGACCCTGCGTGGAAGCCGGGCACCGTCGTGGGCTTCAAGAGCGACGTCGATTCGGAGGGCAATCGTTTCAACCCCAACAAGCTGCTGTGGGACCCGTACGGCAAGGCGATTCACCGCGATCACGACTGGAGCAAGGGCAGCCTCGCCACCGGCCCCGCGCGCGCCGAGTCGACGTTCGCTGCGGCCAGCAAGTCGATCGTGGTGCAGAGCCGCTACACGTGGAGCGAGAACGAGACCGCGTACCGCGCGCGCCGCGAAGACGAGAACACGCCGGGCCACCGCTGGAACGACGTCATCATGTACGAGCTGCACCCCAGGGGCTTCACGGCGAGCGCGGCCTCAGGCGTCGAGCACCCGGGCACCTGGCGGGGGCTTGGCGAAAAGGTCGCCTACCTGAAGGACCTCGGCATCACCGCGGTGCACGTGATGCCACCGTTCGAGAAGCCGCAGGAAGGTGGCTACTGGGGCTACTCGACGCTCTCGTTCTTCATCGCCGAGAACACGTACTCGTTCCGCAAGGAGCAGCACGAGATCATCGACGAGTTCAAGTGGATGGTGGACCAGTTCCACCAGGCGGACATCGAGGTGTACCTCGACGTCGTCTACAACCACACGGGCGAAGGCGGCTTCTGGCGCGATCGCCTCGCCTACGACTTCAACCCCGACAACTCGATCCCGCCCACGCTGGTGAACGTCGACCCGAAGGAAGTGGTGGGCCTCTACAACTTCCGCGGCTTCGACAACGCGGCGTACTACTCGCTGACCGACGACAAGCAGGCGTACTTCAACAACACCGGCGTCGGGAACCAGATGCGGTGCAACCACACGCCGTTCCGCAAGTTGATCGTCGACTCGCTCCGCTACTGGGTCGACGAGATGCACGTCGACGGCTTCCGCTTCGACCTGGCGCCGGTGCTCGGTGAACGCGACCTGCAGTACTACGTGTGGGAAGACCCGAAGAACACGGTGCTGCAGGACATCGCCGATGATCCGGTGCTCCAGAAGTACAACACGCGGCTGATTTCAGAGCCGTGGGCCGCCGGCGGTTACGACCTCGGGCTCTCGTTCAACGGCCCCAACAACAACGAGTTCAGCAACGGCTACGGCACGCGCATCGGGCTGTTCCCCAACTCGACCAACAAGCCCGGCACCGGCTGGGGCGAGTGGAACGGGCGCTTCCGCGACTGGTGGCGCAGCTTCTGGAACCACGACGACTTCAAGTTGAACAGCCGCGAAGTGAAAGACGGCGGCTTCTTCCTCGTGGGCTCGCCCGACTGGTACCGATGGAACGGCCGCAAGCCGTACCACGCGATCAACTTCGTGACGGTGCACGACGGCTTCACCATGTACGACCTGTTCTCGTACAACCTGAAGCAGAACCACTGCGGGCCGCTCAACCCCATCTGCTGCACCGAACCGAACTCCGCGTGGTGTGAGACCGAGTCGGGCGAGAGCAACAACCGCAGCCGCAACTGGAACGACGAGCCGACCAAGCGCCAGATGATGCGCAACATGTACGTGGCCTTGATGATCAGTCAGGGCACGCCGCTGCTGTGGGCTGGCGACGAGTGGATGCGCACGCAGCTGGGCAACAACAACGCGTACTCGACGCGCGCCGACAACCCGTACAACTGGATGGACTGGGGCTCGTGGCAGGCCAGCGACGAGCGTCACCGCATGCACGACTTCGTCAAGCAGGTGATCGCCTTCCGCAAGTCGCACCAGTACGCCTTCGCGCCGCTCGAGTACGGCGCCGCTGCGCCGATGGCGTGGAAGAGCGCGCAGAACACCGACAACGTCGCGTGGGACAGCAAGCAGTTGATGATGCACTTCTACGATCCGTCGAAGGGGCCCGAGCTCGCGGTGCTCATCAATGGCGAAGGGGGCGACGTCACGTTCTCGTTGCCGCAGGGCCGCACCTGGAAGCGCGTGTTGGACACGCAGTCGTATTGGGACCTCCCGACCACGCTCGTGCAGCAGAACAAGCCGCAGCGCGCGTCGAACAACATCTGGCTGACCGGCGCGGAAGCCGTGACGACCTCCGACTACACGGTGAAGCCGCGCAGCGTGGTGGTGTTGGAAGCGGCACCCTGATCGTGTCGCGGTGACCACGCGTCGCCGCGCCCTCGCCGCGATTGGCACGGGAACCTTCGTTTTCCGCTCGGAGATCGAACGCAGCGAACAACACCGGCTCGTAACCGTGGAATCGAAATTCCACCGTGGCGTTGCACAGGTGGATCGGCGGCGGCACAGTGCGCCGACGCGCAGCTCTGGGGGGTCGCACATGACGGTCGAGTTCTTCGTCGCAAAGGCACATCGGTACACGCAGGCGCGCCGCTACATGCGGTTGCCGGCGGACTTTCCGGTGCAGGTGCTCGCCGACGAGCTGCGCGTGAACGATCGCGTGCTCGACATTTCCGAGGCCGGCATCGGCGTGCGCACCGTTCGACCGTTGAGCCCGATGGCCCTGGTGTCGTTGCGGCTCGAAGTTCCGCATGATCCGCAGCCCATCGACCTGCTCGGGCGCGTCATGTGGCGTACCCGCGACCAGATGGGCATTCGCTTCGAGCAGAAGGACCCGCGGCTCGGCGACGTGCTCTTCAGGCTTCGTCAGACCTACGCGCGGATCTGATCGAAGCAGCCGCCGTACTTGGGTAGAAGCGCGCCCCGGTGCGCGCGACCGTTCTTCTCGGAATCCTGATCTCGTCGGCTGCGCTCGCGCAGGCTCCCGACAGCCGGTTCAGTGCCGGTGGTTACTTCCGCATCATGGCCCGGCCCGATTTTCAGGGCGGCAATGGTCGGCTCGGCTACTGGAACCTGAACGGCCGTTTGATGAACGAAGGGCCCTACGCGGCGCTCGAGATGAAGCTCGATCTCCTGCAGGCGCCGCCTGGCACCACGGAGATCTGGGCGTCGCTCCATGCGCGTGTCGAGGGCGGCTCGGTCACCACCGCTGACTCGGGCAACGGCAACCTCATCAACTTCCGCATGAGCCAGCTCTACGCCCGCGTGGGCAACGTGCTGGCGCCGAACGTCGTCTTTCAGGTCGGCACGCTGCAGTACTTCTTCGGCGACCTCGGCATCTACGACATGCGCCCCGCGCAGATTCTCGACGACACCATCGGCGTGTCGGCGCGCTACACGACCGGCCCGGTCGACGTGTTGATCGCCGCCGGTGACTCGGGCTTCGCGCTGCGTGGGCTGCAGTACGTGCCCATCGCCACCGCGGGCGGCATGGCGCGTGTGCGCATCGCCAACTACGTCGAGCTCGGCGGCGGCGGTCAGGTCTCGGTCGAACCCTTCGTCGCCGGCAACCGCTACTCGTCGTACGTCACGCCGGGCGTCGAATACGAAGACTTCGCGCGCAAAGAAGTGCTGCGCCGCTTCGTCGAACGGAACCCGATGCTCGGCGCTGATCAGTTTCCGCTGCCGGTCGCGTCGCAGAACACCAACGTCTCGTGGCGCGTCGTCGGCTACCTCGGCTTCGGCGGTTTCGGGCCCATTCGCTGGAACAACTTCTTCGTGCGCTACCAGCGGCTGCACCCGCAGAATTACTACACCGACTCGTTCAACGGCCGCGAGGTGCAGGTCTACACCGCAGACCTCACGCGAGATCGTTTCGCGCTGCAGCTGGGCAACGAGATGCAGCTCAAGCTCATTCCCGATCGCCTCGATGCGGTGTGGTCACTGCTGTACGGCTCGGACCGCGACCTGAAGAACACGATTCAGGCCACCGAGGGCAACCGCACGTACATGTCGACGGTGCTGCGCCTGCAGCTGTACTTCACGCGCCACGTGCACTGGCTGCTCGAGAACGCCATCAGCCAGGAAGAGTCGCTCAACGGCAACCTGTTCCGCACGCAGTACGACTCGATCTTCCAGAACGCGAACGGCACGCCCGACACGCGCGGGTTGCAGTTCGGTGATTCGTCGCTGCGGCGCTCGTGGCAGTTGAAGACCGGCATCGTCTTGAACCCCACGGGCTTCGGCATCTACGCGCGCCCGTCGATTCGTCTGCTCTACGGCTTTCAGTATTCGAACGTGCACGCGGCGTTCGGCAACGCGTTCGTGGAGCGGCTCGATCAGTACGACGCGTTCCGTCCCACGGGCACGATCTCGTGGCATCACTTGTTGTCGGTCGAAGCAGAAGGGTGGTTCTGAAGATGCGTTGGCTCGTCATCTCGTTGGCGCTGTTTGCGAGCGCGTGTCTTCCGAAGGTTCCGCGGCAGCGTCTGGCCGAGCGTGCACGCGTGGTCGTCGCCTACGTGGTCGACCCGACGTACGCGGGCGAAGCGTTCGAGCCGCCGGAAGCGTTGAAGAAGAAGATCGCGGCGGATCTCGACGATCACAACCTCGAGGTGGTCGAGGTGCCGCTGTCGGCCATCGCCGCGCAGAAGCTGTCTGACTCGCGGTTCAACGCGCTCAAGGCCGCAGTGCCCGACGCTCCGTTTTATCTGCTGGTGGAACAGCGCGTTCACTTCTTCTCGCAGCTCGACGGCCGCTACCGCTGGGAAGTCGGCACCACGTTCACCGCAGCGCGCGCCGATGGCTCGCAGGCCCGAGATCAGTCCGAAATTCCGGTGATCCTGCTCTTCGATCACGAAAAGCAGAAGGAGGCGATCGCCGCGGCCGCCGATGACCTCGTGGTGCGCGTCGGTCAGTTGATGGACGGAGTGATGGCTGGCGTCGAAGCCCCGAAGCCGACCGCGTCTCGGCCGCGCGGCATCTATTTCGTGATGGTCGATCGCTTCGAGAACGGCGATGCGCGCAACGACGGCGTGATCGATCTTCAAGACCCGCACGCGTTTCACGGCGGAGATCTGAAGGGCGTCATCAACCGCCTCGATTGGATTCAGTCACTCGGCTTCGACACGGTCTGGCTCTCGCCGGTGTTCAAGATGCGGCCCACTGCGTGGAACGGGTTCGGAGCGTTCCACGGCTACTGGACGTGGGAGCTCGGGCAGCTCGAACCGCGCTTCGGTGACGAGCTGTTGCTGAGCCAGCTGCGTGGCGAGCTCGATCGCCGCGGCATGAAGCTGGTGCTCGACGTGGTGCTCAACCACGTCGGTCCTGATTCGCCGCTGGTTCAGAAGAAGCCCGACTGGTTTCACCGGCGGGGCGGGGTGACGAACTGGAACGACGCCGAGCAGCTCACGATGAACGACGTGCACGGCCTGCCGGACCTCGCCACCGAAAAGCCGGAAGTGTTCGCGTATCTCCTCGAAGCCACGCGGAGGTGGCTTCCGAATCGCGAAGCCTGACGGGCTCCGCCTCGACGCGGTCAAGCACCTGCCGATCGAGTTCTGGGACGACTTCAACGCGACGGTGCCCGGGTGGAAGCTGGGTGAGCTGCTCGACGGAAACCCGGGTTCGATCGCGCGTACGTGGAGCGACGGCCGCTTCGACGCGATGTTCGACTTTCCGCTCGCGTTCGCGATCATCGACGTGTTCTGCCGTGGTGAGTCTCCCGCGAAGTTGGCCGCGGTGATCAGCAACGATCGCCGGTACCCCGACCCGGCGCAGCTGGTCACGTTGGTCGACAACCACGACCTGCCGCGAATCATGAGCGCGTGTGGCGGCGATCTCGCGAAGGTCGAACAGGCGCTCTCGTTCATGTTCGCCATGCGCGGCGTGCCGTCGATCATCTGGGGCACCGAAGAAGGCTTCGCCGGCGAGAAGGAACCCGCCAATCGCGCGCAGATGAAGTTCGAGCCGCACCCGCTCAAGGACTTCATCGCCGGGTGGATGAAGCGCCGCGCGGAGACTCGGGCGTTGAGTGACGGCGCCGCGCTCACGGTCGAAGTCGATTCACGACACGTCGTCATCGCGCGCATCGCTCCTGATGGGACGACCGTGCACGTGCGCGTCGAGAACGGCCAGGTGAGCGTGGTGCCCGCACCCGATTCGTCGTTGTCGCTCAGCGCACAGTGGCGCACCGGAGCGAACAAGAAGACGCGCGTGTTCCCGGGGCCGGGGTTCATCACCGGTTCTGGCCCTGAGCTGGGCGACTGGGACCGTGAGAAAGCGCTGCCGTTGCCGGTGACCGTCGAGCTGCCGGTGTACGGCGCGTTCGAGTTCAAACGCATCGTGAACGGCGAGTACGAACCCGGCGCGAATCACGTTCTCTTCGTCGCGCCCTGAGTCGTAGGCTTCATGCCCCAGGACGGGGGCGTACATGCGTGAATCGAAGCTGTGGTGGTTCGTGGGCGCGTTGGTGCTGACGATCGCGACGGTGCTCGCCGCGTCGATCGTTGCAGGCGCCAACTTTGGCACCGCGTTGCTGTGGGCGCTCGCGTTCTTCGGCGTGGGCGCCATTCCAGGTTTTCTGCTTGGCGTGCCACGCGTGTTGCAGTCCGACGGCGATGCGGCGACGGCTTCGAAGAAGGCGTATGAGCAGCGCGTCAACACCAGCCTCGAGCAGGTCTCCGACTGGCTCACCAAGGGCCTCATTGGCGTCGGTCTGGTCGAGCTGACCAAGCTGCCCGGCATCTTCGCGAGCGCCGGTGCTTTCATGGCGAAGTCGTTCGGCGAGAAAGGCCCGGCCGCCGAGTTCTGCACGGCGATTGCGGTGGTGTTCGTGATTCAGGGCTTCTTGATGTCGTACCTGTTCACGCGGCTCCAGCTGTCGATGCTCTTCCGTGTGGCCGACGAAGCGGTGTCAGCCGATGACGTCGAGACCGTGGTGAGCGCGCCGCTGCAGTTGCCCGACGCCGTGGTGAAGGCCGCTCCGGAAGTCGTTCGTGTCGTGAAGCGCCTCGCAGAGCTGCCGAGCGATCAAGTCGCCGCCACCGACGTCGCCGCGTGGGCGAAATCGAAGTTGTTCAGCAAGTCGTTCGACGAAGCGATCTCCGGCTTTCAGCGCGCGCTGCGCATCGACCCCACGAATCAGAAGCTCCTGCTCGACTACGCGGCGGCGCTCTTTCAGGCGAACCGGCCCGAAGAGGCGATCGATCAACTGGAGCAGTTGCTCGCGAAGCTCAAAGACGGCGCTGATGCCGCGTTCATCGAGCAGGTCTACGCGTGGCTCACGTACGCGTGGTTGTTCGAAGCGCCGCCCACCGGTTTCGAGGCCGCCATTCGTCACGGCGAGAACTACGTGAAGAGCGGCAGCACTCCTCTGACTGGAGACGTCTTCGTGAACCTCGCTGCGGGCTACGGCCAGAAGGCGAAGATGTACGACGACAAGAAGGAGCCAATTCCTCCTGACGTGAAGGCCGCGGTTCTGAAGTGGATCGACGAGTCGCTCAAGGTGCGCCCGTCCTGGAAGAAGCGGCTGCGTCAGCTCACGTTCCCCAACGAGCCCGGCTTCAGCACCAAAGACGCGGATCTCGTCGCGTTTCAGGATGACCCGGACGTGCTCAAGGTGCTGGGCCCCAGGCCCTGAGTCGAAAGGAAGTCTCGCCTTCGAGACTGCGTTCGTCGCATTCTGAAGACCGGGGCCGGCTTGGAGGTCGGTGATGGTCGGCAGTCTTGCATTGGCGGTGATGCTCGGCGGGCGCCCGATGCGGCGAACGCGGGTTCGAACGACGGCTTCTACGCGCAGGGTGAACTCTCACCGTGGTTGGGCGCCGTGCGCTTCTTTCCTGGCGGCAGTGGCGGGGTCGGCATGGTTCAAGGAGCGGTGCACCTCGGCGTCGGCATCCCGTTGCCGCAGCAGCACCGGTTGTCGTTTTCGGCCTCGTGGCGAGGCGGCTTCGCCTTCACGGTGCGGGGCTTGTCGCTCGCGCCGGCGCTCTTCGCGACCACGGTTCAACTGCGCGTCGGCGACGGCGTGCTGCTCCCGAGCCTCGGTGTGTTCACCTTCGGGAACCCGGTCGTCGGTATTGCGCCGGGTCTCGGCTACCGCGTGGCGATCGACAAGTGGCTGCTGGGCGCGAATCTCAGCGGTGACTTCGCGCTCGTCTCGTCTCCCACGTACGGCTTTCACGCCATGGAAGACGGCCTCGACCTCGATGGCCGCGGGCTGCGTTGGGGGGCTCGTGCCGCGTTCACCGCTGAGCACTTCTTCGATGCCCGCTGGTCGGTCGCGTTCGTCGGCTTCGGCAAAGTCTCGGAGCACTTCAACATCAATCAGTTCTACTGGGACGATCCGCCGAGCGAGGACGCCTTCGTGAAGCTGGATGCACGTGCCCGCGTCGTTGGCTCCGTGGCGTTCACGCCGCACGTCGGAATGAGCGCGGTGCTCGGCGCCGGCTTCCGCTCACGCTTCGACGGGAGTTCATCGGTGATTGTCGAGACCAACCTGGTGCTCTGGTTTCAGACTGACGGGCTCCACCGGCTCTTCCTCGACGGCCGCGCGCAGTGACGCCTCGCGTCAACAGTCGTTGACTCCCCAATCAATCGTCATTACTTCCGGCGCCTCTCACCGCTTGGAGGTTCCATGCCGAAGGGCAGCCGCCGCGTCGCCATCATCGGAGGTCTCCGGACCCCGTTCGTGAAGGCGAACACCGTCTTCAACGACCTCACCGCACTCGATCTCGGACGCATCGTCGTTCAGGAGCTCGTGCAGCGGTACGACCTCAACCCCAACGACATCGACGAGCTGGTCTTCGGTCAGGTCGTGCCGTCGCTCACCGCGTCGTCGATCGCGCGTGAGGTCGTGCTGCTCTCGGGCCTGCCCAAGCGCGTGCAGACGCACACCGTGATGCGCGCCTGCGCCACGTCGATTCAGTCCGCCATCAGCGCCGGTCACTCGATCGCCGACGGTTCGGCTGACGTGGTCATCGCCGGCGGCACCGAGTCGATGTCTGACCCGCCGATCTTCACCTCGCGGCCGCTCGCGCACGCGCTGGTCGCCGCGTCGAAGGCCAAGACGTTGCCGGCGAAGTTGAAGCCGTTTCAGAAGTTGAGCGGCAAAGACCTCCTCCCGGTGCCGCCGGCCATCGCCGAGTACACCACCGGTCAGTCGATGGGCGAATCGGCCGAGAAGATGGCGAAGGAGAACGGCATCTCGCGTCGGGAGCAGGACGAGATCTCGCTCGCCTCGCACCACAACGCCGCGAAGGCGTGGAAGGCCGGCTACTTCAAAGACGAGGTCATGAGCGTCGCGATTCCTCCGAAGTACAAGGACATCGCGACCACCGACAACCTGGTGCGCGAAGACACCTCGCTCGAGGCGCTCTCGGCGCTCAAGCCCGCGTTCGATCGCCGCTACGGCACCGTCACCGCAGGCAACGCCTCGCCGCTCACCGACGGCGCCGCGGCGTTGATCCTGATGAGCGAAGAGAAGGCGAAGGCGCTCGGCTACGAGATCCTCGGCTTCATCAAGTCGTACGCCTTCGCGGCGACCGACCCGGCTGAGCAGCTGCTGCAGGGCCCGGCGTACGCCGCGCCGCTCGCGCTCGACCGCGCCGGCATGAAGCTGAAGGACATTCAGCTCATCGACATGCACGAGGCCTTCGCCGCGCAGGTGGCGTCGAACATTCAGGCCTTCGAGTCGAAGAAGTTCGCCGAGAAGCTGGGTCGCAGCGAGCCGCTCGGCGAAGTGAACCGGTCGATCCTCAACGTCAACGGCGGTTCGATTTCGCTCGGTCACCCCTTCGCGGCGACCGGTGCGCGAATTCTCCACCAGTCACTCCGTGAGCTGAAGCGACGCAACTTGAGCACCGGGTTGGTCACTGTCTGTGCGCAGGGCGGGCAGGGCGCCGCCGTCGTGCTGGAGCGTGAATAATGAGCACCCCTTCGAAGAACTTCTCGTACGCCGTCGAAGAAGGCGTGGCCGTCATCACCTTCGACATCGAAGGCGAGCCGGTGAATACCATTTCTCCGGCCATCAGCAGCGAGCTCGAGTCGCTGATGACGCGCGCGGCGTCTGACGCCACCGCCAAGGCCATCGTCTTCGTGTCCGGCAAGAAGGACTCGTTCATCGCCGGCGCGAAGATCGACTTCCTCCAGACGGTGAAGTCGGCTGCTGAAGCCACTGCGCTCTCTCGCCAGGGTCAGGCCGGGTTCGATCGGCTCGACAACTTCGAGAAGCCGGTCGTCGCGGCGATTCATGGCGCGTGTCTGGGCGGTGGGCTCGAGTGGGCGCTGGCGTGCGACTACCGGATCGCCACCGATTCCCCGAAGACATCGATTGGCCTCCCCGAAACCCAACTGGGTCTCATTCCCGGCGCGGGTGGCACGCAGCGTCTTCCGGCGCTCATCGGCGCGCAGCAGGCCATCGACCTCATCCTCACCGGCCGCAACTTGAAGGCGAAGAAGGCGCTGAAGCTCGGCGTCGTCGACGAGGTGGTGCCCACGCCGATTCTTCGTGAGATCGCCATCAAGCGCGCCAACGAGCTGGCCGCTGGCACGCTGAAGATCGAGCGCAAGCGCGGCCTGGCGCCGGTCGCGCACAGCAAGTCGTTCTCGGAGGTCATCAAGGGCCTCACCAACAAGGAGGCGTGGGCCGAGCTCGCGCTCGAGGACAACCCGGTGGGCCGCAAGGTGCTCTTCGATCAGGCGAAGAAGCAGCTGCTCAAGAAGACCCGAGGCAAGTACCCGGCGCAGGAAAAGGCGCTCGAGGTCATTCGCACCGGTCTCGAGAAGGGCATGAAGGCCGGCCTCGAGGCCGAAGCGCAGGCCTTCGGCGAGCTGGTGATGAGCGACGTGAGCAAGCGCCTCGTCGAGATCTTCTTCGCCACCACTGCGCTCAAGAAGGACAACGGCGTGGCCGACCCGAGCGTGAAGCCGCGCGAGGTGAAGAAGATCGGCATGCTCGGTGGCGGGCTCATGGGCGGCGGCATCGCCTACGTGTCGAGCGCGCTGCAGCACGTGCCCGTTCGCATCAAGGACAAGGACGACGCCGGCGCCGCGCGCGCCATCGCGCACGTGCAGAGCCTGTACGACGAGCGGGTCAAGAAGCGCTCGCTCACGCGCCGTGACGCCGAGAAGCAGATGGCGCTGGTCACCGCCACGTCCGAGTACACCGGCTTCAAGCACGTCGACCTCGTCATCGAGGCCGTGTTCGAAGACATGAAGCTGAAGCACCAGATGGTGAAGGACATCGAGCGCGTCTGCGGGCCCGAGACGATCTTCGCGTCCAACACCTCTTCGCTGCCGATCACCGAGATCGCCAAGGCCAGCGCGCACCCCGAGACGGTCATCGGCATGCACTACTTCTCGCCGGTGAACAAAATGCCGCTGCTCGAGATCATCGTGCACAAGGGCACGGCGGACTGGGTGACGGCCACCTGCGTCGAGGCCGGGAAGAAGCAGGGCAAGACGGTCATCGTGGTGAACGACGGCGTTGGCTTCTACACGTCGCGCATTCTCGCGCCGTACATGAACGAGGCCGCGTTCCTGCTCGCCGAAGGCGGAGACATCGCGGAGATCGATCGCGCGCTGGTCGACTTCGGCTTCCCGGTGGGCCCCATCACCCTCCTCGATGAGGTCGGCATCGACGTGGCCTCGAAGGTCGCGAAGATCATGCACACCGCGTTCGGCGACCGCATGCTCGCGCCCGAGACCACCGAGGTGCTGCTCAAGGAAGGGCGCCTGGGCCGCAAGTCGCAGAAGGGCTTCTACCTGTACGAGAACGGCAAGAAGACCGAGCCCGACGTCAGCGTCTACGCGCACACGCCGCAGGGCAAGGAGCGCAAGCGCATCGACCGCCAGGAGATGGCCGAGCGTTGCGTGCTGCAGATGGTCAACGAGGCCATTCGCTGCCTCGGCGAAGGCATCTTGCGCAGCCCGCGCGACGGTGACATCGGCGCCATCTTCGGCCTCGGGTTCCCTCCGTTCCTCGGCGGGCCGTTCCGCTACGCCGACGCGCAGGGCCTCGGGAAGATCCTCGAGCGCACCGAGCACTACCAGAAGCGCTTCGGCGCCCGGTTCACGCCGGCGCCCGCGCTCTACGAGTACGTGAAGGCCGGCAAGAAGTTCCACTGACATGCTGACCCACCCGTCGTTGGCCGTCTTCAAGTCGCTCCCGCTGCCGGAGCGGCTCTTCGTGCGCGCGCGCCTCTTCTCGGCGCCGTTCGACGAGGTGGTGAAGCACGTTCGTGGAAGCCGCGTGCTCGACGTGGGCTGCGGCCACGGCCTGCTGGCGTCGATGATGGCGGTCGGTTTCCCTGACCGGCAGATCGTCGGCATCGACCCCGACCCGCGGAAGATCGACTGGGCGCGCCGGTCGGTCGGCAAGCTCGGCAACACCCGCTTCGACGTGATGACCGTCGACCGCCTCGCGGCTCTCGAGCCCGAGAGCTTCGACACCATCACCGTCGCCGATGTCCTCTATCTGCTGCCTGAAGGGGAATGGCCGGACTTCCTCGCGGCCTGCTACCAGTTGCTCAAGCCCGGCGGCCGGCTGCTGCTCAAGGAAGCGGAAGACGACGGCGGGTGGCGTACACGCAAGGCGCTGCTGCAGGAGCAGGTGATGGTGAAGCTGCTCCGCCGTACACACACCAGCGGCGCCATCGGGTTTTCTCCGAGGGCTTCCACCACAGCGCTGTTGCAGCGCTCGGGTTTCCGGGTCACTGAAGTTCTGTCACTGTCGAAACGCAGCACCACGCCGCATGTGCTTTTCGTCGCGGAGAGTGGGTAGATTCGTGACCGCCAAAGGGGGCTACCGCGTACTCGCGCGGGGCCAGTTTCCTGGGAGGTCTTACGGTCATGAAGCAACTGTTCTTCGTCGCGCTGCTGGGCGCTTGTCTCACTGCGTGTTCCTGTGATCCTGCGGGTCAAAGTTGCAGCAGCTCGAGCGAGTGCGCCGCGGGTCAGATCTGCAGTTCGGGCCAGTGCCGCGCCGTCAGCACCGGTGGCAGTGGCGGCACCGGCGGCGGCACCGCGACCGGTGGCGGCACCGGCACTGGCGGCAGCTCCGGTACCGGCGGTGGCAACACGGTAGTCACCGGCTGTGACCCCGCCGACGTGGCGCTCAACCCCGTCAAAGACACCGACTGCGACGGCCTGACCGACGCCGAGGAATACGGCACCGATCACGGCGGGGGCGCCAAGACGGACCCGTGCAACAGCGACACCGACGGTGACGGCCTCGCCGACGGCGTGGAGTTCGGCAAGACCATGACGGTCTCGACCACGTGCGGCGCGAAGTTCGTCGCCGACGCCGACCCCAACTCGAAGAGCAACCCGACCGCTGCCGACACCGACGGTGACGGCCTGAACGACGGCGTCGAAGACGCGAACCGCAACGGCCGCACCGACGCCAACGAGACCAACCCCGTGAAGAAGGACACCGACTGCGACGGCTATTCAGACGGTGAAGAAGTGCAGGGCATGGCCGGTTGCGTGACCAACGGCACGCAGCGCGACAGCGACGGCGACGGTCTGGCCGATGGTGTCGAAGGCGGGCTCGTGCCTGTGGGCGCAGACCCCGTCGGTTGTACGTACTCCGCGGCGACCTACGACTCGGACAGCAGCACCAGGACCAACGCCTGCCAGGCCGACTCCGACGGCGACGGCATTCAGGACGGCGCGGAAGACACCAACTTGAACGGCCGCCACGACATGGGCGAGCTGAACCCCGGCGACATGACGGACGGCACCGGTCCCGCGCAGCAGGCGTGCGCGACCACCAACCTCAAGCCCATCACCTTCCACAGCAGCGGCTTCAGTGACGTGCAACTCGCCCTCGAGCCGACGTTCGCCGAGGTCTCGGCCATTTCCGACGGCACCGGTGAGCGCGGCTACGTGTTCTACGACCCGACCACCAGGGTCGGCGGTGTGGCGCTCAGCAAGACGCCCGCCGGGGGCATGGTGGCGCTCGAAGAGGCGCTCGGGCGCATGCGCATCGGCGGCGTGTCGGGCCCGCTGACGCAGACCTTCACCACGTGGGACGGTTTCGCGGCGATTCGCGCCATCTACGACGTCAGCGGCAACGGCGACGCCAAGACGAAGATCAACGACATCGCGAAGAACTACATCGGCATGAACGCCACCGGCCTGCTCGGCGGCACCGCGGGCACCAACGGCCCGTTCAAGGTCGTCGCCGAATACGTGCAGCGCTCGCCGACGCGCGCGGTGGTCGTCATCGGCGTGGTTCCGGCCAGCCTCTACAGCGGCCAGGCGCTCTTCCGCATCGACGACGCCGCGGGTGGTACCGCGCTCGCCCAGTACGGCGACTTCGCCAACACCCAGTGCGAGGTCTTCACGGCCAGCGTCGGCGCCAAGGTCGACTTCGTGTGGGTGGTCGACGATTCGTGCTCCATGGAGAGCAGCCAGACCGCGCTGGCCAACGCCGGCATGCTGTTCTCGACCAAACTCGCCACGGCAGGCCTCGACTGGCGCGCGGGTGGCGTCAGCACCGGCTGGTTCGCCAGCGCCTGGGACGGCTCGATTCGCGATTGGACGACCAACACCAGCACCATGAATGGCTGGTTCAGCGGCGCCGGCTCGTTCGGCACCGATGGCAGCGGCGCCGAGTCGGGTTTCATTTCGGCCCAGAACTTCATCAACCGCGCGGGCAACCCGACGGCCAGCAGCGCGTTGCGTGCCGATGCGCAGACGCACCTCATCTTCCTCACCGACACCGCGGAGCAGTCGAGCGGGATCAGCGCCGGTCAGATGCAGACGTACTTGAACGGTCGCGGCACGTTGCGCGCGGTCGCTCACGGCATCACGTGCCCGGCTGGCCAGACCTGCGGGCAGGGCGAAGGCCCGGAAGACGCGGTCAGCAAGTACGCCTCGCTCATCTCGGCCACCGGCGGCGTGCAGGGCAACATTCTGGTGTTCAACCCCGCGACCCCCACGACGCAGCAGCGTCAGCAGCAGTCCGACACCATCGACGCGATCCTCAACGCCGTCATCGGTGGCACCGGCACGCAGCTGCAGCGCCCGCCCATCTCCGCGACCATCAAGGTGGCCGTGTCGGCCACGCAGGGCACCTGCGACCTCGCCAACGTTCCCCGCAGCCGCACCGCCGGCTGGGACATCGACGCTGCCACCCGCCGCATCGTGTTCTTCGGGGCCTGCATTCCCGCCAACAATCAGGCGAAGGTGGCCGTCAGCTACAAGTACTGGAACGAGAACTCGCCCAACGCCGACGGTGACGCGTGCGGCGGTACCTGCCAGGCGCCTCAGGTGTGTGACCCCAACCAGCGCTCGTGCGTGTGCGCGGCGAACTGCGGCGGTTGTGGCACGGGCCTGATCTGCGAGCCCACCTCGTGCCAGTGCATTCCCGACATCGGTTGATGCACGTTCGACGCTGAAGCGCCTGCGGCCGCTCCGGACTTTTCGGGGCGGCCGCTTCGTCTTTCAGGACTCGAGTTGCTTGTACGTGACCAGTTCGATGCCGCGCCGGGCGATGGCGTCACGGACGCGCGGGCTCAGCACGGCCTGCAGTTCGCCTTCCCAGTCGTAGCGCCACGTCGGGTCTTGCGGCACGGCGCCGGGTTCGAGACCGGGGTGGGTGACGATCTCGTGATCGCCTTCGTCGAGCCGATCGATGAGTCGCAGCAGGCGCCGCTCGTTGAGCCGGCCTGATTCGAAGATGCCGTGCGCGCGCACCCGCCGAACGCCGCGAGGCTGCTTCACGCGCGCCAGCGTTCCCAGAATCGTCGACTTCATCGCCGCGGCCGGGTTTCGCAGCCAGCGCGCCGTGGGCCGCTCCTGCGGCCAGCGAATGGGCAGCCCGAGCTCCGCTGCGAGCACTTCGATGAGCGACGTCATGCCCGGCAGCAGGTGCAGGTGCTGGTGCGTGTCGAGGTGGTCGAGCTGCGCGCCGAGATCGCCTGCGCGGCGAACCTGGGCGCGGAACTCGGTGACGATCTCTTCGGCGGGAATGAGCTTGGTGAGCCACGCCGCCGACAGCTCGGCCCAGTTGCGACGAAACCGCCCGCCGGGCGCCAGCCACCGCACCTCCCGCGCAGGCGCCGCGGGCGTCAGATGCGTGGTCAGACACAGATGCAGCCCGAGCCCGAGCCGGGTCTGGTTGGCGCGGCGAATGGCCTCGGCGGCGGTCGGCCCCACGGCGAGCACCGTGGCGCTGGTGACCACTCCGTCGGTGTGCGCGGCGAAGATGCCTTCATCGATGCGAGCGTTGAGCCCGAGGTCGTCGGCGTTGATGACGAGACGAATCATGGAAACGGTTCAGCTCCCCGAGGCCTTGCGAGACGGAAAGGCCTTCACGTCGGGCGGCAGCCGCACCGGGCGCACCGGGGCGTTGGGGCTGCGCACTTCGCCGTAGAGACCTGCCAGTTCCTTCACCATCTTGGCGATCACCGCCGGGCTCGCGAGCGTCGAGATGCCGCGCGTTCGCGGGAAGTAGTCGACGCCCATCTGGAAGACCTTGAAGCCCTTGCGAATCGCCTTCACCACCAGCTCGGCGTCGATGAACGAGCCCTGGCTCTTGAGCTCGAGCGACTCGAGGACGCGGCGGTGAACGACCTTGAAGCTGAAGTTGATGTCTTTGACGAACACGTCGAACAACGAGCGGATGAGCAGGTTGTAGACGAACGAATACACGATGCGCTTGGGGCCTTCGCTCGTGCGGTCGAAGCGGAAGGCGCAGATCATGTCGGCTTCGAGGTAGTCCATCAGGTGCAGCGCGCGCTCGAGTTCGTTGAGGTCGAACGGCAGGTCCATGTCACTGTAGATGACGATGTCCTTGGTGCTCGACGCGAAGCCGGTCTTCATCGCGCCGCCGAGCTTCTGGTTCACCTCGTGTGACACGCAGCGAACCCGCGAATCGGCGCGCGCCAGACCCTCTGCGATTTCCCGCGTGCGATCCGTCGACGCGTCGTTGACGACGATGATCTCCCAGTCGTCGCTGAGCCGCTCGAGCACCTTCTTCGCGCGGCTCACTGCGCGCTCCACATATTCCTCTTCATTCCAGGCAGGGAAGAACAGGCTCAAGCTCGGGCGGGCCATGGCCGCCGCGTATCCCACACAGTAGAAGGGTCTGCCAGCGGGGGGAGTTCGTGAATGCCTGAGCAGTGGACAGCCATGGTGGTGGACGACCGCGGCGCGGAGACGGACGCGCTGGTCTCGGCGTTGCGGGGCGCGGGCGCTGCGGTGCTGGTGGCGCGCTCGGTCTCCGACGCCATCGCGCAGCTCATGGAGACCACCATCGACGTGGCCATCGTGCGCGTCGAACTGCCCGGCGAGTCGGGTCTCGTGGTGCTGCAGCACCTTCAGCCCACGGGCACGCCGGTGTTGCTCCTCACCGCTGAGCCCGATGCGTCGGCCCGCGCTGCGCACTTCGCGCTCGGAGCCGATGACGTGCTGTGCACCCCGGTGCACGAAGGCGAGCTCCTCGCGCGGGCGCAGCGCCGCGTCGAGGTCGCGCGTCGCCTGCACGCCGCGGAAAAAGAGACCGCGCGCATGCACGCGCTGGCCGTCACCGACGGGCTCACCGGCGTGGCCAACTTCCGCTTCTTCCAGGAGCGGCTGCGTGAAGAGTTCCGCCGCGCGCAGCGCTACGACACGCCGCTCGCGCTGGTGATGCTCGACCTCGATCACTTCAAGAACGTCAACGACACGTGGGGCCACCAGGTCGGTGACGAGGTGCTCATCGCCGCCGCGCAGGCCGTCAAGCAGGCCGTCCGCGAGACCGACATCGTGGCGCGCTACGGCGGCGAAGAGTTCGCCATGCTGCTCCCGCAGACGCATCTGGCCGGCGCCTTGACCGTCGCCGAGCGCGTCGCTACCGGCCTCCAACAACTCAAACTCTCGACGCCGGGGCTGCGCGTGACGGGCTCCTTCGGCCTCTCCGGGTTTCCCAGCCGCGGCGTCAGCTCACCGGAGCTGCTCGTTCGCACCGCTGACCTGGCGCTGTACCGGGCCAAGAGCGAAGGCCGAAATAAGATCAGCTTGTTTCAGTCAGCCGTTCCTTCAACGAATCAACAGGGTCAGAGTCGCCCCGGCTGACAGGCAAAAGGGTCGCAAAAAACCCCAGAAACTGACTCAGTGAGTCAGCGATTTCATAGGGTTGGGTGCGACTCAGGGTTGGCAGCACCTTTGCTGTTGGAGGTGGTCTGTGGAGCCTGCGAAGACACTGGAGCCTGCGATTGAAGCCGGTCGGCTGCTGCTGGTCGACGACGAGGAGAACATCCTCCGGTCGCTGCGGCGGGTGCTGCGTCGTGGGAACTGGCTCATCGAGACGGCTCCTGACGCCGAGGCAGGTCTCGAGCTGTTCGAGCGCTTCCGCCCGGCGGTGGTGATCAGCGACTACCGGATGCCGGGCATGAGCGGCGTGGATTTCCTGGCGCGCGTGAAGGACCTCGCGCCGCACACGCAGCGCATCATGTTGACGGGGCAGGCCGATCAGCAGGCCATCGAGGAGGCGATCAACCGCTCCGAGGTGTTCCGCTTCATCAGCAAGCCGTGGAACGACGCGCAGCTGTTGCTGACCGTGAAGAGCGCGTTCGAGCAGCACCACCTGGTGGCGGACAACCAGCGGCTGCACGAGCTCACGCAGAGCCAGAATGTGAGCCTGCGACAGCTCAACTCCGAGCTCGAAGACCGCGTCGCCCAGCGCACCCAGATGCTCTCGCGCGCCAAGCGTGAGTGGGAGCTGTCGTTCGACACCATCGACATGCCGATGCAGGTGATCTCGACCGGCGACCTCACCGTGCGGCGCGCGAACACCGCGGCGGCGAAGGTGTCGAGCCAGCAGATCATGAGCCTGGCGCCCGGCCTGCGCTGCCACGAGTTCATGTTTCAGCGCCGCACTCCGTGCACCGGCTGCCCCATCGGCCCCGAGCTGGAAGTGCCCGCGAAGCTCGAGATTGCGCACCGGGAGCGCGTGTGGGTGGCCAGCATCTACCCGATGACCGACGAGCACACGGCCATCTGCCACTACCGCGACGTGACCGACGAGCGCGCGCTGACCCGCCGCCTCATCGAGAGCGAAAAGATGATCGCCATCGGCAACCTCGCCGGCGGTGTGGCGCACGAGATCAACAACCCGCTGGGCGGCATTCTGGCCTTCTCGCAGTTGATGAAGCGTGACGCGGGCCGCACCGAGCAGGACCTCGAGGCCCTCGACCTCATCGAAGAGAGCGCGATGCGGTGCAAGCGCATCGTCGAGAGCCTCCTGAAGTTCAGCCGCCGGCCGAAGCTGGAAGATCGCCGCTCGTTCTCGCTCAACAAGTGCGTGGAAGACGCGGCGGTGCTGTTCAAGGCGCAGCTCAAGAAGTACCCGCGCGGCCAGCTGTCGCTCGAACTCGCGCCCACGCTGCCCGAGGTCTACGGCGATTCGTCGCAGCTGGGCCAGGTGGTGCTGAACCTGCTGCAGAACGGCCTGCAGGCCATTCCCAACGGTGAAGGCAGGTTGTCGATCAAGACCGAAGCGGCCGACGGCTACGCGTGGTTCACGGTCACCGACACCGGCACCGGAATTCCGGCGGAAAATCTGGCGCGCATCTTCGAACCGCACTTCACGACCAAGCCTCCGGGCGAAGGCACGGGCCTTGGTTTGTCGATTGCGTACCGCATCGTGGAAGACCACGGCGGTCACTTTTCGGTCGAGTCGAAGCCGGGCCAGGGGTCCGCTTTCACCGTCCGTATTCCTGTACTCCCAGGGGGGGCCCTCACATGAGCAGCGAAAACAACTCAATCAAAAGACCTGAACGTAAGACGAAGGTGTTGGTGGTGGACGACGACAAGATCGTGCTCCGCGCGGTGTCGGAGATTCTCCAGCGCGAGGGCTACCAGGTCGTCGCGCTGGACGACGCGGTCGAAGGTCTGTCGGCGGTCAAAGACCCGTCGATCGACGTGGCCTGTCTCGACATCAAGATGCCGAACCTCTCGGGCATGGACCTGCTGAAGGCCTTCAAGCAGAGCCGCCCCGACGTGGAGGTGATCATGATGACCGCGTTTGCGACCGTCGAGACGGCCGTCGAAGCGGTGAAGGGTGGTGCGTACGACTACCTGACCAAGCCCTTCGAGAACATCGACGTGCTGGCGCTCGCGGTCGGCCGCGCGGCTGAAAAGAAGGCGCTGCGCGATCGCACGCGGGTCCTCGAAGAGGCGCTCTCGGCGCGTGACTCCTTCGAAGACCTCATCGGCCAGTCGCCGCAGATGCGCTCGGTGTTCAAGCTCGTCGAGACCGTCAGCTACTCGACCGCGACCGTGCTCATTCAAGGCGAGAGCGGCACCGGCAAGGAGCTCGTGGCGCGCGCGATTCACTACCGCTCGCCCCGCAAGGACAAGCCCTTCGTCGCGGTGAACTGCTCGGCGCTCACCGACACGCTGCTCGAGAGCGAGCTCTTCGGCCACGTGAAGGGCGCGTTCACCGGCGCCAGCACCACCAAGAAGGGCCTGTTCGAAGCGGCCGACGGCGGCACGATCTTCCTCGACGAGATCGGCGACATCACCGCGCAGATGCAGGTGCGGCTGCTCCGCGTGCTTCAGGAAGGTGAAGTCAAGCGCGTGGGCTCCAACGACAACATCAAGGTCGACGTGCGCGTGATCGCCGCGACCAACGTCGATCTCGCCAAGGCCCGAGACGACGGCAAGTTCCGCGAAGACCTCTTCTACCGCCTCAACGTGATCAAGGTCGACCTGCCGCCGCTGCGTGAACGCCCGAGCGACATTCCCATTCTCGCGCAGCACTTCCTGCGCATCTACGCGGGCAAGGCCAACAAGAAGATGCTGCGCATCAGCCAGCCGGCGCTCGAGGCGCTGACCGCGGCGCGCTGGGCCGGCAACGTGCGCGAACTCGAGAACGCCATGGAGCGCGCGGTGGTGCTGGGCGGTGGTGAGCAGGTCGAACTCGAAGACCTGCCGCCCGAGATCACCAACAACCAGCGCGGCGGTGGCGAGGTCGAGATCTTCTCGCTCTCGCACCTCGAGTACTCGCAGGCCAAGAAGCTGGCGATGCGCGCCTTCGAGCGACGCTACCTGTCGGCGTTGCTCGAGAAGTCGAACGGCAACGTGTCGATGGCGGCGCGCGCGGCTGGTGTCGATCGCTCGAACTTCCGTCGCCTGCTCAAGCAGTACGAAGTCGGTGGCCGCTCGATGAAGAAGGACGACGATCGGCTCGACGACGACATGGACGAAGCGACCAGCTAACCGTCTTCGCCCGGTTCCTTCGGCTGCTTCGAAGCGCGGATCTCCTCGATCCGCGCTTTGTGCTTCGCCTCGTAGCCACTGTCGGAGGGCTCGTAGAAGCGCTCCTGGCGCAAGCCTTCCGGCAGGTAGTTCTCGACCACGTAGTGACCTTCGTGATCGTGCGGGTACTGGTAGCCCGAGCCGTAGCCGAGGTTCTTCATCAACTTCGTCGGCGCGTTCCTCAGATGCATCGGCACTGGCAGCGGGCCGTGCGTGTTCACCGCGTCGCGCGCCTTCATGTACGTCATCTTGGCGGTGTTCGATTTCGGCGCCATTGCCAGGTACGTCACCGCCTGCGTGAGCGGGTGACACCCTTCGGGGAAGCCCATCAGCTCGACGGCCTGCAGCGCCGCCACGGCAACCTGAAGCGCCTGCGGGTCTGCGTTGCCGACGTCTTCGCTCGCGAAGATCACCATGCGGCGCACGATGAAGCGCGGGTCTTCGCCGGCCTCGATCATGCGCGCCATCCAGTACACGGCGCCGTCGGGGTCTGAGCCGCGCATCGATTTGATGAACGCGGAGACCACGTTGTAGTGCTCCTCACCGCCCTTGTCGTAGAGCAGCGTGCGCTGCTGCACGGCCTCCTCGGCGCCGTGACGATCGACGCGTTCACCGCCGTACCTGGCGGCGACTTCCAGCGCGGTCAGCGCCCGGCGCGCATCGCCGGCTGCGATCATCGAGATGAACGCCAGGGCGTCGTCGTCGACGGTCACCTTTCCCGCGAGCCCGCGCGGGTCGTCGATCGCCCGTCGCAGCACGTTTCGAATCTCGTCTTCTTCGAGCCCGCGCAGCGTCAGCACGCGCATTCGTGACAACAGCGCGGCGTTCACCTCGAACGAGGGGTTTTCGGTCGTCGCGCCGAGCAGCGTGATGGTGCCCTTCTCGACGTGCGGCAACAGCGCGTCTTGCTGCGACTTGTTGAAGCGGTGGATCTCGTCGACGAACAAGATGCTGCGCTTGCGGTGCAACTTCCATCGCTGGTCGGCCGCGGACACCGCCTCGCGCAACTCCTTCACGCCGCTCAACACCGCCGACACCATGTCGAAGTGTGAGCCCGTCGCGTTGGCGATGATCTTCGCCAGCGTGGTCTTCCCCGTTCCCGGCGGCCCCCAGAAGATCATCGACGGCACCTGGTCCAGCTCGATGGCCTTGCGCAGCAACTTGCCGGGCCCGGTCAGGTGCTCCTGACCGACGTATTCATCGAGCGTGCGTGGACGCATGCGTTCGGCGAGCGGAGCGCGGGCTTCGGCCTCGTTGGCGGCGGCGCGATCGAACAGATCCATCGCCTCTTCACCTAACAGCGGCGCAGATTGACTTGAGAATCAATTTCGCCGCAAATGCCCGCATGGCCTCCCAGAAAGCAGTGATCACCTGCGCGATGAACGGCGTGTTGACCGACCCTGCGACGCACAGGGTTCCCGTGCGGCCTGAAGAGATGGCGAAGGAAGCCCGCCGCGCGCGTGATGCCGGTGCCTCGGTCGTGCACGTTCACTTTCGCGCTCAGGAAGAAGGCGCCGGCCGCATGCCGAGCTGGGACCCGAAGGTCGCCAAAGACATCTGCGACGCCATTCGCGCCGAAGTTCCCGACCTGATGATCAACATGTCGACGGGCATCGTCGGTGACGACATCTCGGGACCCGTCTCGTGCCTCGAGGCGGTGAAGCCTGAAATGGCGGCGCTCAACGCGGGCTCGCTCAACTACCTGAAGCTGCGCTCGAACAACGACTGGGCGTGGCCCCCGATGTTGTTCGACAACCCGGTGCACAAGATCGAAGCCTTCGAGAAGGTGATGAAGGCGCACGACATCGTTCCCGAGTGCGAGTGCTTCGACACCGGCATCCTGCGCAGCGTGGCGATGTTCGCGAAGCGGGGCATGGTGCCCAACCCGCCACACGTGTCGCTGGTAATGGGCGTCGAGTCGGGCATGCCCAACAAGGCCTCGTGGTTGCCGTTGTTGCTCGAAGAAATGCTGCCGGGCACGCACTGGCAGGTCATCGGCATCGGCCGTCAGGAGGTGTGGAAGCTGCACCAGCGCTGCGCGGAGCTCGGTGGCGACCTGCGCACGGGCCTCGAAGACACGTTCTATCTACCCGACGGCACCAAGGCGACGAGCAACGGCGAGCTCATCGAGGCCATGGCGAAGCTCGCGGTGTCAGCAGGTCGGAGCGTCGCCAGCCCGGAAGAAGCGCGAGGTCTGCTCCGCATTCGGCCGAAGTGATGGTTATCGGGTAGCGCATGGCAACACCGACTTTCAGCGCCTCGCTCGACGCCGGGCGTGAGCTGTTCGAGAAGGGCTCGTTTCACGCGGCGCACGAGGCCTGGGAATCAGGCTGGCGTCGCACGCGCGGTGACGAAAAGACGCTGCTGCAGGTGCTCGTGTTGTGGAGCGCCGCGCTGCACCACCACTCGAACGGCAAAGAGCTCGGCGCCAATCGCCTGCTGCTGCGCGCCCTCGAGCGCATGGGCGAGCTGCGCGAGGTCGACGGCATCGACGTCGACGATCTGCGCGAATCGTTGGTGACCTCGCTCGAGCACGCGCGCGGGCCATGGTGTTCGGCCGCGCGCCCCCAGTGGCCGTGTGGTTCGACGGCGGCGGGCGAGCAGCGCGATCACGAGCACCAGTGCCCGTACTGCGGTGAAGCGGTGATGGTGAGCGTCGCTCCAGAAGAAGCGGAAGGCGCGCAGTACGTCGAAGATTGTCCCGTGTGTTGCAGGCCGTGGCAGGTCGAGCTGCGCGGCGGCTCGGTCACCATCGGTCGAGACGACGCGCAGTAGCGCGGCTGCGGCCGTAACCGCGTCGGGAGCAACATGGAGGCGACACTTCGGGGACATCGCCGCGACGGTCGCTTTCCGCGTGACACCGCGCTTCAGGCCAGGGCTCCTGCGCTTCAAGCCTGATGGCGTCCGTCGATGAAAACCCGAGATTTTTCAGACAGGTAGCGGGCCGGTTTGCGTTGATCGATCGCGAAGTGACGTGGTCGATTCACCGCACGCATGGAGTTCGTTCAGGTCATCACCAGCTTCCCGACGCTGCCGCTCACGGTGCTTCTCGGCGTGGCCGTCGGTTACTGGCTGTTCGCACTCGTGACGGGTGTTGCCTTCGACCACCTCGACGGTGCAGCCGACAGCGCGGCCGACGCGGTGACGGGCGCCCTCAAGGCGGGCGCTGAGTCGGTGGCCGACGTCGCGGCTGACGCCGCAGCCGATGCGGTGACCGGCGCGGTGAAGGGGAGCGCGGAGTCGGTCAATTCGAAGCACGTGGTCGACGGCGGCTTCCTCGCGCTCTTCGGCCTCGGGCGTGTGCCCGTCACCTTCACCCTGTCCCTCGTGCTGCTCACCGCGTGGACGGTGAGCGCGATCGCCACCTCGACGTTCGGGCCCTTCGGCCTCGCGCTCGGCGTCGTGCTGCTGCTGGTCTCGCTCGTGGTGGGCCTGCTGGGCGCGGCGGTGATTCTGCGGCCGCTCGGCAAGGCGCTCAACCAGAGCAACCCGGCGCGCCGCCGCGATTCCCTCGGGCAGATCTGCGTCATCACTTCCGGGCGCGTCGACGGCTCGTTCGGCACCGCGCACATCGACGACGGGTCAGCCGGGCTCAATGTGCACGTCGTCTGTCACAAGCCCAACGAATTGAAGAAGGGCGACCGGGCGATCCTCATCGAGCTCGACGCAGAGAAGGGTGTCTACGAAGTGGAGCCGGTCGATTGGCTCCTGCCTCAAGAAATTGAAGCGCTGAAGGACCCGGGCCTCGCAGCGCAGGTGTTGAGCAACCGGGTTCGTCGTCGCTGATTCGTCTTCGAAGTCTTCACACGCAGGGGGAACACACGAAATGGAACAGTCACTCGTCTACATCGGCATCGCCATCGTCGGCTTGCTGTTGGTGCTCTTCGGCATCGCCACGGTGCTCGCGCGCTTCTACCGGCAGGTGCAGCAGGGCCAGGTGCTCATCGTGAACACGATGAAGAGTGAGCCCACGGTGTCGTTCACCGGCGCAGTGGTGATCCCCATCATCAACCGCGCCGAGACGATGGACATCTCGTTGAAGACCATCGAGATCGATCGCCGCGGCAAGCAGGGCCTCATCTGCGCCGACAACATTCGCGCCGACATCAAGGTCAGCTTCTTCGTGCGCGTGAACAAGACCGTCGAAGACGTGCTCAAGGTCGCCGGCGCCGTCGGCTGCCAGCGCGCGTCCGATCTCTCCACGCTGCAGGAGCTGTTCGAAGCCAAGTTCTCGGAGGGTCTCAAGACCGTCGGCAAGCGGCTCAACTTCGAAGACCTCTACAAGGAGCGCGAGGTCTTCAAGGACCAGATCGTGAGCGTCATCGGCAAGGACCTCAACGGCTACATGCTGGAAGACGCGGCCATCGACTACCTCGAGCAGACGCCGGTCGAGATGCTCGACAAGGAGAACATTCTCGACGCGCAGGGCATTCGGAAGATCACCGAGCTGACGACGATTCAGAACGTGCTCACCAACGAGTTCCGTCAGGACGAGCGCAAGAAGATCACCAAGCAGAACGTCGAGTCTGACGAAGCGGTGTTCGCGCTCGAGCGCCAGCGCGCCGAAGCGGCGGCCAAGCAGAAGCGTGAGATCGAGACCATTCAGGCGCGCGAGAACGCCGAGACGCAGCGCGTGCAGCAGGAAGAGCACCTGAAGGCCGAGCTGGCCCGGGTGCGCGCGGAAGAAGAGCTGCAGATCAACGAGCAGAACAAGCAGCGCCAGGTGCAGGTCGCCGAGAAGAACCGCGAGCGCGTGGTGGGCATCGAGACCGAGCGCGTCGCCAAGGACCGCGCGCTCGAGGCCATCTCGCGGGAACGTGAGGTCGAGCTGCAGCGCATCGGCAAGGAGAAGGCGCTCGAAGGTGAGCGCAAGGCCATCGCCGACGTGATCAGCACCCGCATCGCCGTCGAGAAGAAGGTCGCGGGCGAAGAAGAGAACATCAAGCAGCTGCGCCTCGTCGCGGAAGCCCAGCGCAAGAAGGAAGCGGCGATCATCAACGCTGAAGCGCTCGCGCAGCAGGCCTCGGTGGAGCGCGTGAAGGCCGCCGAAGCGTCGGAAGAGGTCGCCAAGCACGAAGCCCGGCAGCGCCTGATCGCCGCCGAAGCCTCGCTCGAAGCGGCCGACAAGGAAGCGCGCGCCAAGATCCGCCTCGCCGAAGGTCTGCAGGCCGAGTCGGCCGCGGAGGGGCTCGCCCAGGCTCGCGTGCTCGAAGCGCAGGCGCTCGCCGAAGAGAAGCAGGGCCTCGCGCAGGTGCGCGTGAAGGAAGCCGAAGCCACGGCCACCGAGAAGCGCGGTCAGGCCGACGCCAACGTGCTGCGCCAGCGGCTGCTGGCCGAGGCGGAAGGCGATCAGCAGAAGGGGCTCGCGCAGGCCAGGGTGCTCGAGGCGCAGGCGGAAGCCACGCAGAAGCAGGGCCTCGCGGAAGCCGAAGCCACGCGCGCGCGCGTGCAGGCCGAAGCGCTCGGGGTGCAGGAAAAGCTGCTCGCCGAGTCGAAGGGCCTCACCGAGAAGGCCAAGGCCATGTCGCAGCTGCAGGGTGCCACCAAGGACCACGAAGAGTTCCGCATGCGGCTCGACAAGGAGCGCGCCGTGGAGATGGAGGCGCTGCACGTTCGCAAGGACGTCGCGCTCTCTTCTGCGCAGGTGCTCTCGACGGCGCTCCAGAACGCGAAGATCAACATCGTCGGCGGCGACGGTCAGTTCTTCGACCAGTTCGTGAAGGCCACGTCGCTCTCGCACGCGGTCGAGCAGGGCGCGACCGGCACCGAGACCATGCAGACGCTGCTCAAGCCGTACCTCACCGGCGAGCGGCAGCTGCCTGAAGACCTCAAGGCCATTCTGTCTCGCCCCGGCATCACGCAAGACGCGCAGAACCTGGCGGCTGCGGCGGCGCTCACGAAGCTCGCGAAGAACGACAAGTAACCGACACCCACCATGGCCGACGAGAACCCGTCGCTCACCGGCGGCAGCTACGAAGTGATTCGTAGCCGCCTGCTGGCGACCGCGAAGTCACTGGGCGAGCGCGCAGGTGCGCTCAATACGCGCCGCCGAGAGGAATTCGGCGGGCAGGAACTCACCGTCATCGGCACCGAGCGGGTGCGCACCGAACACTCGTGCGTGGCTCGCGACATCGTGCCGGTGGGCAAGCACCTGCTGCTCGGCTTCAACGTCTTCATGGGGCTCAAGCAGGAGCGCTCCGTGGGCGACGTGTTCTCGCTGCACAAGTTCGATCGTGGCGCCGATGGCGCTTTCGATTTCGGCGAACTGCCGCGCACCGAAGCCGGCGGCTTTCTCGACGACCGCCGCTTCGTGAAGGAGTTCGAGGAGGTCTTCCGCTTCTACAAAGACGCGAAGTTGAGCCACCTCGAGAAGAGCGTGGCGCGGCTGCTGATGACCTTTCAGACCGGTCACACGTTGCGTGACGTGAAGGTCCTGCGCTTCGGCGTCGACACGTCGGGCGCGCTCACCTACCTCGACAATCGTGGTGAGGCTGACGTGGTCGTGCCGCCGACGCACGACTTCGAGTACGCGCGGCTCACCCGAGAGAACTTCGTGCTCGGGCGGCACCCGCACGTGAACGTGCTCGACGAGGTGTTCATCGAGACGGTCGGCGGCGATCTCACGGTGAAGGTCGAGAACAACACCGAGAGCGGCGAGGGCATCTACTCGGAGCCTGTCGACGAAGCGCAGCAGTCGTTGGACGACGCCGAGTTCTGGTACGTGAAGATCGGCGCGCTGATCCTCCTCAAGGTGTTGCCGTTCAGAGAGAGCAGGTACCGCTACCTCGTCTTCAACACCCGCACCCGTGAAGTGACGCGCGCCGACGCGATCGGCCTGTCGTGCGTCTCGCTGCCCGAAGAGCAGGGCATCATCTTCCCCGGCGGCTTCGTGCTCCAGACCGGCGAGGCGAAGGTGTTCGAGGCCGACGTCGGTGGCCTCGTGTTTCAGCGCAAGGTCGTCAGCCCCAACGGCGAAGACGTCCTCTATGTCTTCTTCGAGCGCGCGAAAGGTCGGTACGTCCTCTTTCCGTACAACCTCGTGCGCAAGGAGATCGCGACGCCGATCAACTGCCACGGCTACGCGGTCTTCCCCGACGGACAGATGGTGGTGTTTCGCGCGACGTCGGAGGAGCCGACGCGCGTTCACCCCGTACAGATCTGGCAGACGCCGTTCGTGTCGCCGGAGTTCGCGGCGGCCGCCCCGTCACCGCAGACCGCGCTCGGAAAGCTGGGCAACGCGGAGCTGGTGCGCGGCATTTCGGAGGTGCTGACGCTGCAGCGGCTCGCCGAGCAGCAGCAGGTCAATCGTCGCAGCTACGAGGCGTTGATCTCCGCGTGTACGCGGGTGGTCGACCAGTTCCACTGGCTGGGCCAGAAGGACATCGGCCTGCTCGAAGGCGTTCAGGAGTTGAAGAAGAACGCCGAGCTGATCATCGACGAGTTCGAGAAGGTGCTGTCGATGCAGCGGCGCGCGGCCGAGGCGCTGGCGCAGGCCAACGAGGCACAGCAGAAGCTGCTCACGCGCATCACCACCGACGAGCTGGCCACCACCGACGCCTTCATGGACACGCTGGCCGAGCTCCGCAAGCAGCTCGGCCACCTCGTGACGGTCAAGGAGGTTCGCTACATCGAGCTTCCGAAGATCGAGGCGATGGAGGCCGAGGTGAAGGCCGCGTTCGATCAGGTGAGCACGCGCTGTGTCGAGTTTCTGCTCTCGCCGAAGGCCTTCGAGCCGCTGCACGCCGGGGTTCAGCGCGTGGCGACGGCGACCGAGAAGGTGTCGAAGACGCTCGAACTCGAGCCGCAGTTGAAGGAGGTCGAGCGGCTGTCGTCGGGGCTTTCGCTGCTCGGCGAAGTGGTGGGCGGCCTCAACGCCGGCGACCCCACGCAGAAGGCGAAGATCCTCGAGGACATCTCGGAGGTGTTCGCCAGGCTCAATCGCGTTCGCGCCACCGTGCAGGCCAGGCGCAAGGAGCTCGTCGGTGCCGAGAAGCGCGGCGAGTTCAGCAGTCAGTTCAAGTTGTTCGCGCAGAGCATCGATTCAGCGCTCTCGTTGGCGAACACGCCCGAGCAGTGTGACGAGCAGCTCTCGAAGCTCACCCTGCAGCTCGAAGATCTCGAGAGCCGATTTTCGGACCTCGACGAGTTCGCCGCCGAGCTGACGACGCGGCGTGAAGAGCTGCTCGAGGCGTTCGGCAAGCGGAAGCAGGTGCTGGTCGACGAGCGCAACCGTCGCGGGCAGAACCTGTTCGACGCTGCCGAGCGCATTCTGCAGTCGGTCGGCCGTCGCGCGGCGTCGTTCACCACCGACGACGAACTGAACTCCTACTTCGCTGCAGACCCGATGATTCAGAAGCTGCGCTCGCTGACCGCGCAGCTGCTGGAGCTGAAAGACTCGGTGAAGTCTGACGAACTCGAGTCGCGGCTCAAGACGGCTCGGCAGGACGCGCTGCGCCAGCTGCGAGATCGAAAGGAGCTGTTCGAAGGTGGCGGCGCCGACGTCGTGAAGTTCGGTAGCTACCGCTTCAACGTCAACACGCAGCCGCTCGAGGCCACGGTCATTCCGCGTGAAGACGGCCTGTACCTGCAGCTCACCGGCTCTGACTTCATGCAGCGCCTCGATGACGTGGAGATCGACGCGGCGCGCGCGTACTGGGACCAGTCGCTGCCGTCGGAGTCGCCCGAGGTCTACCGGGCGGAGTTCCTCGCGCACTCGCTGCTCAAGGCGGCGGAGCAGGGCGAGCGGGGGCTGGCGTTGCACGCGCTCTACGAAGCGTCGCGTGACGGCAGGCTGCTCGCCGTGTGCCGTGAGTGGGCCGCCCAGCGCCTCGACGACGGCTACGAGCGCGGCGTTCACGACGCTGACGCGGCGGCCATTCTTCAGCAGTTGTTGACCGTCTACGAAGGCGCCGATCTGCTCCGCTTCCCCGCGTGGCCGCGCGCGGTGGCGACGTTGTTCTGGGCCGCGTGGCGTGACGAACAGCAGAAGGCCGCCTTCCATCGACGCGCGGGGAGTCTCGGCCGGCTTCGACAGCGGTACCCCGGCTCGCGATCGCTCCAGGCCGTGGCCCGTGAGCTGTCGCCGTCGGTGAAGGCGTTCATCGAGAGCTCGCGGCTCGAGGTGTCCGACGCGGAGCTCGCGCTCGTCACCACGTATCTGGCGGAGGAACTGGCGCAGGAGCCGCTCCGCTTCGTGGTCTCTGGCGACGCGGTCTCGTTGCGTGACGACCTGCTGAGCGCGCTCGAGCTCGGCGGTCAGCGGCTGGTGTTCGAAGACGATCTCCGTTCCCTCGAAGGTGACGTCGCGGGCCGCTTCCGCCTCGCGCGCGAATGGCTGGAGGCCCACGCCTCGCAGGCAGGCGCGAGGGCTGTCTGGAGAGACGTAGTGCCGGAAGCGGCGGCGTTGATCGCGGCCGATGAGCACGTGCTCTCGCGCGACATCTCGTCAGCGCTGCTGGCGATCGAGGTGAAGGGGCTGCTGGGCTCGCACCCGCGCGTGGTTCAGCAGACGCTCACCACGCGCCTCGATGAGCTCGAGCAGCGCATGGTGTGGTTCCGCGAAGTGCGGACACCGGCGTGGCAGGCGTTCCGCGCGAGGGTCCGTCAGCGGCTCGAAGAAGCACGCACCAGGCTGCGGCTCGACGAGCTCAAGCCGAAGGTGCTGTCGAGCTTCGTGCGCAATCGGCTCATCGACGAGGTGTACCTGCCGCTCATCGGCGCGAACCTGGCCAAGCAGCTCGGCACCGCTGGCGAGAACAAGCGCACCGATCGCATGGGCCTGCTGCTGCTGGTTTCTCCTCCCGGCTACGGCAAGACGACGTTGATGGAATACGTGGCCTCGCGGCTCGGGCTCACCTTCGTGAAGGTGAACGGCCCGGCGCTGGGTCACGACGTCACCAGCGTCGACCCGGCCGAGGCGCCCAACGCCACCGCGCGGCAGGAGGTCGATCGCATCAACTTCAGCTTCGAGCTGGGCAACAACGTGATGCTTTACATCGACGACATCCAGCACACGAACCCCGAGCTGCTGCAGAAGTTCATTTCGCTGTGCGACGGCACGCGAAAGGTCGAAGGCGTGTGGAACGGCAAGACGCGCACCTACGATCTGCGCGGCAAGAAGTTCTGCGTGGTGATGGCCGGCAACCCCTACACCGAGAGCGGCGAGCGCTTTCGTATTCCCGACATGCTCGCCAACCGTGCCGACACCTACAACCTGGGTGACATACTCGGCGGCAAGCAGGAGCTCTTCGCCCTCAGCTACCTCGAGAACGCGTTGTCGGCGAACAGCGTCACGGCGCCATTGCTGACGCGCTCGACCGCAGACCTGCACCGCGTGCTGGCGATGGCGGGCGGCGGGCCGATCTCGGTGAACGAAATGGAGCACGGCTATTCGGCGGCCGAGCTGAACGAAGTGGTCGAGGTCGCGCGCCGCTATGCCTACGTGCAGAAGACGTTGCTGCGCGTGAACCAGGAGTACATCGCGTCGGCGTCGCAGGACGATCGCTTCCGCACCGAGCCGCCGTTCAAGCTTCAGGGCAGCTACCGGAACATGGCCAAGCTCGCCGAGAAGATCGTCGCGGCGATGACCAACGACGAGCTCGAAGCCCTGCTCGACGCCCACTACGCCAGCGAGTCACAGACGCTCACCGCGGCCGCCGAGCAGAACATGCTCAAGCTCGCCGAGCTGCGCGGCCGCCAGACGCCCGAACAGAAGGCGCGTTGGGAAGAGCTCAAGCGTGGCTTCAAGCGCATTCAGGTCTCCGGCGGCGCCGACGATGATCCGGTGGTGCGGGTGACGGGCAGCATCGCGTCGCTGGGTGACGAGTTGAACTCGCTCAAGGCGGCGGTGCTCGACGCTTCGAAGAGCGAGCCGTTGGCGCCGAAGCTCGACGCGCTGACCGCCGCGGTGGGCAGGGGCGGCAACGCCGAGCTGGCGGCGGGGCTCGAGGCGCTGCGCGAAGCCGTGGTGAACCTCGGCAAGTCGGCACCCACGACCGCAGCTCCGGTGGATCTCTCGCCAGTCCTCGAGAAGATCACCCAGGTGCTGGCTCGACAGCAGCCGGCCGCAGCGCCCGCGCAAGACCTCTCGCCCGTGCTCGAACGGCTGGCGCAGGTGATGGCCGAACGTCCGGCTGCGCCGCCGCTCGACCTCGCGCCGGTGCTGCAGCAGCTGGCGCAGAACGCGACCGCGCAGACGCAGAGCTCCGAGAACGAAGGCGCCTTCCGCGAAGAGATGGCGCAGCAGATGATGCTCATTCAGGAGCGCCTGAGTGAGCTCGCGCTCTCGGCACGCACTGTCCTGCAGAACGACTCGGAAGGTCACGTGAAGGCGATGGTGGTCTGGCAGCAGACGAAGGAAGCGCTCGAGTTGTTGAAGGCGTTGCCTTCGCGAGGCCGTAAACCGAAGTCACGGGGATGAACGCTGGTGCAGAACTCCGCGCGCTTGATGGCGTTGCTGTGTTCCTCGATGGCCGGCGCGGCGCTGGCCGTCGAGTTCGCTGACAGTGAGAAGGCGTGGCTCGACGAACACCCGGTCGTCCGCGTCGGTCACGTGGCCGACTTCGGGCCGTTCTCGTTCGTCGACGCGCGGGGCACCTGCGCAGGCCTCAACACCGACACGCTCGAGGTCGTCGCTACGAAGTCAGGGCTGCGCTTCGAGTGTGTGGTGATGCCGAACCTCGACGCCGCGTTCACTGCCTTGAAGGAGCGGCGCGTCGATCTGGTGATGGGCATCGGCCGCCAGCCACAGCGCGAAGCGTTCATGCGGTACACCGTTCCGTTCGCCTACTCGCCCGACGCGAGCGTCACGCGGAGCGACGCTCCGTTTCTGTTCGATCTGCGCGCCCTCCATGGGCAGCGCGTCGGGGTCACGGTCACCAGCACCACTGCGATCGACGGGCTCAGGGCGCAAGAAGCGGAGGTGGTGACCTTCGCCTCGATGCCCGTGGCCGTTCGCGCGGTCTCGCGCGGTGACGTGTTCGCTGCCATCACCGACGCGTCGATCGCTGCCTTCACCGCGAAGCAGGAGCGCCTCACCAATCTGCGCATCGGCGGCGTGTTCGGCTTCGGGGACGTTCACGTCGGTGTGCGGCCCGATTTCGGACCGCTGGTCTCGGTGCTCGACAAGGTGTTCGCGTCGATGACCGCCGCAGAGCGCACGCAGATCTCCAATCGGTGGGTGGTGCTCGACTACGAATCAGATCGCCGTTGGGAGCGGATGACGCGGGTGCTGATGCTCGTGCTGACCCTCGGTGTCGTGATCGGCGCCTTCGTCGTCTGGAACTCGCGGCGGCGCGCCCGCGACCTGGCGGTGCTCACGCGCATGCAGGCGGAGCTCGAGGCCGCGCGCGACGCGCTCGAGCAGGTCAATCGCGGCAAGTCGGGCTTGATGCAGATGATGGCGCACGACCTCCGCAATCCGCTCACCGCGATCTCGCTCGGGCTCGATGCCATGGAGCTGTCTTCGCCAGAGCCCGACCCCATCGTCCGTGAGATGCGGCTGGCGACGCAGCGCATGCGGTCGATGCTCGACACGCTCGTCGAAGTGCAGGCCATCGAGCAGGGCTCGCGGAGCTACCTGCGTGAGCCGGTGTCATTGATCGACGTGGCGCGCACGGCGACGCACGGCATGAACGAGGCGGCGGCGTGGAAGCAGGTTCATCTGCGGTTCTCGGCGAACGCCGAGTTGCCAACGCTGCGCTCGGACGAGGCGGCGCTGCGGCAGGCGATCGAGAATCTGCTGTCCAACGCCATCAAGTACTCTCCGTCGGAATCGGAGGTGCACGTGGAGGTGTCGGGCGACGACTGCGTGCAACGCGTGGCGGTGCGCGATCAGGGCCCGGGCATCGCCGAGGCCGAACGTGCGCGGCTCTTTGGCCAGTACGTACGCGGCTCGGCGCGACCCACGGGCGGAGAAAAATCGACCGGCCTCGGTCTGTGGATCGTTCATCAGATCGCGCTCGGCCTCGATGCAGAGGTGCGCTGCGAAAGCGAACCGGGCCGCGGCTCGACCTTCATTCTCGAATTTCCACGCAGCACTCGGGGGCAACGTGAATCCATACGAGCACATCAACAACCTTCCAGCTGACCCGCGGCCTTCACAACGAGCGCGGGTGGGGCATTCGTGACGCCGATTCTCCGATGACGCGGAAGTTCATGAAGCTGGCGTCGAAGAACTTCCCGTTCATTCTCCCCGCGGCGCTCGAGTACTCGCTCACCACCGTCGACGAAGACGACGTCGTCATGCCGAGCTGGGAAGCGCTCGACTTCGGCAATCCAAATCGGTTGCTGGTGGCCGCTTCCAGTTGCGCGCTGCCGGCAGACAAGGAGCTCCGCCATCGCCTCGCAGCGCTGCTCGAACACTTCAAGAAGGGCTTTGGGAAGTACTGGGTCTCGAGCCCCATCGGCATTCGCTGGGTGAAAGCCTCGAACGCGCCGCTCGCGCCGCAGGTCGGTCGCGACAGCGTGATGATCGAAGTGCCGGTGCTCAACGGCACGCCGAATCAGAAGGAGACGCTCGAGGAATACGTGCGCTTCGTCGTCGACGAGCTCGGCGGCCGGCCGCACTGGGGTCAGCGCTTCACGCTCACGGCGCAACAGCTGCGGAAGATCTATGGCGACGACAACGTGAACGCGTTCATCGCGGCGCGGCGCCAACTCGACCCCAGGGGCGTCTTCGACAACGGCCTCACCGCCGAACTCGCGCTCTGACGTTCCCACCGCGAAACGAGAGTGGCGAGATGTGTATAGGGTTTGTAAAAGGTATTATGCGCCTGATTGCCTTGTCGTCGCTGCTCGTTCTTTCGTCGTGTGCCTCCATGTTGAACGCGCCGACGCCGATGGCATCGACGAAGTACGCGCGGAGTGAAGGCGGTTCGAAGTGCCTGGTCGTCCTGCTCCCGGGGGTTGGCGACAAGGCTGAGAACTTCGAGAAGTACGGGTTCATCGAAGCGGTGCGCGCGCGCGGCCTGTCGGTCGACCTCATCGCCGCTGAGGCGACCTACGGTTACTACGCGAAGGGCGTGCTCGTTGAACGGCTCGGCGCGGACGTGGTGCTGCCTGCACAGGGCACCGGCTACGCACAGACGTGGGTGATGGGCGCTTCGATGGGCGGCATGGGCACGCTGCTGTACTCGCGCGATCACGCGAAGGAGATCAGCGGCATCTTCATGCTCGCGCCGTTCCTCGGAGACCCCGCCATCGCCGAGGAAGTGAAGAAGGCTGGTGGGCTCTCGAAATGGCAGGCGCCCCCGGCCGCAGCGACCGTCACCGAAGACAACTACCAGCGCGAGGTGTGGCGCTGGCTGCAGGCGGTGACCGATGGCCGGGAACCGGGCCCGCGCGTGTACCTCGGCTGGGGCACGGAAGATCGCCTCGCGCCGCAGGCCACGGTGTTGTCCGAAGCGCTGCCGCCCGAGCGCATCTTCCCGGTGCCGGGGCCGCACAAGTGGGCGATCTGGAAGACGAGCTTCGACAAGTTCCTCGACAGCTCAGACTTCGCGCGCGACTGCCGATAGGCCTCGCCTGCCGTCAGCGCGCGACGAGAACCGGCCGGGTGCAGATGTGCATGAGTCGATCGGCGACGGAGCCGAGCAGCACGCGTGCGACGGCGTTTCGTCCGCGGCTGCCGACCACGACGAGATCGTATTCGTCCTGCGTGGCCACCTCGGCCAGGCGTTCCGCAGGCGACCCCGAGAGCAGCAGCGTGCGCACGTCGGGTGCACCCAGAGCCTTCACCACGTCCTCAAGCACCGCCTGGCCGCGCGTCTGCTCCGCGGCGAGCAGGTCGGACATCACGGGGAACGCCACCTCTCCGGGCACGACGAGCGGCGCCACCGAATAGGCGGCCGTCAGCGTGGCGCCAGTTGCTCTCGCCAGTTCGAGCGCGAGGCGCGCGGCGACCATCGAAGGGCCAGAGCCGTCTACCGCGACGAGGATCTTCTTCATTGGGCGACGTAGCCCCCGTCGACGAGCAGCGGGTGGCCGGTGACGAAAGAGGCGCGCGACGAACTCAAGAAGAGCACTGCCTCGGCGACCTCCTCCGGTTGTCCGAGCCGCTTCATGGCGTGGAGCCCCTCGATGGCCTGGCGCACCGGCTCCTGCGTCAACATGCCCGCGCGCTCGAGCATGGGGGTGACGATGAAGCCCGGGCACACGGCGTTGATGCGAATGCCTTTGGGCGCGTACTCGAGCGCTGCCGCGCGCGTCAGCCCGAGGAGCCCGTGCTTCGCGGCGGTGTAGGCACCGGCGTTCGCCAAGCCGACCTGGCCGAGAATGGAGGCGTTGTTGACGATGGCGCCGCTGCCTTGCTTCTCCATCTGCTCGAGCTCGTACTTCATGCAGAGGAACGCGCCTGTGAGGTTCACGGCGATGACGCGGGCGAAGTCTTCTTCTCGAAGGCTGCCCACCGGCGCCTGGGTGCCTTCGATACCCGCGTTGTTGAAGGCGATGTCGACACGCCCCCAGGTGTCGACGGTGTCGCTGATGAGCGCACGGACCTGGGTTGCGTTCGAGACGTCGCAGTGGACGTAGCGGGCGTCTCCGCCAGCAGCGCGGATCGTCGCCACGGTCTGCTCGCCAGCGCCGTCGGACACGTCGGCGACGACCACGCGGGCGCCCTGTCGCGCGAAGAGCATCGCCGTGGCCCGACCGATGCCGAAGGCCGCGCCGGTCACGATGGCGACCTTTCCCTTCAGTTCGTTCGTCATCACGTCTCCTGGGTGAGAGGTGATCGCCGACCGTGCAACGCCTGGGCCTCTCGTGGCGTGTGTGCAGCGGTGACCCACGCGCGAACGCAGAAGCTGCATGGAATTGCGCGCGGCGCAGTTTGCTCGCGTCGTCGGGCTCGGTGGTTGCGTGGTCACGCGCTTGCTTCTGCACCCACCCATGAGCCAGCGAACCATCGATCAATTCATGACGCGCAGCCCGCACACCATCGGGCACGAGCAGACGCTCACCGTCGCGCACCGCCTGATGTCCGAGAGTGAGATCCGCCACCTGCCGGTGTTGGAGCGCGGGCGGCTCATCGGCATCGTCTCGCAGCGTGACCTTCACATGGTGCAGACGCTCGGCAACGTCGACCCGGACCGTGTGCAGGTGAACCAGGCGATGACCGAAGGCGCGTTCAGCGTCGACGTGAGCGCACCGCTGCAGGCCGTTGCCGCCACCATGGCGCAGCACAAATACGGCTGCGTGGTGGTGCTCGAGCACGAACGGGTCGTCGGCGTCTTCACCGCGACCGACGCGCTGCGCGTGCTTTCTGACCTGCTCGCCGAGCAGCCCTCGTGACCATCTCACCAACGCCCGGCGGCGCGCCCGGTCGACCGAACCGCGGGCTGGGCCATTACCTCCGCGACGTCGTCAATGGCTCACTCGACGGCGTCATCACCACGCTCGCCGTGGTGTCGGGCACCGTCGGCGCCGACCTCGAGCCGCGCGTGGGCATCATTCTCGGCATCGCCAACCTCGCGGCCGACGGCGTGTCGATGGGCGCGAGCAACTATCTGGGCCTCAAGTCGGAGCTCGAACAGACGGGTGGGTCGATCGCTGACGAGATGCCGTGGCGGCACGGGCTGGCGACCACGGTGGCCTTCTCGCTCATCGGCGCGGCTCCGTTGCTGGCGTACGTGCTCCCACGGCCCGCGGGGTTGAGCCTGTTCAGCGTGGCCATCGGCCTGTCGGCGGTGGTGCTCGGCGTCGTCGGGGCCCTTCGCGCGCGGTATCTGGAGAAGGCGCCGTGGCGCAGCGCTGCCGAGATGCTCGGCGTGGGCACCGCCGCGGCGACCTGCGCCTACCTCATCGGCGCGCTGCTTGGAGGCGTGGTGCGGTGAGCACCGGGCGAGACGTGCACCGAGAACGTCGGCTGCGCGGCGATGGCGCGTTTGACGGAGCACTGCTCGATCACCTGAACGATGGCGTCGCGGTACCGCTCGGGAAAATCGGGCGGGACCTGCACGTGGAGGTCGACGCTCCGCAACACACCGCGCTCGTCGAAGTCGACGTGTTGCTGAATGCGGAGGTCTTCGACTGCGATGCCCCGCTTCGCGCAGAAGCCCTGCACGAAGATGCCCGCACAGGCTCCGATCGACGCGAGGAACAGCTCGAAGGGCGAGGGCGCCGTGTTCGTTCCCCCGTTGTCGGGCGGTTGATCGGTGTGAAGCGTGTGCTCACCCACGCGGGCGTCGACGCGGCGCCCCCCGGGGAACGAGATCTCCAAAGTTCGCGCGCCGGACATCACTGTCTCTCCTCGAGGTACCCGGCCCACGTGGTCTTGCTGCACGTCTCGCATCGCATGGGTCTGCTCATGCTGGTGAGAGCCACGCGCGCGACAAACGATTCGTGACGCGCTTCAGCACCTGAACGTTCAACGAACTCACGGCGCTGCGAGGCTGCGAAGCCAGGCCAGGGTTCGCAGTTCTTCGGGAGGAATGTCGGTGCCGCCGCTCCCGGTCCATCGCAGCCAGGTGCGTTCCGAGAGCCGGGTGACGCATCGGCGCGCGATCCTGGTGTGCGGTTGTTCGCGCACGCAGGTCTCGAGGAACAGCGCGTCGAGGTTCCAGAGCAGAGGGTCCTGCGTCGCCGCGCTGGCCACGCCGAGGAAGAAGAGCGCCTCGCCTCGCCATGTGGCGTCGGGCGCCCGTTCGAGGGCTGCGGAGAGGTACGCGGTCGCGCGGAGCATGCTGATGAAGCGGCGCTCGTCAGCGACGACCTGACGCTCGAGGTCAGCGTCGGCGATCAACGCCGCGCCCTTCTTGAACAACACGAGGGGCGTCGCAGCTCGCGCGTCGAACGCGTCTTCATTCCAGACGCGGACCTCTGTGAACCACGCGTCGAGGAGGTGCTGGAAGAAGACGGGGACACCGTCGCGCTGCGCCTGCTCGGTGATGGCCGCCGCCGTCCCAGCCTTGTCGTCTTTGACCCGCACGAGCACGGCCAGGTACTGCCGCAGCGCCGCCGTCTGCTCGAACCACTCGGCGTCGGTCTTCGCGGGTCGCGCGAGCGCGTCTTTCCAGACCGCTATCGCGCGGTCGAACTGGCGTGTGCTCGCGTAGAGCTCGGCCTGGCGCAGCGGCGGAAGGCGCAAGGCTTCGACCGCCTTTTCGGTGTCATCGAAGTCCGTGGCCACGGCGTCACGTGAGTGACAGGCGAAGCACACGCTGGTGAGGCTTCGCAGTCGGGCGCGCGCGGGCTCCGGGTCACCGGCGTTGAAGTCAGTCAGTGACCGCCGAACCTGCGCCCCCAGCATTCCTGCGATGGCGCGGGTCGCGGCATCTGCCTTCTCACGCGTCGCGAAGTGATGCTCGAGGTTGGCCAGCACCTCGAGGTGCCCCTTGATGGCCGGCGCGTTGGCCGGGTCTCGAAACGCCGCCGGGCTCACGAGGTAGGGCTGCAGCCACAGGGTCGAGTGCAGCGCCGTTCGCATCGTGGTCTTCGTCTTCGCGTCTGCGGCGAACGCGGCCGAAGCGAGCAGTGTCACCATCAGCAGCACGACTCTCATTCACGCTCCAGGAAGGCCGCGTGACACGAGACGCACGCCTGCACCAATTGCCCGTAGGCGGTGGCGAGCCGGGCCTCGTCGCCCTGCGTCGCGGTGGTCGAGAGCTCCTTCGCGCGCAGCCGAAGCGCGTCTTGAAAGACGAAGAAGCGCTCGGGGAGCGACGCGTTGAGCTCGTCACGACTGCCCGGCAGCGGCCGAACGAGGCGGGGCTCGGCCGCCAGCTCGTCGGCGATGCTCTTCACGGTCTCCCGTTTGAGCAGCAGTACGGCCTTCGCGAGCCGCGCGTGGTCGCGCCCGTGACCTTCCATGCGTTTGCGAAGCAGCGCCCGCGCGAGCGGTGGCAGCGCCTCGTTCGCGTTCGTCGCGCCCGGGTCTGCTGCCAGCACCGACAACACTGCGAGGAGCGGGAGGGTCATGCCTTCGTCGTATGCAAGCCGCGGTGCCAACGGCCCTCGGGCGGACATGCGCGGTGATTTGCGCGCAGGCGCGGTCGACGTCGCTTTTTGCGCCGCGGTGCTAGATGCCGGGCACGTGGAGACGAACGCAAAGATCCTCGTCGTCGACGACAACGCCGAAAACCGTGCGCTGGCGAAAGCGACGCTCGAAGACGAGGGCTACGAAGTCGTCCTCGCCGCTGGGGGTGAGGAGGGCGTCACCGCGTTCCAGGCCCAGCAGCCCGACTGTGTGTTGCTCGACGTGCGCATGCCCGGCACCGACGGCTTCGCGGTGTGTTCCAAGATCCGCACGCTCCCCGAAGGCGTTTCGGTCCCCATCGTCTTCCTCACGGCGCTGCGCGATCTCGACACCTTCGACCGCGCGTTGAGAGCCGGGGGCGACGACTTCCTGACCAAGCCGGTGCGACCCACGGAGCTCGTGCTGCGCGTACAGGCCGCGCTCAAGCTGCGGCGCATGAGCGCCGAGCTCCGCGAGCAGTACGAGCTCGTCCGCCGCCAGCGCGACGACATGATGCGCCTGCAGCTCCAGAAGGAGCGCCTGACCGCCTTCGTCGTTCACGATCTGAAGAACCCGGTCAATTCGATGGACCTGCATGCCCAGGTCGTCTTGAGCGATCGCTCGTTGGCGGCGACGACGCGTGAATCTGCGCAGCACATCCGCTCGGAAGCACGGGCCCTGATGCGCCTGGTGCTCAATCTCCTCGACATCAGCAAGAGTGAAGAGGGCCGCCTCACGCCGAAGCTCGCGCCGGTGGACCTCGCCGCGCTCGCCAACGCGTTGCTCGACGCCTTCGAGCTCAAGGCGCGCACGCAGACCGTCACCCTCGTGCAGCGGCTCGAAGTGTCCGTGGTGCACGCCGACGCTGACCTCCTTCGACGGGTGCTCGAGAACCTGATCGACAACGCCATTCGGCACGCTCCGCAAGGCACGCAGGTCGTGCTCGGCGCTTCAGCTGTCGGCGACGCCACCGAGCTTCGGGTGTCTGACGCCGGGCCCGGCATCCCACCGCAGCTGCGCGAGACCATCTTCGAGCGCTACGTGCAGGGTGACGAAGACGCAGGCCGGCGCGCTGGCCGCGGGCTGGGGTTGGCCTTCTGTCAGCTGGCCGTCGCCGCGCATGGTGGCACCATCACCTACGAAGCAGGCAACCCCGGTTCGACCTTCGTGGTGCGCCTGCCCACTGCGCGGTGAAGTTCTGCGCGGTGACGCAGTTGCTGCGCGGCCGGCCCGCCGTGGAGCGCAGGGAAAGGGGCGTGGCACGGCGGTTGTAGTGGCGCCGGTCACCATGAAAACCATTCCTCACGTTCGCAAGTACATGACGACCACCCCCAGCTCGATCGCGCCGACCGACACGCTCGCGCGCGCCCACGAGGTGATGCGTGACATGAAGATCCGCCACCTGCCGGTGTGCGTGGGCACCACGGTGGTGGGCGTGCTGTCTGACGGCGACCTCTTCCGCGCCGAGTCGCTCGCAGGCGCTGACGCGACGAAGATCAAGGCCAGCGACGTGATGACGCCGCACCCCTACACGGTGTCGCCGGAGGCGCCGCTCGACGAGGTGGTGCAGGAGATGGCGCGCAAGAAGATGGGCTCGGCGGTGGTGGTCGACAACCACAAGGTCGTCGGGGTCTTCACGGCGACCGACGCCCTCGACGCCTTCGCCGAGCTGTTGCACACCCGCCTGGCCTGAGCCGCGCGGTGGCGCCCTGGTACTCGCGCGCGGGCACCGAGCTGCTGCGGTGGTACATGCGGGGCGTCATGAACCTCGAGTCCCTCGGTACCGAGATCTTCCGGAAGCTGCTCGACGCGGCACCAGACGCCGTGGTGGTGGTCGATGGCGACGGAGAGATCGTGCTGGTCAACCTGCAGACCGAACGCCTCTTCGGCTATTCGCGTGAAGAGCTGCTCGGTCAGCAGATGGAGATTCTGCTCCCGCAGCGCTTTCGACACAGCCACGTGGACCGCCGAAAGAGCTTCGCGCAGGCGCCGAAGGTGCGGCCCATGGGCACCGGGCTCGAGCTCCACGGCTGCCGTCGCGACGGCGTGGAGTTCCCCATCGAGATCAGCCTCAGCCCGCTGAACACCGGGGGGGCGCAGCTCACGTCGGCGAGCATTCGTGACATCACCGATCGCAAGACGGCGGAGCTCAAGGCGCGGCGCACGCAACAGCACCTGCTCAACGCGGTGGAGAGCATTCCGGGCGGCTTCGCGGTGTTCGATGGCGACGATCGACTCGTGCTCTGCAACAGCACCGTTCGGCACCTGCTGGGCAGGCACGTGGAAGGTGACCTCGTGGGCCGCACCTTCGAAGAGCTGCTGACGCTCAACCTCGCCGCGGGCACGTTCGATGCGCAGAGCACCTCGGTCAGCGACGTCGAGACGCGGCTGCGCGCCAATCACCGCAACCGCGCCGGTGCGTGCGAGGTGCGCAGTGGCGAGGGGCGAAGCCTCCGTGTCGTCGAGCGGGGCACCGTCGAGAGCGGCACGGTGATGACCATCTGGGACATCACTGAAGACGTGCAGCACGGAGAGGCGCTGCGCGAGGCGCGGGCCAACGCGGAAGAAGCCAACTCGGCGAAGAGCGAGTTCCTGGCGTCGATGAGTCACGAGCTGCGCACGCCGCTCAACGCGATTCTGGGCTTCGCGCAGCTGCTGCACCGCGACAAGAAGACGCCGCTGCCCGACCGTCATCGTGAGCGCATCGAGCACGTGCTCAAGGGCGGCGAGCACCTGCTGCGCCTGGTCGACGAGGTGCTCGATCTCGCGCGCATCGAGGCGGGCCGCGTGTCGGTGTCACCGGAGGCCGTCGACTTTCACGACGTGCTCCCCGAGGTGAAGTCGACGCTCGACCCGATGGCCGCGCGCGCCGAAGTGACGCTGGTGATGGAGCCGCTGCCGGCCGGGTTGCCGAACGTGCTCGCGGACCGCACGCGGCTCAAACAGGTGCTGATGAACTACGGCTCGAACGCCATCAAGTATGGCCGGCGGGGCGGGGTGGCCCGGTTTCGCGCCAGCCTCGCCGAAGGCTTCGTGCGCCTGACCGTCGAAGACGACGGCGTGGGCATCGCGCACGACAAGCAGGACCGGATCTTCCAGCCGTTTCATCGCGCCGGGCAGGAGACGGGGCCCATCGAGGGCACCGGCATCGGTCTGGCGATCACGCGACGGCTGGCGGCGTTGATGAATGGCCGCACCGGCTTCTCGAGTGTGGAGGGGCGCGGCTCGCAGTTCTGGATCGAGCTGCCGGTGCACCGCGCCGAAGCGACGGCGCCTTCGAACGCCGGGGTGCACGAAGCGCCGACGCTGCTATCGGACCACGCCGCGCCGTCGTTCTCGATCGTCTACATCGAGGACAACCCTTCCAACATCGCGTTCATGGAAGACCTGCTCGCCGATTACGGCCGCGTGGCGTTGACCACCGCGCCGACCGCGGAGATCGGCATCGAGCTGGTGCGCGCCCGACGACCGAACCTGGTGCTCATGGACATCAATCTCCCCGGCATGAGCGGCTTCGACGCGACGCGGGCGCTCAAGTCGTGGCCGGAGACGCGCGACATTCCAGTCGTGGCCTTGAGCGCGGCGGCCATGGTGCGCGACGCCGGCAAGGTCAGCGAGGCCGGCTTTCACCGCTACCTCACCAAGCCGGTGAAGGTCGACGAACTGGTCGGGGTGATCGAAGCGCTGCTGCGCGATTCTTGAGCGTCAGCTCGCGTCTTTGTCGCGACCGTATTCGTTGAGCCGGTACTGAATGGTGCGAACGCTGATGTCGAGGATCTGCGCTGCGCGCGTGGTGGAGCCGTCGACCGCGTCCAGCGTCTTGAGGATGGCGAAGCGCTCGAGCTCGGCCAGCGTGGCGCCGGGCACCGTGATGCCCTCGAGGCTCTCGAGCGTGGCCGACGCGTGCGGCAGGTGATCTTCTTCGATGAGCGCGCCGTCGCAGAGCACCACCGCGCGCTCGATGGCGTTCTCGAGCTCGCGCACGTTGCCGGGCCAGAGGTGGTTGCGCAGCTTGGTCTTCGCGCGCGGGCTGAAGCCGGAGATCTGTTTGTGGTTCTCGAGCGCGAAGCGCTGCAGGAAGTGTTCGGCGAGGCTCAGCACGTCGCCGCCGCGCAACCGCAGCGGTGGCATTTCGATGTTCACCACGTTGAGCCGGTAGAACAGATCTTCGCGAAAGCGGCCCGCGGCGACGTCGGCCTTCAGGTCCCGGTTGGTCGCCGCGAGAATGCGCACGTCGACCTTCACCAGCTCGTTGCCACCCACGCGCTCGAACCGGCGCTCCTGCAGCACGGTCAGCAGCTTGATCTGCGTCGACGCGGGGATCTCGCCGATCTCGTCGAGGAAGAGCGTGCCCTCGTGCGCCTGCTCGAAGCGGCCGATGCGTCGTCGTTCGGCGCCGGTGAACGAGCCCTTCTCGTGGCCGAACAATTCACTCTCGAGCAGCGTCTCGCTGAGGGCCGCGCAGTGCACGGCCACGAACGGCTTGTCGGCGCGCGGGCTCAAGGCGTGAATCGCGCGCGCGAGCTCACCTTTGCCGGTGCCGCTCTGGCCGGTGATCAACACGGTGGCCCGCGACGGCGCGACTCTGCGCGCCATCTCGTAGACCTTCTGCATCGACAGGCTCGTGCCGAGCAGCCCCTGCACGCCATCGCCGTGCGCTTCGCGGTGCTGGCGCTTGAGGTTCTCGTTCTCGAGCCGCACGTTGCGGTGCTCGAGGCTCCGTTCGATCGACACCAGGAGCGCTTCGAAGTCGACCGGCTTGGTGAGGTAGTCAGCCGCGCCCGCGCGCATCGCCGCGACGGCCGAGGTGAGCTCCGAAGCGCCGGTGACGACGATCACCGGCAGCTCGCGGTTCTGTTCGTTCACCTTCCTGACGAGCTCCATGCCGTTGACGACGGGCATGTCGAGGTCGGTGACGATGAGCTCGGGCGGCAGCTCTGCCAGCCGCTCCATGGCGCCGCTCCCGTCGACCGCGAGATCGACCTCGTAACCCCTGGCCGTCAGCAGCGTCTTGAGCGCCTGACGAGCCGCGCCGTCATCATCGACCACCAGTATCCGTGTGGGCATCGGCGGTGGGATTACCACCGTCCATCACGAGGGTGGCGGCGAAGCGTCCTACTTCCTGAACGCGACGTGGCAGCTCATGCAGGTGTCGACCAAGCGTGAAAACGCCGCGTGGGTGTCGTTCACCGAGCTGGCCTTCGCGGCGTCGGCGACGGCCTGTGCGTTCTTCTTCAGCTCGTCCTGCAGCTCGAAGAACCGCGTGGGGAGCTTCATGGCGGGGCCGCTGGTGGGGTCGAGCCGGGGTTGGTTGGCGAGCTCCTGCGCCAGCCGCTGGGCCTCCGAGAAGCGAAGGGTGGCCACCGCGAGGGCCAGGTCGCGGAGCTCCGCGCCGTGGTTCTTCATCTTGGTCTTGAGAAACGCCCTCGACTCTTCCGACACCGTCTGGGCCTCGAACTGTCGCGCGGCCTTTCGTGTGCTCTCGCTGGGGAAGATGCTGCTTTGGGCGAACGCAGACACCGCGCTGCAGGCCACGAGCACGGCGACGAGCGCAGCCGCGCGCGACGTCGTCGCGGTCGCGCGCCTGTCGGGCTCGTCTGCGCAGCCCACGTTGAACGAGACGCTCTCAGGCACCAGCGCGAAGTCGGCGTACGGCAGCTCGCCGCTCGGCAGGTGCCAGATCGCGGTCGCGCGCGTCGGAAGTCGCCGGCCGTCCAGTTCCTGAAAACCGGCGATGGGCGTCGACCAGCGCGCGCGCAGCATCTCGCCCTTCTTCGCCGGGTTCTCGAGGAACCGGTCGGTGCTCACGAAGCTCACCGGCGCGCCGCGGTCGTCGACGAACACACGTGCCGTGACCTCGAGCCCGTGATCGTCGAGCGAGACCTCGAAGCAGTGCGCGTCGACTTCCGTGAACCTGACGGCGGGCGTGAGCAGCATCGACGGGGCCAGCAGCACCAGATCGTTGAGGTAGGTGGTCAGCTCGCCGACGTCGAACTCGGCGCCCCTGCCGTCGGCGACGGTCACGCGATCGAGCAGCCTGACCAGCATGCGGCCGTGCCCAGCGCGGTAGGTGTCGCGGCCGATGACCGGGAGCCCTGCGAGGCGGAGCCGCATCGAGAAGGTGCGCGTCACCTCGGCGCTGGTGTTGTACTGCCACGCTTCGCAGCGGCGCCACGGCGCGGCCGGGCTCGACTTGAAGCGACCGCCGAAGCCGAGTCGGAACGTGCGGTCTCTGGGGCGCCCCAGCACGCCCATGAAGCGGAAGTAGCGGCGCGCGGGCTCCGGCAGCGCGGCGAGATCCGCCTCGGTCACCGGGGGCAACGGCGCGTCGCCGGGTTCCGGCAACGCGGCGCGCGCGAGGTCGTCGAAGAAGCGGGCGCGGAGCGTCGTCGCACCCGACACGTGCAGCACGCCCTGCCAGGTGATGAGCGCCATCACCCACGCCATGACCAGCCCGCTGGCGCTCCAGAGAATCAGATGCACCGCGAGCGGCGTCGACGCGTCGACGAAGGGCCCGGGTGTGAAGCTCAACGGAAGCGCGACCGCCCACGCGAGCGTGGTCCACCCGATCCATACGGTCGAGCGGCGAGGGGCCTCTCGCAACGCGAGCCACTGCGCGAAGCCGATGGAGACGAGGCCGACGGGCCCGGCGATGGCCGCGGTGATGACGACCATGGCGATCGGCGCGTCGCTCGCGCCCAGCAGCATCGCTCCCATCACGCACGCCCACACGAAGGCGGCGGCCAGCGACGTGAGCGCCACGTAGCGCACCTTCCGCACCGCGAAGGGGAAGGCGAGCGCCTGACCCGTGCCCAGCAGCAGCCCTTCGAACGCGCCCGCGGCGACCAACAGCGCTGCCTGCGGCCACGCACTGAAGCCAGCGCTCGTGGAGAGTGTGCCCGCGATGCTGGGCGCCAGAAAGCCCACCGCCTCGCACGCGGTCACGATGACGAGCCACCGATGCCGTGCGACGCCTGATCGCAGCGCCGCGGAGATGCCGACGCCGAGCACCGTGAGGCCGATGAGCCCGTACACGAGGTGCAGCCAGCTGAACTCCCGGAGGATCGCGGACTCCGCGACGATCCACACCGTCATGGCGCCACCGGCCAGCAGCATCGCGTCGATGGCGGCGCGTGATCGTCGCCACACGAGCACCCCACTGGCGAGGTTCGAACCACCGACCACGACTGCCAACAGCGCGCCGGGCACGATGAACGTCTTGAACGGCGAGGTGTCGAGCAGCCACAGCGGCACCACCACGTTGCCGTGTGGCCAGAGCAGGAGCGCCAGTCCGCCGGCGAGCGCAGTCACTGCGGCGAACAACTCGAGCGCGATGATCAAACGGCGAAAGGGGACAGCCGGTGTCTCAGAGCGAGCGTTCATGCCGTCGCTCGGGTGCATTCCGTGTACCGGGCTACAGCCGCACGATGTCGCCCGGGGCGGGGCACGAAATGCGCGCCGTCATCGCCTGCCGCAGCTCGCGCGCCAGCACTTCCTGCGCTGCTGCTTCCCCATGCACGAGGCACACGTCGGTGAGGGCGCCGCGTGAAGCGACCTTCAGGGCGAAGTGGTGAAGGTCTCGGCGATCGGCGTGGGCGCTGAAGCCCGCGAGCGAGACCACGTTGGCGTGCACGTCGCGCTCGAGCCCGAAGATGCGTACGCGCGGACGGCGTTCCTGGAGTTTGCGACCCAGCGTGTGCTGCGCCTGATAGCCGACGAGCACGATGGAATGGCGCGGGTCAGCGACCATCGCCTGCAGGTGATGGAGCACGCGCCCGCCTTCACACATGCCGCTGGCCGAGATGATGATCGACGGAGCGTCGCCGTTGTCGATCGCTCGCGAGCCTTCGACGCTGGTGACGAGCTCCAGGCCGTCGAACTCGAACGGCGAATGCCCTTCGTCGAAGAGCGCGCGCGTCTCGGTGTCGTAGCAGTCAGGATGTCGGCGGAAGACCTCGGTGATGTTCGCGGTGAGCGGTGAATCGACGAACACCGGGACTGAGGGAATCTGGCCGGCACGCCGCAGCTTCTTCAGCGAGAACAGCACTTCCTGCGCGCGTTCGAGCGCGAACGACGGAATCAGCACCTTGCCGCCCTTGCGCACGGCCTGCTTGACGATGTCTGCGAGCGCGTCGTCCATCGCCGCGCGTGGAGGATGTTCCCGGTCGCCGTAGGTGCTCTCGAGCAGCAGGGTGGTGGCGCCCCGTGGCGTCTCCGGCGCTCGGAGAATCGGGGTCTCCGAGCGGCCGAGATCGCCGGTGAACACCAGCCGCCGTGTCGTGGCATCGCTCGTCACGTCGAGCACCGAGATGGCGCTGCCGAGCACGTGACCGGCGTCGAGGAACGTCAACGTGACGCCGCCCGCGATGGTGCGAAGCGCTCCGTATACCAGCGGCTCCATCTGCGAGATCGCCTGCGCCACGTCGCGACGGTCGAACAGCGGCTCGACGGGAGCGACGTCGAGCTCACCGGCTTCGATTCGCCGGTTGAGGTGCCGCGCGTCGGCCGCCTGAAGCGCCGCTGCGTCCTCGAGCATCAACGCGCAGAGATCGCGCGTGGCGGGGGTGACGTGAATGGGGCCGCGGAAGCCCTCACGACAGAGAATGGGCAGCGCGCCGGAGTGATCGATGTGCGCGTGCGAGAGCACCACGCAATCGATGGTGCGTGCCGCGAAGCCCAACGACTCGTTGCGCGCCCGCGCTTCGGCCCGGTGCCCCTGAAAGAGGCCACAGTCGAGCAGCACCTTCGCACCGGGCGCGTGGAGCAGGTGCCGCGACCCGGTGACGGTGCGCGCGGCGCCGATGAACTCGACGAAGGGCTTCATCAGTCGCCTCGCGCGGCTCAGGCCTTGAGGCGAATGCGGAGCTCCGTCATCCGCTTCTTCAGGTCGTCGACGGTTTCACGCGCCACCGAGTCGATGGTCGCCAGAGCATGTTCCACCTGCGGTTCGAGGCGGTCCCATTCGTCTTTGGCGTCCATCGACGCGAGGTGAAGCTTCAGGCGGATCTCGTCACGGAGCTGCTGCAGCGACTTCACCTCGGTGTGCTTCTTCGACATGGCGTTCCTCCAGTGGGTTGCGCTGCGAGAGGACTGCATCCGGCGGACCAGCGGAGGCGGACGGCGTGGTGGCAAGACGTCGCGCATTCGGCGCGCCGACGCGGTGGGCGTGAAATCCGTGCGCGTGGCGCAGCTCGTGCCGCATGGCGCGGTCCTTGAAGTGCAACCCCGGCATGAAGATCCTGTGCGGCGTCGACTTCTCTGAAGCTGCAGAACATGCAGTGAACGCAGCAGCTGCGCTGGCACGAGACACCGGGCACTCCCTGGAGCTCGTCCACGTGCTCGACTTTCCGTTCAGCGCGGACGCCGTCGCCCGCGAACACCTGCTCGAGTCATCGAGGCGGGCGCTCGAGAGCCGCGCGTCGGTGCTCGGCGCGTCGACGCGGCTGGTGCTGGGGCCGGTCGAGCGCGGACTGACCCAGGCGGTGCAGGAATCAGCGGCAGCGCTGGTCGTGATCGGCGCCACCGGGGCGGGCAAGCGGCGGGGCGCGGGGTCACACGCCGACGCGTTGGTTCGGCACGCGCGCGTTCCGGTGCTGGTGGTGCGCGACGGCCGGCCGTTCGATGCGTGGCAGCGCGGTGAACGCAGCCTGGCGGCGATGGTGGGGCTCGAACGCGACGGCTCGGGGACGTCTGCATGGCAGTTCGCCCGGGCGCTGTTCGGCCGTCACCGCACCGAATGGTCCGGCGCACACTTCTATTTTCCGCCCGAGGAGCAGGGCCGCATCGGTCTCGAGGGCCCTCGCAGCGCCGTCGATGCAGACGCGAAGGTCGAGCAGGTGCTGCGCCGCGAGCTGCTCGCCCACTACCCCGGCCTGGGAGATTCGGTGCACCTCGAGCCCAACATCGGCCGCGCGTCCGAGCGTCTGGTCGCCGCCGCGCGAGAGCGCAAAGCCGATGTGATCGTCGTCGGCTCGCATCGGCGCAGCGCCATCGAACGGCTCTGGTTCGGGTCCGTTTCTCGGCGGGTGCTTCACGACGCGGCGTGCTCGGTGCTGTGTGTGCCGCGCAGCCCCGACGACGTCGGCGTTCGTGACAGCACCACCGCCACTGCGCTGGTCGCGGTCGACCTGACGTGGCTCAGTCGGCACGTGGTGGAGCAGGCCTGCGCGGCGTTGCCGGCTGACGTCTCACTCACGCTGCTTCACGTGGTGCCGCGCCAGCAGCTCGGCGTGCTCGATGAACGCGACGTCTTCGGCGCCGCGCAGCCGCAGACCGAAGAGCGCGTTCGACAACTGGCGCCTGCCTCGCGCCACAACGTCGAAGTCGTCGTCGCCGAGTCGAACGACCCGGCACGCGCCATCCTTCAAGCTTCGGAGCGGTTCGGTGCGCGCGTGATCGTTCTCGGGCTTCGCACGTCGGCCCCCGGTTCCGTCGCGGCCGACGTCTTGTCGGCGTCGCACCGGCCGACGCTGCTGGTGCCCGCGCCTGGACGTTGAAGCGCAGCGCACCGGTTGCTGTTTCGAGCCGCAGACGCAGGGACAGCGCGTCGGCGTGCTCGCAACGTGGCCCCTGAGCCGTGGGCAGCCGTAGAGCGTCAGTTGGTGGTGGGTTCGACGCAGGCCACCGCAACCGTCACCGGGTCAGCCGTGCGCGCGTCGTTCTCTCTGGTGTCGTCACGTGCCGTCGGGCCTGCTTCGCCCTTCGCGTCGCGCTCATCGATTGGCGTCTGCGAACTGCCCGCCAGCGGTCGACAACAACGTTCGCGCCGTGCGCTCGTGCTGCACCAGGAGCCGCTCCAGCGTTCCCAGCCCCGCGATCGCGAGCTCCGCGGTTTCGTGGGTGATGGCCGAGGCCACCGAATCGAGCGTTCGCTCGAGGCTGTTGATCTCTGCCTGCGGTCGTTCGGCGTCTTCGGCGCGGACTGAATCGCCGCGCTGCACCAACGCCGTCTCCGCTAAGAGCACGCGCTCGAGCATGAGTCGCAGCTCCCCGAGCCGCTTCGCTGCCGAAACGAAGGAGCCGTGCTCGACGAGCCAGCGCACGTCGGCGACGGTGTGAACCAGCACGTCACGGGTCGTGGTGTTCATGTTGCGCCGCACGGTTCACGAACCGTTCCAGCGTTCACGAGGCCGTCTCGTCGACCAGTCTGCGCGCTGGCCAACAATGGTCAGTGGGCCGGCGTCGTTCCCCTCAGATTGTCACTAAGGAATTTCCTGATGAGGCGATGACCGCGAGCGGTGTCGAAGTGTGAGACAGTGATCAGGCGATGTGCGGCCAGATGGCTGGCAAGCCGCCGCGAACCGCATCGTCTCATTCCGCAAGTCGGTACTCGATGCCCCCGCTTTTCAGCGCAGACGCCATCGATACAGACACGCTCCGCAGAAACCTGCTCACGCGGATCCTTCGCGCCAGCGCCGTCCTGGGTGTGCTCGTCTACGTGCCGAGCGTGTCCCTCGCGTGGAAGCACGACATGACGCCGTTGGTGCTCCTCGACACCCTCGGGCTGGCGGTCGTCTTCACGCTGCTCTTCATTCCGAGAACGCCGTTCGCGCTTCGCGCCGGAGTGATCAGCTTCATCTACTACGCGCTCGGCGTCGGCCTTCTCCTGCTCGTGGGCTCGGTCAGTCAGGTCTACCTGCTGGGCTTCTCGGTCATCGTCGTGCTGCTGTTCGGGTTGCGGTGGGGTCTGGCGTCGGTGGTGCTGAGCGCGGCCTCGATGTGCGCCATCGGGGCCCTCGGCGACTCGGCGCCGGAGCTCGCGGTTCAGAATCGAGGTCACGATCCGTGGGGATGGGCGGTGGTCTCGCTCAACTTCGCCATGGTGAGTGCGCTGGTGACGATGGCCGTGGGCAGCGTTCTCCAGGCGGTGGCCACCGCGTTGCAGCGCGAGGTGGCCCATCGCGCATCGCTCTATCGCGAACGGCGCACGTTGCGCACGCTGATCGACGCATTGCCCGACGTGGTCTTCACGAAAGATCGCTCCGGGCGCTTCGTGAACTGCAACCGTGCCACCGTCGCGCTCGTGGGCCGCGAGCGGGAAGACGAGGTGGCTGGCAAGACCGTCTTCGAGCTCTTCGCGTCTCGTGAAATGGCCGAGGCCTACCACGCCGATGACATGAGCGTGATCGCCGGCCGCACGTTGATCAACCGCGAGGAGTCGAGCGTCGACAGCGCCGGGAGACCGGTCTGCTTTCTGACCATCAAGGTGCCTTCGGTGGACGCAGACGGCGCCATCTCGGGGCTGGTCGGAATCTCGCGCGACATCACCGCCATCAAACAGGCCGACGACGAACGCAAGCGGCTGCTGCGCATCGCCGACGAAGCCGCAGAGGAGGCGCGTCGTGCCGAGGCGCGAAGGCTGGTCGCCGAGGCGTCGAATCGCGCGAAGAGCGCGTTTCTGGCGATGATGTCGCACGAGCTGCGAACGCCGCTCAACGCGATACTCGGCTTCTCGGAGGTGCTCATCGACGGGAAGTTCGGGCCGACCAACGACAGGCAGCTGCGCTACCTCAACAACGGCCGACATCTGCTCGGGTTGATCAACAGCCTGCTCGATCTCTCGAAGGTCGAGGCCGGGAAGCTGGAGGTCACCACGCAGCCGTGCTCCATGCGTCAGCTGGTGGAGGACGCGCTGTCGATTCTGCAGCCGTTGGCGGCGGCGAAAATGCAGACGCTGCAGATGGACGGCCCCGACGACCTCGCGCTGCCTCCGGTGCTCGCGGACCCCGTTCGCTGCAAGCAGGTGCTCTACAACTTCATTTCCAACGCCATCACGTTCACGCCCGACGCGGGCACCGTGCGCGTCGGCTGCGCGCTGCGTGACGACGGGCGGCGCGTGCGCGTCTCCATCGCCGACACGGGGCGTGGCATCGCGGCCAACGACCTTCAGCGTCTGTTCAAGCCCTTCGAGCAACTCGACAGGCCCGAGCCGAACGCGCTCGGCGGCACCGGCCTCGGCCTGGCGCTCAACGAACAGCTGGTCGAGCTCATGGGCGGGGAGGTGGGCGTGGACAGCACGCCGGGCGTCGGCTCGGTGTTCTTCTTCGAGTTGCCGATCTCGATCGCGCCCGAGCCTCAGCGCGCGCCGCGGGTTCCCGCCGGCACCTCGCCGCTGGCCCTGATCGTCGAAGACGACGACGGCGCACGCGAGCTCATGGAGATGGCGCTGCAGGACAACGGCTACCGCACGCATGCGGCGACCACGGGTGAGAGCGCCATCGCCCTGGCGACGAGCCTTCTGCCCTCCGTCGTGCTCCTCGAGGTCTTCCTTCCGGGAATCGATGGCTGGGAGGTCTTGAGGGCGCTGAGGAACAGCCCCGCGACCGCCGCGCTCCCCGTGGTGATGGCCACCATTTCAAGTGACCGGCAGCGCGCGTTCGGGCTGGGCGCCATCGAGCACCTCATCAAGCCGCTCGACCGGCACGCGCTCCTCGCCGTTCTCGACCGGCATGGCTTCACCGCCAAGGTGACGAAGCAACCCACTCACGTGCTGGTCATTGACGACGATCGTGCGCACCTGTCGCTGGTGTCGGCGGCGTTGCAGCCCGAGGGCTTTCACGTCGCCACGGCGCAGACGGGCGTGGCGGGGCTCGAGCGCGCACGACGGAGCCCCTGCGATCTCGTGTTGCTCGATCTCGGCCTCCCCGACGTCTCGGGCGTCGAGGTGGTCGCCGCGCTCCGCGAAGACGTGGCCACGCGGGAGCTGCCCATCGTGCTCGTCACCGCGCAGGACCTCTCGACGGAGCTGCGCGACCGGCTGCGCGGTGACGTGCAGTTGATCCTCTCGAAGGGCCAGCTCCACGTCAGAGACCTCGTGAATGAAGTGAACCGGCTGCTCGGGCGCACCGGATGAGTCACTGCGTCTTGCTGGTTGAAGACAACGCGCTCAACCTCGAGCTTCATCGGGATCTCCTCGAGGCCTCAGCGTGCACGGTGGTCGTCGCGAGCACGGTGGCCGACGCGCGCGCGCTGCTCGCGGCAGGGCTCGTTCCAGACGTCGCGCTGCTCGACATTCTGCTCCCCGACGGCAGTGGCATCGAAGTGTACGAGGCGCTGCGGCACATGGCGCACCTGCGTCACGTGCCGGTGATCGCCGTGACCGCTCAGGCGCTGACGGGCGACGTGCCGCGGCTGCTGGCCGCCGGCTTCGACGCCGTGATCACCAAACCCATCGACACCAGAACTTTCAGCGCGTGCGTCACCCAGTGCAGGCGTCGCCCAGAGGCATCACCATGAAGACCATTCTCGTCGTCGACGACGAACCCATGAATCACGAATTCGTCCACGCCTATCTCGAAGGCGAGGGCTACCGGCTCGTCGATGCCATGAGCGGCGCGGAGGCCCTGGCGATCGCCCAGCAGGACCCGCCCGATCTCGTTCTCCTCGACGTGATGATGCCCGGCTTCGACGGGTTTGAGGTGGCGAGGGCGCTCAAGGAGCAGGCGGCCGGTCACTATCTGCCGATCATCCTCGTGACCGCGCTTGCGGATCACAACTCGCTGCTGGCGGGGTTGAACACGCACGCTGACGAGGTGCTGACCAAACCGGTCGACGGTCAGGAGCTCGTTCTGCGAATACGGCACCTGCTGATGCTGCGATCGCAGCACGTGTCGCTGCTGCAGAAGAACGTCGAGCTGGCCGAGCTGCATCGCTTCAAGGACGAGATGTCGTCGCTCATCGTCCACGACCTCAAGAATCCACTCGGCGCGATCATCACCAACCTCAGCTTCGTGCTCGGAGAGCCCGGAAACCTCGACGCCGATCAGCTCGATGCGCTCAGCGACGCCCAGAGCGCGAGCCAGCGCGCGATGCGGCTGATCCAGAATCTCCTGGACGTCACGCGTATCGAGGCGAGCCGGTTCGAACCACGGCGAGCGAGCACCGGCATCGCCGCGCTCATCGACGGCGCGCTGCAACAGCGCACGATCGTCGCGCGCTCCCGTGGCATCTCGATGGTGTCCACGCTCGATGCCTCGCTCCAGGTCGACATCGACGGCGATCTGATCACCCGGGCGATCGAGAACATTCTCGACAACCGTCTGCGGTACACGCCCCGCGGTGGGCGTATTCAGATCTCCGGGGAGGTCGTCGGTTCGAACCTCGAGCTGCGCATCGGCAACACCGGCCCGGCCGTCGACGCCGCCGCGCGCACGTTGGTCTTCGAGAAGTTCGGTCAGGCATCACAGAGCTCCGGACGCATGAACCTGGGGCTCGGCCTCTATTTCTGTCGGCTGGCCGTCGAGGCACATGGGGGTCGCATCTGGCTGGGCGATGCTCCGGAGCTGCCGACGGTGTTCAACATCACGCTCCCCATGCGCCACCTCGCGCACTGACGCTCGTCGGCACCGCTGGGCGGTGACGACCCCGGCGGGTGCGCGCGACCTCGCGCCTCGACGCCGACGCACTCGACACGTCGCGTGATTGTCAGCCGTGGCGTGGCAGGTGGCGTTTGCACGCTCTTCGCATCGGCCGTGTGTCCTGTTGATGGCCTTGATGGAGGACAGCCGCGTGAGCGCGCCCCTGCACGATGAAGCAACGGCGAGTGGACAGGCCACGGCCGGTTCCGGTCCGTCGTTGGTGGTCGTCTCGAGTGTCGACAAGCGCGCGATTGGCCAGGTGGTGCTCCTCGATCTGCTGCCTGTGGAGATCGGTCGCCATCACTCCGCCGACCTCTCGCTCAACGACGAGCACGTGTCTCGCCGCCACGCGACGGTGCGGCGCCGGGGGGAACGAGTACGAACTCGTCGATCAGCGCTCGCAGAACGGGTCGTTCGTGAACGGGTGCCGGTGGCCACTCTATCGGCTTCAAGACGGCGACAGCGTTCGCGTCGGGGGCACCACGCTGCGCTTCTTCAATTCGCGACCGCGCACGCGCGACAGCCTCGCCGAGGGCATCGCACACGAGCTGAACAACGCGGTCGCGTCTCTGAGCGGCAACGTCGACTTTCTGGCCGCCGCGTACCGGGGCGAACGCTCACGCGCGAAGAGTTCGACGAGGTCATGATCGATTGTTCTCAAAGTCTGGCGCGCATCACGGACTTCGTTCGCCGTGCGTCCGGGCGATGACGTCAGCGCTGCTGCACCAGCACGAGTCGCTGCTGCGAACTCGCAACCTCGAGCGCGCGCATCACTGACCCGGCCACGGCGTGCGACCCAGTGAGCGACAGCTGCGCCTGAGCGTGTCGAGCCGCTCCCGCTGGCGCGGCGTCGGCGCGGTCATCGTCATCTCGAGGCTCACCAGCCGGCACGCGGCCTCCGGTTGCGCCAGCTTCCATCGGGCCCACGCTTCGACGAGCTGCACCTGCTGTTGCAGCGGGCTCGAACGGCTGCGCGCTCTCAAGCGCGGCGCAACTTCCGCCACGTATTCGAAGCGCCCGTCGCGCGCCGCGGCTTCGAGCAACAACCACTCGCCCAGCTCTCCACGCGTGGAGCGCGCTGCGTCGTACACGGCCTGTTCAGCAGCCTCGTCGCGCTTGAGCACGGCGATCTGCCAGTCGCGCAGCAGCTCGAGCTCGGGCGCGACCGGCACCCGCTCCAACAAGGCGACGTCGCCTGTTCGCAGCGCGTAGCGCACCAACGCATCTTCGTAGAACCAGGTGTCCGTCTCGTGCAGGTCGTTGGCGATGAGGTCGAGCCGATCGAGCAGTTGCCTGGCGCGAGGGTTTTCGAGTTCGGTCAGCGCCGAGAACTCGATGAGCAATCGACGGTAACGCGCACGCGGTTCGTTCGTCGGCATGCGCGACGCGAGCTCCAGCGCCCCCTTCGCATCACCGCGGGCAAGCAAAGTGAGCCAGCGCGCGTCGAAGCGCGCGCTCTGCAGGTCTGGGCCGTCTCCGGTGAGCGCGTCCAACGCTGCGAGCGCGGCGGCCGCCGCGGCGAGGTCTGATTCTTCTACGGCCACCGCCACCTCGAGGCTGAGCTGCGCCTGACGCGCGCGGAGGTTGTCGAGGGTGAGCCCTCGGGCTGCGGTCAACGCTTCACGGCGCCGCACGGGGTCGGAGCTCACCAGTGCGCCATTGAGCTCATTGCTGATGGCCCGTTGCAGCTCGAAGTCGGCCCCAGGGATCGCGCGCCACGCAGCGATGAGCTCGGCCACGGGAGGCGGCTGTTGGCTCGCCACTGTGCGCACCTCGAGGGCGAAGGCGTTGGCCCACGGCTCGTCGAGGTCTGCCACGGCCCGCTCGGCCTGCGCCTGCGCGACGTGACAGTGCTCGCGTGAGCCGGTGTGGCACTCGAACATCCACCTCCCGAGCAGGATCCACGTCTGCTCACGCGCGCCGATGCCTGCGATGCGCTCGAGCTCCCGCAGGCGACGCGTCGTCTTGTCGGCTTGCCAGATGGTCGAGAGGGCCGAAGCCTCGTTCAAGCCCGCCCACGCGCGCACCGTGGGACCCGCGACGGTGTCGACGGCTCGCGCGTGCTGGCTCGCGAGGTCTGCAGCCGCTTGAAAGTCACCCTGCGCGCGAAGCGCGTCGAAGCGGAGCTGGGCACGGAGTGACTCGAGCAGCGCCGCGCGGTCAGGCTCGGCCGTCGACAGCGGCGGCGAGGGCCTGCCGCAGCGCGCGGCCGGGCGCACGCGCTTGAGCACGCGGGCCGAGAGCGCCGGAGGAAAGCCGGGCGAAATGGCCAACGCGTCGAGGGCGACGTCGAGCTCCCGTCCGACCACCTCGAGGCAGCGCGCGCGCTCGGCTTGCGCCTGCTTCGGCAGCTCACGGCACGCGACCTGCGCGTCGGCGTACGCGTTCACCGCGTTCACGAGCGCCGGTACCTGGGTGCGCGCCAGCAGCGAGGCGCTGGTCACCGGCAGCTGATCGCAGGGCGAGGGCGCGGGCCACGCCATGACGGCCGCGGCGGCCAACGCCACCACGGCCGCGAAGACCCGCCCGAAGCGGCGCGGCGGCGTGATGGCGCTCGCAGCTTCACGCATCGAAGCAAAGCGGCGCGACGGGTCGTGCGAGAGCCCGCGCAGCACGCTCGACCGAAGCCATCGCGGGATCTTCGCGAGGTCGATCTCTCCCGTGCGCCGCGCGGCGATCAGCCCTTCCAACGTCGGCGCGTCGTGCGGCACGCGACCGGTCAGGGCCTCGTACGTGGTCACCCACCATGCGTACTGGTCTGACCTCGCATCGGCAGGCGCACCTTCGAGCTGACGAAGGGGCATGTACGCAGGCGACCCCGCGAGCCCACCTCCGACGCGACCCTGCAGCGCGAGGCCGAAGTCGACCAGCCGCGCTCGCCCGTTCTCATCGACCAGTACGTTGTCGGGCTTGAAGTCGCGGTGAACGATGCCGGCCGCGTGCGCCGCGGCCAGACCCTCGGCGCACTGTTGCAGCGTCGCCAGAACCTCGGCGTTGGTGCGTCTGGGCTGCGCGAGCCACCCGCGAAGGGTCTGCCCGCGCACCAGCTCCATCACGAGCACCGCGCGCTCGTTCCACGACAGCACCTCGTGCACCGCGACCACGTTCGGGTGGCTCAACTTCGCCAACAGGCGGGCTTCGACCAGCAGGTCTCCGTCGAGGTGCAAGACCTTGAGCGCGACTTCCCGCTCGAGCCGCGGGTCCCACGCGGCGTACACCGCACCCATGGCGCCGGACCCGAGGCGGCGACGCACCTCGTACGCACCCACCGTGCTCCCTTCGGCCAGCACGCCATCAGCAGGCGCGTCGCGGCGCGCGGTACGCTGTGAGTCGAACGTGAGCGACAACGAGCTCATGCGCGAGCTCGCTTCACGGCAGCGCGCACACCCTTCGACGTGGTCCCGTTCTGCGTCAGTGAGGGTGCCACGCAGACGGTGGGCTTCGAGACACGGCACGCCACAACGTAATCACGCCACGCCAGCGGTCGCGCGCACGAACATCGGCGCCTGACGCGTGACGCATGGGTCCACCGGTGACGCTGATGCGCACCACGCGGCCCGCTTGGTGGTGTTCATGGTGATGACCGCGGGGCGGGCGCGATCACGCACGTGACGCGCGCTGACCCCGAGCGTGTCGACGCGGCGGCAGTGTGAGTCGTATGGGCGCTCGGCCGATCCTACGGGACGGTCTGCGCGGGCAACGTCGTGAGGAGTACGTGTCGGCGCGCTGAAGGCGGCGCGTTCGGGCCGTGCTGCACCGAATAGCCGTGCATGCCGGGCGCTGCGGTGCCGTCGTCGGTCCAGGTCGCCATGCCGTTCACCACCGGCGTGCTCGCCATCACCACGTCGTCACGCAGCCACGTCACCAGCTGCGCGGTCGAACTCACGGTGAACGTGGGCGTGAAGTCGGACGTCACGTCGTCGTCGTCAGCGGCGCCGAGGTCGCTCGTGGGCGCCAGCAGCGGGGGCGGGTCGCAGGCCACGGTCTGTGTCGAGCTGCTGTCGTCGAACGTGATGTCGTCACGCAGCTCCACGCAGCCGACGCCGTAGCCGACCCGGCAGTAGCGCATCGTGAAGACCGCGCGCCCACTGCTCATCGAGATGACGTTGGAGGCGTTCTGCATGATGTCGATGTCGAAGACGGTGCCACGACCTGAGAAGTGGGTGGTCGAGCTCGATACGATCATGCCGCTGGCGATGTCGGTCACGACGACGCGAGGCATGCCGCCGTCGCTGCCGCTGACGGTCAGGTCGTAGCTGGCGACCGCGCTCTCGATGACGTTGTCGATGATCGAGACGTCGCCGTAGTTGATGGGGAGCCCGCGCCCCGACACGGTGCACAGACTGATCGACCGCGCCGAGGGGAGGGGGGCGTACCTCACGAACGCTGCGGGTTGTACGCAGCCCGCCCCGGCCGTTGCCCGTCGCGTACGGGCCCGGGCAGGCGGAGCAGCTGAAGTCTCCCACGCTGTTGGTGCAGGTCGTCAGGCGGTGGCAGACGCCTGCATCGAGCGCGCATTCGTCGATGTCGACGCAGGTACCACCGTCATCGGTGTAGCCGCCGATGCAGGCGCCGCACTGGTAGGCACCGGGCGTGTCGATACAGGTGCGTAGGCCGCACGACGCACCACCATCGGGCGCACATTCGTCGACGTTCACGCAGCCGCTCGCGCCGGCGCCGACGTAGCCGGCAGGGCACGGGCTGCACGTCACGCCGCTGTCGGTGTCGTCACAGGTCGTGAGCGGGTCGCACCCGCCGTTTGCCAGGTCACAGGGCGAGCCGCCGTCGAAGACTTCTCCAGCATCAGCGACGCCGGCGTCGGCCTGACCGGCGTCGGTCGCGCCTCCGTCGGGACTTCCGGCGTCTCGGGCCCCAGCGGCCGGCGCCCCCGCGTCTGCGACTCCGGCGTCGGCGATCCCTCCGTCGTCCACGGGTTGAGACACCGTTCCGCAGCCGACGAACAATGAATCGGCCCGGGTTTCCCGGAGGGTGTTGAACGTGAGCCAGGCCACCATGGCCGGGCTCATTTGCTGACGGTAGTACATCTGCTCGAACTCGACGGGTGGCACGTAGCCGAGCGGCT